>CAWBDW010000001.1:0-8326 GCA_963787545.1 uncultured Acidobacteriaceae bacterium
TATCTATCTTCGTACTGTTGCTGGGTTTATGCACAAGGCGGTAGTCGCTCTACAAACGCTGACCGACCTCAAAATGTTTGGGCAAGGCTCCGGGGTCATGTGAGTTGACTGAACGTTGGATGGCGTGAAATTCCCCTTATCAGGGGGATGGAATCAATTCGGGCTGTACATACCGGCTCTCACTCCGGTAAAGGGGATAGCCCGAGGCGGTTTCTAGCTAACGCGAACACGACCCTTGTGGGAAGACCTTTGTTTGTCGATTAGCTACCGCCGTCTAGACAATCCGTTCAACGGGCAGAGGATGTAAAATTTACTCCGTACTAAATGCGAAGGATCTGTATTGACATCGGATAGGTCTGAGGGGATACTCAAGTTGTCTCCGGTTCGAAAAAGGAATTGGAGACATGTGTATCGACGCCTCACACCTTGCAAGCATCCCCTGGGATCAGATTGAGCTTTTCCTGTTCAGGCTGACGTTGCTGATTTGCTTCGTTGTAGCGCTTGTTAAAGTTATCGGGCACGAGCTTAAAAAGTAAATAGCGCGGCGAGCTATAACGCTGAACGTATGTCCAATAAAAAAGACCGCCTGCAAAGCAAGCGGCCAAGATATGTAGACGCTATTTGGTCAGACCCAATATCGCGTCCTTATCAAGATATTCCGGGTCATCAGTATGCGGTGGGAGTTCGGGACAGCGAAGCCACAATGATGAACATAAAGCGGCAAGTTGCTGTCCTCTGTTCTCATATTTATTCCTGTCCGGAGATATACCGCGCCCCTTGTTAAGCCGGCTAGCACCTGTATTTGCTCCGCAGAAAACGAGAAGCCAAACGGACTGACAGCCGGTAAGCCGTACATTGCAAACTTCATCACGCACAGTGGAGACTCAACCAGATAAACCCGTCGTAATGGAAGCTGGCCGAACGTACAAAGTTCGAACGCACCAAAGAGAAACCGAGATTTGGAAAAGCCTGAAGGAAATAAATACTTTACTTCCGGATTGTGTGATATGTCGCGACCACAGTAACCGTAGAGCTGACCATCCACATCTCGAATAGGTATCATCAGCCGCCCGCTATAAGCTGACTTCCTGGCCTTGTTGTCGTAACAGAACACGCCAAAGCGTTCCTGTATGGCCTTGTCCGGTATGCGAGCGTCCAGCCATGGGCACGGAACTTTGAACCTTTCGTATTTGCCGGAATAGGGCTTCAGCTCGCTTGAGAGTCCTACGACATTGCGAGCAACGTCCGAGTGGTAAAGAAAGTTCTCTCTGAGCTGGGCAGTAAGCGGTGTGAGTATCACCAGCGCTGCCGTAAACGTGCTGTCGTTAACACGCATAGCCAGGTCTACAGCGCCTTTTCCTTTTGCTCCGCAACTGAAGCAGTGCCACCGGCCATCGACGGCATGGTATCGGAAGCAGTTGTTGTTGTTCTTTGACTTGTGGATAGGGCAGTAGCCTACCCACTCGTTTTTGTGGTGTTTAAACCGTTTCAAGTCAACGTTAAGCGCGGGCGCTACGACCTCAAAAGGTAAATTGCGAACCGCTTCGTATTGGTCTGGCACTTATGTTTCCTCCTTCACACTGCCGGTCTTTGTGCTGGACCAGCAGTGTCAGAGAAGAACTTTTTCAGGCAGAAGCCAATCGCTTCGCAAAAAAGTGTACCTCAAACGGCAAAATTCTCGTTTCAAAATGCATTTTGGGTCGTTCTTAGTGAGATTTAGCCCCCTCCCGATAGAACTATAGCTATAGTGGTAGCTTTTCGGGACTTTCCGAGGCAATTTTTCCCTGGTCATCGGCCCATATTCGGCGGTCAGGGAGCAAACCTTTATGGTAGCCCTCATAAAGTTGTACGCCATTGACGATATAGGTAGTGTGCGTAGCCGCCGGGGTATGGTCAGGTGTAAGGCTCCGGTCGGCTAAGGGCCTGAATTTTATGTTTTCCGAATTTTGGGGCAATCGCCTCGGAGTGGGTATTCGCATTCATATGAAAAACAGCGGTGCATTACATGTGCTTCGGATCATCAAGAGACCTAACGGGACGCTTGTGGAGTTGGGTTTTCCATTTGCTGTCATTCTGATTGTGCTCATTGCTGCAATCTTTTAATAGGCGAGTGCTGCCGAGCCGAGGGGCGAGGCAGAGCGAGCCAAACAGAATCTCCTTAAAATGTTTTTGACGAAAACGTTTCGAAAGGAGAGAACCGAATGGCTCGCAAGAGCAACGATAGCGAACTGAGACAGACATGGCAAGCAGCGGCGGCATCGGGCGATGACGGCATGCGCGCCTTGGTGCAGCGGGTGGTGCAACAGGTGCTCGAGGCGGAGATGAGCAGCTTTCTGGCGGCCGAGAGTTATGAACGTACGCCGGGGCGGCGGGGATACCGGAACGGCTACAAGCCGCGGCTGCTGAAGACGCGCGTGGGCGAACTGGAACTGCTAGTTCCGAAAGACCGGGATGGCGAGTTTCAGACCGAGCTATTCGAACGCTATCAGCGCAGTGAGAAAGCGCTGGTGCTGGCGATCGTGCAGATGTACGTGGAAGGAGTCTCGACACGCAAGGTGCGCGACATCACCGAAGCGCTGTGCGGGCTGGAGATCGGCAAGAGCCAGGTTTCGGCTCTGGCGCAGAAGCTGGACGAGGAGATCCAGCAATGGCGCGAGCGTGCCATCGAGAACAGCTATCCATACCTGATGATCGATGCACGCTATGAAAAAGTGCGGCGCGGCGGTGAGGTGATCAGCCAGGGCGTGCTGCTTGCGGTGGGTATCAGCGCGGAAGGATTACGCGAGGTGCTGGGGGTGTGGGTGGCGGACTCAGAGAGCGAGGCGAGTTGGGGCGAGGTGTTCAGCGATCTGAGTCGGCGTGGGCTGCGCGGGGTGCGCTACGTGGTTTCCGACGATCACCAGGGGATGCGCAGAGCCATTGATCCACACTTCCAAGGAGTGCTGTGGCAGCGCTGCCAGGTGCATTTCGTGCGCATATTCTGAATCACACGGCGAGGCGTGAAAAGGCGTTTGTACTGGGACTGCTGAAGGCGATCACCGAAGCTCCTGATGTTGGTAGCGGCACGCCAAGCGCTGGCCGAAGCAGTCGAGGTGCTCGGCCGACGGGGGCCGAAAGCGGCGGCTGTGCTGGAGGCCTGCGGGGAAGAGATCTTAGCCGTGTACCAGTTACCCGAAGCGCATCGGAAACGGATGCGCTCGACTAACATGCTGGAGCGAGTCAATCAGGAGATCAAACGCACGAAGCGAGCGATCCGCATCTTCCCGAACCAACAGGCCTGCGTGCGCCTGGTCAGCACCCTGATGATGGAGCCCAATCAGGAATGGATGGAACGCATTTATCTCAACATGGAGGTGGTCACAGACATGTCCGCGGCCGAGCCGGGCCAAGCGGCGGCCTGATTCACCGCCTCCGTTCCGGGCTTCGCCCTCCACTCCGGCAGCGAATCGAATAAGGAACTAGGATTGATTAACTTAGGAGATTCAATTTACAGAACTTTGCGGGCTTGAAATCTTTGGGGGAGCTGGACTCATACCCGAGGTATTGCGAGCGCTTGCGCACTTTTCAATATCCCTTCATAATTAAGTTAGACATGGAATACGACTTTCTTAAATCGGTTGTGTTCACCAACGCCCGGCAAGGAAAACGAACGGTGTTTTTACCGTCCGTTTTAGAAGTCATCAACGGATACATAGATAGGCAACGACCGTCACAACCAGAACACCGCACCACGCATACCACAGGACAACCAGATTGGGGTCACTATAATCACCCTTAGATTCCTTATAAAGCTTGACGCAGTAAGTGATGATAGTAGGCTTGTCTAGACATTAGTTTTCCCCTCCAATCTCTGAAATTTCCACTTCATCCTGATAATGGTCTTGCCGAGCCATCTCCATTTCCTCCGGCGTAAGCTGACCAGACCAGTAGCGCCGGCTCATCTCAGCATCTTCCTCCAGCATTGTGACTAGTTGATCCTTGATTGTGGACATATAGTTGTCCCTTTCTTGCACTGAAGCGACGACAACTAGGAGAAGTCCCCGCCGCTACAGTGTCCTAGTTAAATAACTGCTACTTAATTGCCTTATAGCAATAAAGCCAAAAAAGAGAATACGACTGACAGCTTCAGAAGGTCCGATATAAGCGCATAGCCAACACTATTGAATATCAACAGAAATGGAAGAATCGAGAAGCAAATCCAAAATACAAATTTGGTACTTATAAACGCGCCGCTGATAGACGAAACCTATCATTTAATATCACATATCAAAAGTTGCTAACATTCTGGCAACAACCATGCTCCTACTGAATTGACTGCAACAGCGGCGGAGAACTGCCGCTGGTGATTGGGGTGCTGGGAGACATGACGGCCAACCGGAGCAGCCACTGCCCCGCATGAGGGATCGACGATTTGTCGATGTCAGCGCGGATAATTTCGACTTAGTGCTTGAGGGTTGCCGGCCGAGCTTGTCTTTCGAAGTAAACAATACGTTGCAAGAAGACGGTCGGACATTGAAGGTGATGCTGAAGTTTCGCGCCCTGGAGGATTTCGAACCGGAACAGGTGGCGCGGCAGATTCGGCCACTTAGGGAACTTCTGGATTTGCGCGGCAGGTTGGCGGACCTGCGGACAACTTTGCAGGGGAACGACAAGCTGGAGGAATTGCTCCAGGAAATGGTTCGTGAGCCAGAAAAGCTGGAGCAACTAGAAGCGGAGCGTAAACCCGAGCAGCCGAAACTGCAGGCGCCTGTTTCGAAACCGGCGCCCACTCCAGAACCTGGAGTGTGGTCGCGAGGACAAATGGCGGCGGATGAACAGCCATCGATGCTAGAGCAAATTGCGGCAGCCACTCATGCGCAGACGCCATATGAGCGAGAGAAATCGGTGGACTTGGTTTCGGAGTTCATTAGCCAAGTTAAGACGGGTGAGATAGGAACCGCTCGCGATTCGGAGCAGATGATTAATGCGCGAATCGCTCAGACTGACCACCTGATTTCTGTTCAATTGATTCAACCGCTTCATGACCCGGCTTTTCAAAAACTCGAAGCGAGCTGGCGAGGATTGTATTTCCTGGTGCAGCGCACGCGCAAGGCGGAACATGTGCGCGTGAGGCTTCTCAACCTGACGAAGAAAGAATTGCTCACGCAGTTCTCTCGCGAGCGCGAACGATATAGCTCGTCGTTTGCACGAAAGGTCTTGGAAAGCACGGGAGGTCTGCCGCTTGGGCTGCTGATCGGCGATTATGAGATCACTTCGCATCCTGACGATGTAGAGCTGTTGGAAAGGATCAGCCGCTTGGGCGCGCATGCACAGGTGCCGTTTGTGACAGCGGCGGCCCCCGAACTGTTGGGCCTGGAGAGCTTTCAACAGATACCGGAAACGTTTGTGCTGGAACGTACTTTCGAAAGTTCGCGGTACATGAAGTTGGAGAGTTTTCGGACGAGATCTGAATCGCGGTACATCGGAATGACGGTGCCATACATTCTCATGAGGCTGCCTTACGGGCGGGATACGAAGGCAGGCGAGGGATTTTCGGGTAAAAACATACTTGACTCAGGAACAAAGTTCTTGTAGGCTTGAAGCATGTCAGGAATTCCGCAAACCCTTCAGCAGGTGATCCTGTACTTCTCCGACCCTGATAATGCGTTGAACTTTGCAGTCAATATGCGGTGGGGCGCTGGACCAATTACGTGTCCGCGCTGTGGTTGTGAGCGACATTCCTTCATCGCCACACGGCGGGTTTGGGAATGCAAAGGGTGCCGAAAGCAATTTTCCGTCAAGCTCGGAACAATCTTTGAAGACTCGCCCATCGGCTTGGACAAGTGGCTGACGGCAATGTGGATGATCGCCAACTGCAAGAACGGAATTTCGAGCTATGAAATTCATCGCGATTTAGGCGTGACACAAAAGACAGCTTGGTTCATGCTGCATCGTCTGCGTTTGGCGATGTCGAGCGGTTCGCTGGAGAAGAAATTTTGCGGTGAAATCGAAGCGGACGAAACCTTCATCGGTGGCAAGGTGAAAAACATGCACAAGCGTTCCAAGCGCAAGATTAAGGCCGTAAACGATGGCAACTGGGGCAAAACAGTAGTCCTTGGACTGCTACAGCGGGAAACCGGCGAAGTGCGCGCCAAGGTAGCGCCGAGCCGGACAAAACATCACGTTCATGCTCACATCCAGGAGCACGTCGAACTCGGCTCCATGCTCTACACTGATGAGCATCACGGCTACGATGATCTTCCGCCCGAGATCATGCGGGAGATGGTTACTCATCTCGGCTCATACGTTCGCGGTCGCGTTCATACCAATGGCATTGAAAATTTCTGGTCGCTTCTGAAGAGAACGCTCGGCGGCACCTATGTTTCGGTTGATCCCGCTCATCTGTCCCGCTACATTGACGAACAAGCATTTCGCTACAACAATCGGAATGATACAGACCTTGGAAGGTTTTGCCTTTTGGCTGGGCAAGTCGCAGGCCGTCGCATTACCTACAAGGAATTGACTGGCGCATCATTGGACACGGCAACGGCCTAGTTCGCCGGAACCGTGGGAAACGTAATGGAATTCGGAAAACTAGGCCCGCTTGACCTTGCGGGGACGCAACGGCTTATGACTATCGATAGCCGTTTTGGGAACCGAGAAAACCTTGGACGCAAGGCGTTCGAACCTCTGCCAAGGGGTAAGATCGCCCGCGTCTGGGAATAAATCTTCGGTGAACATCTTCGGATGTCCACCCCGTTTCGTGTTTGGCTCGTCGCTATCAGCTTGGCGGCTCACTTAGCGTCAGTAGCCTTTCTAGTCGTAGTGTATCAAGAATGCGGCTACGGCGGAAAGGCCACATGGTCACCGACTGGGATATACTTCCGCACGATAACCGTTTCATTTACCACGAACCGCCAAACTTCAAAGGCACACAAGTGAAATTCAGACTGCTCTATCAGGGACCACTGCCCAGCCAGTCATCGGCAGACACCCGACTGAAGGATAAGAATCACCTTCGCGGCCATTTTCACTGCCAACTCAAGGAGTTGTGGACTCAGCATCCGATGCTCCGTCTCATCGACGAAACCGGGGCAAGTGACCCACTCGATTTTAGGGAACTGGGCAGGTACAAGATCGCCAACAAGAACAATGACATTTACAATTTTTTCCCGCTAATCGGCGACTTCTACGGGGCATCCTGCTCTCTAGAGATCTTGTTCTTGAGAAGGGACGCGCCCGGTGGACTAGTAAAGCATGGCGGAGATATCGACAACCGAATCAAGGTTCTTTTCGATGGGCTGCGGATGCCAACCGGCACCCCTGAAATGCCGGATCACCCAGCCACTTCAGGCCAAGATCCTTTTTTCTGCCTACTGCAAGACGACAAATTCGTGGACGAGGTAAAAATCACAACTGATCGCCTTCTTACTCCCCTTCAAACTTCAGAAAACGAACACGACGTTCTGCTCGTGATTGATGTGAAAACCCTGGTGTTTGACCACACCAAGGCCCCTGGCTTCATGTACTAGGCGGATGCATCACAAAGAACGCCTCAGTCTGTTCCCGACCGAAGAAAGCGTATGCCTCCATGCTACGCACGAGAACTCTGAAATCACCCACAAACACGTCGGCGTTCTTCTGCGTGTGATCCAAAATAACGTGCGAGACCGTTTGCAGATTAATGAGCTTATCGCCGATTTTTAGAAACACTGGTTTTTCTGGCATACACTTCACTATGCCAGACCTCCTGAGTCACGTATAGAATTACGGGATGGAACCAGACCTGAAGGAAATTCTGATCTTGATTATCGAGAGGTTGCGCAGCCTTGAGCGCCGTCAAGATTCAGACGCCCGGCTTCTCTTGCAAATCGATAGCGCTCTTCAAGGATCTCCGCTGGCGGCAGCGGTTGCCCAGTACCGAGATGCTTCTGCACAAAGAGTATCCATTCGTCATGATCCCGCGCAAGATCAACGTATCGACGACATAATTCAGCGATTGAAAGAGAGCTAAAATCGCGGGCCCCGACTTCGGCACTCTCCTGAGTCAAGTATGTTTGTGCCGATTTTCCTCTGAAGAGAATGTAGACGGGACGGATATCTCGCGCTATTTGTGGGGCAGCGCGGCGTGGGTGTTCGGCGTACGGGCGGCGCTGGATTTCGAACGGTATGGCTGGTTTGGTACGAGGCGGGCCGCGGATGATCAGGCAGATTAGCAACCTTCCGGTTCATAACTTTAGGACTGACGACGGAGATGTGGCGAGCAAAGCACCGGCGGAAATTACACAACACCGCACGACAGCGCAGACGACTAGTTCTGGGGCCCAAACAAACCACATTGAAGGTA
>CAWBDW010000002.1:0-134513 GCA_963787545.1 uncultured Acidobacteriaceae bacterium
GGCTGCCTAGCTGACATTACAGTTGAGAACGGGACTTTTCGTTCCGTATCTGCCTTACAGTTTCCGGCTGCCGGCCAGACGCAAGGGAAGCGAATGCATGCGGACTGGTGTTCAAGCAGACACTGATACTCTTTAGCCGAAAGGAGCGGATGAGAATCGGTTGTGGCGTGCGCCGAGCCAGGATTTTCCGCGGAGGCTGATCATCTGATGAAGACCTCCCTCCCGTGCTTACTCCTTCTATGACCATGAATGCGGCCCCGTTTAATCTACCGCCCCACCAGTAGGCATGAGATCAGCCGTCAGAAAGCCAAAACAATCGTTCGAGGACTTGAGGCTCTAATCGCTCGGTTGAATACGGATCTGCTTGACGCGAAGTTCGGCTTCCGCGAGCAAGCCGTGCCAGCCGCTCCTAAATTGCAGGCGGCACGAAAGCTTTCGATTTCACCCAAGCCTCGAGAAAAGCGTCTCTGTTGGAACTGAGGAACACTTTGAGCATTCCTGGCTTGTCCGCAATGTGACGTACAACGGTTCGAACGATGGCCTCCGTAGTGTACATATGCACATCATGGAATTCTTGGCTGTCCTCCCAGCGGCCGTGAACGATCGCGGATCGCTTAGCATAACAAGCTTTCACTTTCTCGCAGAGTTCCGCTTGCGTGCTTTGGCCGTCGGCAAGAAAGTAAGAGATGCGATCCCGAAGGCGCTTGCTTACGCCGTTCGTGTCTGTCTCGGAGCCGAAGAGGGACTCAAGGCCTTGCCAGAAAAGCGGATATCGGAGGTCGCCAGGGCACGAAGTAAGTGCTGCCCAAAAGGCGCGCAGCGCGGGCCAAACAGAATTCTTCCGTGGGACAGTGGAAAGCGTCCCGAAGAGCTTGCCAGCTTTTCGCAGATCATTAGCTGTGGGAACACTCTGTACATCGCGCTCGTGGCAAAAGAGTGTCGTCTCGTGCTCGACCGCATTCACGATCGGAGTATCAAGCCGACGCCCGCCTAGCGCGGTTAGGGCGTGAAAGCCGCAATTGACGCAGACGGCCGAAGGCATGATCACCCACATCGACATGTTCGCAAGCAACGCGGATTGCCAACGAAGGTCTTGAATGCCCTTGGGCTGTGTTCCCGCCCATTCAAGATCAGGATGCCCGTACGATTCGGCCTCATATTCTGACACGAGGGCATGCTGAGCGTTGTGTACACCGTCTCGATCGCGTTTGCTTAGATTCTCGAGTACTGGCTCTTTGCGCAGCCACTCTGGAACATCTCGTATTGCAAACTTGCCGAACGGGATCAGTGTGCCAGGATGCAAATCGAGATTATGGAGTGGAACGACAGTGAAGGACAAGGCCGTTCCTTCAATTTAAGCGCAACATGCCCCCAAACATTTCTTATCGCTGCTGAGCCCCATCGGACTTCGAGGATCTCCCAAATGGGACATTCGGAATGGCCCCCACGGCTTCCCGATCACCGCAAGTCTTGGCCTGGGCTTTCTGTTGCATGAGCCGGATTACTCTCCTGAAACGCCGATTCAACCTGGAACTGCAACGTTGACGACCTACCGCCGAGTGATGGGCGGTCTGCCCCAAGCAAATCCGCGCGAAGCGCGTTTTACGTCAAAGTGGAGGAGCCAGTGTTTCAAAAAAGGGTCCTTTGTGCAACACCGCGCGGCCCTGCCGGGCCGCCCCATATGCGTACTTGCAAGCAACAAAGACCCATAGCGTTCCGGCGGCTGAAAACCGACGAGCAAGGGCGAGTCTCTACAACCAACCAACAAGGTGGATGCCCTGAGGCTGGGCAGGCCTTCTATAAGGCATAGGCTCCCCCCCGTGATGCCGATCATTTGGATCCATCGACATTTGCACTTTGACCCAGATAGGCTTGGGTGGTACTGGGATATTGTCTAGGTCCACGCAGAGGAAAAGACTGGCGTGCTGCCCATCCGTTACATCAAACGTCATAAAAAAATCACCCACTGCGCCATGCTCAGGAAAGGTACTGGGGACTTTCTTACCATCGATAATCACGAATCCGGGTTTGTGCGGTACGAGCCGCATCTGCGCCTGCGATGACCTGCTGAACACCGCACTGTGTTGTTTGGTGGTGGGGTCGGGCTTGTATTCAAGCTGCCCCGAACTAAACACGCCACCGGGGAGGTCGTTAGATGGTCGTGGCTGCGAATCGTCTGAAATTACACGGAGGGCATCCCCGTGTCCGCGGACGCCCGCGCCTGATATGGGGTCTGGTGGGGTTTCAACCAACACTTTTTCGTTGTGGCCAAACACGCCTGCGTTTCGGAACGTGGGGTGGAGCCCAGAGGCCTTACTTCCCCAACCAGTGGCCGAAATGAAACCAACAACGCCCGCGCCGTAAAGCGACTGGCCGTATACGCCGCACCCTGTGTTGCAATGGCCTGCAACCCCGATTCCCCTCGTCATAGGTGGCCGAACCACCGGTGGCGATGTTGCGTCTTCGTCAATTCCACCAGCGATACTCTGACCAAAGACGCCCACCCCGCCGATCGCTTTATCTCCTACTGCAACAGGTGGATTACCGCCGCCGTTCAATGCCGCAAAAGCCGCGTTATTCTCCCCCTCTGAGAGTTGAATAATTGTTGCAAGGTCAGGGAATGAATGATCGTCGATTCCAAGGTCGTTTAGACGACCCAGAGCCACGTTGTCGTTGTCACCAGTGCTATTCTTCCCCCCGACCCCGTTGTGTGCTAGCCATGGCTTGTCTCCATAACTTAGTGGGTCTCCGCCAATTGGTGCTGAATCTGCCATATTCTCTCCTCTCGTTCTGAGCAAGCACAGGTGTTTTACTGGCTCGTTAAATAAGGCTATCACTTTTGGGCTTGGCGAAAGTGAGCGCATCAAGTTTGAGAATCATACAGGCCAATGTGTCACAAAGAGTCCTTTTCGCAACGAACGCCGGAAGCCCGTCTGTTCAGCCAACTCGAGTTCTCCCTCACCCGCAAGTACGAGTTTTCCCTTCCCGGTTCCACGCCACGCCACGTTTGCGTTGCAAAGGAAAGACCCCTTTTCGTTGCTGGCTTCCGCCGTAGCCGTTTCCACGTATTGTTTAACGGTGAGAATATCGGGGATTACATTGGTTTCTAAACGGTGCGCGAATTAAGAGCAGGCAGTTTTGACGAAGAGGGGGCGATACGCGGAATTTGCATTCCGCGTCCACGCCTTCGCCCTGTCGCGAATGCGCCTCTCTCAGATACGGAGTTCCTTCCGAAAGAATAGCGGCCCGATCTTGTTTCCGATTGAAAGTGCGTTACCGGCGACCATCCATTCGTTTCAAAAAGGGTAAGTTTTGCACCATGGTCCAAAGGGCCCATAAAACACGGGCTCTCGCATGTTGCAAATGTCGAGTGCAACTTTGACGTTCAATGTGGGGTTTTCGCAGCGATGAGGTTGCCCGTCGACTTTATAGCGAAATTCGGTGGCAAACGGAAGCGAGGCTTTCGCAATTTCGGGGTGCGATTCCACTTGGACGTATAGTCGCTAGCCTTGATCGGAAATGTCGCGGCGGAGGATAGTTGGGCGTAGCCGTAGGACTGATCGCCGGACATTTTCGATAAGGAGACTTGAAGGAAGGCGCTGGTGTTTGCGGCGGGCGCGGTCTATGGAGATTGAACGCCTCTGGGCCGCCTGTAAGCCGCGGCGAGGATTGCCGATGAGTGCGGATAGAGCCGGAAGGCGGAGGTTCGTGAACGGTGTTGCCACGCGGTAAGGATAATAGCGGAGAAGTGCGCTGGAGGTCCTTGAGGACAGGGCTGGACACACTGCTGCGAAGGCGTGCGGGAAGCACGTCGGTGCGAGCGTGGATTTAGATATGCGCCTCATGAGGAATCGAAGAACATGCGCCGGAAAGATAGATCCTGTAGCCGACAGGCGTGCGATGACCCTCATGGGCGCGCCGCAACGTGGACAGCGCCAGGACGAAGCGTCCGTCGATGGAGTAAGTGTTATTTCAGAAACAACCTGGCGGGAGAAGTTGGCGGCACAGAGCGAGTCGATCGGCCCGAAAACGATTCGCCAGAAATCCGAAATGGCGGATGCGCACAAAGCCCTTGGGAAGCACATGCAGGAAAAAGCGGCGCAGGAACTCGACCGCATCAAGCGTCATGATGCGTGACTTATTGCCGTGCGCATAATCGCGCCAGCGGAAGGCGACGCGCTCTCCATCGAAAGCCAGCAAGCGATGATTCGAGATGGCAACACGGTGAGTGTAGCGGCCAAGATAGCGCAGCACCTGCAGAGGTCCTCCAAAAGCGGGCTTGGCGTAGACGACCCAGTCCTGGCGACGCAACCGGCCCAGAAGTTTAGCGAACTGCTTGCGGTTCGCTGAATACGGCGGCGGGTCCGGTGCAGCCGAGCTTCTTGCGCCGATGCAGACGTTTCAGTCCGTCGATGAACTTGCCGCGAAAGACGCGTCTTAAGGACCTTCACCGGCAGAAAGAAGCGATGGCGAGAGCTTACCCAATGCTGGTGATCCGGCGAGAGTCCGCCGGCAGGGATCACGCAGTGAATATGAGGATGGAGCAACAGGTTCTGCCCCCAGGTGTGCAGAATGCCGATCATGCCGATCTCGGCACCGAGGCGTTCGGGGTTGGCGGCCATTTCGAGTGCGGACTGCGGCACTGGCTCTGAAAAGCAGGTCGTAGAAGGCGCGCGGGTTCTCGAGCGCAAACACATTCAGTTCATGCGGCAGCTGAAGACGACGTGAAAGTAGGTGGTCGGCAACACTTCACGTTCGCGGGCGTGCGAGCCAGCGTTGGCGCGCTTGCGCCTGGCACTTTGGGCAATGCCGGTTGCGGCAGGAGTTATAGGAGATGGCCTGGTGACCGCAACCAGAACAGGCATCGAGATGGCCGCCCAGAGCCGCCGTGCGGCAGTTCTGGATGGCCCGAAACGCTTGAGCTGCTGGTAGCCCAGAAGTCGATCGATACTTCTCGAGAAAGCGGCTGCCCCGTGCGCGGAGGATGTCGGCCACCTCCACGGCAGGCCGGCTCATTTTTTCTTGCGGTGATACTCGCGGCTGGTTTCTTTTACGTTGGAGACCGGCAAGTTGTCCAGCGGGTTTGCAACCGCGTGCAAGTGCCGTTGCGACAGATGAAGATACTTGGCGGTTGTTTCCAGATCCCCATGGCCGAGCAGCATCTGAATCGTCCGCAGGTCGGTGCCCGCTTCCAGTAGGTGGGTGGCCCAACTGTGTCGTAGCGTGTGCGGCGTCACACGTTTGCTAATGCCCGCGTGGCGCGCAGCTTCTGTGCAGGCATACCATACGCTCTTGTCCGAGATAGGCTGGTCCTTACCGCGGTGACCGCTATCGCTAGGAAACAGATAGGTCTTGGTTTCTTCCAGCGCCAATACTCGCGGAGCGTTTCGAGCAGCGCCGGGCTGAGCGGTAGATCGCGGTCGTGGCCGCCCTTGCCGCGTTCCACCCGAATGATCATGCGCTGGCTGTCGACATCACTCACCTTCAGCCGCGAAACTTCTGTCCGCCGCATGCCAGTGCCGTAAAGGTCATGAGGATGGCGCGCTGCATTCAGGTTGCCGGCGGCATCGATGAGCCGGCCGACTTCCTCCAGACTCAGCACCGTCGGCAGCCGCCGATGCTTCTTCGGGTACGGCAACTCCTCCCGAAACTCGTGTCGCTTCAGCGTTCGAACGAAGAAGAATCGCAGCGCCGCAACGCGGGCCACCACCGTATCCACGGCCAGCTTGCGCTTCTTGAGCAGATACGCCTGGTAGCTTCGGAGATCATCTGGTCCGAGCTTGGTCCGGCGATTTTCCGAAGTGCACGGCGAATGCTGCGACTGCGCTGCAGATAACCGCGCGCTGTACCATCGGAGTAATTACGACGCTGGAGTTCTTCCAGCATCATCTTGCGTAAATGGGTCACAGGGAACTCCTCCTTGTGACCCGCTACTCTATCGTAGCTACCGCTCACAGTTCACCGCCAGCGCGTAGCGCCCGCCGCCCAGCGGCTTCGTTCTAGTCGGCATTGCGCTGATTGAACTGTGGGTGCCCGCACGTCAGTGGCATGCGCGTGATACGGACAAGCGACCGAATATTGCTCTCCGTTGCCTACCATCCGCGGCTTTCTCGATGATGAAGCATCGTTATGGCAACTCGCCCAAATAGGGAAATGCGTACCATGCAAGCCAGGCGAAAAGAGTCCAATGCAACACCAGGTTCCGCTCGAATGAACATGCTGTTTCTCGGGCTCTGAAGAACGCTAGACCAAGTAAAGCGATCCAGACGATGTTTATAAAGCAGACCGCTAGCGTGTATTCGATGCCTTCGTATTCCACGCCAAGCTTCCAGCCAGAAACAAAATAAAAAACACTGAGTGCTGTCAAAAGCGCCAAGAGACCATACGAACGCCTGGGGACTTTAACTCGGCCGCGCATCAGCCCCGGATTCCAGGCGAAAAACAGCAGCGAGGGTAATGCGATTGCCGCGTATTCCGCGTGCTCCGACGACAGTAGGAACGCGGGTACGATAGTCAACGTTGGGAGAGGGCAATAAGCTCGCGGAACCCCGGAAATCAACAGCCCAGCGGCGGCTGGGATCAGCAGTAATAGACCCGCGATTACCGTGACTCTGGCGCTCGAAAACACAGGCGTTTTTTTCAACAGCTATACCTGCGGAGTGTACGACAAGCAAATAACTCGTCGCAAGGAGCCAAGAGTTGTTGGTCCTGCAGTCCAACACACCGTCCACATCTCGCAGATAAACCAACAGCCGTTGATCACCTTAGGAATCAAATGCGACGTCCCGAACATTGAGGCATCCCGTCATACAATCGCCTTCTCAAGATCCCTGAAAACCGATCCGTGGATAGCGCCCGAAATCGGGTTATACAGAGCCAACAGGCCAATTACTCCGGAATCACTGCCAAGCGGAAATTTGAACGCTAGGGCAATAACTCAATTCGAACACGGCGTGTGTGAGGGCGCAGGTGGGGCAAACGGAAGTCACCTGGCCGTAGAGTCGGCTGCGGTGAGATTGGCCCAAACGATCATTGAGACCTGACAAAGGCGTGCGTTTCCAAATTGCTGTCATTCCTGTCCATGCGCTCGCAACTTCCTGACACGATGAACTTTCTTTGCATGGCGCAGATTAGGAATGAAAAACGCCGTTGCATCTCGTTACCAAAATCCACTTGTCCGTGTAGTCGGCCATGCTTCCCCATGACTTCTCGTCGGCCACACGAATCAAAGTGACGGGATGCGCGTTATCCCAAGTGCAGCGACTCCGTGGATTTGTAAACCCTTGGCGACTATACGCGGTTGAGCTAGTCGCCCTCTATGAGTTCGTGAAACAGCTCCCGCACTTTGGTTTTTGACCCCGCCAACGCCCTCCGGCCCAACTGAGTCGCCCGGTACACCTTTCGGAGCGATTTTCCGTTTCGTTGTTGCGTTGATCGCAGATAGCCTTTCTTCTCAAGTCCCTGGAGCAGAGGATACAGACTCCCCGGACTGATGCGGTATCCGTGACGCGCCAACTCCTCGATCATTCCGAGACCAAAAATCGGACCCTCTACGGCGTGATGCAGCACATGCAGCGGAATCAGGCCCGAATACAGATCGCGATCCGCAGCGGGGCGTTTCTGCTCTGATTTCGATTTCGACATCAGATTACGATTGATGATAGTATTTAATTCGCGCAGCAGCGCTCGTCGACCGGCGATGTCATTTTATCAACGAATACTCGTCAGATGCTCTCCGTGGATGCTGTTCCTGCTGCTCATGGTTGCGGCTTCCAGCCTCTGTGCGCAGGGCCCTCCGTTCCAAACGGACGATCCGGTTCCAGTCGACTTCCAGCATTACGAGTTCTACATCTTCGGGAGTATGGATGGGACGCCAGCGGAAATCGATTCCATGGGTCCGGCTTTCGAGTTCAACTGGGGCGCGCTTCCCAGGCTGCAGCTACACGTCATCGCCCCCTTTGGCACCATCAACCCTTCCAACAACCCTATCTACGCACCCGGCGGTACTGGTTCCTCCGCCTTCGGCTTCACCGATATGGAACTCGGCGCCAAGATCGCCTTCATCAAGGAATCGAAGTACGTTCCCCAGATCGGCACCTTTACGATGTTTGAAGTGCCGACCGGTAACTACGATAAAGGGCTCGGCGTGGGGAAGGTCTGGTACAAGGTTCCACTATGGCTGCAAAAGAATTTCGGGCACTGGCTCCTGGACGGCGGCGGCGGCGAGACGATCGTCCCGCAAACGCAGTACCGCAACTATCCCTACGGCGCATTCCTGCTGAAATACGCCTTCGGCGAGCGGCTGGAGCTGGGAGGCGAGGTGTTTTCCCATGGACGGGAGGGCTATGCCGCGCCGCAGACCGAAGCTTCAACGATGATCGACATTGGCGGTTACTATCACTTCAAGCATCATCCCGGCGAGCAGTTCCTGTTTTGCTACGGCCACTCGGTGGCGGGCCAAACCGAACAATACGCCTACGCCGGCATGTACTGGACATGGGGAAAAGATAAAAAGAAACCGGACTCCGCTGACACCTGGTTACCAGAGCCGCCGAGCGCACCGGGATTTCGGCCGATGAACGGAGCGGGAGTTCCATGACCTGCGGCCGGTTTCACGGCTTGTCTGCGGGAGGAAACGGCAGATGGAAATCACAGCACGCGCCCTCTGGACATTGATTCATGGGATGCTGTTTGGCGCGCTGTACCTGCTGGCATGTTCCGGCGCGCTTGTGGGGCTTTATCGCGTTACGACGCCTTCCGCTCCGCGCGCATCGAGCCCCGGCCAGGAGCGCTTCATACGGGTTTATCTGATCACGATGGCTGTGGTCGCCTGGGCTGCTGTGCTGACCGGGACCTATGTCATTTATCCGTGGTATCGCGCGGCGCCTCCGGCGGGAACGACTGATCTCTCGATGTTTCCGGCAAACGGGGCGGGTGCCGCCGCCATTGTTTCGGCTGCGGCCGGCTGCTTTGCTTTGGCAGTGCCATCCTCGGTGACAAGCCGGCCCTCATCAAGAGCATCGTTCAGTCCTTCAATCGTGTCGAACCGGGTTTGGTCCGCGCAGATCCAGAGAATGTTCGGCATCGCACGGCCGTCGGCTCCCTTGGGCCGCTGCATCATATCGACATGCGGAAGCTGAACCGCCGGCTCAGCATCGGATGTCTCGCTTGACACGGCATCACCAGCCAGCAGCGGCGCGGCCAGTAGTCCCTTAAACATTTCCCTGCGTTTCATGGACATAGCTTACTGTGGGCCGCTGAGTGAACCGGGCCTCGAAGCTGGGGGAACTGCGCAGAGGTGAAACACTTGGATGGTTATTGCTGGCCTTGATCGGAAATGTCGCGGCGGGTGGGTGCATTCGTGGAATGTTTTCGGGTTAGCGCCGAATGCTATTGCGAATCGCGCGCAACCACGCGGCCAATGGCGGGATGTGAACACTGCGCCGCACCCGCTGCGCCTCAGCCGTCGCTTGCAGCACGCGCACGATTTCCGATGCGGGGACGCGCATAGCAACGGTGTCCACTGCACTGAAACGCACCGTGCGGTCACGGTCAATGACAAAGACTGCCGGCTTCGCGATGCCGCCCTTCTCCCGTGGGTTGTAGATGTCCCAGTCCTTGACAACGCGCCGCTCGATATCGCACAAAATCGGAAAAGGCAAATGCAGCTCGAGCCGCAATGCCTCCGACTTTTCCAGTGCATCCACTGAGACAGCCAGGACGCCAGCGCCCGCCGCGCGGATTTCCCGATAGCGTTCGCGGTAGTCCGCCAACTGGCGGAGGCAGAAGGGTCACCAATTACCGCGATAGAAGAGTAGCACCGCTTGGCCTTGCGAAACGAACTCCGATAGGCGCCGCGGTGCTCCCGTCGAGTCCGGTAGCTCAAATTCCTGCGCAATTTCTCCCGCGACAGGCAGTTTTCCCACGCTCTAGTCTAACCTCGCGCCGCCTCAGTCCGATTGCACGCAACTGCCCGCGCAAATGTCCGGCAAACCGCTCGCTTGACGTTCACGGCTCGGCTCGATTCGTCTAAATTCGAAGCGCTCTCAAAGTCACTGGCGGTCCGGTAAACATTGGCGAAAACCGATGTCGCAAAGAATTTCTCAACCTCAGCACGAATTTAACGATGTCGCGCGCCGCCCGAATTTCCGCAAGTCGGTCAAGGGCGCTTACGCTTCCGGCTCGGATTCAACGGTTCGGATACGCAAGAGCAATATACGAATGCAACGGAGGAAAGCGAGAGGTTGTCCCGAACGGGCTTATAGGAATGGCAATCGGTGTAAACCGAGCTGAAGCACGCGTTCCTGTTACTTCTCCTGCTGCGTGACGGGAAAGAGAGTGAAGTAGTCATAAACCGTTCGGGCGATTTCGGCGATGGCTTTCTCCGCGAGCTCGGGGTTCGTTGAGGATCGCACAAAGACCGAAATCGCTACGTGACCGGCATTGAACGGCAGCGTTACAATGCCTACGTCGTCGGCCACTCCGCCCAGGCTTCCGGTCTTGTGCGCGACGTCGGTGCCCTTGGGGAGCATTCCGCGAATGCGCGCTTTGCCGGTTTGGCAACGATACATCACATCGAGCAGGGTATTCGCACTGTCCGGTTTCAAAAAGCTTTTGTTCCAGAGACCGGCCAGCAATTTCGTCATATCGTCCGGGGTTGCGGTATCGCGAGGATCGGCAATCTCCAACACGGCGGCATGCTGGTGCTCGTCTTTTGGAATAGCCGAATACAACTCGTGCCACATATCCCGATTCCATTCGCTTTGCGGCGGCACATGTTTTACGCCCACCCAGTCGGAGATGAGCAGCGCGGTGGGGCGATCGACGCGAATGTGGTTGAATCCCAAGGCGCGCATGCGAGCCGTCACCGCAACCGGACCGCCTGCTTCGCGCAGCATGATATCGGCCGCACTGTTGTCGCTTATGACCATCATCATTTCGAGCAAATTTTCAATGGAAAGCGAAACTCCAGGATGAAACAGCAACTCACTCAGTTCGCCGCTGCCGGGGTGAAGATCCTGAGGCGTAAGCGAGACCATGTCGCCCAGCCGCAGTTTCCCTTCATCGACAAGCGTCATAATCTGCACGGCCACAGGCAGTTTGAAGGTGCTCGCCATGGGAAAAGGATCGGAGCCACGGATGGATACGGAACGCTTGGTTTCAAGATGGAGCGCGCTGACGCCAACTGCTCCGTCGGTGACCTGAGAAACGTAGTTGATTTGTTGCACCAAGCGGGATAATCCCGGGTCTGGTGCGGCAGCAAGGCTGAGCGATACGGCCGAGAGGAAAAGGTAAGCGATGCGCATGAGTGCCAGTTTACAGAGTGTTGCCGCAAAAGCGTTCGATATTTTCTTTTCGCGTTACGCGGCTATCGGGTGTTGATGATGGCGCTGGTGCTGTATCATTTCTTGAATTTGGCAGGTCTGTTTTAGGACGTTGTTGAAAAATTTCTCAAAACACGGAAATGGCAGGCGAAAGCGCCTGGCCCACACTTGGCGAAGGCTCGGCTTGGTTGCTCTTTTCCTCAACTTCGCTTTGCCTGGGCTGGCGCAGAGCGAGGATTGGAATCTTTTTTGGCAGGCGACTTCGATCGGCCAATATCATGGCACGTTTCCATCTCCTTATGAAGGTCCGTTCAGCCTGCAGAATTATCCGGAGCGCGATGTGTCGCTCACCACAACGCTGTTTTTCGGACTTCGGCTCGATCAAAATACACAGCTCTATTTCGATCCCGAAATCGCCGGCGGCCGAGGCTTCAGCGGCGTGAATGGCCTGGCCAACTCTTCAAACGGCGAGCTTCCGCGCGTGTCCTCCGCGACTCCGAAGCCGTACCTGGCGCGGCTTTACATCTCGCATGATTTCGGATTTGGAGATCGGAAAGAGCCGTTCGAAAGCGACGAAAATCAGCTTGCCGGCGAGCGTCCCATGACACGCTACACGGTCACGGTGGGACGCTTCACGCTGACGGATTTCTTTGACAACAACCGATATTCGCACGATCCTCGCACCCAGTTCATGGGCTGGGCCGTGATGTACAACGGCGCTTGGGACTATCCGGCGGATGTGCGCGGTTACACCTGGGGATGGGTCCACGAGTTTCATACCAGGAACTGGTCTGTGCGCTACGGCAGTGCTTTTGAACCGAAAGTGGCGAATGGATCGCAACTCGACCGGAGAATTCTTCGCGACCGCGGGGATGTCTTCGAAGGCGAGTATCGTTACACGCTGCGGAAACATCCCGGCGCTCTGCGGGCGCTCGAATACGTGAATCATGCGGACGCGGGTACTTATAGCGAAGCGATCCGGTTGGCAAAGGAAACCGGCGGAGTGCCCGATGTCACGGCAACGCGCCGCCCCGGAACGGTGAAATACGGGTTTGGGATCAATGCCGAGCAGGAGTTTACGAAAGATATTGGGGTGTTTGCACGGCTGGGATGGAACGATGGAAAGACCGAGAGTTTTGCGTTCACGGCAATCGACCGGCTGGCAACGGGGGGCGTATCGGTCACGGGACAGCATTGGCATCGCCCGTTCGATACGGTTGCGACGGAACTCACGGTCAGCGGTTTATCGGCGGTACACGAAGAGTACCTGGCACTGGGCGGACACGATTTCCTGCTGGGAGACGGCCGTTTGCAATACGGACCGGAGTATGTGTCGGAAAGCTATTACAGCGCCCGGCTTTTTCCTGGATTTTTTGCGAGTTTCGACCTGCAGCACGTTGCAAATCCCGCCTACAACCAGAATCGCGGGCCGGTATGGATTTCATCCGTACGGCTTCACTGGGAGGTGGGGAGGTTCCGATAAGCAGGTCCGATTCACGGACCTGCTACCAGAAGTTTGCAAGCCTAAGGCGTTAGACCAAAAAGCTTTAGGCTAGGGCGACTTGTTCGGCTTGGAGTCCTTTGGGCCCGTTCTTTACGACAAAGGAAACGCGCGCCCCTTCCTCCAGGCTTCGATAGCCGGACGACTCGATCGCGGAGAAATGGACGAACACATCTTCGCCGTTCTCGCGTGCGATGAATCCAAACCCCTTTGAAGCATTGAACCATTTAACGGTTCCAGTTTCTTTCATAATTCTCTCTTTCTTACCTTTTTGCTACAAAATCCTAACACATCAATTGAGGGAATCGAGAGCTGCTTACCGTTGGAGGATGGGCCGTACCGAGTGAGTTCAAGTGAGGGGAAGGAATTTACGTGCTCCTACAACATAACCGCTATTGCGCGTTTTGTCAATACCGAGATTTGTCAATTATCGCTGTACTTTACGGATCACGCTTCCGAGTTTGGCCCGTTCTGCCGGGGTGGCTCGAATGGAATCTCCCGTCGATTGGCGCGGAGGGCGTGGCGTCTTGGTTTCGGCAATTTTGTCCGAAATTGCGCGATTCTGAGCGATCCGGGCAGCGGTGCGTTCTGCCGGGGTCATTAGGTGAAATGGTTTGTTCATTTCGAAAGGCTTAGTTTCATCATCTCACGTGGGCAATCGGCGCCGCGATTATCTAGCGTTGACCGGGAAGGTGAGGGCTGGGAGACCGCGGTCTTTTAGCGTGTTGTTGAATTCGGGCACTTCTTTGGCTAATAGGTGGTCGAGTTCGGTTCGGAGGTCGTGAACCTGGCGGGTGTATTGCCGGTTGACGGCAATTTGTTGGGAGGTCGGAGGGAAATCGGTTTGTTGCAGGCCGCTTGCTACGTGCGAGAGTTTTTCGATGAGTTCAGCGGGAAAGCGCATGCCATCCTGGCCTCCGGTGATGCGTAACTGATAAAGATTTTCTTCCACGCCCATTAGCTTTTGTTCGAGCGCGTTCGCCGGATCTCCGAGCGAGGCTTCCAAAGGCTCGAGTTGTTTGCGAAGGATCTCGATCTGGTTCACCATCTCGCCTGCTGCGCCCATGTTTTTCTGAACAGCTTCGAGGAATGCGATTTGCGCCTGGATGCCGGCTTCGGTTCCGGTGGAATGCGGATCTTTGAGTACCAGCAATTTTCGTGTGAATTCGTGTCCATCGGCGGAAAGCTTCACGGTGTACGTTCCGGGCGGCTCAAGAATTGTCATGCGCTCTCGCAAAGGCCGGCCGTTGGGCGGCACCTTCATCCAGGAGGCGTAAATGGGGCTGGTCCAGAAGCGGAAATCTTCTTTGGGCGGATCGTCGTGAAGATCCCACCAGACGCGGTTGATCCCTTCATCTTTCGATGCTTTCAGAGTTCGGATGGTGCGGCCGTGTTGGTCGAGGATCGTGATGCTCACATCTCCGGCTGGAGTTGTTTTGAGGTAGTAGTCGATATCGGCGCCATAAGGCGGGTTCTGTCCGTTTGTAGGATCGTAGGCGGGCGCCATGAGCGGAGTGATTCCGTGAAAGCGATAGGCGGGGCGAGGCGCAAACAGATATGCGTCGGAATTTTTCACGGCGGATGTCATCTGGCGGAGTGGTGTGATGTCGTCGAGAATCCAAAATCCGCGGCCGTAGGTGGCCAATACTAAATCGTTGAAATGTTCCTGCACGGCGATTCCATACACGGGCGCGTGAGGAAGATTGTTCTGTAGCGGCTGCCAGTTGTCTCCATCGTCGAAAGATACGTACAGCGAGTTTTCGGTACCGAGAAAGAGGAGTCCGGGTTTCAGCGGATCTTCTTTGATGCAGTGCGCGTAGCTTAACTGAGATTTTGGAATGGTCGCGGCGATATTTTTCCAGGTCTTTCCGTAATCTTTCGTTTTGTAGACGTAAGGATCGCGATTGTCTTGCTGGTGTAGATCGACGGTGATGTAGGCGGCGGCGGGATTGAAATGCGAAGGCTCGACGCTATAAATGGTTCCCCAGGGCGGAAGATCCGGAATATTTGCCGTGACGTTTGTCCAGGTTTTGCCGGCATTGCGCGTGACATTCACCTGGCCATCGTTGCTTCCGGTCCAGATGAGGCCGGGCAGTTTCGGCGATTCGGCGATTGAGATCAAAGTTCCGCCGTATTCGGGTCCGATGTTGTCGCCGGTGAGCCCGCCCGAAGATCCCATTTTGCTTTTGTCGTTCAGCGTCAGGTCGGGACTGATCACGCGCCAGCTCTGGCCGCCATCGGTGGTGACGTGGACGTATTGGCTGCCGACGTAGACCTTGTTGTGATCGTGCGGCGACATGGCGACAGGGAAGGTCCAGTTGAAGCGATACTTCAGGTCGCTGGCGGGGCGGCCTTCGGTTTCGTCCGGCCAAACCTCGACAGAGCGAAATTGGCGAGTGCGCTGGTCGTAACGATCGATGCTGCCGCCGATGCTGCCTGCGGCGGTGCCGCTCGACCAGATAATGTTCGGGTCGGACCAGTCTGGAATGGTCCAGCCGCTCTCGCCTCCACCGACGGTCATCCATTCGGCGCGGGGAATCTGGGGGACGAATTGACCATAGCCCGCTACGCGACTGTTGCTGGGGCCGCGAAAGGATGGGCCATCCTGGCGGTTGCCGTAGACGTTGTATGGGACTTGATTATCCGTGGTGACGTGATAGATTTGCGCGTTGGGAAGCTGAACGCGATCCCACGTCGCGCCGCGATTGACGGAAATGCCGATGCCGCCATCATTCGAAACAACGATGCGGTTGCCATCGGTTGGATCTATCCAGATATCGTGAAAATCGCCTTGTGGAGGTGTTCCGAGCGTGTGGCCGCCAGCGGTTCGCGGATAGCCGCGCATGACCTGCAAGGTTTCACCGCCATCTTCCGATTTCGCGTACGAAGCCGTTAGAAAATACACTTCGTCTTCGTCATCCGGCTCTACGCCCATGCGGCTGTAGTAATGTGGACGGCCTGCGACGTCGTGGCTGGGGGTCATCATTTTCCAGTTGGCGCCGCCGTCGTCGGATCTCCAAAGATAGCCGGGAGCGGTGGGCTTGCCTTTCCAGGGCTCGCCGGTTCCGGTTTCGATGATGGCGTAAATTCGTTTCGAATCGCTTTTCGCGATGGCCAGTCCGATCTTTCCTACTTCCTGCTCGGGCAGGCCGTGACCGCTCAGGCGGTTCCAGGTATCGCCACCGTCGCGAGACACGAAAATTCCGCTGCCTGGGCCGCCGCTCTCCTGGCCCCACGTGTGGATGACGAACTGCCACATGCCGGCGAACAGAATTTTCGGATCGCTGGGATCCATGACGACGTCGGAGCAGCCGGTATTTTCGTCGACGAACAAGACTTTTTTCCAGGTGGCGCCGCCGTCGGTGGTTCGGAAGACGCCGCGCTCGGGCTGGGGTCCGTAAGCGGTGCCCAGTGCGGCGGCGAAGACGATATTCGGATCGTGCGGATCAATGACGATGCGACCGATGCGGCCGGTTTTTTCGAGGCCCTTTAAGCTCCAGGTTTTGCCCGCGTCGGTGGATTTGTAGATGCCCATGCCGAGCGAGATATGACTGCGAATCCAGGTTTCTCCGGTGCCGGCCCATACGATGTTGGGATCTGACGGGGCGACGGCGAGAGAGCCGATGGACATCACGGGTTCGTGGTCGAAGATTGGCTGCCAAGTGGCGGCTCCATCGGAGGTTTTAAAAATGCCGCCGGAAGCGGCGCCGGCGTAGTAGATCAAAGGATTGCCGGGGACGCCGGCGACTGCGGATACGCGGTTGCCTACGGGTCCTATGAAGCGAAATCTGAGCTGGTGGAATTCGCTCGCGCTTTGGGGGGCGGCAGCGGCTACGAGTGCTATGGCCAATGCGGCTGGGAAGGCAGCCATCCTCAATTTAGAAAGCTCGCGCAAATATTTCTCCTCGGGATTGTGAAGCGGCCACGCGATATCGTATCAGAGTATGCAAAATCGGATACTTTGCGCGTTGACGGCATTCTTGTCTTCGATGCCGCTGATTCTAGCCGCACAACAGCGCCCCATCGCGCTGCGGGCGACGACTGTTTTGGATGGCAAGGGGCATGTGCTGCACAACACGGTTATTGTGGTCGAAGGATCGAAGATCCTGCGCATCGGGGGCGCGGTGCCAGCGGATGCGATTACTTATGATCTTAGGAATCTGACGATTACTCCAGGCTGGATCGACACGCATTCGCATATCATGTATCACTTCGAAAACGGGCGGCTGGCCGGGCGCGGGGAGCCGCCGGAGCAGGCGATATTGTATGGCGCCGAGAACGGAGTGATGACGCTTAATGCGGGTTTTACGACACTGCAGAGTCCGGGATCGCCGGAAGACAAATATTTGCGCGATGCTACGGCGCGGGGAATTCTTCCCGGTCCGCGAATTCTCACGTCGCTGCAGCCGCTGTTTGCGCAGAGCGGTCCTCCGGATAAGCTGCGCGAGCTGGTTCGGGAACGAAAGCAGCAGGGCGCGGATTTTATAAAGCTTTTCGCTTCAAAAAGTATTCGCGAAGGCGGCACGCAGACGATGACGGACGAGCAACTGGATGCCGCGTGCGGCGAGGCCAAGGCGCTGGGCTTGCGCACGCTGGTTCACGCGCATTCGGCGGCATCGGTGAAGGCAGCCACGCTGGCGGGCTGCACCTCTATCGAGCATGGCGCGTATGCGACCGATGAAAATTTCGATCTGATGGTGCAGCATGGAACCTATTACGACCCGAATATCGGGCTGGTGCTGCAGAACTATATCGAGAACAAGCCGAAGTTTTTGGGGATTGGAAATTATAACGAGGAAGGGTTTGCATTCATGGTGAAGGGAATCCAAATCGTCCGCGATACTTTTCAGAAGGCGCTGAAGCATAAAGGGCTCAAGATCATTTACGGGACGGATGCGGTGGCCGGCGCTCACGGGCGGAATTACGAAGAATTTATTGCGCGGGTGCGGGCGGGGCAAGATCCTATGGCGGCGCTGATTTCGGCTACATCGCTTTCGGCGCAGTCGCTGAATTTGCAGGACCAGATCGGGTCGATTGCTCCGGGGATGCAGGCGGATATTGTCGGGTTTGACGGCAATCCATTGCAAGATGTCACGGCTGCGCGGCGGGCGGTGTTTGTGATGAAGGGCGGGACGGTTTTTGAGAATCTGCCGCGCGGGGCTAAGAATTCGGAGAGTAAGAAGTAGTGTCAGGGGGCTACGTCGCCGTAGTCGGCGATGTTAGACGGGGCGACGTTCTTGTAGACGATGCCGTCTTTCATTACGAACACGACGCGGCGGACGGCGGTAATGTCTTCCAGGGGATTGCCGGAGAGCGCGATGATATCGGCATTCAGGCCGGGAGCGATTGAGCCGATTTTATTTTCAAGGCGCATGGACTGGGCGTTGCGCGAAGTCGCGGTCACCAGTGCGTCCATGGGATTTTGACCGCAATCGCGGACGCGGTCGATCAATTCTTCGGCATTGCGGCCGTGCGCGCCGGCTACGGCATCGGTGCCGAATACGATCTTCAACCCCTTGGTTGCGAGAGCCTGGCGGAATAGTTCATGATTGAGCGGAAGCGATTCCCGCATCCGCCTGAATCCGTCTTCGGTGAAGTTGCCGACGCCGAGGAACTTGGCTTCATTGGCCAAGTAATTCTCGTCGACCAATCCGGCTTGCGGATCGAAATAAGTGCCGTGATCTGCCATTAACTTCAGGTCGGCAGGCGTTGCGAATGTGCCGTGCTCCACCTCCGTGCAGCCGGCCAAAGTCGCCATGCGAACCGAATCGCGATAGGCGTGTACGAGCGTGCGCAGACCCAAGGCTTTGGCTTCGCCGCAAGCGGCATCGAGCTGTTCTTGAGAGAGCGTGGGGCCGCCGCCGTCGCGAATGCTCTTAGAGGCGAAGATCTTGATCAGGTCGGCGCCTTGCGCTTTGACTTGCCGGACAAAATCGCGGATCTGGTCCGGAGTGCCGGTCTCGGGGCCGCGGCCCATTAGAGGATGAACGGCGGTAAGAATGCGAGGGCCTGGAATAATTCCTTTGGCGATGTCATCGCGCAAGGGAACGTCTCCGCGCGAACCAACGCTTTGAACCGTGGTGAAGCCGCCCATCAGCGTGGCCCAGGCGTTGCTTGCGATCTCCAGTTCAGATTGCTGCGGCGTTTCGGTGCGGTCGCCGTACTTGCCGTTTGCGCCGAAGTGATAAGTGATGTGGACGTGCGCATCAATCAAACCGGGAAGCACGGTCAGGTGGCGCAGGTCGTAAGTTACGGGCTTCGCCTTTGGGTCAATGCGTAAGATCTTGCCGTTCTGGACGACGATTCGCGTGTTGTGCAGGACGTTGCCCTTACCGTCCAGTACGGTGCTGGCGGCAATGACGACGGGCCGCTGCTGCGCGGCGACCTGGAAGATTCCTCCCAATGCCGCCCCGGCGATGAATAATAGCTTTGTACAGGTCATGTTAAAACTCCAATCTCGCTCCGAACATGATCCAGCGGCTGCTGGCCTGCCGGTTGGCGGGAACAGCGGTACTGGAAATGACTCCGAAATTTCCCACGCTGCTGCCGGTCAGGGGCAGACTCGGATTGGAGAAGTTCGGGTGATTGAAGAGGTTATAGAAATCGAAGGATAAGTTCAAGCTCACCCGCTCCGTGATTGGAAGCTTTCTGCCCACCGAGCTGTCCACGTTCAAAGAAAGGCAGCCCGCGCAAGGCATTTCCGGAGCCGTCCAGACCGGAGGCAAGCTGGACGTAGGCGAAATCGCTGTAGGCAAGCTGGGGATTCGAGAAGAGATTCAGTCCGGTTCCGCCCGAGGCCGGATTGCCGGCCGTGCCGATTCCACCCGAGCCGGCGACGCCGGAGTGCAGGCCAGTATTGATCGCGAGCGGCGGGTACGGTCAGGACCGCGGGTGTATTGAAATTGCCGCGTTGACCGCCGCCCCAGACCTGACTGCTTTCGGTGACGTAACAGACGGCGAGCCGCTGAGCGCGGTGACGATACCCGAGACATACCAGCCGCCGACGATTTTGTTCAACGAGGGACGGAAATGCAGAGTAGCTTCGCGGAAGGTTGTAAACAAACAAGGCGTTGAAAATCTGGGTATGGTCGAACTTCGACAGACCATAATCCGCCGCTGGATAGAACGGATTGCCGAGATTGGAGGAGTCATTTTGAGCGCCTTGATCGGTATCCAGAGATTTGGAAAGAGTGTAGTTAATGTCGTAAGTGAAGTTAGTGCCCGTATGCCGCAGGGTAATCAATAAGGCGTTGTAATTGGACCAGCCAAGATTCACGACTTCCAGGGGCTCGTTGATTTGCGTTTCGTCATAGGCGGGCAACCCCAGCCGGGAGCGGAGGACGTTCAATCCTGGCTGGCTTCGGCTGGTGCTGTCAAACAGATTGGATACCAGGCCGTTGGTGAAGAAAGAAGATTCCTGCGCTGCGAGGAATGCGGTAGTGGAAGCGAAGCCGTTTGCTGCGCCGGCGCCCGGCAATTGATTTTCAAACCAGGGTTGGGTGGTTACGGCCTGACCGCCTCGCAGTTCATTACCGACGGCGTCGTAAGCTTGCGCGAAGGTTTGGCCGGAAGTTGAATCCTTGAACATATAGGGACTGGCGCTAAGTTGCGCGTTGGCGAATAAGCGCCGGCCATATCTGCCGCTCCAGCCGACCTCGAAGAATGTGCCACGGCCCACGTCTCGCTGGATGGTGAAATCGCCGCTGTAGATGCGCGGCATCTTGATGTTGGGATCGATGCCGAAAGAAGTGAGCTCACTGTAGGGACTGGCGGGAATGTACGGGCTGGTCACAGTTGGCGAATAAGTAGGAATGGGAATGTTGCCATCGACGCCGAGGCGGAATCCACTCAAGGCGGGATTTGCGGTGGCCGCAGCGTTGCAGCCGGCGCCGGCAGCACCTGAAGCGGTGCAAGCGGCCAAGCCGGTGGTGATAGTGGAATTGAAGCCCGCCGTGAGACCCGGTGACACGACGCTGTCTTCGCCATCGAGCCGACTGTAATAGATTCCGAAGCCGCCGCGCAGTACGGTTTTCTTCGGTCCGAGAACCGCTCCGAGGACGCCGCTGTCAAAGGATGGGTTCCAGGCTAACGAAGCTCGCGGCGCAAGATCTCCGTAATCGGTGTTATAAACAGCCGAACGGCCCGATTGGGCAACGGGAAGAAAGCCGAGAGGGAAGTTATAGATCTGGCCCTGCGCTGCCGCGTTGGCCTTGGCTTGTAAGTAACTCAGAGGCGAAATGATCTGATTTGTGGAAGCATTGGTTACTAACGCCTCCTCCTGATTCGAAAACGTATAAGGCGTCTGCCAGCTATATGACAGGCCATAAGTCATGGTTAGCGAGGGGCGAATTCGCCACGTGTCTTGTCCATAGAAGGCATAAGAATAGGCCAGGGCGTCCATGTCGATGGCGGTCCCAAAGGGCTGCGCCTGCAATTGTCCATTGCGCACCAGGAAAGTGTTGTCATCGTTCATCAGGCCGAGCGCGGTGGTATAAAGCGAGTCCCAGGTAGAAACGGCGGAGGAGGGAAGGCAATTCGCCGATCGGGACCCGGAGCAGGTGGGCGGCCGGTCAGCGGTTGGGACCACCAGGAAGGAGGAATCGGCGGTGGTGGTTGCGTTTAATGAATTCACCGCGCCGCCGAGTTTGCCGGTGTGAATGTGAAACTGCGGCAGACGCTGGAAGTTCGCGCCGACCTGGATCGCATGAGTGCCTTTGGTCCAGTTCAAGTCGTCGACAAACTGGAGGTTTATGTCGCGGTTGAATTGTGTACGAACGCTGTTGGCCATGGTGATGGGCGCGGTGAAGATGTTGGGAGAGACGGCGACATAGCCCGCAGCACCCTCGCTGGTGCCGGGAAGCGCCAACTCGCCCGCAATGGCGGACAATTGCGGACGCAGGCCGCCGTTGCGGTTGTCCACGTATCCGAAGCGAAAACTATTGACGAGATTGTTCGACAGTTGTCCGGTAAGGCCGGCGATGAACGCGCTGGTCCAGGCAGGCGTCTGGTCCTCATTACGGACATTGTTGGGATTGCGGATATCGACAACCAGCGGAGAAGAATTGTACTCGAGATCGCGCGAGTAACTGAAGCTGCCGTTGAAGTGCCATTTATCAGTGATGTTGTGATCCAAGCGAAAAGTGCCGAAGTCCTGAGTTAGGGGCGATTCGGCATTGGCTGTGAAGCCGGTGGTATTGAGATTATCGACCCCACTTACGTTCCCGTTATTTCCGGGGGGCTCAAGCGCCATCATGGCATTCATTGTGGGGCTGAGTCCGATGCCGCGTGGATCGCACGGCTGGTTTCCGAGCGAGCCGCACAAAGTGGAATTGGCGAGATTGTAGGAATCGATATTTCCGGCGGCATCCTTAAATTTGAGGATGCCCTGCCGGAGAGAGGCGGTGGGGACGATGGAGTTGATTTGGAATGTTTCGGGATAGCGCCGGGCCTCGTATTCGGCGAAGAAGAACGTCTTGTCGTGAATGAGCGGTCCGCCGAAACGGCCGCCGTAGCGGTTGTCTTCCACATGCGGCTTGGCGAGACCGAGGCGGTTGTTATCCCAGGTATTGGCGTTCAGAATGCTGTTCTGCGTGTACCAGAATAGGGAGCCGTGAAACTGGTTGGTTCCGCTGCGTTGCACGAGCGTCACCTGGCCGCCGGAGCCGCGGTTGAACGTGGAATTCGCGTTTGCGACGGCGACTCTGAATTCGTCGGTCGCTTCCACTCCCACCATCAAAACCGGCCTGGCACCCTGATCGGTATTCACGGTCGAGTTGGTGGAGTTATCGGTAATGTCGATGCCATCGAGCGTGAAGGTGGTTTGATCGTTCAATGCTCCGGCGATGGAGCCTCCGTTATCACCGCCGGTGGCGGGTGTTGTTCCGGGCTGCAGCAACAATAGTTCCTGGGCTTGGCGCAGGCGCGTGGGAAGACGCAGCAGCGGCGTCGAGCCGACCACGTCGCCAAGCGTCGAATCCGATGTTTGCAACTCGACCTGTGCTTGGGAGGCACTGACTTCAACGGTGGAAGAAACCTGGCCGATCTCCAGTTTGAAATTGACGGTTGCACTGGTATTCACCTGAACGTTTACACCAGTGACGGCTGTCGCGCTGAATCCTGGGGCTCTTGCGGTGACGGTGTAAGTGCCTGGAGCAACGCTGGGGAAATCATATTGGCCCTGAGTGCCTGAGACCGCGGTCGCTTTTATTCCGGTTGCCGTGTTCGTTAGTTCCACCTGCGCGGAAGCGACGGCAGCGCCCGAAGGATCGGTTACAGTTCCTAGCACTGCTCCGGTTGCGGCCGTTTGCGCCTGGCAGAAAGTTCCTGTTAATAGCCAGACAAACCCCAACAATACGGCTGGAAAAATCTTTACTTTGTTCAAAACGCCCTCTCTTTAGACGTATACGCGCCGTCCGCTCCCTCACGGTCGCGGTTCTGTTTCGACAAACAGGAAAAGTGTAATGTCGATAGAGAAAAATGTCAAATAACAAATGGCTAAAAAATTACACTATCCGAGCTGCTATTTCATGCGCGGATCGCAACGTCAGCGCAACGAAGGTAAGCGTGCCGTTAGTACATCCCGCAGCGGGCAGAGTAGGAGATCCGACGACGTACAGATTTTCGTGGTCGTGTGTCTGGCCGTAACTGTTGCAGACGGACGTTGAAGTATCTTCTCCCATTCGACAGCCGCCCGCCGGATGATCCAAATAGCTGCCGATGCCGGTGGAGAGAACTTTGGAATCATCGGCCTTTGCCAACATCTGGAAGACATCCATGACGTGTTGGTGCGTAAAGGCTTGCCGCGCCGTAGTGGCGGCGTCCAGGCGATGCTCAATTTTGGGGAGTGGATCGCCCCAGTTGTTTCGCGCGGCGGCGTTCAGAGTGAGGGAACTGTTTCGATCTGGGTGAACGTCACAATAAGCCCGGACTCGCGCCGTCGCCTTACGGGTACGGCTTCGCCAATCTTCTAATAGCGCGTCTCCCAATAGAACTTCGCCATTAGCAGAGCGGAGCTTCGGCTGGCGTCCGGCAGCGCTTTCCCAAATTCGCAGATCGTGGCGAACATAGGTTTGGTCCGGCTTACAGCGGAAAAACTTTCGTGAGATCAGGCCGTAGTCTTCATACATGCCCGGGTAGAGTTTGGTATCGACTTCGATAAAGGCAGAAATGAACGCGTGGCCGCACATATAGCGGCCTACCAGCCCGGAACTATTCGCAAGTCCGTTCGGAAACCGGGAGCACTGTGAAAGTAAGAGTAAGTGGGGACTCCAGCAGTAGCCAGCGGCAAGGACGAACAGCGGGCTGCGAAATTCCACGGTTTCGCCCGGGTTCGCACGGTTCACTCCTGTTGCGGCTACGATTCGTTTGGAATTCGTATCGTGCAGAATAAGGCGTCTTATCAACGTTTGATCGTATAACTCGATTTTGTTTTGAGCGAGGAGTTGCTTGTAAGTGAAATCCGGAGAATAACGCGCGCCGGTTGGGCAAATGAGGCAAGTGTTGCAGCGCATACATGCTGGGCGGCCGTCGCGAGGAACAGAATTTTTCGCCTGCGGAGTGGCCCAGAACGGAATTCCACTTCGATTCGCCCACTGCTGCAACTCAAGCAAGTTGTAAGTAAGAGGGATGGGCGGCATCGGGTATGGCTGCGAGCGCCAGTCCTCCGGCAACGGGCTAGGCTCTCCGGAGACGCCGAGGCGCCGCTCCGCTTCGCAATAGAATTTTTCGAGTTCTTTCCATTCGATGGGCCAATCGACGGAGAGGCCGTAGATGGATTTCAGGCGAAGATCCTCTTCGGAGAAACGATTGCAGGTGCCGCCCCAATGCAGCGCGGAACCGCCGACCGCCATGGTGCGCGAGATGATCCCTTCGGCGGACTGATCTGGAATGAAGTCGCCGGGCCAGGCGTTTTCGCCGTAATCCAGATTCCGCTGCCGATTGCGAAAGCGGTTCTCGACATCGAAGAGGCGCTTGCCGGCTTCGACAACTGCGATGGATTTTCCGGGGCGCAATTCGCTGAGTTTTTGCGCCAGCATCGCGGCCGAAATGCCGCCGCCGATTATGCAGATGTCGGTTTCGATTACGGGCATCAGGATTTCTTCAGGGGAGGCGGCGGAACATTGGAGTGTTGGAGGCCGCGGCAGGTAAATCTTTGAATGGCGGCGTTGTAGCAGAGATCGTTGGCTTCGTCGCTATGGAAATAGAAGCTCATCAAATCGACGGCGACGTGCTTGCCGCGCGGGTGGGCAGAGAGATCCGGTACGCCGGCTTTGGCGATCGAATCCAAAACGGCTGCCTGGCGCTGCGCGGCACTTCCGGCGAGGAGCGCAGTTCGCAAATCAGCTTAGCTGCCGGAGATAGATAGCCGCAGGGGAGGCGGGGAGCGGAGTAACGTGTGTATGGCCGTAGCCGTGGTCTGTGTCGGCGCCGGGGCGGTAGTCCTGGACCCAGCGCTCAAATTGTTCGACGGCGCGCAGAATGCTGTCGCGGCCTAAGGAAGCCGGCAGGACTGCGAAGCCCAGAGCTTCCAGAGTGCTGGAGTACTGGCCTGGAAACCGCACGGTTTGCGCCCAGCCTCGCCAGGAGCGGATGGGGGCGGCGGCTGCGGCGAGCGCTAACAATTTTAGGACGGATCTTCGGCGCATGTAGAACGTCTACTGTAACCGTACGTCATCGATTTCGAAGCTAAACGGTCCGGGTTGGGGTCCGCCGCTGAAAATGATGGCCATTGTGTCCGAGCCGCCGATTCCGTTAAACGAGCTGAAGGGGAAGGTGAACTCTTTCCAGTCCGGCCCCGGAGTGAAGCTCTTATAAGCGGGCATGTAGCCCAGGCTCTTCGCCATGACCATGATGCGCGCGGGCTTGCCGTCGCCTTTCGCCCAAAAGCTAATTTTGTCGAAATGCGCGAGGTTGGCGGGCTGCATAGGACCCGCACCGGGCATGAACATGGCGCCGGCCCAGGGGTATGCGAACGCTTTGACGATATCGCCGGAAATCTTCAGGGAATGAGCGCTGCCGTTTGCGCCGCCGTCGGCGATAGAAACGTCGGTTGTCGATTTGCCACCGGCAATGGAATCGGTGGAAGGCGTCCAGCCGGCGCCGAATTTGGCATCCATTTTGCCATCTTCGAAGTCGCTGATGAGCCCGCTTTCCGCGCCCCTGGGAGGAGGCTGATTTTTCGCTTGCGCTTCGGCCTCGAGCGCTTTTTGAACGTTGGTCTTCCAGGCCGCGCGATCGACGGGCACGCCGCCTTCCCAGACATCGACGATATCGCGGGTGTGAAGGATGTCCTTGGTGGGATCGCCTTCGACCAGCAGCAGGTCGGCGCGTTGACCGGGAGCGATATGACCGCGATCGGGCATGGAAAAACGCGCGGCGGGCAGGGAAGTGGCGGCGACTAGCGCTTCCAGGGGCGTGAGTCCGGCATTCACCAATAGCTTCAACTCGCCATGCAAGCTGACGCCGTGGGCGGTGCCGGGATTGGGGGCGTCGGTACCGGCGAGGATCGGCACATGCGCGGCTTTCAGAAGCTGAAGGGCTTTGACCGCGGCGTCGTAGTTTTCATGCGCGTTCGGATGCGAGGGGAACGAGGCGTCCAAATTGGCTCGATCGGCGGCGACGATATAGGGCGCAAGGCGCGGATCGGCTAGCAATTCCGCGCCGGGATGGCGACCGCAAATAGAGGCGAGCACGGAGAGCGTGGGAACGACGAAGGCGTGGTGGGCGGCGACGAATTGGCCAAAATCGGGATCGGGCGGCTGGTCGACGAATAGGTGCATGAGGCCGTCTGCGCCGGCCGCGATCGCGTCTCGCGCTCCTTGATAAGAACCGATATGCACAACCGCCATTTTGTGGCGCTTATGGGCGGCTTCGACCAGGGCTGCGAGGGTTTCTTTACTGATGGTGGGAATATTGGCGCCGTAGGTGTGCCCGTTATCGTAAATGATCTTGATGTAATCGGAGCCTTCGGCAATGCGGGCGTCGACGAAGCTTTGCGCCTCGCCGGGGCCGCTGATAGTGGGAATTGGAAGTCCGTATTCGGTGCCATGGCCGTGCGGCGCGGTGGCGAGCGTGCCGGCGGTTTTGAAGCGCGCGGCTTGCGGATATTTGCCTGCCTCCATGTCCTTGCGGATGGTCATGGCCTGCTGGATCGCGGTGAACATGTCGAGTTCGGTTGTGACGCCGAAGATGGCAGCCTCGCGCAAAGAATCGATGCCGAAGATGTGGGTGTGGGAATCGATGAGGCCGGGGAGCAGCGTGCGGCCGTGGCCGTCGATGACTTCGGCTCCCGGCGGGGAGGAAATTGATTTGCCGACCGCCGCAATTTTTCCGTTCTCTACGGCGACGTTGACGCCGCGCAACATTTTCGTTCCATCGAAGACATCAACTTTCGAGATAAATAGCGATTGCGGAGTCTGAGCGAATAGCGAGGCCGCCAGCAGCATGTAGAGTAGGAGAAAATCGCATAAGTGACAGCGTACCGCTAACACAGGCGATATTAGTAGTCTAGGTTCAGGGGGACTGCACGACTATCAATTCGAAGCGGCGATCGGACTCGTCGCTGCTGTTACGGGTGTTTACGGCGGTGGTGGTGATTGCCGCGCTGCACCTTGGCAAAGAAGTAATAATTCCGTTTGCATTAGCCGTCCTGCTGAGCTTTCTTCTTACGTTTCCCGCGAGCTGGTTGGAGAAGCTAAAACTCGGGCGGGTAGTTTCGGTCGGAATCGTTCTGGTGCTGACGTTCGCGGCGGCGGGCGGGGCAATCTGGATCGGCGGACAGCAGCTCGCCGACATCGTGAAAGAGCTGCCCGCGTATCAGGCCAATATTCAAAGAAAATTGGCAGGCATACGCAGTCCGGCGGGATCGGGACTGGCGAAAGCGGTCGAGAGCCTCCGCGAAATGGGCACGCAGTTGTCTCCGACCGCAAATGCTGCCAAGCAGGCGCAGAACAATGCCGCGGCAGGGCAGCCTACTCCGCCTCCGGTACCGGTGCAAGTGATCCGGGACAAGCCGGGTTTATTCGATTCGCTCGGGTTCATCGGCAGTTCCGTCGTGCATATTGTAGCCACGGCAGCCGCAGTAGCTATTCTCACGCTGTTTATGCTGCTGAAGCGTAGCGATTTGCGCAACCGGCTCTTCCGGCTATTCGGGCAGGGGCGAATTAACGTTATGACGACGGCCATCGACGATGCCGCCCAGCGCGTCAGCCGTTATCTGCTTACGCAATCGCTGGTGAACTGCACGTTTGGATCGCTGCTGGGACTCGGACTATTCTTCATCGGCGTTCCGTATGCGGCGTTCTGGGGAGTGATGGGAGCTGTCCTGCGATTCATTCCCTATATAGGGACGCTGACCGCGGGTTTGTGCCCATTCGTGCTGTCGCTGGCGGTTTTTGAGGGTTGGGAAAGGCCGCTGTTGGCGCTGGCGTTATTTGCGGCGGTGGAGCTGAGCATGTCGTCACTGGTGGAACCATGGCTGTATGCAACGCGCACCGGGATCTCGTCGCTGGCGATTCTTATTTCCGCCGCGTTTTGGACGATGCTGTGGGGCCCGATCGGGCTGGTGGTCTCGACGCCTTTGACAGTTTTGCTGTTAGTGCTGGGGCGCTATATTCCGCAGCTCGAGTTCCTTTACATTCTGCTGGGAGATGAGCCGGTTCTTTCGCCGCATGAGATTTACTATCAGCGCCTGCTGGCGATGGACGAAGACGAAGCACGCAGCGTGGTCGAGGAGTGCATGAAAGAAAAGACCGTGCTGGAGCTTTACGATTCGGTGCTGATTCCCGCGCTCTCGCTGGCTGAGCAGGACAGGCACCAGAATCAGCTTGACGAAGAGCGGCAAAAGCTTATTTACGACACGACCCGGGAGTTAATTGAAGAAGCCGGCGAAGGCGGCCCGATGGAAGCGGAAGACGCGAAGTTTACAGTGGCGGGCGCGGAGCGGGTTTCGATCATGTGTATTCCGGCGCGAGACGAAGCCGATGAACTGGTGGGATTGATGCTGGCGCAGATTCTGCAGCAGGCGGGATTTCGAGTGGAAGCGAGCGCGGCCGGCTTCGTGGAGGAGATACTCGCGAAAGTAACTGAGTCGCAGCCGGATGTGGTGATCATTTCGGCACTGCCTCCATTTGCGATTAATCATGCGCGCTCGTTGTGCCGGAGAGCGCACCAGAAATGCCCAGGGGTAAAGGCCGTGGTCGCCTTATGGGGGTCGACGGCGGACGCGAAAATCATACAGCAGCGTTTGGGATCGGGCTGCTCGGATTACGTGGTACACGACCTGCAGGAAGCGCGCTTGCAGTTACGGTTGTTCACCGAGCAGTTGAACGGTGGCGGAAGTCCGGCCCGCACTGTTGAAGCGGCGAAGGAGCCGGGCGAGGCGGAAACAGCGCATACGGGCGTGAATGCGTGAACCTTTGAAACGCATACTGCCAAGGCGAGCATTGTGGACGGGGACACGCCTGCTACTCGGAGCCGGCAGGTTGTCTGAGCTTGCCCGGGGTGTCCGCAAGGGGCTTTAATTACTGCCGCAGTTATTAGCGATACCAGCGCGCCAGAAAATTGGGCGAGACACCGCACCAATACAGGATTTGCAGGGCAGTCCAGTGCAGCCACATTCCGGCGAAGTTGCGCCGCTCAAAGCGACGCGACGAAGTGACAATGCGGCAGCCGAGGTGGGCGAAGCGGCCGGCGCGCTTCAAGCGGCGCAGGAAATCGAGATCTTCGAATAACGCGAGCGGACGGAAGCCGCCGATTTTTTCGTAGACCGCACGGCGCACGAAAATGCCGGAATCGCCGTAGCATAAGCCAAGGATGCGCAGCAGCGGGTAAATTGCCGTGAGCTGGCGCGCGGCGCGCGAATTTCCGGCGAACAAGAGGCCGAAGTTTCCGCCGGCAACTTTTTTCTCGTCGAGAATGCGTGCGATTTCTTCGAGCGCATTGGCCGGAGGGAGCGTATCGGCATGTACAAACCAGAGAACATCTCCCGTTGCTGCTAGGGCGCCGGCGTGGAGTTGCGTACCACGGCCTTTCGGCGCTTCGAGCACTTTGACGCCTTGCGCGCGAGCGAGTTCGATGGTGCGATCCGCGCTGCCGCCGTCAACCACTACGATTTCTTTGTCTCCGGAGAGCTGTTGGAGCGCTTCTAGCGTGGCGCAAATATGGGCCTCTTCGTTCAGCGTGGGAACGACGATGCTAATGCGCGGCATACCAGGCGCGAGTGGCGGGCGCGAGCGAATGGTCGAGGTCGAGGGCGGCGGCGAGATGTTCGAGATCGCCGGGAGTATCTACATCGAAAGCAGAGGCGATTTCCTGAATTGAGAATCCGCGCTGTTCCAAGCGGCGGCGGGTTGCGTTTGCGGTTTCGGGCGTGCTCCACGGAAGACTTGCGAGAAGGCCGGAGGGACAGCGGCGCAGACCCAGGAGATAAAAACCGCCGTCGTGGCAGCGGCCGAGGAGGGCATCGTGAGTTTCGAATCCGCGGAGCGCGCTTTCGAGATGCTGTGCGGTAATGAGCGGCGAATCGGCGCCAAGCGCGATCGCGGCGGGGAAGTTGTTCAATGCGCGCCGCAGAATGCGCTCGAGGCGCGCGCCCAGATCGCCGTCGCCTTGCAGCCAGATATCTTTCGAAGCGATCGGGATGGGAAATTCGCCGTCGTCTACTGTGGCGAGCACGGGCAATAACGAAGGAATGGACGATACCACGCGCCAGACGTCCTGAAACATGGCGGCTGCTAATTCGGCTGCCGATTGTTCGCCGAGGGCAACCGCGAGACGGGTTTTTACGCGGCCGGGAATGGGCGGTTTGGCGAAGATGCAAGTGGGGATTGGGATCAAAACACAATTATGGAGCGGAGCCAGTATCTCCACTCCCGCGAGTATGAACTTTCGAATACCCGAGCCCTTTTCAAGCGTCGAATTTCTGCTAATATAAGGCTCTTTGCGAATGGCCCCTGGCTTACCAACACCTCGTTTCCACTTGGAGATAGCTGTGGCCGCGGCCGTCCTATGCCTCGTAGCAATAATCGTGCTTATCAAATGGGCTTCGCGCGGGTGGTGGACCGGTCGTCTGCTGCTCGCCGCCGGTAAGCCCCGTTCGCGCGTGCTGGCCATCTTCCTAATCGTGTATTTCTGTGTCGTTCTTATAGCCCTGATTAAGGATCCGCGCGATCCATATGCCCTAACGCTTGGGCCCGCGATACTGATGACGACTCTCGGGGCGGTGGCCGTCGCGGGAGCTGTCGAAATCCGCGAGCGTGGAATCTTTCACGAGACTGGCCTTATTCCGTGGAATCTTGTGAGAACGTGGCGTTGGGAGGGCACCGCCAAACGCAGGCTTTTTCTGTGGTACGCAGCCGAGGAGCGCGAAGTAGCGATCCTGGCGATCGAACTAATTCGGCCGCGATTCTTGCGTCGCCAGGTGCGAGTGCTGGTACGAAGCGGGAGCGTTGAACTCGCGTCGCAATTGTTGAACGAGCATGTGCCACAAGCCGAGACGATTTCTGGCGGTGGTGGATGATTCTAGAGCGTGTGGGACGGCTGCTCGGGAGCGGGTTTTAACTCGGTACTACTTCGCCGCCGGTTTCGGCCTCGCTCCGAAAAGTGCTGTGCCCACACGAACGATAGTCGCGCCTTCTTCGATCGCGACCTCCAGGTCCGCCGACATTCCCATCGATAACTTCGGCAGTCCATACCGTCGCGCCAGCTCCGCCAAACGCTGGAAGTATGGCCTGGAACGCTCCGGATCCTCAGACCAGGGCGGCATGGTCATCAGCCCGGACAACTCGAGCTGCGGGCAGGCCCGCGCCGTTTCGAGGAGTTCGGGAAGCTGCTCCGGCCGAGCTCCGCTCTTGGCCTCTTCCTCCGAAAGCTTCATCTCCAGCAAAACCTCCAATCGTATCTTCCGCTCGGCCGCGGCCGCATTCAAGCGCTCCAGAAGCTTGCTCGAATCGGCCGTTTCCACCACTTGGAACAATTCGCATGCCACGCGCGCCTTGTTCGATTGCAAATGGCCGATCAAATGAAAGCGAGCGTCGGGCAAATCCGCCAATTCAGCGCGTTTTTCCGCGAATTCCTGCACATAGTTTTCACCAAACTCGCGCAAACCCGCCTGGTACCCTTCTCGAATTCTTTGCGCAGAGAATTTCTTACTGACCGCCACTAAGGTAATTTCCGGCCGTTTGCGGCCGCTTCGCGCCAGCGCGTGCTCAATGCGCGCTTCCACGGCCCGCATCCGGCTTTCGAAACTGGATTCTTCCAATGACAAAACTCCATCATAGAAGCACCGTTGCAGCAGCAGCGCAGGTCGAACCGGGCGAATTGCTGATTGCCATCCAAACCTTTCTCGGCTCCTGCCGCAGACCGGCAGTGCTCGAGTACGGCGAAGAAATCATCGGCCTTACGGCCGGACAATACGCCTTGGAACTGCGCTCGGACCGGCTTTGGCTCGAAGTTTGCGGCGAAAACCGCAGTCTTTCGCGCCGCATTCTGTCCATTGAGGGCCATGCGACGGGCGTGCTGGATTGCGCCGTCCACCGCTTCGGCGGCAAGCCGGGCAAGCTGAGCTTCCTCGATCTTGAGCGGCCGCAGACCGCGCACAAAACCCTGCGCGGCGCCAGAGAAAACTTCGCGGAGCAATTTCGGCGCATGCTGTTCCGCCAATTTCCAGGCTGGGAGATAACCGCGCTGAGTTGCGGGCTGGACCTGCAGCACTCGTTTTCGCCGCTGTTTCCGCGCGCGCGGCTCACTCGCGGTAGCCGGCAAATCGCCGCTATCGCCTGCCCCGCCGCCTCGGACGAAGCCGGCCTGCTGTCCTGCGCTCTGATTTGGCACGATTATGTGCGCGCGCACGCCAAGCGGGATACTGCGACTTCGCTCTGCCTGTTTCTTCCCGATACAGCGGGCAGTTTGACCGCGCATCGCCTGCATTGGCTCAATGCCGACCTTCTCGACTGCCGCTCATTTCGTTTCAACACGCACGGTTCCGCCGGGGAAGTCGACCCGCGGGACCTCGGAAACCTTGAAACGCGCATCAAAGCAACGCCTCAGCGGACAGGCGGCGCGACCCCCATCCTGCGCGACGGATGCGAGCGCCTGCTCGAAGCCGCGGTGCGATCTAATATCGCGCGCGTCGACCCAACCTTATTGCCGGCGCCGATTCACGCGCAAACGCTGACATTCGCAGGCGGCGATCGCGATATTATCGATCTCCTGGCCGTTGGATCTTCCGGGCGCCTTACGATTTTGGAGCTGAAGGTTTCAGAAGATCTGCACTTGCCCCTGCAGGCGCTAGACTACTGGATGCGCATCCGGTGGCATGCAGAACGCGGCGAGCTGCAGTATCTATTCCCGGGCCTCCCGTTGGCAAATGCGCTGCCCAAGCTGCTGCTCGTCGCGCCCGCTATGTCGTTCCATTCGTCGAATGCAACCGTGCTGCGTTACTTTTCATCCCAAATAGAGATCGAACGAGTGGGCGTCAATTCGGACTGGGAGCGGCAATTTAAGGTGGTGTTACGCCTCTCCGGCGCGGATGTGCCCATTTCTCACGAGGATGCTCAATGGCTTTCGAAAGTCTAATCAACATCAAAAAAGGGCTCAGCACGTTAAATCCGAAACAAGTTCGGGACCTCAGCCAGCGTCAGGTGCATGTGGCACTGCATGCAAGCAGCCAGGAGGCCTATCAGCGCATGGAAAATTTTTTCCTGCGCGACCTCAGCCCTTCGCGGCGGCGCGAATCGGCTTCGCTGCTGACGCGCGCGCCCATTCCTGTTCTGAATTATCAGTTCGACTTCCCCGTATACGATGCAGGAGCGCTCGCGCCTCCGGGAGCGCTCGTATTCGAAGCCGATCGACCGCAACGTTTCGTCCATCAAGCGCTCACCAATTACCCCGAATTGGGCGTTCCTCTGGCGAAATCGTTCCTGCCGTTCCGCCGCCCGTATGTCCAGCGGACGATTTCTAAAACCTGCCGTGAGAACACGTTCTTCTCCATCACAACGGCGCTTCCCGACGTGATCCCAAGCGTTATCGAACTGCCCTGGGCGGTCGCGGAATTCGCCTCCGATACCGCGTTCCTCACTATGAATCAGGTGCGCATGGCTTTCCTCATCGCGGCGGCAAGCGACCGCGAGGTGGGGTACACGGCACAAAAATCCGAAATCGCGACGGTGGTTGGAAGCGCCTTCGGATGGCGCGCTCTGGCGCGGCAGCTCGTCGGGAAAATTCCCTTCGGCGGCGGCCTGTTGGCGAAGGCGGCCGTGGCTTATGCCGGCACAAAGGTTCTGGGGCTCTCGCTCGATCGGCTTTACAGCATCGGTTTCACTTACACTCGCGCGGAGCGCGACCGCTTATATGCCGACGCATTTCGTCAAGGCAAGCAGGTCGCTACCCGGATACTCAGCTATTTGCGGCCTGAACTCGCTGGCCGGGCGGATCGTCGCTTGTCCCGGTCTGCGTGACTGCAACGTCTAAACCGATTGCGCTCGTCACCGGCGGTAGCCGCGGTATTGGCCGCGCCATTGTCGAAGAGCTCTCCTCCACTCACATCGTAATCGGCACATACAACACCAATCGGCAAGCCGCGCAAGCCGTAGCCGATGCAACCGGCGCGACCATGCTGACCTGCCAGATCGGCGACTCGCACTCGCGAGCGGAGCTTGTTCGCCAGGTCCGCGAACGCTTCGGCGCTGTCGATCTGCTGGTGAACAACGCCGGAATCGCACCCCGCGAGCGCCGCGACATTCTGGAAGCGAGCGAACAAAGTTTCGATGAGTTGTTCGAGACCAATTTAAAAGGTCCGTACTTTCTGACCCAGCAAGTCGCCAGGTGGATGCTGGAGCGAGGCTCGGGCCGCATTGTCTTCATCGGGTCCATTTCGGCTTTCGCCGCTTCGCCCAATCGCGGCGATTATTGCATGACCAAGGCCGCCCTCGCCATGGCTGTAAAACTGTTCGCCGCCCGCCTGGCAGCGCACAACATTCCGGTTTTCGAAATCGACCCCGGCATCGTTCGAACCGATATGATCGCCCCGGTCGCGGCCGCTTACGAACAGCGCATCGGCGATGGTCTTCTTCCGCAGCGCCGCATGGGCGAGCCGTCCGACGTCGCGCGAGCCGTGCGCGCCATCGCCGACGGCCATCTCGATTACTCCACTGGCCAAGTGATTTACGTCGATGGCGGTTTTCATCTGCGCGTGTTATGAAGGCAGTAGAAATATGCAGATTCTCGATTCATCCGAGGCCCGCGTGCTGGGCGCGCTTCTGGAAAAGGAAGCCACCACCCCGGAATACTATCCGCTTTCGCTCAACGCCCTCGTCAACGCCTGCAACCAGAAGTCAAATCGCGATCCTGTCGTCGATTACGACGAGGACACCGTCTACCGCGCCGTCAACAACCTTCGCGAAAAGAAATTCGCTGTAACGATTACCGGCAGCGGGCGTGTTAACAAATTCGCCCAGCGTATCTCGGAAACTCTGAATCTCGGCCGGCGCGAGCTGGCAGTCTTGTGTACGCTTCTGCTGCGCGGCCCGCAAACATTAGGCGAGATCAAAGACCGGAGCGAGCGCATGTTCACTTTCGGGGATGCGAGCGAGACCGAAACGGTGCTCGAGAAGCTCTCGGCCTGGCCCGAAGGCGCGCTCGTGAAAAAGCTGGCGCGACAGCCTGGCCAAAAGGAGTCGCGCTATGCCCATCTGCTCTCCGGAGAGCCGCCCGAAAGCGCCGGAGAACCACCCGTGCCGGCGCCGCCTTCGCGAATCGCGCAGCTCGAAAACGATCTCGGGCAGCTCCGTTCCGAATTCAACGATCTCAAAAGCAGATTCGAGGTGCTGGAAGCTCAACTGCGTTGATCAGGACGCCTGCACGGCGCCGCTGATCAAGCTGTACAGCAAAACCGCTAGCACAATCGCCGTAATCAGCACGTATTTCCGGTCGCCTTCGAAGGCGAATCCAACTAATGAGAAGGCCACGCGGGCGATTGGCGTGGCAATCAACAGCAAAATTCCAAATTGTATGACCGACCGCGCCCGCAGCGAGAACGCGCCCTTCACAATTCCCGCGACGCTGCGGTCGATACGCGGCTGCCCGCGAAAAGTGTGGTAATCGGCTGCCTCGCCGCCATGTATCGAGAGGTAATAGATGCCGCCTGCTAAGACAACCGCTCCGGAGAGCAGCACGCCGGTGCGCAGCAGCACGCTGACCATGCGTTCCAGACTCGTATCGGTAATCTTCCGTCTCATATCCGTCCTTTGATTCCGCTGAGAATCATTTCCAGCGCGATAAGCCCCACCACCACGGCGAACACCCTGCGCAAAAGATGCACCGGCAGCCGAGCCAAAAAGCGCGCGCCGATTAGCGAGCCTGAAAGCACGCCCAGCATGACCGGCATCGCAATAGCGGGATTCACGTAACCTCGGCTCAGGTACAGGCTCGCGCTGGCCGCCGCCGTCACGCCGATCATGAAGTTGCTGGTGGCGGTCGATACTTTGAACGGGATCTGCATGGCTTGGTCCATCGCGATCACTTTGAGCGAACCGGAGCCGATCCCCAACAGCCCCGATATGGCGCCCGCGCCAAACATCAACCCGAATCCCGTTTTCACCCGCCGCACCTGGTAGCTCTGCATGCCCGCCGCGGTGCGATACGAATCGTTCAATTTCAGCCGCTCGCTTAATGCGTCGGGTGGCAGCGGCGTCGCGTGCGCCTTATGCCCGCGGCTGCTCTGCCAGGCTGCCTGCAGCAAAATTAATCCGAAGATGACGCTTAGAGCGCTGGTCGGAATCAGTGCCGCCATATACGCGCCGAAGACCGCCCCCAGTGTGGTTGCGATTTCCAGAAACATCCCGATGCGAATGTTGGAATAGCCGTCGCGAACATAAGCGGCAGCAGCGCCCGAAGAGGTTGCGATTACCGATACCAGGCTCGCCCCGATCGCGTAACGGATATCCACGCCTAGAAACAGCGTGAGCGCCGGAGTAACAATTACGCCGCCTCCGAGGCCTGTCAGCGAGCCAATGAATCCGGCCAGCAGAGAAGCTCCGAAGACAATTGGAGTAAATTCCGCGCTGTTCATCGTAAGCTGTTCATATGAAAAAATTGCTTATCTGTGCGAGTGCCGCCGCCCTCAGTTTCGCGCAACAAGCCCCGCCGCTCCATTCACCAGATGTCCACAACGACGGACGTGTTACGTTTCGCTTTCGGGATCCCGATGCTCATCAGGTCGTCGTAAACGTGGAAGGCGCGAGCGCTCCGCTCACAATGCAGAAGGACGAGCAGGGCGTCTGGACGGCAACCACAGATCCTCTCCAGCCTGAAATCTACGGCTACTCCTTTGAAGCCGACGGCATGCATTTGCTCGATCCCTACAACACCGAGATCAAACCAAACCTCCTGGGATTGAGCAATCTCGTACACGTCTTGGGTTCGTCGCCGCTTCCCTGGGAGCCGGCCGATATCCCGCACGGCGTCGTGCATCATCATTTTTACAGATCGAAAATTGTTGGCGACAATCGCGATTTTTATGTTTACACGCCGCCCGGCTACAATCCGAACGCGAGCCGGCGGTATCCCGTGCTGTACCTGCTGCATGGCTATAGCGATTCCGCAAACGGCTGGACCGCGGTCGGCAAAGCGAATTTAATTCTCGATTCCCTGATCGATGCGAACAAGGCGAAGCCGATGATCGTCGTTATGCCGCTCGGCTACGGTGCGCCGGAGATTGTGCAGCGCACGCCCACTTTCGGCGCACCATTCCGGAACGCGGAGCTTCGCGAGAGAAACTTCAATAATTTCCGCGACGCCTTAATCGATGAAGTCTTTCCAGCCGTCGAGCGCATGTACAAAGTCGATTCGAACCGCAACGCGCGCGCCATCGCCGGGCTCTCCATGGGAGGAGCGGAATCGTTGCTGACGGGATTGAACCGGCTCGATAAATTTTCGTGGGTGGGAGCGTTCAGCTCCGGCGGTCTGGCCGAGGATTTCGCGGCTGCTTTTCCAAAGCTGGATTCCTCCGCTAACGCGCAGCTTCATCTGCTGTGGATCGCATGCGGAACCGACGACCACCTGATTACCGCGAATCGCAATCTGATCGCGTGGCTGAAATCGAAAGATGTTCAGCTCACCCAAATCGAAACTCCCGGCATGCACACCTGGATGGTCTGGCGCGGCGATCTGGTGAACTTCGCTCCGCTTCTGTTTCAGCATCGCTAAGCGGTGACTTTATTCAAAGCGCAGGGCTGTGGCGGGATCTATGCGCGAGGCTCGCCAGGCGGGTCCATAGGCGGCGAGCAGGCCGATTGCCGACATGACAATGGCCGCGCCGCAGACCACCAGCGGATCCATAGGGCGCAATCCGAAAAGTTTGCTTTCAATCAGCCGCGTGACCACTGCGGAGACCACCAGCCCGGCTGCAACTCCGATAGCAATCATCACGGCAGTTTCCCGCATAATCATGCGGATCACGGTGCCGGAAGCCGCTCCAATGGCCATGCGGATGCCGATTTCGCTGGTTCGCTGCGAAACTCCGTAGGCCAGAACTCCGTAGATGCCAATCGCAGCCAAGAGGAGCGCGAGGGCGCCGAAGATGCCGGTTAAATCGGCAATGAGCCGATCCTGACCGACGCGGTCGTCCACCAATTCATTGATAGAGCGGGCGCTCGCGATGGGAATGTTCGGGTCGACTTCCTGAATCGTGCGGCGCAGCGTTTTCAGCATTAAATTGGGATTCGCGGCGGTACGAATTTCGAAATTGACGGCCGGCGGGAATTCCTGATACGCCTCTTGAGCAGCCGCGGTAAAGAAACGGGGTGGCACCTCGCCGCGCAGGGAATGGTCGCGCGAATTCTTCGCTACGCCCACCACTTCGAAGGTTGTGCCTTTGTCGCCATATTGATCGATTACGTGCTTGCCGAGCGGATTACGATTGGCGAAAAACAATTTCGCGAACGCTTCATTCACCACGCATACAAGAAGGCCGCCGCGCTGGTCGTGTTCCCCGATTTCGCGGCCGAGGAGCAGAGGTATCCGGAGGGTGGAGAAATAGCCGGGGCCGACCTGGTCGAAGCGCGAAGAGCGATCATTCTTGGAGTGCGGCGTGTAGCCTTCGACAGAAATCGTGTCGCCGGACTCCGTACCGCTAAAAAGGCCGTTTTCCGAGTAGCTGACGGCGCGAACTCCAGGCGTGTTCCGGAACCTCTCCGTAAGGCTGCGATACAGATCTAAGAGCCGCTGGTCTTTGTATCCCGCCTCTATCCCGATCACGCGAATCAGCAGCAGATTGTCGCGCGGATAGCCAAGGTTCAGGCGTTCCAGGTTCCTCAGCGTGCGCAGGAAGAGGCCGGCTCCGACCAACAGAACCAGCGAGAGCGCAACTTCGGCCATGACGAAAATGCGTCCGAGGCGAAGGCGGCGGCCCGAAGCAGTAAGGCCGCGGCTGCCCTCCCGCAAAGTCGATTGAATGTCGGTGCTGACGGCACGTAGAGCGGGTGTCAAACCGAAGACAAGGGTGGTCGCGATGGCCACCCCGGCGGTGAAGAGTAACACCCGCCAGTCGAGACTCGGTTGCAGCAGAATAGGACTGCCGCGAGTGGAGGCCATCCGAACCAGCAGCGGGGCAGCGGCTTCGGCCAGCAGCAGGCCGCCTACCGCGCCAAGCACGGACAGCACCAGGCTTTCCGTCAGCAGTTGGCGTATTATGCGAATCTTCTTCGCGCCCAAAGCCAGGCGGACCGTGATCTCTCTTTGTCGGGCGCTGGCGCGCGCGAGAAGCAGGTTGGTCAGATTCGCGCAGCAGATGAGCAAAACGGCGCCAACCGCGGCGAATACGATGAAGAGCGGTTCCGCAAACCGCTCCCGGATATCGGATGCACCCGTAGCGGCCGGTCTCAGCCGGAGGTGTTGATCCATGAAACGCTTCCTGGTGGCGGCGGAAAGCGATTCGTAGCTGGCGGCCAGCGATTGTTTGAAAATGGAATTCGCCTGAGCCTGCGCCTGGTTCATAGTGACACCGGGTTTCAGACGGCCGAACACGTGCAGCCACATCACTTTTTCAGTGGGATCAGGCAGCGGGTGCAGCCAGTCGCGGCCGGGCAGCACCTGCTTTTGCATGCTCAGTGGAAGCCAGAAATCGGGCCGCTGGCCGACGGTTTCGCCAAAAAAGCCGCGCTGGGCGATCCCAACAATGGTAAACGCGGTGTGGTGGATTGTCATGGACTTTCCAAGCACGTCCGGATCGCGTGCGAAGCGACGCTCCCAAAATTCGTCGCTCATCACCGCATACGGGGCGGAATCGATTTGAGCATCTACGCCGGGCTCGAAAAAGCGGCCGGCTTCGGGCTGCACTCCCAGAACCGCGAAATAGGCGCCGGAAACGAGCTTGCTTCGAACCTCCTCGGGCTCGGTCTCGCCTAAGCGGACCTGCAAGCGGTCCGGCTCGCTTTCCACCGCGCAAAGCCCGGCGAAGAGGTTGGCGCTGCGTTGCAATTCCTGAAATTCGGGATTGGAGAGCAATCCCCGTTCACCGGTGGAGGCGCCGATGGAAACTCCACCTCCGTTTGGATCGGTCAGCGTGACGAGCTGCTGCGGATCGCGAACCGGAAGCGCCTTCATGAGGCAGCTATTGAGAAGGTCGAAGATGGCAGTATTCGCGCCGATGCCGAGGGCGAGGGAGAGGACCGCCACGACTAGAAATCCCGGCGTTCGGGCGAGCGTGCGCCAGCCGTAGTGTAGATCCTGGAGGCCCAGCATGCGATTATTCGAAGCGTTTTATAGGCACGAGGGTAGCCAATTTGAGCGGCGTGTAAAGCATTGTCTTTAATAGGCAAGGAGCGCCCTGGGACGGGGTTCCCATGTTCGCAAATGGGACGAGGCGGTCTAAAAAGCTGGAGCAGCTTGCTTAGTCCGTAAGGGATATGTGCACCAAACTATTGCCACAAAGCGCCGGATAACAGAATGGGGCGTTTGAGCGTCTTCTGACAAAAGTCGGAGGAATCGTATGCGGCTCGTTGTAGTCGTACTTACATTCGCACTGGCGCTGCCAGTGTTGAGCGACACGGTCTATAGCGGACAGCGGGGAGTGGTCGGCCGCCGTGCTTTCCCAGCCGAACATGGCGATCGAGTACACGGACCAGGACGGCTTTTCTGATAACGACAACTCTGGGGGCAATACGGCCGTATTCAGCCAAGGCACGATTTTGAGCGGCACCGGCACTTGGGCGAATAGCACCTGGAGCTACGATCAGCCCATGTACGGCTTTGGCTTCGACGTGGACATGGACGCGAGCCAAGCGCAACTGCTCGGCGTCTCAAACGGCGTTGCCAGCGTTTATATCCCCCGTGGCTGGCTTGCCGATCCCATGGAGTTCTTCGGCTTCACGAGCACGCAGCCGTTTACTTCGGTTGCGCTGACGTTTGGGACAGGCGTGATGCAACCGCCTGAGGGCCTACCGCCATATCCAAGCACCGACTACTACTACGAAATGCGGGACCAGATGGTGGCCTATGATCCGCCGGCGCCAGTGCCGGAAGGTTCAAATGCCAGCCTGTGCGCTTTTGGCCTGGGCGCGCTATTGCTGTTCAGACGGCGGTTTTTTCATGGGCGCCGGCAAGCCGCAGCAACTCTGAGGGATGCCGGGCGAGTTTCGTATCATATAGCCCAGCTTCATTTGTCGCCGGAAGGTGGCCGTCGGCGAAAAGTACCCTTCTGATGAGGCTTAGATCGTTCAGGACGCGCCGGCTTTTTTGCACATGCGAGGACAGTTGATGGACCTTGTATAAAGCAAGGTCTAAGCCGTTCTTGTAGCGCGCATTCATCGAATCGTCCCGCTTTCCCTGAAGATCGGCCGAGGTTTCAGCGATAACGTCCTCCAGAAGCACCATGAATTCAAGCGCGCTCTCGATGGTTTCGAAAGGGCGGGCATGTTCGTCTGGCATCGTCTATCCATATCGGTCAAGGATTCGAATCCGATCGGAAGTCGACTTGAGTCAGGTCGGTAATCATGGAGCCGACAGAGGGATTTGAACCCCCGACCCTCTGATTACAAATCAGATGCTCTACCAACTGAGCTATGTCGGCCTGGATTGAATATAACGCATGAGTAGCGGGGCTGCTCAGGCGAATGCGCCAAGCGATTCCTGTCTGCGCCGCCACTGTTCAGCGCTCTTGCAGGCGGATTGAAATAGCTTTTCGAGAGATTCGAGATCCGCAGCCGCGACGCCAGGCGAGCCTTCCCGGCAGGCAGCCTCGATTTGCTGCAACCGTTGCTGCAGGGCAGGATCCAGGACGCGGGCCGCGCCCCCTCGCAGCCAATGAGCAGACTTTTGCGCCTGCGCCCAATCGCCGTCGCGAAGCGCATTCATTAACTCCTGGAACACCGCGGGAGAGGTCTCAAAAAAGATGTCCATCACGTCGTTGAGGAACTCGGGCCGGTATTTCTCGCCTTCGCCTTCGTTCTCAACGGCCGGCGGCTTCCAAAATGCTTTCCCGGCATGGGGTTTCGCCCAGGCAGTGCATGTGCCGATTAATTCTCGACTTTTGAAGGGCTTCGAAATGAAATCGTCCATGCCTGCCTGTTTCGCCCTCTCCCGGTCCTCTTTGAAAGCGCTGGCGGTCAACGCGACGATCGGGATCTGACCCACTGGCCCCGGAAGTTGCCGGATTTGCTTCGCAGCCACATAACCGTCCATTACAGGCATCCTGCAGTCCATAAGAATGAGATCAAAGTGGCTGCGCCGGACCGCATCCACAGCGTCTCGTCCGTTCTCCACACCGTGAACCCGGAAACCGGCCCGCTCCAGCGTGAGGCGCGCCACCATGCGATTTGCCGGATTATCCTCGGCCAGCAGGATGGTCGAACAGCCGCTCTTTGCGTTTGGCGCTGCTGCGGCTCCGTAGTCTCTTAACGGGCTTTCATGCAGAGAGTGCGTCTGCCCTTCAGCGACGCCAAACTTGAGCCTGAAGTGAAATTCGCTTCCCTGGTGAAGCTCGCTTCTCACCCAGATCTCGCCGCCCATGAGATGAACCAGGCGATAGCAGATGGCCAGGCCTAACCCGGTACCGCCAAACCTCCTGGTGGTGGAGCTATCGGCTTGCGAAAATGCCTCAAAAATCGAGGCCAGTTTCTCGCTGGGAATGCCAATGCCAGTGTCGCGAACCACAAAGTGCAGGGAGGCGCCGGAGTGATCGCACGCCTCGCAGGTAACGTGCAAAACAACTTCGCCTTTGTCACTAAATTTAATCGCGTTCCCGAGCAGGTTTAGCACAATCTGCCGGAGACGGCCCGGATCGGCATTTACCACGTCCGGCGCGTTCGGCTCGACATCACAGACCAGTTCAAGGCCTTTCGCGGCTGCCTGCCAACCCATCAATCTGACGCTCTCTTCGAGGGAGTCGCGCAGATCGAAATCAATTCGCTCCAGCTCTAGCCTGCCCGCCTCTACTTTCGAGAAATCGAGGATGTCGTTAATTACAGTCAACAGAGATTCAGCGGAAGTTTTGACGATTTCGAGATAGGTGTGCTGCTCTCCGTTCAGCTCGGTGGCTAATGCGAGATCGGTCATGCCCAGAATGCCATTCATCGGGGTCCGAATTTCGTGGCTCATGTTGGCGAGAAATTCGCTTTTAACGCGGCTGGCTCTTTCCGCGGATTCCTTGGCGTTGACTAATTCCTGTTCGGTTCGCTCCCGCTCGGCGATTTCGCTTCGCAACTCCGCCGTTCGTTCATCCACCCGGCGCCCCAGAAGCTTCTCCCGATCGCGCAACTGGCGAACGTGTGCGAGGTGGCTGCCTACCGCCAGACCGATCAGGCCGAAAATGCACAAGCCATAAAACCAGAATGTCTGGTAGAAGTGGGGTCTCAACAGGACGTTGAGCGAAGCAGCATCGGAGGTCCACGTTCCGTCGCCGCTGCTCGCAGCTACTTGAAAACGGTAGTCGCCTGGTGGAATATTTGTGTAATAGGCAATGCGCCGGCTGCCGGCCTGGACCCAATTCCGGTCGAAACCCTCCAGCTTGTATCGGAAGATCACCCGGTGCGGGGACCGGAACTCTGGCGCGGTATAGCGAAATTCGAGTTGCCCTCGTCCCGGCGGCACAGAGATACTCGCCGTCTTGTCTACTTCCCGCCCATCTATAAATGCCTGCTCGAGAATCGTCGGCAGCGGAGCACTCGCTCTTTCGACGTTTTGCGGGTTGACAACCACCACGCCTTTCATGGTCGGGAACCACAGCCTGCCGTCTTCGCTCTTCCATCCGGCCGGTTGAAAGCCGCCATTACACTCCCGGGTCGTCATTCCGTCGGACGTTCCGTAAGAGATCGCTGCAATTCGGCTGGTCCGTTTCGCTGCGAAATCGTTCAGCGCCTGGAGGCTCACTCGAAAGACGCCTCTATTGCCGCTCATCCACAAATTGCCGGAATCGTCCTCTAAGATCCGAAACACGGCGTCGTCGGGGAGCCCGTCTTTAGTTGTGTAGACAGTGAACCGGCCGTTTTCCAGACGGTTCAGACCGCCCCCATTTGTACCAATCCACAGCACTCCTTCGGAATCTTCGTGAATAGACAGCACCACGTCGTTCGAAAGCCCGCGGCGTGAATCGAAGACTTCGAATCGCCCATTCCTGAAGACGTCGAGACCTCCGCCGCTGGTCCCGATCCATATACTGTGTTGCCGGTCTTCATAAATGGCCCGCACGATATTGCTGGACAGTCCATTCTTTGTCGTGTAAGTGGTAAACTTGCCGTTCTTCCGCTGGCTCAGGCCGGCGCGCGTTCCGATCCAAAGCGTGCCCTCGCGATCGACATAGGTGACTAAAATTGTGTCGCTTGGAAGTCCGTTCTTTTTGTTGTAAGTAGTAAGTCTTCCATCCTTGTACCGGTTGAGTCCCTTGCGGGTGCCAATCCACAGAGCTTCATCGTGGTCTTCGCAAATCGTAAATACGAGGTTGTCGGCCAGCCCATCCTTAGTTGTAAGCGCAGTAAACTTTCCGTCGCGAAAACGATTCAGCCCTCCTCCATCGGTGCCTATCCAGAGATTGTTGTCGTGGTCTTCAAAAATGGGGAGAGTGGCGAGAGTTGAAAGGCCGTCTTTTGGGCCATAAGCAGTGAACAGATTGCCATCGAAAAATCGGGTCAGCCCACCTCCGCCGGTGCCAATCCAAAGATTCCCCGCGTCGTCTTGGAAGATAGAGCGCACGTCATTATTTGGCAAGCCATCTTTGGCGTTATAGGACGTGAACGTCGTACCCACCATGCGCGCGAGACCGCCGCCGTAAGTACCGATCCACAGACTGCCTCGGTTATCCTCGTGGAGGGAAGCGACGTTGTTGCTGGGAAGGCCGTTCTTGGTGGTGAAAGAGTGAAACTCTCCCTCTTTGAGACTGCTCAACCCGCCGCCGTTTGTACCGATCCACAGCGTGCCCGTGGAAGTCGCATAGAGACAGCGGACGTAGGGGTTGGGGAAGCCCTCGGTAGCTTTATAAGTCCGGAATTCGCCATTTGAAAAACGGCTCAGCCCATCATGCGTCCCCACCCAGATGCCGCCGTTGCCGTCGCGCGCCAGCGCGAAAATTTCATTGTCGGGAAGCCCGTTTTGAGTCGTGTAGATGGTAAAACGGCGATTGTCGAAGTAATTCAGCCCGCCACCATCGGTTCCAATCCACAAATTTCCCGCCCGATCTTCCAGAAGCGAGGAAACAGAATCGCTCGAAAGGCCATCTTTTGTCGTGAATGTTTGGAATTTCCCGTGCGCCAGGCGCACGAGACCGCCGCCGACCGTCCCGATCCAGAGCTCGTGTGAGCGGGTTTCGAGCAGCGCGTCTATTACGTTACTCCTCAGCTCGGGGGTGTTGCTTTTATCGAAGATTGTGAACTGAAGCCCGTCGAAGCGAACCAGCCCCAGTTCTGTAGCGAGCCAGATGTACCCATCCGCGGACTGTGCGATCGCCGGAACGGTATTCTGGGGGAGCCCTTGCTCGGTTCCCCAGACATCCTGATGAAACTGTCTAATCGGTTTTGAAGGATCAAGGCCTGCGTCGGCATTGCCTGCATAGAGAGCAATAGCAGCCCAACAGAGCAGCGGGCATGCCATTGCCATGGCTTTGCATGGCACGTTTTTATTATCTCTGAATTTTTTACAATATTCTCAAAAAAAGTTGGAGATTTTTTCCGGTCTTGGGTATAATCTACCTAAGTCGTGAGTAATTCGTCAATTCTTTTTTTCTTAGGGTCCGAAGCAGTGACGCCAATGGGTCCGCTTTTCCTGATCCCGGTTCAGGGATAAATTCAGAACTATTTAACATTGTTCCCCCTGTAGTGCAAATTTGTCCAGGCCGTTTGCTTGGATAGAGCAGTTAAGGAGGCTTTATATGAAATTTTCCTTCGTTTTCCGAGGCGCAACGCTGCTTGCGTTCTCGATGAGTGCATTCGCTCAGCACGCCCATATTTCGAAAGAGCTGCAGACGGCCGATCCGAATTCAAACGTCGACGTGATCGTGCAATTTAAGCAACTGGCGCCCACAAGGCATCACGAGAAAGTAATGAAGCTGGGCGGCAAGTTCAAAAGAGACTTTGGTCACATCAAAGCCGGAGCTTATTCATTGCCTGCCGCGAGTCTGGCCGCTCTGGCCGCCGACCCGGATGTAACCTATATCTCGCCAGACCACAAGGTTCACATGATGCTGGATAACACGGCAGCCGCCGTCAATGCACCAGCCGCATGGAATGCCGGCCTGGATGGATCCGGGATAGGCATCGCGGTGATTGACAGCGGCATCTCTGAACATGACGACCTGCAGGGAAACAACGGTAGCCGTGTCGTTTACCGGCTGAGCTTCGTCGATGCCGGCAATGCGAGCGACAACTATGGACATGGCGAGCATGTGGCTGGCATTCTTGCCGGAAATGGAACCGATTCGAATTGTCCCATCTGCACTCGTCATTTGGTCGGCATTGCGCCGAATGCAAATCTGATTGATCTGCAGGCACTCGATGGGAACGGAAACGGCACCGATAGTTCCGTGATCACCGCTATCGAGGCGGCTATCCAACTGCAGCCGATGTTCAATATTCGGGTAATCAACCTTTCTTTGGGGCGGCCAGTTTATGAAAGCTACACGCAAGATCCACTGTGCCAGGCCGTCGAGGCGGCGTGGCGCGCGGGAATCGTAGTAGTAGTGGCCGCCGGAAACGATGGGCGCGACAATTCGGTTGGCAATAACGGGTATGGCACAATCATGTCCCCCGCTAATGATCCTTATGTAATCACCGTCGGAGCGATGAAGAGCATGGGTACGCCCGGCCGGTCAGACGATCTCATAGCGAGTTACAGCTCTAAAGGGCCGAGCCCCATCGATCACGTCGTGAAACCAGACCTGGTCGCGCCGGGCAATCAAGTGGTCTCGCTGCTATCCCCCACCGGCAGTCTGCAGAATCTGTATCCACAAAACGTGGTCGGGCTGAACTACTACGAAGCGACAGATCAGACGACGCCTTCCACATCGTACTTTATGCTGAGTGGAACCAGCATGGCCACACCTGTGGTCAGCGGAGCCGCCGCCCTGCTGCTGGAGGCGCATCCCGGGCTCACGCCCGATCAAGTAAAAGCCAGGCTCATGCTTACCGCTTACAAGAGCTTTCCGGCAACCAGTACGGCCATCGATCCAGTTAGTGGCGAAGCTTTTACCAGCGAATACGACATCTTCACCGTCGGCGCGGGATATTTGGATATCCAAGCCGCGCTCGCCGACAACACTCGGTTTTTCGGAACCGCACTTTCTCCGATTGCGACTTACGTTCCCCAAACTGGTACTGCCGGTCTGGCGCTTATCGTGTGCGGCTATGGCACCGTCTGCGCCGGTCAACAGATCCAGGGTCCCTGGACGCTACAGGCCATCTGGGGCACGCAGGCAATTTCCAGCGATCAGTCGATTTGGGGCGACCAATCCATCTGGGGCGATCAGTCTATTTGGGGTGACCAGTCCATTTGGGGAGATCTCGTGGAACCGGCGCAGTCTCAAATCCTCAACATCGCGATTCAGGGAGAGAACTGAGCTTATGGGTCGGCCGCCCGAGTCCCCTCCCTCACGGTCGGGGTTCCGTACTGTTCTGAACCGCGCGCGTGAGCCTATTTTTGAGCCCGCTGGATTCATCGATAGTGAGGAAACGATCGATGGGCACGTTTTCGAAGTGCTGGAGCTTGCCGCTTGGCCATTCCACTGTCAACTTGGCGATGGTGCGGTCCTGCCCCAGGCCGAACGTAAGCGCCAGGGCGGATTGGGAACAGTAGCTGGAACCACTATGCACGGTCTGCCACTGCTTGCCGGACGAACTCTCCACCCGCACGACAGCGCCAAGTCCACTGCGGTTGGATTGTCGTCCGACAAGCCGGACGTTCACCCAGTGATTTCTGTTGCCGCCGTCGTTGCGGAGTAGTTCCGCAGGGCCGCCATTGGCCGTTAGAAGGATGTCGAGATCGCCGTCATGATCGAAATCGGCGTAAGCCGCCCCGCGGCCGACAATGGGACGGCGAATATCCGGACCTACTGAATTGCTGACATCGTCGAAGCCGCCGTGGCCGTTATTGTGGAACAGCACAGATGGCTCGCGGAATTGCAGATCCGATTGAGTGCGGTTGATATCGGGGTCAATATGTCCATTTACAGCGAAGATGTCGGGGAACCCATCGAGATCATAGTCGAAGAAGAAGGTTCCAAATGTGACATCCCGAAATGTGGAGCGGCTCAGGGCGGTCGAGGACGCCACGTCGGAAAACAAACCAGATCCATCATTGTGATAAAGCGCCATCATCTGCTTGCTGAAATTCCCAACTACTAAATCGGGGTGCCCGGAGCGGTCGTAATCCGCCGCGTCCGCACCCATTGCGCCGCGAGCGACGCCATCCTCGCCATACGCCAGGCCCGCTTCGAGACCTACCTCGGTAAACGTTCCATTCTTGTTATTCCGGTAAAGCTTATTCGGCTGGGTGTCGTTCGTAATAAAAAGGTCCGGCCACCCGTCCCCGTTATAATCAAAAACAACAATACCAAGTGACTTACTGCCGGGGTTATCAAGGCCCGCCCTTCTTGTTACATCTTCAAACCGGCCCTTTCCGAGATTATGATAGAGCTTTAAGCTCTCCCCTTTGTAAGTTTCCGGCGTACAGTATGACTTCGTCTTCCCATCCATCGAGCAGCGGATGTCGCTGGCTGGGCTCCATTGCACATAATTCGCGACAATCAGATCTGCTTTTCCATCGCGGTCGTAATCGAACCAGGCAGCACTGGTCCCGAAGTTTGCGTTATGAATGCCGCTACCCGCTGTAACATCCTTGAAATGGCCATGGCCCTCGTTATGGAATAAGTGGTCTCCCTGTAAGGCAGTAACATAGATATCCGGCAAGCCATCGTTATCGTAGTCGGCCACAGCCACGCCATTGGCATACATTTCAACATCGAGTCCGCTGCCTTTCGTTATGTCGGTGAAAGTGCCATTGTGATTGTTGTGATACAACGCCGGCAAATGGCGAGTGCGCGATGGCTTCCAATCTTTTCCATTCAGCAGAAAGATGTCTGCCCATCCGTCACCATCCAGGTCGACGAATGCGCAGCCGGATCCGAGCGTCTCCGGCAGCCATTTGTTGCCGAGAGCACCGTTGTACTGGGAGAAATGAATGCCGGCCTGAGTGGTGATATCGACGAATCGTATACCTGAGTTCGACGCCGGCGGCGCAGAACAGGGCAGACGCGATAAAGCCAAGCGTGAAACGGAATTTCATCACAAATTTCGAGCGGATGTCCGCCACTGTAGCAAACGCGCCGAGGTTTCCATCGTTAGTTGTAGATCAATTTCCACCTATGGTTTTGAGCCCAATTTCGATGCTTGTGCGGGATATCGTTTGGTGCCAAACTCTATATTCAAGCTAGCTGGGTGGAGGGTCAAGCAACACAATTGAAGCGTTCATTCGCAGTGGTTTTGTTTGCGACGGTTGTATGCGGCGCCTGCCGGAAATCGGGCCTTCCCGAACCGGATTCCAAAACATATGCGGATCTCTGCTCGAGCTTTTATCTCGGTTTGGCCGGGTTGCAGGCGGGCGAGGACGTTCGAGCCAGAGAATATCTCACCCGTGCAACGCAAACGGCGCCGGGCGAGCCTGCGAGTTGGGCCGATCTCGGAATCCTGCAGATGCGGCAGCAGCAATTCGATGGCGCTTTCGCCAGCGTCGATAAAGCACGTTCTCTGGATCCTTCCGACAGCCGTATTGAAGCGCTGCTTGGATCCATTGAAAGCCGGCGCGGCAAATTGCCGGAGGCTGTGGAACACCTGAAAAGAGCGGTGGCGCTAGATGCTCACAATTCGAAGGCGCTCTACTCGCTGGCTGAAGAACGGGAGCGAGATCCAGATCCCAAGAGTCAGGCCGCCGCGCAGCAGTTGCTGAAGCAGCTTTTGCAAGAGCAACCTTCCAACACCGCTGTTTTGCTGGAGGCTCTCCGCTTAGCTGCCAAACGCAGCGATGCCGCTGAAACGCGGAGACTGGTCTCGATTTTGCAGCCGCTCAGCGTGAATTGGCCGGATGTAGCGCGCCAACAGTTTGCGGCAGTGCAAAAGAGCGCCGCGAGCGCCAATATTCGACCCGCCGCCGTCCAGGTGCAGTTTTTGCGGAACGTCCTTCTTCGCGTGCCTGGATATCGCGCGAATCTGGATCAGATCCAAACGCCGGCAACTCTCGTCGCGCAGCCTTTCACGAAATTTTTGCGCCTGCCTTCTCCAACTTCTCATCCGGCGGCTCCGGACACGCAGACTCACTTTGACGCGCAGCGTATCGGCGAGATAACTGCTTCCAATGTGTCCTGGGTTGGAACTATGGCGATGAACGATCAAAGCGCTCCCGAAATTGCTTGGGCCGATGACCGAGCGCTTCACCTGGGGAGCGGAGCAACGCTTGCCCTTCCCGGCCGGCAAGCGGGCCGCCTAGCACGGAATGCGATCGCGGCCGCCGATCTCAATTACGATTTCAAAATGGATCTTGCCATCGCCACCGCATCCGGCTTGAAGATCTATCGACAGGAAGATCCGCAGCACTTTCGCGACATTACCGCAGAGAGTAAGATTCCGGCCGCGATTGCCGGAGCTTCCTATACGGGCGTGTGGGCGTTTGACGTCGATCTCGATGGCGATCTGGATCTTGTTCTGGGCGTACCGCAAGGCGATCCGGTGATTCTGCGCAACAATGGCGACGGAAGTTTTAGCGTCATCCATTCCTTCAAGGGAATTGACGGGTTAGTCGCGTTCGCGGCGGCGGACATCGATGGCGATGGCGATCCGGATGTGGCGCTGGTTGATCGTAATGGCAATCTGAATGTTTTCCTGAATGAGCGTTTAGGCGATTACCGGCGGATCGAGGTGCCAGCCAGTGTGAGTCGAGGCGTTCGGGCGATTGCCGCTGCGGACATAAACGGCGATGGAACTCTTGATTTCGTATTGCTGAAAGAACGATTTTTCCGTCGTGCGCTTATCGCTGAAAGAGGGAACCACTCAGTGGGTTTCGGCGAAGCTGTTGGAAGCGGCGCCGTCTCGCTCTCCAAATCTGTTGATTGCGGATATAGACAACAACGGAGCATTAGACATCGTCGCCGGCGACCAGGTTTTCTTGAATGATGGAAAAGCGTTTGCGCCTTTGCCGGCGAAACTGGCCGGTGCGCCTCAGGCAATTTCAGGCGCAAGCGGTCTGTTGAATATCCTGGCGCTGAATTCAGCGGGCGAACCGGTTGAACTGATGAACCGGGGCAGCAAGCATTATCACTGGCAAGTGATTCGCACCAGAGCCGCTCAGGCGATCGGAGATCAGCGCATCAATTCCTTCGGGCTCGGCGGTGAAATTGAGGTTCGGTCCGGCCTGCTGGCACAGCAGCAAATCATCAGCTCGCCTATTTTGCATTTTGGTTTAGGCGAACACACAAACGTACAATTCGCGCGGATTGTCTGGCCCAACGGTTACGTACAAGCGGAATTCGATTTGAAACCGGACCAGACAATTCTCGCCGTGCAGCGCATGAAAGGATCTTGTCCCATGCTATTTGCCTGGAACGGCAAAAGGATGGAGTTTGTGAAGGATGTGGGTCCGTGGGGTTCAGCGCTCGGCCTGAACGTCAATGCGCAGGGCCAGGGCATTTACCCCCCACGCGAATGGTTCAAAGTCAGAGGCGATCAACTTATTCCCCGCGCGGGCTTCTACGATTTGCGGATTACGGCCGAGTATTGGGAAACCTATTACGTGGATCATTACTCGCTCCTGGCGATCGACCATCCGTCCGGATCGGAAGTATATAGCGATGAGCGTTTCGCCTTGCCGGCTCCCAAGCCCAGGCTGATTGCGACTAGCGTAACAAAACCGTTCGCGTGTGCCACCGACGATAAAGGCAATGACGTGTCGGGTGTGGTTCGCTATCTCGATAATCAATTCCTGGACACGTTTGGACGCGGGCAGTATCAAGGCCTGACGCGAGATCATTGGGTTGAACTGGAACTGCCCGCCGATGCTCCGCAACGCGGGCCTCTGTATCTGGTCGCTCAGGGCTGGATTCACCCCACGGACGCCACCATCGTCCAGGCGCTGGCGCAAAATAGCACGACCACGCCGCGTGGTCTCAGTATCGAAGTTCCCGACGCATCCGGTCACTGGACGACAGTGCGCGATGGTTTGGGTTTTCCGGAGGGCCGCATGAAAACGATCGTGCTGGACATCAGCGGTATCTTCCGGCCCGGTGCACCGCGAAAGCTGAGATTGCGCACGAATCTGGAGGTATATTGGGACAGGCTCGCGTGGGCCGCGGGCCTGCCAAATAGCGATCAAATTCACGTGCGGCATCTTAGCTTATCCGCCGCCGAGCTGCGGTTCCGCGGATTTTCGCTGATCACCCAGGCAAACGCTTCTTCGCCCGAACTCCCCCATTACGACGTCGTGCAAGAGTCGGACTTGCGGTGGCTCGATCAAGAAGGATATGCCACGCGATATGGCGATGTTCGCGAATTGCTCGAGAACATCGACGACCGGTACGTCATTACGAGTCCTGGCGATGAGTTACGGATGAAGTTTGCCGCTCTACCCACGCCTGCGAAAGGTTGGGAACGCGATTTTATTCTGATCAGCGATGGATGGGTAAAGGACGGGGATTACAATACGACCTTTGCTGGAACCATTCTGCCGCTGCCGTATCACGGCATGAAAGAGTACGTTCTGGCGCCGACGACGCTGGAGGCCGATCACGCTTACTGCCTTCATCCTTCCGACTGGCGCACTTATCAGACGCGCTACGTGTCCCCGCATTATTTTGATTCTGCGCTTTGGAACCGGAGATGAACAAGGCGCGTATCTTTGCCGTCGTTCTTTTTGTTTGCTTGCTGGCCAGCCCGATCGTTTATAAGCGCGTGCTGGCGCATCGGCAAGCTCCCGTAGCGAACGCAGATCAAGAAGCGGCGGCGGTAAGCCGTTATGGATTCTTCCTGCATGAATCCGCGAAAGCATCCGGCGTCGATTTCCATCACAAGGCGCCGGCGCTCGATCCAAAACTCGATAACATCATGGCGCAAATCGCCTCTATGGGCGCGTCTGTCTCTGTCGTCGATTTCGATCAAGACGGTTGGGCCGACTTTTACGTGACCAGCAGCGGCGAGAATTCACACAACGCTCTTTATCGCAACATGCACGATGGCACCTTTCGGGATGTTGCGGAGGAGGTGGGCCTTGCCGATATCAATTCACGCAAGACCGGTGTTTCCATGGGCGCCGTGTGGGGCGACTACGATAACGACGGCTACCCGGACGTTCTGATCTACAAGTGGGGCAAGCCTGAGCTGTATCACAACGATGGCGGTAAGCACTTCACGCGAGTAACGGAACAGGCTGGACTGCCGCCCTGGGTCAACGCGAACACCGCCATTTGGTTCGACTACGACAATGACGGAAAGCTGGATCTGTTCTTGGGCGGATATTACCCGGAAGACGTCAATCTTTGGAATCTGAAGACGACGAAGATGATGCCGGATAGTTTCGAATACGCGCGGAACGGCGGGCGCAAATATCTGTTTCACAACCTGGGCAATGGGCGCTTTGAAGAAGTTTCCGCCAAGCTTGGCATCCAGTCGCGGCGTTGGGCGCTGGCGGCGGTAGCGGCGGACCTTCGTGGAACGGGCTACCCTGATCTTTTTGTCGCGAACGACTACGGCGTTTCCGAGCTGTATCTGAATGAGGGCGGGAAACGCTTTCGCGAAGCAGGCAAAGAAACCGGCGTGGGCTATGCCCCGAAGAGCGGCATGACCGCCTCGGTCGGCGACGTGTTGAACCAGGGCCGTTATGGAATTTTCGTCAGCAACATATCGGAAGAAGGCGTACTCGTCCAGGGGAATAATCTCTGGATGCCTCAGCCCGGTACGTCAGGCGATAACACCAAGTTTGAAAATATGGCGAATGCGATGGGCGTTGAACTCGGCGGGTGGGCATTCGGCGCGCAGTTCGGCGATCTCAACAACGATGGCTTCCTGGATCTGTATGAGGTAAACGGCGACATTTCGCTCGATCCGAATCACAGTTACTGGTATGACTACTCAAAAATTGCGGGCGGCAATGGCAACATCCTTGCGGATGCCGCAAACTGGCCGCCATTTAAAGGCCGCAGCCTTTCCGGTTACCAGCAAAAGCGTGTCTGGATTAATGACGGAGCGGGCCAGTTCCGGGAAGTATCCCAGCTGGTTGGAGTGAAAGATCGCTTCGACGGACGCTCCGTCGCGCTTGCCGATTTCAGTAACACGGGCGCGTTGGACGCAGTTGTCGCCAACGAAAGAGGGCCGGTTCTTTTATACAAGAACCATGTCGATCCGCGGAATAAGTGGATCGAGTTCAATCTGGTTGGCCGCAGCAGTAATCGAAGCGCGATCGGCGCCGAGGTCCGAGTATTCTGGAACGGACAAGAACAACTTCAGGAAGTCTCGGGAGGCAGCGGCTTCTGCGCACAAAATCAGCGACGGTTACACTTTGGCTTAGGAAGGGCAACGGCTGTCGATCGCGTCGAGATTCGCTGGCCTTCGGGACGCGTTCAAGAAATCCGATCGCCTGAATTAGATCGCATCCACAAAATAGAAGAACCGCAATAACACGAATGCCTGCCAGGCTCATTGCCCGCTTCTTTCGCGCCGACAACCGCTATCTACCCCCACTGTTCATCACGCTGATTCTGGTGGCGGGTAACCTGTCGTTCGGATTTCTCGAAAGCTTTTCCAGAACGGCGCTTGCAATCGCCACGAGCATGCTGTTTGAAATTGCTCTGACGCTGCTGACGTATCGCAAGTTCCCAAATCTCGCGAGCGCATATATCACCGGCATCAGTGTCGGAATTTTGATTCGCTCCCCGGCATTTTGGCCCTATGCCTTGTGCAGCGCCATTGCGATCACTTCGAAATATACGCTTCGCTGGCGCGGCCGACACCTCTGGAACCCTTCGAATTTCGCCATCTGCGCCATGCTGCTTCTGGTGCCGGAATACGTGGCCGCACTGAGCATTCAATGGGGGAATACAGTCTGGGTCATGCTGATTGTTTGGGTCCTTGGCGCTGCGATTATCTATCGCGTCAAACGATTTCATATCACTGCCACTTACGTGCTCTCGTTTGTGGTTCTGGCCTTTGTCCGGACTGCGTTTACAGGCGATTCTTTCTTGGCCGAAGTAGCTCCCATCACGGGCCCGATGTACCAGTTGTTTATCTTTTTCATGATCACGGACCCGAAAACGACTGTGAAACCACGATGGGGGCAGTGCCTGGTTGCGGCACTCGTGGCCGTGGCCGAAATGATTCTCAGGCTTACTGAAAATGTGAACGCACCATTCTATGCGCTTGCGATCGTCGGTCCAACGGCTGTCGCGATCGAAATCTATATTATGCGGGAAGAGACGAGCCGTCTCGAAACCTTCCGCCTCTTACGTTTCATCGCGATAAAAAGCTGTTCATCTGGCTATCGCGATACCAGCTTCATACTTCCAGGGAGTTTCGATACTCGCTTTGTCGGAAAATCGCGTGTCCGTATATTCATCGAAATCGATTTTCTTGTGCAGCACGCCCGTTTCAATCATGAGATCGCGAACCAGATCGAAATCGGCCTTGCGCGGCGCGAGCGGGCTGTACATCACGCGGTTCATCGGCTTCGTTAATGCCCAGCGCAGCAGCGCGGGCTTTTGGTTGTAGTAAAAACGACCGACAAAATCGGCCGCATCCTCGCGGTACGGTTTGCCTTTGTCGAGCCACAGGCCGGATCGGGCAATGCCGTCCACCAACACCTGTACTGCCTCCGGTCGCTTATCGATTAAATCCTGCCGCACGACGAGAATGCACGACATGTAATCGGGCCAGTACTGGCGCGCCTGAAAAAGAATGCGGCCGTAGCCTGCCATTTCCGCTTGGGACGGGAAAGGTTCTCCCATCGAAAACGCATCAATCGCTCCGGCCGCTAGAGCGCCTGACACATCCGGGGGAGCCATCTCGACCATTTTGATATCGGTCGGCTTCATTTTCCAGATCTTCATGGCGCGAAAAAGGATCAATCGCTCGTCGGAGAACCGGCTTGGAATCGCAACCGTGCGGCCGCGCAGATCGGGGAACGTTTTGACAGGACCGTTCTTCCGGACGACTACAGCGCTGCCGTAACGATGTCCCAGATAAACAACCTTGATTGGAACGCCCTGCGCCACGAGTGCGATCGCCATTGGCGCGACAATAAACGCCGCTTGCACTTTATTCGAAATGAGCGCTTCCTTCATCTCCGGAAAGCCTTGAAACATGCGCGGCAGAAATATTTCGCCACTTTCCGAAAACTTCGAAATGTAATCCGTCACCGGGCAGGTGAGCTGGCACGTGACGGGGATGTAAGCAACGACAATCTTCCGCTTCGCTGGCGGACGATAATCATTCAGAACGGCCGCCCAATTGACGTTCAGGTAACCATGAAGCGACGAGACGATGGCCAGCCACGCCAACGCACCTAGCAGGATTTTATTCTTAAGACTCATCGCGGAATCCCCATCGAACCGGCCTGATCTTTTCGAGTCTGCGAAAAGCCAAATCGAGCGCCAGGCCAATCATGCCGATCAGCAGCATCGCCGCGACGACAAGATCGTAGCGTTTTCCCGAGTTTCGCGAATCGATGATGAGATATCCCAAGCCGGAATCGACTGCGATCATCTCCGCCGCCACAACTACCAGCCACGCGATGCCGAGCGCAATGCGCAAACCGACGATGATCTGGGGAAGCGCAGCCGGAAAGACCACTTTCGCGAGAAGCTGCCACGGCGCCAGCCCAAAGTTACGTCCCGCTCGGCGCGATATGGATGGCACATTGGATACACCATCGACGCAGGCAACCACGATGGGAAAAAAAGCGCCTAAAAAGATCAGGAAAATTGCGGCATCGTCTCCCACGCCGAAAAAAATGATGGCGACCGGGATCCACGCGATGGGGCTGATTGGCCGGAGAATTTGCATGGTTGGATTCACTACCCGATTGGCGGCTGGATACCAGCCGAACGTTAATCCCAGCGGGATTCCAAGGGCCGCAGCGGCGCCAAATCCAATCGCCACCCGGCGCAGGGAATCGGCGATGTCTCCCCAGAGAACGTTCTGCCGGAGTAACTCGGCCAGCCCCCGTTCTACCTCCAGCGGCGATGGGAAAATTCTGGTAGCTGTCCAGATCACGCAGTAATGCCAGAACGCGAGAAGCAGTGCCGATGTCAGAATCGGCCAGAAAAACCTTTCCCATTTTCTCGGCTCGACGAGCGACTTCATAATTGGTGCGCCAGGCCGATCTGTTTGAAAATGCCATCGCGAAGTTCCAGATAGCGTGGTGAGCTGATATCGCGCGGATGCGGAATGTCGATTTCGACGATCTGTTGAATCGTGGCCGGGCGAGCGCTCATCACTGCCACGCGATCCGCAAGCTGAACCGCTTCGTCGATATCGTGCGTCACAAAGATGATGGTTTTACGTTCCGCCTCCCAGATGCGAAGCAGTTCGCCGCGCATGATGAGGCGCGTGATGGAATCCAGCGCCCCAAATGGTTCGTCCAAAAAGAGCATATCCGGATTTACTGCCAAGGCGCGGGCCACTTCGAGCCGCTGCTTCATGCCGCCCGAAAGCTCCGGCGGATACGTTTTCTCGAATCCGACCAAGCCAACCATCTTGACGTAGTGGGCAATGCGCCGCTCGCGCTCCGAACGCGGCAATTTGAATAAACCGAATCCAATATTTCCTTCGACCGTGAGCCACGGGAATGTACCGCGTTCCTGGAAGACAAAGATACGGCGAGGGTCCGGACCGCGTACGATTTCACCGCCAATTCTTATCTGTCCGCTTGTCGGGGAAAGAAAACCCGCCATGGCACTTAGCAATGTCGACTTACCGCATCCCGAGGGTCCCAGCAGACACAGAAACTCGCCTTCTCCGACCTCAAGATTGATGTCTTTCAGAACGGGGGTGCTTTTTCCGTCACGCCTGAACTCCATGTTGACGTGTTCCGCGCTCAATTTCGTTTTCACGGCTGCCGGCGTTACGAAAGCTTCTGTCAGCGACACTATTAATCCTCTGAGTAACTCCAGCGGAACGACTTCACCTTTTCAAAAGATCGTATCCCGGTATCCAGCAGTAAACCGATTATCCCGATCATCACCATTCCAGCAACCACAAGATCGTAGCGGTTGCCGGCATTGCGCGCATCCACAATCAGAAAGCCAAGCCCAGAGTTCACGGCGATCATTTCGGCCGCCACGACCACCAGCCACGCGATACCCAAGGTGATTCGCAAACCAACGATCAATTGGGGAATGACAGCCGGATACAAAACGCGGTAGACGAGGTCAACCGGGCTCAAGCCGAAATTGCGGCCGGCGTTTATGTAAACGGCAGGAACGCTTCGAACCGCATTAATGGCCGTCAGGAGTAACGGCAGGAAACAACCCAGAAAGATAAGAAATATCGCCGCCAGATCGCCTACCCCGAACCATAGAATTGCGATCGGAATCCAGGCCAGTGGAGAAATAGGGCGAAGGATCTGAATGATCGGATTGAACGCCATCTCAGCCCGGCGATACCAGCCGATCGTCAGCCCCAACGGAACGGCCAAAACGACGGCCAATACAAAGCCCCAGGTGACTCGAAACAGCGAGGCGACCACATACTTCAGCAGAAGTCCGTGCTGCACCAGGTCGGCGATTCCTCCCACCACTCCCCAGGGGCCCGGTAGAAGATGAACGGGGTGCCTGCTTACGGCAATTTGCCAGATGGCGAGCAAGACTGCGATAAATGCGATCGGCCGAAGTTGGACAAGCAGGTTCAAGGCCCTCCGCAATTGTAACCATGCTTCAGGCAGCAGTAAAGATTGGGAATCAATTCATGCCTAAGGTGGAGTTCTTTGCCAGCCCTTTGTGGGATGCGGCTATCGGGGACGGTTCGGGAGTATGGAGCGGGAGACGAGAATCGAACTCGCAACCAACAGCTTGGAAGGCTGTGACTCTACCATTGAGTTACTCCCGCACGTCGTTCAAGATAACACAGGTTCATGGCGGTTCAGCACAGGCCTGAAAAATTGTCGTCGCCGCTCGATGATGCGAGGCAATCCTCATGCCGATGAATGTCTCCCGAGCGGACCTCGAGGATGAGGACGAACTAAACGAAGTCCTGTGGCGAGCCATTAAGCACACCAATCCCCCGTCCCCTGTGCGAAGCGCGTTTGCGCGTTAATGAAGCCGCAGCAAGATTCCGATCAGGGTCGCACACCCGGTGCTTGCTGCACCAGGAATTCGCGCATGGCCGGGTCTTCGCATAAGCCGATGGCGCGGCTATAAGCATCCTCGGCTTCTTCGAAGCGTTGCATGCGCTTCAGTAAGTGCGCCGCCAGCGCCCAATACGGTTGATAAGTTGCGACCGCTTCAGGAGGAATGGCTTCGAGCAGCCCCCACCCCGTTGCCGGCCCACGCGCCTCAGCCATTGCTGCCGCGCGGCCAACCAGCGCTCCAATAATCGGCGCGAGACGAACCAGCCCCTCGTACAGCAGCGCGATCGCTTCCCAGTCAGTCCGGCCTGTCCACGCGCGGCGGGCATGTACCGATTGAATAGCTGCTTCGAGTTGAAAGCGTCCGATTCGGCCGGCCTTCTCGGCAGCGCTCAGATTTCGCTCCGCCTCCTCAATTAAATCTTTCGACCAACGCGCCACATCCTGCTCGGAGAGCGGCACGTACTCTCCCGCCGCAGTGCGCCGCGCATCCCGGCGCGCCTCGCAATGCAACATGAGCGCAAGCAATCCTTGCACCTCCGGCTCGGAGGGCATCAGGCGCGAAAGAAGCCGGCCCAGATCGAGGGCTTCCCTGGCGAGCCCTTTACGGCGGCGGTCGGCGCCCGCGACATCTTCCCAACCGCTGCCGTAGGCGGCGTAAATTGCTTCCAGAACGGCAGCGAGGCGCGGCTGCAATTGGTGCGCTTCGGGAAGTTCAAATCGAATGGCCGCATCGCGGATCTTCGCTTTCGCCCGGCTGAGGCGTTGGCCCATGGCGGAGGGCCGAACCAGAAACGCAGAGGCGATGCGCGCGGCATCCAAGCCCAGCACGGTCTGCAGCATTAGCGGAGTACGCGCGCCGGCATCGATGGCGGGGTGGGCGCAAATGAACAGCAGCTTCAGCCGCTCGTCGGGAAACACAACGTCGAGATCCGCCCGGTGCTGCGCCTCGTCGGCCGCCGCCAGCAGCGTGGGCGCGGCCTCCGCTTGCACGCGCGCATGCCGGGCATTGTCGATCAGCCGCCGCCGCGCCGCCACCAACAACCACGCTTCGGGTTTTTCCGGAACGCCGCTCCGGGGCCAGGTTTCGAGCGCAATTTTGAAAGCATCGCCGAGCGCGTCTTCCGCCGCCGCCACATCCCGTGAGCGGGCGGCAAGAAACGCGACCAGCCTGCCGTAAGAATCGCGCGCCGCCCGCTCCACCGCCCGTTGTGCACCCAGCTCCGGCGGTTCGCTCCCGGTATTTTCATACGGAGTACTTGTCATGGTGGCGGACCCAAGCCATCACGTGCGGCTCCTGCTCCTCCTGTCTTCCGAGCGGCGTCAGATCCAAATAATTGTAAGTGTTCAGAAACAGATCGAGCCCGCGCTGGTAAGTCGAGTAAGTATGAAACACGCTGTCGCCCTCGCGAAGAAAAACGCTTAATCCGGGCAGTTCGCCCATCTGCCAGATCTTGCCCGCCGCCAGCAGCGTTGCTGCGCTTCCGTAATTGTATTCGACGCTGCCGGCCGCTTTATCCAGCGTGACGTGGAAATCGTAATTGAAATCGTTGCCGAATGATGAGAGCCACGGGAACGTCCACCCCATGCGTTTTTTGAAGGACTCAAGTTTTTCGAGTGGCGCGCGGGAGATGACCGCGAACGAGGTGTCGCGCGCGGCGAGATGAACGAGTCCGCTTGCGAAGTTATCCGCAAAGAACGAACAGCTCCTGCAGCCCTCGTTCCCGGCCGGATCGAACATGAAGTGATAGACGATAAGCTGGCGCTTCTCTCCGAAGAGTTCGCGCAGAGTCGCGCGGCCCTCCGGCCCGTCGAAGACATATTCCTTATCGATCTTGACCATCGGCAACTCGCGGCGTTCCGCGCTGAGCGCGTCCCGGCGGCGCGTCGCTTCCTTCTCCTTAACGAGCAATTCCTTGCGAGCGGCAACCCATTCAGCTCGCGATACGACCTTCGGACGTTCCATTTTTTTCTCCTTTTACTTTTGTTTCCGGTTTGATTTTCTTCGCACCGTTCCGGGCGCGAAGTTTTTTACGAACAGGGCGGTTACCCCGCCCGTTGAGGTCGCGCTGGAGGCTAGCAGCGCGACGCTTGCGATGCATACGGGACACATGTTGCTTCTCCTCTCCATCTAAAAAAGCCGGTCCGCCGTTCAGCCCATCGGCGGCAGATTCGGCCTCACTTCGATCACCCTGCCGGGCATGCGCGGGCAGCGGGCCGCCCAATCGAGCGCGGCATCGAGATCCGGAACATTGATCATAAAGAAGCCGCCAATCTGCTCCTTGGTGTCGGCGTACGGTCCATCCTGTACCTGCGTTTGGTCCCCGTGAAATTTCAGCGTCGTGGCGGTTTCGGGTGGCTGCAGGCCGGCGCCGCCGACAAAAATTCCCGCGTCTTTGAGAGCTTTGGAATACGGAGGCCAGACTGCCCAGTACGCTTCCCGCTTTTTTGGATCGGGATCGGTGCGGACCGCAAAATCGGCCGGAGTTTCATAGATCAGAATCGTGTAGTTCATATTTGTCCTTTCAATTCACTTGTTCGGAGCGCACTTTGTTGCCGCTCATTCCCATGACGGGTCAGCCAACCCGGATTTCGACATTGGGGCACAAATTTTCTTTTGCGGTCTACACGCGAAGCACGGATATTTACGATATGGCCGGCGTTTTCACCGCCGGGCTGCTTTTGGGACCTTATAATCGGATCATGAATCGCAACGCGTGGATCGCATCTCGCCAGAGCGATCCGATTCGCACACAAATCCATTACGCCCGCAAAGGAATGATCACGGGCGAAATGGAATACGTCGCCCAGCGGGAAGAGCTGGCGCCCGAGCTGATCCACGATGAGGTGGCGCGCGGCCGCATGATTATTCCGGCCAACCTCCACCACCATCGCCTGGAGCCGATGTGCATCGGCGTCGCTTCAAAATGCAAGATCAATGCCAACATCGGGAACTCGGCGACAACTTCGAATATTGACCAGGAGCTTGAGAAACTCGCCTACGCGACCAAGTTCGGTGCCGATACGGTGATGGATCTCTCCACCGGTGGCGACATCCCACGTATCCGCCAAGCCATTATCGACGCTTCTCCGGTTCCCATCGGAACCGTGCCCATTTATGAAGCTCTGGGCCGCGTGCGCCGTGTCGAAGACTTGAACATCGGCGTCATGCTGGAGGTCATCGAAGAGCAAGCCGAACAAGGCGTCGACTACATGACCATTCATGCCGGCGTCCTGGTGCAATATGTCCCGCTCACCAGCCGGCGCATCACCGGCATCGTCAGCCGCGGCGGCGCTATTCTCGCCGAGTGGATGGTCAAAAAGCACCGGCAGAATTTTCTTTATGAGCACTTCGACGAGATCTGCAAAATTTTTCAAAAGCACGATGTCAGCTTTTCTCTGGGCGATGGTCTGCGCCCTGGCTGTCTCGCCGACGCGAGCGATGCCGCGCAGTTTGCCGAGCTGAAAACGCTCGGTGAGCTGACCAGGAAAGCATGGGAATACGATGTGCAGGTGATGATTGAAGGTCCAGGACACATTCCATTGGATCAAATAGAGTTACAGGTTGAAAAAGAACGGCAAATGTGCTCCGAAGCGCCGTTCTATACTCTGGGTCCGCTGGTCACCGATGTAGCTCCCGGGTATGACCACATCACCTCCGCTATTGGCGCGGCCCTCATCGGCTGGCATGGCGCCTCCATGCTCTGTTACGTCACTCCGAAAGAGCACTTGGGCCTTCCAAATCGCGAAGATGTCAAGCAAGGCATCATCGCTTACAAGATCGCGGCGCATGCCGCCGACGTTGCGCGTCATCGCAAGGGCGCCCGCGATCGCGACGACGAACTCTCGCGCGCCCGCTTTGCCTTTGATTGGCGCAGGCAGTTCGCTCTCTCGCTCGATCCGGAAACCGCCGAGTCGATGCACGACGAAACCTTACCGGAAGAAGGATTCAAAGATGCCGCGTTCTGCTCCATGTGCGGCCCGAAATTCTGCTCGATGAATCATTCCGCGAAAACGCAGGAGTTCACCGAAGCAGATGCCGCGGCCGTCCTCGCCGCCTCTGGCGAGTCGCTGGTCAATCTCCCCTGAGGCTCCGGAACGAGTGTTTTAAATCGCAGAACAAGTTGTACCTGAAAATGAACCACAGCCCCGCGAACGCATCCTTCGCCCGAATCTTTTTGCCCTCTGTATAGGTTCGCGCGTAGTAGCTGATGGGCACTTCATAAATCGCGCAGTGGAGCTTCGCTAATTTGGCGGTAACTTCGATTTCGAATCCGAATCGCCTGGAAGTCAGGATCATGTCGCGAATAATTTCGCCGCGAAACGCCTTGTATCCGGTCTGGACGTCCGAGAGATTCAGGTTCGTGAACAAGTTCGAAATAAACGTTAGCGCCTGGTTTGCAAGGTAGTGATAAAAATATAAAACGCGAGCGGCCTTGCGCACCAGAAACCGCGATCCATACACCGCATCCGCGACTCCACTGAGAATCGGCTGAACCAATTCGGGAATTTCCGCTGCATCGTATTCGTTGTCGGCATCGAGAATCAGCACAACGTCGCCCCGGCTGGCCGCAATGCCCGCCCTGACCGCGGCGCCCTTGCCCCGGTTCGCGGGCTGCTTCAGAACCCGGATACGATCGTGCACTTGCGCGAGCCCCGCCGCAATCTCATACGTCCGGTCGCTGGATGCGTCGTCGACAACGACGATCTCGCTCACCGCCGGCGCCGCCAACAATCTTCTAACGGCTTCGGCTAACGTGCGCTCTTCGTTATAGGCCGGCACGATCGCCGAGATGAATGCATTCACTCCGCCACCGGGCGCACGCGCATTCCACTCCTGATCTCGGCATCGCTCGGCTCAACCACCCGTTCGGCGACGCGATCGCCCTGCTTGAGACCGGAGACTATCTGCACGTTATTCACGTCGCTGATACCGGTCCCGACCGGCGCCCAGAAAATCGAGTCGCCTTTCAATTTGTACACCCCACTGACGCCGCGCATACTGCGTAACGCCGCCTTGGGAATACTGAGCGCGTCACTGACCACCTTTGAAACGATCGTCGCGTTCACCGTCACGCCCGCCAACAAGTCGTGGTTGGGGTTATCGACAATGGTTGTTACCTCGCCTACCGTGCGCGTACCCAGCGCGATCACCTGCGTGGGAAGTTTGTTTACCCGTCCCCGCCATGTCTGGCCCGGTCTCGCATCCCACGTGATGTCCACGCGATCGTTCAGCGCCACGCGTCCCAAATCCGGTTCATCCACGTAGACGGTCACCTTGACTTGATCCAGATTGCCGATGAGCGCGACCAACTCACCCGGTTGCAGATAGGCGCCAATTTTCAAGTCTGTCAATCCATCCGCAGGCCGGTTTCCGAGCTGATACACGGTGCCCGAAATCGGCGCCTTGATATCCCCCAGACTGACCCGGTGCTGCGCGAGCGCCACTGCCGCCTGCGACTCATGCAATTTCGCTTGCGCGACCGCTTTGTCGCTCGCCGTCACTAAGGTCCGGCGTTGGTCCTGCAATCCGGCCAGCAGCAACTTCGCATGGTCGAGCACATCCTTCGCCTCCTCCACTTGGAGTCTGGTGGCAGCCTGCGCAGCAGCCAGGCGCCGCAGCGAATCGTAATTCCGCTGCGCCACTTCTTCCGCCGCCTGCGCAGTTTTGATCTTGTCGTTCAAGTCTGCGAGCGTAGCCGCCTTGCCGCCCTGGCTCACAGTTACGCTCTCGGCGCGCGCCTCTTCCTCTCTGGCCTGTGCTCCCGCTAAATCCGACTGCGCCGCCGTTGTATCCAGCACCACCAGCGCCTGTCCAGCCTTTACATTCTCACCGCGGTGCACTGCGATGCTGCGAACCACTCCCGCCGTCTCGGAACGTGCCGCCGCCCATTCGGCCGGTTCCACTTTGCCATTGGTCGAAACCGTGCTTTCGATTCGTGTCCGTTCGACAGTTGCAAAGCGAACCTGCGGCGCCGACTGACGACGATCCAAGCCCCACCACAACAGCAGCACTACTGGCAGGATCAGAAGCAGCCAATACTTTTTCATGTGTAGGGCGAAGCGAAAACTCCCGTCCACATTGTGACAAAACGCGTTGCTAACTTATCTTTTTGTACCGTTTTCATTCGACACGCGCTAGACTGTTTCCTAATGCCCCGCTTTCGCATTCACCGCATGAAGGATGCGCCAAGCGAGAATTTCCGTTGGTCCGCGCACACCGGAGGCGTAGCCGTCGTGAAGCCAAAGGACTACGAGCCCAGCGGAGAAGTGGAGGCGCCCACATCGTACGCGGCGTGGAAAATGTTGACCGTCGAAGGTCGCCCTCTTCGACCCGGTGATGTGCTCGAAGCGTTGGGAGAGGCGAGCGCTCCCGGGGAATTGCAAATCGCTAAGTATATCGGTTTTGAGCCGGCCAAATGGTATGCGCCCGAACCGAAGCTTTCGCCTGAAGTCCCGGCGGCAGAAGCGGCCCCATCCGGGGAATCGATCTCTCTTCTAACTTAAGACAGGTGGTGCTTTCCTGAAAAAAACGACACGATGACTGACAGCACGGAAACGTCCCAGTGGGGCTCTTTCGCGTTGGTAAGCTATATCCCGGATCCGCTCGGATCTTTTCTTCATGGGCTTCTCGAAACGGTGCCCGGCGAAGAGAACGCACAGCCGCACATCACTATCCTTCCACCCCGGCCGTTGACGCTCCCGGTGGATGCCGCGTCCGAAGTGGCGCTGAAAACCCTTTTGAATTTCTCGGTCTTCGAAGTGGAATTGTCGAAAGTCTGCTCGTTTCCGGGAACAAACGTTTTGTATTTAGATCTGGATAAAGGCAACAGTATGGTTCGCCGGCTTCACTCCGCCTTGAATTTGGGCACTCTCCGGCAGGTGGAAAAATTCACTTTCTTGCCGCACCTGACGTTGGCCGGCCCGCTTCCCGCGGCCGATCTGCAGCGGGTTCGCATACAGGCGGAGAGCGCCTGGCGTTCGGGCCAAGGCCCCCGGAGTTTTCTTCTCGATGAAATCGTGTTTCTATGGCTCAGCCCAGAGGGCCCGCAACGGAAATGGACGAGGCTCTGGTCTCACAAGTTGAGCACGAAGGAAACCAACCGCGCGCACGCCGCCACAGCCGCCGCTACGAGTCGAACATACTGAGTTGCTCGCCTTCTTTCGAAGCCGCGCCGTGCCTCTGTTTCGCTCCGGCCGCCGCAGACCGCCCTACCACCCCGCGCAACTCCGTCCCGATCAGTGCGGCTCGCGGGATAAATACACGCTGCCTGGCCGCTCCCGCGCGCGGCGGAGTAATCAGGTAACCGGCCGGCGGCCACTCCAGCAGGTTGTGAGACAGAATACCGTCCAGCCGGTCGCTATCCCGAAATGTGAACCGGGTCCACAGTCCCGGTGACTTCGGTCTTCGCTCGAAGAAACAATGCTGGCTGAACAGGTCTGCCGGGCCGCTCTCGGAAATGAAACAAAGCGCCTTACATTCGCTGTAGGGTGCGGTGTGCAGGCTGCCGGAAAGGGTGATCAGCTCGACGTGGTCCTCCAGCAGATAAGCCCCCGGATTTACGACGCCTTCCATCGGTTGGCGGTCGAAGCGGTACAAAATTACGCGTTTGGCGGTGCTTGCGGACAAAGCGAAGGAAAGCGATTAGGATGTTTCAAACAATTTCGCGGATATTGTATCATTGACAGAATGGCGGAGATACATACGATCGAGCCCGCAATACGGTCTTATCTAAATTTCTGCCGTACCGAGAAAGGCTTGGCATCCAATAGTTTAGAGGCCTATCGCCGCGATCTCAAGCAACTCGGCCGTTTTCTTGAAACGACGCCTCTGAGCGGCATTTCGCTCGATACGCTTCGTTCCTACCTCGATTTCTTGCGCGCCGCCGGGCTTTCCAACCGCTCTATTGCCCGCCAGGTGACCACTCTGCGCGGCTTTTTTTCGTTTCTTTTGGAAGAGCGCGAAATCGGGTCGAATCCGGCGGAGCTGCTGGCCGCTCCTAAAATCGGCTCGTCTTTGCCGAAATACCTGGATCACTCGACGGTGGATCGAATCCTGCAGTCTCCCCAACCGGATTCGGCGACTGGACTCCGCGATTGCGCCATGCTCGACCTGCTGTATGCCACCGGGGTGCGTGTAAGCGAGCTCATTCAGCTTCGCGTCTGCGACCTCGACGAGGCGGAAGGAACTGTTCGCGTCATCGGCAAAGGCAACAAACAGCGCCTGGTTCCGGTCGGCAGAGATGCGCTCGCATCCATTGACCGCTATCGAAGCCAACAGCGGGCGGTGCTGTTAAAAGGCCGCGTCAGTCCTTATCTGTTCGTGACGGCGCGCGGAACGCGCATGAGCCGGCAGGCGTTTTGGAAACTGCTTCGAGCGCATGGCAAGTCCGTGGGAGTCTTTCGCGCGCTCAGCCCGCACGTGCTGCGCCACACCTTCGCCACCCATCTGCTGGAAGGCGGCGCGGACCTGCGCAGCGTGCAAAGCATGCTCGGGCACGCCGATATCGGTACGACTCAGATCTACACCCATGTGCTGCGCTCCCGGTTGCGCCAAACTATAGACCGGCACCACCCCCGCGCGGCTCGAAAGCGGGTATCCCCATTCGCCCAGGAGCGAACCACAGTGGAGCAAACACACTGGAGCAAAGCAAGCGATGAGCGACTACATGTTCATGCTGGACAGCCATCTCTCCGGTGAGCAAAGCAAGGCACTGGCTGAAATTCGCGATGCCGCCGAGCAGGCCGGTCTCAATCTGTTCCTCACCGGCGGCGCAATGCGCGATATGATGGCCGGTTTCGCCATCCGCGATCTGGATTTCACTCTAGAAGGGGCGGCCGTCAAGTTTGCGAAAAACGTGGCGCAGAAATCGGGCGCTGAAATCCTCGGAATCGACGAGCTCCGCAAATGTGTCGAGCTGCGGTTTCCCGGCAATGTCACCGCCAGCATCTCCATGGCGCGTCAGGAAAGGTATGCCAAACCGGGCGCCAAGCCGCAAGTGCAGCCTGCCACCATTCACGAAGACCTGCGCGGGCGCGATTTCACCGTCAATGCCATCGCTCTATCGCTTGGAAAGGCTTCCCGCGGGCTGCTTCTCGATCCCACCAACGGACTTGGCGACCTCAGTCACAAAGAGCTTCGCACCACCTCGAATTACGCCTTCTACGACGATCCTTCGCGCATTCTGCGGATGATTCGCTTCCGCACCCGGCTCGCTTTCACGGTTGACGAGCGCACGATGAATCAGTACCACAACGTGCGTGAGGCCAAACTCGAGACCAGGATCCCGCAAGCCGCTCTCGAGCACGAGTTGAGCCAAATTGCGCTCGATCCGCTGGCCGGCGATATCCTCAAGGCGCTCGAAGACGAGAATCTCCTATACTTGATCTCGCCCGTTCTGTCCGGCCCGAAACTGAACCTCGCCGGTTTTCAGAAGCTGCAAAAGGCGCGGCAGTTGCTCCCCTCCGGCATCGATATTCCGGTCCATGCTTACGCGCTATTCCTGTTCCTCCTGCTTGAGAAATTGAGCCCGAAAGAGCGGACGGAATTGATCAAAACAGCCGGAATTCCGAAGCAGCATCTCGACGCCGCCAGCCGCTTGGAGAGCAAGGCCGCCAAGGTCGAAAAGGAACTCGCCACTGCTAAACTGCAAAGACCTTCCGCGCTCTACGTGGTCCTTTCTAAAATTCCCGGCGAGCTTCTGCTTTTTCTCCTCATGCGCTCGAGCCAGCGGCTTGTCCTCGACCGCATCAAGAACTATCTGCAGAAATATCTCCCGGCCGCCCAGGAAGTCACCGAGCACGACGTCGTCGAGCACGGCGCGCAGCCGGGTACCGCGAAATTCCTGAAGATCCAACAGCAATTGATCGCTGCGCGCCTGGATGCCCGTCCCAAGAAGCCAGTCGTCGAAGAACCACCGCCTCCGCTGCCTGGACCAGGGCGCCGGTCAGCCAGCTTCGGGCGCTAAAGGCAAATCACCTCTTTTTCGATAGACATCTTCCAATTCGCCCGTATCTGCGATACTATAGTTTGCAGATGGACAATGCGCCTTCGCCAGCCGAAGCTGCCAAAGTAGCCGCGCACTATCTCCGCGGTACCATCGCCGATGAGCTGCAGAACACCGATACGCTGTTCTCCAAGCCAGCTACCGGCGTTCTGAAATTCCACGGAATTTACCAACAGGATGATCGCGATCTTCGCAAGCGTGGGGAAAAGCAGTTTTCCGCTATGGTGCGCGTGGGCATCCCGGGCGGCGTGCTGAGTGCCGACCAGTATCTTACGCTCGATCGGCTGGCCGATATCGGCGATGGCACGCTCCGCATCACCACTCGCCAGGATATCCAGTTTCATTACATCCCCAAGCTGCGCATTCGCGAGCTGATTCGCGGCATCAACGATTGCTATCTCTCCACCCTGGCCGCTTGTGGCGATGTGGTCCGCAACGTGATCTCGTGCCCGGCGCCGTTTGAGAGCGAACAACGAAAAGAGCTCTATCCGCTCGTCAAATTCATCTCGAAGAGCCTCAAGCCAAAAACCACGGCTTACTATGAGATCTGGGTGGACGGGGAGCGCGCCGCCAGCGCCGAAGAGCCGGCGGGTGAAGAGGTGGAACCGCTATACGGTGCAGCGTATCTGCCTAGAAAGTTCAAAGTTGGATTTAGCTTTCCAGGCGACAATACAGTCGATATTTACGCCAACGATATCGGCATCGTTCCTCACTATGAAAACGGTCAGTTAGACGGGTTCACGATTCTGGCCGGTGGCGGCATGGGCCAAAGCGCCGGGGTCAAAGCGTCTCATCCACGTTTGGCAGATCCTATTTGTTCCATCGGCCCCACCCAGGAGGAACTCCTTGAGGTTGTGACGGCAATCGTAACCATTCACAGGGATTTTGGCAATCGAAGCAATCGGCGGCTGGCCCGTCTGAAGTATGTGATGGATGAATGGGGCCCGGCGAAGTTCAAAGCAGGAGCTTGAAAAACGGGTCGGCCGGGAGCTTGCCCCGCCACAGCCTCTGACTTGGACCCGTTCAGACGATTACCTTGGCTGGCATCGGCAAAGCACTGCCGAAGACGGTACCCCGATCTGGTTCGTCGGCCTGCCTATTGTGAGTGGGCGTGTTCGGGATTTTGACGAGCAGCGGCGCATCCGAACCGGATTGCGCGAGATAGTCCGGAAATATCGGCTCGAAGTCCGGCTCACCAGCCAGCAGAACGTGTATCTCAGCGGAATCCGGGACGAGGACCGAGCCGGAATCGCCGCCCTGCTCCGCGAGTACGGGATTGTCCAACCGCACGAGCTTCCCCCGGTGCTTCGGCACGCCATGGCGTGTCCGGCTCTTCCCACCTGCGCCCAGGCAATCACCGAATCCGAGCGCATCATGCCTGGACTGGTCGCGGAAATTCAAGCTGAGTTAAATCAAGTGGGGCTGCGAGATCAGATCGTGCACCTTCGGACCAGCGGCTGCCCGAATGGCTGCGCCCGGCCCTACACGGCGGAAATCGGAATCGTCGGCGCGAGTGTCGACATGTACACCATCTATCTAGGCGCATCGCCGCTCGGAACCAGGCTGGGAACCGCTTTCGCTCAGAACGTAAAACGCCACGAGATCGCTTCCCGCCTGCGGCCTGTCATCGAACACTACAAGGAAGCCCGCCGACCGGGAGAAAGCTTCGGCGATTTCTGCCACCGCGCCGGAATGGAAGCGCTCCGCGAACTCTCGCTCCTCACCGCCGCCTGAGCTTGCGCCTAGTTGCGCGGCAAGCTAGAATGTGTATAATCTATTTCTAGAATACACACGATGCGGACGAACATCGTAATTGACGACAAGCTCATGCGCGACACGCTTCGTGCTACCGGCGCAAAAACTAAGCGCGAGGCCGTGGAACTGGGCTTGCGGACTCTGCTGCGGCTGCGCAAACAGGCTGAAATTCGAGGGCTGCGCGGCAAGCTGAACTGGCAGGGCGATCTCGACGCGATGAGGACAGAGAATTGATTCTTGTCGATTCCAGCGTATGGATCGACTACTTCAATGGAGCAATCACACCCCAGACCGAGAAGCTTGACAGTTTGCTAGGATCCGAGCCTTTGGCAATCGGCGATCTGATCCTAACGGAAGTTCTGCAGGGCTTTGCCGAAGAACGAGAGTTCGAGCAAGCGCGGGAACTATTAACGTCACTGAGGGTCGTGGACCTAGGCGGCCAAGAGATCGCAATTCAGGCGGCACGGCATTATCGGCTGCTGCGCCACTTGGGCGTTACCGTTCGAAAAACGATCGATTCGGTGATAGCCACTCGATGTATCGAAAGCGACTTCGACCTGTTGCACAATGACCGGGATTTCGACCCGTTCGTGAAGCACCTCGGCCTTCGTTCAGTACTCTGAAAAGCGGGTCTTCCTTAGTCCGCCGCATAGGCGAAGGAATTCCGCGCCGCCATTCTTCGCACGCGCTTTAGGTTCACGACCGGGCTGATTCGGTTCATTACGCTAAGCACGGTCCCGGCATAGCTCTCGTCCGGATTGTACAGCCGCAGCTTGCCGGCTACATCGCGATTCCGGTACAGAGGGCTCCTACCCAACTTGAAGGCGACTTCCTCTATTCCCGCGCGAATGGTGGGAAACAGCGTGTCCCCCTTATTCCAGCCGAAAATATTGTTGTTCCGATACGCCTTTCCGCCGCTCGATTCCACAAGCGAGATGCTCGGAAGCAGCCGCCAATCGAGCTGATTTGCGTCGGCGGCATGGACGAAATCGTCGGCCAGATAAGTGATCGGGCAATGCAGCTTCGAAAAGAATTTCTTCAGGCGAATGGTGCGGAGATCTGGAGGAATTGGCTTCGGTGGAATGGCCGGCGGAGAAATGGGCTTAGGCTCGGCCGCCACCTTATCGACTCGGATTGTGATCGGTAAAGCGATCAGGCCAGCGACAAGCATGATCCGCTTGAAGTGGCGCGACGCTTTTTCCAAAAGCCATCCATAACCAAATCGCATAGACATATGGTACCAGATTTATACCATAAATACGAACAGCTATGTAAATGCTTCAGATTACTCGGTTTTCGGCTCCCCTGCCGCCTTTGCCAGCACCGCCAGCGAGCTTCGCGGAAACGCAAACTTCCGGCCGAACTCATCGATAAGGTTCACCTGGCACTCATATTTGCCAGGCTGAATTCTCGAGACGGGGAACTGCAGCCATACCGGCACCGTGTTCGGGCGCTTTTCGTTGAGCCGGTTGGCGCGCACCGGCGGAGATTCGAAGATCTTTTTGCCGTTTCGGTAAAGCGCCAAGCTGGCCTCCACGTCCGCCCTGCGGAAGTTTCCGGGCAGACCGTCTGGAATCGCCGGGTCGTACACCTCGACGTAGACCAGCATATTTTGCCCCGGCCGGAAGACCTTCGTCACGTCGGGTACCAGCTTCTGGCCATTGTCGATGAGCGGATTATTCGCCAACAGCTTCTTATTGTTCTTGACGCCTGCCACTTGCTCCGCGACCGGCTCGCGCTGGTTGCTCAAAACAACTGAACTGGTTCGCAGGATTCTGGTGGTCGCCAGATCCGGAATAATGAAGGGCGTTTCGAACGTGCCGATCTTTCCCTTGCCCGTTTTCCCGCGCCACAAAGCGCAGCTTATAGGCGCCGGGGGTTAGCGTCACGCCCGTATCATATTGGATGCTCTTGCGCACCACCTGCCCCGCCGTCGTAAGGTCGACCTTTAGAGGAATCGTGTCGCGAACCGTCGCCGCGGGACGGCCCCTCGCATCGCGAACTTCGGCGATGAAATCCAGCTCCGTCGCCTGTTTCGCGCCCTTGCTGTGGAAGGCAAGCGCGGAGCCGGGAATCTTGACTGAAATCGGGACGAAGTACTTGTCCTTTTCGAGCCGGAAATAATCGACTTCTAGCGCGATCGGCAGGTCGGTAACCGGATTCTCGGAAAGCAGCGCCTGGGAAAGCTGTGCTTCCTTATCTTCATCGTGCATTCGAGCAAATGTGGTGGGCCCGAAGTATCCCTGCCGGTACTCGAGCTTTGCCCGCAGCCCGGCATCCTTCGGATTGAGCTTCACCTGGATGCGCCGGTATCGCCCATCCATCGCCGTGTTCGTACTCACATAGGAAAGCACGTAATAGCTGGTGAAATCGCTCTGGACCTGCCGCATGCCTTCGGTGAGATCGTTCGAATCGAGCAAAGCCTTGCCGCCGGTCTCGAGCGCGAGCGACGCCAAAGTCTCCTGCTGATTATTGAAATTCTCCTTTACCGATCGCTGACCCGCGCCCGTATAGAGGTTATTGCCCACCGCCCCGGCTTGCGTCGCATCTCCGCCCGGAACCAGCGCCGAGAGCCCGCGCGCGTCGATCGGGTAAAACGCCACATTCGCCCGAATAGCCGTATTCACTGTCGCCTGCAGCTGCGATTGATTATCGACGCCGTTTTTCTGAATGCCGCTCGAAATATAAATCAGCGCTTTCTTCTCCGGATACTGTCCGAGCGTCCGTGCCGCATCCTCGAGCGCCGCCAGCTTTAAATCGGCATTAAAGATGTTGAACTCGGTTTCATCCGCCACGAACTGGCCGCTCTGGTCCTGCGCATCGGCGCCTTCATCGGCGGTCGTTGCGTTTTCGCTCGATTCGCCGATCCGGAACTTTTGGATGGTATTGATCAGCAGATCGCGGTCGGAGGTGAAGTCGAGCAGCGTCTGCAGCTCGGAGCCAAACGTCATGAGTGAAACCGAGTCGCTTGCCGTCATCTGAGTGCTCAAAAATTTAATTGCCGCTTGTTTCGCGCGAATCTGCTCGGCCGGCTGCATGGACGAGAAATCGAACAACAGAATCATCAACCGCCGATCCTGATATTTGCTGAGCATGCTGCTTCGCAACGCAGTCTTTTCGCGCTCCGGATTGTAGCCCGGAGGCTCGGGCGCCGGCTGCGCTGCCGCTGAACCAACCGGTGGCAGTGCCTTCGTGTTCAGGCGCTGCAGGTCCACTGCCTGCAATTTCTGCAGCTTTCCGTCTTCATATAACGCGAAATCGTCCTTCGTCAGGTTCTCAATCGGCTTGCCGCTGCGATCGAGAACCGTCACATTCACAATCACCACGTTGGTAGTGGTCGAAAAAGTCGGGCGCTGCGGCAGCACCGGCTGCGCGCCAATGAGAGCGGCCAAGATCAGCGCTGCGATTCTCAAAACCGGAACCTCACAATGGCGCTTACGGTTCGCATGGAACTGGCTGCGCTCGGCAGCCCGTAATTGACGGAATTGACGATGGTATAAAAGCCAGTGTAGTTGACGTGATTCAACGCGTTGTTCGCTTCCACGCGAAACTCAAGCCGCCTTCGCTCGCTGAATGTGAACGATCGCGCAACTCCGAGATTCAAGTTCACAAGACCAGGACCGGGAATCGTGTTCCGGCCCGCATTACCGTACGTGCCAGGCACCGGCAACGCGAATGCGTTCAAGTTGAAAAAGCCCGCGCCCGATTCAATCGGTTCGCCGGTAGCTTCCGCCCGCGCGCTGCCTGCTCCGTTGGTTTGGGCGAGCTGCGCGCCGTTGCCTAACACTCGCGCCGTGAGCGGCTCTCCCGTTTGCGCCGTAACCGATCCGCTGAGCTGCCAATCTTTCAACAGCCTGCCCGCCCAGCGGTCCGGGGCCATGCGCGAGCCCGGCGTCCCGACCGGAGAAGTCCAGACAAAACTCGCTGTAAGCTGGTGGCGGATATCGAAGCTCGAAAGCCCACGCTCAGCCTCAATATCCAGCCAGTTCTGCGCCACGCTCGTCACGCCGCCGCCGAGAGTCGAAGAGTCGTCAATCGCCTTGGCATATTGATACAGCGCGTTCAACGAGATGCTGTGATGGAAGCGCCGCATCAAGCCGCACGTGCAGCGCGTTGAAGATCGAATTGCCGACGGACTGATCGTAAGTAAATCCGGTAGCGTCGCCGAGCTGATTTCGCGCGTTGAGCGCCTGCGCGCTTCCGGTGGGCGGTTGATTCGGCGCGGTCCTTACATCCAGACCCGTGCCCTTGGTTCCCATATATAGAACCTCGGTAAAAAAGCCATCGCCCAAATCGCGCTGGAGCGAAATATTCCAAGTACCCGCATACGGCGTGCGATAGTCGCGAGCCACGGCGAAGGAGTTCGTGATCTGATTCGGAAGTGTCATCACAAACGCTTTTTGCAGTGTCAGGATATTCGACGGGCTGGTATTTAGGCTGTTCGAAGTTGCAAACGGAGGCTGCTCCGCTAATGCCGTCGTGAACTGAATGTATGCTTGCCCGTTGTAATAGATGCCATAGCCGGCACGCACCAGGGTCGATTTCTTGAAGCGAGTCAATTTCCAAGCCACGCCCAGCCGCGGGAGAAAAGTTGTTGTAGTCGGGATTGATCAGCCCACTTGGGAATATGCCTGTATAGGGGCTCGCCTGCTCCGGCGTGACAACCGCAACGTTGGCGAACCCGGGCGCGAAATCCAGATTGGCAAGGCGTCCATATTTTTCGGTAAAGGGCGAGAAGAATTCGTAGCGAACGCCGAAAATCCAGGTCAGATTCGGACGCGCTTTCCATTCGTCCTGGGCATACGCGTTGAATTGATTTTGGCGGAAATAATTGCTGAACCCGCTGAACTCGATGGAACTCGACTGCGGTCGATCGAGCAGAAAATCCGCCAGATCGTAGCCCGTTCCGGGAACCGGCTGCCCATTGTTAAATGCGCTGGTGGCCTGGCCGGTGAAATTGAGCGTGCCGCGCGCATTGGGATCCGTGCGCGTGTTGAGATCGGCACGGGTATACCCTCCACCTATCGAAATACTGTGCAGCCCTTTCAAAATACTGATGCCTTCGCCCACAGTTTGCGTTTGATTGCGGTTCAAGCTCGGTGTCGAGTCGTTCAAAGTAGAAAAATTCGTGAAGCTCAGCGTGGGTGGGCCATAATCGATCGGACTGGTGGAAACGCCCTCGATTCCCAATTGCGCGGCTACATTATTCGGCAGTAAAGAAAAATACGGCACAACCTGGTTGTAATTGCGATTGAATCGCACTTGCGCGTTGCTGATGGCGTTTGCGGAAAGATTTCGCGTCCACTGCAGAGTCGTATTCAATCCGTAGCCGTTATTTGTGTCGGAGTAGCCGAACGGCTGCGCGCGCGTGCCGCTGCGGTCCTGATATTGGAAGTTCAGGGAGAGCCGGTCCACGCTCGTGATATTGCGTTGAACTCTGAAGCCCAGATTGTCCGAGTTACTCGCTTGCGCCGTTTCCCATTGATAATTGTTTGCGTTTCCGGGCTGATTCGGCAGCGGATAGAACTGCAAAAGCCCCAGCGCAGTCGCATTCAGCATCGAAGTGGGAATCACGTTGCCGGCGAAAGGCTGGTGCGTTATTGGATCGTAAATCGCAAGCGGCTGGTTTGTCGCCGAGGCGCCGAGCGATTGCGTGGCTTGCGAAAAATTGCCGTTTCTCTCCGCAGCGGTTGGCACCGTTTCCGTGAACAACTGCGGTGTTCGCGCCCGGGTGCCGAAGTATGTCAGGAAGAACTGCGTCTTTGGATCCTTCACGATTTTTCCAAGCACCAGCGGTCCGCCGACAATCAGGCTGAACCGGCTCTGGGCGTAAGCGGCCTGCGGTATATCGAGGCCATTGATGGAAAACGGCTTCGCGTTGAGCGCTGAATTGGTTAGCGTGAAGGACGCCATTCCATGGATCTGCCTTGTTCGACGGCGGCGGTTTCCAAAAGTCGCACCCGCGGTTTGTCCGGGCCTTCGGCCGTTTGGACCCCTAAAGCCCGGGCCGCCAAATCCGCCGCCGTCCTCGTCCGCCGAAACCGCCTCCTCCCGGTCCTTGTGCTCCTGCTCCACCCTCCGGACCACCCGGTCCGCCAAAACCCGGAGCATTCGGGCTGCCCTCCGTTTCACCTGGACCGAAGTTACCCGGCCCCTGACCCATGAATCTCATATCTGGTCCGGAATCGGCCTGACTGCCCTGCGTCATGCCCGGACTCAAGCTTCCCGCAACCAGAAACGCTTCGTTAGTGCTTTCGTTCGTGGGGGCGGCCGGCCCACTTTGCTGTTGCGAGTTCAGCTCGTTTTCGAGCTGCTGGTCAACCTGCTGTGTATTGTCTGTACCGGCGCGGTTCGCCGCGCGCGCGAACTGCTGTAATCGCTGCAGAATAGGAGACGGCTTCAATTGCAAATCGAAATTCACTTGGGTTTTGTTCGAGCCGTAATCCACATCCTTCTTTAGCGTTTCGAAACCGAACATCTCCACGCTTGCCGTCCAGGCCGCAGGGCTAAGCGGAGGAAACGCATAGTGCCCGTCCCCATCGGTAACGGTAGAGATCGTCTTATCGCCTTGGGTGAGGGTGACGGTTGCTCCTGGAATCGGCTGACCACCGGATTTGACAAATCCACTTTGCGCGAACGCGCTGCCGCACGCGGCCAGCAAAAACGCGACTAGAAAGAGAGTAAACCGCATTCGAATACACGAGCTTCTTGTTACGATGTACGCCGCAAATTGAAGGTTACTCGCCGAGGATGCGGTTTTCGTGAATCTGGTACGTTTGAAGCGAATGGCTCTCGATCTCGAAAGGTTGCGAACGGACATACAAACATATCTCGACGATTCAGGAATGGCCGTGTTCTATGGTTATCACCGCATGAACGATGCGCTGAATCAGGTGTCATGGGACACGGAACTGCGTCCGGATTTCAAAGAATTTCTCGGTGCGGCCCGGAAAGCGGATGCGAAGCTCATTGTGTTCCATTACGAAGCACTGTCCTTGGATGAGATCGATGAAGCGCTCGATGGATTGGAAGATAGCGAACTGCCGCGCGAGGAGAAGCGCAGTTTTGAGACACGCCTGCGCCAGTTGCAAGCGTACGAAGGTTTCACTTGCAGCGTCGAGCTTTCCTTTTCCATTGAGAGCCGCGTCTATATGTTTGAACTGCACACCGAATGGTACGAGGCGCTCAGCGATATTCTGGCCGAACTGGACGCTGCCGCGGATGAAGAAGAGACAGACGACGGCACGCTCGGTGGCTACTTCTCTAACAATTGAGCGAGCTGTTTTTCCGGGCGGAGTAGAACAGAAACGATGAGCGATACGGCGTCTGCTGTCCGGGTTCGGCCGGCTGCGCGTTGGATTCTGCCGGACACTTCGGCAGATGCTGTCGTTGGCCTACGGCGGGTGCTCGGCTTACCTTCAATGATAGCGGCGGTTTTGGCAAATCGCGGGTATCGCGACCCCGCTGCCGCTGCCGAGTTTCTGTTTCCGAAACTTGAGGCGCTCAACGATCCGTTTCTCATGCGCGACATGGATTGCGCTGTAACGCGCCTGCTTCGCGCTATCCACGTCCGCGAGCCGATTCTCCTTTACGGCGATTACGATGTCGATGGAACCGCTTCGATTGTCGTGCTCAAGAAAGCCATCGATCTGCTGGGGGGCCGCACCGAGTTTCACGTGCCGCACCGGCTGAAAGACGGCTACGGAATGCGCATCGAAGCCATTGACCGGGCGGCGGAAAGCGGAGTACGGCTGATCGTCAGCGTAGATACCGGCATTCGCGCCAACGCCGTCGTGTCGCATGCGAAAGCGCTCGGTATTGACGTGATCGTGACCGATCACCATTTGCCGGAACGCGAGCTGCCGCCCGCGCTCGCCGTGCTCAATCCCAATCGGCGCGATTGCGGTTATCCCAATAAGGATCTATGCGGCGCGGGCGTTGCTTTGAAGCTCATCCAGGCGCTGCTAAGCCCGGAGTGCGATGTCGGCGGCGCGGCAATCGGCGCTGCTCGAATCGTTCTTGAAGCCGGTCGCGATCGCGACTGTAGCCGATATTGTCCCGCTAACGGCCGAAAATCGAATCATTGTCCGGCGCGGCTTATCGGGCCTGCACAACACGCGCAATCACGGGTTGCGAGCGCTACTGGCGGTCGCCGGCTTCCGAGAGGGCGAATGCCCATCCGCGCATCAGGTCGCCTTCCGGTTGGCGCCCAGGATGAACGCGGCCGGGCGCATGGCCACGGCGCTCGATGTGATTGAGCTTTTCCTCACCGAAGATGCGGGACGCGCGGGCGAGTTGGCCGGGCAATTGGACGTGCTCAATCGCGAGCGGCAGCGCGTGGAAGCTGAGATCGTCGAGACGATTTTAAGGCAGTGCGAAGAGCCGGGATTCAACTACGATTTGTCTGCGCTGGTTTTTGCGGGATCGGGTTGGCACCTCGGCGTATTAGGCATCGTCGCGAGCCGGCTGGTCGAACGATTCAACCGGCCGGTGTTCGTGCTCAGCGATGCAGTCGATGCGGCGGGCGAAGAGCCGTGCTTAACAGGATCGGGTCGCGGCATTCCGGGTTTTCATCTGCTCGACGCGCTCGAAAGCATGCCCGATCTTTTCAAGAAGTTCGGCGGCCATCGCCAGGCCGCTGGGCTGACGCTGCCTGCCGCGCAACTACTTCGGTTCCGGCAGCGCTTTGGCGATTTCGCTGCCGCGCGTCTTTCGCCGGACGATTTACGCCCGCTGTATTCCGCCGACGCAGAAGCGTCGTTTTCGGAGCTGACCGACGCCTGCATCGAGCAGCTTCAGTCGCTAGGCCCGTTTGGGTTCGGCAATCCGCTGCCGCTGTTTTACGCTCGCGCGGCGGAAGTCGCCGGGCCGCCGAAACCGCTCAAAGACGGCAAGCACCTCAATGTGCCGTTGCGGCATAACGGACGCATGCTGATTTCGAAAGCGTGGAATTTTGGAGATCGCGCCGGCGTTTTTGAGACCGGCGCCAAGCTCGACGTGCTCTTCCAAATTGAAGACGATCCGGGCGGCCAGCGCCGCGGGTACGGAAGCTGGCGCGTGAGCTTAAAGGACGTCAGAGCGCACCAGGAATCTACGATAGCTGCCTTGTAGCAGGATTCCAAGCGCGGTTCCGCCGATATTGATCAGCACGTCGCGAATAGCGGGGTCGCGGTCCGGGAAGAATCGTTGCAGGAACTCGCTGCAAGAGCCCACCAGCGCACCGATGGCGAGAATGATCAGCGGCTTGCGCGCAGTATTTGGCAGCGCTTTCCAAAGGAGGATTGCAAGCACGCAGAACAGGCCGACATGGACGCTTTTATCGGCCAGCAGATGGATTACTCCGTACGGGGAGGAATTTGGCCGTAATTGGCTGAGGAACACCCCGGAGAGATAGCTGAACCCTTCTTCACACCATTCACTGGCAAGCGAAGTGGAAGAAAAGAAGATCAGTCCAACCCAAGCGGCAACTGCGCAACGCCAAAGTTTAATCTTTACAGGTATATGTCAGCCTACCAACTTAGGCGTCCATCCGGATAAAATGATAACGATTCGCGATGCGAGACTTTCAGCCGCTGCCCGCCACTCCACGAAAAAGGGGCCGTGTGAACTCTCAAAAACCTGGAACTGGGATCGCACTGCTAGAATCCAACTTTACAGGCGTTAGCGCAGCCGATAAAGAAATCGTGCCGACCACTAGCAAAATTTCCACCGAGGGGAAGAGCCGCCTTCGCTCTACGGTTTTCAAATACTATATTCATGACAGCGTCGACGCTTGCCGCTTTCAGTTCCTGGGAGAACTCAGCGAGTCTGAAATTCCAGAGTTGACTGGATGCTGGCGTACCGCGCGCACGACGCTGGGCAGCCGCAAGCTGGTGCTCGACCTCGAAGGGCTTAGAACCATCGATGAAGCGGGGAAGCAATGGCTGATCGCGATGGCAAGTGAAGGCGCCAAGTTCCTGCCGGAGTCCTATTTGCGCACTGGACTGACGGCGCAACCCGGGCGCGAACCGGTTCAGCCCGGATTTTTCGGCAAGCTCTTTTCCGTCTTCCGCGGGTCGCGAGTCATCTCAGCGGAATCCTCTACACAAGCACAGTAAAAGCAGTTTCAGTCCGCGTAACCGGCCGGTAGCTTGTATCGCGCTCCAGCGGTTCTCGTCCCGCCTTACGGATCAAGCGAAGCAAATCCTGGCGCCGGAGGTGTTGCGCTGTCGTCGCCCCCGCGTCGTGGTAGATCTTCTCTTCCACCACGGTTCCGTCGATATCGTTCGCTCCGAAGCGCTGCGCGATCTGCGCCACGCCGGGCGTCATCATAATCCAATAGGCTTTGATATGCGGGATGTTGTCGAGCATCAAGCGCGCGATAGCGATCTGCTTCAGATCGTTGCAGCCGGTGGTGCTCGCCAGGTGTGCCAAAGCTGTGTTCGCGGGGTGAAAAGCCAGCGGAATAAAGGTGACGAAGCCGCGCGTTTCATCCTGCAGCGCGCGCAGCCGGACCAGGTGATCGGAGAGGTCTTCGGCGGTTTCCAGGTGCCCGTAGAGCATGGTGCAGTTACTCTTGAGCCCAATCTCATGGGCGGTGCGGGCCGTTTCGAGCCACTGTTCGCCATCGATTTTGTGATCGCAGATGATGCGCCGCACGCGCTCGGAAAAAATCTCCGCTCCGCCTCCCGGCATGGAATCGACCCCCGCCGCTTTCAGCCGTTCCAGCGTTTCGCGAATCGATAGTTTCGCGCGCTTCGCGAGATAGGCGATCTCCACCATGGTGAAAGCTTTCAGATGCACCCCCGGATAGCGGTCCTTCATCCCGGCGATCATTTCGCAGAACCAGTCGAGGCCAAGCTCCGGATGCAATCCGCCGACGATGTGGAACTCGGTCACGGCCTCGGCATAGCCTTTTCCCGCCACTTCCCACACCTGCTCCATTGACATGGTGTAGGCGTGAGGATCTTTGGCCTTCTTGCCGAACGCGCATAGCCGGCAGCTCGCGACGCACACATCGGTGGGATTGATATGCCGGTTCACGTTGAAATAGGTCACGGCGCCATGCATCCGCTCGCGCACGCGGTTCGCCAATTCGCCCAGCGCGAGAATGTCGGGGCTGCGGTACATGGTCACGCCGTCTTCATAGCTCAGGCGCTCGCCCGATTCGACTTTTTCGAAAATCGGCTTGAGCTTGGGGTCCTCGATACGGCACTGCGTTTGCATGTTGTTATACAAGGTTGCGATGGAGCAAAATGTCGGCCGCCCAGAAGACGAAGAACAGCAGGCTGACGTAGCCATTCACCGTAAAAAAAGCGGCGTTGACGCGCGAAAGATCGTGCGGCTTGACCAGTTGGTGTTCATAGATCAGCAGCGCGACAATCGCCGCTACGCCGAGAAGACTCAATGCGCCCAGATGAAACGCCGCCACCAGCGCCAGCAGGCAGGCCGCCATCGCGACATGCAGCAGCCGCGCTATCAGCAAAGCGCCGCGCACGCCGAAGCGCCGCGGGATACTGCATAAGCCTTCCGCGCAATCGAATTCAAAATCCTGGCAGGCGTAGATGACGTCAAATCCGGCGGTCCAAAACATGACCGCGGCCGTGAGCCACAGGATGCGCGCATTCAGCGATCCGCGCATTGCAATCCAGGCGGCGGCGGGCGCGATGCCCAGGCAAAAACCCAGAATCAGGTGCGAGAACATCGTGAAGCGCTTCGAAAAAGAATAGAAGAAAACGATGGCGAGCGCCACGGGCGCCAGAGCGAAACACAGCAACCCAAGTTGGCGCGCCGCCCACAGGAAAACAGCCGACGAGGCCAGCGTGAAACCCCAGGCGAAGCGCGCCGAAAGCAGTCCCGCCGGTAAATGCCGGTTTGCCGTACGGCGGTTTCGGGCGTCGATTTGCGCATCCAGAATGCGATTGAAGGCCATGGCCGCCGAGCGCGCGGCCACCATTGCAACCACAATCCAAGCGAAGCGCCATCCCAGGCCCGCGACATGAAATCCGCTGTCGCGCCAGGCCAGCAGCGCGCCCGTGAGTGCAAACGGCAGCGCAAAGACGGAGTGCTCGAATTTAATCATGTCGAGCGTGAGCCGCAGACGTCTCCAGAAGCGAGCCATTGGACGAGACAGTTACCATTTTAGCGGCTTGTCTTACTCTGGAGAGATGAGAACTCGTATTGCCGGCGGAATCGCCTTCACTCTGGTTGTCTTTCTTTCGGGATATTGGCTCCGATCGCCGTCTCCTGCCGTACACGCGCAAACGGACCATCGGACTTTTGAGCTGCGGACGTATCACACCTATCCCGGCAAGCTCGAACCTTTGCTGACGCGCTTCCGCGACCATACCATCGAAATTTTTAACAAGCACGGGATGACCAGCATCGGCTACTGGCTGCCCACCGACGAACCGCTGAAAGGCAAAACGCTCGTCTATATGCTTGCTTTCCCAAGCCGCGAAGCTGCAACCAAAGCTTGGACCGAGTTTCGCAACGATCCGGAATGGAAAAAAGTCGCCGCCGCCTCGGAAGCCAACGGCAAACTCGTCCAAAAAGTGGATGACGTTTTCCTCGACCCGGCCGATTTCTCGGAAATCAAGTAGCACACAATCTTTTCACAATCTTCCCTGTAACGAATTCTGAAACGGCGCGACAGACAGGTGATATCCACGGCAGGGTCTACCCGGGCTCGTGGGTCCAGTTCTGTTAAGGAGTTCGCCATGCAATGCAAATACGCTCTGCGTTCTGGCGCGAAACTGGCTTTTGGTCTTGCTCTCGCGCTTCCCTCTCCACTCTTATTTGCGGATTCGTTCGTCCAAACCAACCTGGTCTCCGATGGCTGCGCGACGTGCCCGTCGGCTAGTGCGACCGATCCAAACTTGAAAAACCCCTGGGGCGTGTCGTTCACCCCCACTTCACCTTTTTGGATTTCGGACCAGGCGAGCGGGATGACCACGCTCTACAATGGCGCTGGAAATCAAATCACGCCGCCGTCGCCGATCACAATTCCGCCAGGCACGCCGCCCGCAACCGGACCTACCGGCCAAGTGTTCAACAGCACGAGCGGCTTCGTGCTCCCGAACGGTCATCCGGCCGCATTTCTTTTCGACACGTTGAATGGAACCATTGCCGGTTGGAACGGGGGCGCCGCGGCCGTTAACGTCCCTAACGTGTCCACACCGGGAGCGGTTTACACCGGCCTCGCGCTCGCCAGCGCGGGTGGGTCGAATTATCTCTACGCCGCGGATTCCACCGGCCAGATCCGCGTCTTCGACTCCACTTTCGCTGCCGTTACGCTGCCCGGCAACTTCACAGATCCACACTCGGTCGCCGGTTTCGTGCCGTTTAACATTCAGCTCATCGGCTCAGACCTGTACGTGACGTACGCGCAGTTGACGCCAATGGGCACTGGTCTGCCCGGCGGCTACGTCGACGCTTTCGATACCAGCGGAAATTTTGTAAGGCGGGTGGCAACCGGCGGCGCGCTCTACGCGCCCTGGGGGCTTACGCTCGCGCCCGCCGGGTTCGGCAGCTTTGCAAACGACCTTCTGGTCGGCAATTTCGGGAACGGCGAGATCCTCGCCTACAATCCCACGACGGATGCGTTCCTGGGCACTTTGGATGGGGCGAACGGACAGCCGATCGTAAATGATTTCCTATGGGCGCTGGAGACTCGCACGGGCGGCCCAAACGTGAACACCAATGCGGTCTATTTCACCGCCGGAATCAATAACCAGCAGGATGGACTGTTTGGAGAGCTCACCTCAATACCGGAACCCGGCATGCTGATCCCGATCGGCTTCGGTCTCGCTGGAATCGGTCTGTTCAGCCGCTATCGCCGCCGCCGCGCGCGCTGAAGCTGAAATCCCGGACCGCTTGTTCACGCGTGCGGTCGGTTTTACAGAACCGCGACTGTCAGGGAGTAAGCATGGCCTTGCGGGCCGCGGAATTGGATGAAAGTCAATCAGAGATGCGATAGGTTGGCAGCGGGGTGGAGCGGCAAAGGCCGACAACGCTCTGGATCAGTGGAAGCCGGCAGGGAGTATGGCCTGGGGCATGGGCAAGAGCAAGATAAATGTGCGCGGCAACACCCGGAGGGGTGAAGCGGCAGCACGAAACGGTGCATTCAAACACAGGACCGTGTCCTCCGCTTCCCCAGCGGAGAATAGATGACTAACACCATAGCAGGAATCGACATCCACAAACGGGTTTTGATGGTGGTCGTGATGGCAGCAGATTCGGAGCAGGTGGAGCGGCGCAAATTTGGGGCCACGACCGCGGAACTGACCCATCTTTTAAGTTGGCTGCAGCAACGGCAAGTAGAAGAGGTGGTGATGGAATCGACCGCCCAATACTGGAAGCCGATCTGGTACGCGCTCGAAGGACACTTGCAACTTCATTTGGCACAGGCCTGGAGCAATCGTGCCCCGCGAGGCAAAAAGAGCGATTTCAAAGATGCCGAGCGTCTGGTTCGCCGGCATTTGGCCGGCGAGCTCACGCTGAGCTTTGTCCCCGAGGCCCAGCAACGCCAACTGCGCAGTTTGACACGGCGGCGGGCACAACTCTCGCGCGACCGGGTTCGCATTCAGAATCAGGTGGAGAGCTTGCTGGAAGAAACCCGCATCAAGATCTCCAGTGTGTTGACGGATCTGTTCGGCGCCAGCGGCTTGCGCATCCTTTCTGCGCTGGCCCGAGGAGCAACCGATCCCAGCCAACTGGCGGCTTTAGCCGATGCGCGTGTGCAATGCTCTCCCCAGGAACTGGCCGAGGCCTTGACGGGGACGGTGAATACCATTCATCGCCGGTTTCTGAAACAACATCTCGATCATCTGGAACTGATCGATAAACAGATGGACGAGTTACTCCAACTGACCGCTGAAATAATGCGCGAGCAGGCAGACGCGGTCACCCGCTTGTCCCAGGTGCCCGGCATCCGCGTGCTGAGCGCTCAACAGATCATCGCCGAAGCAGGCGCGACCGCCAGTGCCTTTGACTCGGCTCCCCAGTTCAGCTCCTGGATCGGGGTCTGCCCGGGTCGGGAGGAAAGCGCTCAACACAATCACAGTAGCCGAAGTACGAAAGGCAATCCCTATCTCAGACGAGCGCTCTGCCAGGCGGCGCAAGCCGCGGTTCGGACCAACAACAGTTTCTTCCAGCAGAAATTTAAACGGCTCCTGCCCAGGCTCGGTTACCCGAAAGCCATCTGGGCCATCGCCCACCACCTCGCCACCGTGATCTGGAAAATCCTGCACGACGGCGCGCACTACGTCGAATACGGCGCCGTCACCTCAGCCCAAGCGGCCAAGCGCCGCCTCCAACGTCTGAAAAAGGAACTCAGAACTCTTGGCTACTCCGATGACCTCAAACCCCTGGCTATCGCAGTCCCTTCAGCGTGACTTTCAACGGAGCGTTTGCGCCGAAACTACGCTTAACACACGCGCCCGCAAGTCTTCCATCGCGGATGATCAGTTTCTCGTAAGTGCCCTTCTCTTCTTCATTTGCATTGGTCTATTTGCTAATCCGTGAGAAATGCTGTTGTCCTGATACCGGAAATATCGAACGTCTTCCGGCAGCGCTGATTTTTGCAGGCGGCTTTGTCGTCCAGCAGCACCATATAACTCGCCGCTTTCGCGAACTTAGCCCGGTCCCGCTCATCGGCCTGCCGCGGCAATTTGTCGATCTTGCGGCGAACTAGCCATCGAAGATCATAGGCATTCGCCGTCTTGCAATACGGGCAGTTCAGCGTGACTTGCTTGCTGGCCTGCGACTCGCGATAAAACGCGCGCTCATCCACGGTTGTGAATCGGCTCCTCTCCCGGTCCAACTAACGATTCGAAAACCTGAAATTTGAAACGGCCACTTCGTCGTTCGACGGAATATAGAATCCCACTTTCCCCTGCGTCAAATCGCGCCCGGTGCCGCTCACTTCACCGATATCGGTCCAGCTCCCGTCCGGCGTTTTAACGCGTGCGCTGACCGAAGTAGGATTGACCGATACATCGGCTTGCACCCATTCGTTTGAATCGACGTCGAAGGGAACACGGCTGACCTCTACCGACTTGCCATTGCGCACTTCATGAACGCTCGCGTGTTTTCCGTCCAGCGTAAATAACACGTAATTCCCGCCGTCCTCATAGCCGGCGTACCAGCTCAATTTACCCTTTTTGAAGATTCCCCCGATGTGGGCTTGCGCGGCAAAGGTGTAATGTCCCGCCACCCTCGGCACGTGATAAGTGACGAATCCGCCGCCACGGCGAACTTGCGAGCCCTCCATTTCCATGCTGTTGTTCCCGTTCCCTTGGTTCGCGGTTTGAGCAGGCGCGGCAGCCGCAGGGGGTGGAGGCTGCGCTTCGGCAACAGCTTTTTCGAGCGTCACGTCCGGGCCCGCGAGCGTAATCACATCTCCGGTGCGGAAGCTGCGCTGGAATCGCTTCGGCAAAGCTTGATCGCGCCGGAGTTCCACAACGTGATCGCCGGGGGTGATATTGGAAACGTTGGCGTTTCCATCCGCGCCAATCTTGGCGGCAACGTCTTTATCGACGTAAACCATAGTCCCCGGCAGCGCGCCTTTAATCGCCAGCGTCGCAATCTGCGGAACCGGCTGCATCCGGAATTGCACGGCCGATTCTTCCGCTTTTTTCACATCCACATCTTCCGGCGGCGGGTCCATGAAACCCGCTTTATGGATGCGGATGGTGTATTCACCCACTTTCAAAGGAATGCGTATCTGGCCGTGATCCGTCTTGCGCCGGTAGAGCTTGTCGTTGATGTAAACGTCGGCTCCGTCCTGTCCCGCCACTACGACCACTGTGCCGGCGTTTGGATCGGACTTGACATACGCCGTCAACGTGGGCGCGGCCGTGTAAGTCAGCACGAACCGCTGCCGGTCTTTGTCCTCGGTTACCTGCAGATCGTGATCGGTTTTTCCGAGATCGTCCAGAACAAGTCCATCCGTTCCCGCCTCGCCTGCCGGTTTGCCGTCGAGCGAAACTTGCGAGTCCTCGAGATTTGTGATCAGCCGTCCATGGCCATCTTCCGCCGAGACCAGCACCGCCATCACGTTCGAAGCGGTAGGAAGTCCAACCACTCGCGGCGCAGATTTCTCAGCCACGTCGAAACTGAACGCCGCGCTCCCATTGCGGCCGGTCACCTCAATCGAATGCCGGCCCGGTTGCAGATTGTCCAGCACCAGTTCGCCGTCCTTCAGATCCGTTGGAGCACCGCCATCCACCGACACGGTGCCTGGAATCAGATCCGTATAGAGCCGCAGCGTCGGATTGACCGGAACCGGCGGTGAGACATTCGACGCGTTCTGCGCCGGTGCGGATGTACTGTTAGTGCCTGCCGGTTGCTTGGCCTGCTCGCCGGCGACTTCATTCGGCGTCTCATTAATCCTGCGGGCGGTCTGGATCAAATAGAAAAACGCCGCAAGAATGACAAGAGTAAAGAACAGCGCGAGATACGTCGCTCGCTGCCAGGTCTTGGTGTCGACTCGCGGAGTTTCGGGAGAGATTTCCGCCGCTTCCGCCGGCTCGCTTCGGGTTTCCTCATCCGGCGCCCGATGGCGCACCAGATGCGCCTGCGGGTTCTCTTCGAGATACACGGAGGCGCTGTCCGTTTGCTGTTGCCGCAGCACACGCGCCCGCTCGATAATCTCTTCCTGCACTTCCGCAATCGAGATTTGCGCTTCGAAATCGTCGATGTAGACGCGCCGCATATTCTGCACGCGTTCGTAGTAATTCCGCAGATCGTCGAGCGACAGCGAATGCCGCGCCTCGAATTGAAGCTGTCTCAACTCGTCGAGAGAGGAATAAGTGTGCTGAGATCGATCCACCGCGTCGAGTGCTCTATCTGGCGATTATAGCGGAGATAATAGAGATTACAGCGCGCGATTGGCGTAGTTTAATTCATAAAATCGCCGGTATTCGCCGCTCTGGACGCGCTTTACCCAGCCCTGATTGGCGCGGTACCAGTCGATAGTGGCATTCAGGCCGCGCTCGAAATCCATGCGCGGTTCCCAACCGGTCTGGCTTGTCAATTTCCGGTTCGTTAGAGCGTATCGCCGGTCGTGTCCCGGCCGATCCGCCACGCGCGCGATCAACGATTCCGGCTTATTCGTGGCCTTCAAAATGCGCTGGACGACTTCCAGGTTCGGCAGCGAGCAGTTGCCGCCCACGTTGTAGACCTCGCCCGCTTCGCCTTTCTCGAGAACAGCCTGAATTGCACGGCAGTGATCTTCCGCGTACAACCAATCGCGAATCTGCTGCCCGTCTCCGTAAACCGGAAGCGGCTTGTCCTCGAGCGCATTAGAGATCATCAGCGGGATCAGCTTCTCGGGAAACTGATAAGGACCATAGTTATTGGAAGCGCGCGTGACGGACACGTTCAGCTTATACGTCGTGTAGTAGGAGAGCGCCAACAGATCCGAGCCCGCCTTCGATGCCGAATACGGACTGCTGGCCCGCAGCGGGTAGCTTTCATCTGCTTCCTGCGGCCGTTCGATGCTTCCATACACTTCATCAGTCGATACATGCACGAAGCGAGCGATCTTGTGCCGCCGCGCCGCTTCGAGCAGCGAAAACGTGCCGTTGAAATTCGTTTGAATTACAGGCGCAGGCGAATGAATGCTGCGATCCACGTGCGATTCCGCCGCGAAGTGCACGACCACGTCGGGCGATTCCGCTCCGATCAGTTGCTCCACGCCCGCGCTGTCGCAGATATCCAATTGCACGAACCGGTAATGTGGATTATCGGCAACCGGTTCCAGATTTTCGAGATTGCCGGCGTACGTCAATTTGTCGAGATTGACGACTTCTTCCGCCCACCGCTCCCGCAACGCCGTGCGGACAAAGCAGGAGCCGATAAAACCTGCGCCGCCGGTCACCAGCAGCTTCATTTGTGCTGCAGCTCCCAGTCGTATGCGATGCCGCCGTCGTTATGCGGAATGCGTCCTTCATCGGCGGGATCGTAAATGCGGTTGGTCACATATATAAGGACGGAGGGCTGCTCGCCGATCACTTTGTAGCCGTGTGCCACGCCAGGTGGAATCAGCACTTGCCAGGGCCGCAACGCTCCCGCGTACAACGTGTTTTTTAAACCGAAGCTCTTCGATCCGCGCCGCAGATCCACCAGCGCCACCTGCAGCAATCCCGCGGCCGGAACCCAATAATCGGTTTGGAATTTATGAAAATGAAATGCCTTGATAATTCCGGGATAGTTCAGCGCAGAGGAAACCTGCGTCGAACCCGGCGGAAAATCGGCTACCAGTCCCTGTCCGAACCTGGCGACTTCGAGGAAATAGCCGCGATCGTCGGGCCACAGTGCAAACGGCTTCACCTCTACTCCGGCGATCAGATCGGAGCTGGTAGGCGACAGAATAATTTTGCCGATGCCCGGCTCGCACTTGGGAACCGAAATCTCTACCCCGGAGGACAGTGTGCCCAGAGCGGCCGTGGTCATCTCTGTTTTGCTCCTGCAGCCAGCGGCCTCTCCTGTCTAGGCGGCTGCTTTCCGCGAGAGTCGTGTACCAGATTTGTCGCCCGTAGCAGGGACTCGAAGGTGCCCGCGTCGGTCCACCAGCCCTCCAGATAATTGAATGTCATGGTGCCTTCCTGAATGTACGCATTGTTGACGTCGGTGATTTCCAGCTCGCCGCGCGCCGACGGCGTCAGCGTCCGTGTTTTTTCGAAAACCGTCTCATCGTACAGGTAAATTCCGGTTACGGCGTAGTTGGATTTCGGATGCGTGGGTTTCTCCTCGATTCCGGCAATCCGGTCTCCCTGGATCTCCGCGACGCCGAACCTCTCGGCATCCTGCACTTCCTTCAAGAGAATCTTGGCGCCGCGCTCCTGCCGCTCGAAATCGCGGACCGCCTCGGCAATCGAGCCTTCAATAATGTTGTCGCCCAGGATGACGCAGATGCGGCTGCCCTCGGCAAAATGTTCGGCCAGCGCGAGCGCCTCCGCGATGCCGCCCTCGCCCTCCTGGTACGTGTAGTTGATATGTTTTAAGCCGAATTCTTTTCCATTTGCCAGCAATCGCAGAAAATCGCCGGAATTTCTACCGCCTGTCACGATCAGCAGATCGCGAATGCCCGCATCCACAAGCGTTTGGATCGGGTAATAGATCATCGGCTTGTCGAAAATGGGCAGCAGATGCTTGTTCGTGATTTTGGTAAGCGGAAATAGACGGCTTCCCGTCCCTCCGGCTAGAACGACACCCTTCATAAACCCTCGATAGTAACAGGTCCAAAAATGCAGATTGGCGTTTCAGTGCAGCTTTAATGTGGAACGCGGATCGGGCTGCGCGGCGCGCGGCGTTTTTCCCTTCAACCGGCGGCTAAGCTGGCGCAAAATCAGAAACACGACCGCGAGTACGATAGCCGCTTTGGTAGAAAATCCTGCCGGCGCCGATCCGCTCAGAATCAGGATCGCCAGCACGACCGCGATCAGTGCCAACGCCGCCGTCCAGATCGTCATCGAAGTCCGCAACCCCGCTCTGCGCTGCTGATCTGCGCGCTGTTCGTACCTGTTCATGACAGCTCATTTTCAGGTTACATCCTTTTTGGTATCGGAACCGCGACCGTTAGGGAGCGGAAGCTGCTGAATCACGTTTCAGGGCAGGCGATTAATCAGGCTGGCGACATAACCGGCCCCGAAGCCGTTGTCGATGTTGACCACCGTGACGTTGCTGGCGCAACTATTGAGCATCCCCAGCAGCGCGGCGAGACCGTTAAAACTGGCGCCGTAGCCAATGCTGGTGGGAACCGCAATCACCGGGCAGCCGACCATCCCGCCCACCACGCTCGGCAGAGCGCCTTCCATGCCGGCGCAGACGATTGCTACACGCGCTTCCATCAGCCGTTCGCGCTGATGCAGCAAGCGGTGAATGCCAGCTACCCCGATATCGCAGATGGCATCCACCTGGTTGCCCATAACCTCCGCTGTAAGGCGCGCTTCTTCCAGCACCGGAATGTCGCTGGTTCCGGCGCAAACCACCACAATTTTGCCTTTTCCGTACAGAGTGCGGTCGCGCCACACCCGAACCACCCGCGAGGCAGGGAAGTGCTCTGTTTCCGGCGCCAGCGCCGCGACGCGCGCGGCCATTTCTTCCGTAGCGCGAGTGAGCAGCAGGTTTGGCGATTTGGCAAGCAGCGCGGCCGCAATGCCCGCCACCTGATCCGGATGTTTTCCTTCACCGAGGATCACTTCGGGCATGCCGTGCCGGATCGCGCGATGGTGATCGACTTTGGCAAAACCCAAATCTTCGAAAGGCAGATGCCGGAGGTTATTCAGCGCGGCGTCCACGCTACTGCGTCCGTCGCGGACCTCCTCCAACAAATGCTGCAGTTGTTCAGCGTTCATGAAGGCTACTAATTTTGAGGATTACACAGCGCGCCGCATCAGCTTGACATTCTCTTGAGGGCGGGGTATTCTTCACCTAGAATGTCTACCAAGCAACGGGATGACCGGGTGGAACTACTTCAGGGCACGCTCGACCTGCTCATCTTGCGCACGTTGCTGCTGGGGCCCACGCATGGTCATGCCATTGCGAAGGCAATTGAGCGTAATTCCGAAGATGTGCTGCAAGTCGAGCAGGGATCGCTTTACCCTGCATTGCATCGCCTCATCAAGCGCGGATGGATTTCGGCCGAGGAGGGCGCTTCGGAGAACAATCGGCGGGCTCATTATTACCGGCTCACCGCTAAAGGGCGAAAGCAACTCTCTGTCGAAATCGGCAAATGGGACAAGCTGGCGGGGGCGATCGGGCGCATTCTGCGGCCGGCAAACGAAGAAAGCAAACCGTGAAGCGCCGCCATTTGCAGAGTCTCGAGGCAGACATACGGCAGCACATCGAGCTTGAAACTCAGGACAACATCGACCGCGGCATGCCGCCGGAAGAGGCGCGCCGCGTGGCTCTTCTTAAGTTCGGAAACAGGACGCTGGTCAAAGAAGATACGCGTGCTGTCTGGAACCCTGTCTGGCTGGAACAGTTGTGGCAAGACTTCCGCTATGCGTTGCGGATGTTGGGGCGCAGTCCGGGCTTCACCGCCGTGGCGGTGGCAACGCTCTGTTTGGGAATTGGCTTGAACACGGCCGTGTTTAGCGTGGTTCGGGCAGCGCTGCTTCGGCCGCTGCCATATCCGGATGCAAGGCGGCTGGTATGGCTGAGCGATTACGATGCGGCCCGCAAGGGGGATTTTCCAGTCCCACGGAATACCTTTCAGAAATGGCGGAATCATGCGGAGTCGTTCGAGAAGGTTGCCGGGTTTGCGGATGGAACCGGGCTGCTGCTTACGCGCGATGGAACTGAAGACGAGGAAGTTACCGCGGTCGACGGCGATTTTTGGAATGTGACCGGAGCGCGTCCGTTCCTGGGCCGGCTGTTCGGCCCGAAAGAAGCCGGCGTGCTTGTGCTTTCCTACGATTTGTTTGAACAAGGTTTCGGCGGCGATTCCAAAGTGATTGGGCAGGCGGTGAGTCTGGATGGCCGTTCCGTGACCGTAACGGGCGTGCTCGGCAAAGACTTCCGGTTGCTGCCCGCCGCCGGCGGTTCCCGAGCGTTCCAACGGCAAGCTTACATTCCCATGCCGCGAGACGAGCCCGCCGCTGTTGTATCGAGCGAGCCCAAGATGCCTTCCCCAACGGGCGTGGTGGAGGTGGTGGCGAGGCTGAAATCGGGCATTTCCGTCGAACAGGCGCAAGCGGAGATACGAAGCCTGCGGGCCCACGATGCTTCCGACAAACCGTTTCTACCTTGGACAAAGCTCCGGGTCATGCCCTACCAGGAGCGGATCGTGGGCAATATCCGGCCTGCTCTTTTGGTTCTGCAAGGGGCTGCGGGCCTGGTTCTGCTGATCGCCGTGGTAAATCTCGCCAACCTGCTATTGGCGCGTGCCACTACGCGGCAGCGCGAAATCGGAATTCGCGTCGTCGTCGGAGCGGGAAGGGTGCGAGTGGCGAGGCAGTTCCTGACGGAGAGTTTGCTGCTGGCGCTGCTGGGAGGCGCGGCGGGCGTGGGTCTGGCGGAAGCGGCGATTGCGATGGTGGTGCGGCTGGGGTCCGGAACAATTCCGCGCTTAAGCGAGAGCCGGATTGACGGCGGCGTACTGGCGTTCACCTTAGCGATTTCGCTTTCGGCCGCCATCCTGTTTGGATTCGGGCCGGCCGTTTCCTTGTGGAAGGCCAGACTGAATGACGTGCTCAAGGACGGCGCACGAAACGCGTCGCCAAGCGCGGGACGTCTGCGAATCCGGGCGGTACTGATCGGCGGAGAACTGGCGTTGGCGATTATCCTGCTGACCGGCGCCGGACTGATGCTGAAGAGCTTCTGGCGCATGAATAGCCTGCCGCCGGGATTTCGTCCAGACAAGATCGTAACGATGCGCGTTTTGCTACCAGGGGTGCACTACAAGACCAGGGAGGCGAAAGAGGCCTATTTGCGGCAACTTCTTCAGCGCATAGAGACTGCGCACGGTAGTGAGGCAGCGGGTTTCGAAGCGGGAGCCATCACCATGATCGGCCCGGGCAATCCGTTTCAAGAGCGGATGGGCGCGGTGAAGTTTACATCCACATCGGCGGAATATCTTCGCGCCACGGGAATGACTCTTATCCAAGGGCGCTGGTTGACGAATGACGAACCGAACCCAGTGGTGCTGGTGAATGAGAGCTTCGCCCGATCGCTGTTTGGAGATCGCAACGCGGTGGGCCGCACGATCCGCGTGTTCCACCGGCCGGCGGAGAGCACGATTGTGGGGGTAATCTCCGATCTGAAGCGCTTTGCACTCGACCAGAACACGATGCCGGAAGTGTTTCTGCCGTATAAGCAGTTTCCGGTTGTGACGAATCCGTACATTGCGATCCGCACAACCGGCGACACGAGCGCCGCAGCGCATGCCATGCGGAGGCTCATTTCGGGAATTGACCGCAGTGCTCCTATCTTGGACGTGATGACGATGGAGCAGGCACTTAGCGATTCGATTGCTCCGCGGCGCTTGAATCTTTTTCTATTGGGAAGCTTTGCCGCGGTTGCGTTGTTATTGGCCGTAACGGGGATCTACGGCGTGATCTCCTACGCCGTGACGCAGCGCACGCGGGAAATTGGCGTTCGCATAGCGCTTGGGGCGCAACGAAATCAAGTGATTCGGATGGTGGTGGGGCAGGGACTCGGCATTTCGCTGGCGGGCATTGCGGCCGGGTTGGCGGCAGCCGTTGGGCTGACCCGTTTTATGGCGAGCTTGCTGTATGACGTGAGGCCGGATGATCCGTCCGTATTTGCCGGGGTGGCTCTGATACTTGCGGGGACTGCGTTGCTTGCGTCCTGGGGACCCGCGCTTAAGGCAGCGCTCGTCGATCCGGTTATTGCGTTGCGATACGAGTAATGTTCACGGTTGCGGTTGTGTTCTTTGGCTTCGGGAGGCCCGCCAGGCTTCGGTTCGGGTGCGGATGTAGGTTTCGTAATCGCTGTTGGTTATAAGCCGGGGCATCGTGTGGTGGGTTCCGCCATATCCGTCCGGAACCGGAAGCTGCGCCACCAGTTCAGCCTGCACTTCCTGCAAGTGTGAGGGCCGGTCTTCATCCGGATTCCGTCCCTTTGCCGTAGGCACGGTCACGCCCTGCAGTGGATCGTCCGTGCGCGGTTGTGCCAGCGTCAACACATTTCCCACGTCGCTCGCAGCAGCATCACGCGCCGTAAGAGCCGGCAAATTCCAGCGCGTTTCGACTGTCTTCAAAATAGAGGTGTGATCCAGCGGCATGCTGTTCGCGGCCACGCGGAACACGGTGCCCGCCGCGATGAGCGGCGATACCAGCACCGCAGGGACACGCGGGCCGAAGCGAGTGAAATCGAACCCATACTCGCCTACCGAATTGTCCGGCGGCACGGCGCCCGAAGGCGGCGGTACATGATCGTAGCAGCCGCCGTGCTCGTCGTACACGACGATCAGCAGCGTTTGACTCCACGCGGGACCGTTCCGTAAGGCGTAGTAGACATCGTGAATCAACTGCTCGCCCAACGCGACGTTATAGTTCGGGTGCTGGCTGTTGCCGGTCGCGCCCCAGCTTGGCTCCAGAAAAGTGTAAGCCGGCAACGTTCCGTTCGACGCGGCTGTCTGGAAATCTTTGAATTGGCCGAAGTGGCTGTCGGCCGCATTGGTTGTATCGGTGAAGTCTAAACGCGTCAGAGGCGGCGCGTCGTAGCCGTAAACGCTCCACGTGACATTGTGGTTGGAGAGCAGGCCGAAAATACTGGGGCACGTGAATTTTTTGGTCGAGTCATCCATGTGGCCTTGCGAGGTCGCCGCATTCACGAACGCGCGGTTCGGCAGCGTCTCGGTGGGAACCGAGCCAAACCAGTAATCACAAACAGCGAAGCCCTTTGCCAGTCCGGAAAGGACCGGCAGCATGGCCGGAGGAAACATGCCCATGATGCTGCCGGCAGTTGTGCCGGGCATTATCGAGCGCCCTTCCTTCGACTCCCATCCGAGCGTGTAGCTGAAATTCGTGACGAAGCCCTGGTTGCTGCCGGAAAGCTGAGAATTCGTAGCCGTGTAACCTTCCCCGGGATCGGCGCCAGGCATGAAATATGCATTGGCATCCGCCGCCGCGATGCTGAACACCGGAACCGGCGACCCATTTGTGTCCGGATTCGATTCCTTTCCGGTCAATCCTTCGAAAGGCTGACCGGTGGGCGAGACATTGCCGTTGGCTAGCATATAAGAAGCCGAGCATGTGGTCAAAGGAGCGGTTCTCCAGCATCAGAACAACGATGTTATCGATGGAAGAGAGGCGGTTATTGGGCATGCGCAGCTCGATATTCTTCAGGATAAGATCAGGTGCGCTACGACTTCGAAATGATAGGTCTGCGGAAAGAGATCGAGCAACGTAAGCCGTTCGATGCGGTAAGGCGGTAACAATTGTTTGAGATCTCGCGCCAGGGTTGCCGGATCGCAACTGACGAGCACGAGGCGCGGAGCTTTCACGCGCAGCAGTTCGGCGGTTGCTTCTTTGCCGAGGCCGGTTCGCGGCGGATCGGCGACAATCAGCTCCGGCGGCTCGGTTAAACTTCGGAGAAAGTCTTCCGCGGAGGTTCTCGAAACGTGAATATTCGCGGCGCTTTGGCCGGCATTCCACTCCAAATCGCGAGAGGCGGAGCCGCCGCGCTCCACCGCATCTACGATCTCAAAATGTTCGGCCAAGCGGAGCGAAAAGAGTCCGACTCCGGCGTATAAATCGACAGCGCGCGTGCCGGAAATGGCGCCTACGACTTCCTGAACTAGCATGTCGATGAGAAAGCGGTTCACCTGGAAGAAGGATGCGCGGCCGATGCGATAGAGGCGTCCCGCGGCGGGATATTCGATGTGCCCCGGCGCGAAACCAGGAAGGAAATCCGCGCACCAATCGAAGAAGCGGGCGGCCACGGGCTGAGTGGAATCGAGCACGTTCAACTGCACTTGCGTTTCATTGGTGAAGACCTCCAGCGAGCGCAGAAAGCGCGGCCATTCCCGCTGTTTCGAAGCGGCCTGGAGCTTTACAATCGCATCGTTCAAAAACGGCGAGGAGATATAGCAATGGTCGATGGAGCAGATTTCATGCGAGGCGGCCTTATGAAAACCGGCCCGGCCGTCGCGGAAATGGAGCTGAATGCGGTTGCGGTAGAACCAGGGATCGGCGGCGAGTATTTCGATCTCGTTCTCGAACGCGATACCGCCCAGCCGCTGCAGTGTCTCCCGAAAAATTTCGCGCTTTTGGCGGAGCTGGAAGGCATACTCGGCGTGCTGGTAATGGCACCCGCCGCAGTTGGCGAAATACTCGCAGCGCGGGACGATTCTTTCGGGCGACGGTTCCAGGATGCGCAGCGGCTCGCCTCGCAGCAATCCAGTTTTGACGCGCGTCGCCGCGATCTCGACACGCTCGCCGGGAAGCACGAACGGAACCAGCGTGACCTGGCCGTCGAGGCGCGCCAATCCTTCCCCGCCGTACACCAGTTTCTCAATCACAAGCTCGCCGGTAGCCGCGGCGGAAGCATCCCTTACCATAAAGATTCGCTAGCTACATGAGAGCACGCGTACTATCCGGCGTTCAGCCGACGGGCCAGCTTCATATCGGTAACTATTTGGGAGCTTTGAAGAACTGGGCCGAGATGCAAAGCCGGTACGAGAGCATCTTCTGCATTGTCGATCTGCACGCCATAACGCTTTATCAAAAACCGGAAGAGCTTGCGGCGAAAATCCGCGAAACGGCGGCGCTGTTCCTGGCGGCCGGAATCGATCCGCGGCAATCGTCCATTGTGGTGCAGTCGAGCATTCCGGGTCATGCCGAGCTGGCGTGGCTGCTGACCTGCGTAACACCGCTTGGATGGCTCTATCGGATGACGCAGTTCAAAATCAAAGCCGACAAACAGGAGACCGTGGGCGATGGGCTGCTGCAGTATCCGGTTCTGATGGCCGCGGATATCCTGATTTATCAGGCGAGTGTCGTTCCCGTGGGCGAGGATCAATCGCAACATCTGGAACTGGCCCGCGACATTGCGCACCGCTTCAACTCGCTGTATGGCGAAACTTTCGTGATGCCGGCGACCCATCTTCCTGTGGTGGGGGCGCGCATTATGGGGCTCGACGATCCGACGCAAAAGATGAGTAAGTCCGCGGGCGGCTCTGGTCATGCGATCGCATTGCTGGACGAGCCGAAGGCGATTCAGAAGAAGATCGCGCGCGCCACCACCGACTCCCAGCCTGCGATCGATCCGGAGAATATGGGCGCGGGAATCGCAAATCTGCTCACTATCGCGCAGGCCTGCGACGCTTCGATCGATAAAGAGAAATGCGCCGGCATGCGCTATGGAGATTTCAAGAAGCTGGTGGCGGAAGCGGTGATTGCGCGCCTGGAACCAATTCAGCGTCGGTACCGGGAGATTACGGCGGAGCCCGGCTACATCGACGCCGTGCTGAGCGAGGGAAAAGCGCGCGTCTTGCCGCTGGCCGAAGATACGGTTCGCAAAGCGAAGCGCGCGATGGGCCTGTACGTCGACGGGAAATGGTAAATTCCGGCGCTATCATGAAGTTGCTTGGGCACGCAAACCGCCGCTCCGCCTGCAGAGCGCGGGAACAAATTCAGGGCGTGGGCGATTATCATCGTCACGAATCTGGTCTCGCTCCTCTGCATGATCTGGGTGCTGAACGGGGCGGGGCTGGGCCATATCTGGAGCGAAGTCCAGCACATGCACTGGGGCTGGGTGACAGCCGCGGTGGTGAGCAACATCCTGATTTTTCTGCTGCAGGGCTGGCGCTGGAAACTGCTGCTCGCGCCGGTTAAACGCGTCCGGTTTGCCCATACCGTAGAGGCGATCTATGTGGGTCTGTTCGCCAATGAAGTACTTCCGCTGCGCGCGGGCGAACTGATCCGCTGCTTTCTGCTTTCCAAATCGACCAAGCTGCCGATTTCCGTGACACTGGCTTCGGCGCTCATCGAGCGGATCTTCGACGGCATCTGGTTAATGGCCTGTTTCTTTTACTGCCTGCACATGGGCCGGCTGCCGGGACTTTTACTGAAGGGCGGCTACATTCTGGGCATCGGCATTGTGGTGTGCGGCGCCATTCTGGGCTGTGCGATGTATGCCAAACAGCAATCGACGGACCGCTCTTACGGAAGGAGCTGGCCGCGCTGGTTCCAGACGTTGATTGAAGATCTACACCTCATTGGCCATTCGCGCTATCTGTATTTTGCGTTTTTCGTGAGCGGTGCGTTCATGCTCAGCCAGGTGCTGCCGATTTATGCTCTGGTGTTCGCGAATCGCCTGGCTGTGCCGTGGACAGCATCTTTTATGATGATGGTGCTGCTGCGGCTGAGCAGCATTGTGCCGCAGGCGCCAGGCAATTTAGGCTTGTTTCAATGGGTCGCGGCGCGGACGCTGATCATGTTCGGTTTGGCGGCGAGGCACGCGAAGGGTTTTTCGCTGATTCTCTGGGCGGCGGTCACGATTCCCATGATCGTGATCGGTTTTATTGCGCTGGCGGTGGAGGGCATCAACCTCTCGCATCTGCACCGGGAAGCGACAGCGGCAGCCGCAAATGGCAACGACCATCCGGAGCATTCGGTACTAAAATAGGGCCAAAGGGTTTTGGCTTTGCTCGCGCTGCTGTTTATCGCGCCTCTGCTGCTGCGTGCCGGACCGGCGGATCCGCAAACGGCCGGTTTGCAGGCGCTGCAACATCGGGATTACCGGCAAGCCGAACAAATCTTTTCGCAGATTGCGGCTGGCGATCCCAAGGACTACGCGGCGCTTTTCAATCTGGCGCTGGCGGAAACGGCGCTGAAGGAAGACGGCGAAGCGGCGGCGCATTACAAACAGACGCTGGCGCTGAAGCCCGGTTTGTATGCAGCCGAGCTGAATTTAGGGATGCTGTACCTGCGCGACCAGCGTGCGGCGGACGCCTTGCCGCTATTGCGGGATGCGGCCACGCAGAAGCCGGATCAGGCGCGGCCCAAGCGCTATTTGGGAGACTGCCTGTTCGCAACGGGAGATTTCGCCGCGGCGGCGGATTCTTACCGCGCGGCGCTTGCCATAGATCCGAAAATGGCGGGCGCCGAATTGGGGCTTGGCCAGAGCCTTGCGCAGGAAGGCAAACTGGACGAGGCCCTGCCGCATTACCGGCAAGCGGCGGTGCTCGACGCCAATCTGAAATCGTTCTTGCTGGAGCTTGCCGCTGGGTTTTCGAAGGCGAACCGGCCGGAAGAGGCGATGGGCCTTTTGAAAGAGTTCCCCGCGGACGCGGGCGCGCGCGAAGAGTTGGGGCGGCTGTATCTTGCGGCAAACCGGCCTGCTGACGCGGTCGCGCAATTTCAGGCGGCGGTTGCGATTTCGCCTACTCCCGCGAATCAGCTTGCGCTCGCCACGGCTTATCTGAAAAATAATCAGCCGGATTCGGCCAAGCCGATTCTGGAGCAGGCCTTAAAAGCGAATCCGAACGACTATGATCTGCACATGGCGGTGGGGCGCATTTACCGCGATAAGCACGAGTATACGGCGGCTTCCAGCGAATTCACGGCGGCGGCGCAGATCAAGCCCGATTCGGTGGACGCGTGGAAAGAGGCCGCCACGTCCCTGGTACTAGCGGGACTATATCCCCAGGCTCTGGCCGCCTTGGATAAGATACATAATCTAAATGCGGAGACAGCGGGAGACTTTTACTTCCGGGCGATGGTGCTCGACAAACTACATGAGGTGAAGCCGGCGCTAGCGAGTTATCAGCGGTTTCTGCAGGTGAGCGGGGGCAAGTTCCCGGACCAGGAGTTTATCGCGCGGCAGCGGAGCAGAATTCTCGAGAGGGAGGCGAATCGATGAATGCGTTTATAAAATCCGGAAGGCTGATCGAGGCCGGGTTGTTAATCGCCGCGTGTGCCTCGACAGCATTTTCACAATCGTTTCTTGCGGAACTGCAATTGGAGCGGAATCCGGTGAAGCGATCCACCATGGCGTTGAACTTCGCCGATACAGCGTTCGACAATGCGCGCGACTTCTACACCAAGGGAGAGTTCGACAAGGGAGACGCGCAATTAGAAGATATGACGCACGCGCTGCATGAGTGCGTGGTGTCGCTGGGTGCCGCGCACAAGGCGCGGTTCTATAAAAAAGCCGAGCTGAATGTCGCGTCTCTGCAGCGGCGCATGCAAGGCTTGCTCGACGACATTTCCGTGCAGCGGCGTGGCTGGGCGGAGCAGACTTCGCGGCGGCTGGATGAGATACACGATAAGCTTTTGGATGGAGTTATGCGGAAATGAAGCTGGCGCGTTTCGCGGCATTTGCGCTCTGTACGGCGACTCTGCTTTGCGCGCAGGAAGTTCGCGATTTTCTGACTCCGAACGAAGTGGATCAGGTTCGCGAAGCGCAGGAACCGAACGATCGTTTGCTGCTGTATGTTCATTTTGCGAAGGAGCGGATGGACCTGCTGCAGCAATATCTGGCAAAAGAGAAGCCCGGGCGCAGCATTTTTATCCACAACACGCTGGAGGATTACAGCAAGATTATTGAAGCGATTGATTCGGTTTCCGACGATGCGTTGGGGCGCAAAGTTCCTCTCGACAAGGGCACGATCGCGGTAGTGAATGCGGAGAAGGATTTTCTGGATCAGTTGAATAAGGTGCAGAACAGCGAGCCGAAGGATCTGGACCGGTATCAATTCGTGCTGCAGGAGGCGATCGACACGACTAGCGATAGCCGCGAGCTGTCGCTGGAAGATTCGAAGACGCGCGGCTCCGAGCTGGCGTCGAAAGACGCTAAAGAAAAGCAGGAGCGCGAAGCCATGATGCCTAGCAAGGAAGTGGCGGAGCGCAAGAAGTCCGATCAATCGGATAGCGATAAGAACAAAAAAATTCCTTCGCTCTACCGGCCCGGGGAAAAGCATCAGGAGCCGCAGCAGTAAGCTGCCACAATCCCGTCACTTGCTACCGTCGTGTTTTTTTGATTTGTTTCTCTTTTGCGCGGAGCGAACCTTCTGGCTGTCGTGCGCTTTCCGAAGCGCCTCAACGTCCGCAAGGTCTTGCGGCCTTCCGACTGCGAGTTTAGCGTCGATCAGATCATCGCGGGAAATTAAGAACGCCTTAAGTCCGCTATCCGGGGTCAATAATCGTCTCGACTCGTCTTTCCGAAGCGCGGTTGAAATCAACGCCTTTGGATCGCCGGAAGAATTTCCACCATGACAGGAGCGCGTCCGAGGCGAAAAAACGAATTCGGTTCAATGATGTCTTGCTCAGTAATTCCCGCCAGTGGCGCGCCGAATTTGGCGAGCGCGGCGTAGACCGCTTTGGCGTTGGCGGCGTCCGGCTTGATAAACAGGTCAAGATCTTTGGTTGCGCGGGGCTGCGCGTGAAAAGATACGGCATAGCCTCCAACGATCAAATATTCAACTTTCTGCTCGTTGAAGATGGACAAGAGTTCTTTGAAGTCCTTGTCGAGCATTGTGCGTGGGTCCCTTCATCTGGTGAGCCGCAAGCGACAAGGCGGCGGCCGCGTTCAACCGTTCGTAGCCTGGCAGTTCCTGCCACTCTCGATATTCATCGTCCTTCACTTCATCGAAACTGCTGTACTTGCGGATAACCTTGTCCACGTGTCTGTTTGTAGCACGGCGGGGTTTTCGGATCAAGCACTCTGACGGGTGCCGAAGCTCTTAAAGACGCGGCGATAGCCGCACCGCGGACCCATGCAGCGCGCGTGCGCTTCGCGGTCGTCCCAGAGTGCCCGGCCTGCGGGTGGAAGACTGGTACTAGACATTACCGCCGCTTCCTAGCGTAAATTGGAAGTGGAGGGCGGCGATTGGGTCATCATCATCACGGCGGGAACGCCGGTTGGATTCTGCGGGTTTCGCTGGCTGCGACGCTGGCGTTTACCGCATTTGAAGTTTTCGCGGGCTTCCGGTCGCACAGCCTGGCGCTGCTTTCCGACGCGGGGCATAATTTCACCGACGCCTTGGCGCTGCTGCTGGCGGCGATAGGCGTCTACCTGCAAGCGAAGCCTGCGAATCAAGTCAAGACATACGGTTATCAGCGCGCCGGAGTAGTGGCGGCTTTTGTCAACGCGGCTACTTTGATCGTGATTTCGATCGCGATCTTCTGGGAAGCGGGCGTGCGGTTCTTACATCCGGAACCCGTGAACTCGCGCATGATGATTTGGGTCGCGGCGGCCGCGCTGGTCCTGAACGGGAGCATCGTGGTTGCGCTGCATCGCGGCCAAAAGGGAGATATTAATATTCGAGCGGCCGTTATTCACATGCTCGGCGATGCGGTGGGGGCGGTCGCGATTGTTATAGGCGCGATTGTGATTGGCTACACGGGACTGTTGTATATCGATCCGCTGCTCTCGATCCTGCTTGGGATTTTCATTCTTTATTCGGCCTGGGGTATTGTGCGCGAATCGCTCAATATTTTGCTGGAAGGGCTGCCGCGCGGTCTCGAGCTGAGCAATGTGACCACGGCGATGAGCGAGGTGGAAGGCGTGCTGGACGTTCACGATCTCCACATCTGGAGTTTGGGATCGAGCACGCACGCGCTCAGCTCGCACGTACTGATTGAGGACATGCCGCCCTCGTCGAGCGAAAGAATTCTCAAGCGAATCAATGAAATTTTGTGCGACTTTGGAATTCACCACACGACGATTCAGTTCGAACACATACCGTGCGTGCTTTCCGATAGCGGCTGCCGGATGGCCGCCGATCGCGGGCGCGGGCAAGATCATGACCACCAGCACTAGCGCTTAGGCCGATATCAGGTCGAGCATGCGCTGGCGGAAACGTTCCGCAGCTTCACTGCTGGAAGCGATGACCAACACGGTATCGTCGCCCGCGAGGGTTCCGACGACCTCCGGCAATTGTTCTCTGTCGATGCAAATTGCCAGCGGATTCGCGTTCCCAGGCGAGGTGCGCAAGACGATCAAGTTCTGCGCCACGCGGATATCCTGAAGATATTCGTTGGCGGCAGTCGCAAGTTCCGGGCCGCTTCGCTCGGCTGCAAGCTGACGGTATCCCTCGGCCGTTTTGACCAGCCGCAGCTCGCGAATGTCGCGCGACAGAGTGACTTGCGTGGTTTGAATGCCGAGCTGGTTCAGTTCGCGCGCCAGATCCTCTTGCGTGTAGATTTTCTTGCCGCGGACGATTTTGAGAATCTGGCCCTGGCGGAAGCTCTTGTTCATGGCTCAGAGATTTGGCGGCGGATGAGGGCCAGCCGTTCTTCGGCTTGCTGCAATGCGCGCGCGACCGCGGCCGGTCCGGCGCCGCCCGGCAATTCGCGAGTTTTCATTCCTTCCAGCGGGGAAAGCAACCGCGCCATGTGCGGCTGGAATTCGGGTGCAAATGCCGCGAGCGATTCGCCGGTCCAATCCGACGGGTGTTTTCCGGTTCTGACGCTTTCTAACACCAGGCGTCCGACGAGTTGATGGGCGCGATGAAATGGGACGCCGTTGCGTGCGAGCTCTTCGGCGAGATCGGTTGCGATAACCCAGCTCTGTTCGGCGGCGGCCAACGGCTTGGCCGGATTCAGCACGACCGATTCAGCCACAATCTTTGCCATGGCGAGCGAGCCGGAGGTCTGGGCGAAAGCGTCGAACAGCGGCTCCTTGTCTTCCTGCATGTCGCGATTGTAGGTCATGGGCAGACCCTTCATGGTGACAAAAAGGGACGCCAGATTTCCGAACACACGTCCCGATTTTCCGCGGATCAGCTCGAGCGAATCGGGATTTTTCTTTTGGGGCATCAAGCTCGATCCGCTGGTGACGTTGTCGCCCAGCGCGATCCAGTTGAACTCTTCGCTGGAATAGAGAATCCAGTCCTCGGCGAGGCGGCTTAAGTGCAGCATGACCATGCTGGAGGCGTAGAGGAAATCGAGCGCGAAATCACGATCGGCGGAGGCATCCATGCTGTTGCGGGTGATGGCATGAAAGCCGAGGTCGTTCGCGATGGCTTCGCGATCGAAGGCGAAGCCGCTGCCGGCGAGCGCGCCGGAGCCGAGCGGCAGGACATCGATTCGCGCGCGCGCTTGTTCGAGGCGCTCCTGGTCGCGCGCGAACATTTCGAAATAGGCGAGTAAGTAGTGCGGCCACAGCACAGCCTGCGCGCGCCGCAGATGGGTGAAGCCGGGAATCACAGCGTCCGGATATTTGCGCGCCAGCGCGAGCAGGGCGGCCATGAATTCGGCAAGCTGGTGGCGTAATGTGTCTGTTGCGGAGCGCAGATAGAGCCGGATGTCGAGCGAGACCTGCTCATTACGGCTTCGTCCGGTGTGAATTTTTTCCGATAGCGGCCCGACTTTTTCTTGTAGCTTGCGAATGACGAAAGTGTGGACGTCCTCGTCAGCGGCGGCTTCGAAATAATTCGGATCTTGGGCTTCGGCGGCGATTTCATCGAACGCGTCGAGCAGACGGTGGCATTCGTCATCGTTGAGAATGCCTTGTTTGCCGAGCGCTCGCGCGAACGCCTGTGAGCCGTGAATATCGGCGAAGATCAGTTTGCGATCGAAATGCAAAGAGGCGGAAAACGCCTCGAAAACCTCCGATGGCTCACCCTCGAAGCGGCCGCCCCACAGCTTCATGCTTACGATTTTTGCAGAGATGCCCGGACTTTAATGGGCAGACCGGTGAGATTGATAAAGCCCAGGGCGTCCTTCTGGTCATAGCTAGCGCCCATGGTGAAGCTCGCGATATCAAGGTTGTAGAGCGAATTTCGGCTCTTGCGGCTTACGGGCTCGAGGTTGCCTTTATAAAGGCGCATGGTGATTTCGCCGGTGACGGGCTCCGATACTTTAGCAAAAAATGCATCGAGCGACTCGCGCAACGGCGTAAACCATAGCCCGTTGTAAATCAATTCAGCGTAATCGAGCGCCAGCTTTTGTTTGTAGTGCAAGGTTGTGCGGTCGAGCACCAGCGCTTCCAGCTCGCGAACAGCCGCCATCAAAATTGTGCCGCCCGGTGTCTCATAACAGCCGCGCGATTTCATTCCTACGAAGCGGTTTTCGACCAGATCGATGCGGCCGATGCCGTGCTCGCCGCCGATTTTATTCAGCTCTTCCAGGAGAACGACAGCGCTGAGTTGGTGCTGCCCATTTAGCGAAACGGGCACGCCGCTTTCAAAGCCGATGGACAACTCGGCGGGTTTCGAAGGCGCATCGGCAGGGCTTTTGCTGAGCATCCAAATGCGATCCGGCGCGGCGTTGGCAGGATCTTCCAACTCGCCGCCTTCGTGCGAAATGTGCCAGATGTTGCGATCGCGGCTGTAAATCTTTGTGGTCGATTGCGCGATGGGAACCTGGTGGGCTTTGGCGTAATCGATGGCATCTTCGCGCGAAACGATATCCCATTCGCGCCACGGCGCGATGACTTTCAGATGCGGAGCTATGGCTTTGTAAGTCAGCTCGAAACGAACCTGATCGTTGCCTTTGCCCGTGCAGCCGTGCGCGAGCGCATCGCAACCGGTCTTCAAAGCGACTTCGGCCTGCCGCTTGGCCAGCAGCGGGCGCGCAATGGAAGTGCCCAGCAGATATTTGTGTTCGTAGACACCGCCGGAACGAACCAGTTTCCACAAGTAATCCTGGACGAACTCTTCGCGCATATCCTCGACGTACACTTCGGATGCGCCGGTCTTGAGCGCTTTCTCGCGCAAGCCGTCGAGTTCTTCGCCGCCCTGGCCGATGTCGCCGCACACGGCTACGATTTCGCAGTTATAGTTTTCCTTCAGCCACGGGATGATGATGGAGGTGTCCAAGCCGCCCGAATAGGCAAGCGCCACCTTTCTGGTTGTTGCTTTGCTCATATTTTGCCGATTGATTCGAACGCCGCGCTACCGCTCTTGCAGCATCATTAACAACAACGCCTTTTGCACGTGCAGCCGGTTCTCCGCCTGATCGAAAGCAATCGACTGGGGCGATTCGATGACGTCGTCCGTTACTTCCAAGCCGCGTTTGGCAGGAAGGCAATGCAGGAAGACCGCGCCCGGCCGCGCTTGCCCCAGCAGAGTTTGATTGATTTGATACGGCGCCAGTGCTACCTTTCGATCTTCGGCTTCGGCTTCGTGCCCCATGCTGGTCCACACGTCTGTGTAGACGGCGTGCGCCGAATGTACGGCGATCAGCGGATCGTTGGTGAGATGAATGTGAGCGCCGGATTCGGTCGCGAACTGTTTCGCCTGCGCCAGAACGATATCGTTCGGCTCATAACCCGCGGGCGCGGCAATCGCGCAGTCGACTCCGAGGCGCGCGCAGCAGAGCAGCAGCGAATGCGCCACGTTGTTGCCGTCTCCCACGTAGGCCAGCTTCAAACCGCGCAGGCGTCCGAAATGTTCCCTCAATGTATACATGTCGGCGAGCGCTTGGCACGGATGGTAGAGATCGCTTAAGGCGTTGATCACCGGGATGCCGGACCAGCGCGCCAGTTCGTCAATGGTTTGTTGAGAAAAAGTGCGCGCGACGATGGCATCTGTCCAGCGCGCCACGTTACGAGCGACATCTTTGAGCGGCTCGCGCTCCGCAATCATTCCGATTTGCGTGACGCAATCGCCGCCGAGCTGTTTGATGGCAAGCTCGAAGGTCATTCGCGTGCGCAGCGACGGTTTTTCGAACAGCAGGCTCAGATAACGGCCCTTCAGCGCCGAGGCGTAGCGCTGGCGCGATTGTTTGACCTGCTGCGTCAACTCAAGCAACGCGTTCAGTTGCGCAGTGGAAAGATCGAGATCGTGGCGCAGGTTAGCGACACGCGGGCTGGATGCGGGTTGAAAGATTGGAGCTGCCACGGTTATGCTGCCGATGTATTTTTATTCACTACTATGAATAATTACACATCGAAAGACGAGATGCAAGCGGACGTTTTGGGCCCACGATGGCGTCCATCGCAAGGCGATGATTGGAAGAAGGACGCTGGGCCTACGCAGATGGATGCAACATCGCTGCGGCGATCTCTTGAACGCGTTTCAGCGTAATTCCATTTCGCTGTTCGACCGCTAACGATGGTCTGAGGCTTCGAGTTCGACGAGCGGACGTTCACCGACTGGCTGAGTACGCAGCATCGTCTTGAGATTGAGCGTCTCCGGATAGATCGGGAGTTGCGTGCTCAACCAACCAAAGAAGGGGGACTCTTTCTCTCGGCCAGGGCGGCTCCAGACCTCGCGGGTTCGTTGGAAGTTTTCCGCGCTGACGGAGATCCACACGCCCCAGGAAAACCGCTCGGAAGCATCGAGGACGAGGATCTCAATTCTACCTCGTAAAAAGAAGTATTCGTTATCGATGATGCATTGGTCCGAAGAGAGTTCGGCTCGTCCCTTACGATCGTTGTCCGACAGCCACTACCAGTAAATCGGTGCGTCAAAGCCGTAACTCATCGGTAGAGAGTCGTGCCAGGTGTGACAACAGGAACAGGAAAATCCGTCGCTCACGCTCTTCGATTCTCTCAGAACAATGGCACAGATCAAACAGTATCCGGCATTCCGAGTGGCCGCCACAACAGACTGGAGCAGCAACGACGGCGGAATTGTTACATCCTTGCTTCCGACACGGCCACTTCGGTCGCCCAGCCATTCCAGCCCGCTGAATCGGGGGTTTGCTCGCATCCCTGAGTTGCCGTTTGGAGATCAACCCTGCCGTTTTTCCAATTCGACGATGCGCCGTTCAAGAGCCCGCACAGTTCGGAGAAGCTCCGGCAGGCGCGAATACGCGGCCGAAGCACGCAGCCAGTCGCGGGAATCGAAGGCGGGCGATCCGCTGACGATGCCGCCTTCGGGGACGTCGTGGCCGACGCCGGATTGGGCCCAGACGATGGCGTTCTTATGGATGGTCAGGTGGCCGGATGAGCCGGTTTGGCCGGCCATGATTACGTTCTCTTCCAGCACGGTGCTGCCGGCCAATCCGGTTTGGCCGCAGATAATATTGTCCTCGCCGATCACGCAGCCGTGTCCGATTTGACAGAGACTGTCGAGCTTAGCGCCACGCTTCACGCGCGTTTCTCCGAGCGCGGCGCGATCGACCGAAGTGAGCGTTTGTATTTCGACATCGTCTTCGAGCACAACGATGCCCGATTGCACGATCTTGTGCTGGCGTCCATCCGCGCCTTTGGCGAAACCAAAACCATCGCCTCCGACAACGACGCCGTTGTCCAGCGTGACGCGATTGCCGATGCGGGTGTATTCGCGGACCGAGACGTGCGAATGGGCGGTGAAGTCGTCACCGATGGTGCAGCCTTCATAGATGACCGCGTGCGGGTGAAGCACCGCATTGCGGCCGAGCGTGGTGTGAGGGCCGACGACGGCATAGGCTCCGATGGAGGCATTGGAGCCGATGACAGCGGTTTCAGCAAGACAAGCGGTGGCGTGAATGCCGGGCGCGGGCTTGGGAGGCTGGTAGAAGAGCGCGAGCGCGCGGGCGAAATCGTGATACGGATTGGAGGAGACGAGCGTCGCGGCGGCGGTTCCTTTGACGGGCTCGGCGGCAATAATGGCGGCGGCGCGCGTGGTTTTAATTTGCGGCGCGTACTTCATGTTGGCGAGAAAGGCGATCTCGCGCGGGCCGGCCTTTTCGAGCGTCGAGACGCCGATGATTTCGATATCGGGATTGCCAGTTAAGCGGCAGCCGAGAAGTTCCGCGAGTTGGCCGAGGGTATACACAAACTACGCCTCGGCAACGACGGGGTTCCGCAACTCGCCTATGGCTGGGATTTTGACGATGACTTCCTCGCCCGCATGCAGATAGCGCGGCGGCTTGCGCGCGAACCCGACACCGCTGGGCGTGCCGGTGGAGATGACGTCGCCCGGCTCCAGAGTGAAGACGCTCGATAGAAAGGCGATGAGATCGGGGATCTTGAAGATCAACTCGCGGGTGTTGGAATCCTGCAGAGTCTCGCCGCCAATTTCGAGTTGGATGTCGAGCTCGTGAGGATCGGCGATGGAATCGGCAGTGACGATCCAGGGCCCCATGGGCGCGAAAGTATCGAACGTTTTACCCATGAGCCATTGCGTGGTGGCGCGCTGATAATCGCGAGCCGAAACGTCGTTGACGATGGTGTAGCCGAAGACGTGAGCGGCCCAGCTTTCTGGAGCGATGTGACGTCCGCCGCGGCCGATGACGAAAGCGAACTCGGCTTCGTAATCGGGCGCCTTCGAAACTTTCGGAAGAACGATGTTTTCGCCGGGGCCGATGACGGCGGTGGTGAATTTGTTGAAGATGGTGGGGACTTTTGGAATTTGCGCGCCGGTTTCTTTGGCGTGGTCGAGATAGTTCAGGCCGACGCAGATCAGCTTCCGCGGCCGCGGAATGGGCGCGAGGAGCTTGACATCCGCCAGGCGAAATTTGGCATCAGCGGGAGATCGATCGGCGAGCATTTCGGCTTTGCTGCGGGCTTCCGGGCCGGCTTCGATGAACTGGAGCAGAGAAGTGTAGCCGATGGAGGAGAGGTCGAGGACGGTATCGACATCGGAAACAATGCCGGGGCGCGCCTGGCCGGCGAATTCGAAGGTAACAAGCCGCATGCTTGTCATCTTAGACTGCGGGGTTGAAACTATTTCGAATCCGGCGTCCAACCGCGCTGTCCGGGTGACCCGAGTGAAGCTTGTCGATTTCGCCGCCCGCGGCGGAAGTAGCTGAAACCGAAAACGGCTAAGCCGAAGCTCGCCAATATCGGGGAGGCCGGCTCGGGCACGGCCGCCGACGGACTGGAGCAACTCATGCCCGCCGGACAAGCGGCGAAGCCGTGGAAGACTCCGGATGCATCGGAGTAGAAGCCGGTGATTTCGTCGGAGTTGTTGATGCCCGTAATTTGCGTGATTTCGACGCCGTCATCGAACTGCTCGGCGGGATCGTCCAGAAAACTGTACACGCCGGTGTTCGTGTTGTAGAGGAAGCCATGCTGGCTGGTGGTACTGTCGCCGTAATAGCCCACCGCGAGGCCGCTGTCGCTGACTCCCAGGATCTGGGAGAAGATAAAGGTTGCGCCGGGTTCCCCTGGGACGTTAGGGATGATTGGATCGGCAACTGGGGTTCCGGTCAGGGCGCCGCCATTCGCGTTCTGGATATTGCCGTCGAAGCCGTGATCCTGTCCGTCATTGCCGACGTAAAAGCCGACTATCCGCCCGTTGGCGTTCACGCCTTGCGCGAAGACGGTATTCGGACCGGAGGCAGAGTTGATGACGGTGAGACTGTTACTGGCACTGCTCGCCAGGAAGAAGCCGGGACTTTCATTCCCTACAGCAAGCTGGCCGACGATGTTGCCCTGATCGTTGATGCCGAACGCCGCGGGCCCGGTTAGGGTGGTCAAGTTTTGCAGCGAGCCGCCGGCAGGCAGGAAGAATGCTGCTCCGTTCTGCTGGCCTACCACATCGCCGGCGCTATTGATCCCGAAGGCCTGGGCTTGCGGACTGGCGAGGTTCAGAGCGGTAAATGTTCCGTCCGAATTGCGAACGAAATTTGTGAACGCTCCGTTGTCATTGATGCTGAATCCGGCGACCGCGCCGTTGTTTGCGATGCCGTTCGCGTTGGAACCGCTAGCTGCTGCGTTTCCGCTGTTTGGAAAATCGAAGTTGGTGAATGTGTAACCGTCTGCCGTGATGGGACTGCCGATGTTCGAGGCTGAGGCTACGGATGCGGCGAACACGGCTGCGAAAGCGGCGAATAGGCGTGTCATGGAGAACCTCACTCAGTTATTGGGAGGGTTTACCCGCCCAAACTAATAAGCGAGGAATAGGTCCGAAAAGCCTCACGTCAGGCAGCGTTTTCGAGAAATTGTAAGCCTCAAGATTGTTTGCGGAGCGTCGAGGGCTCCCGGTGAAACTCGTAGACGTCAACTGGCTCCGGCAAACTGAATTGTGGCGGTTGCGGGAGTAACGGATAAAGCAGTTGCCGGCCCAACGAAGCGGGCACCTTCGTGTCGGTGCCGTACGCCGATGGCCATTGCTTCGGTAAATAATAGGTGCCGAAGATCCAGTCCATACAGGGCAGCATGGATGCGTAATTGCGGTCCAGCGGGTCGCGGCGTGTGTGGTGCCAGTGGTGGAAGGCGGGTGTCGCGATAAGCCATTCCAGCGGACCCAGCTTCCAGCGCAAGTTTGAATGGATGAAAAAACCCCAGATTGTGGCAATCAACACGATGAGCACCGGTACCAAGCTGCCCGTTGGGGTTAAGGGACTCGCGACGCCCAGAATGTAGGCCGGGATCAGACCGCACAGCCGGATGAACACGTTGTCGATTGGATGGGCGCGTGCGCTGATCAAAAAATAGACGTGCTCGGGGCTGTGATGGATGGAATGGAACCGCCATAGAAAGGGAATTTGATGCGTCCAGCGGTGGCCCCAGTAGAAACCGATCTCGCCGACCACCAGTCCGCCGAGAATACGTTGCCACAGCGGCCAAGCCGCGACCGCGACTTGCATGCGGTAGGGGACCAGCGCGTGGGCGCCCACGGCGGCAAGGGAAAGCGGAAAGGCGAGCAGCAGGCTGGGAACCAGGCCGCTGATGAAATAATAGCCCACATCCTGAGCAAGGGCTTTGCTGAAGAATTTTCGCGGATGCACCGCGAACAGCCGCTCAAGCGGCACAAAAATCAGGGCGAGAAGCACCAGCCACGTGCATTGCCTTGCAACGCTCAGCAGGAACGGCGGAAGGTCTTGCAGGTCTGGCAAGGAGTTACACCAATAGGCCTCGGTGTATTATCGGCCGGGATAGCCCGTACCAACAATTCACCGAGGCCCGTTAAGCCGATTAGACGATGGAGGCGCTGCGGCGACGCCAAATCGCCAGGCCAATGCCCAGCGCGAGAGTGCCGAATAGCACGATACTTGCCGGCTCCGGCGTTGCTAACCCAGCCGGTGAATTGACGCCGGTTAGAAACACCATCGGGGGGAGATTGTTGGTGCTGCCGTTGTCACCCCAAGCGAGGAAACTCAGCAGGTCAGTTGTGGAGTCAGCGGTAAGATTGACCGAGACATAATTCCAGTCCGTCATGCCTCCCGACGGGGTGCTCATCAAGTTTGTGAGTGCGACACTTGCCGATGAATCCGCGTTGGAATAAGAACTGTTGCCGCCACCCAAGCAGCCAGCGCAAACAGTCATTCCGGTGGTACCCAACGAGACGATCCACTGCTCGGTCGTGTTACCGACAAAACCCGTTTGCTGACTGGCCGCCTGATAAAAGCTCAGCGTATAGGTCTGTCCTACAGTCAGGCCAGTAATGTTATAGTTGAACCCGCTCTCAAAATTGTGGATTGCCATCCGCCTCCACCTCGTTGTAGCCACCGGGAATTGCCAGGTTGCTGGGACAACCGTACGTTTGGAGGTAGGTTGGGCCGCACGCCGAGGCCGGATCGGTATGAGAAGTGCTCGGGATTATCGATATAGATCAGCCCACTTCCGCCGGTCCAACCGGTTGGATTGACGGCCTGAAACGTGTTCTTGGGCGCGGACCCCGTGTAACTGAGGAAATTGAGATTCGTTAGCCCCGGCAGAGCTGGGTCAGCCTGAGCTGAAGGGGTCAGAAGTAACAAGCCGCTGGCCAAAAATCCAATGCCAGACAACTTACACAACGTACTACGCATATGTTTCTCTCCTTATGTATCTATCAATGGCCTAAACACTTCGGTACATTAGGCAACTTAAAGGTCAGACCTGAGACGAGTAACAGACGCAAGTTCCTTCCCTTTGGGCGTCGAAATATGCACGTTGAATGCCGAATGCTTAATTGAACAAAACAAAGAAGATCACTAGAACTGAAAAGGAAGAGAAATCGGAACAGACGAGAGCTGTTGGTGAACTTTCCCAGCTTTGAGTAACTTACTTACCGGCGCGGCCCACCGCGCAATTATTTTGTCTAAATTCCAGAAAAGATGCCACGCGCGGAGTTCCATACGTAATAGAACCTTCAAGTAATTCCTTCCCCACAAAGCAATAGATTTTGGAAAGTTCGCGGTGTATAGTTCACCTATTTTGCTACCGTAGGCTGCTAATCGGATACCAACTAACTGGCCCGCCGCGTGCAACCAAACGACCCATATATACATGACTCGCATTTATGAAACGCCAACTTCGCGCGGGCGCCGGATGTTTGCCGCCGGAACCCTGCTCGTTGTTTTCGGCATGTTCGCCGCGTGTACCAGTTCTCCACAAGCGAAGGAGGCCAAATACCTGCGCCGGGGAGAATCGTACCTGACGAAAAAGGACTATTGGCGAGCCCTCCTGGAATTCAAGAACGCGTCGGCGGCGATGCCAAAGGATGCCGAGCCGCACTATCAAATGGGCCTCGCGTACCTTGCGCTAGGAAACCTGCCAAATGGAGCCGTAGCCTTCCATAAGGCGACGGAGTTGAATCCGAAGCACGAACTCGCCCAATTGAAATTGGGCGAACTGATGGTTACCAGGGGCGACAAAGATGCGGTGCAACAAGGCACCAAACGGTTGCAGGGAGTGCTTTCCGCTTCGCCAAATAACTCCGATGCAAACGATGCGCTGGCGTTAGCGGAATGGAAACTGGGTAAAACGGAGGAAGCTGATGCCAGACTAGCGGCTACTTTGCAGAAATTTCCGTCCCGGTTGCGAACCTCAGTGGAATTGGCGCAATTCAAACTGCGCCAGAAAGACCTCACGGGCGCCGAACAGGTGTTGAAGCAGGCGGTGGCCAAGGCTCCCCAGTCCTCGCTGGCTGAGGTGGCTCTGGGTCAGCTTTACATGGTCACAAACCAGCCCGTACAGTCGGAAGCCGAGTTTCGAAAAGCCATTCAATTGGATTCGAACAGCGGGCTGGCGCTGATGGGTCTTGCCGCCATCCAGCTAGCCGGGAAACGGATGACGGAGGCCGACGAGACGTACCGGAAGTTGGCGGCGCTTCCCGGCGCCGAATTCAAGCCGCTCCACGCTTTATTTCTCTTCAGGCAGGGAAAACGGGATGCTGCGTTGGCGGAGTTTGAAAAGCTTGTCAAAAAGGATCCGAACGACCGCGCCGCCCGAAACCGTCTTTTCACGGCATATGTGGCGATGAGGAAAGACCGGGCTGCGCTGAAACTGGCGGCTGAGTCCTTGAAGAAGAATCCGAACGACACCGATATATTGTTCCAAAGGGCTGGCCTTTACCTGCGGTCTGGAAACATTGTGGGCGCGGAGAACGATGTGACCGCGGTCCTGCACTTCAACCCGGGGTTCGCCGAAGGACACGCCCTGATGGCCGCCATCGACAAAGCCAAGGGTCAACCCCTGGAGGAGCGGCACGAATGGGATGAGTCGCTGCGGATCAATCCGGCGCTGATCCGGTCGCGCGTGGCGCTGGCTCAGAACTTCACGCAAGCGCAGCAATGGAAAGCGGCTCTCGATGTACTGAACAGGCACCCCGCCGAACCAGAGAGGCATGTTGGCCGTCGTGGTGGCGCGCAATTGGGCCCTGTTAGGGGCCGGCGAAACCAAAGAGCTACGTTCCGCTCTCGACCAGGCTTTGCGGGTCCGGCGTTTTTCGGAACTGGTCATCCAGGATGGCCTTCTCCGGATACAGGAAGCCGATTACTCGGGCGCCATTACCGATGCCGAGGAAGCGATCAAAAACAATGACATGCGCGGGGTCCGGCTTCTGGCGATCGCTTACACGGCGCAGAAGCAGCCGGCGAAGGCAGAAGCGCGGCTCGAGGAGCTGGTTGCGGCGCATCCCCATTCGGCGCCGCTGGATAATCTACTCGGAGTGTCCTACCTGAACGCCGGCAACCTTTCTGGCGCGCGAAAGGAGTTTGAGGCCGCACTGGCCGCCGATCCCAAATCTGCGGACGCCGGCTTAGCCTTGGCGGGAATCGATATTCACGAAAAACATTCGGACTTGGCTCGCCAGCGCTTACTTGGAATGCTTACCGCCAATCCGAATAACGTTGCAGCACTGCTGATGCTTGGCGAAGTCGCCGGAGAGCTGGGCGACAGCGAAGAAGCGCTGCGCCGCTATCGTGCGGTGATTGCCCTCGACAGCTCCAACGTTGTTGCCTTGAACAACTTGGCCTACACGCTCGCCTCCTCGCAGCCCGATGAGGCTTTGAAATACGCCCAGCAGGCCGCGGAACTCGCTCCCGACAGCGCCATGGTGGCTGATACGCTCGGCTGGATTTACTACAAGAAAACGATCTATGGCACCGCTACCACCTACCTGCAGACGGCAGTGGCGAGGGAGCCGACCCCCCGGCGGCAGTTTCACCTCGCGATGAGCTATATGAAGCAGGGCCAACTCGCTCTGGCTGGGAAGATCATGGAATTGGCGCTTCGGCAAGATCCCAACCTGCCAGTAACGGAGAAGGGATGGTAAGCGCTATAAGCTTCACCCCTCGACCTCCTCGGTGCCGCTACCGTTCGAGCCCGTCCGCTATTGGCAGCAGCTTCCCGTTTCTGATCTCGTAAGTATGTTTCGCCTGCAGCCTCAGGCGGTGCGCCTGGGAAGTTGAGATTTCCTCTGTAAGCTCGGCTCGTACTTGGTTTAGAGACTTTTCTTCTGATAATAGAAGTTTCAGCACTTCCGGTTCTTTCCACCAGCCTGACGGCCGCGCTTTGCCCCCTACTATCTTGAGCCGCCAAAAACTCATTCGATCTCCGGTGATTCCTTGGTGCTTGTGCTTCTTTTCAAACTCTCCTTTAGTGAGCGTTTTCATATCGTGTTTGTGCTTGCGCCAGAACTTCTCCGAATCCTTGTCCCAGTTAAAGCCCAGTGCCCGGCGCGCCCGCTTCAAGGTTGTGCGCCCAGCCGGTAAATCGAATATCGTGCCATTGCACGTGAGAGCACAGTTCTCCCAGAATGCTTTTAACTCATTTGTGTAAATGAGCCGGTTAGGACCTCCCACATCGTACCCCGTGGGGTCTTTTTTCTTACCGTAATATACGTCGAAGCCGTACTTTGTTTCGCGCGCTTCTTTGATGTCCCATTCGAGCCAGGCCGCATCTTTAATGGTGACTACTTCTGAATAGCGAAATAGCCGCTTTTTCATGTGCTGTGGTGAACTGCAAATCAGGGTTCTACACTTCTCAGATTCTAACCTGCGCGCCGGTTCGCTTTGTCGCTGAAGCAAAAAGCGTGTTTACCCGCTGAGTTATTTACTTACGATCCTGGCCTTCAATGAATCGATGCCGCGCGCACCGGCGTTTCCTCCGGCAGATCCCGTTGCATTCGCTCAATCGTTTCCTTTGGCTCCGTCTTCGGCGGATCGTTCAGATACTTACCGAAGAACACGAGATACCGTTGCATTCGATCCTGAATATGACGCGGCTCGCGGAACCCGTGATTCTCACGCGGGTAAGTCACGAACTCCACCGGCAGATCGCGCTCCTTCAGCGCCTGATAGAACTCTTCGGCTTGCGCGATCGGCACGCGCGTATCCGCCTGCCCGTGAAGAATCATCGTCGGCGTTTTCACTTGATCCACATACTTCATCGGCGAATGCTTCCAGTATTCATCGAAGTTATCCCAGGGCGCCTTCAATCCGAAGAACAATCTTAGATAGTTATGAATGTCCGTCTGCGAGTACATTGAATACAAGTCAGGCAGCCCCGCGCCCGGCGAGATAGCTTTGAATCGATCTGTCTGCGTGTCGATCCAGAACGTCATATAACCGCCATACGACCATCCGTACGCGCCCAACCTATCCGGATCGGCCCAACCCTTCTGCACCACCGCGTCAACGCCGCTCATGTCGTCTTGGTAATCGCCGCCGCCCCAATCCTTCTCGTTGGCGCGCGCATATTTCTCTCCGCGGCCTGTCGATCCGCGGAAGTTCGGCTCCAGCAACAGGTATCCATTCGCCGCCATCACCTGTTCGGTGGGATTAAACGATAAGAGCGAAGCGCCCGTAGGCCCGCCATGCGGATTCAGCAAGAATGGATATTTGCGCGAAGCGTCGAAGTCTACCGGCTTGGTGACAACGCCATCCACCTCCGTTCCGTCCTTGCTGTTCCAGCGGATCAGTTCCGTCTCGCCAAGGGCGTAATCTTTCAGCCACGCATTCTGATTCGTGATCGGCTCCACTTTGCCGAATCGCAAATCGCTCCGAAAGACCTCGACCGGATGCATCGGGTCGGTCCAGGTCCCAACAGCCGTATGTCCGTTCTTGCTGATCTGCGACAAAACCAGCACGCCCTTCTTCGCGGTTATCTGCTCTACCGGCCCTGCTGCGGCGTTTACCTGAAAAATCTCCAGCGACTCTCGCGTGTTCGTGCTGAAATAAATCGTCTTCCCGTCGGCAGCCCACACCGGCTCCGCCGCATTTAGCTCGAACTTGTCGCTCACATTGCGGCATTCACTCCCGTCTGTACGCGCTACGTTCAGCGAGGTATGAAATTCCGGATTGCCTTCGTTCGTGAGAAACGCGATCGACTTCCCATCTGGCGACCATCGCACAGTATGCGTGTATTGAGACGTCCCTTGCAGTTTGTGCTGTTCTCCATTCGCGACATTCACAATCCACGCGGTTTGGTGCCACGTATCGTCTAGCTGCGGCGTCGGATTCTCCGTAAACGCGATTTCAGATCCATCGGGCGACCACCTGGCATCACTCACCGTGAATTTGCCTTTGACAATCTCTTTCGCTTGCCCTGTCGCGATGTCCCACGTCCAAAGCTGCGCCAGCTTGAGATCGTGATCCACAACCTGGGCGTCGTCTTTGTCCTTCGTTCGCTGCTCGTGAGCCGCGCTTTCCGCCTCAACCGCAACCAGCGCCAGCGTTTTCCCATCCGGCGCGAAATCGAACGCCCGAACGCCGGGCTTGTGCTTCGTCACCTGCCACGGCTCGCCCCCGTCGGCATACATAAACCACACCTGCGGCTTCTTGTCTTTCTCGTCCCCCGTGTCCATGAGGAACCCGATCGTCTTGCCGTCGGGCGACCACTCTACGGCCGAAACGCTCTCCTCACCACGCGTGTACTGTCTTGCGGCGGAAGCCGGGCCGTCCGTCGGCACCACCCAGAGCTGATCGACCGATTTCCAGAGCTTGTCTTTATCCATTTTGGTTTCGGAAACGATATACGCGACTCGTGAGCCATCCGGTGAAATACGCGGCGAAGACACGCGTGCCACGCGCATCGCAGCCGCAGTGCCGAACAGCTTCTTCCCGTCGCGGCTGCGGGCCGCGGATGTCTCCTGGCCAGGCTTCACATCCTCGGCGCGCGCCGTCACGCATAGCAGTAACACCAAAGCTGCGCCAATATTCATGCAGTTTCTCACCTGGGATAAAGTCATTTGAGTTCCTCTCGGCTTCTGCGCATTATAACGTCGATTGTTTATTCGTGGCCGAAACAGCCGGCATAGCGTTGTTGCAGCGACCCACACGCTGCGCTGACACCCGGTAGCGACCCAAATCTCTGCTGTAGACAGTCTACTAAATGTATCGTAGAATAACTACACAATGAATCAGAAACTCGACTTGTTGCAGGGGACCCTCGATCTATTGATTTTGCGGACATTGCTCGGCGGCGCAGCGCATGGGCATGCGATCGCCAAGCATATCCAGAGGACGTCGGAAGAGCTGCTGCAGGTGGAAACCGGGTCGCTTTATCCGGCCCTGCACCGGCTAGAGGCTAAGGGATGGATCCAGGCGACCTGGGACCTATCGGATAAGGGCAAGCGGGCCCGGTACTACAAGCTGACGCGCGAGGGGAGGAAGCAGCTTTCGAACGAGCGATCGAAATGGGATGCGTTCACGCGCGCGATGGGGTTGATTTTAGCCGCGGATGGACGCTCATGAATACGAATTTTCGAAAACTACGATGGCTGTTTGCGCGGCGGCGGCGCGATGCGGAGCTTGCCGACGAACTCGCGTTTCACTTAGAAGAAGAGGCGGAGGAGCGCGGGTACGATGCGGCTCGCCGCGAGCTCGGGAATATCGGGTTGATCAAAGAGGATACGCGCGCGATCTGGGGCTGGACTTGGGTCGAGCAATTGCTGCAAGACGTGCGCTACGCGGCACGGACGATGCTGAAGAATCCTGTGTTCACGACACTGGCGGTATTGTCGCTCGCGCTGGGAATCGGCGCGAACACTGCGATTTATAGCCTTATGGACGCGGTGATGATGCGATGGCTGCCGGTCCGCGATCCAGGATCGCTCGTATTGCTGCAGTGGCACACCAAGCACCGGAACGACGAGTCGGTGGTGCAGGGCGCGAGTGGTCATTTCGATGATGATTCGAAGCTGGGATTGGTCGGGGGAATCTTTCCCTATCCGGCGTTCGACGAGTTGCGGAGATCGACCAACCTGTTTTCTGCGCTGTTCGCTTACCATCCCGCCTCGAGGTTGACCGTGATGATCGGCAACGGCGCGGAGGTTGCGAACGGAGAGTATGTTTCTGGCGATTTCTTTCGCGGGCTGGGCGTTGCGGCGGAGGCGGGGCGATTGATCGTGGCGGATGACGATCGCATCGGCACCGATGTCGTCGTAGTGGGCTACGGATTCGCCCAAAGGCACTTCGGCGACGCGGCACGCGCGGTCGGGCAGAAGATGTTCCTCAACAATCTGCCGTTCACCATCGTGGGCGTCACGTCGCCGCGATTTTACGGCGTGGACCCAGGTTCGGCTCCCGAATTCTACTTGCCGCTGCATGCCGATGTGGCGCTCGACCCGGCCGATGGCGGCAAGCGATCCCGAACGCGGTATCTGGATCGACATTACTACTGGATGGAGATGATGGGGCGTCTGCAGCCGGGCGTAACGCTTAGGCAGGCACAGGCGCAAGTGGGACCCGTGTTCGAGAATTGGGTCGCATCGACAGCAGAGAACGACGCGCAGCGCGCCGATTTACCGCAGTTTCTTTTGTCGGAAGGGGCGCGCGGCGTCGACCGCGTGAGGCGCAACTTTGAGGAGCCGCTGGCCATATTAATGGCGATGGTGGCGCTGATTCTGGCGATCGCCTGCGCTAACATCGCAAATCTGCTGCTGTCGCGCGCGGCGGCCCGGCGGCGCGAGATGGCTGTGCGGTTGAGCATCGGGGCTGGGCGATGGCGCGTCATCCGTCAATTGCTCACCGAAAGCGTGTTGCTAGCCTCAATCGGCGGAGCCGCGGGCGTGCTGGTTGCTTATTGGAGCCTCCCGATGCTGCGCGCGATGCTCGTCAGCGGAAGCCGCTTTATCCTGCGCGCCAACCTAAACCCGCACGTGCTCGCCGCGACTGCCGCGCTGACAATGATTACCGGCGTGCTATTCGGACTGGCTCCCGCGCTTCAGGCGACGGGCGTTGACGTGATGCCGGCGCTCAAGGAGTTGCGGACGTCGGCAGCTCGCGCCCGGTCGCTGCCGGTCAGCGTGAATCAGATGCTGGTAGTCGCGCAGATCGCCATCTCGCTGGTGCTCGTAGCCGCGGCGGGATTGTTCGTGCGGACGCTTTTGAAGCTGCAGTCGCTCGACATCGGGTTCACACGGGAAAACGTCCTCGTGTTTCAGTTGAACGCGAAGCAGGCAGGACATCGGCCGGCCGAACTCCTGTCGTTCTATCGCGGACTCGAGCAGCGGTTCTCGACGATTCCCGGCGTGATCTCCGTGGCGGAGGCAGATTCGCCGCTGATCGGGGATGGAGCATGGGGTTGGGCCGTCGTTCCCGCAGGCAAGCCAAAGCCGGAGCATGCTCCGTCTGGTCACGGATCGTTCGGCGGCTGGCAAAACACGCACACGCTGCAGGCCGATGCACATTTCTTTTCCACAATGAAAATTGGGCTGATCGCGGGTCGCGGATTCGACGAGCGCGATCACGCCGGGTCGGCTCCTGTGGCGATCGTGAATGAGGCGTGGGTCAAGGTGAACCTCGCCGGTCGCAGCGCGGTCGGCGAGCGCGTCGTGAGCTACGGGCTCGATGACAAGCCCGTACAGATGGAAGTGATCGGCGTCGCGAAGAATGCGCTCTACAACCGCATCGAGGAGAACTTTCCCGCGACGGTCTATCTGCCGCTCGAACAGAATCTCGGTGCGCCCATCGAGGAGATGACGTTCTTCTTGCGAACCTCCGGCGATCCGCTAAAGTATGCGGGTGCGGTGCGGCAGATTGTGCATCAAACTGACGCTCGCATTCCCGTAACAAATATCGCCACTCAGGAGCAGCGGATCGAGCGGGAGATCGGCGATGACATTCTTTTCGCACGGCTATCGGCGGGCTTTGGCGTCCTCGCGCTCTCCATCGCGTGTGTGGGCCTGTACGGGACGATGTCGTACTCGGTGGCCCGCCGAACCAGCGAGATCGGAATTCGCATGGCGCTCGGCGCCGCTCGCGGGCGCGTGTTGTGGATGATTATGCGGCAAGTCGCGATTCTATTGGCGGCAGGGCTCGCGATCGGATTGCCAGTGACGTTCGGCGCGTCGCGGCTGGTGGAGTCGCTGATGTATGGCGTCAAGACGGGTGATCCTGTGCCAATTGTGGCCGCGGTGGTGACGATTCTGGTCGCAGCGATTGTCGCCGGTTACGCACCGGCGCGGCGCGCATCGCAGATTGATCCGCTGGTCGCGCTGCGGCATGAATAGTCGCGGTTTCGCGAACCCATCACGAGCGCGACAAAGCGTACATGGCGGCCAGCATCAACGTGAACACAATAACTGTGATTAGAACAACTAAGTAATCCCACGCCCCGGGCATGCTCTCGGACCGCGCAAGGGAAGCAGCGGTGCTTCCAGTTTCCGGTTGATCGGAATTGACGTCCGGAGTGTTCGGCCTCTCGCTCGGAATAGGCACCGAATCCGGTGGCGGCTGGCTGAGATCTGCGGTCCCTCCACCCAGCGAGTTGCCGATCTTTTCTCTCAGCTCTAAAGGATCGCTCGGAAGCCGGAGGCGCACGGCGTAAGGCAGTTCCGACAGAACTTCTTCAACGTCCAGGGGCCGAATGGGCTTTGCCACCCAGAATTCCAGCGCATCGGCCAAGCGACAACTCAGATGTACGATGCGGAGGCTATCCAGCTCAGTCGCCCCGTCGGGCGGATCATGGTGCCGGCCTGCCACGACACAGAATTCATGCGGGAGTTTCCACTGCTCGATCAAGCGGCGTCCAAGTTCGCCATGATCCATCGTGAATAGTTGCTTCTCGAGTTCGAGCAGCGAGATTACGTTACGATCTGCCTCCCGAAGCATTGCGTCGTAATCGTCAGGCCATGCCACCAGGAATCCCAACCGTCCGATATCGTGAAGCAGACCGAGGCTGTACGCCTGTTCCGGCTGTGTTGCGCCAGCGGCGGCCGCAATCTCACGGCAAAGAACCGCGGTAGCAATCGTATGTTGCCAGCACCTTTGCAACGCCTCCGTCCGGAGAGCCGCCTGTGAATAGTTGGCCGTAGCCACCGACAGGACAAGCGACTGAACTCGCTGGGCGCCCAGCATCATGACGGCCTGCTGTACCGTGCCAACCCGTGTCTCGAATCCGAAGAGTGCGGAATTTGCCAGCCTGAGAACTTGCGCGGAAAGCGTAGCGTCTGAAGCGATTTCGCGCACCAGAAGATTGAAGTCGGGATCCTCCTGCGATACCAGGTCCAGCACACGCATGGCGACGGCGGGAAAGGCCGGAATGCTGGCCAGGGAGATGTCCTTCGGTGGGCGATCCTCTAAAACCTGCTGTGACACACTTTGATACTCTTATCGGCCGCAGCCAGCCAATTTTCCACGATCATTTTTCCGCTGCGTGCGCTTTCTCTCTGCTCCCACGCACCTCACCAGGGGCCACCGCCGCCGCACAACGACCCATAAATCGCCCCCGCGCTCATACAAATCTCTCGGAACGGTTCACGTACGCGGTGCCGCTTACGATGAAGAGATAGCTATGGATGTTGAATGTTACGACTTGCACGGTGTGCGTGTGGGGGAGTTCCCAAAGGTAGGAGACCAACTGAGAAATGACGGCAGGCAGTCGAGATCATCTCCGAAGCATCGGCGCATCAATCGGAAGTGATCGCTATTCCGGTAGAGCGGCTTAGCGATGACTTCTTCCACCTGAAAACGAGGGTTGCGGGCGAAATCCTTCAGAAATTTGTGACATATCGAAAAGTCGTTGTGATTTTGGGGGACATCTCAGCGCACTTGAATGAGAGCTCAGCTTTTCGAGATTTCGTTTATGAATGCAATGCAGGCCGCCATGTCTGGTTCGTGGGAAGCCTAAGCGAGTTTGATCAGAAGCTACTGGCCACAGGGGGCACTCGCGACAAATGCGGACGGAGGGAGAATAGTCCTAACAGTTGTTCTCCCCGCCTTTCCCCCCATCATGGCAATGTCTCGAGATTCATGCCTCAAAACGGCCGTAACGTCCAAACCCCAACGTATGTGCTACACGGCGTCGGCCCGCGCTTAGGCAGCAATCAGCGCCATGCCTTATTCGTACCGTAGCGCCGTCATGGGATCAACAGTCGAAGCGCGGTGGGCGGGAGCGGCGCAGGCGAGGGCGGCGACAACGCTCAGCAGCACAGTCGCACTCAGCAGAACGAGCATGTCGCGGGAGCTGCCCTCCGCCCAGCGGGCCAGCACCTGGTTGAGAGCTAAGGTCAGCACGACTCCGGCAATCAACCCGCTGCCCACACTTTTCACCGCAGAGGAGAATACAACCCGCAATACATCTGCTCGGCGCGCGCCCAGTGCCATGCGAATGCCGAACTCGTTCATCCGCTGCTCGACAGAAAACGAGACCACGCTGTAAAGCCCCGCGGCCGCGAGACCCAGCGCCAGAAAGGCGAATGAACCGAAGAGCCAAGTCACCAGGTGCTCTTGCTGCCACTCCGGCTCATTTTGAATCCACTGCTCCAGATCTTGCACGTCACCTTGAATCTGTTGGTCGGCATCCACGAAGTTGACCTGCTTGCCAATTGCGTGAAGCAAGGCCACGGGCGAGCCCGCTGAGCGCACTAGGATTTGGGTCCACATGCGCTCGGCCAGCGTGTATGGAATAAATGCTTCCGGCAGGATTGGATTCCGCAGCCCATCATCGCGTTTATCGTCGACGACGCCAATGACCTGCAGCCACGGATTGTCCCCGGGCGGAGAAAGTTGAAACGGAGGTTCACTCTTCATGTCGGGAATCCTGAGAGATCCACCAATCGCGCCGCCTGGAAAATATCTCCGCGCCATGGTCTCGTTGATTACCACAACGTGAGCGGCACGGTGGTTTTCGGCTTCGCCCCACACGCGCCCTTGAGCCAGCGGAATCCGCAGAATAGGGAAGTATCCCGGACTGACGAAGTTGATGCGCACTTTCTGGTCGTCTTTAGGCGCTTTCCCCATAATTTCGATGCCCGTGTTCCAACCGTTCGAAGGCGGCGTGGCGTTCGTAGAAATGGCGGCCATACTGACGCCGGGTACCGCCGCCACTTTACTCAAGAGTTGTTCGAAATAAGCCGAACGCGCCTCCCAGGTCGGATACGCGCCGTCGTGGACGGGAATGCCCACCGACATCACGTTATGTGGGTCATAGCCCAGAGGCGTGTGCAGCAGATGCAGGAAGCCCCGCATGGCAGCGCCGGCGCCCGCTAACATGACCAGAGTCAAGGCAATCTGACCAGCAATGAGGATCCTATTGGTGACCCGGCCGCGTGTGCCGCCCGCTATGCGACGCGTGCTGGACTGCATTACTTGAACTACGTCGGGGCGCGACAACTGCAAGGACGGCCAGAGACCGAACAGGACGCCCGTGAAGAGCGCCAGCCCCACGCTGAAGAGAAGAACCGGCATGTTGAGCCGGATAGCTGCTTCGTGGGGGAACTGGTATTTCGGAAGCAGCTCAGCAATTATGGCGACGGTGCGGTAGGCGAGAAACACACCGAACGCGGCACCGGAAAGTGAAAGCAGCAAAGCCTCGGTTAGCATTTGCCGGATTAAGCGGCGGCGGCTAGCGCCAATAGCCGCGCGTAGCGCAAACTCATGTGCCCGCGCCGTGCCCCGGGCCAGCAGAAGAATGGACACATTCGCGCAACCGATCAGGAGGAGAAAGGCAACGGCGGCGAACAACAGATACAGCGTGCCGCCGAGTTGCTTCACAAAATCATCGTTCAGTCCGACGACATGCAGCCTGAAGCGGCTCCTGGGAAAATGTTTAGGCGCTTCCTTGGCGAACTGCTCGATCAAAGGCTCGAGCGCGGCGTTAGCTGCCGCGTGAGTAACTCCAGGTTTGAGGCGAACTCCGACATAGTAAGTACGCGTAGGGTCCTGGGTAACCTTGAGCGGGAGATAGACATCCCCGTCACCCCAAGCGAAGCGGCGGCGCCGCAACTCCAGTGATGGTGTAAGTCTTGCGCACAAGTTGAATAGTGTGGCCCACGACGCCGGGATTGGAGCCGAAATGACGTTGCCAGAATTTCCAACCCAGCACAACCACCGGCTGCGGATCTTGACCATCAATGGCGTCCGAAGGCAGCAGCCCGCGCCCGAGCGCTGTCGGCACACCAAAAAAGTTGAAGGCATTCGACGTCAAGTAGACTGCGTTCACATCCTCGGGCAGATCGCGACCCGTGACAGTCAGGTTCCAATCGTCCTCGGCAAATGCATCTTCCACGGCCGGCGATTTCCTGATCACCTGCCATTGGGCGGCGGTCAGTCCGAAGCCATTTTCGTGGCCGGCTGAGTCGAGGAGCCGCATGTGCACCATGCGGTCCGACGCCTTATATGGATACGGATTCATCAGGATGGCGAAAATCACGCTGAAGACCGCCGTGGTTGCGCCGATCCCCAGGGTCAGGGAAAGGACCGCGGTCGAGGTAAACCCAGGAGTTTTGATCAGTTGTCGAAAGTGATAGCGCAGATCCTGCAGCAAGGTAGTCATAGGTCTCCTTCGCCCGAGGTCGACTTGAACGCGTTTAAGGCACTTCATGCGCCACGCGCGTTGGCATCATCCAGGTGCAGTATTTCGATGAAATTGGGCGGGCGCTGCAGCGAATAACCTGCGGGCTTGGGATTGTAGTGTCCGAAACTGGGAGACAGAAATCTAAGGGTTCGACCTGATGAGGGAGCCGGTGGCAAGCGACGGGTCCGCCGGATAGGGGAAGTAAAGTTCGTTGCCGTCCGGGTCCGCGATGACCATGAGCCGGTAGCCCCACTGCCCATCCTTCACATCCACGCCGCGCCCTTCCAGTTCCGCCCGCAAGGCATCCAGCACGCCGGCATCGAGCGAGATGAACATCAGGCCCTTGCCTACTTTACCGGGCCATTGAGAAGAGAGAATGAGCTCGCAGCCCTGCCGCTCGACCTGCGCGATCCACGCCCTCCCCTCCTCCTCATAGCGCCACGGTTGTGTGAACCCGAGCTGCTTCACGTAGAAATCTACGGACCTGTCGATATCGGCTACGAACAGCACCGGTCGCGCAAACCATTCCTTGCTCATGACGTTTCCCTGTCCGTTCGCATTCTATCCATTCTGCCGTTCCTACCGGTCAAAGGTTGGCGATAGCATTTCTCTATGCGGCTCCTCAAATTGCTGTTGCTAACCGCACTTGCGCTCAGCGGTCAAGACACTAAATTCAGCGGTCCGTCCAACGCAAATCCTCCAGTTGTGCAGAGCGATCTTCAAATTGTGCAGCGCGCTCGTCAGCTTCTCAATTCGCCTGCTAACTGGAATCGCGCAGACAACCGCGAGTGCCCGGCGAACGAGCAGACTTATAGCCTTTATTGTGCGCTGGAGAAGGGAACCGAGGAGGTCACCCATAACTTCAAGCACCGAGGCGCGGTCATGCAGCAGGCACGCTTCGCAATTGACGAGGTCTTGGCCAAGGGCAATCATTACGAACATCGGTTGATGAACTATAACAACGATCCCAAAACCACCTTCGCCGATGTGCAGAAGTTCTTTACAATTGTCGAGGAACGAATAAAGAGCCGGTTGGCAGCGCAATCCCATCGACAGCTGGACAAAGCCCCTTTGGGGACACCCCGGCCAGCTCAGACAACCTGCCTGAGTCCGAGTAGCAGGCGTGTCCCCGTCTAAAATGCTCGGCTCCATGAAGCCTAATGACTTCTAAGGTGGCCACCGTACTGAGCCGCCACGATGTTGCGCTGAACCGCTTCCATCGCCTGAGTGTTGGGCATTCCCCTGGTCATCACGCCTTCAAAAAAGTAGCCCTTCGCCCAATTGCTGTTATCGCCGCCGATCCCGAGGATGATGGCTCCTTCCTGTCGCATGGGCTGATAGCCGTTGGGAAGAGGGATGCTGCCGGTTGTGCTGAGCGCTCCGGACTGAGCATTGCCCTGGTAGATAGCGTAGCTGTGCTGCCCGTCGCTGGCGCCCATGTCGGTAACGAAGCTGGTGCCGGGGGGCACCTTGAGGTGGCCGTAAATGCCGTTTTCCATGTCCAGCCCCGCATCGGGGCTGCATGGGCTGCCGTGGCACATGATATTGATAGCGTCCATGTGACCGGCTTTGTTGTCGAGATTGTTCGTCTCGGCGTTACCGAAGTCGAAGCAGCACTTCCCGTTAAGATTGAGCGCGGAGGTGACCATATAAACGCCTTCGGGCTGTCCGTTGACGGCTGTGCCTTTGGGGATGTCGTTGCGGTAGCCCATGCCAGGGGAGATGGCGATGCCGTAGACCTTATGTCCGCCGGCGGTTGCCGGAAGAGCATTGGCCACCGCGGGGACGTCGTAGCCGTTCGGGCCGGGGCCGTGTGCTGCGCCACCGGGAGGCGCGGGCGTCAGGTCGTTGTGATTGGGTGACTGGTCGTAGAGCTTGGTGATGGTGCAGGAAGTGTTGGCGCAGAATTTGTCCTGCGTTACGGCGTTGGCATAGCCGTCGCGGAGGAGGCCGATGTCGACGCGGGTCTTATCGGATTGCCGCGTGACTTGGTAGAGCGGGCCGGTGTATGCGCGGTACAAGGCCCGCGTGGTGCTGAAAGCAGCGACGCAGGGAGTCGCGGATGCGTAGAGGTCACACGGACGAGGTGAAACCGTTTGCGATGAAGCGGCGCCGGCCGCGGTGATCGCGACGGCGAAAAAAATAGCTACGCGCGACAGGGTTGGTTCCATGGTGTTCGGTCACCGGCGCCAGACTCGCCAGATCTTCGTCCCCTCCCTGCGATTTATTTTGCCACCAAACCGCGCCGCCTCTCTGAACAAGCGTCACTAAGGTGAGACGATTGGGGCATGCGAACAGCTTTAGTCGCTTCACTCATTTTTTTGGCATCCGCCGCTGAGCTGAGCAGCAAAGATAAAGTCGCAAAAGTTTCGGCTCAGCAAATGGCGGCAGGAATGCGGGATGCTTTCAACTGCGGTGTTGTAGTGGAGATGCATCTCCACGGGGCGCTGAAAGGCAGGGACGATGAATATCACAAATTGCGGCAAAAAAACAATTGCGATTACGTCGAATCCGTTCTTAACACGCTGCCGCCGGAGGAACACTGACGAACACCAAGCCCGCAGTTCACGCGAAGCCCGTTGCGATCGACTTCCGGATCGGCGGGTATCGGACAAGCATCCCCTGTCCACTTTCTGAACGCCGTGAACCCGGCCGCAAGTTCGACGCCGATCAGCTCAGATTGGAGTAGTCCGCCACTGTAGCTCGAAAATTTGCTACTACCGGGTTTTCGTAAATGATTCGTCTCCTGTTCAGGAGTAACGAATGGCAACATCATCGAATGGCCGCCGTTTTGCGGTCGTCACCGGCGCGTCGCGTGGCATAGGATATGAACTGGCTAAGCAGTTTGCTCAGAATGGGTTCGATCTGCTGATTGCTGCGGATAGCGAATTAGTTCAACAGGCGGCGAGCGATCTGGAAGCGCTCGGTGCGCGCGTTCAGCCCGTCCAGGTGAACCTGGCGGAACACGATGGAACGCATCAGCTCATTCAAACCATCGAGGGCACGGGCAGGCAGGTGGATGCCATCGCGTTGAATGCGGGGGTTGGCGTCAGCGGCCCGTTTGCCGAGACGGATCTTAAGGACGAGATGGACATGGTGCGGTTGAACATCATGTCCGTCCTGCATCTCGCCAAATGGAGCGTCAAGCACATGGTCCCAAGGGGCAGCGGGCGCATTCTCATTACTTCTTCGATTGCGGGAACCATGCCGACCCCTTATGAGGCGGTCTATGGTGCGACAAAGGCGTTCGATCGTGCATTGGCTCAAAGCATTCGCGAGGAACTGAAGGAGACTGGTGTGACAGTCACCACGTTAATGCCCGGAGCGACAGAAACTAACTTCTTTCATCGTGCAGGTGCGGACGACACGAAACTTGGCGCCAGTGAGAAAGACGATCCGGCAGAGGTGGCGAAAGAAGGTTTCGAAGCCCTGATGCAGGGTAAAGACCACGTGGTTGCGGGATCGCTAAAAAATAAATTTCAGGCAGCCGCTGGGTACGCATTACCCGATCCGCTCGTAGCGAAAGCTCACGCTGGCATGTCAGCTCCGGGCTCCGCAAGCAAAAAGTAGCCGGCAGCGCTAGTGTGACAAAGCCACTTGGGGACACCCCGGGCAAGCTCAGACAACCTGCCCGAGTCTGAGTAGCAGGCGTGTCCCCCGTCCACATAATCGGCGAACTAAATGCGAAACTACTCGCGGCAGCTTTCCAGTCCTGCATCGGCCAACGCGCTGACCAATCGAATTCTCATTCCGAAGGCAAGTTTCTCGGACACTCTTGCGGCGTTTATAGGTGTGTTTCTGCCCACCCTAGCCAAGGGCGTGATCATCCGGCGGCCACTTGTGATGGCCATCGCTGAGCTGCTCGATTTAGACCGTCGTGCGGTTCGCACCATGCAGCGGATACGTGCTGAATACGGACCTGGCCCGGTAATGCTGCGGATACCAGGTCGCCGGATCGCGTTGATACTCGATCCGCAAGATGTACATCGTGTGCTGGCGGAGTCTCCTGATCCGTTTGCGACCGCTACACCTGAGAAAACGGCGGTGCTCGCGCATTTCGAACCCAAAGTCGTCCTGCTGTCCAGCGGAACGCAGCGAGCCGACCGGCGCCGGTACAACGAACAGGTGCTGGAGCCGCACCGTCCGGTGCATGAGATGCGAGCATCTTTTGAAGAGGTCGTGAGATCGGAGACCGGCAAACTGCTCAGTGCTGTCCGCCGCCAGCGAACACCGCTGACCTGGCGGGATTTCTCAACGGCATGGTTCCGTATTGTGCGTCGCGTCATCTTGGGCGATGCTGCCAGCGAAGATAATGAACTTTCGTCGATGATGGCGACGCTGCGCTATGCGGCTAATTGGGCATTTTTGCGGCCGCAAAGGCGCGAGCTTCGGGCGCGGCTGCTTGCTCGCCTCAGGAGCTATTTGGTAAGAGCAGAGCCAAATAGCCTTGCGGGTCTGATGGCCCATATTCCCGCGAGCGAGCAAACGGCTCCGGAACAGCAAATAACGCAATGGCTGTTCGCATTCGACGCGGCAGGGATGACAACCTTTCGGTCATTGGCATTGCTTGCTACGCATCCGGAAGAGGCGCAGGCTGCTCGCCGGGAAATCTCGGCAGCAGAAACAGCAGGCCGGCCGCCGCTCACTTTTTTGCGAGCAGCGGTTTTGGACACGGTACGACTTTGGCCGACTTCGCCGTTGATTCTGCGTGAGGCCACGCAGACGACTGAATGGCGTACCGGGGTGATCCCGGCGAATACGGGCCTGGTAATCTTCACTCCTTTCTTCCACCGCGACGATCAGCGCCTGCCGTACGCGAACAGCTTCGTTCCAGAACTCTGGACAGGCGAGCGGCGCCAGGACCAAACGGCCGCCTTCATTCCTTTCAGTGAAGGACCGGCCTCTTGCCCAGGCCGTGAGCTGGTTCTTCTATTGAGCACCGCGATGCTTGCTCAAATCTTGTCGAACGCGAATATTCAATTGCAGAATGCAACCCGTCTTGCGCCTGACAAGCCCAAACCCCTAACCCTGAACCATTTCCGGTTACGATTTCAGATCGGCTGAGGATAAACTGCTCGTGCACCGGCCCGAAAGACGGGCGCCTGGAATCGTTAGCGTCCTCGACTAGAGAATCGCACCGATAATCGCGCCGATAAGAAGCGGCCCTACGTGAGCGAGAGCAAGCACGACACCCCCAGCTCCGGCGGCAAAACCCACTATCGGAAGAGCCGTCAGGACAGAGGCAAAAAGGAAAAGGACCACGCCGAAAGCGATTGCCGGCAGAACGACGGCCAAAATTGCGTTTCCGACGCTGCCGGCTTTTCGGCCACCTACGAATCCTGCAATCAGGGGCCCCAAAATCGGAAGCCAAAACAACAGAACCGAGAGCAGGAACATCCAGAGAATTGCGCTTCCCACGCTGCCAGGACGCTGAGGCATTTCATCAGTGTCTCACGAGAAGTCTCGTTCTAGCTCAGCTTGATCGCGTCCGTGATGTTTCCGAAGTTTCTTGACCGATCAGTTCGACAAAGCCACTTGGGGACACTCCGGGCAAGATCAGACAACCTGCCCGAGTCTGAGTAGCAGGCGTGTCCCCCGTCCACAAAGCTCGTCTTGGAAGCATGAGTTTCAAAGGACTGATCGCTAAAGCAAGTTCTGAAACACGACACTAGCTGGGTTAAATCGCGGCAGCGTGGATTGTTAACAATTTCTCCTTCACGGGCTCGCGCGGGGGAACATAATCCGGATCAAACCGGCTTCTAATGGAGGCCATTAACGCGGCCAGTTGTGATTGCTGTTGGATATGCACGGCTCGGAAATAACGTGGGCCGTGACATCGACGGTCAGCACGAATGGAGATCAGGGCGCGGATCCCAACAAACTCGTGCGGGTAAAGGACTCGCTCGCCTCAACGACGCTGCCCGTCAGTCACGGCAAACGGAGACGACGGACTGGGGATGTTCGAAACGGTCCGGTCGGCGGCAGCCGACGAGGTTTTCCGGGGAGTAGCATTGGCTCCCGGAAGTCGTTACCGAGGAGACGAGTAGTTCCACCAAGAACCTAGGTGCAGTCCGTCACCCGATATCAAGCGACCCCCTCGCGCCTGACACAGGCACTGCTAGTGTTCCTTGTATCTCGTTTCAGGAACACTAGCATGCTTGGGCCGCTTCTGACGATCGGTTAGATCCTGATTGCGCCCAGAATTTGGTTCAGCAGGGCCGTCACGGCGCTCAACGATCCATTGCTGTCCAACAGATGCACTACTGCGCACAGCAAATTGCCGAGCAAGTTGCCGGGAGCAGCCGTTGCAGTGATAACTAAATCAATCGGGCTTAATGACACATTTAGACCCAGAAGGGATAGGTTTATTGCCCCCGTATGCAGAGTAAGAATCGTGCACGTGCCAGTGAATCCTGTAAGAGGTATGGTGATTGGCTGGCTCGTGATAGTTTGGGCCACGTTCCCGGTCGTGTCAGTTAGCGTCCCGGCGATGGTACCGACCGCGCTGACAACGCCGTTCGCCAACGTGAAGCTGGTGGTAGTAAGTGTGCCGGCGAACGTGCCAACGCCGGGAACCACCTGCGTGATCCCAGTTACCAGCCCTCCTCCGCGTGTCGGGCGCTGAGCCTGCGCGGGCATGGGCATCAGGCCCAAGGGTACCGCAATGATGGCCGCCAGTAGCGGCGAAAAAAACTTTCTCCTGTGTAGCATTAGTGTTCTCCTCGTGAGTTTTACAGTCAAATGATCGGAACTTGGGACTGCTTTGTGTCCCGGTGGGCCGAACCAAGGCGCGGTTCCCGCACCTCTCGCGAAAATAGATCGGCTCGCTGGGCTCATAATTTCTGTTTATAATCCACTCCCGTATTAATGCCTGTCCCGACCAGCGTGCGCCGGTCGATCACCGCGGCCCTTGCC
>CAWBDW010000003.1:0-25386 GCA_963787545.1 uncultured Acidobacteriaceae bacterium
AGCCGCGCATCGGACTCGCCTACCGGCCGTTTAACAACACCGTGATTCGGGCTTCCTATTCCGTATCCAGCTTTCTGGAGGGGACAGGTACAAATCTCCGGCTCACGCGCAACCCACCCTGGCAAACCGGCCACTTGTCGACCTATTCTTCGAACGCGGATCTCGTCTTGCCGCCCACTACGCTTGGTCAGGGTTACTCCGGATTTTCGGCGAACGGCACTTGCACGACAGCCGCTGCGGTCGCTTCTTCGCCCGCCTGCTTCGCCGGCGCAACTATCTTCACCTGGGACCCCAACGACAGGCCGGCTGTTCAAACCAGTGGAACTCAGTCTTCAACAGCAATTGGGCAATTCAACGACTGTCCAACTCGCTTATGTCGGTCAAAACAACGATCACCTGATGGTGCCGATCAATGCATCGCAAAGTTACCTCGCCTCGAACGGCACAGTCTATCCAAGTCCCTATCTGGCGGGGAATCCAACCCTTTTGGCCGACAATCCAACGGACAAGCTGACTCAGACCGACGGCATTCAGAATTACAATGCGTTGCAGGCCACTTTACAGAAGCGGCTTAGCAGCGGTCTCGAGTTCCAATTCAACTACACCTGGTCGAAATGTCTGACGGATTCAATCGGATATTACGGCGGGTACGGTCAGGGGGCGGGTAACTATTACTATTGGCAGAACACCTACGATGCGCACAGTTACTACGGTTCGTGTTACTACGACGTGCCGCAGGCTTTCAATGGATACGTCACGTACGATATTCCGTTTGGGCGTGGGCGTACGTTCGGCAGCAACATGAATAAAGCGGTGAACGCGGTAGTGGGCGGCTGGCAAGTGAATGCAATCGTGACTTTCCACTCCGGATTCCCGTTCACAATCGGCGCTAACGACGCTTCCGGTACGGGTTCTTTCGGGCCTTTAGCCAGTTGTAGTGGATCGCCGGTCGTGCTTGGTAAACAGAATAGTCCTCTGGGCGGTTATCAATATTGGAGTCAAAGTACTTTCTACCAGCCGACCTCGGGATTCGGCAATTGCGGCGTAGGTATCATCAGAGGCCCAGGTCTGCATACCGCGGATCTCAGCGTCTCAAAACTGTTTTCTATTACGGAACACCAGAACCTGGAATTCAAGGCGCAAGCGATCAACTTCACCAATACACCGATTCTGAACGCTCCAAGCACCGGCCTTGGTCCGGATCTTGGACTCGTCAACGGCTCGCAGGGGGCGCGAGAAATACAGTTTGGCTTGAAATACAACTTCTAATCCGCGAGTTTTCGGAGGCTGATCTTCAAAGCTCGCTTCGAAGGTGAGCCTCGCCGCGCGCGGACTGGCGGCTGCATACTGCGGCATCCTGGAAAAATGGCTGTAGGTCTGGACTTCGGCACCACGAACAGTTCCATCGCTCTCGCAGGACCGAACGGAGTCCAGGTGGCGAAGTTCTCCTACACCGGCGGCCTAACTGAGTCCTTCCGTTCCCTGCTCTACCTGGACCGCATCCGCGAAAAAGGCCGAAGCACGATCAAATCCTGGAGCGGTCCGCGGGTATCGACGAATACCTTGCTTCCGATGAAAAGGGCCGCCTCGTTCAGTCGCTGAAATCTTTCCTGACCAGCCGAAGTCTGCAGACCACTGAAGTGTTCGGTCGACGCATTCTTTGTCAAATGGTTATGGCGTGGAAGGGCCGGAAACATTGAGTTTTGCTTGTGACTGGATTTGTGGTTTGGCGACCTTAGCTCACATTCAGCGCTTTCTTCTCTGAATGTGTCTGCCTAAACCTCAGTGCGGCGCGGATAGAAACTGCTCTACGGAATTCACCTCTCCATACGAGAACCCCTGACCGGTGGCATCGACCGGCTCTGACGGCGCGGCCAGCACATAGAAATTCCAGTTTCCGCTGGATTCCGTGATCTGCTTCTTCGTAAGCAAGCGGTACCGATCACCGTTCAACGAAAACGAGAGCCCAAACCCACTTACAACACCTGCTTTCTGAAACGGGTATCCATCATAGGGAGATAAAGAGGGAAGAAAACGGCCCCGGCCGGGAAGCGACAGCCAAACCAGTCTGCTGTTGAGCGCCCGTCTGCGACGCTTAGTGCCGGTAAAAGCGTTTTGCCATTCAGACGCAGTGCCGGTACCACGATATGAAGAAGCACGTCGGAGACCTGGAAGTCTCTCGGTTCAGCCTTGCTGAGAACATAATTTGGTTCGAATCCACCTCACCTTTTGGCCCGTGGCCGGATTCTTCAGCACGTCCACTGCGATAGTCTGTCCGGACTGAGATCTCCCCGCCGGAAATTGAGGCGCTGGAAGAGCGCGAAACGCCGCAGCATCCGGGACCTGAATGGGATGATAGTTCGTTGGCAATTGGCCGGGGTCCAGGCTGAAGGGTCTAAAGCGCAGCCGGGCCGATCCGGTTTCGTCCTGCGGTTCCACTTCGACGTCGTATCCCCAGAATGTCCGAGCCGCCGGATCTACGAAGACCCGATGAAAAGTGTCTGGTCTGCCGTCTTTCGCATCCGTGTGCATCACTTCAGTCAGACCTTCGATGCTGACGTGCTGGCCGGGCGACCAGGGTTCAAGCACATAGGAACGCGCTGAGCTTCCAGCCATCGCTGCAATATTTGCCCCTTCCTCCCAAAATTCCATGCTGGCCATAGGCCGATCGCGTGAGCAAACCGGCCAGCAAAAAGGCGAAGAATGTTGTGTTCCTGGGTTGGTCCGGCGACCTGCTCTTTGCCTGTTCAAGCGAGGAGTTTAACTCGTCATCATTCCATACATTTATAAACTACTCCCCTCTTGGTGGGGACATGCGGACGTGGCTCCGGTACGGCGTGAGGCGGCGGCTTTTGACAGTGCCGACATCCGCGCCTACAATCGGCGGCGGCTTCGTCTAGCGACAACTCGTCGAACTCGCATAAGACAAATGGCTTGCCGCTGAAGGGGTGCCAAAGTTGAGATCGCCGCCTGCACCGACGATGCCGTATAGATATCGTCGAAGCGATCCGCGTTCCCGGCCGAACCTCCGATGTCGCATCAGCCGAAGAAAACATTCGTGCGTAACATCTTCGGAAATATCCACAGCGCTGGTAAGACGGTACGCGAAACGGAACATGGCCGCGTGATGCGCTTCAAAGAGTTGTCGAAAGGCTTCTGTGTCTCCGTTGGCAGCCCGTGCGAGAAGCCCAGCTTCGTTTTCACTTTCCATCCAAGCTCTCCACGCTATTCACTGGGGCGGGGCGAAAAAGATACGCGCTGCGCGGAACTTATTTTCGCACGACACCGAGCATCTACGTTAATGCCGGGCAACCAGGCCGGAGTTCGCCGGCGATGTCCAGACGCCGGCATCGGACGGCGGCTTGAGTTCGTCTGTACTGAAGAGACGCCATTTCTGAGAAGGGCCTTTGACACGCAGGGTCAAAGCAACCGTGAAACGGGGACCCTGGAAATAAGATACTCTGATGCGGATGAACGCCGACCTTCAGCTTCACGCTTCCCTTTCTGCAGGTAGGCGGATGCACGCCATCATTGTCTATGATCAGTGTGCCGTCAATGTAGAGCTTCGAGCCGTCGTCTGAGTTCAACGCAAAATTGTATTTGCCGAGCCGCGCGATCCAGAAGTTGCCGGTGTAGTCGATAGCAAACCATTCGAACCTGTTCGCGATTCCCGGAAAGCCTTTCTTGAAATCCTGAGGCGGCACGTTCAGCGCGGCGGTATAGATAGTGGCTATCGCCCGCATCAATTCGAAATCGGGCAACATTCGAGTGTCCGGCTCTAACTCGTAAACCAGACCTTTCTCCGTGCAAGACATCTACCGGGAAGGGACTGCGACCGCGTTGGCCCACAAGGGTGTCAATTTCAGCCAGGAGGTCTTCGGTCCAGCTAGTGGACCGAACCCCAACCACTGAGCTGCCGGTAAAATCCCAAGTCCGTTTCACTAAGCAGCTTTGTGATGTAGAGAATCTGCCCGCAATGCATGCTGAAATGCTCGACTACGTGATAGATGGCGGCGAGAGCCGTGACGCCTTCATAGCGCTGGATGGTGTAGGTCTTGAGCAAGTCTGGCGCGGTTAAGGTTGACAGGATGCGGTCGAACTCTTTCAGCGTTTCGTCGAGAGCGCTGCGTAGCTTGGCGGTGTCCACTTGGCGCCGTTCCGCGAACTCCGCATCCCGGTCGCGCACATTCGCCATGCCGCCAAGCGGCGCCAGAATCCACTGGCGCATATTTCCGTTCAAATGCAACAGCAGGTTCCCAACACTGTTGCTCGCCTCATTCGGACGCCACCAGATCTGTTCCTCGCTGAGCGAGTCCAGACAGCGGCAGATTCGTGGCCAATATTCGTCCTTCAATTTTTCGCGGGAAAATTTCACGAATGCGCGCTGCAGCTCGTTAGTTTGTTCGTCCATTAAGGTTATTGGATGGTTAGCAGGCGGCTTGACTGGGCGGTGTATTCGCCTTGCGTGACGGTCACGCGGAGGTCATAGGAACCGGGTGGAGGAGAGAGTTCGGCGTAGACCGGAATGGCGCCGGTCGCATCGGGCTTCGACACTTGCGGCGAGATGCGGGCGACTTCCTTGCCGTCCTTGAACAGTTGGAAGAACACTTTCGGAGGTGCGCTGCCGGCGTCCTGCCCTGGATAGATGACGAAGTAAAGGGGCGCAGGTTTGCCCGCCGGGAGCGTGTCGCGAAGCGTGAAAGTAAGACGCTTCCCTTGCATTTCGAAGGGGTCGAGCGCGTTGGCGGGCGTGGTGAGGGGATCGACGCGCTGGACGAGCTCGATGGAACTCAGCGAGAGCGGGCCGAGCGGGGAGATGAACTCCGACAGCCGCTTGGCTCCGCTCTTTTGAGCGCCGCTTGCGCCGCCGCTGTCGTCGACGACTGCCGTGCTGAGGACATAGCGGCCGGGCATCAACGCGACCGGCTCTGAATACGTGATGCTCTGCTGCTGCGCAGCCGGCCATTGCGCGGTGGGGATCTCGCGAACCAGTTCGCGGCTTACCCTATGAACAATTTGTCCGTTCGAATCCTGAATCAATCCCATCAAAGAAATCTCGACATGGGAAATGCCGGGCTTGCGATTGGGTTGCAGGGTGAGGCCGGCGAGCGGGACTTCAAAGGTGACTGCGCATTCGATTCCGCCCTGGTACGGGCGGAATTTGAGTAGCTCAGCCTGGAATGGGACGGCTCGCGGCTGGGGACGCGCGTTGATGGCGTTCAGGGCGCCCAGTTCGAAAGGCTGGATGGGCTCGCCGTTTAGCTCAGGAAGAGCGAAGTAGCCGCGGCGGGACTGGATGGTCACCTTGGGCCGATCCACCTTCACTTCGATTTTTCGGAAGGCGCCGTTGTACACATCGGAGCTGGGCGTGTAGGCGAGTTCGTAATGCGTGGCAATGTCTTCCATTACGCGGCGCATAGGACCGTTGATGTCATTGGTGTTGGCTGTGGCGAAGCCGCCGGTGCGAACGGCGAGTTCCTGTAGCGCCAATTGGGGGCTGGAGGAGGCGAGCAACTGCACGTCCTCGCTGGCCGAAGCGGCATCGAAAGCATCAGCCTTACTAAGCGATCCGTTTTGTAGGGCGCGCCCCAGGTTGCTCTCACTTGTCGCCCGGTTCAATTGAGCGACCGAGCCGGCTAGCGGACTTTGAACGCTCAAACCCTGTGTGTCCAAGGTGTAGAAGGTTACTCCTGCGCGGTTCGCATCGCTGAGGACACCGGCGAAGCTATCTGGCCGGTCGGGCGGAAGCTGCAGGCCATCGCTGAGATAGAGCGTGACCTTGCGGCCAGGAAGATGAGCCTGGGCATGAACCAGTTCGCGAAGCATGTCCATGGCGGTCATGCCATTCACGTAGCCGCCGACCAGGCGCAGACGCGCGGCGAGAGTGGCTTCGGCCATCTGGGCAACTCCGGTAGAGGCGGAAGCGTCGAGCGACCCGGCATAGCGCTGGAACGTGGAATCGTTGGGACTGAACGGAGATTGGGCGACGGGATTCGCGCCGGGGCCAGTGGGTGCGTTTGCGGCAGCCGTAAGAGTTTGGGTGGCGAGGGCATTGTTAGTTGCCTGGGATGAACCCGCGGAATGCAGCTTAGTTGCATTGTCGGCAGCGCGCAGCAGTACTTCGTGGTTGTCCGTGAACGGCTGCAGCAGGCGCAGCGTGTTGTCGGCGCGGAGAACGGCGATGTAGGTCTTGGGTCGCAGTTCATTTTTGAAGAATTCCCTCAAGGCATTTCGGGCGAAGCTGAGATTTTCAGGCGCAATATCACCGACAACGATGGTTACGAAGTTAAATTCGCGGAGTGTATTGCGCGGGCTACCGGCTCGAGCGGGAGGTTGCGACGCTTCCGCGGCTGGCTGTTCGGCCGCGATCTGCTGCAGGCCCTGGATGTTCTGGAAGCTGGTAATTTTCTGCCTCGCGCCGTCTTCGTAGACCTGGAAATCGCCGGGCTGCAGGTCCGTAACGAGATGACCGTGTTTGTCGCGTACGACTACATCCACGACGACTTCTTTGGTGGTTGTGCTGACGATGGGCGCCTGGACAGGCGACTGCGCGAGCGATGACACGCAGGTGCTCGCACAAAGCAGCATTGAAAAGGCCCGGCAGTGGAGGCTCAGTTTTTTGTACTCCGTTGAGGCTGTCTACTATTATTCGACCACGAGCTTCAGCGGCCAGGCGCATCGCTCGTTTGTAACAATTTGACTTGATGCTTGGGAGCTACAGATGAACATCAGCAGGAGAGATGTAATTCGTTCGCTGGCGGCGAGCGTTCCAATGCTTGCATTGGCGGACAACCGACCGCCCGGGCTGGAGATGGAGCAGGGTCCGTTTCAGGGCACGCGTGAGTCTCTAACGAAGTATGAGATACCGGAGTGGTTTCGGGACGCGAAATTTGGAATTTGGGCGCATTGGGGGCCGCAATCGGCAATTGAAGACGGGGATTGGTACGCGCGCAACATGTACATTCAGGGCAGCGCACAGTACAACTACCATGTCGAGACCTATGGGCACCCTTCGAAATTCGGCTACAAGGATACGATTCCCTCGTGGCGCGCCGAGAAATTCGATCCGGCCGGCTTGATGCAGCTATATAAGCGGGCCGGCGCGAAATACTTTGTGAGCATGGGCGTTCACCACGACAACTTCGATCTGTGGAACTCACGCTATCAGCGCTGGAACGCCGTGAAGATGGGGCCGCATAAGGACATCGTGGGACTATGGCGCAGCGCGGCTCTTCATGAAGGGCTCAAGTTCGGGGTGAGCGAACATCTTTGGATCACTTACAAATGGTTTTCAGTGAGCCATGGGCACGATGAAAGCGGGCGGTATGCGGGCGTGCCTTACGACGGAGCCGATCCGAGATATTCGGAGCTGTATGTCGATTCAGACCAGGTTTGGTCTCATGACCTGGATTGGAATGAAAGCGGCATACCGGAGTGGTGGAAGCAGCGCTGGTATCTGCGAATCAAGGATCTGGTCGATAACTACCAACCAGACCTGCTTTACACGGATGGCGCTTTACCGTTTGAAGATTACGGGCTCAGCCTGGTGGCGCATCATTACAACTTGAATGCGAAGCGGAATGGTGGGAAGACGCAGGCGATTTACACTAGCAAGCGCCGGGAAGATGCTGCCCAAGGCGCCTGCGTGCTGGACGTGGAGCGGGGCGTGGTGGACAAGATTTGGCCGACTGCCTGGCAGACCGATACTTGTATCGGGAACTGGCATTACAAACGGGGTGTTCAGTATAAGACGCCGAAGATGGTGATCGATATGCTGGTCGACATCGTAAGCAGAAACGGCAATCTGCTGTTGAATTTTCCGCTGCCGGCGAGCGGCGCTCTGGATTTGGAGGAGTTGAATGTGCTTTCCGGAATTACAGAGTGGATGAATATCAACAGCGAGGCGATCTATGCGACGCGGCCCTGGAAGATTTTCGGCCAGGGGCCTGGGACGGACGCTTCGGCGCAGAATTCCGCATTCAATGAAAGCAAGCGGAAGGATCTGACGGCCGCCGATGTGCGCTTCACGACGAAGAACGGGGCGTTGTATGTGTTCGTGATGGGTTGGCCGGAGTACAAGGCACTCATTCCTCCGTTAGCCATGAATACGGAACTGCGAGTTGGCAAAATCCAAAACGTGGAGATGCTGGGTTCTAGCGGGAAGCTGGACTGGTCGCAGGACGAGACGGGACTTAGTGTAGTGATGCCGCAGCAGAAGCCTTGCGATTACGCGGTCGTTTTCAGGGTCGCGGGTGCGTAGCTCAATCGATAGGAACGGCGCGGACTTTGTGGTCATAGCCCGTTTTGATGGCGGTGAAGGTTATTTCGAAGCGGCCGCGGCGGCGTGGGTTATAGACTAGCGCGGGACGAAAGCACACGAGACAGGGGAAGCCTTTGCGGCGAACGCTTGGGTAGACAATCCCGTTCGATTGCTCTTCGACGAGCAGTTGCCGCGCCAACTGCTGGGAAGGCAAGTAACAGCGCGGGACGGGCTCCGGCTGCAAATAACGCGAAAACTTGGCAGGGGGATCTAATACGTGAAACTTCGCCCGGAAATCGGCCAGCCAATCGTCGAAGGTCGAGATTTCTTTGTCCGGGCGATGGCCGGGCAGGTCGGGCACGACGATTTCCGCGAGGCGCTTTGCTTTGTGGTAGGTTACTTCGGCAATCGATGTTTCCCGTTCCTCGGCGCAGTACCAGGCTCCTCGGGTCTGATCGCTGAAACGGGAGCCGAAATCGCTCGTATGCGTGAATGCCGCGTTGACGATGTGAGCGTTCGGGATTCCGTAAATCAGTTCGTAAGTGCTGATGCCACTCAGGCCATGCTGCTCGCCTCGAATGCGATCGTTAGTGGCGCCATCGAGAAGGACAATATCTTCAAGCATGGCCGCACTGTCGGTGATCTCTTCGAGCACGGTTCCCGATTCGCTGTAGCGCGAGGGGATGAGGCGGTGTGTCGAGTTCCGCTGGAACTCCTTAACCAGAGGCGTCAATGTCCGCCACGCCAACTATCGAGCAAACGCCGTACCTGCAGCATTCCCGGCTGACCGTGCCGAAGCATGTAGTCGACCGGAGCATGGCCGGCAAACATGGGCCCACGATTGGCGAGCACCACCCAACGGTCCGCCCAGGGCTTGCTGAAGTAGATGTTCAGGGCCTTATAGATACCGATGAGGAGTGAAATTCTCATCAATGTGTCCTGGTTGAGCTTTTTGCCGGAGGGGGTCGTTTTCCAGGCGTGGAAGGTGGATGAGGCGATTCCTCCCAGCAAGCCGCGGGCCTGTGCCTCGCTCAAATCCCATTTTTCGATGATGTTCAGAAATGCTTTGATGGCGCTGCCGCTCAGACGCTCGCGTTCGTTCGCGTTCGCCAGATCAGGGCTCCGGTCGAATGCGTAGCCCGCAATGACGGGCGCCAATGGTATGGTGGCCATGGAATTCGCTTTCGAGGACTATTATCCTCGATTTCGAGAGCGCGTTCAAGTCCCCCTCAATTTAACCGCATTGTAACCCTCGTGCGGTATTCTGGCCCAGTCCCCCGAAGGAGAAGAGCGTGTTGATTTCGCGAACGAAATTCATCAGTCTAGTTGCCGTTTTGTTTCTGGTGGTGTGTTCCACGCCACGCTTGCTTTTAGCGCAGCAGGCTCTCGGCTCGATCACAGGAACAGTGAAAGATTCCTCGGGCGCGGCGGTTCCCGATGCCAGCGTCCAAGTGCGTAATATCGGAACGAATCTGAAAGCCACAGTGCATACCGATTCCAGCGGCTCTTATTCGATTCCAAACCTCCCGGTGGGACCTTACGAGGTTACTTTTACGAAAGCAGGTTTTGAAACCGAAACTCATACGCAGGTCGCGGTTCAGGGCGATCGGACTACAACGGTAGCGGGGAATCTGAAAATCGGATCGGTGAGCACTACGGTGGAAGTGACCGGCGCGCCGCTGATGAACCAGGTGGACACGACGAACGGCTACGTTGTCGATCAGTTTACGATTCAACAAACTCCGCTCGGCACCGGCAGCTTCACACAACTGCCGATTATGGCTCCCGGCGTACACGCTGACTTCCTGAGCGGGGAGCAATGCAGGGCTGGGTAATCAGGCCATCTACGCCAATGGACAGCGCGATACGAGCAACAGCTTCTCGCTAAACGGCATAGGCACAAACAATCTGTTCAATGGCAATTCGACCAGCCAGGTCGGCGAGAACCGGTTTGTGCTCAATACCGGCGAAATTTCGGTGCGGGAGGCGAAATTCAGACGAGCACGTCGGTTTATGGCGCGATTGGGCAGGCGCTGCCAACGCCTCCTGTGGAAGCGATTCAGGAGATCAGCGTGAACGCCGCCATGTACGATGCCACGCAGGGCGCCAACAGCGGTGCGCACATCTCGGTCCTCACCAAATCGGGGACGAATCAAATTCACGGCGAGATTTACGAGAAGTTTCAGAACAGCGATATGAACGCGGCTCCGTTTTTCTATAACGCCTCTCCGGTGATCACGACTAAAGTGCCGTTTCTGAACCGTAATCAGTATGGGGCGACGCTCGGCGGACCGATTAAGAAGAACAAGCTTTTTTACTTTTTGTCGTACCAGGGCGTGCGCATTGCGGACGCGACCGATGCAACTAAGGAGGTGACGGTACCGCTTGGCCTCACCAACGATCGCAGCGCGCAAGGCATCGCCAATGCGATCCAGAGCAGCTTTGGAACGACCCTATCGCCGAGCCAGATTAGCCCGGCCGCCTCAGCGGTGCTGAACGCTAAACGGCCGAACGGCCAATATCTGGTTCCCAGCGCGCAGATTACCAATCCGGCCCTGGCGACCTTGCTCGGCTATGACGCCGTTGTGGAGGGCCCGAACGCACAGTCGAGCGTGGATCAGGTTATTGCTAATGTCGATTTCGTGGCCAGCGACAAGGACCGTTTGACAGGCAAGTATTACGTGCAGACCAACCCAACCACGAATCCGTTTGGGGCGGTTGGAAGCTCGCTCGGATTCCCGCAGCAGCTTTCGGCGGGAAGCCAGGTTGGCTCGATTGAAAATACGGTCATCCTGACGCCATCGCTCACTTGGGAGCAACGCGTTGGGTTCACCCGTTTGAACGCGTACGCGGCCCAGGGCAGGCCTTTTCGCCCAGCCAATTAGGAATTAATCTACCTAACTCGACGACTTTCCCGCAATGCGGATCCGACGATCAGCGCAGGGTATGAATTCGGTCCGAGCACCAGTTTCGGCAATGCGGGCATGTTCCAGAACCAATGGGAGTACGGGACCACGTTGAATGGGGTGAAAGGCAAGCACACGCTGGCGTTCGGAATGCAATGGGACCACACGCAGCTCAACATCATCAACAACAACACTTCCACCGACACGCTGGACTTCACCACGTTCGCCAATTTCGTGGAAGGCCAGGTGCGATCCGGCGAGGAGTTCGCCGGTTCAGCGGACCGTTATTACCGGTCCGATACAGTTGGCGCGTTTGTCAACGACAATTACAAGATACTCAGCAATCTGACGCTCACAATGGGGCTGCGTTGGGATTACGATGGGCCGCTTTCGGAAAAATACGGCAGGCTTACGGGCTTTGATGCAAATCTCTATTCGTATAATGCCGCGACCGATACAATCACCGGCTCAGGACTCGAGTTCGCGGGCAATAACAAGAACTTTGCGACGCCGGAAGCGAGCGATTCATTAATGAGGCAGCGGCAGTGGGGCTTTGCGCCGCGCATCGGAATCGCGTGGAGTCCGTTATCGAAGCTGACCATTCGCACCGGATTCGGCATGTACTACGACCGCGGCGAATTTTTCAGTTATCTTTCTCCGAGCGCGGGCGCCGGGCTTTAACGGGCCGTTCGGCGTCACGCTGGCGCCTCCCTTCGTATCACCGATTTCTTCTCCGAGAGGAGCGACTTTATCGGCGCCGTTCGGCACTGTTGTTCCGAGCGCGCCTCCGGGAAGCCCCGCGGCTTTCCTGGCCTATTTGCCGAATATCGCCCAGACCGAATCCGGCGATTTCCCGGCGTCCAATTTGTTTGGACCGTTCGCATTCGGCGGATACGACATCAATAACAAGCTGCCGTATTCGGAAAACTGGACGTTCGATATTCAAATATCAGGCGGCGAATAATTGGCTGCTCAGCGCGGGCTATGTCGGCAATCATGGCGTACACCAGGTTCTGCCGATTCCGTTCAATGAGCCCCGGATCGCCACGCCGCAAAGCCCAGTGAACGGCGAGATTTACTCCTATGGCGGCGCCACTCCGCTCAGTCTCAATCTGGAGCCGGTCTCGACTAATGAGTACTCCGGTAACGCGCCGATTCGCGTGCCCTACATCGGCTATGACATGAACTCGGTGCTGTACGAGGCTGAGGGGATTTCAAATTACAACGCCCTACAACTTCAGGCTCGCAAACGCTTTTCGTCCGGCCTGCAGTTCACTGCTTCTTATACTTACTCTCACGCTCTGGACGAACAAAGCGGTCGGGGCCTTTTCGTCACCGGTAATAATCCGATTTACCCGAAATCGAACTATGCTTCGGCGGACTTCGATCAAACACACGTGTTTCTGGTCAACTACAGTTACACGATTCCGAATGTCACTTCCAAAAAATTATTCGGCGAATTTGTCAACGGCTGGACGCTGGGCGGTCAACCGTCGCGCAGAGCGGCCAACCTTACAGCGTTTACGTTACTCGGGCTCGGTGGGAAGCCTGTACTTTGGCACGCTTGACGAAAATGGCAATGCGATCGTGCCGCTGAAGCCCGGGGTTTCGGCCAAGCAGGCGGAGCTGCAGGGGACAACTGGCGTGAATGCCGGCAATCCGGTATTGAACGCGAACGATTTCGCGCCACAGTTCGTTGCGCCCGGTCAGTTCGGAGTTCCTCCCTGCGACGATTCGGGATGCGACAACTATGAGTCGCTGTTTGGAGCGTCGGGACGGAACCTATTCCGCGGGCCGTTCCAGGTTCGCTTCGATATGGACCTCGCAAAGGAGTTTGCGCTTAACGAGCGCTTCCGGCTGCGCTTCGAATTCGACGCATTCAATGTGTTCAATCAACCGGACTTCGATATGACTTCGGCGAAGGAACCGTTCCGGCCGTCACTTATACGAATCTGCCCCAATTCATCTACGGCGTCGCATCCAACGCAAGCGAAACCTATCCGCTGGCCAGCTCGCAGCCATTTAATTTTCTGAATGCGGATTTCTATGTCCAGGATATGTGGAAACTCGGGCAGCACCTGACATGGACCTTCGGGATGAGAATTACACACAACTCAAACCCGCTGAATCCGCACAATGTAGTAGCGCGGCTGCCTGGCTCTTTTGCCGCTATTTCGCACGACGTGAATGACGCCTTGAGTTCGCTCATACAGACTGGCAATGGGAATCTGTTTCAGTCAACGCCCCTCGCGATCCTGCAGCCCAGAACGACCCTCGCCTGGCAGATCGAGCCCAAAACGGTGGTGCGGACGGGCTTCGGCCTCTTTAGCGATTTGTTGCCGGGAAGCATCGCCGATTTGATTGGCGCAAATCCGCCCTACGTAAATACATTCCAAGGCGGCTTGCTGGGCACGGTGGGCGGCATTGCAATCGCGCCAGGCGTGCCGAACAGCGCAGTAGATACATCCGCTACAGCCAATGCAAATTTTCTGACCGGCTTCCATAACAATGAACTCTCATGTGCCTCGCGGCTTTCTAACCCGGACGCCTGTCTGCCCCCAGTGTCGATCACCGCGGTACCAGACGGCAAACTCCACGCACCTTACTTTCTTCAATGGAGCTTCGCGCTGGAACATCAGGTAGGCAATACCGTCAATCTGAAGGCTCAGTACGTAGGAACCCGCGCCGTCAACCAACCCTATACAACGCAGGTGAACGGATACCAGACGTGTGCTCAGGGTGTTTCTCGCCATTCCCATACAGCCAACCGGCTGACCCGCGATTTGGAGCCGTTACCCAACTGAACACCGGCGCGAACAGCCATTACAACGGACTTCAGCTTACAGCCGGAAAACGCCTTGGGCACGGTCTCCAGGCCCAAGTCAATTACACCTGGAGCCACTGGATCGACGAAGTCTCGAACGGCGGATTCCTGCAATTCTCCGCAGGCGCTATTCTTTCGCCTCTTGCATCCGATTTAGCTCGCGATCGCGGCCCATGTGATTACGACATCTGCCACAATCTCATGGGCAACTACGTGTATCAACTTCCATTAAAAGTGCGCAATCGCGCGCTCGGGTACGGTTGTACCGGGCCTCCCATTGTACGAGCACAACGCCATCCCTGGCACCACACAGCCCGGAACGATACAGTGGCTTAACCCGGATGCCTTCGTTTCCGCCATCGATCCGAGTACGGGCGCTTGTACCAGCGGCGATAGTCCACAAAACTGCCAATTTGGAAACCTCGGACGGAATGCCCTACGAGGCCCTGATTTCACGTGGAGCGATTTCTATCTCACCAAATGGTTTGCCCTTAATGAAGGATTCAAACTTCGCGTTGAGGCGCAGTTTTTCAATGTCTTTAATCACCCGAACTTTGGTCTGCCGTCGGTTGTGATCTCCGGAGTTCCAGGCAATCCCGCCACTCAGACCGGATTCGGCGCTCTCACATACATGACGTCACCTCCAACAGGTCTGCTCGGCGTTGGGCTGGGTGGCGACAGTTCGCCACGGATGATTGCGTTCCAGGCACGGCTGGAATTTTGAGCCGGCCAGGTGCGAGGGCTACTTCGCGCGCGAGTTCCTTAACTTGGATGTCAAGTGGAAGCGAGAGGGCACTCGGCGTTCTCTTTTAGAAAATCCAGAAAGAGCCGTACCGATACCTCCGGTTGATCGGTAATCAGAATGTGGCCTGCGTTCGGCACTAGCTCGAAGCGCGCGCCGGGAATGCGGGAGGCGACCACGCGGCCGTTTTCGGCGGGCAGCAAATGATCCTCTTCGCCATGCAGCACCAGGGTTGGCACGTGAATGCGCGGCAGGCGGCGGTACGAACTCCACAACAAGATTCCGGCAAACTGGCCGTAAAAACCCCGGGATGTCCAGCCACAGCCGCAGCGCACCGCCAAATCCTCTTCGATGCGTTCGAGCGGCGTGGCTTCGGCATAGAGCAGCATCCGCAGCGCGCGTTCGCGCTCGGCCCGCGTGGCGCGGTACCAGCGGAGCGGCCCGGGGCAGCGGCGGAAATGCGGCCACCTGCCGAACAATCCACCGTGCGTGGTGCAGGCCAGCATCAGGCTTCGCACCCGCTCCGGCGCGCGGAGTGCCAGCTCCTGCGCGATCATTCCTCCCATGGAAGCGCCCACGACGTGCGCGGAAGCGACGTCCGCCGCGTCCATGACGGTTGCGGCATCGCGGGCCATCTGCCGTATCGAATAGGGGGCGCGCGGACAGCCGCTGCGTCCCATGCCCCGGTTGTCGAACAAAATAGCGCGATACCCCGCCCGAATTAGGTGGGGTAGAACGCGAAACCACATTTCGTGTGTAAAACTCAGACCCATGATCAGCAGCACCGGCGGACCGGAGCCGTGCTCCTCCCAGTACAGCCGGACACCCTGGCTCAAAACATAAGGCAAGGAACTTACACCTCTATATGTAGAGTTTTCGACAGGGATTTGCACAAAAGATAGTAGTGGGGTGGCTTTACAGGGCTGTCAAGTCCAGTTACGATAGAGTCACCCCCGACAATATCTCTTAGGAAGGATACCGGGCGTTGCTTAAGCTGAAGCGAGTCGAAATTCAAGGCTTCAAGTCCTTTTACGACAGGACCGAGATGAAATTCACCGGCAGCGGGATTGCTGCCGTGGTGGGACCGAACGGGTGCGGCAAATCGAACCTGAGCGATGCCATCAGTTGGGTCTTGGGAGAACAATCGGCAAAGAGCCTGCGCGGCGCGCGCATGGAAGATGTCATCTTTGCCGGCACGCGCGATAAGAAACCGCTGGGAATGGCATCGGTGACGATGACCCTGGTGCCGCGCGAACGCCCCCGCCCGTTGGAATCGATGAATGGCGTGAATGGAAGCAATGGCCATGTCGAGCACGCGCCTATAGAGACAGACGCCGCGAAGGCGGGCGAGCGCACGGGCGAAATCACCATTACCCGTCGGCTGTACCGGTCCGGCGAAAGCGAATATCTGATCAACGGCAAGCTGGCCCGTTTGCGCGATATTCAGGATCTGTTCCTCGGTACCGGGCTCGGGCCGGAAAGCTACGCGATTATTGAGCAGGGGCGGATCGGCCAGATTCTGAGCAACCGGCCGCAGGACCGGCGCGGTGTGATCGAGGAAGCGGCGGGTATTACGAAATTCAGGACCCGCAAGCGGCTGGCGGAAGCCAAGCTCGAGAGCGCAAAACAAAACCTGGCGCGCGTCTTCGACATTCTCGAAGAAGTGACGCGACAGGTGAATTCGCTTAAGCGGCAAGCGTCGAAAACCCGGCGGTATTCGGAACTGAAGGCGGAAGCGACCGGATATCTGCGGCAACTTCTGACGGCGAAGTTCCGAATGCTGGAGCGCGAGACGGCGAAAATCGCGATTGAGCTGAACCTCGCGTCAGCGGAGCTGCAGCGCGCGCAAAGGGGCATCGATGAGCGGGAAATCGCGCAGCGGGGGATGCTGGATCGATCGTTTGCCAATGAACAGGAACTGACGGCTGCGCGCAAGCAACTCGCCGACCGGGAGCTTGAGGCCGAGCGCGCGCGCGGGCGCTTTGAATATCAGGCGAAGCAGATCGAGCAAATTGAGCAGCGGCTGGCATCCGGAGCAGCGGAAGCGCAGATACTCGAGCAGCAGCAGCAGCAGCGGGCGGCTGAGTTGGAGGGGCAAACCGTCGAGTTGGAGGCGCTCGAACAGGAATGCGCGGGCTCGCGGCAACAGCTTGAGGAACGATCGGCCGAACGGCAGCAGGCGCAAAACCGGCTGCTGGAACAGGAGCGCGCGCTGGAAGAGGCGCGAACGCGAGTGCTGAAGCTGCTGGGCGATGCGGCGGCGTTGAAGAATCGCATCACACAGATGGAAGCGCAGCTTGCCGCGGCGGATCGGGAAGCGCAGCGCGCGCACGGCGAAGAGCGCCAGTCGGAAAACGATCTGACGCGGATCAAAAAGAGCCAGGCGGAGCTTTCCGGAAATCTGGCGGCGCGGCAGACGGAGCTGATTTCGGTTACGGACCAGCGCAAAAGCGTCGAGCGGGAACTGGAAGAAAAGCGCGCGGAACTAAATCAGAACCGGCAGGAGTTCGAGCGGCTGCGCAGCGAATTTTCGCATGCCAAAGCGCGAAAAGATTCGCTCGAAGAGGTGCTGCAGCATCGCAGCTACACCACGGAAACGGTGAAGCGGCTGTTTACGGCAGTCGAAAACGGCCGCTCCCAGAATCTCCGGCCGGTGGGCGTATTGGCAGATTTTCTGGAAGTAGAGCCGCAGCTTGAAAAGGCGGCGGAAGAGTTTCTGCACGATGAACTCGAATACGTCGTGATGCGCGACTGGGCGGAAGCCGAGCGCGGTATCGAGTTGATGCGCACGGAATTGAACGGCCGCGCTACGTTCCTGGTGGAAGCGGCGAATGAAGACAGCGTTACGTCCACCGAGCTGCCGGAGCTGGCGGCAGAGCCGGGAATTGCCGGTAAATTGACAGATTCGCTGCGGTTCACAAATGGACTATCGAATATTCCGCTGCACATGCTGCCGCGCATTGCGAACTGCTATCTGGTGGAGGACCGCACGCTCGCGCGCGATCTGGCCATGCAATTTCCGCAGTGCTGGTTTCTCGCGCCGGACGGAGTGAACTATCACGGGCGCGCGGTGAGCGGCGGGAAGAAGACCGGCGCGGGTCCGCTGGCGCTCAAAAGAGAACTGCGCGAGATCTCGCGAATCGAAGAGACGAAGCAGCAGGAATTGGCTGCGGCGCAGGCGCGCGTTGCCGAACTGGAGCACGCGATTTCGCAGCTTTCCGCGCATGTGGAGCATCTGCGGACCAAGCAGCAGGCGCAAGAAAAGGACGTGCTCGCGCTCGATCACGAGAGCCGCAAGCTGGCTGAGGAATTACAGCGTGTCGAGACCCGGCTTTCCAACGCGCGGCTTGAACTCGATCGCTTATCGCGCGAGCGAGTGAAGGTGGAAGCGAGCCTTACGGCCGATCGCGAATCGCTAGATCGGGCGGAGCAGGCGCGGGCGGGCGAAGAGCGGGCGCTTGAATCGCGGCGCGAGGAGTTGGCGAGCTGGCAGGCCGAGTTGGCGCGCAAGACGGAAGAGCATTCGAATTTGCGCGCCGAGCTCGCCAGTTTGGAAGAGCGGCGGCGTTCGCTCGCGGCCGAGCGCGCTCGCGTCGAGGCGCAAGTCCAGGACTTCGCTGCGCGCCGCGTGCAGCTTACGCGCGAGATGGAGCAGTTGGGCCAACAACGGACGGAGCTGCTGGCCAGCAATACAGACCTGCAAGCGCGGGCGGCCGAGTTGAGCCGCGCGATTGCGGAAATGCAAACGGACGTGGCGGGGCTCGAGAGCCGCGAAACGGAATTGCGCGCGCGCCTGGCCGAAACCGACGAAGAGCTGAAGCGGCTGCGCGCCGAAGCACAAGCGGTGCAAGACAGGCGGTCGGAGCTACAAGTGGCGCTGGCGCGCGCCGAATCCGGAATGACTCATCTGGAAGAGACCTGTCAAAACGAGCTCGAAACGACTCTGCCGCAATTGGTTCAGGACACGCCACCGGCGGAAGAAGCGAGCGTGTCCGATCTCGAGATCCAATATAGCGAGATGCGGAGAAAAATAGAAGCGCTAGGCCCGGTAAATCCGCAGGCGCTGGAGGAATTCGAAGAAGCTCAGCAGCGCCAGGACTTTCTCACCGCGCAGCGGCAGGATCTGCTCGATTCGATTCGAGACACTGAGAAAGCGATCCACGAGATCGATAACGAATCGCGCAAGAGATTCGCGGAAGCGTTTCAAGTCATCAACAACAACTTCCGCGAGATGTTCAAAGTGCTGTTTGGAGGCGGTGTCGGCGAGATGCGCCTCACCGATGAAGAGAACGCGGCGGAATCTGGAATCGACATCGTCGCCTCGCCTCCGGGCAAGAAGCTGCAAAGCGTTCTGCTGCTTTCGGGCGGCGAGAAATCCCTCACCGCGATGGCGCTGCTGATGGGGATTTTCCAATACACCCCCAGCCCGTTCTGCATCCTCGACGAAGTGGATGCGCCGCTGGATGAGCCGAATATCATCCGGCTGACAAGATTGCTGGACGAGATGGCCCAGCAGACCCAGTTCATAGTCATTACGCACGCCAAGCGGACCATGGAGGTCGCTCAGTCGCTTTACGGCGTGACGATGCAGGAGCCGGGAGTTTCGAAGCTGGTTTCAGTGAAGTTCAATCACGCGGGAGCGCGGCTCGAGACTCAGCCGGTTGCGGAGCACGAGCTCGAACCGGTTCTGGCCTAAGACATCCGGCCAAGCTACTTCTTCTTCATTTGCGTGTAGGCGAGCTGTTTTTTCGCGCCTTCGACAAGCAGTCGGCCGTCATTGTCGTAATAAGTGAGTTGGCGGCCTTTGGTGACTCCCTTGTAGCTATCAACCACTTGCGGAGCGCCGCCGTTCAGCACAACCTTGTTTTCCCTGGTGTAGTATTCGCAGTGCGACGCCGCTCCGGTGCGGGTGGTCTTATTGGGCAAAACGTAGTGAATGAGCACATCGCCATTGGCGAAGGCGTGGTCTAACGAGGATTGGCCGGTGTTGCTGCCGGTCTGCGGGGTCAGATAAGCGAGCATTTCCTGCGCGGTCACGGTCATGTTGCCGCGCACGAGTTTCGCGCCGCCAATATAGTGCGCCAGGCGTGTATCGTCGCGATAGGCCAGCTCCGGCGCGCGCACGGTGGTGAAGAGCGGTGGCGCGCCATCGTTCGACTTACTATCCACAAGTTCGCTTACGACATTGCCTATCGCATGCAGCGTTTGCGTGTCGCGATCGACATCTATCCGATCGGCAGCGATGCGATTGGCGCCCTGCCACATCACGACATGCCCTTCGTAATGGATCTCGGCATTGTCGTTGCGCGTTTGCATGCTGTCGGCTTGGGCGTCCATCGATTTAGTGTCGTCGAGCATCGACGTGCCGGGCTTCTGATTCTTATTCGGCTCGTGCGTGGATACAACGTGACCGGTGGCGTCCATATCGCCGTTGGCCTGATTCATGACGATCTGGTCGGCAATCGCGGAACCGGTATCGTCCAGCACATGAGCGGCGCCGTTGAGCGTGATTTGATTGATGTTTTGATTGAGAAGCGCTTTTTGTGCCCAGGCTTTCCGTACGCCTTCCTGGTAGCGGAAATTCCCCACCTGTTCGATGGAGGCGACCTGGTTGCTGTTGGGCGTGAACTTGACGGTCATGCGATCGCTCCAGGTGAGCGCCGGAGGGCGGCCGCTTTCACCGGATGCGGCTTTAACCCGCGCGGCCGAGGCGGGCTTATCGGTGTGAGTCGCGGCATTCCAGGCGAGCAGCGTATCGACATAGCTGCCGGACCCATAGATCACGCGCAGCCGCGAGCAATCGACAATGCGGTGGGATTGATCGGGACGATTCGGCTTAAATTCCAATTGGGCCTGCGAAGGGGTTCGAATTTCCTGCACATCGCGGCCGCCAGGCTTCATTTCGAGCTCGATGTGTTCGCTGCGTAGAATGCGAGTCTCGGCGAGCTGAACGCCGGGCTGGGGCAGCGGAACCGACTCGGCGACCGCATGGCCGTCGGCCAGGACCAGGTGCAGATCGCTATCGCTGCGCGGCTGGCCGTTTACCTGTTGGGTCGAGACGGCGAAACGAAGGTCGGCGCGATTGCCGGTTAATGTTGTGCGCGAGGCGGACTGGCTGGCGACGACGCGGGCGTTGTTTTCTCCCACGATGTTCACCAGATTGCCGTCATCATCGAAGAGCGCGGTCATTCTATCGGCAGAGTAAGTGGTGTGGCGGTCGTCGCGGTCGTCAGCGCCCATGCCGTGGTCGCCGACGATCTGTCGCAAGCGGCCATCGTCGAGAGTGACCACTGGATTCTGGGCTTCAATGGTGGTCGAACGGCGCTGCAATTTAGCCGAAGGAGAGAGATAGACCTTCTGCTCGGCTTCCTTATAGATCAGGCTGGGCGCTTCGATGTGCATCTTGTTCGCGGCCGGGCCGTCGCCGATCCAATCGAGCGAGACCTGCGATTTCAGGGAGAGCACTTTGGTGTTGGGATCGTATTCGGCTCCGACTGCGCTGCCATCGCCTTTGGGGAAGATGAACGAGGCAAGTTGCGAGGTGCTGGCCTTGCCGGTTTTGGTTTCGTACGTCACGCCGGAGGTAGTAACGCGGACGCGTTTGGCAGCTTCGTCCGGGTTCGCGGCGTCCTTGTCCGCGGGGACGTTCATCACGATGAAGACGGGTCCGTCGGATTTCAAAAGGCCGGATCGCTCATCGAAAAATGCTTTGCCGGAGCGGATAAAGGTGTAAGTGGAGGCGTTCTTGGCATAGAGCCGCAGAGCGAGGCCGTGTATTTCGAGCGTCGAGGGATCGTGGGTCGCCTGGGCGGAATCGGCTTGCAAGCGGACCATGGGCTTTCCGGTTTGCGGATCATCCTTGTTCCAGGACCAACCGTTCGGTGATCTGGCTTCGTAGCCGACCGCGATGTGCGGAGCGGGCGCGGCATGGTCGTGGCGCGCTTTGTCGATACGGAGCTTGAGGGTGTAGGCGACCGCCGCGATAACGATAACTGCGGCGACGGCCAAAAAAGCGGAGATGCGCCGCATGGCGATGTAGGGGGACCTAATGCCCAGCATAACAGGCGCGGTCTCTTGGGCACGATTTTGCGAAACGAAGCCCGAGTCGCCCGTTGTGATCAGGAACGTGAAGTTATTGAGTTCGCATCAAGCCACCCGCCAGCAGCAGGAATCCGGCGCTCATCAGCAGGAGCGACGCGGGTTCTGGCGTGATGTTCACGCGCACTGTCTGCGACAGAGTATCGTCGCTGCCGATTTGCGAACTCGGGTCGAAATTCGGACTGTTCGGATCTTGCGAAAACAGATCGTAGTATATGGTCAGTGCTCCGGAAGGAGAAAACCCGACGGGCGCCGTGCTGTCGATGGTGAATCCGCCCACGCCGGTCAGCGCCGTGGAATCGAAACTTTGGCTGACGGACGTGCTCTCCGGACTCGGGCCGACAACAATAAAATTATCCGTCCCAATGTAGTCCTGATAATTTCCGTAGAGACTTGTGGGTGTGAAGGTCGACCCGGTCACGACTAAGTAATCCGTATTGTTGGTCAGCGTGAAGCCCCAGCCGACAGTGGAACCGGGAGTCCCGGAGACTACGCCGTTGGACGGACTCAGTACCAGCATGGGAGCGGCTTGGGCGCACGCGGTAATCAGGCCGATAAATAGGAAGCTAAAAAGCGCTCGTTTCATTTAGTAACTCCGATTATTGTTTTATCTAAACTCGTTATTCCGCACAATCGCGCCGGTATTGGCTCCGCCGGTGGAATTGTACGGGACGTTCACTGAGAATCGCGTCAAAGGCGAGCACCCCCTGAAATCGATCGTGACATTTGTACCGGCCGATGCGCCCGAGGAAATGTCTCCCAGCGCGACGGGGAATGTGCTGTTGATTATCGGCTTGCAGCCGGGGTCGCCGGCGGTCTGCGTCAAAGTGAATCCCGCGATTTGCGCGGCGTAAGCAGTACCCGGCCCTGGATTACTCAGGCTAATGTTCCAAACACGTGCATTTGGCAGCCCCGTTTTCGAAGAAATGGAACCGGTCAGACCGGATCCCGGCAACTGGGAGGGATCGACGACGCCCCAATACGCGGGTTTAGCTTGCAAATTTGTATCGAATAACAGCGGCAGGTCCAGCCGGTTAATGGGGAATGAATCGAGCCAGGTGTCGTCGTCGGCAATGCCCCACAGCGTTACCGAGCTGATCTTTCCCTTTAGTTGCCGGAAGGCCTGGAAGTAGTCGCGGTAACGGTAACCCTGCTCCGCGATAATCGAATCCGGAACAGTGGTGTAGCTGGACGTGCTGTCGGTGTAGACGCTGATATCCAGCTCCGTGATTTCGTTGTCGAGACCGAGCGAGGAAAACAGGTTGACGGTATCGACCACCGATTGTGCCGACGGATATTGCACATTGTTGTGCATCTCATGGCCGATGCCGTCGATCGGAATTCCACGGCTCTGGAGGCCGACGACCAGATTGTAGAGCGCGGTCCTTCGAACTGGATTGGTCGTATCGTAATCGTTGATAAATAGCTTGGCGTTCGGATTGGCCTGGCGTGCTGTTTGCAGCGCAATATCGATATATTGCGGGCCGATGATCTGATACCACATATTACGCCTCAGGCCGTCCGGCTGCGATGGATCGATAGGTTCATTCACCACGTCCCAGGCGTAGATGGCGTTTCCGAAGTGTTGGACCACGTTGGTGATGTGATTTTGCAACCGCTGTATGAGAAGAGCTTTATTGGCAGGCGTGGGCGTCATCGGGTTCCCGCCGGCATCGAGGAACAGCCACGCAGGGTTCTGCTGGTACCAGCACAGATTGTGTCCACGAATCAGCATGTTATTGGCTTTCGCGAAACTTACCTCGGCTTCGGCCGTAGTGAACGTGAAGGTTCCCTCTTGCGGCTCGGTTGCGTCCCACTTCATGTCGTTTCCAGAAGTAATGTCGTTAAAATGCTTGACCAACAATTGCGCGTGCACTCCTGAAAGATCGGTCGTGTCTATGGCGGCGCCGACCGGGAAATACGACGCCAAGGTCTGATACACCGAGGCGAGGTTGGTCTGGATCTGGACAGGCGGAATATACGCAAGCTGGAAATCGTCGATGTAAAACGATGGCGTGCCGGTGACGGATTCCACGTAGAGAGAGGCGGAATTGTAGTTGGACGCCATAGCGTATCGGGCCGTAAGCTCGACCCAAGCATCGGCCGTGACGTTGGTACTTGGAACAACCGTGTAGTAGGAGGCCACGCCTGCGAGCGTAACCTGCAGACTGACTCTCAACATCGCTGGCGACTCTCCGGGCGCCAGCTTGGCCCACACGGTCACCTGGTATTCCGAGCCGTTATACATTTTGTTCGCGACGTTAATGCTGGGGCCATCGTACGCGTGCTGGCGTCCGGTTGTTAGAAGGCTGTAGCTGCCGCTGTGCGCGTCCGCGGTGGTCACCGTGAGCGTTTCGTCGCCAATCCGCGGCGTCCATCCGTCGGCTGTTCCGTCCTCAAAGGTCGTTGTGATGCCTGAATTGTCCTGCGAGCCGCCGCCGCCCGGTGGTGGCGCGATTTCGGTAATCACGAAATCGTCGATGTAGAAGGAGCCGGTCGCGCTCGAGCTTTGAACGTAAAGCAGCAAATCCGAAACGTTCCCGCTGAAGGAATAATTTCCCTGTAAGGTCACCCAACCCGAATCCGTAACGGCATTTGTGGCTGTGGCCGCGATCTGGTCGTATTGCGCGCTCGCGCCCGAGGGAGTCCGCTTCATGGTCATGGTCAGAGTAGACGGCGATCCTCCGGATACTAACTGAACCTCAACGGATATCTGATAGGTTGCGCCCGCCAGCAGAGTACTGGTCAGGTCCAAGCTGGGCCCGTTGTATGTCGCCGTGCGGCCGCTCGATTCCAGACTGTGCGTGCCGCTGTAAGCTACCGTTGTGCTGTTTGTCACGGTGCCGCTGCCGAACGGAATCCAGCCTTGTGTGGTCCCATCTTCAAAGTCGTCCTGCAGGATGGTTGTTTGAGCGGCTAATGGCTGGATGCTCGCCAACGCAAGTGGAAACAGAACGGTCAAAATAGCGGTCGGTATCAGAGTTTTTGATCCACTGCTTCGATGCAACATGTCTGGTCCTCCGTCTGTCGCGGCACGATTGTTCGAGACACGAACAATGTGTCCTCGTTACACTATACAGCAGGCGTTTTGGAGTCGGGGTGGGGGAGATCGAATAGGGGCGAGAGTACTTTGGAAAGCCCGCTACGCTGAAGCATGAGCGGACAAGCGCCAAAAGCGTATGAGCTGACAATCGTAGTCCAACCTGCCGACGTCGACCAACTTGGGCACGTGAACAATGTGACCTACGTTCGCTGGGTGCAGGATGTCGCAGTGGCGCACTGGAGAGCAGTTGCGCCCCAAGACGATCAACAAAAATTACTCTGGATTGTGCTGCGCCATGAAATCGATTACAAGCATCCGGCTCTGCCAGGCGAGATACTCACCATACGAACCTGGGTTGGAAATGCCACTAGATTCAAATTTGACCGGCACACTGAGTTCGTCCGCGCAAAGGACGGCAAGCTGATCGCGAAAGCCCGGACGGTTTGGTGCCCAATCGATGCCTTTACGGGAAAGCCCGTTGAGGTCGGCGATGACCTTCGAGCGAAGTTCAGT
>CAWBDW010000004.1:0-22522 GCA_963787545.1 uncultured Acidobacteriaceae bacterium
CGCGGTGCTGAAGGCATTGACGGTTACGCCGGATTTCCTGCGAGTGTTGCGCATGCATCCCGCGATTGGGCGGGACTTTCTTCCCGAACGGCGAGGCGGCGCGAATGTCGTGCTGCTGAGCGACCAGCTCTGGCAAAGCCGTTGGCGCCGTGATCCCACAATAGTCGGCAAGACCATAACCCTTAACGGCGTCAGCTATGCCGTGGCCGGCGTCATGCCGCCGGGTTTCGCATTTCAGGACGCGAAATTGTGGATACGAATGGAAGTCCGGCTCAATCCGCACAACTCGTTCATCCGGCCGGTGATGGGCAGACTGAAGCCCGGGGCTTCACGGCAACAGGCACAAGCGGAATTGCAGACCTTCGCGGCCGAGTGCCGCTTGACAAGGGGGAAACCCGGGGTGATTTTGTTGCGCGGATCCTTCCGCTGAGAGAACTATTCGTCGCCGGCGTCCGAACGCTCCTTTTGATTTTCGCGGGCGCGGTTGCGTTTGTTTTTCTGATTGCGTGCACGAACTTTGCCAATCTGCTGCTCATCCGCGGGGCTTCCCACCGGCAGGAGATCGCAGTTCGGGCAGCCTTGGGCGCAAGCCGATGGCGATTGATCCGGCAGTTGCTCGCCGAAAGCACGCTGCTTTCCCTCGCCGGGGGAGCACTTGGCATTCTGCTGTCAATCGCCGGCGTGCGAGCCCTGTTGGCGCTGCTACCGGCCGGAAAAATTCCGCGGACCGGCGAAGTTCAGCTCGACCTTGGAGTGCTTGCCTTCACGTTCGGCCTTTCTCTTGTGACTGGCCTGATCTTCGGCCTCGCGCCCGCGCTTCAGGCAACCCGGCGTCCGTTGCGGGAAAGCGTGAACGAAAGTGGGCGAGGCGTCGTCGGGCCGCACGAACGAATTCGCGGCGCTTTGGTAACGGCCGAAGTTGCGCTGGCGGTTGTCCTGCTTACGGGCGCCGGTTTGCTGGTCAGAAGTTTTCTGCGAATGCGTTCGGTGAATCCGGGTTTCCGGCCGGCGAATATCCTCGCGGCCACGGTAGATTTGCCAGAGTCGCGCTATCCTACCGCCGCCCAGATGCGAGCGCTGGATCAGCGGGTTTTGGCAAGCCTCTCCGCGCTTCCGGGAGCCGAGTCCGTTGCCGCGGTGAACTGGATACCTTTTGGGTCCCGGTTGGTACGTGGAGACTTTCAACTCGAAGACGCGCGGCGCCTGCCCCACGGCTTCCTTGTGGACAAGCTGGTTGTCAGTCCCGACTACTTTCGCACCATGGGGATCAGGTTACTTAGCGGCCGGGCGTTCACTGAACGTGACAATTCCACCGTGCCGGGCGTAGCGATTTTCAGCGAATCCGTCGCACGCCGGCTGTGGCCCGGAGGCGACGCGATCGGCAAACGAATTTCGATGGAAGATCATCCAAAGCCTGGAGACTGGCTCAGCATCGTAGGCATTGTTAGCGATGTGAGACAGCAGAACCTGACCGGCACGCTCGCGGCGAGTGTCTATCAGCCGTATCTGCAGGTGAACCAACCGTTGTTCTTTCTCCGCCACATGAGTTTCGTCGTTCGAACGAAAGAGAACCCACTGGCCATGGCATCCGGAATCCGTACTGTTATCCACAAAATCGATCGGGAACTGCCGGCACGATCGGTTACTACCATGCAGGCGCTTATCGCAGATACCATGGCGGAGTCCCAATCTCAGATGCGCTTGCTTGGAATATTCGCCGGCATTGCGCTGCTGCTCGCGGCCATCGGTATCTATGGAGTGCTCGCGTGCTCAGTGGCGGAGCGCACGCATGAAATCGGAATTCGAATGGCGATGGGCGCTCGAGAGAACGACGTTCTCTGGATGGTTCTCCGACGCACCTTGCTGCTGGCCGGGAGCGGCATCGCGATCGGCACGCTTGGTGCATTGGCCATCACGCGCGTGCTCGCAAAGTTCCTGTTCGAGGTCACGCCAGCCGATCCGTCGACATTTCTTGCAGTGACCGCGATTCTTCTGATGGTCGCGCTGGTTTCCGCTTGGATACCCGCGCAGCGTGCGGCTCGAGTATACCCGCTGGTGGCCTTGCGCCACGAATAACACTCAATGGCGACGGCAGCGCATGGGGCCGCCCCGCAAGATGAACGGATATCCGCTGAGTTGCGCACTCAGCTTCAGCGCTCGATTTCGGTTCGCCTCGGCACAGAAAAGGCGGTTTACGACGCAGCGGAAGCGCCGATGCTAACGATGGAGGTCGTGAATATGGCGCGTCGGCCGGTCTATATGTATTCCAAAGCTCGTCTCGGCGACGCTGCCGGAGGATCGTAGCCGCTCCGGCTCGCCCGTCTGGTAAGCTGAATCCCTATTTCGTTCCACCCGAAATTGCTGGAGCCGAGCCTAATAGAAAGGAAACGATAACATCCGCAAGAAAAAGTTTGTGTTTTGGCCAAGGTGCTGTAAACTAAACTTTCACTTGGTGTCAGCCGATTCCTATTAGAGCCGGATCTTCCCGCATGTCGAAACGCAAACCCGACCGGTTGCTTGCCGAAGAGCGCCGCCGCGAGATCCTCGGCGTTTTGGGCCAGAACGGAAGAATTACCGTGGGCGAAGTGGTGAGGCGCTTCGGCATCTCCGCCGTCACGGCGCGCGGCGACCTGGACGCCCTTTCGGAAAGCGGCGCCCTGGTGCGCTCCCACGGAGGCGGCATCCGCCCGCTCGCCGCCGCCCCGGAGCATCCCTTGCGGGTGCGCGAAGGCATGCACCACGAAGAAAAGGTCCGCATTGCCGAAGCGGCCGTTCAATTGATTCAGCCTCTGCAGACCGTCATTCTCTGCACCGGTTCCACCTCCGCGGAGTTAGCCGCCCAAATCCGCCGCAGCCCGCCCGAAAACGTTACCGTCATCACGTACGCACTGAACATCGCCAGCAAACTGGCGGAGGTGCCGAATCTCTCGCTTTTCATGCTGGGCGGTTTCTTGCGCCAGCCCTCTACCGCGTTCGTCGGCCCGCACGCGGAACAGATGATGCATTCTCTGCACGCCGATCATTGCTTCATGAGCACGGTCGGCCTGAACGCCGACGTCGGCCTTACCACGCTCGACGTTATGGAGGCCCAGCTCAATCGCAGAATGATCGAATCCGCAGCCCAGGTTACAGTTCTGGCAGATTCCAGCAAGTTTGGCCATCGCAGCCTGTCTCTCATCTCTGATTTCCATTCCATTCGTCGCGTCATCACCGACACTGGCGCCCCCGCCGAAGACGTCGAGAAACTTCGCGCCCACGGCGTTGAAGTCGTGCTCGTCTGATTTCTTCTATATTTCTTTCCTTTACTTTCTTTTGGTCTTGACAAGACTTGCGAATGCTTTTACAATTCCGACAAGGTGCTTATAGCTGCCTTAAAGGAGTTGAATATGAGGATTACTGCCCGCCCCCTCGCTTATCTTGCCGCGCGCTTCCTCGCCCCGTGCGCGCTGCTCGCTTTCGCGTTCGCTCTCAGTCGCAGTCCGGTTTCGGCACAAGAAGTCACCGCCACCATTAACGGCGTGGTGACGGATCCCTCCGGCGCGGCCATTTCCGGCGCAAAGGTTACCGCTAAGGATTTGGACCGGGGGACTGTTTACCCCACCACCACCGATAGCAGCGGGCTGTACAACCTACCGCGGCTCCCCGTGGGTAATTACGAGTTACGCGTCGAAAATCCTGGCTTCCAAGCGTCCGTGCAGTCGCCTATCGTCCTCCAGCTCAATCAAACTGCCAAAATCGACTTCCAACTCAAGGTCGGTAATGTCAATCAAACTTTGGAGGTCACCACCGCCGCGCCGGTTTTGCAAACCGAAAGCACGCAGCTTGGCACCGTTCTCGACGCGCGCACGAATGTGGCGCTGCCTCTGGCTACGCGTAACTACAATCAATTGACCTTGTTGGCTCCCGGATCTGTCACTACGGATCCGAGCGAGTTCACAGGAGCGCAAAGTACCTTCAACAGCGGCAGGCCGTATATCAACGGCAACCGCGAGCAGGCCGATAACTACGTGCTCGACGGGATGGACAACAACCAGGTCTCGGAAAATGACGTTGGTTTTGCCCCAAGCGTCGATGCTATCGAAGAATTCAATCTCATCACGCAGAATGCGTCCGCGGAGTTCGGCAACTACATGGGCGGCATCATCAGCGTCAGCCTCAAATCCGGCACAAACCAGTTTCATGGCGTCGCGTTTGAATTTCTTCGCAACGACAAACTGAACGCGAACGAGTGGCAAAACAATCTCGCCGGCACTCCCCGGCCGCTCTTACGCTGGAATGAATTCGGCGGAGCCGTCGGTGGACCCATCAAGAAAAACAAGCTGTTCTTCTTTGCCGATTATCAGGGCTCGCGCTATGACCAGCCCGCTACTTCCAGCGGCTTCACCGTTTTTACCGCGGCCGAGCGCACTGGTGATTTTTCCGCCATCTGCACGACCGGCTTCACAAACGGGATTTGCACCACTCGCTCGCAACAGCTCTATAACCCGTTTTCGAGCACATCCAGCAATAACCGCACGCCGTTCCTGAATAACAAGATCCCCTCAAATCTTTTCAGTCCTATAGCGACTAGTATTTTGAGTTCCCCTTTGTATCCGGCACCTATAAATGGTGCTCTGGTTGACAACCAGGTCAACACCGTACACTCGTCCACGAATGGCGATCAGGGCGATATCAAGGTGGATTGGGCCGCTTCGGACAAAGATCATGTCTATGGCCGTTACTCCCAGCAGAAGGTCCTGAATCCAGGCACAAACAGCCAGCCGCTTTTGTACAACAGCTTCAATAACTACCCGCTGTACAATGGCGTCGCTGACTGGACCCGAACCTTCAGCCCAACCTTCGTTAATGACTTCCGCGCGGGCGTCAATTACTATCCCGTAGCCACCGGAAATGTGGCCCCCACCAGCAATACGAACTTCGGCATTCCGGGCGCGCCCTCGTCATTCCTGCCGAATATGCAGTTTACCGGCGGGAATTTGGCCAACGGCAACGGCTGGTTTGGGAACGCCGATATTACGCAGGACTTTTCTTCTACCGTCGGACAACTCGAAGATACTGCCATCCTGAACATCGGCTCCCACACGCTGCACACCGGGTTCCAGATCTTTCGCGATCGTATCGACGTCTTCTATTCCGGCAATGAAGGTTTAGCCGGTATTTTCGGATTCAACGGTCAATACACCGGCGATGTCGCCGCCGGCTCGAACGGGTTGCCTGAGGCGGACTTCCTGCTAGGACTTCCGCAAACCGTCGGTGTCGGCGCGGGCGGCGGCACTTGGGGCCAGCGTTCCTGGACTTACGCTGCTTTCGTCCAGGATGACTGGAAAGCCAGCTCCAAATTGACCCTGAATCTCGGCCTGCGCTGGGAGCTTCACACCCCCTGGGATGAGGTCTACAATCGCCAAACTAATTTCCAGGAGTATACCGGGCAGGTGCTGCTCTCCGGCCAAACCAGTTTGTTCAATGACAATAACGCCTTGTACAACCAATACAACGGCATTGCGAATTTCCAGCCGCGCATCGGACTCGCCTACCGGCCGTTTAACAACACCGTGATTCGGGCTTCCTATTCCGTATCCAGCTTTCTGGAGGGGACAGGTACAAATCTCCGGCTCACGCGCAACCCACCCTGGCAAACCGGCCACTTGTCGACCTATTCTTCGAACGCGGATCTCGTCTTGCCGCCCACTACGCTTGGTCAGGGTTACTCCGGATTTTCGGCGAACGGCACTTGCACGACAGCCGCTGCGGCCGCTTCTTCGCCCGCCTGCTTCGCCGGCGCAACTATCTTCACCTGGGACCCCAACGACAGGCCGGCTGTCTCAAACCAGTGGAACGTCAGTCTTCAACAGCAATTGGGCAATTCAACGACTGTCCAACTTGCTTATGTCGGTCAAAACAACGATCACCTGATGGTGCCGATCAATGCATCGCAAAGTTACCTCGCCTCGAACGGCACAGTCTATCCAAGTCCCTATCTGGCGGGGAATCCAACCCTTTTGGCCGACAATCCAACGGACAAGCTGACTCAGACCGACGGCATTCAGAATTACAATGCGTTGCAGGCCACTTTACAGAAGCGGCTTAGCAGCGGTCTCGAGTTCCAATTCAACTACACCTGGTCGAAATGTCTGACGGATTCAATCGGATATTACGGCGGGTACGGTCAGGGGGCGGGTAACTATTACTATTGGCAGAACACTTACGATGCGCACAGTTACTACGGTTCGTGTTACTACGACGTGCCGCAGGCTTTCAATGGATACGTCACGTACGATATTCCGTTTGGGCGTGGGCGTACGTTCGGCAGCAACATGAATAAAGCGGTGAACGCGGTAGTGGGCGGCTGGCAAGTGAATGCAATCGTGACTTTCCACTCCGGATTCCCGTTCACAATCGGCGCTAACGACGCTTCCGGTACGGGTTCTTTCGGGCCTTTAGCCAGTTGTAGTGGATCGCCGGTCGTGCTTGGTAAACAGAATAGTCCTCTGGGCGGCTATCAATATTGGAGTCAAAGTACTTTCTACCAGCCGACCTCGGGATTCGGCAATTGCGGCGTAGGTATCATCAGAGGCCCAGGTCTGCATACCGCGGATCTCAGCGTCTCAAAACTGTTTTCTATTACGGAACACCAGAACCTGGAATTCAAGGCGCAAGCGATCAACTTCACCAATACACCGATTCTGAACGCTCCAAGCACCGGCCTTGGTCCGGATCTTGGACTCGTCAACGGCTCGCAGGGGGCGCGAGAAATACAGTTTGGCTTGAAATACAACTTCTAATCCGCGAGTTTTCGGAGGCTGATCTTCAAAGCTCGCTTCGAAGGTGAGCCTCGCCGCGCGCGGACTGGCGGCTGCATACTGCGGCATCCTGGAAAAATGGCTGTAGGTCTGGACTTCGGCACCACGAACAGTTCCATCGCTCTCGCAGGACCGAACGGAAGTCCAGGTGGCGAAGTTCTCTTACACCGGCGGCCTAACTGAGTCCTTCCGTTCCCTGCTCTACCTGGACCGCATCCGCGAAAAAGGCCGAAGCACGATCACATCCTGGAGCGGTCCGCGGGTATCGACGAATACCTTGCTTCCGATGAAAAGGGCCGCCTCGTTCAGTCGCTGAAATCTTTCCTGACCAGCCGAAGTCTGCAGACCACTGAAGTGTTCGGTCGACGCATTCTTTGTCAAATGGTTTTGGCGTGGAAGGGCCGGAAACATTGAGTTTTGCTTGTGACTGGATTTGTGGTTTGGCGATCTTAGCTCACATTCAGCGCTTTCTTCTCTGAATGTGTCTGCCTAAACCTCAGTGCGGCGCGGATAGAAACTGCTCTACGGAATTCACCTCTCCATACGAGAACCCCTGACCGGTGGCATCGGCCGGCTCTGACGGCGCGGCCAGCACATAGAAATTCCAGTTTCCGCTGGATTCCGTGATCTGCTTCTTCGTAAGCAAGCGGTACCGATCACCGTTCAACGAAAACGAGAGCCCAAACCCACTTACAACACCTGCTTTCTGAAACGGGTATCCAGCATAGGGAGATAAAGAGGGAAGAAAACGGCCCCGGCCGGGAAGCGACAGCCAAACCAGTCTGCTGTTGAGCGCCCGGTCTGCGACGGTTAGTGCCTGTAAAAGCGTTTTGCCATTCAGACGCGGTGACGGTACCACGATATGAAGAAGCACGTCGGAGACCTGGAAGTCTCTCGGTTCAGCCTTGCTGAGAACATAATTTGGTTCGAATTCCACCTCACCTTTTGGCCCGTGGCCGGATTCTTCAGCACGTCCACTGCGATAGTCTGTCCGGACTGAGATCTCCCCGCCGGAAATTGAGGCGCTGGAAGAGCGCGAAATGCCGCAGCATCCGGGACCTGAATGGGATGATAGTTCGTTGGCAATTGGCCGGGGTCCAGGCTGAAGGGTCTAAAGCGCAGCCGGGCCGATCCGGTTTCGCCCTGCGGTTCCACTTCGACGTCGTATCCCCAGAATGTCCGAGCTGCCGGATCTACGAAGACCCGATGAAAAGTGTCTGGTCTGCCGTCTTTCGCATCCGTGTGCATCACTTCAGTCAGACCTTCGATGCTGACGTGCTGGCCGGGCGACCAGGGTTCAAGCACATAGGAACGCGCTGAGCTTCCAGCCATCGCTGCAATATTTGCCCCTTCCTCCCAAAATTCCACGCTGGCCATAGGCCGATCGCGTGAGCAAACGGGCCAGCAAAAAGGCGAAGAATGTTGTGTTCCTGGGTTGGTCCGGCGACCTGCTCTTTGCCTGTTCAAGCGAAGGAGTTTAACTCGTCATCATTCCATAGATTCATAAACTACTCCCCTCTTGGTAGGGACATGCGGACGTGGCTCCGGTACGGCGTGAGGCGGCGGCGCAGTCCTTCCCGCGCTCGATGGAGCCGTGACTTGACAGTGCCGACATCCGCGCCTACAACCGGCGGCGGCTTCGTCTAGCGACAACTCGTCGAACTCGCATAAGACAAATGGCTTGCCGCTGAAGAGGCGCCAAAGTTGAGATCGCCGCCTGCACCGACGATGCCGTATAGATATCGTCGAAGCGATCCGCGTTCCCGGCCGAACCTCCGATGTCGCATCAGCCGAAGAAAACATTCGTGCGTAACATCTTCGGAAATATCCACAGCGCTGGTAAGACGGTACGCGAAACGGAACATGGCCGCGTGATGCGCTTCAAAGAGTTGTCGAAAGGCTTCTGTGTCTCCGTTGGCAGCCCGTGCAGAAGCCCAGCTTCGTTTTCACTTTCCATCCAAGCTCTCCACGCTATTCACTGGGGGGGGCGAAAAAGATACGCGCTGCGCGGAACTTATTTCCGCACGACACCGAGCATCTACGTCAATGCCGGGCAACCAGGCCGGAGTTCGCCGGCGATGTCCAGACGCCGGCATCGGACGGCGGCTTGAGTTCGTCTGTACTGAAGAGACGCCATTTCTGAGAAGGGCCTTTGACACGCAGGGTCAAAGCAACCGTGAAACGGGGACCCTGGAAATAAGATACTCTGATGCGATGAACGCCGACCTTCAGCTTCACGCTTCCCTTTCTGGAGGTAGGCGGATGCACGCCATCATTGTCTATGATCAGTGTGCCGTCAATGTAGAGCTTCGAGCCGTCGTCTGAGTTCAACGCAAAATTGTATTTGCCGAGCCGCGCGATCCAGAAGTTGCCGGTGTAGTCGATAGCAAACCATTCGAACCTGTTCGCGATTCCCGGAAAGCCTTTCTTAAAATCCTGAGGCGGCACGTTCAGCGCGGCGGTATAGATAGTGGCTATCGCCCGCATCAATTCGAAATCGGGCAACATTCGAGTGTCCGGCTCTAACTCGTAAACCAGACCTTTCTCCGTGCAAGACATCTACCGGGAAGGGACTGCGACCGCGTTGGCCCACAAGGGTGTCAATTTCAGCCAGGAGGTCTTCGGGCAAGCTAGTGGACCGAACCCCAACCACTGAGCTGCCGGTAAAATCCCAAGTCCGTTTCGCTAAGCAGCTTTGTGATGTAGAGAATCTGCCCGCAATGCATGCTGAAATGCTCGACTACGTGATAGATGGCGGCGAGAGCCGTGACGCCTTCATAGCGCTGGATGGTGTAGGTCTTGAGCAAGTCTGGCGCGGTTAAGGTTGACAGGATGCGGTCGAACTCTTTTAGCGTTTCGTCGAGAGCGCTGCGTAGCTTGGCGGTGTCCACTTGGCGCCGTTCCGCGAACTCCGCATCCCGGTCGCGCACATTCGCCATGCCGCCAAGCGGCGCCAGAATCCACTGGCGCATATTTCCGTTCAAATGCAACAGCAGGTTCCCAACACTGTTGCTCGCCTCATTCGGACGCCACCAGATCTGTTCCTCGCTGAGCGAATCCAGACAGCGGCAGATTCGTGGCCAATATTCGTCCTTCAATTTTTCGCGGGAAAATTTCACGAATGCGCGCTGCAGCTCGTTAGTTTGTTCGTCCATTAAGTAGAAGTTATTGGATAGTTAACAGGCGGCTGGACTGGGCGGTGTATTCGCCTTGCGTGACGGTCACGCGGAGGTCATAGGAACCGGGTGGAGGAGAGAGTTCGGCGTAGACCGGAATGGCGCCGGTCGCATCGGGCTTCGACACTTGCGGCGAGATGCGGGCGACTTCCTTGCCGTCCTTGAACAGTTGGAAGAAGACTTTCGGAGGTGCGTTGCCGGCGTCCTGCCCTGGGTAGATGACGAAGTAAAGAGGCGCAGGTTTGCCCGCTGGGAGCGTGTCGCGAAGCGTGAAAGTGAGACGCTTGCCCTGCATTTCGAAAGGGTCGAGCGGGTTGGCGGGCGTGGTGAGGGGATCGACGCGTTGCACGAGCTCGATGGAACTCAGCGAGAGGGGGCCGAGCGGGGAGATGAACTCCGACAGCCGCTTGGCCCCGCTCTTTTGAGCGCCGCTTGCGCCGCCGCTGTCGTCGACGACTGCCGTGCTGAGGACATAGCGGCCGGGCATCAACGCGACCGGCTCTGAATACGTAATGCTCTGCTGCTGCGCAGCCGGCCATTGCGCGGTGGGGATCTCGCGAACCAGTTCGCGGCTCACTCTGTGAACAATTTGTCCGTTCGAATCCTGGATCAATCCCATCAAAGAAATCTCGACATGGGAAATGCCGGTCTTGCGATTGGCTTCGAGGGTGAGGCCGGCGAGCGGGACTTCAAAGGTGACTGCGCATTCGATTCCACCCTGGTACGGGCGGAATTTGAGTAGCTCAGCCTGGAATGGGACGGCTCGCGGCTGGGGACGCGCGTTGATGGCGTTCAGGGCGCCCAGTTCGAAAGGCTGGATGGGCTCGCCGTTTAGCTCAGGAAGAGCGAAGTAGCCGCGGCGGGACTGGATGGTCATCTTGGGCCGGTCCACCTTTACTTCGATTTTTCGGAAGGCGCCGTTGTACACATCGGAGCTGGGCGTGTAGGCGAGTTCATAATGCGTGGCGATGTCTTCCATTACTCGGCGCATAGGGCCGTTGATGTCGTTGGTATTGGCTGTGGCGAAGCCGCCGGTGCGAACGGCGAGTTCCTGTAGCGCCAATTGGGGGCTGGAGGAGGCGAGCAACTGCACGTCCTCGCTCGCCGAAGCGGCATCGAAGGCATCAGCCTTACTGAGCGATCCGTTTTGCAGCGCGTGCCCCAGGTTGCTCTCACTTACCGCCCGATTCAATTGAGCGACCGAGCCGGCTACCGGACTTTGAATGCTCAAACCCTGTGTATCCAAGGTGTAGAAGGTTACTCCTGCGCGGTTCGCATCGCTGAGGACACCGGCGAAGCTATCTGGCCGGTCGGGCGGAAGCTGCAGGCCATCGCTGAGATAGAGCGTGACCTTGCGGCCAGGGAGATGAGCCTGGGTATGAACCAGTTCGCGAAGCATGTCCATGGCGGTCATGCCATTCACGTAGCCGCCGACCAGGCGCAGGCGCGCGGCGAGAGTGGCTTCGGCCATCTGGGCAACTCCGGTAGAGGTGGAAGCGTCGAGTGATCCGGCATAGCGCTGGAAGGTGGAATCGTTGGGACTGAACGGAGGTTGGACGACGGGATTCGCGCCGGGGCCAGTGGGTGCGTTTGCGGCAGCCGTAAGAGTTTGGGTGGCGAGGGCATTGTTAGTTGCCTGAGATGAACCCGCGGAATGCAGCTTAGTTGCATTGTCGGCAGCGCGCAGCAGTACGTCGCGCTTGTCCGTAAACGGCTGCAGCAGGCGCAGAGTGTTGTCGGCGCGGAGAACGGCTATGTAAGTCTTGGGGCGGAGTTCATTTTTGAAGAATTCCCTCAAGGCATTTCGGGCGAAGCTGAGATTTTCAGGCGCGATATCACCGACAACGATGGTTACGAAGTTAAATTCGCGGAGTGTATTGCGCGGGCTAGCGGCTCGAGCGGGAGGTTGCGACGCTTCCGCGGCTGGCTGTTCGGCCGCGATCTGCTGCGGGCCCTGGATGTTCTGGAAGCTGGTAATCTTCTGCCTCGCGCCGTCTTCGTAGACCTGGAAATCGCCGGGCTGCAGGTCCGTAACGAGATGGCCGTGTTTGTCGCGTACGACTACATCCACGACGACTTCTTTGGTGGTTGTGCTGACGATGGGCGCCTGGACAGGCGACTGCGCGAGCGATGACAAGCAGGTGCTCGCACAAAGCAGCATCGAAAAGGCCCGGTAGTGGAGGCTCAGGTTTTTTGTACTCCGTTGAGGCTGTCTACTATTATTCGACCACGAGCATCAGCGGCCAGGCGCATCGCTCGTTTGTAACAATCTGACTTGATCCTTGGGAGGTAGAGATGAAGATCAGCAGGAGAGATGTAGTTCGTTCGCTGGCGGCGAGCGTTCCAACGCTTGCATTGGCGGACAACCGACCGCCGGGGCTGGAGATGGAGCAGGGCCCGTTTCAGGGCACGCGCGAGTCTCTAACCAAGTATGAGATACCGGAGTGGTTTCGGGACGCGAAATTCGGAATTTGGGCGCATTGGGGGCCGCAATCGGCAATTGAAGACGGGGATTGGTACGCGCGCAACATGTACATTCAGGGCAGCGAGCAGTACAACTACCATGTCGAGACCTATGGGCACCCTTCGAAATTCGGGTACAAGGATACGATTCCGTCGTGGCGCGCCGAGAAATTCGATCCGGCCGGCTTGATGCGGCTATATAAGCGCGCCGGCGCGAAATACTTTGTGAGCATGGGCGTTCACCACGACAACTTCGATCTGTGGAACTCAAAGTATCAGCGCTGGAACGCCGTGAAGATGGGACCGCATAAGGACATCGCCGGATTATGGCGCAGCGCGGCTCTCCATGAGGGGCTCAAGTTCGGTGTGAGCGAACATCTTTGGATTACTTACAAGTGGTTTTCGGTGAATCACGGGCACGATGAAAGCGGGCCGTATGCGGGCGTGGCTTACGACGGAGCCGATGCGAGATATTCGGAGCTGTATGTCGATTCAGACCAGGTTTGGTCTCAGGACCTGGATTGGAGCGAAAGCGGGATACCGGAGTGGTGGAAGCAGCGCTGGTATTTGCGGATCAAGGATCTGGTCGATAACTACCAGCCGGACCTGCTGTACACGGACGGCGGTTTACCGTTTGAAGATTACGGGCTCAGCCTGGTGGCGCATCATTACAATTTAAATGCCAAACGCCGTGGTGGAAAAACGCAGGCGATCTACACAAGCAAGCGCCGGGAAGATGCCGCCCAAGGCGCTTGCGTGCTGGACGTGGAGCGGGGAGTGGTGGACAAGATTTGGCCGACTGCGTGGCAGACCGATACCTGTATCGGGAACTGGCATTACAAACGGGGCGTTCAGTATAAGACGCCGAAGATGGTGATCGATATGTTGGTGGATATCGTAAGTAGAAACGGCAATCTGCTGTTGAATTTTCCGCTGCCGGCGAGCGGCGCTCTGGATTTGGAAGAGTTGAATGTGCTTTCCGGGATTACAGCGTGGATGAGTGTCAATAGCGAGGCGATTCATGCGACGCGGCCCTGGAAGATTTTCGGCCAGGGGCCGGGGACGGATGCTTCGGCGCAGAATTCCGCCTTCAATGAAAGCAAGCGGAAAGACCTGACGGCGTCCGATGTGCGCTTCACGACGAAGAACGGGGCACTGTATGTGTTCGTGATGGGTTGGCCGGAGTACAAGGCACTCATTCCTCCGTTGGCCATGAATACGGAACTGCGAGTTGGCAAAATCCAAAATGTCGAGATGCTGGGTCTTAGCGGGAAGCTGGACTGGTCGCAGGACGAGAAGGGACTTAGTGTAGTGATGCCGCGGCAGAAGCCTTGCGATTATGCGGTGGTTTTCAGGGTTACGGGCGCTTAGAGGGGTTGTGCATATCTTCAGGTGCGTTTTTGTGTTCACGGCATTGTGCAGGATGATGTTATTCGCGGCGCCGTCTTATGTCGGTTCCAAGGTTTGCAAAACTTGTCATCCCAGCATTTATGGACGTTGGGCGAAAACCAGAATGGCGAATGTGGTGCGCGATCCCAGAGAGCATCCGGATGCGATTCTGCCCGATCTTTCGCAGCCAAATCCTTTGGTTCACTTCACAAAAGAGGATATCGCGCTGGTGTATGGAAGTAAGTGGAAGCAGCGTTACTTCAAGAAAGTGGGCAACGACTACTTCGTTCTCCCCGCCCAGTGGGATGTAACAAACCAGGTCTGGCGTCCTTATTTCGTGAAAAACGGGACGGACTGGTGGGCTCCGCTCTATCCTCCAGACAATATGAAGCGGCCCACGGGGCCGTTATGTGATGGGTGCCATTCGGTTAATTACGATATCAAGACGAAGAGCGTGACCGAGTGGAATGTGGGCTGCGAACGGTGTCACGGGCCGGGTAGCGAGCACAGGGCGCATCCGTCGCAAGAAAATATTGTGAATCCCGCACGACTTGACCCCATTCGGGCGAACGATATCTGCATACAATGCCATTCGCAGGGCCGCACGCTCACAAATCCGATTCAGGGTCAATATTACGATTGGCCGGTGGGCTTTCATGCCGGGGGTGAGTTACAGAATTTCTGGCAACTGGAAGAGCACAAGTTGGGTGAGACAACGTTCACGCACTTCGCCGACGGAACGGCTCATAAGAACCGGATGCAAGGCAATGACTTTGTTCAGAGCGTGATGTACAGGCGCGGCGTCAAGTGTTCGAGTTGTCACGATGTACACGGAACCGAAAATGACGCTCTTCTGCTGAAGCCTGCCAACGTAATGTGCCTCGAATGCCATGGTCCGGGGTCTCCAAACGGGCCGCATAGCGGCACAATCGAAGAACATACTCACCACAAGATGGGCAGTAGCGGCGACGACTGCGTCGCATGCCACATGCCGAAAATCGAACAGACGATCGCCCAGGTGAGCGTTCGGAGCCACACGTTTCGGTTCATTCCGCCGGCGATGACGGATATGTACAAGATTCAAAATCCCTGCACAGGCTGTCACAAAGACAAGAGCACGGCATGGGCGACTGCGCAACTCAGGAGTTGGAAGAATATATCGCCCTGGAGAATGGCGCAATGAACGAAAGACCGGTTCAATCAATAGCAACGGGGCGGACTTTATGGTCATAGCCGGTTCTGATGGCGGTGAAGGTTATTTCGAAGCGGCCGCGGCGGCGTGGGTTATAGACTAGCGCGGGACGGAAGCACACGAGACAGGGGAAGCCTTTGCGGCGAACGCTTGGGTAGACAATCCCGTTCGATTGCTCTTCGACGAGCAGTTGCCGCCCCAACTGTTGAGAAGGTAAGTAACAGCGCGGGACGGGCTCCGGCTGCAGATAACGTGAAAACTTGGCAGGAGGATCTAATACGTGAAACTTCGCTCGGAAATCTGCCAGCCAATCGTCGAAGGTCGAGATTTCTTTGTCCGGGCGATGGCCGGGCAGTTCGGGCACGACGATTTCCGCGAGGCGCTTTGCTTTGTGGTAGGTTACTTCGGCAATCGATGTTTCCCGTTCCTCGGCGCAGTACCAGGCTCCTCGGGTCTGATCGCTGAAACGGGAGCCGAAATCGCTCGTATGCGTGAATGCCGCGTTGACGATGTGAGCGTTCGGGATTCCGTAAATCAGTTCGTAAGTGCTGATGCCGCTCAGGCCATGCTGTTCGCCTCGAATGCGATCGTTAGTGGCGCCATCGAGCAGGACGATATCTTCAAGCATGGCCGCACTGTCGGTGATCTCTTCGAGCACGGTTCCCGATTCGCTGTAGCGCGAGGGGATGAGGCGGTGGGTGGAGTTCCGCTGGATCTCCTTAACCGGAGGCGTCAATGTCCGCCACGCCAACTATCGAGCAGACGCCGTACCTGCAGCATTCCCGGCTGACCGTGCCGAAGCATGTAGTCGACCGGAGCATGGCCGGCAAACATGGGCCCACGGTTGGCGAGCACCACCCAGCGGTCTGCCCAAGGCTTGCTGAAGTAGATGTTCAGCGCTTTGTAAATGCCGATGAGGAGTGAAATTCTCATCAATGTGTCCTGGTTGAGCTTTTTGCCGGAGGGGGTTGTTTTCCAGGCGTGGAAGGTAGACGAGGCGATTCCGCCCAGCAAGCCTCGCGCCTGTGCCTCGCTCAAATCCCATTTTTCGATGATATTGAGGAATGCTTTGATGGCGCTGCCGCTGAGACGCTCGCGTTCGTTCGCGTTCGCCAGATCAGGGCTCCGGTCGAATGCGTAGCCTGCAATGACCGGCGCCAACGGTATGGTGGCCATGGAATTCGCTTTCGAGGACTATTATCCTCGATTTCGAGAGCGCGTTCAAGTCCCCCGAATTCAACCGCATTGTAACCCTCGTGCGGTATTCTGGCCCAGTCCCCCGAAGGAGAAGAGCGTGTTGATTTCGCGAACGAAATTCATCAGTCTGGTTGCCGTTTTGTTTGTGGTGGTGTGTTCCACGCCACGCTTGCTTTTAGCGCAGCAGGCTCTCGGCTCAATCACAGGAACAGTGAAGGATTCCTCGGGCGCGGCGGTTCCCGATGCCACCGTGCAAGTGCGCAATATCGGAACGAATCTGAAAGCGACGGTGCATACCGATTCCAGCGGTTCTTATTCGATTCCCAACCTCCCGGTGGGACCGTACGAGGTTACTTTTACGAAGGCGGGTTTTGAGACCGAAACTCATACACAGGTCGCGGTCCAGGGCGATCGGACCACAACGGTCGCGGGGAATCTGAAAATCGGATCGGTAAGCACTACTGTGGAAGTGACTGGCACGCCGCTGATGAACCAGGTGGACACGACGAACGGCTACGTTGTCGATCAGTTTACGATTCAACAAACTCCGCTCGGCACAGGCAGTTTCACACAGCTGGCGATTATGGCTCCCGGCGTACACGCCGACTTCCTGAGCGGAGCGGGGAGCAATGCAGGTCTGGGTAACCAGGCCATCTACGCCAATGGACAGCGCGATACGAGCAACAGCTTCTCGCTAAACGGCATAGGCACAAACAATCTGTTCAATGGCAATTCGACCAGCCAGGTCGGCGAGAACCGGTTTGTGCTCAATACCGGCGAAAATTTCGGTGCGGGAGGGGAAATTCAGACGAGCACGTCGGTTTATGGCGCGATTGGGCAGGCGCTGCCGACCCCGCCCACGGAAGCGATTCAGGAGATCAGCGTGAACGCCGCCATGTACGATGCCACGCAGGGCGCCAACAGCGGCGCGCACATCTCGGTCCTCACCAAATCGGGGACAAATCAAATTCACGGCGAGATCTACGAGAAGTTCCAGAACAGCGATATGAACGCAGCTCCGTTTTTCTATAACGCGTCTCCGGTGATCACGACTAAGGTGCCGTTTCTGAACCGTAATCAGTATGGGGCGACGCTCGGCGGACCGATTAAGAAGAACAAGCTTTTCTACTTTTTGTCGTATCAGGGCGTGCGCATTGCGGACGCGACCGATGCAACCAAGGAGGTGACGGTACCGCTTGGCCTCACCAACGATCGCAGCGCGCAAGGCATCGCCAATGCGATCCAAAGCAGCTTTGGAACGACGCTATCGCCGAGCCAGATTAGCCCGGCCGCATCCGCCGTGCTGAACGCTAAGCTGACGAACGGCCAATATCTGATTCCGAGCGCCCAGATTACCAATCCGGCCCTGGCGACCTTGCTTGGCTATGATGCCGTGGTCGAGGGCCCGAACGCACAGTCGAGCGTGGATCAGGGCATCGCTAATGTCGATTTCGTGGCCAGCGATAAGGATCGTTTGACAGGAAAGTATTACGTGCAGACCAACCCAACCACGAATCCGTTTGGGGCGGTTGGAAGCTCGCTCGGATTCCCGCAGCAGCTTTCAGCGGGAAGCCAGGTTGGCTCGATTGAAAATACGGTCATCCTGACGCCATCGCTCACTTGGGAGCAACGCGTTGGGTTCACCCGCTTGCACGCGTACGCGGCCACAGGGCAGGCCTTTTCGCCCAGCCAATTAGGAATCGATCTACCTAACTCGACGACCTTCCCGCAATTTGACATCTCGACCGCGGATCCGACGATCAGCGCAGGATATGAATTCGGCCCGAGCACCAGTTTCGGAAACGCGGGCATGTACCAGAACCAATGGGAGTACGGGACCACGTTGAATTGGGTGAAAGGCAAGCACACGCTGGCGTTCGGAATGCAATGGGACCACACGCAGCTCAACATCATCAATAACAACACTTCCACCGACACGCTGGACTTCAACACCTTCGCCAATTTCGTGGAAGGCCAGGTGCGATCCGGCGAGGAGTTCGCAGGTTCGGCGGACCGCTATTACCGGTCCGATACGATCGGCGCGTTCGTCAACGACAATTACAAAATACGCAGCAATCTGACGCTGACAATGGGCCTGCGCTGGGATTACGATGGGCCGCTTTCGGAAAAATACGGCAGGCTCACGGGCTTTGACGCAAATCTCTATTCGTATGATGCCGCGACCGATACAATCACCGGATCAGGACTCGAGTTCGCGGGCAATAACAAGAACTTTGCCACCCCGGGAGCGAGCGATTCATTGATGAGGCAGCGGCAGTGGGGCTTTGCGCCGCGCATCGGAATCGCGTGGAGTCCGTTATCGAAGCTGACCATTCGCACCGGATTTGGGATGTACTACGACCGCGGCGAGTTTTTCAGTTATCTTTCTCCGAGCGCGGGCGCCGGGTTTAACGGGCCGTTCGGCGTGACGCTGGCGCCTCCGTTTGTATCGCCGATTTCTGCTCCCAGAGGAGCGACTTTGTCCGCGCCATTCGGCACCGTTGTTCCGAGCGCGCCTCCCGGAAGCCCCACGGCTTTCCTCGCCTATTTGCCTAATATTGCCCAGACGGAATCCGGCGATTTCCCCGCGGGCAATCTATTTGGACCGTTCGCATTCGGCGGATACGACATCAATAACAAGCTGCCGTATTCGGAAAACTGGACGTTCGATATTCAATATCAGGCTGCGAATAACTGGCTGCTCAGCGCGGGCTATGTCGGCAATCATGGCGTACACCAGGTTCTGCCGATTCCGTTCAATGAGCCCCGCATCGCCACGCCGCAAAGCCCGGTGAACGGCGAGATTTACTCCTATGGCGGCGCCACTCCGCTCAGTCTCAATCTGGAGCCGGTCTCGACTAATGAGTACTCCGGTAACGCGCCGATTCGCGTGCCCTACATCGGGTATGACATGAATTCGGTGCTGTACGAGGCTGAGGGGATTTCCAATTACAACGCCCTACAACTGCAGGCTCGCAAACGCCTTTCGTCCGGCCTGCAGTTCACCGCTTCTTATACTTACTCTCACGCTCTGGACGAACAAAGTGGTCTGGGCCTTTTCGTCACCGGTAATAATCCGATTTACCCGAAATCGAACTACGCTTCAGCGGACTTCGATCAAACACACGTGTTTCTGGTCAACTACAGTTACACGATTCCGAATGTCACTTCCAAGAAATTATTCGGCGAATTCGTCAACGGCTGGACGCTAGGCGGTCAAACCGTCGCGCAGAGCGGCCAACCTTACAGCGTTTACGATTACTCGGGCTCGGTGGGAAGCCTGTACTTTGGCACGCTTGACGAAATTGGCAATCCGATCGTGCCGCTGAAGCCCGGTGTTTCGGCCAAGCAGGCGGAGCTGCAGGGGACAACCGGCGTGAATGCCGGCAGTCCGGTATTGAACGCGAACGATTTCGCGCCACAGTTCGTTGCACCCGGCCAGTTCGGAGTTCCTCCCTGCGACGATTCGGGATGCGACAACTATGAGTCGCTGTTTGGAGCGTCGGGACGAAATCTCTTCCGCGGGCCGTTCCAGGTTCGCTTCGATATGGACCTCGCCAAGGAGTTTGCGGTTACTGAGCGCTTCCGGCTGCGCTTCGAATTCGACGCGTTCAATGTGTTCAATCAACCGGACTTCGATGCGCCGAACAACGACGTGACGTTCTTCCCGGGTTTCACGGGACCGCCGTCTTTCCCGCCATCAGGGAGTCTTGGGATTATCCAGCATACGATTGGGAGTTCGAGATTCTTGCAGCTTAATCTGCATCTGAGCTGGTAGGCAGTTTGTCGCGTCTAGCGCCGAGGCATCTTTTCCATCCGCTCGATGATCTCGTTCGGCACACGGCGCTTCTTCGCGAGGTCAAGCGGCGTGATCCCGAACTTGTCCTCGATCCACGGATTGGCACCCGCATCGAGATAGAGATTCAACACTTCCAGGCGGTTTGGGTTCACCGCCGCATGCAATACCGTGCGCCCATCGCCTCCACGGAGGTTCATGCGAGGCTTGTACTTGACCAGTTCGCGCGCGAACTCCGGCTTGTATCCCCAGAGCACCGAAAACAGCGAGTAACTCGGATCGCCGCCGCGTTTCAGCAAGAACCGCAGCAACGGAAGATTTTGTCCATGGCCCACAGCGAACCACACGGAGTTCGCACGCCACTCGCCGCCATCGTTGTCACTGAACGCTACGCTCTCGATATCGATTCCTGCATCCAGCAACGCAGTGACGGTCTTGATGCCGTTCTCCTCGTGTAGCCCTGGCTTCCCGGGCCGCACCGCGCACGCCATGTGCAACGCGTTCAAGCCCTTTGGATTCGTCGCGGCCAACAACTCCGGAGCCTCTTGCAGCACTTCCTTCACTCCGCGGTAATCCCAGCTCTGGGCGGCGTTGAACCAAGCCGTTTTCGATGGCTTCTTCATAGGCCTCTTAGGCTCGCACGTTCACCTGGACGCCGTTCCTGAACAGGCGAAAGCATCGGAAGAGCTAAAACGTCAGGCGGGCGCTGACTTGCAGGCGGCGGGCCTGGGTGCCGTCGGGGAAACCGCCGTCTCCGGTTCCGACGCCGTAAGCCGTTGGTGTCAAGGTGAGCACGCCCTTGGTTTCCGTATAGACTTGCGTGGTCAGGGCGGTGGGCGACCAGGTGTTGCTGATGTTGAAGGCTTCGAAATTTAGCGAGAGTTTGACGCGCTCGCTGGCGAGCGGGATGAACTTACTAAGACGGAAATCTTCGCGATAAGTGGGAGGCGTGTACAGGCTATCTACCGGCAGAAACGGCACGCGGTTGTTGCCGCCAAATCCGTCGATGCTGCTATTGGACAACATGCCCGCTACCGGGGTATCGGTAAGGCGGATGGTGCCGCTGCCGGTGGGGCGGCCGGCTGCCAGCGTCGTGATACTCGAAAGCTGCCAGTTGTTCACTACATACTTTGCCAACACGCTGTTGCTGTGCAGGAAGACCGGCATCCAGACAAAGGAGTACGCGAAACGATGACGCTGATCGAGCAAGCCGCTGCCCTTATCGAATCCGTAATCGCCGTTATAGGTCCAGGGGCTTGCGGTGCTGAAGAAAATCGCATTGGTGCCGCCACCCTGGCCATCATCGATTTCGTGAGACCAGGTATAGGATGCCAAGAACTGAAGACCGTGCGAGAAGCGCTTCTCAAACGAGACATCCAGCCCGTCATAGAAACTGCTGACGCCGTTGGTGACTTCGAGCACGGAGCCGTACTTAGTATTCGGGCGCGGATTGAGATAAACCGGAGTGGTGTAGGTTCCTACCTGAGTTCCAGTGGCGTCGTCGATTTTATAGGTGAAACTGGGGCCGAGAGCGGGAGCGTTGACGTCAGTGGCGCCGTATAGATTCACGCCACGGCTCCAAACGCCTGAGACAGTCAGGACCATGGTACTTCCGAGCTGGCGTTCGACGGAAAGAGTCGCCTGCTCCGAGTAGGGCGTCTTCAGATTCGGCGAAGTGAACTGAAGACTGGAGGCGGCCACGCTGGCTCCGGTGGGAGGGGCCGCGAGCGCATTCGGAAACACGGGGCCCGCAGCCAACTGAGCTTTGTTCGTGTTGCTCAGCGAATCCGAAGTCTGATAGAGACCCTGGCCGGTGAAAATATTGTCGACCAGCCCGCCGATAAAACGCGCATAGAACGTGCCGTAGCCGGCGCGCACCACGGTTTTGTCATTGAGCTTGTAAGCGAGGCCAAGGCGCGGCATCAGATCGAGAGGCCCGTCGTGAATCTGTCCGGTTTGCGGCCAATCCGGGTTAACGAGTGAAGGCTGCTGCACGAAAGATCGCTCATAGCGCGCGCCCAAAGTCACCGTAAGCTTGTCCGTGGCGCGCCACTGATCTTCGAGATAGAACCCCATTTCCCGGATCCAGTAATTCACGAGCGGATTGCCGAAAGCCTGCGAATAGGTCGCCCAGTTCTTCGCGCCGGTGGTGTTACCGCTGTAGTCGAGCGCGAAGGCGGTGGGCGTCTGATAGGTGTAGGAGCCGTACCGGTTGTTGAGATAGTTGACATCGTCGGTGGTATTGGCGTAATCGCCGCCGAACTTGATAGTGTGTTTGCCCGCGGTCCAGCTAAGGTCGTCCGCGAATTCGTTGCGCGTTTCGAGCGGCTCCACGCGCGGGAGATAGGTGGCGGGACCAAGCTGGACGCCGGTGGTCGAAGTGCCGCCGACTGCTACGTCGAGGTAACCGAGGCCGCCTCCGAGTTCGGCCTGATCGAATCCGTCGGCTTCGCGGTCGGTGTCGAGACCATAGCGAAAAGCGCTCACGAAGTTGCTTTTGGGCACCCAG
>CAWBDW010000005.1:0-28956 GCA_963787545.1 uncultured Acidobacteriaceae bacterium
ATGACTTCGGCGAAGGAGCCGTTCCGGCCGTCACTTATACGAATCTGCCCCAATTTATCTACGGCGTCGCATCCACCGCAAGCGAAACCTATCCGCTGGCCAGCTCGCAGCCATTTAATTTCTTGAATGCGGATTTCTATGTGCAGGATATGTGGAAACTCGGGCAGCACCTGACATGGACCTTCGGGATGAGAATTACACACAACTCAAACCCGCTGAATCCGCACAATGTGGTAGCGCGGCTGCCTGGCTCTTTTGCCGCTACTTCGCACGACGTGAACGACGCCTTGAGTTCCCTCATACAGACCGGTAACCGAAATCTGTTTCAGTCAACGCCCCTCGCGATCCTGCAGCCCAGAACGGCCGTCGCCTGGCAGATCGAGCCCAAAACGGTGGTGCGGACGGGCTTCGGCCTCTTTAGCGATTTGTTGCCCGGAAGCATCGCCGATTTGATTGGCGCAAATCCGCCCTACGTAAATACATTCCAAGGCGGCTTGCTGGGCACGGTGGGCGGCATTGCAATCGCGCCAGGCGTGCCGAACAGCGCAGTAGATGCAACCGCTACAGCCAATGCAAATTTTCTGACCGGCTTCCATAACAGTGAACTCTCATGTGCCTCGCGGCTTTCTAACCCGGACGCTTGTCTGCCGCCAGTGTCGATTACCGCGGTACCGGACGGCAAACTCCACGCACCTTACTTTCTGCAATGGAGCTTCGCGCTGGAGCATCAGGTAGGCAATACCGTCAATCTCAAGGCTCAGTACGAGGAACCCGCGCCGTCAACCAACCTTATACAACGCAGGTCAACGGATACCAGACCGTGTGCTCAGGGTGTTTCTCGCCATTCCCATACAGCCAGCCGGCCGACCCGCGATTTGGAGCCGTTACTCAACTGAACACCGGGGCGAACAGCCATTACAACGGACTTCAGCTTACAGCCGAAAAACGCCTTGGGCACGGCCTCCAGGCCCAAGTCAATTACACCTGGAGCCACTGTATCGACGAAGTCTCGAACGGCGGATTCCTGCAATTCTCCGCAGGCGCTATTCTTTCGCCTCTTCCATCCGATTTAGCTCGCGATCGCGGCCCATGTGATTACGACATTCGCCACAATCTCACGGGCAACTACGTGTATCAACTTCCATTGAAACTGCGCAATCGCGCGCTCGGGTACGTGCTGAATGGCTGGCAGGTGTCAGGTTCGGTGCTTTGGCACAGCGGCATTCCATTCTCTGTCCTCAGCGCTCCGTATACAGCCCATGGAAACGGAATTGTGAATGGAAGCGGCCCGCAATTCGCCAGTGTTGTACCGGGCCTTCCATTGTACGAGCACAACGCCATCCCTGGCACCACACAGCCCGGAACGATACAGTAGCTTAACCCGGATGCCTTCGTTTCCGCCATCGATCCGAGTACGGGCGCTTGTACCAGCGGCGATAGTCCACAAAACTGCCAATTTGGAAATCTCGGACGGAATGCCCTGCGAGGCCCTGATTTCACGTGGAACGATTTCTATCTCACCAAATGGTTTGCCCTTAATGAAGGATTCAAACTTCGCGTTGAGGCGCAGTTTTTCAATGTCTTTAATCACCCGAACGTTGGTTTGCCGTCGGTTGTGATCGCCGGAGTTCCAGGCAATCCCGCCACTCAGACCGGATTCGGCGCTCTCACATACATGACGTCACCTCCAACAGGTCTGCTCGGCGTTGGGCTGGGCGGCACAGGTGCGAGGGCTACTTCGCCAGTCATCGCTCGGAATTCTTGGCGTCTAGTGAGACGCTTAGCCGCGGGTTTCTTCAACTTGGATCTCAAGTGGAAGCGAGAGGGCACTCGGCGTTCTCTTTTAGAAAATCCAGAAAAAGCCGTACCGATACCTCCGGTTGATCGGTAATCAGAATGTGGCCTGCGTTCGGCACTAGCTCGAAGCGCGCGCCGGGAATGCGGGAGGCGACCACGCGGCCGTTTTCGGCGGGCAGCAAATGATCCTCTTCGCCATGCAGCACCAGGGTTGGCACGTGAATGCGCGGCAGGCGGCGGTACGAACTCCACAACAAGATTCCGGCAAACTGGCCGTAAAAACCCCGGGATGTCCAGGCGCAGCCGCAGCGCACCGCCAAATCCTCTTCGATGCGTTCGACCGGCGTGGCTTCGGCATAGAGCAGCATCCGCAGCGCGCGTTCGCGCTCGGCCCGCGTGGCGCGGTACCAGCGGAGCGGCCCGGGGCAGCGGCGGAAATGCGGCCACCTACCGAACAATCCACCGTGCGTGGTGCAGGCCAGCATCAGGCTTCGCACCCGCTCCGGCGCGCGGAGTGCCAGCTCCTGCGCGATCATTCCTCCCATGGAAGCGCCCACGACGTGCGCGGAAGCGACGTCCGCCGCGTCCATGACGGTTGCGGCATCGCGGGCCATCTGCCGTATCGAATAGGGGGCGCGCGGACAGCCGCTGCGTCCCATGCCCCGGTTGTCGAACAAAATAGCGCGATACCCCGCCCGAATTAGGTGGGGTAGAACGCGAAACCACATTTCGTGTGTAAAACTCAGACCCATGATCAGCAGCACCGGCGGACCGGAGCCGTGCTCCTCCCAGTACAGCCGGACACCCTGGCTCAAAACATAAGGCAAGGAACTTACACCTCTATATGTAGAGTTTTCGACAGGGATTTGCACAAAAGATAGTAGTGGGGTGGCTTTACAGGGCTGTCAAGTCCAGTTACGATAGAGTCACCCCCGACAATATCTCTTAGGAAGGATACCGGGCGTTGCTTAAGCTGAAGCGAGTCGAAATTCAAGGCTTCAAGTCCTTTTACGACAGGACCGAGATGAAATTCACCGGCAGCGGGATTGCTGCCGTGGTGGGACCGAACGGGTGCGGCAAATCGAACCTGAGCGATGCCATCAGTTGGGTCTTGGGAGAACAATCGGCAAAGAGCCTGCGCGGCGCGCGCATGGAAGATGTCATCTTTGCCGGCACGCGCGATAAGAAACCGCTGGGAATGGCATCGGTGACGATGACCCTGGTGCCGCGCGAACGCCCCCGCCCGTTGGAATCGATGAATGGCGTGAATGGAAGCAATGGCCATGTCGAGCACGCGCCTATAGAGACAGACGCCGCGAAGGCGGGCGAGCGCACGGGCGAAATCACCATTACCCGTCGGCTGTACCGGTCCGGCGAAAGCGAATATCTGATCAACGGCAAGCTGGCCCGTTTGCGCGATATTCAGGATCTGTTCCTCGGTACCGGGCTCGGGCCGGAAAGCTACGCGATTATTGAGCAGGGGCGGATCGGCCAGATTCTGAGCAACCGGCCGCAGGACCGGCGCGGTGTGATCGAGGAAGCGGCGGGTATTACGAAATTCAGGACCCGCAAGCGGCTGGCGGAAGCCAAGCTCGAGAGCGCAAAACAAAACCTGGCGCGCGTCTTCGACATTCTCGAAGAAGTGACGCGGCAGGTGAATTCGCTTAAGCGGCAAGCGTCGAAAACCCGGCGGTATTCGGAACTGAAGGCGGAAGCGACCGGATATCTGCGGCAACTTCTGACGGCGAAGTTCCGAATGCTGGAGCGCGAGACGGCGAAAATCGCGATTGAGCTGAACCTCGCGTCAGCGGAGCTGCAGCGCGCGCAAAGGGGCATCGATGAGCGGGAAATCGCGCAGCGGGGGATGCTGGATCGATCGTTTGCCAATGAACAGGAACTGACGGCTGCGCGCAAGCAACTCGCCGACCGGGAGCTTGAGGCCGAGCGCGCGCGCGGGCGCTTTGAATATCAGGCGAAGCAGATCGAGCAAATTGAGCAGCGGCTGGCATCCGGAGCAGCGGAAGCGCAGATACTCGAGCAGCAGCAGCAGCAGCGGGCGGCTGAGTTGGAGGGGCAAACCGTCGAGTTGGAGGCGCTCGAACAGGAATGCGCGGGCTCGCGGCAACAGCTTGAGGAACGATCGGCCGAACGGCAGCAGGCGCAAAACCGGCTGCTGGAACAGGAGCGCGCGCTGGAAGAGGCGCGAACGCGAGTGCTGAAGCTGCTGGGCGATGCGGCGGCGTTGAAGAATCGCATCACACAGATGGAAGCGCAGCTTGCCGCGGCGGATCGGGAAGCGCAGCGCGCGCACGGCGAAGAGCGCCAGTCGGAAAACGATCTGACGCGGATCAAAAAGAGCCAGGCGGAGCTTTCCGGAAATCTGGCGGCGCGGCAGACGGAGCTGATTTCGGTTACGGACCAGCGCAAAAGCGTCGAGCGGGAACTGGAAGAAAAGCGCGCGGAACTAAATCAGAACCGGCAGGAGTTCGAGCGGCTGCGCAGCGAATTTTCGCATGCCAAAGCGCGAAAAGATTCGCTCGAAGAGGTGCTGCAGCATCGCAGCTACACCACGGAAACGGTGAAGCGGCTGTTTACGGCAGTCGAAAACGGCCGCTCCCAGAATCTCCGGCCGGTGGGCGTATTGGCAGATTTTCTGGAAGTAGAGCCGCAGCTTGAAAAGGCGGCGGAAGAGTTTCTGCACGATGAACTCGAATACGTCGTGATGCGCGACTGGGCGGAAGCCGAGCGCGGTATCGAGTTGATGCGCACGGAATTGAACGGCCGCGCTACGTTCCTGGTGGAAGCGGCGAATGAAGACAGCGTTACGTCCACCGAGCTGCCGGAGCTGGCGGCAGAGCCGGGAATTGCCGGTAAATTGACAGATTCGCTGCGGTTCACAAATGGACTATCGAATATTCCGCTGCACATGCTGCCGCGCATTGCGAACTGCTATCTGGTGGAGGACCGCACGCTCGCGCGCGATCTGGCCATGCAATTTCCGCAGTGCTGGTTTCTCGCGCCGGACGGAGTGAACTATCACGGGCGCGCGGTGAGCGGCGGGAAGAAGACCGGCGCGGGTCCGCTGGCGCTCAAAAGAGAACTGCGCGAGATCTCGCGAATCGAAGAGACGAAGCAGCAGGAATTGGCTGCGGCGCAGGCGCGCGTTGCCGAACTGGAGCACGCGATTTCGCAGCTTTCCGCGCATGTGGAGCATCTGCGGACCAAGCAGCAGGCGCAAGAAAAGGACGTGCTCGCGCTCGATCATGAGAGCCGCAAGCTGGCTGAGGAATTACAGCGCGTCGAGACCCGGCTTTCCAACGCGCGGCTTGAACTCGATCGCTTATCGCGCGAGCGAGTGAAGGTGGAAGCGAGCCTTACGGCCGATCGCGAATCGCTAGATCGGGCGGAGCAGGCGCGGGCGGGCGAAGAGCGGGCGCTTGAATCGCGGCGCGAGGAGTTGGCGAGCTGGCAGGCCGAGTTGGCGCGCAAGACGGAAGAGCATTCGAATTTGCGCGCCGAGCTCGCCAGTTTGGAAGAGCGGCGGCGTTCGCTCGCGGCCGAGCGCGCGCGCGTCGAGGCGCAAGTCCAGGACTTCGCTGCGCGCCGCGTACAGCTTACGCGCGAGATGGAGCAGTTGGGCCAACAACGGACGGAGCTGCTGGCCAGCAATACAGACCTGCAAGTGCGGGCGGCCGAGTTGAGCCGCGCGATTGCGGAAATGCAAACGGACGTGGCGGGGCTCGAGAGCCGCGAAACGGAATTGCGCGCGCGCCTGGCGGAAACTGACGAAGAGCTGAAGCGGCTGCGCGCCGAAGCACAAGCGGTGCAAGACAGGCGGTCAGAGCTACAAGTAGCGCTGGCGCGCGCCGAATCCGGAATGACTCATCTGGAAGAGACCTGTCAAAACGAGCTCGAAACGACTTTGCCGCAATTGGTCCAGGACACGCCACCGGCGGAAGAAGCGAGCGTGTCCGATCTCGACGCCCAATATACCGAGATGCGGAGAAAGATAGAAGCGCTAGGCCCGGTAAATCCGCAGGCGCTGGAGGAATTCGAAGAAGCTCAGCAGCGGCAGGACTTTCTCACCGCGCAACGGCAGGATCTGCTCGATTCGATTCGAGATACCGAGAAAGCGATCCACGAGATCGATAACGAATCGCGCAAGAGATTCGCGGAAGCGTTTCAAGTCATCAACAACAACTTCCGCGAGATGTTCAAAGTCCTATTTGGAGGCGGAGTCGGCGAGATGCGCCTCACCGATGAAGAGAACGCGGCGGAATCGGGAATCGACATCGTCGCCTCGCCTCCGGGCAAGAAGCTGCAAAGCGTTCTGCTGCTTTCGGGCGGCGAGAAATCCCTCACCGCGATGGCGCTGCTGATGGGAATTTTCCAATACACCCCCAGCCCGTTCTGCATCCTGGACGAAGTGGATGCGCCGCTGGATGAGCCGAATATCATCCGGCTGACACGATTGCTGGACGAGATGGCTCAGCAGACCCAGTTCATCGTGATCACGCACGCGAAGCGGACCATGGAGGTCGCCCAGTCGCTTTACGGCGTGACGATGCAGGAGCCTGGAGTTTCGAAGCTGGTTTCAGTGAAGTTCAATCACGCTGGAGCGCGGCTCGAAACTCAGCCGGTTGCGGAGCACGAGCTCGAACCGGTGCTGGCCTAAGACATCCGGCCAGCTACTTCTTCTTCATTTGCGTGTAGGCGAGCTGTTTTTTCGCGCCTTCGACAAGCAGCCGGCCGTCATCGTCGTAATAAGTGAGTTGGCGGCCTTTGGTGACTCCCTTGTAGCTATCGACCACTTGCGGAGCCCCGCCGTTCAGCACAACCTTGTTTTCCCTGGTGTAGTATTCGCAGTGCGACGCCGCTCCGGTGCGAGTGGTCTTATTAGGCAAAACGTAGTGGATGAGCACATCGCCATTGGCGAAGGCGTGGTCTAACGAGGATTGGCCGGTGTTGCTGCCGGTCTGCGGGGTCAGATAAGCGAGCATTTCCTGCGCGGTCACAGTCATGTTGCCGCGCACGAGTTTCGCGCCGCCAATATAGTGCGCCAGGCGTGTATCGTCGCGATAGGCCAACTCCGGCGCACGCACCGTGGTGAAGAGCGGTGGCGCGCCGTCGTTCGACTTACTATCCACAAGTTCGCTTACGACATTGCCTGCCGCATGCAGCGTTTGCGTGTCACGATCGACATCTATTCGATCGGCAGCGATGCGATTGGCGCCCTGCCACATCACGACATGACCTTCGTAATGGATCTCGGCATTGTCGTTGCGCGTTTGCATGCTGTCGGCTTGGGCGTCCATCGATTTGGCGTTGTCGAGCATTGAGGTGCCGGGCTTCTGATTCTTATTCGGCTCGTGCGTGGATACAACGTGACCTGTGGCGTCCATATCGCCGTTGGCCTGATTCATGACGATCTGGTCGGCAATCGCGGAACCGGTATCGTCCAGCACATGAGCGGCGCCGTTGAGCGTGATTTGATTGATGTTTTGATTGAGAAGCGCTTTTTGTGCCCAGGCTTTCCGTACGCCTTCCTGGTAGCGGAAATTCCCCACCTGTTCGATGGAGGCGACCTGGTTGCTGTTGGGCGTGAACTTGACCGTCATGCGATCGCTCCAGGTGAGCGCTGGAGGCCGGCCGCTTTCGCCGGATGCGGCTTTAACCCGCGCGGCCGAGGCGGGCTTATCGGTGTGAGTCGCGGCATTCCAGGCGAGCAGCGTATCGACATAGCTGCCGGACCCATAGATCACGCGCAGCCGCGAGCAATCGACAATGCGGTGGGATTGATCGGGACGATTCGGCTTAAATTCCAATTGGGCCTGCGAAGGGGTTCGAATTTCCTGCACATCGCGGCCGCCAGGCTTCATTTCGAGCTCGATGTGTTCGCTGCGTAGAATGCGAGTCTCGGCGAGCTGAACGCCGGGCTGGGGCAGCGGAACCGACTCGGCGACCGCATGGCCGTCGGCCAGGACCAGGTGCAGATCGCTATCGCTGCGCGGCTGGCCGTTTACCTGTTGGGTCGAGACGGCGAAACGAAGGTCGGCGCGATTGCCGGTTAAGGTTGTGCGCGAGGCGGACTGGCTGGCGACGACGCGGGCGTTGTTTTCTCCCACGATGTTCACCAGATTGCCGTCGTCATCGAAGAGCGCGGTCATCTTATCGGCAGAGTAAATGGTGTGGCGGTCGTCGCGGTCGTCAGCGCCGACGCCGTGGTCGCCGACGATCTGGCGCAAGCGGCCATCGTCGAGAGTAACCACTGGATTCTGGGCTTCAATGGTGGTCGAACGGCGCTGCAATTTAGCTGAAGGAGAGAGATAGACCTTCTGCTCGGCTTCGTTATACATCAGGCTGGGTGCTTCGATGTGCATCTTGTTCGCGGCCGGGCCGTCGCCGATCCAATCGAGCGAGACCTGCGATTTCAGGGAGAGCACTTTGGTGTTGGGATCGTATTCGGCTCCGACTGCGCTGCCATCGCCTTTGGGGAAGATGAACGAGGCAAGTTGCGAGGTGCTGGCCTTGCCGGTTTTGGTTTCGTACGTCACGCCGGAGGTAGTAACGCGGACGCGTTTGGCAGCTTCGTCCGGGTTCGCGGCGTCCTTGTCCGCGGGGACGTTCATCACGATGAAGACGGGTCCGTCGGATTTCAAAAGGCCGGATCGCTCATCGAAGAATGCTTTGCCGGAGCGGATAAAGGTGTAAGTGGAGGCGTTCTTGGCATAGAGCCGCAGAGCGAGGCCGTGTATTTCGAGCGTCGAGGGATCGTGGGTCGCTTGGGCGGAATCGGCTTGCAAGCGGACCATGGGTTTTCCGGTTTGCGGATCATCCTTGTTCCAGGACCAACCGTTCGGCGACCTGGCTTCGTAGCCGACGGCGATGTGCGGAGCGGGCGTAGCGTGGGCATGCCGCGCTTTTTCGATACGGAGCTTGAGGGTGTAGGCGACCGCCGCGATGACGATAACTGCGGCGACGGCCAAAAAAGCGGAGATGCGCCGCATGGCGATTTAGGGGAACCTATTGCCCAGCATAACAGGCGCGGCCTCTTGGGCACGATTTTGCGAAACGAAGCCCGAGTCGCCCGTTGTGATCAGGAACGTGAAGTTATTGAGTTCGCATCAAGCCACCCGCCAGCAGCAGGAATCCGGCGCTCATCAGCAGGAGCGACGCGGGTTCTGGCGTGATGTTCACGCGCACTGTCTGCGACAGAGTATCGTCGCTGCCGATTTGCGAACTCGGGTCGAAATTCGGACTGTTCGGATCTTGCGAAAACAGATCGTAGTATATGGTCAGTGCTCCGGAAGGAGAAAACCCGACGGGCGCCGTGCTGTCGATGGTGAATCCGCCCACGCCGGTCAGCGCCGTGGAATCGAAACTTTGGCTGACGGACGTGCTCTCCGGACTCGGGCCGACAACAATAAAATTATCCGTCCCAATGTAGTCCTGATAATTTCCGTAGAGACTTGTGGGTGTGAAGGTCGACCCGGTCACGACTAAGTAATCCGTATTGTTGGTCAGCGTGAAGCCCCAGCCGACAGTGGAACCGGGAGTCCCGGAGACTACGCCGTTGGACGGACTCAGTACCAGCATGGGAGCGGCTTGGGCGCACGCGGTAATCAGGCCGATAAATAGGAAGCTAAAAAGCGCTCGTTTCATTTAGTAACTCCGATTATTTGTTTTATCTAAACTCGTTATTGCGCACAATCGCGCCGGTATTGGCTCCGCCGGTGGAATTGTACGGGACGTTCACTGAGAATCGCGTGAAAGGCGAGCACCCCCTGAAATCGATGGTGACATTTGTACCGGCCGATGCGCCCGAGGAAATGTCTCCCAGCGCGACGGGGAATGTGCTGTTGATTATCGGCTTGCAGCCGGGGTCGCCGGCGGTCTGCGTCAAAGTGAATCCCGCGATCTGCGCGGCGTAAGCAGTGCCCGGTCCCGGATTACTCAGGGTAACGGTCCAAACACGTGCATTTGGCAGCCCCGTTTTCGATGCAATCGAACCGGTCAGACCGGATCCCGGCAACTGGGACGGATCGACCACGCCCCAATACGCGGGTTTAGCTTGCAAATTTGTATCGAATAACAGCGGCAGGTCCAGCCGGTTGATGGGGAATGAATCGAGCCAGGTGTCGTCGTCGGCAATGCCCCACAGGGTTACCGAGCTGATCTTTCCCTTTAGCTGCCGGAAGGCCTGGAAGTAGTCGCGGTAGCGGTAACCCTGCTCCGCGATAATCGAATCCGGAACGGTGGAGTAGCTGGACGTGCTGTCGGTATAGACGCTGATATCCAGCTCCGTAATTTCGTTGTCGAGACCGACCGAAGAAAACAGGTTGACGGTGTCGACCAACGACTGTGCCGACGGATATTGCACATTGCTGTGCATCTCATGGCCGATGCCATCGATTGGAATTCCACGGCTCTGGAGGCCGACGACCAGATTGTAGAGCGCGCTCCTTCGAGCTGGATCGGTCGTATCGTAATCGTTGATAAATAGCTTGGCGTTCGGATTCGCCTGGCGTGCCGTTTGCAGCGCGATATCTATGTATTGCGGACCGATGATCTGATACCACATATTGCGCCTCAGTCCGTCCGGCTGCGATGGATCGATAGGTTCATTCACCACGTCCCATGCGTAGATGGCGTTTCCGAAGTGTTGGACCACCTTGGTGATGTGATTCTGCAACCGTGCTATTAGGAGAGCTTTATTGGCAGGAGTGGGCGTCATGGGGTTCCCGCCGGCATCGAGGAACAGCCACGCAGGGTTCTGCTGATACCAGCAGAGATTGTGCCCGCGAATCAGCATATTATTGGCTTTCGCGAAACTTACCTCCGCATCGGCCTTGGTGAACGTGAAGGTTCCCTCTTGCGGCTCGGTTGCGTCCCACTTCATGTCGTTTCCAGAAGTAATGTCGTTAAAATGCTTGACCAACAGTTGCGCGTGCACTCCCGAAAGATCGGTCGTGTCTATGGCGGCCCCGACCGGGAAATACGACGCCAGGGTCTGATACACGGAGGCGAGGTCGGTCTGGATCTGGACAGGCGGAATGTACGCAAGCTGGAAATCGTCGATGTAAAACGATGGCGTGCCGGTGACGGATTCCACGTAGAGGGAGGCGGAATTGTAGTTGGACGCCATAGCGTATCGGGCCGTAAGCTCGACCCAGGCATCGGCCGTGACGTTGGTACTTGGAACAACCGTGTAGTAGGAGGCCACGCCTGCGAGCGTAACCTGCAGACTTACTCTCAACATCGCTGGCGACTCTCCGGGCGCCAGCTTGGCCCACACGGTCACCTGGTATTCCGAGCCGTTATACATTTTGTTCGCGACGTTAATGCTGGGGCCATCGTACGCGTGCTGGCGTCCGGTTGTTAGAAGGCTGTAACTGCCGCTGTGCGCGTCCGCGGTGGTCACCGTGAGCGTTTCGTCGCCAATCCGCGGAGTCCATCCGTCGGCTTTTCCGTCCTCAAACGTCGTTGTGATGCCTGAATTGTCCTGCGAGCCGCCGCCGCCCGGTGGTGGCGCGATTTCGGTAATCACGAAATCGTCGATGTAGAAGGAGCCGGTCGCGCTCGAGCTTTGAACATAAAGCAGCAAATCCGAAACGTTCCCGCTGAAGGAATAATTTCCCTGTAAGGTCACCCAACCCGAATCCGTAACGGCATTTGTGGCTGTGGCCGCGATCTGGTCGTATTGCGCGCTCGCGCCCGAGGGAGTCCGCTTCATGGTCATGGTCAGAGTAGACGGCGATCCTCCGGATACTAACTGAACCTCAACGGATATCTGATAGGTTGCGCCCGCCAGCAGAGTACTGGTCAGGTCCAAGCTGGGCCCGTTGTATGTCGCCGTGCGGCCGCTCGATTCCAGACTGTGCGTGCCGGTGTAAGCTACCGTTGTGCTGTTTGTCACGGTGCCGCTGCCGAACGGAATCCAGCCTTGTGTGGTCCCATCTTCAAAGTCGTCCTGCAGGATGGTTGTTTGAGCGGCTAATGGCTGGATGCTCGCCAACGCAAGTGGAAACAGAACGGTCAACGTAGCGGTCGGTCTCAGAGTGTGTGATCCACTGCTCGATGCAACATGTCTGTCCTCCCTCTAGCACGGTACGATTGTTCGAGACCCGAACAAAGTGCCCTCGTTACACTATACAGCAGGCGTTTTGGAGGTCGGGGTGGGGGAGATCGAATAGGGGCGAGAGTACTTTGGAAAGCCCGCTACGCTGAAGCATGAGCGGACAAGCGCCTAAAGCGTACGAGCTGACAATCGTAGTCCAACCTGCCGATGTCGACCAACTTGGGCACGTGAACAATGTGACCTACGTTCGCTGGGTGCAGGATGTCGCAGTGGCGCACTGGAGAGCGGTTGCGCCCCAAGACGATCAACAAAAATTACTCTGGATTGTGCTGCGCCATGAAATCGATTACAAGCATCCGGCTCTGCCAGGCGAGATACTCACCGTACGAACCTGGGTTGGAAATGCCACTAGATTCAAATTTGACCGGCACACTGAGTTCGTGCGCGCAAAGCGACGGCAAGCTGATCGCGAAAGCCCGGACGGTTTGGTGCCCAATCGACGCCTTTACGGGAAAGCCCGTTGAGGTCGGCGATGACCTTCGAGCGAAGTTCAGTAGCGAATAGGTACGCTTACTTCTGTCCCTGGCTGCCGCGCTTTTGGCTGCTCGGGGGCACGATACCTTTCAATCGTAAATAGGTAACCATGTTCCCGTAATGTTCATCGGTGTGCGCTGTGTTGACTGAAAGCACAGTAAGCCTTGCCACGTTGTAGTTCATCAGCTTTACCATCTGGCCGCCCTGCGCGTCAGTCATCCCGCTATACGCCTTGTTACAGTACGCAACGGCTTCCTTCAGCGCCGCCACGAGATCCGCTTTCGACGTCTTGCTTTTCTCGATGCCCTTCGAAGGATTCTCTTCGCCACTTGCCGTCGAGCAAAAGCCGTACTGGGCATCCGCGACGTGGCCCACCAGTTGCCCAAAACTGCGAACGTCCGGTGTTGGCTTGAACGCGTAATTTTCCTCAGGCATCATTTCGGCGGCAGCGATTACCTCGCTGCTGACTAGCGCGTAAAAACCTCTCTCGCTGGCACTGATCGGATTAGCCGGTGTTGGCGCCTCTTGGGCAAGTACGGCAACTGGAGCGGCTGTTAATGCGGCGAGCACAAAACAGAGTGTTTTGTTCATGTGGACCTTTCTGTGAATGATTTCATATCTCAGGCCGAAAATGCGGGGGACCCGCTCTCGGCCAAGCGTTCTATAAGCTAACGCTATTTCGATCGGGAAAGTTCTAGAAATCTTCGCAGTCCACCCATATCGACGGAGCTACCATTGCCGAAGACTGTTTAGGCACCGTCGTTCGTCCGACGGCAGACAGTCCGAACAGGAGAAAAATGAATCGTAGAATTTTTCTGAGATCGATTGCCGCAGCGCCCGCGCTCGCCGTTCCACCGCGGCGCTTGCAGGCGGCACTTCCGAAAATGAAGATAACAAGAGTCCGGGTCTATTCGCCGCCGAATCCGAATCCTCTCTTCAATCAGAGTGACTTGGTGGTCGCAATAGAAACGAATGCCGGCGTTGTTGGAATCGGCGAGGGTGGATCAAAAGACTTGCTTGAACAATGCGCCGGAAGACTCATCGGGCGAGATCCGCAGTACATCGAACGTCTCTGGCAGGATATGTCCCGGTCATTCTTTTATCCGCCAGGACGCGAGAAGGAGGATGCTTTAGGCGCGCTCGATCTGGCGCTTTGGGATATCAAAGGCAAAGTTCAGAACATGCCGGTTCACGAAGTGCTGGGTGGAATGGTTCGGAATTACTGCGAATGTTACAACACGGCGGGCGTCATTCCAGGCGTTCGGCCCGGCATGAGCATTAAGGAGCGCGCGCAGCTTACGATTGAAGCAGGTTATCGAGCATTCCGCATGGGAGCGGCGGATTTGCCGATCTACAGCACTTACAATACGCGCGAGAGAGTCAATCAGCTTTATGACGATTGCGTGCAGGCGCGGGAAGGCGTGGGGAAGAACGGGGATTGGATGGTGGATTTCCACCAGCGATTCGATTTATCCGATGCTATTCGCGGCTGCGACCTGATCCAAAATCTTGCGCCCTTCTTCGTCGAGGATCCGGTTCGCGCTGAGGCTTTCCAGGAGGACCTCCCCATCTTGCGGCAAAAAGTCAACGTTCCAATTGCCGCTGGAGAGGAGTGGGGCAATCGTTGGGATTTCAACAGACTTGTCGAGAACCACGATATCGACTACCTTCGCGCCACACTGCCGAATGTGGGTGGAATCACCGAAATGATGAAGATCGCGGCAATCTGCGAGACTCATTTCGTCGGAATGGTCCCGCATTTTACCGGACCGATCGCGACCGCGGCGCTAGTCAACTGTTTGGGGACCTTCTCAGGGCCGGTGCTGATGGAGTACAACTTCGGAGGGCGAACTATTCCGCACGTGCCGGTCGGCCTGGACTTCAAGAACGGAAAGCTGTACCCCAATGAGCGGCCGGGGCTCGGCGTAGAGGTTGATTTTAAACAACTGAAGCAAATTGCAGAGATTACTGAGCCCGTGACTAACCGGGCGCAAACGTATTTCCGCCCAGACGGGTCAATTACTAACTGGTAATTATCTTCGGTCCGCGGGTGAATTTACAATGCCGAGCAGCTCGATTTCGAATGTCAGCGTAGCGCCGGGAGGAATCACGGGCGGACTGCCTTGTTCGCCATATGCGATGGCCGAAGGACAAACCAGAACCGCTTTGCCGCCTACTTTCATTTTTTGGACGCCTTCGGTCCAGCACTTAATCACGTGATTTAGCGCGAGCTCAGCCGGCTCGTTCCGCTTATAGGAACTATCGAATTCACTTCCATCGGGAAGCGTACCGCGGTAATTGACTCGCACCGTATCGTTGATATTCGGAGATGGTCCTGTGCCGGGCGTTATCTCCCGGTAGATGAGTCCGGAATCCGTTTTTACGGCTCCAGGCGCTGCCGCAGCCTTGGCCAGCGCCCGTTCCGATACCTGCTGCTCCCGCTGCTGCGCAAACGGCCCGAGTTTCGGTCCCCATGTGTCGAGATTCAATGCAGGTTTGCCGGCCGCGGCGTCCGCGATACGCCTGTTTCACGATTGCAAGCTCGGCTGGAGATAAGTTCAACGGCTGCAGCGATCGTTTGTATATGAAGAGTCCTACGGCATAAATTGTTTTCTGTTCTTCGGTGCTCAAAGTCGCAGGCCGTGAAACGGTCTTGTGGCCTGTTGGCGTCGTCTTCGTGGCAGGAGACGTGGCCCGTGTTTGCGCCAACAGGGCAACTGGTAACAAGATCAGCAGGGTACGCATTCGTACAGGCTAGCATCCGGCTTGGCGAATCGACGATGAGTTCTTCACCTAGTGGTAGCGGTTGAACAAAAGCGAATCCATATTAGGCCGGGCCGCGAGGGCGTCGTTCGGATAGTAGGTGTTGACATTCTGCTTGGTGATCAGAGAGTGTTTAACGAAGACTGCGGGCGGGACTGTTTCGCCGCGAAGCATGTCCAGCGCGAGTGCTGTCACGTGCTCTCCATATCTTTCGGGGAAGAAGCCGACGGAACCGATGAGACGGCTGTTTGGTTCGCGTAACTCGGCCCGGGCTGCAATCGTGCCATTCTGTCCGACGATTGCGCAGTGCTCGGTTCTTGCGGCTTCGGCAAAGGCGCGGACGGCCCCGAGCGCCACGGAATCGTTAATGCATCCGACGAGAATATGTGAGGCAGTGGAGCGGGAGAGATGCTTGATGACCGCATCCATGGTTTCCGCATATCCGCCCTTCACGTCCAGGCTGACAACCTTGGAGGAATCGAGATCCTGAAGAATCTCGCTAATACCGGCGAGCGTGCCCGTGAGGCGCGAATTCGTAAGCGGACCTGCAGCGGAGTGGCCCAGCAACAGGACTGAATCCACTTTACCGGCCCAGGCGCAATTACTCCAGCGGGCTAAAGCCCGTCCCGCAATCCGTCCGGCTACATAGTTGTTTCCGCCAAAGAAGACCGCTCCGGGATGCGGCGTGTGAATGGCAATGATCGGTATGCCTGCTTTGGCGAAATTAGAGGCGATTTCCGGCGCGGCTTTCTGCTGGACCTGAAATTCAATGGCGAGGTCGACACGATCTCTTATCAGCCGCTCTGAATTGTGTACGGCTACTCGCGCGCTCAACTGATTGTCCAGCTCGATGAGTTCGATGTGCTTGCCTGCCGCCGCCAAGCGAAGGCTGTTGCTAATCTCCTGCGAAAAAAGAGAGTTACCGGACATAGCTGCATATCCGATGCGGAACTCCCTGGATCGACAGGGAGCAACCAGACAGCGATACCGATCAGTACCCACGCGCTCCAGCAAACCGCCGGCGACAAGACTCTGCGCCGCTCGAAACACCGTGGTTTTATTGAGCCCGGTGCGAGCGACCAGTTCAAAAAGCGCGAGCGATTCGCCAGGCGAGCGGAAGGTCTTCAGCAACTCGCAGGCGCGCAGGATGGGACCAACAAGGTAAGCCTGCCCGGGTTCTTTTTTCGCGGGACGCGTCACTTCAAGGGACACTTTATCATAAGATCCCTAGGTGCGTTTCGTGTCGAGAAACGGAACTTCCGGCACCTTTCCTCGATGCACCGGGTCGCCCACAGCGAACTAAGTTCTTTCGACTTTGATTTCTAAGACTTGCGCTCGCACATAGGAGTCAGTCCGTTTCGCGTCACGAAACGATCAAGAACTTTGAATCAGAATGACACAAAATGCCGCACATCGGTTAGGGTAACTGAAACGGATTGCGTATTAGTCACAGCTCGATTTGCTCGTTTTGAGAATGGAGCTTCCTGCGCGCCAAACAGGGAGAAAGAATGAAACTCAGTCGATTCATGACCGTGCCGGTCTGGGCCGTGTTGCTTGCCCCGATGGTTGTCTTCAGTGTGTTCGGACAGACAAATAGAGCGCAAATTCAAGGGCTGATCACCGACAGCAGCGGAGCGACCGTCCCGAATGCGACGGTGACACTCTCGAACGTCAATACAGGGGTCAACACAGTCCGCAAAACAAGCGATACCGGATTGTATGTGTTCGATCTGGTCAATGCCGGGACCTATACCATCACGGTGGAGGCCGCCAGCTTTCCAAAATTCACGCAACCCAATATTCAAGTCCAGTCGGGCGGCGATGTTACCGTCAATGCGGTCTTGAAACCGGGCGCGCTGCAGCAATCGGTCACCGTGAACGAGGCTGCCGAGGCGGTGCAGTTCAATACCTCAAACGACGAACTTACGATCGACACCAAGATGGCGAACGATACGCCTCGTCTGGACCGCAACCCGTTCAAATTGACGTTGATCGAGCCCCAAGCGGTGAATACGCGCGGCGAGGTTCAGCCCTACAACTCCTGGTCGGCGAACAGCGTGGATCTGGGGGGCGGGACGAACCTGAAGAATGAGCTCGAATTGGACGGAATTCCGCTCGGTATCGGGCAAAAGGTCGCGTATGTTCCAAACACAGACGATGTGCAGGAGAGCATTGTCGCGACCAACAGTGTAGAAGCGGAAACAGGCCATAGCATCGGCGGCACGATCGACGTGACGACGAAATCCGGTACCAATGCGTGGCACGGGATGGCTTTCTACCTGGGCCGTTATCCCTGGCTCAGTGCTGTGCAGGACCGCACAACGAACAACATCAATTCCATCCGGCAGAACATGTACGGCGGCACCTTCAGCAACCCGATCATTCACAACAAGCTTTTTAACTTCTTTTCGATAGAAGACTGGCATGTGAATTCTCCCGGCTCTTTCAACACGACGGTGCCGACGGCTCTCGAAAAGACCGGCGATTTTTCACAATCGCTGAATGCGGATGGGAGTCTCCGGAAGATTTACGATCCCTTCAGCACGGTGGTCGATCCGGTTACGGGCGCAATCAGCCGCACTCAGTTTCCCGGAAACAAGATTCCAGGGAATCGCTTCGACCCAGCCGCGCTGGCTCTGATGAACGATTTCTGGGCGCCTAACAATCCCGGCACTAATCTAACCGGGGAGAATAACTATCAGGCTTCGCTTCCCAGCCTATTCAGCTATTACAACTTCTTGGACCGCGTGGATTACAACATCAGCGATAAGTGGAGATTGTCAGGCCACTACGCTCGTTACAACACCAACAATACGGGTGGCAATCCGACGCCAAACAATTCGTTCCTGGTGCAGCCCGTGGGATCGATACGCGGTGGGAACCAAGCAGCGGCCGATCTGGTTTGGACGGTAAACCCGACGACAGTGGTTGATATCAATGGCGACTGGCACAATTTCAGCGATTCCTATACGGCGCCCAATCTAGGGGCAAACGGATACGCGAAGGTGTGGCCGACCAGCACGTGGTACACGCCCTACCAGACCGCGAGCAACAACCTGCCTGTTTTCGAGCCCAACCTGACTATCGGCGGCACCAATGTAGGCGGCCCTGGCTTCTACTGGTATCAACAACCCGCGGCAGAATCCTTCAGCGGCACCATCGCGAAACAGCACGGCTCGCATTACTTGAAAGCTGGATTCCAATGGCGCCGCGAAGGCGGTGTTACGTATGTGAACAGCGCCGACCAGTTTTATTTTCCGGCCGCTCTTACCGCAAGCACGTTCAACAACCCTGGCGTGAATGAGGGCGATGGCTTTGCGACTTTTTTGCTAGGTGCCTTGGACGGTAGCTCGAGCGTGTACGGTGGCCCCGCGCCAACTCCCTATTCCACTTGGTATGGGATGTTCATCCAGGACGACTGGAAACTGAATTCCAGACTAACGATCACCTGGGGACTTCGCGATGAATATGAGACTGCGATTAGCGATCCGAATCATCTGTTGTCACAAGGACTGAACCTCAGCACGCCTATTCCAGAATTTCAGGCCAATCCGCCGCAAATGCCCGCGCAAGCACTCGCGTTAGTTGGCGGCAGTGGGTTTTACAAATACAACGGCGCATGGAACTTTACCAGCGGCAGCCATCCGGGTATGTGGAACGCTCAAAAGCTTGCGCTTGCGCCTCGATTCGGCGTAGCTTACCGGCTGAATAACAAGACGGCTCTTCGAGTTGGATACGCGCGCTATGTCCAGCCGATTGCGATGGATTTCGCCCATGCGCCACTCTCCGGCTTCGAAGACATTAATATTCTGGAGCCGCCGTTCTACGGGGAATCGGCCAATCAGAATACCTTGGGGCTGCAAAATGGGATACCGCAGCAGACGTTCGCGGACCCGTTCCCGGCCAACGTCAATCCGCTTGTTCCGATTCAGGGCAAAGCCGGGGGCGCAGCGACGGGCCGCGGGAGCACGGCAGGTCTTCTGTGGTACGACCCGAACTCGCGTCAACCTTATAACGATCGCATCAATGTCACGGTTGAGCATGAATTTCCGGACCAGATCGTAGCCTCGGCGACTTACTTTACGAATTTCGGCAATCAGCAGTACAACCGGGAACTGAACGCCGTTAATCCGCAACTGGCTGCACAACTCGGAACGGCTGCCCTTCAGCAAAGCGTGGCCAATCCCTTTTATCACTATTTGAATAACCCATCCCTGCTACCTGGCAACCTGTACAGCCAGCGAACGGTTCAATTGCAGCAGTTACTGGTTCCTTATCCGCAATACGGACCGCTGTTTCAGATTGGGGTTCTAGGTGCATCGGAAAGATACAATTCCGGCGAATTCCAAGTACAGAAGCGATTCAGCCAGGGCTACAATTTCCTCGTGTCGTATGTGTATATCCGTGAGAAACTGCAGAACTTTGCCAACGCCGTTGACGAGTACAACAACGTCTTGACCTATCAAAACGGAGATCAGCCGCGGGATCATTTCAACGTTGACTTTACTTATCAATTGCCGTTCGGGAAAGGGCGCACGTTCCTGAGTCGCTCCAATCGGTTGATCGATGCTCTTGTGGGCGGATGGCAGATCACGGCTCTCTCCACCTTTACTTCGGGCGACTACCCACGTTTCAATAACCTGAACAGCGGCGCGGCCCCCATAAACTCTCCCGTTACGATAAATGGCAACGTTTGCGTCAACAATCCGACGCCGCAGCGATACTTCAATACGGCAGCCGTTCCGCTCGCGGCAAATGCGGCTGCCATTGTGCCTTACAACGTACAAGCTTCGTGCTTAACAGGCCCTGCGTTCTGGGATGTAGATGCGACTCTTCTCAAGAGCTTCAACATCACCGAGAAGATTCATAGTCAATTAAGAATCTCGGCTTACAATGCGTTGAACCGTCTCAACCGAGGCGATCCAAATCTGAATCCGAACGATCCTAACTACGGCACAGCACTCTTCCAAGGCGCTCCCGGAGGCACTTACGGCGCGCAAGACGCGACACCTGCCAATGTAACCGGCCGCCAGATGGAATTGGGACTAAGAATCTTCTTCTAATGGTTCCAATCCGGCACGGTTCCGGGTGGAGCTTGCGCTAACGCTTCCTTTAAAGCCTCTTGAATTTTGCCGTCTCCGGGATTTAACAGCAACGCACTGTGCAGTTCATTGAGTCCTTCCGTCCATTGCCCTAAACGGAGCAGCGCGATCGCATAGTTGACGCGAATAGGAACGCTCCCCGGCGCTAGCTTTACCGCTGCGCGATACTTCTCGAGAGCGCCCCGCAGATCTCCCGTTTTTTGCAGAGCCGCGCCCTGATTGTTCAGGTCCATGGCTGTAACGGCGTTCTGACTGGCCTCATCTTTCTTGCGAAGCAACTCGGACAACTTCTGCTTGACGTCATCGGCTTCTTTCGTCTTGCCGTCCTCTCTCAGCGCCCTCTGCAGTGCATTCAGAGTTGACTGATCGTCGGGACTCAGGCGATACGCGATTTCGAGATGCTCAACGGCGGCCTGCAGCTTGCCGCTTTCCAGGTATTCAGCCCCTAGGCGATACTGCGCCACCGCGTCATTGGGAGCTAGTTCGACGGCGCGCTCAAAAGCGGTAGCTGCGCCGGCATCGTCGAGGCCCGTCTTTCGCGCTTCGCCGAGATCCGACCAGGCCTGAGCAAAGGCGGGTCGAACCGCTACGGCTTGTTGCAGCTCCTCAACCGCTTTGGGAATATCATTCCGGGCGGTGAATACCTTCGCACGTAAGTAGCGTGCATAAGCAGAATCGTCGCTGTGCCCCAGGAGTGCAATTGCGCGATCGAGATGTTTCGCACTAGCATCCAGTTCACCCGAATCGAGCAAGACCTCCCCAAGGTTCATTTGCGCGACTCCAAAATCAGGCTTGATCGCAACCGCCTTTTCGAACGGTTCGAGTGCAGCCTTGAAATTGCCAAAGCTACTGTAGGCCTCGCCCAGAGCGTTCTGCGCTTCCGCTGAGCGGGGCCGCAGCTTTACAGCTTCGGTCAATTGATTTATCGCCTCCGGCTGCTTTCCGGCTTCCATCAGCAGACTCCCCAGAAGCAAACGGGCATCGGCATTACTGGGATTGGTTTTGATCACGCCATGCAGAAGATCTATGGCTTGCTCCCGCTGCCCGTTGGCCGCTAGCTTCCAGGCGCGCTCGATTATGCTGTTGTCCTGGGCCGCCAAAATCCCGATGCAAGCAACGGTGATCAGAAAACGGGACAAGATGTGTGGAACGGGGGACACGCCTGCTACTCGGACCCGGGCAGGTTGTCTGAGCTTGCCCGGGGTGTCCCCAAATGGCTGCATCCGCATTAGCGGAACTTCCGTGTGTTCGTGATTCCGGAGCCTTCGGTGACCTGGGGACACGCCTGCTACTCGGACTCGGGCAGGTTGTCTGAGCTTGCCCGGGGTGTCCCCAAATGGCTGCATCCGCATTAGCGGAACTTCCGTGTGTTCGTGATTCCGGAGCCTTCGGTGACCTGAATCAATTGATTCGCTGCGACGTTAGAGATCTTTTCGGTTTCACCAGAGGGCCATCGTATATCGATGTCGACAGTTGCAATGTCGCCGATTCCGAAGTGCAACCGTTTGTCGTTCACTGAAAGATAAGACGATTGGCTCAGCACCTCCTGAGCCTGCATTTTGCCGCCGTAATGCACGGTTACTCTGCCGCCGATCGCGCTGCGATTCGACTTCACACCTATTAGCTGTACCTTAATCCAGTGATTGTTTCCTTTCATGTCGTTGCGAAGCAACGAAGGCGGTTCGTTCTGGTTGACAATCAGAATGTCTACATCGCCGTCATTATCGAAATCGCCGAAAGCGCACCCGCGGCTGCAGTGCCGGGCATCAACGCCCGGGCCGGCCTCGCCCATCAACTCTTCAAAGCGGCCGTTGCCAAGATTGCGGAAAACGATGCGCGGGCTTTTGTACGTCTCTCCCGGCTTGTTTGCCAGCTCCGGATAAATGCCACCTGTAACCCAGAAAATGTCCGGGTTGCCGTCGTTATCCAGATCGGCAATACCGGTTCCCCAACTTACAAAACGAGTTTCCGTGCCCAATCCGCATCTCAGAGCGTCATCCTGAAACTCGCCCTTGCCGTCGTTTACATACAAGGCAGCCCTGTCGGAGGCAAAGTGCGTTTTGAGGATATCCAGGTTGCCGTCCAACCTAATGTCTCCAACGGCCACGCCCATTCCGGCCTGCTCCATTCCATCCTCGCTGAGCGCCACTCCTCGTTCCATTCCTTGCTCGATGAACGATCCATCATGCTTGTTTTGAAACAGCAGACTCGGTGTAGAATCGCAGGCGACGTAGATATCGGGCCAGCCGTCATTGTCGAAATCGGCGGCAACGACGGTCAATCCATAACCTCCGGCGGGCTTTGTTATACCGGCTGCCGCACTGACATCGGAAAAAGTGCCGTCCCCATTGTTCCGATATAGAGAATGACGGCCGTAGGGCAACCCGCGGGGGCCGACGAAGAGTTCGGTATCTCGCGGAACGGACTTCTTGCTGAACGCCACGTAATTTGAGACAAACAGATCTAACCTGCCGTCGCGGTCATAGTCCACGAAGGCGCAGCCGCTTCCGAAACGCGGTTCTGCATTCAGCAAACCCGCTTTTTGCGTGACGTTGGTAAAGGTTCCATCGCCGTTGTTCCGGTAGAGGATGTTGTTCGGCCAACCGGTGATGAAAAGATCCTCAAAGCCATCGTTGTTGTAATCGCCTACCGTTACGCCAAACGAATATCCGGCGTGAAATAAGCCCGCTTTCTCAGTGACGTCGCTGAACGTACCATTTCGATTGTTCTTGTAAAGACGGTTTGATGCATTCGGGAGGCGGATCGCCAAAGCGCGATCCTGAAAGCACGAGTATGTCCAGCCAACCGTCGTTATCGTAGTCGAAAAAGGCCGCACCACAGGACATAGCCTCAATGACATAATCAACCCGGTTCACATGCCCGCAAACGGTCACCTGTTTGAGCCCGGCGGGTTCGGCAATGTCGATGAAATGAGCATTGAAGGGAAGTCCGGATCGCTTACCGCGCGGAGTTGGCTTCACGTGCCGGGACGCCATGCCCTGAGGCAGATCCGGTTGTTGCGCGAGAAGGTGAGCTGCCGGAATTGCGAGAAGGCGCAGAACACCGCGCCGAGTCGTTAAAGCCATTCCCTCCACGATGATCGATATTTCGATGATCGCAAACGAAATGCGGTAGCCACGAATGCACACGAATTAACACGAATGCTGCTATGACGGCTCGCGGCGGAGAAGGCTGAGCGTGCCGATGTGGCCGGTGTTGACGGTTTTTTCGAATTTGGCGAGTTCGCGCCATTCGGAATAGAACAGGCGCTGCTCGGCCCAGCAGGCATTGGTTTTCTGGATGGAATTGGGCGTGAGCCAATCGTATTCGGCGGGAACACCCTTGGGGAAAGTGATAATGCGCTCGACCAGGAGGGGCTTGGAGGAGCTTTCGGCCGCTTGCGCGAGAATTTGCTCATTGGTGGGCGAGCAGGAGGTGCGGGCGGGAGCGTCGGGAGGATTCTCGACGCTGACGAATTGCTTGATTTTCAGTTGCTCCGCGCATTTTTTTGCTTTGCCCTCGAGCCATTTGGTTTCGATGGCGACGCGTTTGTTTTGGGCGAGCTTGTCGAGGTGTTCGCGGCGGTGCAGGCGGTCGTAGTGCGATTCGAGATCTTGAAACCAGCGCCGGAATTTGCGCTCGGTGGTGGTTTTGTAACGGGAGAAAGTGGTGAAGAGCTTGATGTGCTCGGGAGTCCAGAGCCAGGCATCGCCCGGGACGCGGCATTCGATTTCCGCGAGGCGTTTGCTGTTGCGCTTGAAATGCCAATGGGCGAGAGCGGTTTCGGTGACGAGCATTTCGGCGATGTCGTCTTCGGGGTTATAGTTCTCAAACCAGGAGCGGACGACGAAGGCGAATTCTTCGGGATCTTCGTCGGGCAGGACGTGTTTTTCCGAGCGGCAGCCGTGAATGAGGCGGTTCATGCTGGAGCGCTCCTTACCCGCGGCGGTAGTGGGCCCGGTTGCATGGCCGGGTTTGGCGGGCGGATTTTCCTGCTGCGGATTTTCTTCCGGGTCCGGCGAGATTTCGATTTCGTCTTGTAAGAGATATTCGCTCATACTTCCGCGCTGCTTCCTTGCGCACAACGGGCACCCAACGCCCTGTGCGCTTACGCGTATAAGTGTCGGATGGCTCAGTGCGGCGCGGCGGGTAAATGGGTGGGAAGCTGTTGAAAGTGCACTGGAAATAAATATGAGGATTTTTGAACTGGAGATTTTGGGGCGGGTGCGAAATGGATTTTTGCCGAACGAACTATAGTTGGGTTCGTTTCGCAAATTTGAATTCATCTCGTCGGGCCCAACTGTAGACGACGAACGGGTGTGCGCCACGTTAGAGCATGACTTTCACGCGCATCTGGCCACGCCAAGAATTCCGCTTAATATTCGGCGCGCTGCAATCGCGATCAGGATTTCGTACGCGAGGCGGACTTCACGGGTAATAATACGCCTCGATGAGTGACTTGGCAATTTTTCGTGAAGCGTTCGAATACCCCACCGAATCGCGTCACCCGCAGCGCCGCGGCCCTAACGGCACGCGCCGGTGGGCGCCGGGTTTGCAATCGCTAAATTCTTTGCCTCGCGAAATCTCATTCAAGCCTTTCAATCCCAATAAAGACGGCCTTTCCCGCTCTTTTCACTTGGCACAGGATAGTGCGCTAAATACTGGCTGCCGACTCTTCCGGGCGATGCCTAAACCCACCTTTCAGCGATCTCTTTCGGGTATGACTACCGTTGTGACAAGCCCATTAGTGTTTTGGGGCGGCAACATCACTCGATGTCCATGTCATTGTCGGCACGTTCGAGACACGAGCGTATGAAGAAGCTTCTCTACGGCTGGCCCTTCCCGCCACCCGCACCGTAGATGTTGCCGGTCGTGTAAGTGGCGTCTCCGGCCGCAAGTTGTACGTAGATGCTCGCAAGTTCCGCCGGTTGACCGGCACGGGCCATGGGATAGTCTTTGCCGAAATCGCGCCATTTCTCTTCAGTCGCCCCACCGGAGATTTGAAGCGGCGTATAAATTGGGCCAGGAGCAACGCCGTTGACGCGGATCCCCTTGGGGCCAAGCTGCTTCGCAAGCGACTTGACATAGTTCATCGTGGCCGCCTTGGTCTGAGCGTAATCGTAAAGGTTCGCAGAGGGGTCGTAGGCTTGCTCGGAGGTGGTGCCAATAATACAGGAGCCAGGCTTCAGATGCGGCAGAGCGGCTTTGATGATCCAGAAGGGTGCATAGATGTTGGTCTTCATCGTCCAATCGAAGAGCTCAGTGGTCAGGTCGAGTATCGATTCCACCTGGTGCTGCCGCCCCGCGTTTGAGACAACGATGTCAAGTCCGCCAAGCGACGACACAGCCCTGGCAACGAGCTCGTTACAGAACTGCTCGCTGCGGAGATCCCCGGGAATAGCAACGCCCTTGCAACCTGCGGCCTTGATGAGAGCAATCACTTCCCGAGCATCGGGCTCCTCCGCAGGTAGGTAATTGATGGCGACGTCGGCGCCTTCGCGAGCATACGCAATCGCAGCGGCGCGTCCCATACCGGAATCGCCACCAGTGATGAGCGCCTTTCGGCCAGCGAGGCGGCCGGAGCCCTTGTAACTCTTCTCACCATGATCGGGAGGAGGAACCATCTTGCTGGCGAGTCCCGGCCAAGGCTGAAAGGGGCTCGTATAAGGAGGCTTCGGGTACTTAGCGGTCGGATCTTCGATCGGCTGAGCCGTGTTCGTCGTGGTCGAGCCGGACTGCCCCAGCGCAGCCGAACCGGCGGCTAAAGTTGCACCAAGTCCGGCGACCAAATTACGCCGTGACAATGCATTCTCATCATTCATTCTATTGACTCCTAGTCAAACCATAGACATTGTGGGTTGTTCAGGGAGACCTGTATAAAGAACCAGACAGGAATCATTCCGAGCTGCCAAAAGTACGCGCGTACACTGAACTCGGATCAACCCAAAAGAGGAACTCGGTGAATATCTGTGGCAGCTCTTAAGATGCCCGAGCGGTCGGACAACCGTTTCCCAGGTGTGAAGGGGACTTGCCGTTCCTAAACAGGTATGAAGCACCTCGAATGTGCGCTCGCAGCGACGGCTTCTGATGTGCATTTTGCTATGACGGGTGTCGGAGCCTGCCGCGCGAAAATTTCAGGAATGAGACCGCGCCGTCAACTAGATCTTAGGGCACTTGACGACCGTTTGCTGGACGGCCTTGAATTTTGCAAGAGGGCGTATGATCTCTTCGACCAGGTAAGAGCTGAAGCTGACGGCATCGCAAAGCTGCGATTGCGGCCGACCGCGCGCGAGAAAAAGCTGCTGGAAGAGCTCCTTCCTATTGCGAGTTGGATCCAGGTTTGTTACGACGCAGTGAACCGAGTCAAAATTAGGTGGCTCAGCGGTTCCCAATCCTACGACGCGATTGTCTGGACACCTCTGATGATGGTCAGAAACGCGAATGTTCCTCGGAAAATATTTCTAGAAGTGACAACCTCCGCCCATAAAAATGAGTATCTCGCCCGCCAGCTATTGCACAAGGACGGCGGGTCCTTCGGCCCGAAGGGTATTCGTCGCGACCCGATGGGAAAAAAGCCAATCTCGATACCGTACGTAAACTTCAACGACGAAGCGATCGGCGATCTTGCGGGGCAGATCGCATCTAGGCTCACCGACAAGGGCCAGAAGAGGTATCCAGGCAATACTGTGCTGATCATCAACTGCGTTACTGATGGGGTTGTTCTTGAGGATGAATGGAATGATGCGATTGCGCGGGTTGCGGCGATGAGTCTGCATCGCATGTTCCGGGAGGTCTTTTTGATCGATCACGTTGGCCACCACTCCGCCACGCTCCACGGAGAAAGGAAGCGCGATCGACGCAGATGAGCCGGCAACCGCACATGCCTTTGGGTACTGACAAACGCTGAGCAAATCAGCCATCGTTGATCGGAGCTGAACATGGTGATGTCCTCGATGCTGACTTATGGCCCGCGAACGCAAATCAAATCCGCACCTCGGGCGTTACACGACCAATTGAAGCAGCAGACTAAAGCACGACGCGGGTGCTCGTGTCTGCGCCAGATCGCGGGCCGCCGCTCTCCGCCGTATCCGAAAAGATAACCACAAATATGATAGATCCAAATTCATTCTGGAGAGACGGTAACGGGGCCCCGGATTTGCTTAAAGAATTAAGGCAACAAACAAAAATCATGAAGCGCGCGACCAGTGGCCTCTCACTTGCTCCATCAGGAGGTGAGCCGGCCGCTTCGTCTCGAGTGCCACTAGGAGCAGGCTTCGCCGGACCATGTGTGCATCGGAAGGTGTAGACCATATTGAGGAGATTCAGATGAGTACCCAACCAGTTCTTAGCAACACAGCGCAGCCTACTAAAGCGCTAGACCTAATTTTTGGAGCGAAGAGCCTGTTACGCCTGCAGCGCGATCTTGCGGCCGCGATATCTTTTGGAAAAACTCCGCAAGTCGCGGCTCATGTTTTGCACGCCCGGGCGGCCAGTTCTGTCAGGCCATATAGCTTTATAACCGTTGACTACCCTGGTGCCGCATTTACTGAGGTCTTAGACTCGAATGGCACAACGGACGTCGGGATCTTCACAAATGACCCGGCGACTCCCGTTAGTCAAGCTTTTATGCATTCAGCCAATGACTATGAGATTGTAACCCTGCCGAATTCGCTGACAACAACGCTGGTCGCGATCAACAGTGCTGGGATAATGGCCGGCGGCTACGCGGATCTGTCCAGCAAAATACACGGATTTACCGATAACGCCCACGTAATCACTACTGTCGATTTCCCGGGCAGTCTCCAAACTTTAGCCGCCGGAATCAATGATGCCGGCAATGTCGTCGGAATATGGCTGGACGCTGCCAGTAACAGCCATGGCTTTGTATATGAGGCCGGCATCTTCACGGCCATTGATCATCCCGGTGCGACGACGACGCAAGCCACAGGAATAAACGCTTCGGGACAGGTAGTTGGCAACTGGGAAGACGCCTCATCTGTTACTCACGGCTTTATATGGGAGGAAGGAGTTTTCACCGAAATAGATTTTCCCAGCGCCAAGTCGACAGTCGCATTCGGTATCAGTGATGCTGGCGAAGTCGCCGGCTATTACCAGGATGCAAGCTCCGTTTTTCATGGATTCCTCTATCAGACGAGCTTCACGGTCGTGGATGTGGCGGGGGCAAGCACCACATTACTAACTCGCGTAACGAATGGCGGTAGCCTTGCAGGTGTTTTCACGGATCATCAGGGCGAAAGTCACGGAGTGACAGCGCATTAGCAAGGCCGCCTAGGTTTCTTGCTTATTCACAAGCTGGCCTTATCTCACGCATAGACCCATCCTTCCAAAACGTAATCCGGTTAAGACCATTCTCCAAGAGCTTTATTGCCCCGGCGAATTCGGCAGCAATGCCAAAATGAGTGAAACCTACTTCGTCCGGATCATGACGGCCGCGGACCTGGAAGCGGAAGGTACTGAAGAAGATCCTCGGCGGCTTTGAAGATGCACCATCCACCTCCTGGACCGTGGGCCCAATCTTGTACGCCGGGAATCTGGAAACTGTTGCTCTTCGAGTAGACTGGAGCTACCGATATTACGCATTAACGCCAGCATTGCCCAGTCACCCGCAACAGTTGCGATGAACGATAATGGCTGAAGTTTACCGATGTCCTCGAAGCTGAC
>CAWBDW010000006.1:0-212043 GCA_963787545.1 uncultured Acidobacteriaceae bacterium
AAAAACCAGGAAAAAAATTATCCCCGGCGAATCAGCGGCTTAGGCGCTAATTTCTCCTCCGGCGAGCAGCCTTACGCGGTAACGCTTATGACAAGAGGATTGAACTTGTCGTGGATGAGCATATAATTTGTAGTCCGAAAACAGCCTTGTGGCCAATTTCGCTTACCTTCACAGAACTGGCAAAACGCGCTGGCTATGTCGCGGCCGTTGTGCTTCTCGGGGCCGCCCCGGCTTTCTGCCAAACTACCATCAACCTTCAAACGCAAGGCCGTAATGCCGACTTTTCGAGTTTCCCGTTTACGAGACCGGTAACCATGGGCGCCTCCCTGCCATCGACCTGCCAGGTTGGCCAGCTCTTCTTTAGCACCGCGGCAATCGCCGGCGCTAATCTGTACGCCTGTACCGCGACTAACGTTTGGACATTGGAAAGCGCCAGTGGTTCCGCGGCGTGGTCGGGCATTACGGCTCCAGGCGGGAACTTGGCTGTTTCGATGGGATTGTATACGTCCTTATTTTCATTCGGATCTTCAACTGGCTCGAACGATCTGTTCAAATGGACCGACAGCGCGCACAACACGGGCAGCGGCGCATTGGGACACTTCACAACCGCATTGGGCTCGTCGGCCATTCCTTGGCAGGCAGACGCGAATGGAATCGGGTGGAGAGTTAATGCGGGCGGCCAGCTTCAGGGGATAAGCTCCTCGAGCGCCGCCGCGATTGCATTTCCGCAGGGCAGCACGCCGGCATCGTTCCCTGTCAACTCATTTGCCTTCTACGCACCGTCCTCCATCAGCACGTCTTATCAATGGATGTTTCCTTCAAGCGATGCGGCCGGCGCGATCGTGAGCGACGGCAACGGCACTCCGGGCCATCTGTCAATACTCGGATTCTCGGGAACAGGCAATCTCATTAGAGCGATGTCCCCGACTCTGACGTTCCCTACCCTCGTAGCCCCGGTCATTGGCGGCGCAGAAAACTGGCTTTTCACGGTAGGCGCCGGCGGAGTCACGGCAAACACATTGTGCAAGACCGACGCGAACTTCAATATCGTGGCGGTGAGTATCTCGGATACGGGAGCGTACGGCATTTGTCCGACGACGGCTGCAAGCGGAACCACGAATTATGCGGTCGCTCGCTATGGCCAGCAGACGATTCTGGTCGATGGAAACGCAACCATCGGCGATTTGGCCGTGATGAGCACAACGAATGCGGGTTATGTTCACGATTCGGGTCAAACCGCGAGCGGGAATATACCAATTGCACAGCGCATCATCGGTGTTTTCAAGACTGCCGCGACCACTTCGGGTCAAACCGCAACCGTCGATTTGACACCGGCACATTTTGGAACGCAAGTTTCCGGTGCTACAGCGGCGGCCTGGTCGGGCATTACTGCTCCAGCGGGGAACTTATCGATTTCGATGGGATCTTATAGCTCGCTGTTTTCATTCGGATCTTCAACTGGTTCAAGCGATATGTTCGAATGGACAGACGGCGCGGGCAACTCGGGGACCGGCGCACTAGGGCACTTCACAACGGCATTGGGCTCGTCCGCTGCGCCTTGGCAGGCAGATGCGAATGGCGTGGGATGGAAAGTTAATTCCAGCGGCCAGCTTCAGGGGATAGGCTCCTCGAGCGCCGGCATGATCGCGTTTCCGCAGGGCAGCGCGCCGACCTCGTTCCCGGCTACCTCATTTGCCTTCTACACACCGGCCACCATCGCCACTTCCTATCAATGGATGTTTCCTTCAGCCGATGCAGCGGGGGCGATCGTGAGCGATGGCAACGGCACTCCCGGGCATCTGTCCATACTCGGATTCTCGGGAACAGGCAATATCGCGCGAGTCGCATCCCCTACCTTCACCGGAACGACCACGATTAGTGCCCTGAATGTAACCGGCAGTTGCACGGGATGCGGCGGCACTTTCGCCGTTCAGCAGGGGGGAACGGCACAAGGCACCGCTTCCACTCTGAACTGCGGCACCAACGTGACCTGTTCCGTTAACAGCGGGGTAGCTACAATCACCGCTTCCGCCACAGCCGCAACGTCTTTCGCTGCGCTCACATCGGCCACCAACACGCAAGCGGCCATGATTATCGGCACGGGCGCGTCATTTGCTCCATCGGGCAGCGGCTCGGTCGAGGCCACCTCAGTGGTGGACGGCAATCAGAATTCGGTGCTGCTCGCAGGCGGAAGTTCTTCCGCGGTCGATCAGGTCACGATTACAAACGCCGGGGCGGGCGGCACAGTCGATATTGCGGCGACCGGAACGGATCAAAACATTCCGCTGACAATTCAAGGCAAAGGTACCGGTCAACTGAATCTCAATTCCGCCAGCGCTCACGTCGATAACGCCGGAAACTTGACCGTTACGAGCTGCAGCGGCTGCGGCGCCGGTAGCGCTTCGAATCAGGCTGTCTTCGCCGGTGGTTTTGGCGGCGCGTTGGCAGCATCGTCAACTCAATACGGTCCGCCGAGCGGAATGATGAAGAATGCCACAGAATCGAGCGTCCAGCAACCAAACCCAGCTACAGGAACATTGAAGCAGTTGTTGGTCTGCATCTCAGCCGCTCAATCCAGTACGGGAAACCTGGTTGTCACGTTACGAAAGGGAGCTGTAGCGACATCTCTCAATGTTGTGATCGCCGCCAGTTCCGCGGGTGGCTGCTATTCAGATACCTCGGACACTGTTTCTTCCATCCAGGGAGATCTGCTCAGCCTTCAGGTGGTTAATAGCGCGAACGTGGCTACAGGGAATCTCTCGTGGAGTCTCATAGAGCAATAACCATGCGCAGCCATCTAAAAGAAAATTCCGGATACTTGCCAATGATCAAAATATTTCTTCTGAGCTTTGCGCTGCTATCTCCGGCCTATGCCGCGATTGGCGACAATGCCCCGTCGGTACCGCCAACGTATGTGACTTCGCATCCCCGTTTGCCGTACCCGGATAGTACTTTTCTAACGAACATCTGCAACAACGGGACGGCAACGTCTCCAAATGACGGTTGCCACATGGTCTCTCGCTACAGGACGGCAGCGGACGGCTGGAATTCTTCGGCTCCGGGCAGCCGCATCAATATGCGCTATCTGTTGATTGCTTATCTGGCGTCCAAACAGAGCGGAACGGCGAACGCTACCTATCTGGCTAAAATTCAGGCCTTCACTTATTCAAGCGGCGCTTGCAATCTGAACGGTGGATGGAACCTCACGACCGGCAATGGATACTGGGATCCGGCACTTGCTCTCGCTCTCTCGTATGACTGGATCTATTCGGATCTAGGCAGTAACGCGCAGTCGTGCACGCGCGGATTCTTGTACACGATGATGAGCGGGTTCGAGGCGAACTATACAGGAGCGAGTCCATACAACGACCAGTTTTACTTAACGGGATACAAGCAGATGCTGCACCTGATCGCGGCATTGGCGATTTATCCGGATGACACCGCGAACTCCCTTCCGCATCTGCGTTGGTCGATGGATGTGTTTTTGAACACCATGCTGCCGGTTTGGAAACAAGTGATCGGCGCAAATGGGTATTGCGGTTCGTCGACCGACTCGAGTAACGATTGCGGCGGCGGCTGGCATGAACCATGGAACGATTACCAAGGTAAGACAGAGGCGCTCACGCAATGGTATCTGCCGATGATGATGTCGTGGGCAACGGCGAGCGGCCGCGGAATATCGAATTTTTTTACGATCGACCAGCCGTGGATGAAGAATTTTGCGTACTGGCTTATGTATGAAACCAGACCGGATTTCGTTATCGAACCGATTGGCGACGAATCCCGGCCTTATCTGAATCCCGAATACACGGGTTCGATTGGCGCGGATCTTGGATATCTTGATGGACTAGCCGCAATTTACAACGATCCAACGCTGCGCGGCTGGTCGCGGCTGATGAACTGGCATGGCGCTGCTCCCGATGGTTATGAGCCGTCCGCCTGGCCCTACTACGCGCCGGACTCTTCTGCGAATTCGACCAACAGCCGCTCGGTTCTCTCGACAACCAGGAATTTTCCAGGATGGGGAACGATTTTTTTCAGAACCGGCTGGACGGAGAACGACACATTCTGCACTTTGCGGTACGGCGACAGTTTTTGGTCGCATCCGGTGCAGGACACGGGCGCATTCACGTGCTTTAATCGTGGACCGCTTGCGATTCGCTCCGGCGATTATCGCTCCGGGTCCGCGAGCCCGCATTACACTTATTACGCCGCGCAAGCGATCGCGCAGAACGTTCCCCTGGTGTACGACCCGAACGACGTGTACAATGCGGAAATTGTTGGAGCGTGCGGCCCTGCCAATCAAGCCTGTAATGGAGGCTCGAATCCGGACTACAACGATCCAATGCCCAACGACGGAGGGCAGCGCCGCGTTGGGAGCGCAATGGGCAATTACACCGGCACTGTGCCATCGCAGTCAATCGGTGGCCTACAAGCCTCGCCGTCCGATATTGCGCAGTGGAACCGTGCGCGTGAGTACTACCACCTGGGCAAGTTAGTCGCATACTCCACTGGCTCAAACAATAAGTACTCGTTCGCAGCGGTGGACATGACGGCAGCGTACAACAACCTGTGGAGCCGCAATGTCTACAACTCGGCCAACACTTGGGTATACAACACTGCTAATACAAGTAATCGAAGTTTCCGCGTTCGTAAGGCTGTGCGCCAATTTCTCTTCATTCCGCGGGGCACGGCTGCTTATGTCGTGGTATACGACCAGATCGTCTCAACTAATCCCAGCTTTACCAAGAAAGATCTCATCCATTCCATTAATCAGCCGATGCTTAGCGGAAACTCCTACAGCATCGCCCGGACGGAGACGGTAACCTCCAAGCCATTTGCGAATCTGTGGCCGCAGCAGTGGAGCTCCTATATCTCCGATTGCCCAAGTGGGTGCACGAGTTCCTCGACGCAATACCAGTACAACGGCAAGCTGTATGGCTGGATGACCATCCCTTCAACCGGCTCGCTGACGAATGTCGGTGGTGCGGGCGCGGAGTTCCAGATTACAGATGCGAATGGCACGCATAACTGGAATCAGTGCATGTATACGCAGTGCTCCTATGGCAGCATTGCTGGAAGCGTCGCCGGGCCCTTCAACATTACGTCATCAAACAACACTTTGCTTGTTTCGATCGATGGCGGCTCGGCGCAAACGGTGACACTCACGCAAGGATCCGCGCGGACAACAGCTCAGGTAGTGTCCGATGTCAACACGACGCTGACAGGCGCAGCCGCTTCGGTGCAGGGTGATGGTAACGGTTTCGTAGCCATCAAGTCGAATAGTACTGTACCAGGGACAGCAAGCGTCAAGTTTTCCACTGTGACGAACAGCGCGTATGCCACGCTTGGTTTCACGGCCGGCACTTATACCGGCGACAACTACGACGAGGGGCTGGGGGCTATCGGCGACTATATGCACCCGGTCAATACGACAGGACCGGCACAACTCGGCTCATGGCGTATTGAAGAAACGGTGGGAGCGAACAATCTGACGGATCAGTTCATTAATGTCATGCTCGTGACCAGTGCGAGCGACACAAACACGGTCAGCACGGCGCCGGCCACCACGGTGTCGGGAACGAACTACGTTACGACATGGCAGGACAAGTCGAACACTTGCACCTATACGGTGATCCAGCCAACAGACGGGGTGGGGGCAACATTGAGTGTCCAAGGCGCTGGCTGCGCTACGGTGATTAACTGACGAGTCCAGCGCTTCGTTCCATTACTACTAGGCCATACAGAAGTCTTAGATCCCAAAAGGCTTAGTCGTCGAATCTTCCTCATATTTTCCCAAGATTTGTTCACTGCGACAGGTTTGCGCATCCTTGTAAATATATGCAAACAATCAAACGTTCTTATGGCCGTTTACATGCACTTGTGTCCGCGATTCGTGCCTAACAGAGGAGCCATGTTAAATCAAAAATACCGTTTTTGCGTTGGCCTAATAGGAGTATTGGGACTATTTACCGGTCTGGCTGTTGCCGACCCTAAGCCTTTGCCCAGCACTGTGCTGAATGGCAACGGCGTCCAGCTCGACACGTCCGTAAATGTGCCGTCCGGGAACCCCACGTATGCAGTGAGCTTCGGTTTTGGTTCAGGAGGAGGGTTTACCTCCACCATCGACAGTGTCAATACTGTGATGTGGTGCGTGGATGCCTTGGAAGATATCTCGCCGCCCACCACTTATAACGCAGACCTCGTCCAGGTGTCTCAGATTTCAAACAACCCAAACGATGTGCGTTTTGGGAACGTCAGCGGCACCACGTGGAATCAGATTGCCGGTGTTACGGACAACAACGCTCAGCAGCGGTTCGAGATGGCAGCTTACCTGACCAGCCTGTATCCAGGAGTAACTCCAACGGACCCGGCAGGCCCTACCCAACCGCAGACCGTTTCAGATCAAGAGCTTCAGACTGCTATCTGGGAAATTATGTGGAACAGCAGCATAAGCTCCGAGAGCGGGATCACTCTAGCTCAGGTTCAGAATGGCGACGGGGCTTTTAACGCCGCCGATGAGAGTGTGGTCACCGCCGATATCCTGGCAGCTCAGACGTTCGTCAACAATTCCGCCAATGCATCTTTCTTCAATAACTATGCAGTTGTGAGCGGCGGCGTGGCGGCCAACGGGAGTTTGCTAGGAGCGTCGGGAATTCAAACGTATATCGTTCCGCTGGACGCTCCCGCGACGGTGCCGGAGCCGGCATCTGTCGTTTTGTTCGGATCTCTGCTGGCCGGCGTATTCACGTTGACGCGCCGGGCTCGAGCGAAACAGATTCGGACCGTGTGCTGAATAGCTGTCATAGCGCGCTGTCTCTTGGTCAAAGAACGGGGACAGCGCGCGGCTAGTACCTGACGTACTTAGCAGAGAGCTTTATTTGTGCGTACACTGCTGTCATGTCCACTCGGAACAAATTCCGTGTAGCTGTTTTCCTGGCAATCGTCGTAGTCGTTCTGCAGGGGTGTAGAAGCTCTCCGAAAGAGAAAGAGGCAGGCTTCCTCAAGAGAGGTAACGCGCTCCTCGCCGGTAAGCAGTATCAGCGGGCGGTCCTGGAGTTCCGAAATGCGATTCAGGTGATGCCTAAAGATGCCGAGCCGTATTATCGGCTCGGCATCGCCTGCATGAACGCAGGCGATGTTTTTGATGCATTTCGCGCGTTCCATCGAGCCACGGAGCTAAACCCCAAAAATTCGCAAGCACAATTGAAACTCGCTGAACTGCTCAACCTGACGCAGAAAAAAACACTCCTTCAAGACGCTTCAACCCGTCTTGCAAATGTCCTCCACGGTTCGCCTGACAATGAGGAAGCGACCGACGCGCTGGCTATCACGGACTTTCAGATGGGCAAGGGCGAAGACGCCACGAGGCGGCTGGAAGAATCGCTGCAGAAGTTTCCAGGCCGTCTGAAATCGTCTGTCGCCCTCGCGCGCATAATGCTCATGAAGAACGACCTGAATGGGGCAGAAGAAGTACTGAAAAGAGCAGTGGCGGGCGCACCCGATTCGTCCGCCGCCCATCTGGCACTCGGACAATTTTATATACGGCTTGGGCATCTTGAAAAGGCGGAGCCTGAAATCGGGAAAGCGGTCCAATTAGATGCCAAAAATGGGCCCGCGTTGTTGAGCCTTGCACGTCTCCAGATTGCCGCAAAACGGATGGATGAAGCCGAATCGACGCTTAAACGGCTTTCCGCGCTTCCAGACAACGCATACAGGGATCTCCATGCGATGTTTCTCTATAAGCTGGGCCATCGGGATGCTGCTATCTCCGAGCTTGAGAAGCTGGTCCGCGATGATCCTGATAACAGGCTGACACGCGATAAATTACTGCTCGTATATCTGGATACGAACAGAACACAGGACGCGGAAAAACTTTTGGCTCGGGTATTGAAGCGAAACCCACGAGACACCGAGGCCCTGTTTCAGCGCGGCCAGCTTTACCTGAAAGAGGGAAGGCCGAGGCAGGCTGAGCTGGACCTCAGGGGAGTTCTGCATCTTCAATCGGATTCGGCCCAAGCCCATTTCGCGCTTGCACGTGTTTACGCGGCTGAGGGACTCGGCAACAGCAGCCATCATGAATTGAATGAGGCGCTACGCCTGAATAAGAACTTGCTCCCAGCGAGATTGGAGCTCGCCAAGAGCTTTGTCCTCGCAAACCAATCTCAAGCTGCTTTGAACGCCCTCGACGGGGCGCCCGAATCGCAAAAAGGAACAGTAGCCGCAATCACTGTGCGCAACTGGGCGTTGCTGCAGGCCGGAAACACCAATGAGATGCGATCCTCACTCGCTCGCGGATTGCACCTCGCGAGGACTCCCGAACTGGTCCTCCAGGACGGCCTTCTCAAGATGAAAGAAAAAGATTACGACGGGGCGAGGGCAGACGCGGAAGAAGTACTCAGACTGAAACCTGACGAGAGCCGAGGGGCGCGCCTGCTCGCCGATACGTACGTTGCCCAAAATCAGGCGCCAAGAGCGGCACAACGGCTTGCTGAGGTTGCCGCATCGCACACCAAGACCGCTTCGATGCAATACCTCATGGGGCAATGGTATATGAAAAGCGGCAACCTCATGGATGCGCGGAAAGCGTTTGAGGCTACACTGGCCAGCAAACCAAATTTCGTGCCAGCGGCAATCAACGTGGCCGAGATCGACAGACGTGAACGTCAATTCGATGCCGCGCGAAAACGCCTGAAAGCGGTACTGGCGGAACATCCTGAAAACGTGACAGCGCTGATGCTGCTGGCTAGCATCGACGAACAGATCGGAGACCGCGTTGGTGAAATCGCCGCTTACCGATCCACAATCGCCGTCGATAGCTCGAATGTGTACGCTCTTAACAACTTGGCCTATGCTTTGGCGCCCGACAATCCTGACGAAGCGTTGCGATTCGCCGAGCAAGCCGTGGGTGTCGCTCCGGACGATGCGGCTGCTCAGGACACGCTCGGATGGATCTACTATCGCAAAGGGATGTACGACGCGGCCGTCGATCACTTGAAAGCGGCGGTTGACCGTGATCCCAACGCGCGCAGGCAATTTCATCTCGCCATGTCGTACATTAAATCGGGTCACCCGGAATCGGGAAACCAGTTATTGCGGAATGCATTGAAGCAAGATCCCAACCTCCCGACGACTGAGCAGGGGTGGTGATTTGAGCACTTGCCGGCAGCGCCGCCGCACTTAATTGAGTTGACTACAATGGGCCGATGGGCAACGGGCACACATTCTTCATTGCGGATGTGCCGAGCGCCATCGTTTGCGCATTGGGAGCGCTCTCTCAGATATTTTTGGGGCGACGACTCCGAATTCCTGCTGCGTTCAACTATAGCTTAGCGGCTGTCGTTCTGGTGCTCTATTTTGTAGCACGCGAGAGCCGGACACCGCGCGTGTGGAGCGTTCTCTCGCCAGCGGCGCATACAGTGATTCCACCTGCGATTGTCCTTTGGTCGTTTTGTCTGATTTGTATCGCCGTTCTAGTTCTGCTGAGAAGCGCTGTCCCCCAATTCCAACCGGAGCGACGCCAATTCCTGCGCAGATCTACGGCCGCACTATGCCTAACACCCGCTGTTGTTTTAGGCGCCGCTGTCATTACCCGCAAGGACTTTCACGTAAAGGAAATCGATATCGCCTTTCCAGACCTGCCCAAAGATCTTCACGGATTGCGACTGCTCCAGATAAGCGACATCCATCTCGGAAGTTTCTTTTCACGGAATGATCTCGTGCGGGTGGTAGATGCCAGCAACACTCTTCGGGGCGATCTTGTATTTATCACAGGCGACTTAATTACGACTCCCTGGGATCCATTGGACACATGTCTGGTCGAGCTAGGCCGTTTGCGGTCGAGTTCCGGAGTATGGGGCTGCATGGGCAATCACGAACTGTACTGCCAAGTCCAGGCGTATACACAAGCGAAAGCGCGTCAGCTCGGTATTCAGTTCTTACGCCGCCAGGTTGCCGCTCTGACATTCGGGACGAGTAGGATCAATTTAGTAGGCGTCGATTACCAGCCACTTCATGACCCCTATCTTGAAAATGTGGAGCAGTTGGTTTCGCTGAACTCCTTCAATCTGCTGCTCTCGCACAATCCGGATGTGTTCCCCACGGCAGCGGCTAAAGGATTTGACCTTACTCTGGCCGGTCATACTCATGGTGGCCAAATCAACGTCGAAATACTCGGCCAGAACTTGAACTTGACCGAATTCTTTACACCCTATACAAAGGGCCTGTACACGCTGCCTACCTCTTCGATTTATGTCAATTCCGGACTAGGCACCATCGGCATGCCAGTCAGGCTAGGAGCGCCTCCGGAAATTACATTGATACGCCTGGTTCAATCCTAGAGAGGGATGATTACTGTTTCAGCCGCATGAGTCGGGGAATAGCCCATGCCGGCATAGACAAGATCAAGCGATAGCCAACAAGTTTCATCGCCTCCGTAATTACAAAGCGGCGATCATTAGACCGCAACCACCAGTCCTGCTTTCGCAAGATCGTAAGGCGGCAAGGGACGCGGCAGTAAAGAAACTTGACGGCCGCACGGCGAAAAACACTCGCGAAGGTTAACGCCACTCTGCGCAAGTGGACATCCGTGCTAATGACAATGACCCTGCGGGCCTTTTCCTTCTCAAGGAATTGCCGCAACCCAAGGGCCTCGCCATATGTACTCCATCTCAGAAGCCGAATATTCTCGATGCGCGTGCCGGAAGAATCAACCTTCAGAAAAAAGTGCCGCTCATCCGGTCGAGTGTTGTCGCGTGCTGCGATCAATTGATCAACGCCTTCCAGGTCGAGATCGGACATTTTACTAACCTCGAAACGTCCAATACTGAGTACCAGGCAAGGTGCAATCCCAGCGCGATAGAGTTCGAGCCCATACTGTTTCCGGTCCATCCGGCCTGCCATTACGAAAATTAAGTCGACCGGCTGCGCTGAATCGCCCGAAGTCAGATTTTCATAGAGCCGGAGCAAACAAGAATGCCATAGCTGGCGTGCTTTACCTAACGTGGATTTCGCCGGTCCGGACTGCGCGTCGCGCGCATTTTCCATTTTTAGTCGGCCTGATCGCGAATCTGTGGACCGCCGTTTCCGATGCGGTTTGCACGCAGTCGTTCCACGAGCGTATCTACGCTCCGAAGCACGTTGTCAATTTCGAGGTCAGCGGGTTCGCACCCCAAAGTGTCAACCTCTTCACGATTCCCGCTTCTGATCAGAAGGATCCAGGCCCCAACCGATAGCGGAAAGAGCTTCAAAAGAAACTCGGCACCGGGACAACCTGTCGGGTACCGGTTCTCTAGGGCGGCTCTGATTTCATTGACTTCGCGCAGGTTTAAATCAGGGCCACACCGAACGATATGTTCACTCTCAATCGCGTTCGAATAAGCGCCTGTTTCACATGTGGTTTGCCGTAACACCGAAGTGGAAGCGGCTGAGTTCGCGCGAGATCTTTGCAATTATTGCCTCCGGATTCTGCTCGTTCGGGGGAAGAATTAACGGCGGGCATTCTTGATACTCCTTTGCATCGCCCCATCGTATGCACGCTTGCCAGCACGACAGGTTGGGTTCCGGTTGGATATCGATGCAGAGATATCTGGGATCGTTCTTCAGGTGTTCACGGATGGCTCTTTGTATCCGTTCGGCGGACCTTTTGTTATCCAGGCACACTGATATGCGTGATTTTTCCTCGGCGTAGATTTGCCTCCCGCTAGGAAGCAACGCTTTCACCATCTTCATTTCCTCACTGTCAGTCCAGGCGTTGTCCTTGTCGGAATATTCGGGCACGATGAAGACCAAATCCAGGCCGTTGATTTTGTTGATATTGAGAGTAGGACGACCACTGTCGATCGGCACGCATGGTACTGAACTTTGGCACAGAAGGATAATCTTTTGAGCCGCAGTTAGTTAACACAAGACACAGAGGCAGCTTCGGCCACTGGCTTAGCCAGACCCCCAATCGGCACGTCGGAAATAACGTGACGGAACTTGCCTGAACGCTCCGCCGGAAGAGTAGGCAAGTATTCGATCGTCACGTGAACTGGGGAATGGAGGCGCTGCCGCAATCCTTCCCGGATTCGGGATTCGTTCTCTGGCTGATAACGCTGGTTGGTTACCAATTGAACCTGAAAACGATCCACTTCTTTCTGATAGATTCGGAATTGCTCGATGCCCTCAAGCTCTCGCACGATGTAGATGACCGAGAGTGCATGCAGGATAGTGCCGTCCGGTGCGACAACAAAGTCGGTAGTCCGGCCTTCGATCCGTTCCAGCAGAGGAAGGGAACGCCCGCACAGGCACTTTCGCGAGGAAAGCGCGCCGACATCGCCGGTTGCGTACCGTATAAACGGTACTTCCCGGGAATATAGATCGGTTACAACGATCTCACCGGCCTCTCCTTCGGGTAGCGGCTGGCCTTGCGAATCCAGTATTTCCACAATTGTTGCGTCCGCCATAATGTGCATGCCGCCTTGCGGGCATTCATGCGAGACAAACCCGCTATCGCGTCCGCCGTAGCCGTTCGCTACAGGGCAGTTCAGCGTCTCGGATATCAACTCGCGTTGGTGAGGAAATAGAATCTCGCCAGTAACAAAGGCAGCCTTGATTCCGGCGCGCCGAAGATTTCTGCCTTCCTTCCGAGCATGGAGACAGAGCAGGTAAATGGAACTTGGGTAAGCGAAAATCGTGCGGCAGTTGCCCTTCTCGAGTAGATCGAGGTATCTCGACATGACCGAATCGCTCATTTCAAATGCGGAAAGGAGCTGCGTGGCCATGATCTTGTCGCGTAGAGTCCGAATGCGGTCCTGACGTGTAACTTCGACCGGCGATCCCCAGATCGCGAACTCCTGATCGCCCGCCGACAGTCCCCACCAGCGCATAGCACGCTGGCGGCATGCAATCCAGGACCCGATACGCTCCTTCGGCAGGTCGTAGAGGAGCGGCTCTCCGGTGGATCCGCCGGTTGAAAACGAAGTTAATTTCCCAGCGATCCGGGAGCGCATGCTTTCGCGGTTCTTTCGGACATCGGCCTTTCTCATCAAAGGCAGCTTCACCAAATCCGCCGGACTTTGAATATCGGAAGGTCCGATTCCCGCGTCCTCCATTACTCTTCGAACATAGGGAACGTTTGCGTACCCGTAATTCAATAGAGAGCGTAGCTTAGCTGCACGCAAATTGTGCAACTCTGCTGGCGATAGAAAATCGGCAGCTTCCATCTCTTTCAAAATTCGAAAACTCGGATGTCCTTTGGCCCTTTCATGGAGGGGAAAAAGGACGTTCCAAACCAGCCAACGATGCATTGACATGTTCGCTTCCTCAGTTCGCGTTGAACTACTGCAGGCGACTCCTTCCAAGAGCAATACCCACTTGCGGGGCCGTTCTTTCCGTGTCCAAGCTCGCGCGGACGCCGTCCTCGAGTAAGTCGAAGCCGTAAATCGGATAGAGAAGCCGCCGGACATTTTTCCAGTCGTAGCGCCGGCACTGCTGGAGCGCATTGGTCGCGAGTTGCGAAGCCAGCTCGGAATCTTCAAGCACTCGCAATACTCCGGCGGCGAGTCCCTGCCAATCCCCAGGCTCGACTAGCAGCGCACTTTTGCCATTCTCAAAAATGTGCGGGATACCACCCACGCCGGTGGAAACGACCACTAAACCCGCCGCGCCAGCTTCTACGAGCGATCCGGGAAAGTTATCCGCGCGGGAGGCATTGAGGAGAATGTCGCACTGATCGTACAGCGATGGCAGTTCTTGCTGGGGAAGATAGCCTAGAAATGTCACGTTTTTTAGATTCAGCGTTGCAACCAAGTTCCGAAGATATTGTTCCTGGTCTCCTGTTCCCGCAATCTTGAGCGAAGCTTCGGGATAGCTGCGCTGCACTTCGCCAAACGCCCGAATCACGGATTCGATGTCGTAAAGCTTCAAAAGGTGCCGGGTAACAACCATCTTCGGACGCAGCGGCAGTCTTTGCCTGAAACGGAAGCGGGTGAAATCCACGATGTTGGGGACGATCTGAACGGGAACACCGATCCGCCTTCCGATTACCTCAACCAGAAATTCCGAGGGAGCGGTAACTACGTGAGCCATTCGAAAAAACGGTCTCAAGAGAAAACGGTACCAGCGGAAAAACTGATCGGCTTGGCCGCCTCGATAATTGAGAATTACGCGTTTCCTTCGCAGCCGGCCGATTAAAACCGCAGGGCAGACGATCACGAAGAAATACAACCACGAGCAGGCCAGAATGTGGAGCACTTCCACTCGATCGAGCATCTTCCACAGTTCCCAGGAGAACACCGCGGAACGGAAAAAAGGTCGTGCTCCGCGGAGCCGCTCAAGGAAACGCAGGCTCTCCGGGAACGGCAAATTGGAAGCCAGGAACTCAGCCGAGATCCCTTCGCCGTTCATCAGTTCCTGCATGAGCCGCGCCTGCAATGCCATGCCTCCGTAAGGAGGAACCTTGGGCCCCACCAACAACACTCGCCTGTCCACGTCCACTTTCGTTCTCATTTTTTTCCTGCGCCAAATCGTTCTCGAATGATTTCACCGCCCTTTTGCACCCATTCCTCGGGGGAGGATCGCCACCAATGGTTCACTATCCTCCGCAAAGGGCGCCGCTCGAAAAGGCGCCGCGTATGCGGGTTTCTGGGCCAAGATTCTCTTCCGGAACCGGTGTTGACCAGATCTTCCCGCAGCGACTTTTCGATCACCTCGATTGCAAAGTCGATTTCGCTCCGGCGTGATGACCAGGGGAGGAATGATCCGGAAGTTGACACTTCCATAGCCGTAGGTCAGATGAAGCCCTCGCCGGCGGCAGCCGTACATGAAGCAGTTGGCCGCATCGACGGCCGTATCCGGATCGGCCGTCGCGATGTCAAAGCCGATCATGAGCCCCAGGCCGCGAACGTTCCGAATGATAGGCTGACGGGCGGACAGGTCGCGTAACTGCTGCATGAAGTAGTCGCCGCTTTCGCGCGCACGCTCAACAAGGTTTTCCTCTCTGACGGTGTCGATCACAGCGCACACCGCAGCAGCGGTGACGGGATCGCACTGATGGCTGGAGAGATTCCATAACCCGTCCGCGACGACCTTGTTTGCGATTTCGGCGGTCGTGATAACCGCTGAAGCGGGAAATCCGTTGCCAACCGATTTCGATAACGAGAGGATGTCGGGCTCGACGCCATGATGCTCGATTGCGAACCATTTACCTGTACGCCCAAAGCCCGTCTGAGCTTCATCTACGATGAACAGCGCCCCGTGTTTGTGCGCGCTTTCTTTGAGCTGCTTGAGATAGCCGGGCGAGGGAAACAACATTCCGCCCGCGGACAAAACAGGTTCGACGATCACCGCGGCGATATTGCTCCAGTCGCCAATCCAACTCTCAAGAGACCGCAAGCAAGGAAACCCACAAGCTGGCCGCGACGCATCGGTAAAGCACTCGGAGCACTGCGGAGTGATTGGCAAACGAACGGTTTCAGGAATCGTACGGAAGAGAATCTTTCAAATGATGCGACCCGAGGCTCGAACAGCTTTTCGTCGCCAAGGAAGTCCCGTAGTAACCGCGAGAGAGACCCATGATTCCGGTTCTTCCCGTGTAGGCTTTGGCAAGCCGGAAGGCAAACTCGTTGGCCTCTGTACCGGTGGACAGAAAAATCGACTTCTGCAGTTGTCCGGGAGTTACTTGAGCAAGCTTGTAGCTGGCCTCCAGGACGGCGGGCGAGAGAAACTGCGTTCCTGTATGAACGATCTGTTCTATCTGCCGCGAGATTCTTGCTACAAACTTCGGATGATTATGGCCCAAAACGCAGCAGAACATTCCCGAAGCTAAATCCAGAAACTCCTTCCCATCCGCATCCCGGAGAGTGCAACCGCGGCCTTGTACGAGGATTTCGTCGGCATAGGGCATCGCCATCAGTACGTAATCGCCGTATTGCCGCCACTGATCCATGTTGCCAAGGTAGTCTGCCGCCATAGTTCAATCCCGCCTCAGTGTGTACCTTCCGATGGCGCCAATTTTGCCGTCGGACCAGCCTCATCCAGCGGCCGGTACGCGAATTTCAGGCCCGTACCGCTTTCATTGGCATAGGTCAACCAGATAGTGTGATTTGCGATTTGAAGAGAACTTGTGAAGCCGGCGAAGTTCTCATCGACAACTTCGCTCACCCATTTTTGATTGCTGTTGAGATGGGCCAGCTTCAGTACACCGAGCCCAGCATCGTAGTAGCTGATGTAAGGATGGCCATCCTCATCGACTGCAATTCCATTTCGGTCGGGATACGCGACTTCCCCCATCGAATCTACTGCTTGGATCTTCCATTTCCCATCGCGCCGGGTGGCATATTTGACCAACGCGGTTTTTGACATCGGAGTAGGCGATGTGAGGATTGTCATTGTTGTCGAGAGCCATCGCGACAGACAATATCTGATATTCAGTTCCACTGCCTTCCAGTACGTCGACATCCCAGGCATGACCGTTCCAGCGGGCGTATCGCAAACCCTGCGTTCTCGGATTTTACGTTTGCGTACGCGATATCTCGATTGCCTGCAGAATCTATCGCAATGGAGTTGAACTTGCCACTACCTGGCGTACTGTCGACGGTCCGAACCTCCCAAAACTTACCATTCCAGGTGACGTTCCGAAGATGCAGGAGATAATCTTCCCCCGTACCCCAATACTCATAGAAGCTGATACTCGGATTGTCTTTTGCGTCGACGGCAATCGATGTATAGAACGAGATGTCTTTAGCGTTTATCTGGATGGTCTGCTTGTCCCACGATGAGCCATTCCAATGAGCGTACCTCATCCTTGCATGTCCATACTCGATGTAGGAGATATGCGGATGCTGCTGGGAATCCAACACCATCGAGCAAAATCCTGCCGTCTTGTCCAGGACCGTAGTGAACCACTTGTCAAGCTTGTGATCCCAGAAGCTGTACTTGAGCAAGTGTTGAGAGTCATCGACGTAAGCGACATGAGCGTTGCCATAACTTGTCAATTCGCAGCGAAGAGAATTTGCCGCCAGACGTATCCACCACTTCGCGCCGCCAATCCGCTGCATTTAGCGTCGGGGCCTCACAGGCGAGGAGGAGCAGAATAAGAATCAGCCCGTTAATTCTTGCACTTTTCCTTTGACAAGGAGTTTTCACAGGATAATCCTTTCTGGCTCAAAATCTTGCCGGAGTAAAGCGACGAATGGATGACGCGAGGCGTCGCAGAAGGGTCATGATCAGTTCGGGGCCAAGTTGCTTGCCGAGCAGGGCGAGAAAGGGAAGTGGGTCCCTGACCGACCAAACGGCGTAAGTTCGCTTGCCTCGCGCCAGGCGGAGCAACGAAAACACATTGCCGTTCCGCTTCCACAACGACTGGAGAAAAGCCACAGCGAAAACATCTTCGGCGATCCATTTGTGCCCTGTTTGCTGAAGCGCTGGCCGTGAGACAGGCAGGCCAAGGAGATCGCAATAGGCGGTATAGATCAAATCCACGCCACATGCCTTTCCCAATCGATGTTGATCCCACGGCCGTGGATTAACCTCGATGAGTTTGTAATCCCGGCAGGAATGATCCCATTTGAATTCGACTTCCGCAATCCCGGTGAATCGCATCTTCTGAAGCAATTCGCTCGCCATGACCAGCAAATCCGGACGGTTTACCGCCTGCACAATGCATCCGGTACCGAACCCTTCTGGAACCTGGAGCAGTTTCTGCGCAGTGAACCCGCTAATAAAATTGCACTGGCGGTCGAGATAGCAGGCCGCTACGTAAAGAGAATCGTCTCCACCGGAAACCAGTTCCTGTAGGAGCGCGCGAGCTATCCGCTCGAGCGATGTCACGGTATGCAGAGAACAGTTCTCCGGCGAAGATATGGCAATCGCCTTCCGGTGACCGACTTTTTCCCAATTTCCCGCCTTTCGCCAGAGATGCGCCGATCTCGGCTTAAGGACACACGGAAAGCTTATTTCCGGCGCAATGCGTACTAGGTCCTCTTCACTGTCAACCTTCCAGGATCGTGGACTGGGGATCCCCACTGCCTGTGCCCATTCGTATGTTTCCCACTTATCGAGGCATGCCTGAAGAGCGGAGTTCTCCGGTAACAGCAGAACGAAGCGAGGACTGAGCTGTTCCCGGAAGCGTTGCAAAAACATGACATCATCGTCCCGCGTCGGAAAAATCACGGCAGCATCCTGCATCTGTTCGCCGAGACGAAGCAAGAACTCGAGCAGGGCCTCAGGTTCTTCCCGGGAATTCGGGCAAAACCGCAACTGGGCATACCGGGTGTAGTTGCCGTAGCTTCCGCGATGAGAGGTCAGGCCGATCACACGGACGCCTTGTTCCCCCAGACTTCGGGCGATGCCGAGGCCGGTGTAGAACATGTTCATTACGATTGCGACGGAAGACATTCGTGTGTTCGAAACGGCTTGTCAGTGGATTCCTACTGAAGTGCACTTGTCGTTCCAACCAGTTCCTCGAGCAAGCTCGTCCGGCGAATAAGAAATCGTGTGTTTGGCTGCCCGTTGACCGCGGCCATTGCAGGCGGTTGCCTGTTCTGGAGAAAAACTGGGATATGATGACGATTTTTTTCCTACAAGAAAGTTGACATCCATCGATCCGCTGAACACGGGACTAGCGGAGTATTGCGGGGTAGACCCTAGCGGCACAGTCTCACTACGTAGCTGGAATGAATCGAGACAAGCGCGCCAAGCGCCCCAATGCGTAGTTGCGGGCGGAAACGACAGTGGCGATCTCCGGTGCAGAAAGGATTCGAAAACTCCAGACGAGGAACGGAAACGCGGCCAAGGCGAAGCCCTTCCAGAGCAGAACCGCTGCGAGCGAGGAGGAAGTATACCATCGGAACGGTAGATAAAGGCTCACGCCCAAGGCCAAAACGATTGCTATTCGACCCACGCGCAAGGGCAGCGGGTAAACTCGTTCGGAGAACCAGTAGCTTGCAATCTGCTATCGCAACAAAACTAAGGAGCGTAGCCCAGGCTGCACCCAGCATTCCGTAATGCAGGACGAGAAAGTAATTCAAGAGGAGATTCAGCACCGCTGCGCCAGCTCCGATACTCCCAATCAGGTTCGTCTTGTCGGTGAGATACATGCCGAGCTGCGCATAATAGCCGATCCCATAAAAGACATAGGCGAACGCGACAATTGGGATCACATCGTAGCTGGCCGAAAACTGCCGTCCCGCCATCACATGCACGATTTCGGGGCTGAAGATTGATAAGGCCAGTCCCGCATACGTCAGGACGAGGGTGTAGAGGATGAAGATCTGGCCGAACACTTCGCGGTGATCGCGGCGCAGGTGAATTGCATACATCCGCGACTGCCACATTATAAAGAAAGGCTGCACTAATAGGTAATTCAGCATGAAGCCGAATTTATAACCTACGGCGTATATTCCTACCACCTCAAGGGATCGGAGATGCTGCAAGAAAAACCGGTCTGAAAAATTAAGAGCAAAAATGGCAAGATTCGAGAACATCAACGGTGTGCCGAATGCCAGCATATGGCGTAAAGACGCGGCACTGTAGCCCAATCCGACCTTCCGAATTGTCCACGCGGACAGCGAGATAACCTGCACGGAAAATACAATTAAGGAACTCAGTAGAATGCCGACTAAGCCCAATCTTGAGAACGGCGATGAAAACCACATTCAGCGCCAGCAGGAAAAATAACGTAATGGTATCGACTGTTACAAATGCTCCGGACGCGTCCAGAGCTCGGAGATACGTCCGAGGAATATTTCCTATATAGCCCAGAATGAAGGATGTAAATGATAGTAAAAGGTAGAGGGGAGGAACCTTCGGCCCCAGCACCATTGTGGATACCGGACGGAGAAAGAAGAGTCCAATTAAGAAAGTCGCTAGCCCGGTCACAAAGACAAAGAGCAAAGCCGTACTCACAATTTTTCGCTTCTGCTCCGCGGATTTGGCGCCTGTATAACACCGCAGGAGGGCCGTTATCATCCCCATGGCGAGAAACATCCCGAACAGAGACATGCTCAAGTCGAGGATTTCGAGTATTCCGTAGTCAACAGGATTCAGAAAATGCGTATAGAGGGGCAACATGAAAAAGCCGATGCCCTTCGCCAGCACGTTTCCCAAGCCGTATACGGCGCTGTGGCGTACGGCTGTTCCAATCTCCGTCGCTATCGTTTCCTGCTCTTGAACACTTTCCATCAGCTCTGTTGTCCTGGCGTGCTGTCGCTTCGGTCTACGACTCGGTCCACAGACAAACCCTTTCCGGGATGCGTTGCAGGTATGGCTCCTGAAGATTCCTCCGCCAGAGCTTCGTCTTCCTCTTCGAACGTCGTCTGCTGCTCCGGTATCCACTCGGAAGGCTCGGCTGGATCGAGCCGGCACAGCCGCTTCAAAGCCACAACACATGCCACGATCGTAAAGAAATAATCAAAATAGGCGCGGCCCAGAAACGCGCCAGAAGTAAGAAAACCCACCAAACTAAACTGCAACATGGCTGCATAATTTCCAGCCCGTTCATCCCCGGAAGCGCGACCGTACTTCCGCACCCAGCGCAGGCTCAAAAAACAGGAAGCAATCAGAGATAGATACAGAAACAAGCCGATAAAGCCATGTTCCGCCAGCACGCCGAAGTATATGCTGTGAGGTCCATGGACATCCATGGGATTCGGAGCGTAGCGAGCGAATAGTTCGGGAGTAAATGCTTCGAATCCTCCCCCGGTCAAAGGATAATCGACTGCCAGATTCCAGCAGTACTGCCATGCATTGAGGCGTGAAAGGGCGGAGTCGTCTAATACGGCGCCTTTCTTTTCAACGTCCATTCGTTGTTGCCACTTCGATGGCGTCAAATAAACGGCAAACAGGCTGGTAAGTAACAGTAATGGAATCAAGACGGCTCGTTGGCGTAACGTCATGGCCATCAAGAAAAGCACAACAGCGAGACCGAGTAGCGCTCCGCGAGAATAGGTAAAGAAAACAGCAGGAATCGTGGCTACAACCAGAATCCTCATGAGCCACTTGATTTTTGGGTTCGATTCGATCTTTCCCAAAAAGAAGAACATCGGGATGGTCATAACCAAGGCGAGCCCGAAATCGTTGTTGTCCGCTATCATCGATCCGTTCGGCCCATACAGCCGGAAGGATCCTCCGGTAACTGATCATGAAGGGAACAGCCTTAAGGACCAAGAACCCAAACGATCCGGAAATAACTAATAGAACCCATCGGAAGCGGCTCCAACGGTTAATGATCACCATCGTAACTAAGGTCATCAGCAGTATCTTTGATACGAACTGCCAACGAAACCACGTATCAAAGGAGAAATATGCAAACTCCGGCATTTGAGTATTATGCAGAGTGGTAAACGTGAACCAACTCCACAGGATAAAAAGGAGGCACACGTCTCTTGAGAAGAAACGCTTCCAGCCAGGTGAAAACACGATGAAACCCAGCAGCGTCGGTATCGCGATGGCCATATCGACTGGCATTTTGTAAGCCGCGCCCCATGTAAACCGCTGTGGGTTCAGGAATGATACGAGTTCCCACATCAAAATTCCAAAGAACGGCCGGAAGAAGCAAACCGGCAGGCTTGCTCCTAGCAGCGTCAGAACGATGATGTCCCGGATGCCCATAGTCCAGTGCTATATGCCAACCGAGGAAAAGTGCACTTGCTCGTTGACTCGCTCCTGGCGAGCAGCGCTGTCGGATTCGGCTGCTTGCTTTTCGAATACGCACAGAATAGTTCCGCGTAAGAACCTGAGGCTATGCAACGAAGTCAGCCTCTCGTACACAACGCCGAGCCGGAACAGAAGTGGTGAAAACATTAAGTAGGCAGGATAATGATTGACCGCGCGTAAACACCTTTGGCTAAACCCCGCAGCCCTCAGTTGTTTCGCGAGGCTAGATAGAGTGTTAGCTCGATAGAGCGTGGGAAATACGTCATCTTCGGAAACTCTTAGGATCTTACTGACGAACACCCGGTGTAATCGGTAGGGAGTGAGACTCGCAATGACAGAAACATAGTCATACTTGTTCGGTGTCGAGAGGATGACTTTCCCTCCCGGCCTGAGTACCCGATGAAATTCGCGAAAAACCTGGCCGGGATTAGACAGATGCTCGACTACGCTTCTCGATATGACCAAGTCGAACGAATTCGGTGGAAATGGAAGTCGCTCCAGATCGCCTCGTACTCCATAAGGAGAGCGGGCATTACGAGTTTCGAGCGCTGGCTCGAGGTCTATTCCGACGACTTGAACATCGTTAGAGAATTCTTTGGAGAATTCTAAATAACGTCCGCAGCCGGCATCGAGGAGGCGAGCGCCAGGTCTCACATGATCCCGCACAAGCTCCTGATAGAGTGTTCGGCTGAACTTCCGCCCGGCGTAATACTTATCGAAGAGCTTGTCGCTTTTTTCTCGGTTCTTTTCGCTGAACATATCTGCCTCTCAAGCCGCCTGACAGAATCATCCGTCTACGGCCTGATACCAATCGAGTTTTGCCGCAAACAGAGCTAACTTTTCTTCCCATGGTTGCCCGCGCCTGAGTTCCATCGGGATCGGTCGCCGGGTAATTAATGCCCCACAAAGTGGAAACTGCGGCTTCGTAGCCGGCATCGTAGATCACTTTCTTATTCCATTCCGCAAAATCTTGTTCGCGCCCGCTTGGATACGCGAAGTGCTTCACGCTGCTCTGCAGTTCGTCTTCAATACGCGCCTTGCACTCCGATGCTTCCCAGCGCATTTGGTCGGGCGACAATCGCGAAGAAAACGGATGCGTAACAGTATGGCCGCCGAAATCGATGCCTTGCCTCTTCATGCATCGAATTTGGTCCCAGGTAAGCATCTTGTCGTTGCGCTCAGAATTTTCAGAGGGTGCTAACCGCGCGAGGATCTCGGACAGCCATCGCTTCCGTTCCGCGTCGGCCAGAGTTTCGAACGAAGGCATAGATTTCGCCGTTGGCCTGCAGGCGCTCGGCTTGTGTTCTTAGCCAAATTCGTCGAGGAAGTTCGGTCTCTACGTCGATAAACTCCAGAGGCGTATTTTTTATCGCGAGCGCCACCTTTTCAAACCACATCGGCTCTCGCGAATCGATACTCCCGGTCGTCAGGAAAATCGTAGCCGTTAATCCGTATCGCTGCAAAACCGGAAAGGCATTCCGATAGTTATCCTGGTATCCGTCATCGAAGGTAATGGATACTACCGGCCCAGCCGGGCCCCCTTCGGAGAGCCGTCTAACTATTTCCGCCAAACTGACTACTTTGTAATGCCTGGCGACAAACCGCATCTGATCTTCGAACATCTTTGTCGGCATGGCGGGAAAGAATGGGTCCCGCTCATCGTTGACACGGTGATAGTAGAGAATTCTTCCGCTCGGTTCCCGCCGTCTGCGCCAGCTCACTCTTGGCCCTGTACCGTTCTGCGAGAACCGCAAACAATAGCGCTCACGAACACTGGGGAGAATTGCGGGGAGAGGGGAATGAAAATAGCAGCTCGCAAGAGCGCTTCGAGTCCATGGCTCTATGGCCGGAGTTGACGCCGGCTACTTCCGGGTGCGCGAATTCACTCGTCCCGCGGCGCTTTTGGTGCGCTTCGCGGGCGGTGAGTAGCCGCTGCGGCAGGCGCTTCTTTACGAACAGTCGCGCGCCGGATTCCCACTCGGGCCCTTTGCAAAAGAGAATCGTGTCGGGACGTGCGCGGCCCAGCACCAAGCGCGAACTGAGCTTTGTTGTAGCTCCCCAATCCGATTTATGCCTTCCCACCCCGCCTAGAAAATCGTACTCGCGGACACCCTTGCTTAAAAACTGCTGGATCGACCATGCGCGCAGTGCAATTCCTAAGTTCCAATGCTCACACGCTGGGTGATAGCCTTCCTGAAGTTGAAAATACGTGTCCCGGTACGTGAATCCATATTGCGAAGCCAGAATCTGGCCTTTCCACTCGAACCAGGAGAAGGAGAGCCAACCTCGATCTAACAAGCGTGGGTGACAAGGTTTCGTAAAAGAGCCGCTTCTTGTCCCAGTGGAAAACGCCGGGCTTCGCCTCTTTCGCCCAGCGACGGCCATGGAGTTCATATAGCGCCGGGAGCAACCGGCTTAGCTGCGCAGGGTCATCGCAGAAGTGAAAACTCACATCGGAGCGATTCTCGAGATTTCGCAGTACGGATCGGATTTTCGTACGAAAGCGCGATGACAAGCTTTTTAGATAGTCTTGCCAATTACTCGGGAGCGATACAGTAGCGCACTCGACATCCTGCTCCTGCGACACCATGCCAGTGCCGCCAGCGTGCGCTCGCAGCAAGCCTAAATTGGGAGAGGATTCCGGGATTTCATTTAGCTGCAACAGCGTTCCATGCGCCAGATCTTTATCCCAGTACTTCAGAAACGCGTCCAAAACGCGCGACTCATAACCAACAGCGGCGATAAAGTCTAAATAATCTGAATCATTAGACCCGTCGCCAATGAATGCAAGCGTCTGAAATGTGCGGCCGTATCTACGCGTGGTCTGCCATCGCATGGGAGCGATCCCGCGCAACGTCCCCTCGCGATCAATTGCCAGAAGAATACGAAGCGCGCCTGGTTCTCCATAGGCACACCACCACGCACTGACCCATTCCCACGTAAGAAAAATCGTGTCTGAGGCAGATTCGGCAAGCAGCTTGTTCCAATCTGCCGCCAAATTCAGTAGCGCGGATTCTTCTCGGACTTCGACGATCCTCATAGCGGCGCCTTTCCGAGGCTGGTCGATGAACTGACGAAACCAAAGTTCCAGCGTTAGAAATGTCCAGAGCGTATCGCCGTAAAACGCTGTCTCATCGGATTCATGTTTGCGCAGCATCTCCTCCACGAAGCTTCGCCGCACATAGCCCCGTTCATACGTTCGCTGCGAAAGCAAAATATCGTGTGTCAGCTCTTTCATCCGCGGATGGGATTTCATCCAGACAGCGACCGGAATACCGAACCCGTGCTTCTTCTTATGAAGAACCTCGGGCGGGAGTAAATCGCGGAACGCACGCTTGAACAGATACCTTTTTTTGAACCCTTTAACCTTTAGAGCGGCTGGAATGAGCCCGGAGAATTCAGCAACCGACCGATCGAGGAGCGGAAATCTCGACCGCACGCCCGCTAACTCCGCCATCCGCGTAACCTTCAAAAGGTCATTGTCACCCAACGTGACTTTCAGATCGAGATAAAGCAAACGATCCAAGTGTTCGCGCGCGGGGCCTTCCCGGTAGTATGCAGACGGCCTCTCGAGAACGGAATAGCCTCCTAAGTCGCGCAGGAAGTCCGGCTCGAAAATCTCATTCGGGGGATTCGCCAATAGCAAGTTGTACGAAAAGAAACGATGCGGCTGCGGCAGGTTCGATCGACGGACATAACTGCGCGCCGTTCCCACCAACCCGTTACGTACGGGAGTCCATCTCAAAGCCGGTTCCACGATTCCCTTGCGCAACAGGCGGGGCACGCGTTGGTAGATTCCAAAAACTTTGTCGGTGAGATACCGCTCATTACCCCCGAACAATTCATCTCCACCATCGCCGGCCAAGAGGACGCTAGTTCCATGTTGAGCGGCGAGACGGGCGCAGAAATAGGTAGGGATAGCGGAAGAGTTGCCAAAAGGTTCATCGAAGTAACGCACCATGTTCGGCAAAGCATCGAGACAATCCTCGGCACTGACCAGATATTCGTGGTGCTCGGCGCCAAATTTTCTGGCACTGATGCGGGCGTATTCCAGTTCGTTGAAACGCTGCTCTTCGAAACCAATTGAAAACGTCTTCACAGCACCGCGCTGCAATCGGCTCATCATTCCAACCACGGTGCTGCTATCGGTCCCACCGCTTAGAAAAGCCCCTAATTCCGAAAACGGCGCACCATTGGAATGAGCCTGAACCGATTCTTCCACTAACGACTCCAGCCGGCGGCTCAGTTCATTTTCATCTAAGTCCGCGTTTCGATCGTAGCGAATATCCCAATACCGCTGCGCGCGAATCTGCCCTTCGGACGCGAGCAGAAAGGTTCCCGGAAGAATTCGCTTTACTTTAGAAAAAAATGTTTCGGGAGCTAGATTGACGGTGTAATTAAGGTAATTGGCAATAGCGTGGGAATTGATGCCGCTCGGAACCTCTCCCGAGGCCAGAAGAGCATCGATCCGGGAGGCGAGCAGCAGAACGTTAGCGTCTTCGTAATACACCAGCGGATGAATGCCAAATCCGTCAATAGCTGCAAATAGCGTTTTCTGCCGGCGATCCCAAACGATGACCGAGAAATCGCCGCGTAATTTGTCGAGGAACGCCGTCCCGAAGCGCTCATAAAGCCCGGCCAGGACAGCCGCAACCGGCATTGACTCTTCGGCTCCGCCAAGCAGTGTCCGGATTTCTGCCGTGTTATAAAGCTCGGCATCGCAAGCGACCAGAAGACGCTGGGCTTTCATAGAGAGATTGCGTTTGAAAGCGCGCGGAAACACCAAGCCCGGCGCTTTCGTCCGTCACTGTACTGGCGCGCTCAGAGGCATCCAGGCGAAGTCCGGCCGTTATGGACTGAAGCGTCTCCGGAATTTTGGCGGGATGGTCTTTCCGCCAGACGGCGCAGATACCGCTCACGCGTTACAAACCTCCTGCCACGTTTTGAACATAAGGACCGTCCAGAGCAGCGACGACCAATCGCGCTGCCCGCGTTGATGCTGGTTCCAGCACTGAGACAAGAAAGTGTAGTTCAGATAATTGTCTGGACGGTCGAATACGGTGCTATGGGCGAAAGTCTTTGAGATCCTTCCGAAACCAGGCCGCTAAGGGCACTCCAAAACCCCATTTGCGCCGCTGCAAAATGCTGCCGGGCAGGACAGGTTCTAAGAGCTTTCTTGAATATGTATTTCCCGCGACCGCGGTGAAGCTTGAGTGAAGACGGTATTTGAGCGACAAGTTCTACGAACTTATGATCGAGAAGCGGGCAGCGGACTTCGAGAGAATGCGCCATGCTCGCCCGATCGACCTTCACCAGGATGTCGTCCACCAGATAGGTCTTGATGTCTGTGTATAGAATGCGCGAGAGCGGGTCGCGGGTATCTGCGCGGTCATAGTGATATCGAAGTACTTCGATGGAATCGTATCCATTCAACTGATGCAACACGTCGCCACTGAGCAACTGATTTTTCATCTCCGGCGGACAGCTTGACATGGTGTTGAAGTAGCCCTCGAGCGGAGATCGTGACAAACTCTGGAGAGTACTCTTGGCGCGAAACAGGCGAGGAGCCCAATCCGCCTTAGGGTAGAGAGCCGCCAAAGGGCCGAATATATTTCGACGAATGGCTCCCGGCACAAGCGAACGCATCAAATTCTCGCGCACGTCGAACTTATAGCGGCGGTAACCTCCGAAGTTCTCGTCACCGCCATCGCCCGAGAGCGCTACCGTCACATGATCGCGCGCAATCTTTGAGACGTAATAAGTAGGTACGGCGGAGGAATCGGCGAACGGCTCGTCATAGTGCCAAGCGAGCTTGCCGACAATGTCCACGGCTTGAGGCGTTACGATCTGCTCGTGATGGTTTGCTTTGAGAGAAACAGCAAATTCCTTTGCCTCGGCAGCTTCGTTGTATGTTTCTTCGGTGAATCCGATCGAACAGGTCGTGACCGGTGGCTGGAATTCGTTCATTAACGCGACCACCGAAGAGGAATCGACACCGCCGCTCAAAAACGCTCCGAGCGGCACGTCGCTGACAAGGCGGATTTTTACCGACGTCCGGTATTCCTCGAGAAGACGTTCGCACCAATCGGATTCTGCAAGTTGCCGCGGATGATTAAACTGCAGATCCCAATAGCAAACTTCGCGGCAGCCCTCCTGGTCCACGACTAAGTAATGAGCCGGCCTGAGTTTGCGTACCTGACGGTAGATTGTTTTTGGAGCGGGAACGTACAGATAGGAGAAGTAATCGGAGAGCGCTTCGAGATCGATCTCGCGCGACATGTGGTTCGCCGGCCATAACGCCTTCATCTCTGAACCGAACAGCAATCTTCGTCCGTCCCAGCTATAGAAGAGCGGCTTTTTGCCGATACGGTCGCGAGCCAGCAGGAGTTTTCGCTTGCGGCCGTCCCATAGCGCAATCGCAAACATTCCCCTCAACTGGGCAAAGCACGCTTCGCCCAGTTCTTCATAAAGGTGAACAATTGTTTCGGTATCGGAGCGAGTGCGAAAGTGATGCCCCGTCCCAAGATATTGCTGGTTCAATTCCTGGAAGTTATAGATTTCTCCGTTAAACGCGATCCAAATCGACTCATCCTCGTTCGAGAGCGGTTGATGTCCATTTGCGAGGTCGATAATGCTGAGTCTGCGATGCCCGAGACCAATACCTGGGCCGCAATAAAAGCCCTCATCGTCAGGTCCGCGATGATGCAATGTATCCGCCATCGCCTTGACCATAGTGCGGTCGGCAATGGCGCGCGAATCCGGCTCAAACATCCCACAAATTCCACACATACTAGCGCAATTCCCTTCTCCGCATCCCTGTTGACGAGACGGTCAGCTTTGCAGCCGGCACAGCCCCTTTTTCAACATCCACGCGCCCTGCCTCTGGCTTGCCCGCCAGGGCCGTGTACATCTGTTCGTATTTCTCAACCATCAAATCCAGCGAAAAGCGCTCCCTGACTCGTGCCACGCCTGGCGCCCGAGTTCCCCGCGGAGCGACGTCTGGTCGTAGAGAAGAAAAAGCTGCTCCGCTAGGCGCCGAAAATCCCCGACAGGGAAAAGCAGCCCGCATTCGCCGTTCACGATCAGCTCCGGGTTTCCGCCAGCTTCAGAAGCGATCACCGGCAGGGCGGTTGCCATGGCCTCGAGCAGAGAGTTGGAAATACCCTCGCACAGCGATGGCAAGACGTACGCGTCTATGGCATTCAGAAATTCAGGTATGCGGTCACTCGGCCCAACGAATCGAACTCGATCGCGCAAAGCCGGTTTCTCATTAACAAATTTCTCGAGGTGGGGGAGTTCCGCACCGGCTCCAATGATGAAAAGACGCCAGGTATTGCAGGAGTTGCTAAACACCTCGGCCGCGCGAAGCACCGTCGGATAGTCTTTAATCGGATTCAGGCGTCCGACACAGCCGATGCAGAATTCTTCTTCGGAAACGCCGAGCTCACCGCGAAACTGGCGGCGCGCAGCGGCGTCGGGTCGAAATCGCTTGGTGTCGACCCCGTTCTGTATCACTTCAATTTTTCGCAATGGAAAGCCTGTGCGCTGGGCCAGCATATCGCGCAATTGATATGAAACGGAAAACACCCGGTCTGCAAGCTCGAACGCCACGCGCCGAAACGCGCTACGCCGGCGAGGCTCCGCCGAAGGGTTCATTTCCACCCCGTGCTCACTATGAATCACCGGGCAGGAGCGGGCCCATCGAGCCGCCGCTACGGCTTCCAGAGCGCCCCAATTTCTTGAGTGCACAATGTTCGGCTTGATTTGCCGAATCGCCTTTACTAACGGCCTTACCTGCAGAGAAACCCTGCGAGGCTTTTGTTCCAGGCACAGGAGCCGCACCCGATCCGCCGGATAGCGCTCCACCAGTGAACCGAGGCGGAAGACCGCGCATAACACGTGCTCGAATCGACTCGCGTCCATGCGCTCAATGAGGTTAGCGATTCCATTCTCGACACCACCGCCGACACCGAACGCCTCCACCACGTGCATGATCCGAATCGCCATCAGCAGTCTCTTCTTCCGGCCGCAAGCACGGGCGCGGTCGCAGGACTCGCTTGCGACTGCCTGCTTGAGTACCTGAGTTGCGGCATAAACCGCGAGTACTCCTCAAACAGAACCTGCTGTCCTTTCGTCCAATTCATTTCAGTGCGCCCCAACTGATAGGAATTGCGGGTCAACCTACTGCGGAGTGCGGGATTCCTCATCGACTCGACCGCCGCTCGAATGGCGCCTGCGCTACAATCCGCGATCACAATTCCACAATCTCCTCGCCGGATTACATCTCCAATTTCCCCGAGATCGGGAGCTATTAGTGGCTTTCCGGCAGCCAACGCTTCAAATAGCTTGTTCGGGGCGGCAAACCGAAAGTTTGGCATCTCTGGGTCGAACCCGCAATAGATCACATCCGAAGCACAGGTGTATTCCGCAACCTGCGAAGCATGAATAAAACCGAGGTATAAGATGCGTGGATTTTCTGCGGAACATTGCCGTACCAGCGGCTCCAGCTCACCTTTTCCGGCGATCAATACGTACACGTCGTCATACGGCTGGACGGCGTCGATCAATTCCTGGATCATGCGGTTCTTCAGCAGTTGCGTAATGCAGCAGATAACAATTGCATTCTCAGGGATTCCCAAATCCTTGCGAATCGCTTGATTCTGCTCGTGTGTGCGATCGTATTCCGCCAAATCTTTCCAATTCCCTACTACAACGGAACGTCGCGCACCGCGGTCCGCAAAGAATTCGCGGAGTTTTTCGCCAACGGTAATGAGTAAGTCGATGCGGCGAATCAGCAAATTTTCAAACGTCATCAATGCGCGGCACACGTCTGGATGAACGCTGCCTCGCAGCATATCCACGAAGCTCTCGTGAGCGTCGTATGCAATCGGTTTGCGTTTCAGTTTCCCCAGAACGAACCCAAGCGGCAGCGTGTCTAGATCGTGGCAATGAATAACATCAAACGAGGTGCGCAATCCGCGCCACAGCATCTTCAGATACAGCAACACGTAAAAGAAAAGCTGAGTCGTTCCGCGCCCGTGCGCCGATGGCAGAAATACGCGTTCAATCTCGACGCCTTCCTGACATTCGCGCGCCTTCGCCCTGACGTCCCGATCCCAGGCGAGTAGCCGGACCCGACAGCCCATCCCGATCAGCGCGAGCGCCTCCTGGCGCACTCTGGGGTCGGGATCGTAAGCATTCGTCAGCAGCATCAACACAGTGGGTCGAACTGCCGCTCTTGGCTGGGCTCGTCTAGGCATTCCGTTTCGGATATATAAGGGAAAGCAATTGGGCTGCCATCCCATGGCCTTTCGCCGATATGCCTGCAAGAATCACAGCGATACAGCGGCGGTTGCGGGCACTTCCACCATGCAAGGATTTTCAACGACGTCGAGGAGTTGACGAATGGACCGGGACCACTGATACGCGGCGGCGACCCGGCGCCGGCTCTCAGCGCCTTTACTTCGCGCGAGTTCCGGATCGCTGAGCAGGCACACTGTCTTGCGGGCGAATTCCTCGGCATTACCCGCTATATCAACGGTTGCAGCCACTTGCGGTGAGAGCCCCTGAACCGCGCACGCCGTACCCACCACTGGAAGCCCAAAGGCCATGGCTTCGAGTATCTTGTTTGGAATTCCAGCCGAGAGTGAGAATGGAGCGACGGAGACCTGGGCTCTTTCGAGGTAAGGCCGCACATCCGGTACGGGGCCGGTAACCTCTACGCCTTCGAGTTTCTGTAACTGGCGGACCTTGTTGGTCGGATCGCGCCCGACGATCAGAAACCGAACATTCGCAATGGACTTACGGATCGCAGGAAAAACTTCGCGAGCGAAATAGGTCACAGCCGCCTCATTCGGGAAGTAGCTCATATCGCCCGTAAAAACGACCGCCGGTGCTGCGGGGGATCCGGACGGCTTCCCAATGCGCTTGAAATATTCCGTATCTACACCGTTGGAAATAACCCGTATCCGGGCGCCTGGGCAGATTTCCCGCATCAGATGCGCTTCGCGTTCCGTCGTCAATAAGGTCGATGATGCTCTCTCGCAAAGGCGGCGTTCGTATTCACGTAAACAACGCGCTTCCCTTCGATAAATACTCGAAATTGGGAACGCCGAGAACTTCGCATATTGCTCCCATTTATCGGAGTCGACGTCGACGAGATCCGCGACAACCGGAATTTCGTTCTCCTCGTCAATGTACTGCGCCATTGCCGAGCAGTAGATAAAAACCCGATCGTAGGATCGGGACGACAGTGCATTACGGACCGACCTGTGAAGTTCTGCCGAATAGAAGTACGGAACCGTGAGCGGCACGCCCGTGACCAGAAACGGGAGCGACCGCAAGCGACTCGAAATCGGGTTTATCCCGGCTATTTTCACCTGCCTGCAATATCGCGCCAATGCGTCTTGATGATCGAAATCCGAACGCCGGTCCGCCAATGTAAACAGGTCGACCTCATGCCGTTCAGACAAGGCTATCAACTGATGAAAGGCGCGGATCTTTTCACCCTTGTTCGGGGGATAAGGCACGCGGTGACAGAGATATAGAACCTTCATGGTTCCTCGAACTTGGTAGGCGCAGCAGGATTCGAACCTACGACCTCTCTGGAGTAATCAGAGCACTCTAACCACTGAGCTATGCGCCTTCTCATTGCCCGACCTTAAACGGAAGGGATCCACTGAATCAATTTTGGTCCAAGAACTTTCGTCCAGGCAAACGGCAATCGCTTCCACAGAGCAACGGGCAATTGGAACTTCTGATCTACGGGACTAAGCTGAGGGATTTCTTTGGTACGCACTAACTGATATCGGTACGGCAGAGGTGTTACTTGCATCGACCAAGAAGATTTGAAGCGAAATGATCCCGTACCCTCTTTGCTTCGCCCAAAGTCAAAGCTACGGTATCCTTCTTGACAGCTTTGAGCAATGAGATTCCAATACATGAAATTATTTGGCGAATCTTTGTAAAACTCCGATAAGGCCCCTCCATAATACGGCAGCACTAAGTCCCTGAAATAAAAGCACAGGACGCCTGCAATCGGCCTACCGTCCTTCCTTACGCCGAAGATCCTGCATTGTGCCGGGAATTCTCGCAATAGCCGGGCAAACAATTTTCGCGAGAAGACCGGCGTTCCCAGGCGGTGAACGCTTCTAGCGTAGACCTCATAGAACTCGTCGAGGTCCAAATCTTCGGTCCACGTCAGCCCTGCTTTAAGTGATTTCCGGACAATGTAGCGGGTATCGCGAGGCAAGCCCGCCAACAGCTTCTCTGGGCCGGGCGACAAGTCTTGCGTGAACGTCAGATATAGATCTCGCTTCGGCAAAGACGCAGGTAATGTAAACGGCTCCGCCCTGTTGCGCATCTCCAAATACCGCACACGCAAGCTGGTCGCTAAATCGCTTCCAGCTTTCAGCAACCGGAAATAGGAATCCTGGTCGTCAGCGCAGATTCCCCCGTATACAGCCAGCGGCAGAGACACGAGGCAGTTGCCAAATATCCTGTTCCGAACCAGGCTGAGGGGAAACACGCCCGTGATCCGGTTTTCGCGGCGCGCGACGAAACAGAAGCAGCGATGCCCCAACACGTTTTCGACCACGCGCCTCCATCCTGAAAGATGGAAGAACGTCCCGGACGGTGAGGACATCACGAATTGGTCGCAATCCGTTTCTTCGCCTAGACCTAACTGGCGAACTTCGACGCAGTGGCTCAGATCGGGGGAAATCAGCGCTGTTTTTGCAGTCATCGCTCAGTAATAATGCCTGTAACCGCCGTAGAGTTCGGCGGGTGCACCGCCGTTCAGCACCGTTCCAATCACGCGGAACGCGGCAAGGTCCTGAGCCGCCTTCTCGAGCGATTTTTGTTTCGACCGGAATGCCCGTGTGACTAGAAGGACAGAATCGCAACTGCCTGCCAACAATTGCGTGTCGGTAAGGAGATTGACCGGAGGAGAGTCCACCAAAATCAACGAAAACTCCTCGCTCATCCTTCGCAACTGTGTTCGTAGCCGATCGGACTGTAAAAGCTCGGCGGGAGAAGTCACTGAGGTTCCCGACAAGACAAAGTGCAAGGGAAACTCATCCGACTTCAAAACAACATCCTCGAATTGCGCGGAGCCGTCGATTAAATTGCTGAAGCCAGGCCGGTCATGGATTCCCAGGATTTTGCCAAAGCTGCTTCTTCGGAGATCTCCGTCGATTACCAGCACCTTAAACGAGGGGAGCATGGCGAAGCTTAACCCCAGATTTAAAACGGTGAGCGTCTTGCCTTCCTGAGGATTCGGGCTGGTTACTAGCAACGTTCGGAACGGTTTAAGCTTTTGTTGCTGCAAGATTTTGGTGCGGAGCCTTCTATAGTCCTCCATCACGGCGCGATCTAACGCTTGCGGGATCAATCGAGCTTTTCGACTAATCTTCACCTGGGCCTGCGTGGCCGGAACATCGTCCGCAACTGCAGTTGCCGCCGGAATCGCCCGATCGGACGCGCTCAATCCTAGCGTCTCGGTCAATATGGACGCTGAAGAAAGCGCTTCTTCCATGCTGGCAAGCGTCACCGGCGTTTCACTATGCTGGACAGGCGGTGCCGGCGAATCGGGCACTGCCCCACTTCCATTTGTCTCGTGCTCAGAACGATTTGTCTCGTTCAGCAGTTCGAAAAACCGGCTCATAGCGCTTCGTATTCAACATATGGCATGTATTGGGCCATATGCCGATTCGCGGTAACCTTTTGATTCACGACCTGCCGGTCCGTTCAGATTGCCAAAATGACGATCAGAATGCCGATTATTCGCACGCGCTCAAAAATTGTTCGGCTCGTTCGGAAAGACCGGCTCAAAATCGCCGTTCGTGATGAATCCAAACGATGTGGCCACCAGAGTCAAAGTGCAACTTCGTTGGCAGAATTCCTAAGGTTTAGACTCGCCTTGCTCCGTCAGCGCCAGCGGTCGATCAAACTCGCGAATAATCCGAGGCTCTTTTGGCGAGCTGCGTAGGCCTCGACTGGCACCTGGATTTCGGCATGTCCGTTCGTATCATGTCCGAAAGCACTGGTTTGAACACCGGCTGCTTCGGCAAGGATTGCCGCGGCGACCGGAGGTTCAGGAATACCATTCATGCGGTGTATTGGTATTAAATCGAGGTCCCTGGCGACCTCTTGTACGATCGGTGGAGTGATCTGGGGTGATACGAGGGCAAATCCTGTTTGCAGCGCAGCTTCGCAGACGCTGTTCACCAGCCGTGGAATGCCCTGAGTGTATTCGTAAATGAATGGTATCGTTTGATCGGGAAACAGACCTGGTTCACGCAGACCCGCCTGAATCAATCGATGCTGTATATATTCCCGGACTTCTTCCAAGCTCAGAGGCTGCAGCCTGCAGAGGCAACTTATCCGCTGTTTGAGTTGCCGCATCTCGGGCCGCGCCAACGTTTCGGTCAACTCGGGCTGACCCGTCACGATTATGTTGAGCAGTTTCTGGTGAGGCGTTTCAATGTTGAGCAACAATCGAACTTCTTCCAAAAGCTCTACCGAAAGCCGCTGCGCCTCATCTACGATCAATACCGTCCGCCGTCCATCGGCTTGACGCTGCAGAAGCGTCCTCTCCAAAGCCATTAATTGCCGGCTTTTCAGCGGAGAGGAACACTCAATTTGTAACTTTAATAGCAGCGCGTCGTAAAACTCTTCACGCGTCAGGGTCGAGTTGGTGAATATCGCGCTTAGAAATCCCCGTTTTTCCAGAAACCCGACGAGTGTACAGAGTAACGTCGTCTTGCCGGTTCCTGCCTCCCCCACGAGTACCGTTAATCCAGCACGTGTGCAGACACTGTGGACCAAGCCGGACAACGCTTCCCGGTGTTGCGCGCTCAAATAAATGAATGCCGGATCGGGCGTCAACCGAAACGGGTTGTCTCTCAGCTTATAGAATGCTTTGTACAATTCGTTTCCTAAAAAAGCTTGTGGTAATGATGCATCATAACCGCACAGCACACCGTCACCACCACTAGTCCCGAGAATGCGCCGGCGAGAGTACAGCGTCTGCGGAATCTCCGGTCTGCTTGCGTTTGAATATTCGGAATTACTTCCAAAACGGGCAAACCGATCGCTGTCGTGATTTGTTCAGACCCGGTAATCGACATTCCGGTAAGCTCCGTTGCAAGGGCGGCCAGCAAGCCGATCAACAAACCCGCCGCCCCTCCAGCCACGTTGATGAGCATTCGGTGCGGCCGCGAAGGTCTCTCCGCCGGCTGCGCCGGATCGAGAACTGAAAATCGCTCTCCCTTTTGGCGGATCTCCAGCTGAGTCGCGGTTTCGGCAGACAGCTGTTTATCAAGAAGTTGGCTATAGTGAGCCTTCGATATCGAGTAATCCCGTGCAAGATCTGCGATCTGTTGCTCTCGAACGGGAATCGCCTCCAGTTTCGCTTGGTAGTCACTCACTAATTTAGACAACCGCTGTTGTTCTACTTTCCGTTTTGTGATTTCATCATCAGTCGCCGTAAGCTGCGATTGGAGCACGGGGTTAGAGTACGTAACCGGACGGGGTATAATTTTTTTCGCCGTGCCCCCCGCTGCCGCCGCCGCATTCTTCCCCTGCGAGTCTTGCACCAGCTCCGCTTCCTTCGCCTCTTCTTCGGCAATTTGCGTTCTTAGCTTCTTCACATCCGGGTATTGCTCGCTGTAATGAGTCAGTAATGTGGCGAGCCGCGTCTTTAAAACACTAAGGGCCGACGGCCCTTTCTGCGCCTGGCTCGCTCCGGATGCCTGATCCTCCGTGGCATCGAAATCGGCGACCGGTGCGGACTGGGAGGCCAGCATGGATTCCAGATAGCTCTTCTGTTGCTCGGCTCGCGCCAGCGCCTCTTCTTGTAATTGAAGCTGCGATTGCAGTTGGCCAAAAATCTGGAGATCGGCGGTCTGCTGTTCCGGCATTTCGCCAATGTGCTTAAGCTTGAAATCCTTCAGCTTCGCTTCCTGCAGTTCCAGTGTTTTACGACTTTCATCGAGTTGGTTTTCTAGAAACTCCGCCGTCCCGCTGGCCTGTTGCTCACGAGCTTTGAGGTTTTCCTCGATAAATAAAGACGCAAGCTCGTTTGTCACCTGCGCTACGAGACGAGGCTCCGTGCCACTGTAGGTGATCTGGAAAGCCTGTAAATCCTGGCTCCCGCCGAAATCGCTGAGAACACGAACATTGATGTCTGCCCGCATCTTGAGGATGATATCCTCCCGAGGTAACGTCTTCCTCTCCTGGGGATACAGATTGAGCGTGTTGATGATCGTTTGTAGTCGGGTAGCACTCAAGATCTGCTGCGAAAGCGTACTGAGGCGGTCCCGCACGTCGCCTGTAACCGTTGCTTTTACATAATCTTCAGGGACCTTCTGCGGATCGACGAGAATTACGGTTTCGGAAGTATAAATGTCAGGCAGAGTATAGGATATAGCGACTATGGCGAGCGAGATCAGCACAAAAACGCCAACTACCAGCCATTTGCGATGCCGTATGAGCTGAAGATAATGGCCGAGCGAAATTTGGCCTTCAGTGCCAGTCTTCGGGCGCGGTGGCCCCCCGGTAGAATTAGAAACCGCCATTCCCTGCAAGCATAAGCAACCAACCAGCCAAAGCGCAGGCGACGACCGGGTTTACCTTCAATGAGCAACACACGCGCATCGCGCCGGCAACGGGTTCCTAAAAAGTTTCTTTGTGTCCCAAATTATCGGACCAAAGGGCCGCTAACTTGCACTGAAATACGACCTCAATGGTTCGAACGAAAAGCTTGCTATGTCCAACCTGAGACATGGGTAGCAGAACGTACCGGAGACATGGGTTACACTTTTGGCCTTTTTAGGAAAGGCGGAGAGTGGGGATGCCATGGAAGGAAAGTTCTGTTATGGACGAACGCATACGCTTCGTGATTCGGTTGAAGGACGGGGAGAGTATGGCTTCGCTGTGCAGAGAGTTCGGGATCTCCCGGAAGACCGGCTACAAGGTCGTGGACCGCTATGAGGAGTGCGGTTTAGAGGGCCTCACGGATCGTGCGCGGCGCCCGCATCGCTATGCCAATCAACTACCCGAGCAGTTGGAAGCAGCAATCGTAGCGGCCAAACGTGAGAAGCCGAGTTGGGGCGCGCGCAAGATTCGTGAACGCCTGTTGCGGCGGCTCCCGCACGAGGTGAAGGTGCCCGCCCGCAGCACCATCCATGCCATCTTGGATCGGCACGGTCTGGTGACCCGGGCGAAACGGTCCCGCACGCACGCGGAAGGCACACCACTCTCTTCCGGCTTGAGTCCGAACTCGCTGTGGTGCACCGATTACAAAGGCGAGTTTAAGCTCGGCAACCAGCGCTATTGCTATCCGCTGACCGTCACCGACCATGCTTCCCGCTATCTGCTGCTGTGCGAGGCCATGGAATCCAACCAGGAACAATTTGCCTTCACTGCCTTTGAGCGCTTGTTCAAGGAGCGCGGATTACCGCAAGCCATTCGCTCGGACAACGGCGTTCCGTTCGCCTCGCCCAATGGGCTCTTCAATCTCTCTCGACTCTCGGTCTGGTGGCTGCGCCTGGGTATCGGCATCGAACGCATCCGTCCCGGTCATCCGCAACAGAACGGCCGGCATGAACGCATGCACCTGACGCTGAAGAAAGAAACCACACGCCCAGCGGGAGCAAATCTGCTGCAGCAACAAGCCAAGTTCGACGTCTTCCTGGAGGAGTTCAACAACGAACGCCCACATGAGGCACTCGACATGAAATGCCCGGCCGAAGTGTATACGGCTTCCAACCAGCCCTATCGCGGGATCGGCGAACCGCACTACCCGTTCCACGACAAAACGGTGGTCGTCACCAACTGCGGCCGCCTCTGCCTGTATCGGAAGAAAATCAATCTCAGCACCTGCCTGGCCGGCCAGGCGGTCGGCATCAAGGAAGTCGACGACGGAATCTGGCTCGTCAGCTTCATGGAATACGATCTCGGTTATATCGATCTGGAGGAAAAAACTTTGCAGCCCCTGGAAAATCCCTTCGGGCCAAAAGTGTTACCTATGTCTTAGGAACAATCTGTTACCTATGTCTCCGGTCCGGACATACGATACATGGCGGAGGAAGAGGGATTCGAACCCCCGAGTACCTTCCGGCACTAACGGTTTTCAAGACCGCCGCCTTCAACCGCTCGGCCATTCCTCCGTTTTCCATGTTACGTGATTCCTGCGCCCGCAATGTCAGTTAGGGCCGCAACTCCAATGCACGTGCGAGGCGTGGGCCAACACGAATCGCGCTGAAGTCGCGACGGTCGGTGGTCAGCACGCGGTAAATCTGGCGGCTCGGCAATTGCGGCGACAGTCCATCGACCGGTCTCAGAGCAAGTTCCGCGAATCCGGCGTCGAGCTCAAGCGCGCGAGCAATATCGGAGGGGAGACATAGCTCATATTCGTAGCGGGTTGCCGGGTCGAAAATCTCCGGCCCATCAATTTGCGCATCAAATGCCGACGCGGAAGTCAGCACTTTTTAGTTTTCCGGGAAACTGGCCTTGCCTGCTGGCGTTCGGGCAAGCGCGCGTAGGAGCGCACCGGTTTCGTCGATGACCGGAGGGATTACCGTAGATCAACCCGCCAGAACTCAACGAAGATCGTGCAAGCCCGAAGATCCGGCGTCCTCGCAGATGTCGATTTCAATCAAAGGATCCGGGCAGCGAACCGCCACGTCCGGGGGTTACCGGATTTCCGTAAATTTGCCCTTTCCGATGGTTGATAAAATTCGGGCGTGGCAGGGCGCACTGTCTTTACGGTTCTCGAGGAGACTGCCGGGCGATACGGAGATGCCGCCGCGCTGCATCAGCCCGTGGGCGGCAAAACAAAGCACGAATATCGTACTTACTCGTGGAATGAGTGGACGCACATTTCGCGGGAGATTGCGCTGGGCCTGCGGGCGCTCGGGCTCAATAAGGGCGAGATCGTCTGCATCTTATCGGAGACCCGGGCCGAGTTCTATCTGGTCGATCTAGGCATCCTGGCGTCTGGCGGAGTGGCGGCGGCGCTGTATACGGCTTACCCGATGCCGGAACTCGCGCGAAACCTTCGAGACTCCGGAGCGCGCTTTCTATTTGTCGAGGACGCGAAGGCGCTGGCCGGGCTTCGAAGCGCGGTGGAGGAGAGCGGAGAAAAATTACCGCCGCACGTCATTGCGATGGCCGGTGAAGCGCACGGACGCAATGGCGCTCGAGGAGTTGCGGCGGCTCGGGCGAGAAATGCTGGAGCGGGATGCTTCGGCATTTATCCGCATTCAACAAGAGCTATCGCCGCACGATCCGGCAATTCTCTATCTGACCTCCGGCGCGACGGGCGAACCCAAGATGGGATTATCGACCCATGCGGCGATTCTGGCCAATGTCGATATGGGGCCGATCGCGCTTCCGACCAGTCCGGAAGATTCGATGCTGGTGTTTCTGCCCTCGGCGCACATTGCACAGCGGATTGTCTTAGAGCTGGTGCCGATGGGCATGGGGACGCCGGTTTGGTTTTCCGAAAGCCTGGCGCGGCTGGCCACTGAATTGAAATCGATACGTCCGACGGTTTTCCTCGCGCCGCCGCGCGTTTGGGAAAAAATGTACGCCGCGGTTCAGACCGAATTGCACAAGCGGCCGGCCATTGCCCGCAAAATGTTTAACTCAGCGCTTGGCCTCGGAACGCGGGCGGCGCAATACCGGAAGATCGGGAAACCGCTGCCGCTCTGGATGTCACCCCTATTGAAGATTGCGGACAAGCTGATGTTTTCCAAAGTGCGTGCGCGCTTAGGCGGACGAATTCGAATTGCCGCATCTGGCGCCGCGCCGCTGGGAAAAGGTTTGGCGGATTTCTTTGCGGCCATCGGCATGCCGATTGTGGAAGGCTACGGGTTGACGGAAGCCGGCGTCGTTTCTTTCAATCCGCTGGAACGGCCGAAGCCCGGTAGTATCGGCGTACTGCTGCCGGGAGTGGAAGCGCGGCTGGCGGAAGACGGCGAACTGCAGGTGCGCACCCCATGCATGTTCCAGGGCTACTATCGCGACGACGCCGCGACGCGATCCGTGCTGAGCGAAGATGGCTGGTTTTCGACCGGCGACATTGCCGAGGTGGATAGCGATGGATATTGGTATATCACCGGCCGGAAAAAAGAGCTGATCGTCTCCTCCAACGGCAAAAAGATCTATCCGGCGCGCATCGAGAGCCTGTTCAAAATGGAGCCGCTGGTCAACCAGGTACTGTTGATTGGCGATAAGAAGCCCTATGTCACCGCGCTGCTGACATTGAACATGGCGCGTGTCGCAAGCGTGCACGGATCCGAGGAGTTGAAAGACAAGAGCCCAGCGGAGATTATCACGGCGGAGCCGGTCAGCAAGGCGGTCCGCGAGGCGGTTTCGCGCGTCAATAAGCAACTGCCGGAATTTGAACGAGTACGGCGATTTAAAGTGCTCGAGCGGGACTTTTCGATTGAAGAGGGCGAGCTGACGCCGACCATGAAAATCCGCCGCGGCCGGGTGCTCGAAAATCACGGAGCGCTGGTGAGCGAATTGTATTTAGGGCGGAATGAAACCGAGTGAAGCGGCCGTTTCAGCTTCTGCCTGTTTTTCGTGAGCGCGTGTGGGGCCGCGATAGTTTGGATCCCTGGTTTTCCGCCAATTCGCGACCGGGGCGAATTGGAGAAGTTTGGTTCACCTTCGAAGAAAATCCCACGCCTGAAATTTTGGGAACGGCCGCCGATCCGGATCATCCTGGCATCTGCCCACTGCTGGTGAAACTGCTGTTTACCACTGACCGGCTATCCGTGCAGGTGCATCCGGACGATAATTATGCCGCGCGGGAGCATGGCAGCCTCGGAAAAACGGAGGCTTGGTACGTGCTCGATGTGCAGCCGCCGGGTGAGATAGCCGTTGGATTCCGCGAGAAGATTACGCGCGAACGGCTGAGAGCGGCCGCGCAGTCGGGCGAGATCGAGCGGCTGCTCGATTGGCGCAAGGTGAGCGTGGGGGAAGTAATCTTCGTGCCGGCAGGCACCGTTCATGCGATCGGCGCGGGTTTGACCATCTGCGAGATTCAAGAGAACTCCGACATTACCTATCGGCTGTACGATTATGGGCGGCCGCGCGAGCTGCACCTGGAGAACGGGGTCGCGGTTTCCTATCTCGGCCCGCACGAATTCGCAGTGAAATCAGTTTCGCTGAGCGAGGGACGGGAGCAGTTGCTCGCGTGCCCTTATTTCCGCATCGAGCGGCTGCGGCCGAAACGATATGTGCGGATCGCGGGCGGGCTGCCGTTTTTCCTCGTGCTGCTTTGCGTAAAGGGCTCCGGAGAAATCGCTGGGCGGAACTTTCGAGCGGGAGACGCATGGATGTTACCTGCAGAAAGCAGCGGTATCGAAATAAACGGAGCCGAATCGGAATGGATTTTCACCTATGCGGCCGAGGAGCCTGCAACGGGTATTAGCGCAGGAACGCGCCCAGCAGGAGAGCAACTTTCGCACGGGTTGGCACGTTAATACGGCGGCTCAGAACCGAATAATTGGCGCGCTCAATGTTATACAGCAGCCGCAAATAGATTTTGCGAAGCGCCCACAGCGAGCGGCGGCTTTCCGGGGCGATTAAATCCATGAGCGGAGCGGATTCTTCATAAGCCGAGCGGGCGCGCTCCGCCTCAAAGCGCATCAGTTCGCGAAAGCGATCGTCTTCTTGGCCCGAGCGCAACTGCTCGACGGAAACACCGAAACGGCTAAGGTCTTCGGCAGGCAGATAAACGCGCCCCACTTCGGCGTCCTCGCGGACATCGCGCAAGATGTTCGTCAACTGAAACGCGATGCCGCATTTTTCGGCGAGCAGCAGCGCTCTCGGAGAGCGGAAGCCGAAAATGTGAACGACGGTCAGACCGACCACCGAGGCGACGTGATAGCAGTAGCGATAGAGTTCGGCGAAGGTCTGCATTTGCCGGGGCTCGATATCGGAAGCGATGCCGTCGATCATTTCATGGAAGAAGCGCTCAGGAATGCGATAGCGCTGCACGGTGTCATAGAACGCGGGCCAGATAGGATCGCCTTCGAGATGCCCATGCAGCGCCCGGTCTAATTGAAGACGCCAAAGAGCGATGCTCTCCTGCAGCTTGGGCCCGTCTGCGCTGGCGGGATCGTCGCTGAGGTCGTCGCAGTGCCGCATGAAAGCGTAGATCGCGCACATCGAAGCGCGGCGTGGTTTGTCGAGCAGCAGAAAAGCGTAGTAAAAGTTTTTAGCGCGCGTCCGTGCGACATTCCGGCAATAGCGGTACGACTCCTCGAGCGGCAGTCCAGCTTAAAACAGGAGCAGTCGCGGCAGACATTGAATGAGGATACGGATGCGTTCCGCTTTCGAAATAGAGGGCCGATTTTTCAGAACGTCGTATTCTTGCATTCTAATCTTTTGGAGGATCTTCATGCCGCCCCGGCTGAATAGTTCCAGGTCCAAAGCCAGGCGGCGATCGACCATCCGGATCAGCGGCAGACCCTTGCGGAAGAGCCCGTCCGCTACATCCGCGGCTTCCTGCATGATCAGTTGGAAGCGCCGGTCGAATTTGTGCGCGAAAAGCTCAGCTTCAGTGTAGCCGTGTTTCTCGAACAGATCGAGCGGTAGATAGATGCGGTTCTTCAGAAGATCGACAGTTATGTCCTGCCAAAAATTCGCCAGCTGCAGCGCGGTGCAGGTGTAATCGGAAAGCCTCTGGCGCTCGGTATCGCGATATGCGCAGAGATACAGGACAAGATGTCCAACAGGATTCGCGGAGTTTATGCAATAGCCAAACACGTCGTCGAACGTCCGATAGCGCGTCACGGTCTGATCCTGCTCGAACGCCCGAATCAGCCGCTCGAACGGTTCCATGGGAATATCGTGGCGCTTCACCGTTTCTCTAAGAGCGACGAAAACCGGATGCGCCGCATGCCCGCGATACATGGATTGCAACTCGTCGCGCCACCAGGCGAGCAGCCGTAGACTCTCAGCCGGATCGCCTATTTCATCGCCCAGATCGTCCGCCCACCGGCAGAAGGCATAGACGTTATAAAAGTCCTGGTGCAGACGTTTCGGAAGAAGAAAGCTGGCGACGTGGAAATTTTCGTAATGGTGAGTGGCGAGCCAGCGCGTGTATTCGAGCGCCTCGGCTTCGGTATAGGATGTGGTCTCCGGGCCGGCGCTCCGGATGAATTCCTTCGGCTGCAGATGTGCGACGGCCACGCTTTTCCTATTTTCAGGGAATGATGGCGGTCTTGATCTGGCCGTTTCTGCGGTGCGCCATATCGGACAGAATTTGCGGAAGCTGGCTCAGCGGTTCTTCGTGGTTAACGACGTGCGAGGCATTGATTTTGCCGCTTGCCAGGATCTCCAGCGCGCGGCGGAAATGAGCGGGCGTGTGGTGAAAACTAGCCCGGCAGGTGATTTCGGAATAGTGCAGCAGCGCGGTTTCGAAAGCGACCTTGGTGCCCGAAGGGCAGCCGCCGAAAAAGTTGATAGTGCCACCTCTACGCACAAGCTGGGTGCCGAGTTCCCAAGTCCTGGGAAGACCGATCGCTTCGATCACAACATCGGCGCCGCGCCCATTGCTATTCGCCCGAACCGCGGCGATGAGAGCGGAGGGTTCGCCCATGACAACGCCCTCTTCCGCGCCGAGCATCACAGCGCGATCCACTTGTTCGATGCGGCGCGCGATCGCGATTACGCGGGCTCCGAAGACATACCTGGCAAGCCGCACGAACATCAGCCCGATGGGACCGAGCCCCATCACGGCAAGCGTATCGCCCGCCTGCAGACCACTCTCATCCAAGCCACGCAACGCGCACGCGAGCGGTTCGGCCAAGGCGGCGTCTTTGTAATCGAGCGATTCCGGAATGCGGTAGGTGTTCTTTTCGACAATGCGCGCGGGAAGGCGGAAGAACTCGGCATAAGCGCCATTGTTGAAGAGCAGATCTTCGCAGAGATTGCGCTGGCCGCGGCGGCAGAAGAAACATCGGTCGCAAGGAGCGGAATTAGCGGCTACGATGCGCTCGCCCACCCGGAAATTCGTCACGCCTTCCCCGATTGCAACTACATCGCCGGCCATTTCGTGCCCGAAAAGCGCGGGCGGGTTGATCATTTTGGCGTGATAACCGAGCCGGAACACTTTCACGTCCGTCCCGCACGTGAGAGCCGTCCGCACGCGGACCAGCAATTCGCCGGGGCCGGGCGCGGGAACCGGAACGGATTCAAGCCGCACGTCTTCTTTTCCGTACAGGACGGCGGCCTGCATGGTGCCGGCAGCGGCGGCGGCCATCAGTCGCGCTCCTGTGGATGGATTACAACTTTTAAGGACCGCTCACCCGGGTGCTGTGCGATCTCGATGGCGCGGCCGATTTCGTCAAGCGGCAGGCGGTCTGAGATGAGCCGTTCCAGCGGAAGCTCGCCGCTGAAGACCAGCTTTGCGGATTCGCGCTGCAGATCGATATCGGCGCTATAGGAACCAAGAAGCACGCGCTCGCGAACGCAGATATCGGCGCCGGAAATCTCGATCCGCTCACTAGCCGAAGTCTGTGCGAACATCAGTATCTTTGCGCCTGCGCGAGAAATGTGGAGCGCTTGCTCCACCACGCGGCCGGCATTGGTTGCGACGATTACGGCATCTACACCCCTATCGGCCGTCGCCGCTTTGACGGCTTGTTCAAAGGCGGCCTGGCGCGGATCGAACGCCGATGCGCCGAACTGCTCCGACAGATGGCGCCGAAAGTCGATGGTGTCGGTGGAGAGAACCGTAGCGCCCGCGCGCCTCGCGAGCATGGTGAAAATGAGGCCTATGGGACCTTGGCCCAGCACCGCGATAACGTCGCCGGGCAGCAAGCCAAGCAGTTCCACGCCTTTCAGGCAGGTATTCACCGGCTCAACCCAACAGGCGCGATCGAAGCTAACACCCTCCGGAATGCGCTCGATTCCACGTTCGACGATCCAATCCATCACACGAACGTATTGCGAGAAACCGCCGCCCGCCGGTTCGTATCCTGCCGTTACCCCGACTTTCTTGTAACCGGCGCATTGCGCATAAAGCCGGCGATCGCAGTAAAAACATGCGCCGCAGGGGATGTGATGAAAAACCACTACCCGGTCGCCCGGTGCATATTTCGTGACTTTGCGCCCGGTCACGGCGATAGTGCCGGCGGTCTCATGACCGTAGATACGGGGAGGCGGAAGCAGATTGTGCTCGATTTTTTTCAAATCGGTATGGCACACTCCACAGCTTTCGACGCGAACCAGAACTTCGCCCGGGCCGATCGCCGGTGTTTCGACGGAGCGGACGGCGATTTTCCCTTTCCCTAGATAGACCGCGGCTTTCATTGAGCGAGGTATATCCTCACTCGTTGCGAGCGCTGTCTGGTTCCGGGCTGATTCGGCAACTGACAAGAAACTCTCCTAAAGATTTGGCCGCATCCTCTGTCCGACGCTTCAGACGGAAAAGCTCGGGAATGTGTTTCGGGTGCGTAGCCGCGTACAGACTAATTTTCCCACGCGCGATGCGTCCTTCGATAGTTCGCATTTTATTCAGGTCGAAGCCGAAGGACTCATCCAGGCGATCTGAAACGGCTTTAATGCAAAAGAACGGTAAGCCAGCGCGCTGGGCGCGTCGCGCTACCCCGGCGGACTCCATATCTACGGCAACTGCGCCCATAGTGCCAAGATGCTGTTTCTCGGCTGAATTATTCGCAATCCTGTCCTGCGTTAGCAGCAGGCCGGAGGTGGCTTCGCCCGGCGCGATCACAGCCGCACAGTCGAACGTCTGCTGGCTTGCTATGTCGAGGATCTGTTTAGGAACCACGATCTGGCACTCCCGCAGTTCCGGAACCAGCGCGCCGCAAAAACCAGTGCTGACGATGGCTTCGAGCTTTGAAGCGGAGAGTTCGGCGGCAGTCACCGAGCGGATAGCGACTTCGACCGCTTGCGTAGCGAGCTTGGGGCCGGCTCCATTTGCGGCCAGCACTAAACGGCGGCCTTCCCAGATTCCTTCGAAGGCATAGTCGATAGGCCACTTCAATTTGCGCAGAGCCGTGAGCAGTTCAGCGAAAGGCTGAAGCTCGAGGGCTTCGGAGGCGACATAGAGAATGGCCATTTTTATTCGCGCGCGCGGCTCAGTATTGTCAACAGGTTGCACGGAACCGCGACCGTAAGGGGGCGCCGGATCTGCCAAACGAGGCTGAAACTGAGCCGCGACCAAAGGGAGCGGTGAGCCGGTATGGGCGATTCAACGGAGCGTTTGCGACGAACTTCCTTTGGCAGCATTGGCTTAGCAGTAACCGTTGGCGCGGAACCAATCGACCGCGCGGCGGAGCGCAACATCGACCGGCCCCGGCGAAAATCCCAGCTCGTGCGCCGCTTTCGCATGGGTTACGAACATCTTCTTGCGCGCCATTCTGACACCTTCAAGCGGCGCGACCGGCGGACTTCCGGTCAGATTGGCCCAGGCCGTGGTAACTACGCCTGTTGCATAAGCGACCGCGTAGGGCAGCCTTATTTTGGGCGCAGGTTTTTCGGCAATGACAGCCAAGCGCGAGAGGATTTCTTGCAGCGTCAGGTTCTCGCACCCGAGGACGTAGCGTTCGCCGGCACGGCCGCGCTCGGCCGCCAGCAAATGTCCCGCAGCCGTGTCGCGCACATCGACGAGGTTCAGGCCGGTATCGATATAGGCTGGCAGCTTGTTACGAAGGAAATCGACGATAATTTTCCCGGTTGGAGTCGGCTTCCAATCGTGATCGCCGATGGGCGCGGTAGGGTTCACAATAATTACCGGCAGACCCGCGCGCGCCTTCTCGAGCGCCACTTGTTCGGCGAGCCACTTGGATCGTTTGTAGTGGCCCGCCATGTCCTCAATACCGGCAGGCGTATTTTCGTCGCCCAGGCGCTCGGGTCGCATGCCGATGCAGCCGACTGTGCTGGTATACACGATGCGCTCGACGCCGGCCCGTTCGGCGGCATCCAGCACATGACGGGTACCTTCGACGTTAGAAGCATAGAGTTCTTGCGGATGTTTTGACCACAGTCTGTAATCGGCCGCCACATGAAAAACCAAATCGGCGCCCTCAACCGCTCGCGCCAAAGAGGCGGGGTCGCGGAGATCTCCCGTGACACGCTCCAATTCCAGTTCGCGGATCTGGCTCGCAGGGCGGCAAAGCGCACGAACCCGATAGCCGCTCTCCAGCAGCGCGCGAGCGACGTGCCAGCCGAGAAAGCCGCTGGCCCCGGTAACGAGAGCGACAGGCAAAGCTCAATATTCACGCGTGCGCGGCTTGCGCTCTGTTTCGAAACACAGGCCTTGCGCTTTCATCCTGAGCGGCCGCCGCTTTCAGAAACGCCGAGAGAGCCAACAGCGGGAACATGTTCCGGTACTCGGTATAAGAAAGATAAAAGACGCGGGGGAATCCGGTGCCGGTGCAGTAATCCTCTTCCCAGACGCCATCGGAACGCTGGGTTTGGATCAGATAATCGACTCCGTTGTAAAGACTCTCGCTTCGCAGGTCCCCGCCAGCCAGTAGCGCGAGAACTGCCCAGGCGGTCTGCGAGGGTGTGCTGGGGTTGGACATAAAGCGCTTCTCGTCATAGCTGGCGCAGCTTTCGCCCCAACCGCCATCGCGATTCTGGTAGGCGCGGATAAATTCAAGAGCGCGCTGAATGCAGGGCTCGTTTTCGCTCAGCCCGGCGGCGCGCAGCCCGCGCAGCGCCAGGAAAGTACCGTAAATATAATTAACGCCCCAGCGCCCAAACCAGCTTCCGTCGGGCTCCTGGCACCGCAGCAGATATTCAACGCCGCGGCGCACCGCGGCATGCTGGGCATCCATACCATACGCCATCAGCGCTTCGAGCACGCGGCCTGTAATATCGGGACAAGACGGATCGAGCATGGCGTTGTGATCCGCGAACGGCACGTCGCTGAGGATCTTCCAGTTGTTATCGGCGTCGAAAGCGGCCCAGCCTCCGTCTTTGCTTTGCATCGCGAGCAGCCAGTTCAGTGCGCGCCGTTCGCAGGCTTTCTGCCTGGTTTCATCGGAGGCGCGCATCCTCTTGAGTGCAAGCAGAACCATCGCGGTGTCGTCCACATCGGGATAGAACTCGTTGTTAAATTCGAAGGCCCAGCCGGAAGGTTCGGCGTCCGGGCGCTTGGCGGACCAATCTCCCTTGTGGCGAACTTCCTTCGCGAGGAACCAGTCGGCAGTGCGGCGCAGAGCGGCTTCGGGAGCATTCTCGCTTTCAGATAAAGCAAAAGCAGCGATAGCGGTGTCCCAAATCGGCGAAAAACAAGGCTGCATGAAAAAGCCGCGCTCGTCGTCCACCATCAGGTCGTTGAACTGCTTTTCGGCTTCAACTCGAAGCGGATGCGCCGGATCATAGCCGAGCACATCCAGCGCCATTACGGCGTACTGCATGGATGGGTAAATAGCGCCCAGGCCATCGGAGCCCTGGAAGTGCTCAACCATCCAATCGGCGCATTTTTTAATCGCATATTGCCGGATGAAGCGCGGCCCGAAGCGTTCGTATTTTTTCAAGAGCCCGTCGAGCCGCAGAAAAAAATTGCGCCAATTAGCGATGGGGCGATTCCGCTCGAGAAGCATGGTCGTTCCCGGCAGGAAGAGCTCGTCTAAATTGAAACCCGTGGGAACCGGCCGGCGCGGATTCGCGGCATGCAGGATGGAGAGCGGGATGACTATGGCACGCGTCCAGGAGGACATCTGGTAGATGAACCGGAACGGCAGCAGGATCAATTCGGGCGGTATGGACGGGCACGCAAACCGGGGAAATAGATCGAAGAGATTTAAATTTGTGCGGACGTAGCTATTGGCCGCCTGCAAGCCGCCCAATTCGAGAACGCGTTTCCGAAGCCGCTGCATCCGCGCGTCGGAGGCCGGAATGCCAGCTACTTTGAGCGCGAAATACGCTTTGATGCAGGCGTTGATTTCCGAAGGACCGTGCAGATAGATATTGAATCCGCCGTCTTCGAGCTGGCGCGCGAATATCGTTTCAACGGCACGCTCCACTTGCGGACGCGTCGGCGGATTCCAGACGCCATCCACCGGGGGATGCAACCAGAGCTGCATCATAATGTAGTCGGATTCGAGCGTAGTATCCGCGCAGAGGTCGGCCCACCAGAAGCCTTCCGCCGATTGGCGATCGAGGAGCGAAGCTGCCGCTTTGCGCACGGCATCAGTCGCTGCGAAAGTTTGCGAATCGAAAATTTGAAGAGTTGGCGTCATCGTTCAGACATGTTGCTCGAAAGCTTCAAGTCCGCACGGTGTGGAGACGCGGCGTGAAGCTTTCGAGGTCGGAGGGAAGCGTAAAACGCACGTCCTCTTCCTTGATCTCCGCCTCTTCGAGGTCGCTATAGCCTTTGGTCCGCAGGTGAGCGATCAATTCCTGCACCAAATGTTCTGGCGCGGATGCACCGGCCGTAACTGCCACTGTGTCGACATGCTCCAGCATGTCGGAACGCACTTCGCTCAAATCGTCGAGCAGATAGGCGGGGACGCCGGCCTTTTGGCAGACTTCGGCCAGCCGCCGGGAATTCGAACTGTTTTGCGAGCCCACTACCAGCAGCGCCTGACACAGCGGCGCTACCGCTTTGACGGCCAACTGGCGATTTTCGGTTGCGTAGCAAATGTCTTGGGTTTTCGGACCGACGATCTTCGGAAAACGCTCCAGCAAACGCTTTACGATCTCCTTGGTCTCGTCGAGCGAGAGCGTGGTCTGGGTCAGGTAAACCACGCGTTCCGGATCTTTGATATTCAGCCGGTTGACATCTTCAACATCCGACACGAGAAACGTGTTTTCGGGAGCTTCCCCCAGCGTCCCGATCACTTCGTCATGATCGCGGTGGCCGATCAGGATAATCGTGTATCCCTGTTTAGCGAAGCGGACCGCTTCCAAATGGACTTTGGTGACCAGTGGGCAGGTCGCATCGATAACCTGCAGATGCCGTTCCTTGGCCTCAACCCGGACGGCTGGGGAAACGCCGTGAGCGCTGAAAATCACACGCGCGCCTTCAGGCGCTTCGCTCAGTTCCTCGACAAAAATGGCTCCGGCGCGGCGCAGCTCGTCTACTACATGCCGGTTATGGACAATCTCTTTGCGGACGTAAATTGGGGCGCCATAAAGGTCAAGAGCGATCCGGACCACATCGATAGCGCGCACTACTCCAGCGCAGAAACCCCGCGGCTTTAACAGAATAATCTTTTTTTCACTGCCGCTCGCCGGGGGGTAATCGGAAGGAATAATAGTTTCATACGCTAAACCGGTGGATGGCATAAGGAAACAGCTTAAGTATAACAATTCCCTTTGTTTTCAGCGACTAGTAAAGTAAACGACATTCACGGAGGCGTGAAATGCGGAAAGCCGGGGGTGAATGGAGCCAGGTAGTCAGGCGGCCCAGAGGCTGGCCAGCGGGATTTCAACGCTTCCGGCGTGCAGAATGTCCGGTTGCACCACCACCGATTCATGCCCCGCTGTATCGCTGGTGCATTCGTAGCAGGCTTTTTCTAGCGGATCGACGATCCAGCAGTACTTCGTTCCCCAGCGGTGATAGATCTCGCGTTTTCGGAACAGAGCGCTTAACTGCTGGGTGGGAGAGCGGACTTCAACGCACAGATAGGCTGGCGCGATCAGATACCCGATTTTGTTCGTCTTGAACTCGGGATAGGAAAATGTCACATCCGGCGTCAACCAGTCATTGCCCCGGGCAACCGACCATTCCTGCCGAGCCTTCCCGCCGAATGTGTCTTGGAACGGCAGAAGAGCTATAAGCACTTTCAATTGCAGGTCTGCATGTGCTTCTCCAGGCACCGGGCGCTCCGTCAGTTGTCCATCGAGCCGCTCGTACCGGCTGTCATCGATCCAAACATCCTCTGCAACAGGCGGACTGGTTTGTGCGGCCACAGCAATTCCCTACACTTTATGGTACGTGAAATTTCCTGCGTTCACAAAAGCGGCGCGGTCCCGATCTAAAATGGAATCAGTGATCCGAAAGAATCTATGAGCGTTCCTGCATCCCAGATGTGGACTACCGCCAGCTATGTGCTCCGGCAAAAGCTGGCCGGGCGCAAGCAGTATCCGCTGGTTCTTATGCTGGAGCCCCTTTTCCGGTGCAATCTGGCTTGCGCCGGCTGCGGCAAAATCCAGTATCCGGCCCACGTGCTGAAGCGCCAACTCACGCCGGAAGAATGCTTCCGGGCCGCGGAGGAGTGCGGCGCCCCCACAGTCGCAATTCCGGGCGGCGAGCCGTTGATGCATCCACAAATCGGCGAGATTGTAGAAGGCCTGATCGCTCGCAAGAAGTACATTTATCTCTGCACGAACGCACTGCTGCTCGAAGAAAAGCTGCATCTGTTCAAGCCCAATAAATACTTGAGTTTCTCAGTGCACGTCGATGGACAGCGCGAACATCATGACTTCTCCGTCTGCCGGGAGGGCGGCTACGACCTTGCCGTGCGCGGTATCCGGGCTGCTTTGGCGCGCGGCTTTCGCGTGACGACCAATACGACGCTGTTCGATGGCGCTGATCCGAACAGCGTGCGCGCGTTTTTCGACGAAATGATGGAGCTCGGCGTCGAGAGCATGATGCTCTCCCCCGGATACTCCTACGACAAAGCGCCGGACCAGCAGCATTTTCTCGGCAGAGCACGTACCCGGCGTCTGTTCCGCGCGATTCTTGCCAACCGGAAACGTTCGTGGAAATTCAACATGTCGCCGCTATTCGGCGAATTTCTGATGGGCCAGCGCAATTTCTCATGTACGCCCTGGGGCATGCCCACCTATAACGTTTTCGGTTGGCAGAAGCCCTGCTATCTGCTGCAGGACGGCTATGCCGATACATTTGCCGAGTTGCTGGCCGAAACCGAATGGGCGAATTACGGAACGGAATCGGGAAATCCGAAATGCGCCAATTGCATGGTGCATAGCGGGTACGAAGCTTCTTCGGTCGATTACGGATTCGGTTCTCTGCGCGGCTTCTGGGCGATGGCCAAAGCATCGCTGTTCAACCGCTACCCGGACGAAGACGCTAAAGCGTTACTCCGCGAGCCCCACAAACCGGTGCATTCTTACAACCCTCTGGTGCACATCAAAGCTGCCGAAGAGACCCAAGCGTGAACGAGCAGGCCCTACGTCCCGATGATCTGGAAGTCTCGCCTGGCTTTGCGCACGATAATCTGCAGGGCTGGATTCCGCCGTTAGCGAGCGAAGACGAGATTCGCGATGCGCTCGAGAAAGCCTTCGACTATCGCGGCGACGTGACGATCACGTGCAAGGACGGCCGCGTGGTTGAAGGATATCTATATGATCGAAAGCGCGCCGGGACGTTGGCGGCTTCCCTCGTTCGTGTCCTGCCGTCAAACGGAACTCCCCGCGTGAGCATTCCGTATTCTGAAATCGCAGCAGTCGCGTTCAGCGGCCGCGATACGGCCGCCGGAAGAAGCTGGGAAGCCTGGGTCCGCAAGTATTGGGAAAAGAAAGCGGCTGGCGAAAAAGCTGCGATTGAACCGGAAGCTTTGGGTTAAGGCGGTCAGCGAATATCGGTCGAAAGGCCAGCCGCATGATCGCGCAATGCCTTTTCCGCCATATCCTCTGACTTGCCCGCGTTCACATCGGCCTCGAATTGCCGATCCCACTGATCAGAATCCAGCTCGGCCATCCAGCGGGAGATTTCGCTAAATTCCTCGGGCATTAATTGCTCAATAGCTCGCTCGATTTCCTCGACCCGGCTCATGGTGTTCACTTTATCCATGCGCACTCCATTGAGCGGAGCAATGACCGGCTCAGACGACGAGTGCCCGGCAAACCGGTTCGGTTGTGCTTGCTGAAGTCAAACTTGTATTCGGGCCGAAGCTCGCCGCTTGGGTCCGTCGTTTCAGGCATGGGCTCTGGATGTGCCGTTTACAATCCTCATGAAATTTATGCTTCCGTCGGAATAATCTCCCCAATATTAAGCGCGCGCAGACCCGGCTCAATCTGCACTCGATCGCCCACCACCATCCAAATCATGTGCCGTGGATCGAGCAACAGCTTCGCGCAGCTTTCGATTTCCGCGATGGTCAGCGCTGAAACGCGGCTCACATACGTGTCGTAGAAATCGAGCGGAAGCCCGAGTTGCAGCAGATCGCTCAGCAGATTCCCTACCGCGTTCATGGTTTCGTGAGCGCCGGGCAATTCCAGAATCTGCTGCTGCTTCACTTTTTCAAGCTCTTCGGCGCGGACGGGCTTTGCGCCGGTCATTCCGGACAGCTCGTTGAGCATCTCAGTGATAGTCTCCGCCGTTTTGTCGGCTTGCACGGAGGCATAGGCCAGAAAGGGCCGCTGCGCGCGAGCGCCATAGAGAATAGACGCCGCTCCATAGGACCAGTGCTTCTCTTCGCGAAGATTCATATTCAGCCGCCCGCCAAACGTGCCGCCGAAAATATTGTTCATGGTTTCGATCGCGATTTCGTTGCGCGGGCTCCGGGCGGAGGCGCAACAGTTCCGGCAATCACCACCGAATGCAGCGCGCCGGGTTTGTCGACCAGGTAAACGGCGGGTTTGCCCGGCCGCTGTACCGTGTGCACGTCCTTGGCAGGAACTTCCGCGCGTTTCCATGCGCCGAAGAATTCTTCCAGCTTCGGCTTGATCTCGGCAAGCGTTGTATCGCCCGCCACGATCAGCGCGGCATTGCCGGGCCGAAACCAGGTTGCATGAAACCGCGCCACATCCTCGCGCTTCAGCTTCTGAACACTCTCTTCCGTTCCCGAGCCGGTGAGCGGGACGCCATAGGCGTGTTCGCGGCCGAATAAAACCGGCGGCAGCGCGCGCAGCGCCATTTGTAGCGGCGTAACTTTCTCGTTCGCAATGGTGGAGAGCTGAAGATGTTGCTGGCGCTCGAAATCGGCTTCCGGGAAGACCGGGTTCAAGATCACATCCGCATAAAGATCGAGCGCTTCGTCGAGTGTGCTCTTCAATGCCGACAGATAGATTGTCGCCATGTCGAGGTTGCAGCCGGTCGAGAGCTGCGCGCCCAAGCTTTGGGCTTCTTCGCTGATTTCCAGCGCACTGCGGCGATTCGTCCCGCCGGTTAGCAAAGTGGAACCGAGCCGTGCCGTGCCCGGAAGAGCAAACTGGTCCGCTGCATAACCAGCGTCAACGTCAAGCCAAAAGTTCACGACCGGAATATCATGCCGCTCCGCGACGAGAATTCTCAAACCATTTGTCAATCGATCCTCGTGAATGCGAGGAAGCTTCAAATCGTGAGCCGGACCGGGCTGCGGTATCTGCGTGCGGTCTGCCGTCGAAACGGGCGCCTGTTTGCGATCGGCAAAAGGAAGCACTTCGAGAGCGTACGCGCCATCGGATAACCACGCACCCGCCGTATCGCGCAGATTCGCCGCGGAGACACCTTCCAGGTTTTCGAGGCGCTGCCGGTAGGCGTCGGGCCGGTCCAGATAGGTTTGGCCGGAAGCTAAAATATCGGATTTCCCTCCGAAGCCGCCGATACGCTCGATGCCGCGCACGAAGCTCGCATAGGACTGCGTCTTGATACGCTCCAGTTCGCGCGCTGTAGGTCCGCCGTCGAGAAAGCGCGCAAGCTCCTCGTCCACCGCTTTTTCTATCTTCCGAAGATCTTCCCCTTCTTTCGCAGTCGCGACGACAACGAATTGGCTGCCGATCTCGCGTTCATCGAGATAGGCAGCCGCCTGCGTGGCGATCCGGTCGTCGTAAACCAGCCGCTTATACAGCCGGGAGTTCTTGCCGCTCGACAGAATGGACGCCACAAGCCGCAAATGGTCCGCCGCCGCCGAGCCGTAGCCCGGAACGTTCCAAATTTTGTAGAGCCGCGCTTGCGGGACGCGATCCGCTACGGTTTCCCGATGCTCGCCCGGCATTTTGGCAACCCAAGCCCGCTGATGCGCGACCGGCGGACCGGACGGAATTGCGCTGAAATAGCGGCTGGCTTTTTCTTGCGCTTCGACGGCCGTCACATCGCCCGCAAGCACGAGTGCGGCATTCGAAGGCGTGTAGTAGGTTTTGAACCATTCGCGCACATCCTTAACAGAGGCGGAATCGAGATCTTCCATCGACCCGATAACCGTGTGCGCGTAAGGGTGCTCCGCCGGGTACGTGGACTTAACCACCAGGTCTTCCACGATGGCGTACGGCTGATTGTCACCTTGCCGCTTTTCATTCTGCACAACGCCGCGCTGCACATCCAGCACGTCCTGGCTGATCGTGTTGTAGAAATAACCCATGCGATCGGATTCGGCGAAGAGCGCGTAATCGAGCGCGGAGGTAGGCACGTTTTCGAAATAGTTCGTGCGATCTTCGCTTGTAGTGCCGTTCAGGTCGGTTGCACCGATCCGTTCCATGGCTTCGATGTAGCTCCCCTGCACGTGCTCGCTGCCGCCAAACATCAGGTGTTCAAACAGGTGGGCAAAACCCGTTTTTCCGGGCTTTTCGTTTTTCGAACCGACGTGATACCAGATGTTTACGGCGACGATAGGGGTCTTGTGGTCCTCATGAACGACGACCGTCAGCCCGTTCGGCAGAGTAAATCGTTCATAAGGGATTTCGAGCTTTGGAAATTGCATTGCGAGTGAAACCGCCACGATAGCAGATGAAGCCATCGAGAAAATGGGGACAGGCTTCGAATTTTCGCAACTCGAAACCCCAAAACCGAGTTCTCGCGAGGGAAATTCGTTGCCTGTCCCCATTTTCTCGTCCACTTCCGTCCACGACGCCCCGCTACGCCACGGCCCGTCGGCGGATCGCCTCTTCCACATACGCCAGGAACGCCGTTTCGTTCTCAAGCTCCATGTCGACCTCCAGCCAGGCAAGTTCGAGCGGTGCAATAGCGCGCTCAAGCTGGCTTGGACAATTGAAGCGGTCTTTTTCGGTGGTCACCAAAATCTGTGCGCCGCACGCACGCGCCTGCCGCGCGATCCGTTGCAGCTCAAACGGTTGGTAAACGTGATGATCGCCGAAAGCCGAGCGGAACAATACTTCCAAGCCTAAAGATTCGAGCGTTCTCCAAAAATTTTCCGGGTTGCCCAGCCCGCAAAACGCTGCGACGCGGCGGCCTGGCAAATTCGCCATGGCGGAATTTGTGCGGTAATTGCGCCATTGGCGCGCAAGCAAACGAGTGCGGAAGATGGGAGCGCGCGCGTTGTACTCACGAAGCCGCTCGCAAATTTTTTCATAGCGCGCTTCCTCGGCGCGCGTGACAACCAATATATCGGCGCGGCTCAGAGCTGTAAGAGGCTCGCGAAGACGCCCCAGTGGAACAATCTCGTCAAGGCCGAACGGATCTAAACCGTCTATCAGCACGATGTCCAAATCGCGCTTCATGCGCGCGTGCTGGAAACCGTCGTCGAGCAGCAGCACGCTCGTCGCGGGAAAGTGCGAGAGCAGAAGTTGCGCCGTCTGATAGCGATCCGCGCCGATTCCGGCCGACGCGCTTGAGGCGCGCAGCAGGATTTGCGCTTCGTCGCCGGTGAGGGCGGCCGGGGCGTGCGCGCCCGAAGCGAACACCAGGCTCTTGGCCGGCGAACGGCGGCCATAGCCGCGGGTGAGAATCGCAGGCGTATGCCCGCGCTCGCGCAGCCGACGCGCAAGATAAACAGTGAATGGTGTTTTGCCGGACCCGCCCACGGTAATTCCGCCAATGCTCACCACCGGCACGGAAAGTGGGGCTTGCGAATCGGCGCAGCGTTCGTCCCGCTTGCGTTTCATTGCTCCTCCTTCGCGCCAGGCGAATGCCAGCCCCGCAAGCACATAGCGCGCCGGAAGACTACGTACCGGCTTGACGTTTGCCGAATCGTAAAGCGGCGCAAGGCTCTGCGCCAGCCGTTCGGACGCGCCACGGCGTTTTTCGACAAGCTGGCGCGCGCGTTCGCCCGTCTCTCGAGCACGATTGCGATTTACGAGCAACTCGCGAACAGCGGCAGCTAATTCCGGCCCGCTCTGAATCTGCACGATCGCGCCGGCTTCGCGGAACTCGGTCGTGATCGCCTCGAAATTGTGCATGTGCGGGCCGACAACCACTGGCGCTCCGGCCGCCGCCGGCTCGATGATGTTGTGCCCCCCTCGCGGCGCGATCGAGCCGCCCATGAACACGACATCGGCCAGCGGATACGTGCGGGAAAGCTCGCCGATGCTATCGAGCAGCAGCACACCGGGTAATTGAAGCGCATCCGGGCGATTCGGACGCGCGTGGGTACGGCGGACGAATCGAATACCGTTCTGCTCCAGCTTTTGCGCGACGGCGCTGAAGCGCGCACGGTGCCGCGGCGCCAGAATCAGCAGCAAGCGCGGGAAGTCGACGGCCAGCGTCCGAAATGCCTGCAGCACAATCTCGTCTTCGTCCACCATGTGGCGTTTCAAACTGCCGCGCTCGTTCGGACCCGCGGTACTGCCTGCAATCCAAATTTGTGCAGCCCCGAACGTCTCAATGAAAATGGGCGAGTGGAAAATCGAGCAGTCGTATTTCAGATTCGCTTCGACGTTCAGCTTTTCTTTGGGAACTCCGAGTTGCGCGTACCTGTCGTAATCGACCGAGCTTTGCACGAACACCGCATCGGGCAGTTGCAGGACCGGCGCAAATAGCCCCTTCCAGCGCCGGTATCGCGGCCACGTACGATCCGAGATACGGCCGTTTACGATCGCCACGCGAGCGCCCGCGCGTTTTGTTTCCATGTACAGATTGGGCCAGATCTCGGTTTCCAGCACAATCAGCAGCGCGGGCCGTATTGCTTTCAAGACCCTGCGAACGCACGAGACATAGTCGAGCGGAGAGTAAAACAATCCGGTCAACGAAGAGTCGATATGACGCTCGGCGGCTCTGCGCCCGGCGATCGTCGCGGTCGACAGATAAATAGGTGCGAGAGGAAACTGCTGCCGCAGCTTCTCAATCAACGGAAGCGCGGAAAGCACCTCGCCCACTGAAACCGCTTGTAACCAGATGGAGGGTCGATTCGTCCGAGTGAACGATCGGGAAAGCAGCCCGAGCCGCTCGCCGAAGTGGGACCAGTACTCGCGCTCGACGACCAGCCGCGCGATAAAGTACAAAACAGTGAAGGGGAGCGCCGCGAGTTGGAGTACGCGATAGAGGAGAAGAGTGCGCGTGATGCCAGGAACCCGTTTCGTGATTTCGAGTATAGCGTTGATAATGCTGCTGCCGTTGCCCGGCGGCGCTCGTAGCGACACCACCTTTAAGCCGGGCGCCGCGAGCGATTACGCGCATCAAACCGCCGGCCAGATCACCGTGGGCGCGAAACCCTACGATAACGAGGAATTGACCGCCCAGGCATTCGGCAAGAAAACCGACCTGCTGAAATACGGCGTACTGCCGGTGCTGGTCGTGATCGACAACAAGCGCCAGAAAGCGCTCGACATGCGCGATCTGGAGGTAAACTTGGTGGCCTCCGATGGGCGGCACGCCACCGCCGTCGCTCCCGAGGATATACCTTCTTTAGGTCAGCACGCCAAACGGCCCACTATCGGTCCACGGTCACCGGTTCATTTTTCGAAGAAGAACCCGCTGAACAGTCCAACCATCGTGGAGCGCGCCTTCGCTGCAAAAATGCTGCCACCGGGCGATTCAGCCAGCGGATTTTTCTACTTCGAGGCGGGTATCGAGCATGGCGACAAAATCTACCTAAACGGTCTGCGAGACGCGCGATCAGGCGAAGAAATTTTCTATTTCGAGTTCCCGCTTCAGCAATGAAATTTTCCAAAATGATTTCCGCAGTGGATCTGCACGCCTGCGGCGAACCGGGACGCGTCATCACCGGCGGCGTCTTAAACGTCCCCGGGAAAACCATGTTCGAGAAGCGCCTGTATCTCGAGCGCCACATGGACGATCTGCGGCTGCGAATGCTGCGCGAGCCGCGCGGCTATCCCGCCTCAAATTGCAACCTCCTGCTTCCTCCTTGTCATCCCGAAGCCGACGCCGGGTTCGTGATCATGGAGCAAGTGGAATACCCGCCTATGTCCGGTACCAACACGATTTGCGTGGTCACAACCCTGATCGAAACCGGCATGATTCCGGTTGCAGGCGATCACGCACGCCTGAAGCTGGAAACGCCGGCCGGTCTGATTGAGGTGGACGCCGAAGTGCGGGATGGAAAAGTGACGGCGGTAACTTTTCAAAACGTCCCCGCTTTCGCGGTGCACCTGGATGCGCCGGTCGAAGTGCCACAACTTGGAACAGTAATAGTTGACGTGGCATATGGCGGGATGTTCTATGTCATCGCCGAAGCCGCGCAGCTAGGACTTCGGCTGACCCCGGACGAAGCGCGCGACATTGTGCGCACCGGCGAAATGATCAAAGCGGCGGCGCGCGAACAACTCTCTGCGGTGCATCCGGAAAATCCGGCGATTTCCGGCATTTCGATCGCGCAGCTTTCCGCACCGCCCATCGGCAAAGCGGACCGGCGAAATGCGGTGATCGTTTCCACCGGCTCACTCGATTGGAACCGGCCTTCTTCCTGGACCGGAACGCTCGATCGTTCTCCATGCGGCACGGGCACTTGCGCGAAAATGGCTGCGCTCCACGCAAAAGGACAGCTCGCCATCGGGCGGGAATTTATTCACGAAGGCATCTTAGGCACAACCTTCACCGGCAAACTGCTCGCGACGGCAAAAGTGGGCACGCACGAAGCTGTGATTCCTGCCATCACCGGCCGAGCCTGGATCACCGGCTTCGCCAATTACGTGCTGGACGACGACGATCCGTTTCCCAACGGATTCACAGTGGGCGACCTCTGGGCTACCCCGTCAGAACCGCGACCGTGAGGGAGCGGAGTGCCGCATGCGCCTGCGGCGCACCAATAATCAATGAACCCCGAACGCCTGCTTGCGAAGGTGATACAACAGTAGCACCCAACCGCCATGGGGATCCACCTACCAGACCTGGGCGATTTGCTGTTGATCCTGGCTCTGTTTTTCAGCGCAGCCATCGTGATCTCCGGCTGCGCTGAGCGACGGCGTGAAGGCAAGCGCGAGCGCCAGATTCTGGACGCGATTGAGCGCGAATACGAGCTGTTCTTCCGGCCGGGCCGGTTGTAAAACTAGAACGAATAGCGCAGTGAAAGCTGCATGCTGCGTTGCAGATATTTCCCGGTCACTTCGCCGAAAGTACCCGATGTCGGGTTGAAGTTCGGGCCGCCCGTTTGATTGGTGCCGGCCCAATTCGGATGATTGATGAAGTCGTACGCTTCCGCGCGGAACTCGAACCAGCTCCTTTCGTTGATCGCGAATTTCTTGAACAGCATCAGGTTCCAATCCTGGGTACCCGGGCCGTAAATGATATCGCGTATCCCCTTCTGCAGGTTGAAAGTGCCGACAGGGGGCGGCGTCACGTTCGCGGTGAAGTATTTGGGCGAGTTGGCATTTGCGCCTGTACCGGAGGCAAACTGGCCGACAATTTGTGGACTCCCACTCAGCACCCAGTACTGGCCGTTCGGGGCGCCACAACCGAAGCTGCCAAGATCAGTCGTACTGACACCGGCGAAATCATTGTTCGTTCCGATGCTGCAAGGCGAACCCGTCTGGAACTGCATCGCACCGCTGAGCTCCCATCCTCCCAGCAGCTTGCCGGCAAGCGTACTCCGATTTTTAAAGAATGGCAGGTCGTAGAGGTAATTGATGACAATTATGTGGCGGGCGTCGTACTCGGAAGGACCCCAGAGATTGCTGGTGTTGTAGGTGTCGGGTACGATATCGCGATAATTCGAACTGTTATCCATGCTCTTGGAGAACGTGTAGGCGAATTGGAACATAGAACCGGCCGTCAAGCGCCGGTTCCAGTTAACCTGCAACCCGTTGTACATGGAATTGACCACGGGCTCCTCTTCTTGAATCGCTGCAAAGCCCTTATAAGGGCGCAATTGGTTGATATTCACTCCGGGATTTGCCTGCAGAGTTCCTGCGGGCACTTGATTGATGTCATATACATCCCAGCCGTGGTAACCGCGATGCCCGACATACGCGACCGACAAAGTCGAATTCCAGAACAGCTCCCGCTGAAACGAGAAATTCCAGTTCCACGCGATCGGTTGCTTCAAATTCGGGTTCATAGTAGTCGCAGTAATCGCCGCAGCCGTACCAGTCGTCACGGAGGCGCCGGGATTGTCCACGCGAACATTGTTTACTGTGACGAACGGCTGGAAGGGCGAATTGCCGCCAGGAAAAATGTTGTCGAGCAGAGGCATGCGGGTAACAAACTCGCCAGCTCCGGCGCGAAGTACAGTTTTCTCGTTGATTTGATAAGCGATGCCGACGCGTGGCTGAATCGGATTCACATTGGGCGCGTACGACTTCGGCAGTTTCGGGTCAAACAGGCTGTTGCACGAGGCGCCGTCGCAGATAGGATTGCCATCGGCAAGAACACGTCCCTGCGCGGAACTCGGGAAGCCGCTGAAGCCCGGGATCACCATTCCGTTGTACGGATTTCCGGTCCCGAGAATTACGTTCCCCGACGAATTGACCGTTACGGCCTGCGCCGGATTATAAAGGTTTCCATTGAAGTAATCCGCATTCCCCCACAGCGGATGATACCAGCCAATCGTGCTGATACGGACGCCATAATCGATGTGCAGTTTCGGGATTTATTTTCCAGGAATCCTGCGCGAATTCTTCAAACATATAGCCGCGCCAGATAGTGTAAGCCCGCGGGCCAATTTCCGTATAGCTATCCGCGTACCCAAGAGCAAGATTTGCGATGCTGACCCCGGATGTTGCACCCGTGCCATTGTCGGAGAATACAAAATTACCGTTCTGATTGTTGGCGCCGCCGGGAACCGTGCTGACGTTAATCTGGTCGCCGTCGTTCTCGCCGTCGTAGTCGAAGAGAACACCAAACTTAAGGGTATGGTTCCCCCAGACTTTGCTCAAGCTGTCCGAAGCCGTATAGATCGGTCCGGAAGAATGCGACGGGTAAGGGCCACCATTTAGGTTATAGAAACTGTCGTTCAAAGTGGCGTTAGGGATTTTGTGGGCAATATCCTTCCCAGTGAATAAGTAGGGGAAGTTGATGCCAAGAGTATTGGCATTGAAACCGGGAGCGGCTGTGTTTACTGGAATGTAAACATCATCCAGGCTGACGGTCGCGCGGGCCTCGTTGACCAGCGTGGGGCTGATCGTGTCAATCCAAGCCAGTGTGTTGGTCTGATTCGGGCGATTGAAATACTTCGGAGTTAGACCCGAACCGCCATCGAAGGGCTGATATTCAAAATAGGCGAGGTCCGATTTGCGGAATTCAATGTGATTCTTGTCGTTCGGCAGAATGTCAAAATTGAGATTTTCCTTGCGCTGGTTATAAGGGTGAGCAGCCTGCGCGACCCAGTTTGCCGACCCTTGAGAGAACCCCGGGGTCGGTGCGGGATAAGCGTCAAGAATGGCAAGGCCGTTGGGACTGAGCGAACTGGCTGGAATAACATTACCCGGAATCGCCTGGCAAGTGGACGCTCCTAATTTTGGACAAGTGCCGGGATAGTACAGTTGGTGAGTGCCGCTATAAAACACGTTTGGACTTAGTAACTCACTGAAGTTACCTTGACGCATCAGATTGGTCGGTACGGTCTGCGTCTGCGTGTCGGTTGAGCGCTGTCTGAGCCAGTCTTCCGCGACAAACCAGAAGAATTTCTGCCGCCACTTATCAAGGAGGGGCGCCTTCGGAATCCAAACCGGTCCGCCGACCGCAAATCCGAAATTGTTGTAGCGGTATGGCGACGTAAAGTTAGTCGTCTTACTCAGGTTGCGGTTCCAGGAGTTCGCGTTCAGGTCCGAATTCTGGAAATACTCATACAAGCTGCCATGGAAATCCGTGGTCCCGCTCTTCGTGATGATACGGATTTGGCCGCCTGAGGCGCGGCCATATTCCGCTTGATAATCTGCCGTGAGAACCTGGATCTCCTGAGTGGAGTCGGGGTCGCCAACGCCGATTACTGCTCCATTCGAGCGCGTGCGCAGAGCTGGCGCACCATCAACCGTGACCATGGTGTCCCACGTTCGGGCTCCGTTGACATTAAACGGCTGCCCGGCGGGTCCCAGACCCTGTTTATCTCCAAGCGTTGTGCCTTGGCCGGCTCGGATGCCCGGCAGGAATTGCGCCGAATAGATGGGACTGCGTCCGTTGATTTCCTCATTTTGAATCTGCGCGCCGGTTACCTCCGATTGCACCGCCCCCGATTCAGTCTGCAAAACCTCTGCTGTCGCGCTCACTTCCACGGTTTCTGTGGCTTGGCCGACTTGCAAAGCGGCGTCCAGCGCCAGCGTCGAGTTCGGCTGCAATGTATTGTGTGTACTCTCGAACTTCTTAAAGCCGCTGACCTCCGCGGTCATGGCGTAGTTGCCGGGAAGCAGGTTGGTACCGTGTAGTGGCCCTGGGCATCCGTGCTGACCGTGTGTTCTTCGTTCGTGCCTTCATTCTTAATCGTGACTTTGGCATTGGGCACAACGGCTCCGGATGGGTCTCTGACAAAGCCTGTGATTGTGCCGACGTCAGACTGCGCGAACGCCGCCGTCGAGAAGAGAATACAAATCGCGAACGTAAGACAAAGGTAAAAGACCTTCGCCGCCATGCTTTTCCTCATAAAAGCTCCCTCTGTATTGAGATACAAGATCCCTGACTGCGATGAGAGTCCGACCCCGGGCCGTCACCCGCCGCAATTAACGCCTAACACCAAAGCTACGGAAAGTATAGCCGCGAATGAGTTACAGTGCAATCGTTTGCACGAAAATTTTCTATTAAGATTTCGCGAAACCCAGCCGCAGCGTACGCGTGTTAACGCGAACTGAACCCTTAGATCCCCTCCAGCGCCGCTTCAAAATCCGCCAGCAAATCTCTCCAATTTTCGATCCCTAACGAAATCCGCACCAGCCCTTCGCCGATCCCGGCTTCGTCCAGATCGCGCGCGCTCCAGGCCGAATGCGTGGTGCTGCGCGGATGGCACGCCAGAGTCTCGACCCCGCCCAGCGAAACGGCATTCCGTGCCAGCTTCAAATGCCGCAGAAAATCGAAAGCTGCCGCCTTGCCGCCGTGCAGATCGATGGAGACCAGGCCGCCTGGATAATCGCACTGTTCGCGGAAGATGCGCATCTGTTCCGCATCCTCAAATAGCGTCGGATAATAAATTCTTCGGATCTTCGGATGTTGCGCGAGATTTTCGGCGATGCGCTGCGCGTTTTTGCTCTGCCGGTTCATGCGCAGCGTTACCGCGGGAAGCCGCGTGTCGAGTATCCAGCATTCATCAGGCTGCAGAATGTTGCCAAACAAGCTGCGCTTTGAGCGGATCTTGTTCAACAGCTCTATATCCTTCGTGAGCGCGACGCCGCCAATAATGTCGCTGTAGCCGCCCAGGTACTTGGTGGCCGAATAGAGCGACACATCGGCGCCCAAGGTGAGCGGATGCTGAAACACGGGCCCGAGAAAGGTGTTATCGATCATCACAATCGGCCGCTCTGGCGTGCCAGTGCCGTTGCCTGAAGCCGAATGCGCGGCCGCCACGGTATCGCAGACGCGCCGGATATCGGTCATAATGATGGTCGGATTCGCCGGCGTTTCGATGAGCACGACGCGCAGCTTTTTCGTGGCCCGGATCGCCGCATCAATCTCGCCTGCGTGGCCCGCCGGCACCGGCACGCCCTGGATGCCAAACTTTTCGAGAAAACCTTGGATGAGCGTCTGTGTGCCCCCATAAATAGGGACGGTATAAAGGATGCTATCGCCCGGCTGAACGACCGCCAGCAGCGCGGTCATCACCGCCGCCATACCGGAATTGAAAACCGCCGCCGCGACCGCTCCCGGCTCCAGCGGAAGAATCTGGTCTTCCAGAATCTGGGCGTTCGGATGATTGAAGCGTGAATAGACCAGATCGACGCTTTCTCCCGGGGCGCGCTCGGCACGGCCGCCCATGATGTCAAAGGCGCGCTCGGCTGCCTCGGGGCTTGAGAAAACGTAAGTAGAGCTTCGGAACACCGCCGGTCGCGCCGAACCCACCGACAGGCTGGGATCGAATCCGCGCGTGAGAACATCGGTTTCCGGGCGGAGCCGGGCCGGATGCTTAGTTTCGGGCACAGGAATGCACCTCTGCCTAAAAGTGTATCTCCAGGCCGGGAACTATCGCGAACGACGCAAAAATAGCTTACTGTAGAACTTTATTGGTTTCTGAAGCTGCGAGACGAAACCCTTTCGGGCGCCAGGGAGGTTGTTGCTTCAGGGGTCTTTCTATGAGGTTAGTCTCGCTTTGGTGGGAGTTGCCTCCCTGGCTTACTTCCAATACTAGGATATGATTTTATGGAAGGCAAGCCTTTTTTCTACGAAAATCAAAATTTTTTTCTACTAGTCCTTGAAGACCTGCTTCCGGAGAGGACTAAGTAGGGCCCGCGAATGCAGATAACTCTACTAGGCTCAACAGGTTCAATAGGTGTTAGCACGCTCGACGTGGTACGCCGCCGAGGTGCCGAGCATGCCGTCTATGCTCTAGTCGCTGGTAGAAATCTGGATCTACTTTGCTCCCAAATTCTGGAATTCCGCCCGAAAGTGGCCGTAGTAGCCGATGCACATACGTTAGACGCGCTATGCTCCCGGCTTTTAGAGATCGGTTGCCCCAAACAGAATTGGCCGGAACTGGGGGCCGGACCCCAGGCCCGGATCGATGCTGCAACCGCTCCCGAAGTTGGTTTTGTAATGTCGGCCATAGTCGGCGTGGCGGGTTTGGAAGCCACCTATCAAGCCATTCGCTCGAAAAAACGCATCGGCCTCGCAAATAAAGAGGTTCTGGTTGCCAGCGGCCGTCTGGTCATGGAAGCGGTTCGGGAAAATGGAGCAGAACTGATTCCGGTGGATAGCGAACACAACGGCGCTCACCAGTGTTTCCGGGCGGGCAGCCGGGCGGACGTGATTCGTCTGATACTCACCGCCTCGGGCGGACCGTTTCGCGACACGCCCAAAGAGGCTTTGGCGAGCGTGACGCCGGAGCAGGCGCTACAGCATCCCACCTGGAAAATGGGCCGGCGGATCACGATCGATTCGGCAACCTTAATGAATAAAGGATTCGAGGTAATTGAGGCCTGCTGGTTATTCGGCTTGGCTCCATCCCAGATAGCCGTGGTGGTGCATCCGCAATCTTCCATTCACGCGATGCTCGAGTATAAGGACGGCAGCGTGATTGCCCAGGTCTCCGCGACCGACATGCGGATGCCCATCCAGTACGCCTTGACCTATCCGGCACGCGAAGAAGCGCCGGTGCCGCGCCTGGACTGGTCGCAACCCCGCACCTGGCAATTTTCGCCGCCCGATACAGACAAATTCCCGCTCTTGCGGCTGGCCTATGCGGCGCAGGAGCAAGGCGGGTCCGCCACCTGCACGTTAAATGCAGCCGATGAGATAGCGGTGGAGGCGTTTCTGCAGGGCCGCATCGGTTTTCCGGCGATCGCCGCAACGGTAGAGGAAACCCTGGCGCGACAAGCCGGTCGTGAAGCGGCGACAATAGAGGACGTGATCGCCATCGACGCGGCTTCGCGCGCGACCGCCAGAAAAATCGTCGGGGAATCGAAGCGCTAGCCTCGGCGTCGAACAAGTAGGGCATCTCCGGATCGGGAAAGGCAAATAATAGGGCGTGGGTTTTTTACAGGCAGTTTTTTGGGTCGTGATTCTTCTCGGAATCATGATCCTGGTCCATGAGCTTGGGCATTTCTGGGCGGCTCTTTCCGTCGGCGTCCGGGTAGATACCTTTAGCATCGGATTTGGAACGCGGTTATTCGGTTTCAAGCGCGGCGACACCGATTTCCGCGTCTCGGCCATCCCGCTGGGCGGCTATGTTCGCATGTATGGCGACCAACCGGGCGACGAGCATGCGATCGATCCGCGCGACCCGCGCTCGCTGCCAGGCAAGCCCAGGTGGCAGCGCGCCATCGTGGTGATCGCCGGGCCGTTGATGAACGTGATCCTCGCGTTTGTAATCGTCACCGGGCTGTATATGCACGGCTTCGAGGCGGAAAGCGAAACCAGCAGCGCGGTCATTAGCGGCATCACGCCCAATTCGCCCGCAGCCGCGGCCGGACTTCAGCCTGGAGACAAAATCATCGACATAGCGGGACATAAAAATCCGAATTGGCCCGACGTGCTGATGCAAACGGCGCTGAACGGCAATCACCCGATTCCGGTGGTTGTGGATCGCAAAGGCCAGAAGCTCGCCTTGCGCGTTACTCCGCGCATGGATCCAAAAGAGGGCGTTGGCGTCGCGGGCTGGCGTGGCGGCATCCAGGTCGGCGACGTGATGAAGGGCTTGCCGGGATACAAGGCCGGCCTGCGCCCCGGCGATTCCTTCGTAAGCGTGAACGGTAAGCCGGTCTCGACACCCGAAGCCGTACGCGACGCCGTGATCGGCTCGCACGGCGCCCCCGTTGAGATGACCATCATGCGGACCGGGGAAACACAGAAGCTGCAAGTGACGCCGGTCTCCGATACGGACCCCAAGATGCCGTGGCACATCGGCATCAGTTTTAAGCTGCCCGTCCAGTGGGTAAAACTCAGTTTCGGACCCGCGTTGGTGCAATCGGCGCGCTTCAATCGGCAAAACGCGCTGCTGATCTTCCAGCTTGTAGGCAGTCTGATCGAGCGCCGCGTCTCGCCCCGAACCACCCTCGCCGGTCCCATTCAGATTGCGCAGATGTCGAGCGAAGCCGCGCAAGAAGGCGCCTTCAGCTATCTCACCTTGATGGCGCTCTTAAGCCTGAATCTTGCGATTTTCAATCTGCTGCCCATTCCCATCCTGGACGGCGGCGCGCTGCTGCTGCTGATCATCGAGATGCTGCTGCAGCGCGAAGTCACGCTGCAGGTCAAGGAAATGGTGTTCAAGCTCGGCTTCGTCTTCCTGATGATGATCGTCGTGTTCGTCATTTACAACGACATCAGCCGCATTCTAACCAAGAGCTGAAGCACAGTTGCTTCCCGTTGAAAGCGCAGCCAGGGATCTCGTCATGTCCTACGGCTGGAACGCCACATCCTGCCAAATCCTCAATGCCGGCATAGAGCACTGGTTCTCATCGATGAGGCACGCTGTGGTTGGCTATGCTCGCCGCGGCAGCTTACTAGCGGTCGCCGGCGCTCCCGTATGCGCGCCGGAACTGCTGCCGGACATTTGCGCGGAATTTGAGACTTATGCCCGCGGCATGGGTTGTCGCGTCTGCTACGTATGTGCGGAAAGCCGTCTACACAGTCTGTTTGCACAATCTCCGAATCACGCTGCGGTCGTACTCGGGGCGCAGCCCGTATGGGACCCGCGCACCTGGCCAGGAGTCGTGCAGGGTCGCGCTTCCCTCCGCGCGCAACTAAACCGCGCCCGAAACAAGGGAGTCGTGGTGGAGTTTGTCGCTCCCGAGGCGGCGACAACAAACCCGGAGCTAAGGCGAGTTCTGCGCGAGTGGCTCAACGCGCGGAGACTTCCTCCTCTGCATTTCCTGGTAGAACCGGACGTGCTCGGTGGAATTGTCCACGACCGGGTGGTCCTGAGTGCGACGCGCAATGGCAAGGCTGTAGCGTTCCTGGTTGCCTTTCCAATCGTTGCCAAAGATGGCTACCTGGTGGAGCTTTTAGCGCGCTCACCCTCCGCTCCGAATGGCGCCAGTGAACTGTTGATCGATGCCGCAATGCAACGCTTCGCGCGGGAAGACCGGGAATATGTCACGCTCGGACTGGTCGCATGACGCATGCCGAGAAAATGGGATGCACCGAAATCCTTTATGGCTGCGCAGTTTGATGAAGCTTGCCCGCGCGCACGCGAACCGGTTCTATAATTTTCGCGGACTGGAGCAGTTCCGCATTAAGATGGTTCCCACCAGGTGGGAACCTTTATATGCAATTTCCAATGAAAAGAGGTTTTCAGTGCGAACGTTGTACAACGTCGGTGGAGCATTCTCGGGTATCTCGCCCTGGCTCGCCATCGGAATCGGCCTCGCAAGAGCGATTCGCCGCGAACTCGCCCACTGAACGCGCATCTCGCTCATTAGCGGATAACGCCGCGCCCATCCAGTTCCGAGAGAATCGTCATCCTAAACGCTCGCCTGGGAGGCCGCGATCATTACCCTTCTGAAAAACGTGTTGGATGGCCGAATTGCGCCCGAGCCGCCGAACGGATAAGATCATCGGGAGCGTCGGAACAGCGATCTACAAATGAACCGCGAAACCGAGAATCTGTTTCATGAGGTGGCCGATTTCGCGGTCGAACAGCGCGAGTCGTACTACCGTCGAGAGCGAGATCCGGACGATCTCAGATCCGAAGTGGAGGTGCTGCTCCGCTTCGATACCGGTGCGGAACATGCACTGGCGGATTGCGTCGCGGCGAGCGCCGAACAATTCGTGCAATCCTCGGCGACGCCGCAGGCCGGCGCCCGCTGCGGACCATACCGGCTTATGCATGTTCTCGGCCACGGCGGCATGGGATCGGTGTATCTCGCAAAACGGGAAGATGGCGAATTACAGCAGCGAGTCGCAATCAAGGTCTTGCGATACGGAGGGAACGAGCCGTGGTTTCGGGATCGGTTCCTGCGCGAACGGCAGATTCTGGCTACGCTTAATCATTCCGGAATCGCCCGGCTGCTCGATGCCGGCCATACCGCGGACGGCCAGCCGTTTCTGGCAATGGATTACATCGACGGTGCGCCGGTCGATGTCCATGCGCAAGGCCTCGACCTGCGAGCGAAATTGTTGCTGTTCCTTCAAGTGTGCGAGGCGGTTTCGTATGCGCATCGGAACCTGATCGTACATCGCGATTTGAAGCCCTCCAACATTCTGGTTGAGAGCAGCGGTAAGCCGAAGTTGCTGGATTTCGGAATCGTTAAGATTTTGGACCCTGGCCTTGAGCCAAATGCGGACCAAACACAAACCCGCGAACGCCTGTTGACCCCGGAGTACGCCAGCCCGGAACAGGTTCGAGGCGAAGCGCAGACGGCCGCGACCGACATCTACTCGCTGGGCGCGGTGCTTTATAAGCTGCTTACCGGCCGGTCACCGCACATTTTTCCAGCAGATGCGCCGGGCGAAATCGAAGCCGCGATTTGCCACCGCGACACGCAGTCGCCCAGCCGTGTGAACCGGGAAATCCCGAAAGATTTGGATTACATTCTCGGCAAAGCGCTTCGCAAGGAACCGGTCGAGCGCTACGCCTCCGTCGATGCATTCGCCGGCGATCTGCGCGCGTTTCTCGAATGCCGGCCCATCCGCGCGCGATCCGGAAACGCCTGGTATCGCACGCGGAAATTCGGGCGCCGCTATCGTTTGGCGGTGACGGCTACGGCGCTCACACTGGCCGGCTTATCGTTCGGTTTGTATGTCGCCAACCGAGAGCGCGTGATTGCCGAGCGCCGGTTCGAACAGGTGCGGCAAATCGCAATAAAGCACTGGCGCTCGACAGCGTGGTCCGCGTTCTTCCGGGCGGCACCAAAGCGCGTGCCGAAATCGTCGCCATGTCGCAAGAGTATCTCGCCGGATTGCGCGCGGAAGCTCGCAGCGACCAGGAACTCGCGCTCGAAGTCGCGCAATCCTACCTTCGGCTCGCTCTGATTCAGGGCGTGCCGACCGACTCCAATCTGGGCCGTTATGCGGATGCGGAGGCCAGCCTCAAAAAAGCCGATGCTCTGCTCCAGCCGATCCTTAAGAGCTCGCCACACAATAAGAAAGCTTTGCTGACCGCTGCCGAAACGGAACACGATCTGATGATCCTGGCGAGCAAGGCCCGGCGGCGCCAGGAAGCACTCGCGCAAGCCGCCAGCGCCGCGGCGTACATCGAGACATTTCTCAGTATTCCGCCGGTCTCGCCTGCCGACAAGAGAGACGCCGCCCGGCTCTTGTCCAACATCGCGCTGCTGCACAAGAATCTGCACCTTTACCCCGATTCCATACGATACGCGCGCCGCTCGGTCGAGATCGCCCGCTCCGGCGCCAATGCCGATATCATGGCCGCCAATGGCCTCAGTGTGCTGGCCGATTCACTACGTTTCTCCGGTGACCTCGACGGAGCGCTTGCGGCCATACAAGAAGCGCGGACTCGCGTGGAAAGAGCGGTTTTCCCCGGAGAAAGCTTCCGCCGCTCCAACCTGTTCAACGTTCTTTGGAGGGAAGGCACGATTCTCGGCCAGGACGGGAGCATCAGTCTGGATCGGCCCGACGAAGCGGCCGTCGCGCTACGGAGGGCTTTCGACCTGATGGAGCTGAGTGCGGAACAGGATCCGAATGATTCCCATGCCCGCATCCTGGTCGCCTCCGCGGCGCGCGAACTGGGTCCGCTGCTGAACCGGCGCGATCCGAAAGAATCGCTACAAATTTATGAGAAAGGTCTGGCTCGCCTGCGGGAAATCAACGGCAACCAAGATGCGCTATTGGCGGAGGCGGTGCTGCTGGCCCGCTCGTCTTATCCGTTGCGCCGCCTGAATCGAGCGGGTGAAGCCCGCCAGAGGATGGATGCCGCTGTTCGCCTGCTGCGCCAAATCAAGCAATATCCGGAGGATCGGATCGACCCCGCTAGCGATGCGGAGGATGTTATCGCGGCCTTGGGCGATCACTTCGCCGAGACCGGCCAGCCGCAGCGAGCCGCCGAGACCTACCAGCAATTGCTGGCCAAAGTCATGGCATTCCAGCCCGATGTGACCAATGATTTGAGCAACACCATCCGGCTTTCCGGAATCTATCGAGCGCTTGCGGCTATCGATCGCCGCATCGGAAACAACCAGCAAGCCAATACGTTGGACGCCTCGCGAATCGAGCTATGGCAAGGCTGGTCGCGCAGGCTTCCTGCGAATCCATTCGTGCTCCGCCAAATAGGGGGGACGGAGCACTCATTTACCAATTCCGTGCCAAAGCCGCACTGTTGCAGCTGAAAACGCGAGAGCGCTTTCTGAGCCACGACCGCAAGGGAGTGGCTTGTGACGAAACTTGGGCTAACGGAATTACGCCGTTGAGCGTGGCCTGATACGCCAACGTTGCAGAAGTTCTGGCACCTCCAGTACAATATGATCTCGTACACTGGAATCTTTTCGTTCTCGAGCTAAATCTGCCCTCAAAAACCGCAGGAGTAGATGAGGAGCCTTCACTCGTTCAACGCGGGCAAGGAGGAATAGATGACGACTCAACCACAAGCACCCACATTCGAAGTTGCCGCAGGGAAGCGAACGGCTGCGCGCGCATTGCTGTTGCTGGCCGCGTGCTTCACTCTGGCTGGAACCTCGCGTGGAGGAGTCATCTACGTGACCAATCTCACTCCGTCCCATGTGGATGGCGCATGCTCGCTAAGAGAAGCTCTTTTTTCCGCAAACCTGGACAACAACGTCGCCATCGCCTCCTACAACGCGGACGGAAGCCCGAACTACATAACCACAGCCTGCGTGCCCGGCAACGGCGCCGATACCATCGTGCTTCCGACGGGCGGTCTTTTGTACACGCTGGGCACCGACCTGGTCTTGAGCAGTCCCTACGGCAAGGCCCTCTTTCCGACGATCACCACCGACATCACCATTGAAGGAAACGGAACCCAGTTCACCTCCTACGGCGGCACGGATACAGGACGCGCATTCAATGTGGCGGAAGGCGGAAAACTGACGATCTTGGACATGTGGTTCCAGAATTTCTACGTCCAGGGAGGCTTGGGCAAGTACGGTGGCGGCGGCGGTATGGGCGCAGGCGGAGTGATTTATGTGGAGGGAGGCAACGGCGGCGCGCGGCTGACGGTGATTCGCTGCACTTTTTCCGACAACCATGTCACCGGAGGAAATGGCGGAATCGGTTACGCGGTCGCCCATAGCGATGTTGGCGGCGGGGGCGGCCTTTCTGGCGACAGCGGAGACAGCGTCGAGGGTGCAGCGGCAGGCGCAGGCGGTGGTGGGTCCATTAGCGAGGGAGGCCAAGGACAAGCGACTGACGGCGGGGATTTCGGCGGCGGCGGTGGAGGGGGCACGCTTTTCCCGGCTCCATCGGGGCGCATGGCAATGAGGGCGGGCCCGGGGGCATCTTCTGCGGCGGCTACGGCGGTGGCTACGAAAACAATGGGCAAAACGGCACGTGTCCTGGTGGCGGCGGTGGTGGCGGCGGCGAAGGGAATGGGACCGCAATTGACGGAGGTCACCCCGGCGGAAATGGAGGCAATGGGAATTACGGAGGAGGTGGCGGCGGCGCGGGATGGGCTTCCGATGAAAATTCGAGCCCTGGCAATGGCGGCTCAGGGGGATTTGGTGGCGGCGGCGGTAGCGGAAACAACGGAGGTGCCGGAGGATACGGCGGAGGAGGAGGGCAGAACCTCTTGATCAACCCGATGTCCGCCGAGCCTGGCGGCCCGGCCGGCCGTTACGCGGGACGAGGCGGACAAATCAGCGGAGGCGGCGGAGGCGCGGCGCTCGGAGGAGCCATTTTCAGTCACCTCGGGACGGTCCTGATTCAAAACAGTACCTTCACGCAGAATCGGGTCACGCGCGGTTCCGCTGGACCGATCGGCGAGCATTGCACCACGTACCCGGAGGATTGCATTTACTACGCCGATAATGGCCAGGACGAGGGCGGAGCCATTTTCGCGGTGGACGGAAGCTTGACCGTGCAGGATTCGACCATCGCCGGCAATTTCAGCAGCGGCGAAGGCGCGGGAATTGTGGTCGACCAGGAGCAGGGGCAGAGCGCGGAATTCACGCTCGACAACACGATTATCTCCAATCCCAGCGCGCGCGAATGTTTTTATGCGCCGGGCGTGAACGCGAACGGGTCGGGAAATTTGGTTGTGAATAATTTCGGCTGCCCGGGCATGGTGGTGACCGACGATCCACAGTTAGGACCGCTCGAAATGAATGGCGGCTTCACGCCAACCATGTCAATCACCAAAAAGAGCCCCGCGTTCAACGCAGCCGATTCCGGCTCCTCGCTTTCGGAAGATCAGCGCGGCATCTACCGTCCGCAAGCCGGAGACTATGATATCGGCGCGTACGAAGCGTGCGTAGCCGCAAACCAGTTTGAGAATCCAGTCTGCGTGGGGAGCGTAAATGTAGCTCCGACGTTTCCATTGACGATAACGGTCAGCCCGGCTTCCGGCGGCACTACCGTGCCGGCGCCCGGCGTCGAGAACATATTTGCCAACAGCGTTCTCCCGCTGCAGGCCGTGGCGGCTTCCGGCAATTCGTTCCTCGGATGGATCGGCCCGGTGACAGATCCTACCAATCCAAACACCACGATCATCATGGATCAGCCACAAACGATCACCGCGCAGTTTACGAACCTGACTACCACAATGGCGGGAAATATTATCGCGAAATCCGGACCCACGAATGCGCGCGTGTGGACACTGTCGTTATACGATAACGGTCCGGCCGGAGCCGCCGGGACAAGCGTACCAACGTTCACGCTCGTACAGACTGGGGGCGCGGCCTGCACTCCTGTTCGCAACAGCGCACTTCCGCTTCAATTTGGCACGGTGTCGGCAGGCCAGATGGGAACGGCGAATGTGACCATTGATTTCACCGGATGCGCCGCGAATTCGAGGTTCACAGCGACTTTCACTTATTCCGCCAATTACGGAACCGTTTCAGGCTCGGTGGTTCGCACCAATCAATTTCAGTAGAGAACAATTCGAAAGAAACAGGAGCAATAAAAATGATGAAAATGTTTCGAGCAACCCTGATCGTGAATCTTTGTATTCTGCCGCTGGTATTCTGCGCTAAATCGGACGCAGCACTTTCGCTGACTCTCGACCCTCCAAGTGGCGCGATCGTTGGCCCGGCCGGCTCGACGGTGGGCTGGGGGTTCACGCTGACGAACACTTCTGATTTCGCAGTGGTCAGCGGGTCCGATTTTTGCGTCGGCGTTCTGACCTCGCCGTGCAGCAACACGTTTGGGACTTACTCGGATTATCCGGCGCGCAGTTTCTAGTAATCGGACCAAGTCCGGAACAAACTTTTCTTACGCAATCATTTGACAACACGTCGATGACCGGCGTAGGAAGCTTTGCAATCAATCCCAGCTCAGTGGGAACACTCGCCGGTTACATTGCGCTTACCTATGACCTGTATAGTGTCGATCCGAATTCGGGAGACTTTGATCCGGCGACAGACACCCTCGCGACAGGCCAATACCTCTACGCCCCCGCATCCATTACCGTTGGCACCACGGTAACCACAACTCCCGAGTCCGGCACGCTGCTGTTGCTTGCCACCGGTCTCAGCCTGCTTTGGCTGAAAAGGAAATCACGGGCCGGCTTCAGGCGGCCATCTCCTTGCGCAGCCACGCTTGCGCCAGGCGCAGATCGCGGCGAACTACATGTACCGAAATAGAAAGCATCTCGGCGGATTCTTCAGCGGTCATTCCGCCAAAAAAGCGCATTTCGATGAGCCGGACCTTCATCGGATCGGTCCGTCCCAATTTTTCCAGCGCTTCCTCCATCCGTAATAACGATTCGTCGGCCTGGCAGCCGAAATCGGGTATATCCGTCAACGCCACAGGCTGGCCATGGCTGCGTTTTTCAGTAGATCGCGCCCGCGCCATATCTACCAGGATCTGGCGCATCAGCCGCGATGCGACACCATAGAAATGCGAGCGGTTCTGATAGGACGGGTGGTGTCCTCCAGCCAGCTTCAGGTACGCTTCATGAACCAACGCGGTGGTCTGCAGCGGCTCCGCGGCGCTTTCGCGGCGCAAGTGCGCCGAGGCGAGCTTCTTCAACTCTTCATAGACCAGCGGAATCACTGTATTCAAAGCGGCCTGGTCGCCTTTTCCAACCCGCTGCAGGAGTTCCGTGATCTCCATCGTGATTCCTGAGCTATTACAGCAGAAGTTTTTTCGTTCTTACGCTAAATCTCCCTTTGAAAACCACAGGAGTCGATAAGAGACACATGTCAGTTAATTACTGTTGGGCGCGCAACGCTGAACTCGACGTCTATTCCTTTGCCGACACGGCGGCCACGGGGAACTACATCGAATTCTCCACACCGGGAGTCCTGAAACACGACACTACTCGACACTAACAGCGGCACCGGAGCCCGATTTGATTCACTGCACCCGAATAGCAAGTAACTCGCTCAGCCGCAAGTAACTCTCCACCCAAGCCTGCGCCCGAGTATCGCCGCGCTGCGCCTTCTTACGCATACGCTGATACAGTCCGCTCTGAATCGCATATACGTGATTTTGCGCCAACCACATATTCACGGCAAACGGCATTTCCTTGATGATTTGCAGCGTGGCTTCCAGATCGGTCAGCTTATCTAAATTCGAGGGATCGGCGGCAAAGCGCCCGGCCAGCGCCTCGATTTTGCGCCGCAGCAGGAATTCGAGCGTGGTCTTATCCAGGCTTAGATTGCTCGCCTGCGCCTCCCGCAGCAGATTCTGAATCCGTTCGCCATCCAATTCTTCGCCGGAACAGGCGCGCCGCAGCAAACTATTAATCGCGTACTCTACCGCCGCCGTGAACTCGCGCGGCATCGGAATGCCGAGGCTGCCGATAAATCGCATGGGCGCGGAATGGCGCTCGTAAATTTGCAAATAGGCGGCCTCGGCTTCCGCCACTGTCGACGAGAGAATGGTCCTTACGATTCTGCGCTGCTCGTCGCGGAATAACGACCGGAGCGAATAGATCTTTTCTCCGAAGCGCCTGTCGAGCAGCCGCACTACCTCCGGAATGTCCACGCGCGCGAAAGACTCGCCGATCGCGTCCAGCATGTCCTGATAGCTGTCTTTTCCATCCGACTTTTGCACTCCGCCGGCTACGTTGTGGTCGCCAAAGTGCACTACCCAGAACATCAGCATTTCACATTCCTGCGTCACCTTGGAAGTGAACTGCGCCCTGCCGATCGCCATTCGCAGTTTGCCGGCTTCGCCCGTGTGGTAATCGATCCGCTTCACCGCATAAGAAAAAATATCCGTCCGCTCGCCATAGGGCGCGAACAGCGAGCTGATGGAATAGTGCGCGCCCACTTTTTCGAGATCGACTATGGACGGCTTCACATATTTCTTGTAAATGTTCGCGCCGTCGCCATATTCCGGCAGGTTGCTCTTGGCCGCGGAGAGCTTATCGAGGAACTGCTGCTCCATGGGCTCTCCAAAGAGTTGCTCGGCGAGTTGAACCACGCGGCCCGCATACTGAATCACCTGCACCGTTTCGATGCCGGAAAGCTCATCGAAAAACCAGCCGCAGCTCGTATACATCAGCATGGCGTGGCGCTGCAGCTCCATCAGTTTCCAGACCACCACCTGCTCTTCAGGCGTCAACGTGCGTGCAAAATGCTCTTCGCCAAATCGCAGCCGCAGCTCTGGGAAACGATTCAGAACGACATGGATGTATCCGTCGCGCGCGCTCCAAGGATCTTTGAGCAGAGTCGATCCGAGCGATTCAAACCGCGGAGTCACGGTATCGCGCAGCCAATCGAGAGCCTCACGCAGCGGCTTGCGCCATTCCTGGTTCCAACCCGCATGGCCGGAATTGCAGCCGCAGTTACTGCGCCAGCGCTCCACCCCGTGCACGCAGCTCCAGGCGGTGTTTTCATAAATCTGCACCTCGTGCGTGGCTGGATTTCTTTCGAGAAACTCGCCGTAATTCGTAATCTTGCAGAATTTTTTCGACTCGATGAAATCCAGCGCGTAGGCGAGCGCCATTTCGCCATGCTTATGATGATGGCCATAGGTTTCGCCATCGGTCGCGATGTGTGCCAGTTGAGGCCACGTTCGCGAATCCAGGAATCCGCTTACCAGGCGCGTCGCGAACTTACCGCCGTCGTCGAGCAGCTTCTCAAAGGCGACTGCTTGTGAAATAGGCCCATCGTAGAAGAAAAGATGGATGCTTCGGCCGCCCGGTGTCTTGAGAACATACGCCCGGCTCGGATCTATTTTCGATCCACTCACATCCTGCCACTCGCCGCCGCCAAGAGGCCGGACCGCTTTCGCCTGGTGCGGAGCGAGAATGGCAAAGGTGATCCCAGCCTCCGCCATGATGTCCAGCGATTCCAGATCGACGGCTGTTTCGGGCAGCCACATGCCTTCGGGCAGACGGCCGAAGCGGCTCGCGAAATCTTCGAAGCCCCAGCGCACTTGCGTCTTCTTGTCGCGGCTATTGGCCAGCGGCATAATCATGTGGTTGTAAACTTGCGCCATCGCGGAGCCGTGCCCGGAAAAAAGTTTTTGGCTTTGCCGGTCGGCTTCTAAAATCCCGCGATACGTTTCGGGCGCGTGCTCAGCAGCCCAAGAGAGCAGCGTCGGACCGAAATTGAAACTGATTCTCGAATAGTTGTTGACAATGCGCGTGATGTATCGTGCATCGTCCAGAATGCGCGCGGCCAGATTGGGAGCATAACATTCCGCGGTGATTCGCTCGTTCCAATCGTGATACGGATACGCCGAATCCTGCAATTCGATTTGTTCCAGCCACGGATTTTCTCGCGGAGGCTGGTAGAAATGGCTGTGAATGCAAACGTAGTTCAATGTCTTTTAGATGCGGGCATTCGCGAAGATAACGCAGGTTTTCGAAGCGGCATCATCCAACGGGAAGCAAAATGGTGAACACCGCGCCGCTCGAGCGTTCGCGATTCGCCGCGGAAACTCGCCCTGAATATTTCTTCACAATCGAGGCGACGATATGAAGCCCAAGACCCGAGCGTCGCGAGCTGGCCTTCTTGGTCGATACATCGGATCGAAACATGCCGCGCAAAATATCGGGCGCAATTCCAGGTCCGTTGTCGGAAATGATTATCGATAAAAATCCTTCGGCGTACTGCCCCGAAATGTCGATGCGTCCCGGTTTGTGCATGATTTCGGCAGCGTTCAGAAAGAGATTCACGAACACGCGCTCCCAATCTTTCGCCGAGCCGGGAAGACGAAGCTCTGCCGGAATCTGCCGGACGAATCGCATGTGAGGCTTACGGCTGGCAACGCAGTAATCCGTGACCGATTGAATTGCATCGTCGATCACGGCGGCGAGGTTCGGGGTTCTGTCTGGAATCGCGCCCAGCAGCCGCTTGCCGCGATTGACGCTGCGGCATAGAGTAGCAGCCAGGGGTTTCCAGCGCCGGTCGGCTCGCAGCAACTCGGCGGCTTCGGTGATGGTTTCGAAGACATTGTTCAAATCGTGAATCAAGCTCTCGTGCGTGAGATCCGAATCGACTGTACTCTCCATAGGCGCTCAGCGCTCGCTTTCATTTGGGGACACCCCGGGCAAGCTCAGATAACCTGCCCGAGTCCCAGTAGCAGGCGTGTCCCCCATCCACAATGCTCGCCTTGGCAGCATGACTTTCAACGAAGCACGCACACGCTTTTTCCCCAACCTCGCCTACCCCGTAATCTCGCGCAAAGTGTCGTAGAACTCGGGATAAGAAACCGAAGCCGCTTCCGCATCCTCGATGATGCACGCATCGTCTGCGGCCAATGCCGCGATCGAAAAAGCCATAGCGATGCGATGATCGCCGCAGGATTGAATCTTCGCGGCGCGAAATCTCTGTTTTCCGGGAATCTCGAAACCGTCTTCGGTCGTCCTCAAATTGATGCCCATCTCGCGGAGGTTTTGCGTGATAGTTTCAATCCGATCCGTCTCTTTCACCCGCAGCTCGCCGGCATTGCGCACCACCAGCCCCTCTTCGCTGACCGCGCCCAGCACCGCCAACGCCGGGATTTCATCGATAACACCGGCAGTCGCAGCACCCTCTAGAACCCCACCCTGAATGCGCGACGTTTTTATTCCAAGCGTGCCGATCAACTCCCCGTTGATCTCTTCAATGTGCCGCAGTTTGATTTGAGCGCCCATGCTGCGCAGCACGTCCAGCAAAGCAGTTCGCGTCGGGTTCAGCCCCACATTGGCCACAATCAAATCGGCTTCGGGAACAATCAGCGCGGCAATCAGGAAAAAAGCAGCCGAGGAAATATCGCCGGGCACGGCCAACGCTCTTGCCGTAAGCTGCGCCCCGCCCCGCAGCCGGACCACGCGCGGCTCCACGTTAATACTAGCGCCCAGCTCGCGCAGCGCGATTTCGGTGTGATCGCGCGTGGCTATCGGCTCGCGCACAACGGTTTCGCCCTCCGCGTATAGGCCCGCCAGCAGAATGCAACTCTTCACTTGAGCGCTCGCGACCGGCAATTGATAATCGATAGCGCGCAAATGGCCGCCCTGAATGCTCAACGGAGGAAATTGGTCCGCGTTCGCTTCAATGCGTGCTCCCATCTCCCGAAGCGGAGTCATAATGCGCCGCATGGGCCGCTTTTCGAGCGAGGCGTCGCCGCTGATGTGGGTAGTGAACGGTTGCGCTGCGAGAATTCCGGACAACATCCGCAGCGTCGAGCCCGAGTTCCCCGCGTCGAGAGAATGCGCCGGAGCCGCCAGACCGCGCATTCCGTTTCCGTGCACCGTAAGTACGCGCCGGCCATCCTGTTCGGTGAACTCCGAGCGCACCCCTAAACTCTGCATGCACGTGAGCGTCGATTGACAATCGGCCCCGGTCGAATAGTTGTAAATCTGCGAGTCGCCTTCGGCGATGGACGCCAGCATTGCATAGCGGTGCGATATGGACTTGTCGCCCGGAACGGTTACAGTGCCGCGAACGCGGCGCGCGGGCGAGACTCGCTCGGTCATCGAATTTCGTATTGTATCGTCGCTCGCCCTGTCTCCGCGTTGAACCCGATTGTGATAAACCTCAGAGGTTATGATCAATCGGCGCGAATGGATGTTGGCATCGGCGGCAGCGGCCGCGAGCGCAGGATCGGCTGCGGCATTTCAAACCGGCGGCGCGAAACCGGTCGTCATCTCGAGCGCGAATGGGATGGCGGCGTGCGCCAAAGCCATGCAGATGCTGAAGAGCGGCGCCGATACCCTGGATGCGGTGATCGCCGGCGTGAATATCGTCGAGCTCGATCCCAACGATACCAGCGTCGGCTACGGCGGCCTTCCAAACGAAGACGGCGTGGTCGAACTGGATGCCAGCGTTACGCATGGACCCACCCGGCGCTGCGGCGCGGTCGGGGCGATTCAAGGCATCAAGACGCCTTCCAAAATAGCCAAGCTGGTGATGGATCACACCACCCATGTGATGTTGGTCGGTGAAGGAGCGTCAAAATTCGCCGAAGCCTACGGGTACAAGCGCGAGGACCTGCTGACTGACAAGTCCCGCACCGCATGGCTGGTGTGGAAACAATCGCTGCGCACCCCCGAGGCATTCAACAACTGGATTTCGATGGAGCAAAACCTCGCGGCCGACGCCGTGCCGCTGAAGCAGTTGAAAGAGCGCTTTCCACATTCCGATGAAGCAACGCTGACATGGGCCTGGCAAATGGCGAATCATCCCACCTATGGCACCATCAACTGTCTCGCGCTAAACGAAAAGGGCGAAATGTCCGGCGTGACGACCACCAGCGGGCTGGCCTGGAAGATTCCCGGACGGGTCGGCGATTCGCCCATCATTGGTGCCGGTTTGTACCTCGATCAGGACGTAGGCGGCGCCGGATCGACCGGTGTCGGCGAGGAAAATATCCGAATCGCCGGCGGTCACACCGTCGTTGAGTGCATGCGCCAGGGCAAGTCGCCCAAGGAAGCGGTGCTGGAAGCCCTCAAACGCGTCTCGCGCAATTACAACGACGACAAAGCGAAACTCGACAAACTCGACATCGAATTTTACGCGCTCCGCAAAGACGGCGAGCACGCCGCCGGATCGCTATGGGGAAGCCACAGCAGCTACAAGGCCTACACCGTGAACGACGGCGGCGAAAGCCGCCATGAACCCTGCGTCTTCCTCTACGGAAGATAGGCCGCCGGCCACCTACAGAGCATTAACTCCGGTAGCCCAGCTTATCGCCTTCAAACCGGGGATCTTCTTTGGAGTCGTGGATCAGAACGAAAACCGCGACAGCGATCTGGATGGCGAGTAGCACGATTGCGAAGGTCATGCCCCTCTATTCGCACCTGCATTGCCGCCAGGCCGGAGAGCTAAACAACTGAAAACACGCGCCTGAAAATCGGAGCCACCAATCCCGGTTTCAATCTGGAACACCCGCCTGGTTCCAATCGGAATATACGTGCCATTCCGGCCCCGGCGCCCCGGCTAACTCAAGTCATAAAGGCCTGTGCCGATAAGACCAGGTATGAAAACTGCGCTCGAACTTCCTCGATCGCTGTTTGACCCCAACGACTACTGTAGGGGCTTTGCTATTCCAGCAACGCTGCGTGCTTACGATGATTTGCGCACCGAGGCGGTAGCGGCCCTGGTACGCGTGGATCTAGGACTGTATCGATTTCAGTCTGCGGTTCCGTTTGGTGAAGATACGCGGATCGAGATCACCGTTGAGGAGTGCGTATTTAAAGGTGAATTGATCTCCTGCCAAGAATTATCGTCCGGAGTCTTCCTGTTAATAGCCCGGCGGATCTACGCTCCTCGTCGAGCCATTCGGACTGAACCACGCGTACAAGTCGATATTACGGGGGACTTAAGGAGCCCGTCATGTAATCGCACGCTTGTAAGAATCATCGATATGTCTCAAATTGGATTGGGTCTTGAGGTCTCGTGCGAAATCAAGACAGAAACACGCGTATCTGTGCATTTCGCAGCCGGAATAGCATTCGGAGAAATCCGCCACTGTAGTCCATCGAGCGGAGGTAATTATAGGGCCGGAATGCAGATACATGACTTCATCGCCCGCGCACGGGACGAGGCTTCGGCGGAGACTGAGCGGAGAGCCGCAAATCCTGCGACTACACCACAGCAGAAGTTCGACAGTCACATGTGGGCTTTGGTCAACAGGCTGCGTTGCTCGTTATTACGCCACAGTTATCGATGGGTTGCGGATTCATGGGATAGAGCCGTGTTGAAGTGTAGCCGTTGTGGGCGTGAGCTAGACCGCTCTTTTAACCTTTAGCACCGCAAACTCGTGCGCCTGCACACTCGACACACAGTAAACTACAAGTGAATGACTTTGGAAGAACTCGAAAGAGAGTACGTTGCGCTCCGGCAGCAAGGTGAAGCTGTACGGAGCTATCTTTGACGCTGCCCGGAAACAGCGCGAGCTGACACAGCTCGAAACTGAAATCAACGATCCTGATTTCTGGAATAATCCCGAAAAGAGCCAGCGTCTGATGCAGCAGCGCAAGCGGCTGGAAGAAGCGATTCACAATTCCGACCGGGTTGCAACGACCGCCTCCGATATCGACACGCTCTTCGAACTCGCGCGCGAAGGCGAAAACGTCAATGGCGATCTCGAACGTGAAATGAAAGCGTTCGAACAAAAGCTGGAAGAGCTGGAGACGGGCATGCTGCTTTCAGGCGAGAACGACGCCCGCGACGCCATCGTCACCATCCATCCCGGAGCAGGCGGAACCGAAAGCCAGGATTGGGCCGAGATGCTGCTGCGCATGTACTTGCGTTGGGCGGAGCGCCACAAGTTCGAAGCCATCGTCACCGACCGGCTGGAAGGCGAAGGCGCTGGCATTAAATCGGCAACCGTCGAAATCAACGGCGAAAACATCTACGGGCAATTGCAATCGGAAGTGGGAGTGCATCGCCTGGTTCGCATCTCTCCATTCGACGCCAACGCGCGCCGCCACACCTCGTTCGCATCCGTTTTCGTGTATCCGCAAATCGACGAGGACATCAAGATCGACATCAAACCGGAAGATTTGAAGATCGACGTTTTCCGGGCCAGCGGCGCTGGCGGCCAGCACGTGAACCGGACCGAATCCGCCGTGCGCTTCACTCACCTGCCGACCGGACTCGTGGTGCAGTGCCAGAATGAGCGTTCGCAGCACAAGAACCGCGCCAGCGCGATAAAGCAATTACGCGCCAAGCTCTACGAATACGAGTTGGAGAAGAAGCGCGTCGCGGACCAGAAGCTCGAAGACACCAAGCTCGAGATCAACTTCGGCAGCCAGATTCGCAGTTACGTGCTCGCGCCCTACCGGCTGATTAAGGATCACCGTACGAAGCTGGCAATCGGCGACGTGGATCGCGTCCTCGATGGCGACTTCGACCCGCTGATTCATGCCTATCTGGTCTGGCGCAAGACCGGCAAGGTATCCGGCGACGGCAAAGAAGATCTGCCGGAGTAATGGTTGTAACCGACGAGCAGCTAGCGCGCGCAGCCGATTTGATCCGGCAGGGCGGCCTGGTTGCGTTCCCAACCGAGACGGTCTATGGATTGGGGGCCAATGCGCTGGATGCACGCGCCGTCGCGCGAATTTACGAAGCGAAGCAGCGGCCCTGGGCCAGCCCGCTGATTGTACACGTGGCCGACGAAAATATGGCGCGTTCGGTAACCGCGGACTGGCCGACGCTGGCGCAAACTCTGGCGGCGCGCTTCTGGCCCGGGCCGCTCACCATCATCGTTCAGAAAGCGGAAATACTTCCGAGTCTCGTGACGGCCGGACTCGAGACGGTCGGGATTCGCATGCCATCGCATCCGGTCGCGCTCGAACTCATTCGCCGCGCCGGCGTGCCCGTGGCCGCACCCAGCGCCAATCGCTTCAGCGAAATCTCGCCGACCACCGCCGCGCACGTTCGCGCCAGCCTCGGCGATCGCGTCGATCTGATTCTGGATGGCGGATCGGCGCAGGATCGGAATTGAATCGACCGTGGTGGCGCTGCGGCGCAATCCGCCGCTGATCCTTCGTCCGGGCATGATTAGCAAAAGGGATTTGGAAGACGCAACCGGCCTCGCCTGGGATCGCGAAATGGAACTGCCGCGAATACAGGAATCGCCCGGCCAGCATGCTCGTCATTACGCGCCGCGCACTCCGTTTTTCGTACTCGAAGCAGGAGCCGCACAGCCGGGCGGCCGGGGACGAATTATCGAGATGCCCGCCGATCCAAACGCCTTCGCCGCAAACCTCTACGCGCAACTACACGAGGCGGACGCGCAAGGCTGGGACTGGATCGCTATCCGAAAGCCGCCCGAAACTCCGGAGTGGAGCGGCATATTAGACCGCCTGAAGCGCGCCAGCACACTACCAACAGAACCGCGACCGTGAGGGAGCGGCCTGCTTTTTACGCCGTAACCAGATCGAAAGCCTTGCGGTAATCCGCCAGGAACGACGCAAGCCCTTTATCCGTGAGCGGATGCTGAAACAGCTGCTCCAAAACCTTCATTGGCATAGTGGCAATATGCGCGCCCGCTTTGGCCGCATCGATGACGTGCCGCGGACCGCGGATAGAAGCCGCCAACACTTGCGTCTTGTATCCGTAGTTCTTGTAAATGGTCATGATCTCGGTAATGAGATCCATGCCGGGATAGCCCATATCGTCAATGCGTCCGATAAAAGGGCTGATGATATAGGCGCCCGCTTTGGCGGCCAGCAGAGCTTGCGCCGCGCTGAAGCACAGCGTCACGTTCGTGCGGATTCCTTCTTTCGCCAGCGCCGAAACGGCAACGATGCCCTCGGGAATTAGCGGAACCTTCACCACGATGTTCTTGTGGATTTTCGAGAGGCGCCGTCCCTCCTCGATTATTTCTTTCGAGGTGGTGGATACCACCTCTGCGCTGATATCGCCATTCACGATGTCGGTGATCTTGCGCACTTGCTCTTCGATCGGCACGCGTTCTTTGGCAATCAGCGTCGGGTTGGTAGTGACGCCGTCGACGATGCCCCAAGCAGCGCCTTTCTTGATCTCGTCGAGATTGGCTGTATCCAGGAATATTTTCATATCTGCACCTTTTCGCTACTGACTTAGATGCTCCAACGCGGCAATGCGTAGCGCTTCAGCCTCGATACTATCAAAATAGCCGCCACGCTTTGATATTCTGAAATTTCCAGTCCATCGCAGGCTGCCCGGAAACCACGTCGTTTCTGCAATTTCTCCCGCAATGCACATAAAAAAACAACGTCTTCTCACGCCCGGCCCCACCCCTCTGTTGCCCTCCGCTTTGCACGCCATGATGGGGGCCGACATCCATCACCGCACTGAGGATTTCCGCAACCTTTATAAAGGCGTTCTCGCGGATCTGAAGACAGCGCTCGGCACTTCGAACGACGTGTTGGTGCTGGTTGCTTCCGGTACCGGCGGCCTGGAGGCAGCGACCCAAAACTTCTTTTCGCCCGGCGACGAAGTGCTGGTCTGCTCAGCCGGAAAGTTCGGCGAGCGCTGGGTCGAGTTGATGAAGGCCTACGGAATGAACGCGACCGTGCTGACCGCGCCCTACGGCGACGTGGTTCGGCCCGAAGCGTTGGAGCAAGCTCTCGCCCGCAACAAGAACCTCAAAGGCGTATTCGTGCAAGCCTCCGAAACTTCTACCGGAGCGCAGCACGACGTCAAGCGCATGGGTCTCGCAGTGAAGAAGACGGATGCCATTTTCGTGGTGGACGCCATCACCGGCATCGGCACCATGCCTTTGGATATCGACGGCTGGGGTCTCGATGTCGTGATCGGCGGTTCGCAGAAGGCGTTCATGATTCCTCCCGGCCTGGCATTCTTATCCGTGAGCGCGAAAGCCTGGCGGCACGCCGATTCCGCTAAAGCGCCGCGATTCTATTTCGATCTGAAGCGGGAAAGGAAGAGCGCCGCAAATGGCGAATCTACCTGGACGCCGAACATCGCTCTGCTGCTGGCCTTCGCGGAAGCGCTGAAATACATCAACTCCATTGGCATGGACAAGCTGATCGAAAACGCGCAACTGCTCGCCAAAGCGACGCGCGATGCGATTGGCGAGCTCGGCCTCGAACTGTTCTCCACATCGCCCGGCTCTTCGGTTACTGCCGTGCGCGCGCCCTCCGGTATGGATTCGGGCGTAATTGTTAAGGAATTCCGCAGCCGCTTCAATGCCATCATCACGAACGGCCAAGGCTCCATGAAAGGGCAGATCTTCCGCCTCGCCCACCTCGGCTATTTCGATTTCCACGATCTGTTCGCGATCGTTGCCGAGCTCGAACTGATCCTCGCCGCCCACGGTTATCCGGTTCGCTTCGGCTCCGGCGTGGCAGCCGTACAGAACGCCTACGCCGAGGTCGCGCTGCCGAAAGAAGCAGCGCTGAGCGCATAAAACTCGCATGAAGATCCTTGTCGCGGAACCGCTAGCACCGGCGGCCTTCGAATTGCTGCGTGCGCAAACCGGTTGGGAAATTATCCAAGCCGATCCGAAAACGTATGAACCGCATCTCGCCGGCGCCGAAGCACTGCTCGTCCGCAGCGCCGTAAAGGTCACCAAAGACGTACTCGCCAAAGCTCCGAAGCTTCGCGTCATCGGGCGCGCCGGGCGTTGGAGTGGATAACGTCGATCTCGCCGCCGCAACCGAAGCCGGCGTGCTGGTCATGAACACGCCCGGTGGTAACGCTGTTTCGGTTGCGGAACACACGCTCGCGCTTATGCTCTCCATGGCGCGTTCGGTTCCCCAGGCCAGCGCTTCCACCAAAAGCGGCAAGTGGGAGAAGAAGAAATTCCTCGGCAACGAGCTGCGCGGCAAAACGCTCGGAATCGTTGGCTTGGGAAGCATCGGGCGGGAAGTCGTCAAGCGCGCCAAGCCATTCGAGATGCGCATTCTGGGCCACGATCCCTACGTGAGCTCGCAAAGCGCTCACGACATCGGCGTCGAGTTGATGTCCCTCGCTCGGCTGTACGAAGAAAGCGACTACATCACGCTGCACGTTTCGCTCACGCCCGAAACCGATCGCATGCTGAATGCCGAAGCCTTCGCCAAGATGAAGCCGGGCGTTCGCATTGTCAACTGCGCGCGCGGCGAACTGGTCGATGGGCAAGCTTTGCATTCCGCCATCGAGAGCGGCCGGGTTGCAGGCGCGGCGCTCGATGTTTTTGAAAAGGAGCCGCCTAGTGACAATCCCGTGCTCGCGCTCGAGCCGGTAGTCGCGACGCCCCATATCGCCGGTTCCACTGAAGAAGCGCAGGAGATCGTCGGTGTCCGCATCGCGGAGCAGATCGTTGAATATCTGAAAAATGGAGTCGCGCTGAATGCCGTCAATATGCCCGCGCTCACGCCCGAGCAATACCGCACCCTCGGCCCTTACGTGAATCTGGCCGAGCGCCTCGGCCTTTTTTTGAGCCACATCTCGGTGGGAAACGCTCACACAATTCGCCTCTTTTACTTCGGCCGCTTGGCCGATAACAACACGCAGATTCTGCGCAATTCGGGGCTGGCGGGCGTGCTCAGCCGCTCTCTGGAACATCGCGCCAATCTGGTGAATGCCATGCAGATAGCTACACAGCGAGGCTTCCGGGTGATTGAGCAGCGGGAGCCAGGTCACGCCCACATGGATTCCATTCGTATGGAACTCGAATCGGAAGCCGGTTCGTTTTCGGTAGTGGGCGCCGTGGTTCTGGATAAGCCACGCCTGCTACAGGTCGAAAACATCTCGTGCGAAGCCACGCTGGACGGCAATCTGATGTACTCGAAAAACCAGGACGTTCCCGGCGTGATCGGCTATCTCGGAACGGTGCTTGGGAAGAACGGCATCAACATCGCGAACTTCGCTCTAGGCCGTCAGGACCCCGCCAGCGCGCCGCGCGATTCAGGCCGGCCGCTCACCGCAATTTCGATCGTCGAAACCGACCAGCCGGTACCCGATTCCGTCATCTCGCAATTGTTCGAGAACAAAGCCGTGCAGTTTGTCCGGCGCGTGCCGCTGAATCAGTATTGAACTTTGTGCGGACTGTGCGCCCATTCCAGGAATGGCGCTGACGCATCTTCAATGGACATGCGATGCGCGGGGATCGCGCGCTGCTCCGGGCTGAGCTGGAGCTCTTCGTAAATGAATTCGTCGTCGAATCCGGCTCTCGCTGCGTCTGCTCTCGTCGAGCAGAAATAATAAGCTGCCGGTCTCGCCCAATAGATCGCTCCAATGCACATAGGACAAGGCTCGCAATTGGCGTACAGTTCGCAGCCTTCGAGTTGAAAAGTTCCGAGCGCTTCGCAACCACGGCGAATCGCGACGATCTCGGCATGCGCTGTCGGATCGTTATTCGAAGTCACCAAATTCGCGCCGGTCGAAACAACTTCGTTGTCCTTCACCAGCAGCGCGCCGAATGGACCGCCTCGGCCGCTTCTGACGTTTTCAATCGCCAGTTCGACGGCCCGCTTCATCCACTCTTCGCGGGTTCTCTGCATCTTGCTCTCCCCATCCGCCGCCGCCCGGTGTCTCGATCCGCAGAACCGCACCGGCCTGCACCTGAATATTGCACTTGCCCGGCAGTTCCGTGGCAGCGCCACTCTCTATCAATACGCTGCGGCCCTTCGTTCCCGTATCGCCGCCGTTCAGCCCATATGGTGCAAACACCCGGCGTTCGGACAGCACCGTGACCTGCGCCGGTCCGAGCAATTCAATCTCCCGAACGATTCCATCGCCGCCGCGATGTTTGCCTGCCCCTCCGGAATCTTTGCGATACCCATACTGCCGCACACGAAACGGATACGCATATTCGAGCGCTTCCACTGGCGTATTCAACGAATTCGTCATATGCGTGTGAACGCCGGACACTCCGTCTGAATCCGGCCGCCCACCCGAGCCTCCGGCAATCGTTTCGTAATACGCATACGATTGTCCGTTGCGTGGATCGATTCCGCCGATCGTGACATTATTCATGGTTCCGGAACTCGCCGCGGGGATGCGGTCCGGCAGAATCTGCGCGAACGCGCGTAGCAGCACATCGACAATCCGCTGCGAGGTCTCGACGTTTCCTCCCGCAACAGCCGCCGGTGGCCGCGCATTCACTACCGTCGCGTCACCCAAGATGAGATCGACCGGACGCATCAGTCCCGCTGTAGGCGCAGCTTCTTCCGGCAGCAAGCAGCGCAGCACGTAAAAGGTGGCCGAGTACGTGATAGCCGCGACCGCATTCAAGCTGCCCGCCACTTGCCGCGCCGATTCGGTGAAGTCTACCGTTAATCGTCCGCGCTTCGGATCGGTTTTAATCTTGACTCGAATCTTCACTGGCTCGTCCGTAATGCCGTCGTTATCCAGATAATCTTCGGCGCTGAACTCGCCCTCCGGCAGCATTTCCAATTCAGCCTTCATCAATTGCTCGGAGTGATGGAGCAGGCCTGTGACATTCTCGTCGACGCGCTCGAGGCCGTACTTTTCGACCAATTCCATTACGCGCTCCATGCCAATGCGGCAGGCGCCAATCTGTGCCGTCAGATCGCCTTCGCGCTCGCCCGGCGTGCGAACGTTATTGAGAATCAACGCCAGCAGGCTCTGGTTCAGAACACCTTGTTCGACCAGCTTGAGAGGCGGTATGCGCACGCCCTCCTGCCAAATCTCGCGGCAAAGCCCCATTGATCCCGGATACGTGCCCCCGACGTCCGCATGATGCGCTCGATTCGCAACGAAAAACGCAGCTTCCTCGGCTCCCGAAACGAATACCGGCATCACCAGCGTGATATCTGGCAGATGCGTTCCGCCATCGTATGGATCGTTGAGAATCGCGATATCGCCCGCATTGAGAGTCAATTTATCGAGACAGGCGCGCACCGACATGGGCATCGACCCGAGATGTACCGGCATATCGTCGCCCATCGCGATGACCTGGCCGTGCCGGTCGAAGACTGCGCTCGAGTAGTCGCGGCGCTCCTTGATATTTGGAGAAAATGCCGTTCGCCGCAGCGCCACGCCCATTTCTTCCGCGATGGAATGGAATGCGCTTTTCAAGATCGCGAGATCGATTGGATCGGGCGGCTTGCTCATGCCATCACCTCGATCGCAAGGTTCAAAAATTCGTCAACCGAAGCGCTCGAGCGCGGCGGAATGAAAGTCGTGGCACTGTATTCCACCACAACAGCGGGGCCGCTGAACTGGTCGCCCGCCGCAAGCCTTGCACGGTCGTACACGTTCGCTTCCAGCCATCGGCCTTCGAAATAAACCTGCTTGGTTTTGATGATCGCCTGCTTTCCATCGTCACCGGCAATGCCATGCCGCTCCAGCGGAAGCCGCTCGGTTTCGGCAATCATGCGAACCCGCGCGTTCACCACTTCGACCGGACGATCGAGATCCGCGTACCCGTAGCGCTGCTCATGCAGCCCGTGAAACTGCGCGACGAAACCGCTCGCGAAATCGACCGTCAATTCGTATCCCTGCCCCCGGTACCGCACATCCACCGAGCGTAGAGCGACGCCGTGCAATCCTTCAGCTTGCATTTCTTTGTTGCCCATTTCTTCCAAACTGTCGAAATGCCGCCCGATGGCCTCATCATCAGGCCGCAGCATCACCGTCCGCGAATAATCCCTCACAACATCGGAAATGAGAATTCCATATGCCGATAGCGCTCCCGGCATGCAGGGCACCAGCACTTTCGGAATCTGCAGCGCGCGCGCCAAAGCGCAGGCGTGCAACGGACCAGCGCCGCCAAAGCTCACCAGAACGAAATCGCGTGGATCGTGACCGCGCTCTACCGAAATTCTCCGCAGCGCTTTCTGCATGTGTGAATCGGCCAGCCGCACGATGCCTTCCGCAAACGTTTCTGGGTCTCTCAACCCGCCTTTTGCCGATTCCAAATGCTCCCAAGCTCGCTTCTCATCCAGCTTCATCCCGCCGCCGAGGAAAGAATCGGCATCCAGCCGCCCCAGGATCAAATTGGCATCCGTAACGGTCGGCTGGGTTCCGCGCCCGTAACAAACCGGACCTGGATCGGCGGCCGCCGAATCCGGCCCGACCTTCAGCGCACCGCCTCTATCGAAGCTCGCGAGCGATCCTCCGCCCGCGCCAACCGTGTGAATGTCGAGCATGGGAACCGCAACCGGCATGGACAAAATCTGCGATTCGGTCGTGGTGCGAAGGCCCGTGTCGCTCGCAACCAGCGCCACATCGGTCGACGTCCCTCCCATGTCGAACGTCAGAATGCGCGGAAGCCCGAGGGCTTTCGCGATGGCGAGCGCCCCGACCACACCTCCGGCCGGGCCCGACAGAATAGTTCGAACCGGTTCTCGCGCCGCAATGGAAGCCGAGACAATCCCGCCTGTAGATTGCATGACATCGAGCCGCGAACCCTTGGAGCGCAGCGCACCATCCAACCCTTCGAGATAGCTCTGCATTTTCGGCGCAAGGTAGGCGTTGATCAGCACCGTGGAACCACGCTCGTACTCGCGAAACTCGGGAAGAATTTCGTGCGATGCCGATAGCGGAACGCCTAGCTCTCGCAGTCTCGCAACTACCGCGCGTTCGTTAGCCGGATTTGCAAAGGAAAATAGCAGCGATACGGCAATCGATTCCGGCCGGCTCGCGGTGACAGTTTCCTTGAGCTGCGCCAATGCTTCGGCACTCACTTCGCGCAACACGGATCCATCGCACGCGGTCCGTTCCTCAACGCCGAACCGCAGATCGTCGGGCGCGAGCGGCGGCTCTTTTGTGAAAAACAGATCGTACAGCTTCGGACGCGCCTGCCGTCCGATCGCGATAGTGTCTTCAAAGCCGCGAGTGGTCACAAACGCGACCCGCGCGCCCTTTCGTTCCAGCAGCGCGTTTGTCCCAACCGTCGTTCCATGCCGGATCTCACTGCGCTCGCCTCCTGCAATTTGGCGGATTGCTTCGAGCACCGCGCGACCTGGATCGGCGGGCGTCGACTGCATCTTCAAAATCTGCAGCCGCCCGTCTTGCGAATAGACGCAGTCTGTGAACGTGCCCCCGGTATCGATCGCGATGCGCACGCGCCTGTTACGATCCTCTATGTTGCGCTCCTGGCTCTTTATTATCATCGCCTCGCTTGCATTGTGCGCCGGGACGCCGCAACCGGAACACATTTCTCATGTGGCGGATGCGTTTTCCCCCGGCTGGATGCTCCACGACACAAATGCAGATGGCGTGATCGATTTCATCGACGGCAAAATTGTCGTTCCGGCGCAGCCCACCGCCGCAGAAAATGCAGCAGCAACGAATCTGGCGGCGCGCATGGCGTTCGGGAGCACCGGCCTAACGCCGCCGCTGGTGATCAGCGCCGCGGAAGACAACGGTCGCGGTCCGCGCATCTGGGTCGGCAAGAATGCCGTTCCCGCAAATCTGGCCGCGCAAGCCGCCGCGCTTTTTCGGGGTCTGCAGGCCAACGAAGGCGGCGTTTTTGCACTGGCCGGCAACCTGGTCGTACTCGGCCGCGACGACGCCAGTCTCCTGGCGGCCGCCGATGCGTATGCGTCCCGCGCTCCTTATATATGGAAGGTTCCTGGTCCTCAGCTTCCCCGGACAGGACAGGTGCAGGGGTTGATTTACAGCAAAGGCAAAGCCGGAGCGGTCGTGTGGACCGGCAACCCGGAACTCGCGGCAGTGAAGCGGACGCCTTTACCAGCGATAACGCCCACTCCGGCGAACCCCGCGCAAACCGAGGAGTCGCAGCAGACGCCACAACCACTCGACCTCGCGACTCTTTACACCGCGAAAGGACTGTTCAAAGGCACTCCCAAAATGCCGATCCCCTCTTCGCTCGATGCCCAGTTGTATGTGCCTGCCGGCGCGGAGGGAATTGCCATAGCAAATCTCGCGGCGCGCATGGGTCTGGAAACGACAGGCCTGACGCTGCCTCTCGCGCAGCCGGTAACGGGCGTTGCGGCAAAAAACGTGCATACCAAGGCAGTGGTTCCGCAAGACTCGCCGCTCGGGCAAGAGGCGCTGCAGAAGATTACAGCGAAAGACGTTCTGTCTGCGGGCGAGGGCGAGCTTCGCATCGTCGATCGCGCCTTCGGAAAACAACCCGCCTTACTCGTGCGAGGGGACGCGCAAGGCGCCGCCGCGGCTTTGCACGTTTTGAATGACCACTTTCCCAATCTATGGGAGACCGGTAAGCAATACGCTTCCCTCGAAGAGCTGCGCTACGATCTGCATCGCTTTTTCTCGCTGCGATCGGGCGTGGGCCAGGCGTCTGTTGCGCTGTACCATCTGCAGCGCTGGGTGGATCAGATCAACACTTCGCCCGCGGGTCCGGTGCGCGACGTAAAAGCGGAAGTGTACGTCGATTTGGCGGACCCGAATCTCAAACCTTTCCTCCAAAAGCAAATCGAGACGCAGCTTCATGCGACGCAAGTCGAAGTCGAGGCCGCGAGCCTGCACGCGGGCACGCAATGCTGCGCGGCCAATCCCGAGCTGCATTTCGAAGAGCCGGGTTATTCGTTCCACGAAGCGGTGCCCACCTTTCAGGAGGATCTGACGATTCCCTGGGAAGGAACTCGCCTTCTAAACGCCGTGCGCGATGCGCTGCAGCACGTCGAACGCGGACAGCCGGTCCAGTTAATTGCGCGCGTCAGCGAAAGTCCCGAAGTTCGGCAGAAGCTCAAAGCGCAGCTCACGCAAATGCTGGCTCAGCATGGCGTAGATCCCCAGCAGATCGAAGTTGTAGTTCTGTGCGCCTATAAACAGGGCTATAGCTGGCTGCTGGACGAAATCGCTCCGGAGCTGCAGGGTAAGCCCGTTGCGCGGCTGAAGATCGAATTCGCCAAAGATACCGATCCCAGCGGAGTTCGCGTGATGTACTCGCCCGCCCGTTGGGTGCAAGAGCTCTATCCGGTCGACGAGATGTTAGCGGCACGGCTCAACATGCCGCTCAAAAACATCGATTTCGCCGAATTCGATCCCGCTCCCGGTTCACCCACCTACCGCGTACACGCCTATGACGCGAACGGGGCGGAAATCTTGCATTCCGATTTCACGGTCACGACCGCGATTCGCCCCTACAACGGCGTCATGCCGCGTTACGAACAGGTGCAAGTCGAAACCGGGTGGGTGCATTTAAAGGCCGGGTCGAACGTGCTTCTCGATCAGCGAATCCCAACCGATATCGAAGAGTTCTGGAACCATTACCAAGACGAAACTCTGCCCAAAATATTCCATTGCGTGATGGCGCAAGCCAAGGGAGATCTTCGCCCCGAATATGCACCGCCATTCGATACGCTGCGCATCGACATTCACATGAGCGAGCCCGATTACGACATCGGACTTGACAAGGAGCGCATCTCTTCGCTCGAAGCGCTGCAGGAAGATACTTTCTACGCCACCGAAAATTTCGTAGACATGATGAGCGATCTTGAAACCGGCAAGCCCATGAACTACGTCGGCCGCATCATCCCCATCGTTCATGCATCCGAAGACGGCAAAGATGGCCAGGTACACATCGAGTTTTTCGCCAAGCCGGCGGCGAATCCGCTTGTTCGTCTGAGCTGGACCGACAATCAAGGGCGGCATCACGAGAAAGAACGCAACCTACCGGCACTGAGCGGTTCCATGCAGCCGCGGCTCATCGGTGCTCGCGTGAAGAGCGGCGAAGACGGTCTTGAAGAGCTGACCTGGCTTTTGCCGGCCGATTACACAAAAGACGATTACCAGGAATGGATCAAACTCGAACCGCAAGATCAGGTGGAACACTCTGTTTTTTCCGTGGAACAGGCGGAAGGGCAGATTCGCTGGCTCGAAGAAATGCATCGCGCGGGCCTGTATCGCGACGAGATCGCCTATCCGCACTTGCGCCGCATGGGTTTTGAATTTGAGCTGCCCGTTCCGCTTACCGAAAAAGCGGATGCGGCGCCCCCTCGCATTTCGCGCGCCTGGGACGTAGCGCCTCCAGCCCATCCGCGGCCCATGATTGCGCAATACGCAGACGCTCGAAATGGAACGCCGATCGTGCAATGGAATGAGCCGATCAGCCCCGCGGAGAATGCTGCGCTTCTGGCGAAGCTCGCAGCCTATCCCGATGTGAACGTTTACTGGATGGGCCGTAGCTATCTCGGCCGCAATATGTGGGCGGCCGATGTGATGCTGCCCTCGCCTTCCAAACTCCGGTCCTGGGCGAAGGAAACTACGCTCAAAGCATCCATCCTCTATTCGGGGCGGCAGCACGCGAATGAAGTTTCGAGCACGAGTCATATCGACAAGCTAGGAGAGCAGCTTGCCACCGATCCCGCAACTACGGCCCTGCTGAAGCAGGTGAACGTAGTTCTCCATCCCATAGACAATCCCGATGGCGCTCAGTTATCTATCGCGCTTGCAAAAATTACGCCGGACAATCTGCTGCATCCCGGCTATCATGGCTCGCTCGCGGCGGACGTATCGGCGGGACAGTCGGAGCCCGATCCCGTTTATCCGGAATCGAGAGTCCGCCGCCTTCTGCTCGAATCCTGGCTGCCCGATGGCTTCTTGAATCCGCACGGCTATCCGTCGCACGAATGGGTTCAGCCGTTTTCCGAATACACCGGTTGGGTGCAGACACGCGAGGGCGCAAATCCCGGAAGAGCGTGGTGGATTCCGCGAGGCTGGTTTACGAGCCTCACTTATATTCGCGATCCCGAGCATCCCTACAGCGAAAAAGTAACCTACGAGCTGCGCGACAGAATCGTTGAAGCCGAGCGAAGCGTGCCCGGCTTGCTGCCGCTCGAGAATCGCATGAACGAGCGCTACCGCCGCTTCGGGCAACAGTGGCAGCCGAAGGACATGACGCAGCCGATTGTGAACGGCATTCGCATCTACATGTCTCTGAAAGGCCTGCCTGCTCCGCGTCCCGGCGCCGAAGCCGAACGAAGCGGATCTGCCACAGGCGGCGTTTCGCCCGATATTACTTGGGATTCCGGTTATACAGAAGCGCCGGACGAAACCGCGCACGGCGAGTATCTCCAACTCATGGCCGCAGCCGGGCTGGCGTTCGATCGTGTGCATTTGAGCTATCTCGCCAACGGCAAACTCCGCATCCGGCACATTCAGCACGAGGCGGGCGGCAAAGTCACGTGGCAAATTGTTCGCGACCGCCCTAACCTTCCGGCCTCCGAGCTGCCATCACCTCCGACCAGCAAGGCAAAGAGATAACTTGAACTCGTCCCCGCAGCCTGCATTTCGTTGGCGCAACACCACTGTCGCGCAGCGGCGAACGCTTGTTGCCGCCGGGCTCGGATGGATGCTCGACGCGTTCGACGTGATGCTCTATTCCATCGTGCTGGCAACGCTCATGCGCGAATTCGGAATGAGCAAAGCCACCGCCGGACTGCTGAATGCCCTGACATTGGCTGCCTCCGCCATCGGCAGCTTCGTTTTCGGATTGCTCGCGGATCGCATGGGCCGCCGGCGCATGCTGAGCCAAAGCATCCTGACCTATTCGATTTTTACGTTCGCCTGCGGCTTCTCTACCAGCATCACCATGCTGGCCGTATTTCGTTTCTTGCTGGGACTGGGCATGGGCGGTGAATGGAATTCCGGCGCGACACTTGTGGCCGAAAGCTGGCCCAGCGCGTGGCGCGGACGAGCGCTCGGAATCGTGCAAAGCAGTTGGGCAGTTGGCTACGCGCTGGCCGCTATCGTCGCGAACCTCGTGCTCGCGCGCGCCAATTGGCGCTGGGTTTTTTTTGTGGGCGTGCTGCCGGCGCTGGTCACGCTATGGATCCAACGCGATGTTGCCGAACCCGCGTTGTGGCGGCAGCAGGCTGAAAACGCGCCGGCTTCAAAAGCGGAGCGATCCGCGTTGTGGCGCGCCGCATTTCCGCGCCTAGGTGCGCTGCTCGCCATGAATACGTTCGGAATGTTTGCGTGGTGGGGCCTGTTTACCTGGCTTCCCGCCTATCTGGCGCTGCCCGTTGCAAAAGGCGGCCGCGGCTTCAGCGAGCTCGGGTTTACCTCGTTTCTGGTGGTCTTGAATCTCTGCGGAATGCTGCCCGGCTATCTGCTGTTCGGCGTGTTTGCCGACAAATTCGGCCGGAAGCGAACTCTGATCGTGTATCTCGCACTGGCGGCGCTCTCCGTGCCGGCGTTTGCGGCGGCCCGAAATCCCGCGCTCATCTTGCTCACCGCTTCGATTGCGGCGTTTTTTGGAACCGGCTTTTTCACCGGCTCCAGCATTCTCGGCAGCGAGCTTTTCCCGACTCGTATTCGCGCCACCGCGCTCGGCGTCTCCTACAACACCGCGCGCGGACTCAGTGCTCTCGCGCCGTTTCTCATAGGTGCCTTGGGCGATACACATGGGCTTTCGTGGGGCTTCTCGGCCTGCGCCGCGGCTTTCGCGCTGGCCGCGATCAGCGCCATCTGGATTCCTGAAACACGCGGTTTGGAGCTTACATAAATTAGCAACAATGCGACTCGCTAAACTTGTCACGTTATGACTCGCCGCACGCTCGTTGGCTCGCTCGCCGCTGCTGCGCTCCAAGCGCAATCCACCCAGCGCCCCCACAGACAAGTCCATACCGAATGGACTCCGAAGCTCGGAGTTCTCGGCCCGTACACTCCGGGGAATGTCGCATTCGCAAACGCGAACGGCTTTACCAACATGATCCTGGGTTCCGGGCGGCGCTCCACTTTGGATGCCACCACCATCACCGACGAAGACGTCCAAAACGTCAAAGCCACGCTCGCGAAATTTCAAATGCACGTCTCGGCGCTGCAGGTCGGCGACGATTCCATTTCACCGGATCCCGAGCGCCGGGCGCGTTCGAACGAATACTTCGTCGCCGCCATTAACCTGGCCGGCAAGCTTGGTATTCCCTACATCGGCACGCAGTCCGGGCGAGACGATTCGAAGCCTTTCGACCAGCAGATCGACGAAATCGTTCGCGTCTACAATGAGAAATATTTCGCGGCATGCGAACGCAACCACGTCCGCATTTTGTGGGAGCCCTATCCGGAAGCGCCGAATCTTGCAACCAGTCCGGTCGGCTTCGAAGCACTGTTCAAAGCGTTTGGGAATTCGCCCTATGTCGGCTTGCAGTACGATCCGTCGCATCTCGTCCGTCAATTCATGGACCCCATCCAGACCGCGCGCGATTTCGTGGACAAGATCTACGATGTGCATTTGAAAGACACCGAGATTTTCTGGCCAATTCTGCGCGCCGGCGGCATCAACCCGGTGAACCATGCCAAATGGTGGACGTATCGCATTCCAGGGATGGGCTCCATCAATTGGCGCGATTTTTTCAGCGTCTTACAGGAAGCCGGTTATTCCGGCGCGATGAGCGTTGAGCAGGAAGATCCGTTCTACGGCGCTCCCAGCCGCCCCGGGCCCGATTTCAGCGACGCGTTCAAAATGGGGTTGATCATGGCAAAACGTTACGTATCGCAATATGTTCCGTAACTGCGGCCCCTCCCTCAGGTCGAGGTTCTGAACCGCGCGCGTGAGCAAGCGGGCCGGATCGCCTACTTAAAAAACACGCGCCACGTCGTCACTACCAAAGCATGCGTCACCATCGGCGCTCGCACGCTGCCGCTTCGCAGATAAGCAATCCCGCACGCGATTCCAAGCAGCATCACCACCACCGCCCGGCGCCAGTTCGGAAATTCGCGGAACCAGAGATGAACGCCGCCAAACAGCACGGCCGCGACCAGCACCGCCCCGACGGGCGAGCGAGCGCGATTCAATAGAGCGCGCTCAATCACGCCGAAGAACAGCAACTGTTCTCCCAGCGCGACCACCCACAAAAATCCGAAGAACGTGCCAATTGCGATTCCAGCGATTCGCCACCATTCTTCATTCAGCGGCGCAAACCGGACATCGTGCAGGCCAAGGGCCAGCGCGACGATGGGAACCACCGCGAATAAGTAATAAACACCGCCGGTTTTCCATTCTTCGCGGCGAGGCCAAAAACTGAAGGGGCCGGGGTCCCACTCCCGGATCACCAATAGCGCAAAAATTCCCGTTCGAATCCACATCAGGTGACCGAGAATTTCGACATGCGTGTGCCCGTCGGGCGAGACATAGATGCGCTGAAACACGCGCAAAATAATCGGGGCCGCGGCAATAACGAGAAAACCCAGATCGTAGGACAGCCGCCACGGGAGCACGGCGTACCAGAACGCGAAAATCGCGCATAGCATGGCGAGCAGATAGAACGCATGGCGGTCGAAAGTTCCCGCCAAAAAGCTGAACACCAGATACGGCAGCAGCGCCGAAATCCATAAAATGCCCGCTTGCGCGCGGCGCGAATCGAGGCGGCTGAACCAGATCTGCGTCGCCTCGAACCCGGCCGCAAGATAAAAAATCGCTTCGAGTGAAAACGCGGGAAGCGCCGCCTTCATGATCCAATGAGAGTGGGGATGCTGGCCGGCGTATTGATTCGAATAGACGAACACGGCTGCACACAACGCCAGCCAGGTACACAGTAAGGCTATGAAAAACGGACGAAGTGTCCGAAACATCGCCCTCATCGTAGCATCGGGATTGCTCTTTCCCGCTGCGGCAGCGCGGGCCGCCGACCCGCCTCCAGGGCTTCTGAAAAAAATAGCGGAACGCGAAACCGCGAATGCACGGGCGCGGGAGAACTACACCTACCGGCAGTCCGTCACGGTCCAGGAATTCAATGACCATGGCGCCGTCACGGGCGAATACCACGAGGTGCGCGACATCACTTTTTCGCCCAATGGCGTCCGCTACGAACAGGTGGTTCAGCAGGCGCGCAACACCTTGACCCGTATCAAACTGACGCCCGAAGATTTCGCCGATATCCGCAACGTCGATCCGTATCTCCTCACGGTCGATGAGATCCCGTATTACGAAGCGCAGTACAAGGGCGAGGAAACCATGGATGGCGTGCGCTGCTTCGTCGAATCCGTGCGGCCGCGCCAGATTCTTTCCGGCCAGCGATTCTTCGATGGAATGCTGTGGGTCCGCGAATCGGATTTAGCGGTCATCCGCACCGAAGGGCAAGCCGTTCCCCAGATCGACACGCTGCGCGAGCAGAATCTCTTCCCGCATTTCACCACCATCCGCCAGGAAATCGACGGCAAATGGCTTTTCCCGGTTGAGACCTATGCCGACGACACGCTGTTTTTTCGCGATTGGCCGCAGCGCATCCGCATTGTCATCCGCTATCTGAATTACAAGAAATTCGGGGCCGAATCGACAGTCACGTTCGGCACTCAGCCGCCCGCGCCTAAGCGATAGAAGTCTTCCGGCGTATCGATATCTACCGCCGCTTCGGGCAGCGGAAACGCTGCAACCTCAATACCGGAGTCGCGCAAGATATGCCGCGCGCCGCCGCTGGCTGGAAGGGATCGAAGCGCGGCAAACATTTCGCGTTTGAACAGCGCCGGCACCCCCAGCGTTCCGCCGTATTGCGCCGCAATCGCTGCCGCATTCGTGTTGTGCAGAAGCGTTCGCATCTCCATGAGATGCTTCGCCGTCACCAGCGGCTGGTCCGCCAGCAAGATGGCCACCGCGGCTGCATCGCTTTCGAGCTCGCCCAAAAAACGCACACCACTCACAATGGAAGATCCCATCCCGCTCTCCCAATTCCGGTTCTCGACAATCGAAACAGGCTGGGCGGCAACCGCCGCTCGAACCGGAGCCGCTTCCGCTCCGGCCACCACGATGATGGGTGCGAATCCGGCCGCGACCGCCTGCTCTACGACGTGCTGCACCAGCGTTCGCCCGCCATACGCCAGCACTTGTTTCAGCTTGCCCATTCGGGTAGCCGCGCCCGCCGCTAGAACAATCGCCGCCACCGGCAGACACGCTGCCTTGCTCAAGCTTTCTCGCTCTTGACCAGTTGCAGCTTGGACGATTTTGGCCGGCTCCCCTGCAGCACCGTCACGGCTTCCAGTTTCGCCAGCTCCCGCCTTGCGATTTGCGCCCAGTTGCTGCCGCTGTCGAGTTTCAAATACGCTCTCCAATGGCGCACTGCGTTCAATGCGTCGTGCATTCCCTGATAAATCAGCGCGATATTGTAATGTGCGTCGGCGTAATTGGGATGCAGCTTCAGCGCCTGATTGTAATGGTGCAGCGCGCCCGCTCCGTCGCCCCATTCGTCGTACAGGTTTCCCAGATTGAAATGCGCCAGCGCATAGTCGGAATCGATTTCCAGAGCTTTCTTGTAATATATTTCCGCGTCCGCCCAGGCGTGGCCATTGAAAAACACGGTTCCGAGATTCACCAGCGCTCCCGCCGAGTGCGGGTCCAGTTCGGCCGCTTTGCTATACGCCTCCACGATCCGCTCGAAAGGCGCGCCCGTTTGCTCCAGTTCCAGCCCGCGCTCGAACCATTGGTCGGCCTCAATCTTGTCGCGCAGCTTCTCCGCCATGGCCGCCGAGTTTTTGGGCGAAGCCGGCAATTGCAGCAGCTTGTTAATTTCCGCTGCATCGAAATCGAACAGAAGCTGCCCGGAAAGCGGGTCCATCTTCTGCTTGCCCACCTTCACGCACACCCGGCGGCCTTCTTTGAAAACCTGCACATCCTCCGCAGGATGATCCTTCAGCCGCTCTCGCAGCGCATGCAGGGTTTGCTTGATCGTTCGCGGGTGTGCGTTTTCATTCCGCAGCCGAACGATCTTGTTCAGCAGCAGCAGATGCGAAAAACGGTAATGCGTCAGCTCCTCAATGAGCTGCTGCCGCTCCCAGCTCCGGAGCTGGCGCGGGTCGATTTTCAGTAGCCGGCAGACTTCCTTCCGGGTGTAATCCCCACCCGTTTCGCGCTCTGCCGCAAGTGGCGGATGTGGCGAGGGGTCTCGCGGCACAGGTCGATCATACCACCACCCGGCTACGCTCACGCGTCAAAAACAACCGTTCGATTTGTAAATATCCTCTTAAAATCCAATCGGTTGAAACTTCGCGAACGGTATCTCATACTAAACTGGTCTTATATCGTATGGCGCGTAAAAAGAGGGGCGCTCACGCGGCCTCTACCTCCGCTCTCCGAACCCTAGCCGACCTGCCAACCGGCGAACGGTGCGTTTTGGACCGCTTGGATCTGCCGGAGGATATTGCCCGGCGGCTGATGGAGCTAGGTTTCCTGCCCGGCAACGAAATAGTCCCCGGGAAGCGTGCGCCCGGCGGCGGCCCGCGCGTGTTTCGCGTCGACGGCTCCGAAGTGGCGCTGCGCGATGACACTGCGGCGCAGCTCTATGTCCGCCGCGATCCCGAATCCGATCTGATTGTGCTTTCATGAGTAGCTGTCACGGAGATACGTCCCGGGCGAGTCTGCTGCCCAACCCATCGATTCTGCCTCCGCGGCCGGTAAACGATCGCCCCATCATCGTCGCCATCGTAGGGCCGCCCAACTCAGGCAAATCCACGCTCTTCAACCGCCTCACCGGATTGCGGCAGAAGGTCGCCAATTTCCCGGGCGTAACCGTCGAGCACCGCATGGGCAAGGCCAAGCTAAAAGATGCGCACGAAATCTTTCTGGTCGACCTGCCTGGCATCTACAGCCTGCATCCGCGCGCCGAAGACGAACAGGTCACTCACGATGTCCTAAAAGGCGAGCAGCCCGATTTTCCCAAACCCGATGCGGTCATTCTGATTCTGGACGCAACGAATCTGGGCCGCCATCTGGTGGTTGCCGCCCCTATTCTGAGCCTCGGGTTGCCAACCCTGATTTTGCTCAATATGGCTGACGACCTCAAAGTCCGCGGCGGCAAAGTGGATGTCTCGGCTCTCGCGGCGGAGCTCAATTCGCCAGTCGCCCTGATCAGCGCCTCGAAAGGCACCGGCATCGAACGCATTCAGCAGTTTCTGCTCGGCACCGCTGTGCGGCTCAACGCGCCTCCGCCCAAAATCGAGCTTCCTATTCTGCACGATGTTCCGAAGGTGCGGCAATGGGCCGCCAAGCTCGGCATTCGCGCGTCTTATAAAGCCCCTGCGCCTCCGCTTTGGACGCGGCGGCTCGATGCCGTTTTTCTGCATCCCATTGCCGGGCCATTGATTTTCGCCGCCATCGTTGTCGCCGTTTTCCAGAGCATCTTTTCCTGGGCGCAGCCGGTCATGAATGGTTTGCAGCAAGCCGTGCTGTCGTCGGGGCATTGGATGCGAGCCGTGCTTCCGGACTCGCCCTGGCGTTCACTGCTCATCGACGGCGTCTGGAGCGGGGTGGGAAGCGTAATCGTTTTTCTGCCGCAGATCCTGCTCTTGTTTCTCTTCATTGGAATTCTGGAGGACTCCGGCTATCTGGCGCGCGCGGCGCTCATTGCCGACCGCACTATGGCGAAAATCGGACTGCAGGGCAAATCCTTTATCCCGCTGCTTTCCGCCTATGCCTGCGCGGTTCCCGCCATCATGGCCACGCGCGTCATCGAAAATAAGCGCGACCGCACCGCCACCATCATGATTGCGCCGCTGATGACCTGTTCCGCCCGGCTGCCCGTCTACACGCTCCTCATCGCGGCATTCGTGCCGAATATCGCTATCGTCAAAGGCTTTCTTTCTCTTCCCGCAGCGACCATGCTGAGCCTGTACGTGCTCGGTTTCTTAGCGGCCGTCTTCACAGCACGCGTGCTGAAATCGACAATACTGAAGAGCGGGCGGTCTTCGTTCATGCTCGAGATGCCGCCGTATCGCTGGCCCACCTGGCAGTCGCTCGTGCTGCGGCTCATCGATCGCGCCAGAATCTTCCTGCGCCGCGCCGGTACCGTGATCCTGCTGGTCGCCGTCCTGCTTTGGGGTCTCGCGCATCTTCCGCTGCACAACGGACAATCTCCCCGGCTCGATGACAGCTATGCCGCCATGGCCGGAAAGACCATTGAACCTGCCATCAAACCGCTCGGCTTCGATTGGAAAATCGGCATCGGCCTGATTACTTCCTTAGCCGCGCGCGAAGTGATCGTCGGAACCCTCGGCACCATCTACGGCATCGAAGGAGACGAGCAATCGAAAGGGTTGCAGGAAGCCGTGCATCAGGATCTCAACGCCGCGGGCGCCGTTTCGCTGCTCATTTTCTTCGCGTTTGCGATGCAGTGTTTCTCGACTCTGGCGGTTGTGAAGCGCGAGACCGGCGGCTGGAAATGGCCTATTTTTCAGTTCTCCTATATGCTTGCGCTAGCATACTGTGGTTCGTGGGTGGCATTCCATCTCACGAATTACTTTCTTGCATGAGCGAATCAAAAGACGTTCTGGATGTAATCGTTCTTGGCTCCGGGTGCGCCGGGAACACAGCGGCCATTTACACCGCAAGAGCCAATCTGCAGCCTCTGGTTCTCGAAGGCCACGAGCCGGGCGGCCAGCTTTCCATCACCACCGACGTCGAAAATTTTCCCGGATTCCCGGAAGGGATTATGGGACCGGCGCTGATCGAAAACATGAAGCAGCAGGCGCAGCGCTTCGGCGCGATTTACCGGCACGCCCGCGTGCTGCATGCCGATCTCTCCCGGCGTCCATTCCATCTGGAGCTCGAAGACGGCGAGAAGCTGCAGAGTCGAACGCTGATTGTCGCCACCGGCGCTTCGGCGCGCTGGCTGAATCTGCCGAATGAGCATAAGCTGATCGGTCACGGCGTCAGTTCGTGCGCCACCTGCGACGGATTTTTTTTCCGCAATAAAAAAATCATGGTCGTGGGCGGCGGCGATTCGGCTATGGAAGAGGCGAATTTCCTGAGCCGTTTCGGCAGCGAAGTGGCGCTGGTTCATCGCAGCGAGGCGTTCCGGGCCTCCAAGATCATGTTCGACCGTGCGCAAAAAAATCCGAAAATCAGCTTAATCACCAACACCGTTGTGGAAGACATTTACGATGTCGACAAAGGCCACGTGACCGGAGTGAAGCTGCGCAACGTCAAGACTCACAAGAGCTATGATCGTGAGGTCGATGGCTTCTTTGTTGCCATCGGGCACATTCCCAATACCAAACCGTTCGCCGGCCAGCTCGATTTAGACGCGGACGGCTACATCATTACGCACGGCGGCGCAAAGACCAACATCGCCGGCGTCTTTCATGCGGGCGACGTGCAGGATCGCATCTATCGCCAGGCGATTACGGCCGCGGGAGCGGGCTGCATGGCCGCTATTGAAGCCGAACGGTTTTTAGAAGCCGAAGAGCACTGATCCGGCGTCGCAATTTGTCATGGAGCGGGAGACCGGATTCGAACCGGCGACATCAACCTTGGCAAGGTTGCACTCTACCAGCTGAGTTACTCCCGCTTGGAGGGTCTACACGACATTCTCGGACGACTATGTTGTAATGTCAATTCATCTGATTGTAACAATAGGACCTTAGTAAAAACCCCAGTCCCGCGGCGCTGCGGCAAGCACGGCTTAGCGAATAGCGCAACCTAAATAATTGGCCTACAATCAGCCACTTACGTATTAATCAGATTTCTCTTTGAAACGTGGCACCCTATGCTATTCTGTTTTTGCTGAACTGACGGAGACCGTTCCCGCCAAACTCAAAGGCTGCATCGAAGGCGGCCAAATAGCTTCAAAATTCGGCCCCGCTCGTTTTCCACAAATAGTGGAAAAGCTGTGGGAATTGTGCGCCGGCGTTCAGTAGAGGTGTTGTGACTTGAGTGACGCTTGGGATGAAATTAAGGGCTGGCTCGCTGTCAGGCTGAGCGAAGGAGCGTTCAAGAATTGGATTTCTCGAACAGCTCTCGCGTCCTTGCGTGGGGGTGACCTAACCGTCCGTGTACCGGATGAGACCACGGAAGCCTGGATTCGGCAGGAATACACCCCCCAAATCCGGACCGCGATTCAGGATCTGAATCTTCCGGTCCAGCGCATCCTGTATGAAATTGAATCTGCTTCGGCTTTGGGCGCAGCCGTCGGTCAGGCCGGATTTGGCGGCTTCACCAGCAGCGGCTCCGCCACCAACGGCCACGGACATGCCGTCGAGCCTATTTTCGAAAACACGGCCAACTGGCTGAATCCGCGGCTCACGTTCCAAAGCTATGTGGTCGGCTCCTCCAACCAGTTGGCCCACGCGGCCGCCCAAGCCGTCGCCAAAATGCCTTCCCGCAGTTATAACCCGCTTTTTATTTACGGCGGCGTCGGCATCGGCAAAACCCACCTGATGCACGCCATCGGGCGCAGCCTGCTCGACAATTTCCGTAGCCTCAACGTCGTCTACACCTCGAGCGAGCGCTTCATGAACCAGATGATCACCTCCATCAAGCTCGATCGCATGTCGCTGTTTCACCGCCATTACCGCTCCGCCGACGTGCTGCTGATCGATGACATTCAGGTGATCGCCGGCAAAGAACGTACTCAGGAAGAGTTCTTCCACACCTTCAATGAACTCTACGATCACCAGAAGCAGATCGTCCTTTCCAGCGATTCGGCTCCCAATCAGTTGACCGGCCTCGTGGAGCGCCTGCGCTCCCGTTTCGAATGGGGATTGCTGGTGGATGTGCAGCCGCCGGACCTCGAAACCAAAATGGCCATTCTCGACAAAAAGTCCGAAAGCGATGGCATCAAACTGCCCCAGGACGTCCGGATTTTCATCGCCACCAAGACTAAATCCAACGTTCGCGAGCTGGAAGGCGCCTTGACGCGCCTGATTGCCGTTTCCTCCGTTACCGGCCAGCCCATCACGCTGGCTATGGCCCACCAGACCCTAAAACACTTAAACACCGGTGCGGAGCGCAAGATTTCGGTGGATTCCATTCTGCGCGCTGTCGCCGAACGCTTCAGCCTGCAGCCTGCCCAACTGAAGATGAAGAGCAACAGCCACCAGATCGCCTATCCGCGCCAAATTGCCATGTACCTGGTCAAGGAACTGACCCGCGCCTCGCTGCCCGAAATCGGGCGCTATTTCGGCGGAAAGCACCATACCACGGTCCTCCACTCGGTTCAAAAAATCGACGACCTACGGCAGCGCGACGAGGATTTGAACAATCTTATCCATTCCCTAATCGACTCTCTTCAATAGCCCTATGCCGGTTTTCCACACGAGCACCTGCCAACTCCTGTTGAATATGGTGAAGGATTTTTTACGTAGTACTTTTTTCAGAGTTGACACCCAAAATATCCACAGGCACAAGTGCGGGGAAGCCGCATGATTTGCTATAATTTAGAGAGAATTCAACATTTCCACAAGCCCTACAATTACGGTTCTCTCTTAGTACTAATTACGCATCATCTTAGGAATAATAAAAGGCTCAAGCAGGAGCAAGGATCACTCAAACACTGGCCATGGAATTCTCAGTCAGCAAGTCGGATTTAGTGCGGGAACTGGGGCTCACGCAAGGCGTGGTGGAGAAGAAAACCACCATCCCGATCCTTTCCAATATTCTGGTCGAGACCGACCACGATCAGGTCTGGTTGACCGCCACTGACCTGGAGCTGGGCATCCGTTGCGCTTGTCCGGCGCGCATCAAGAAAGAAGGCGCGGGCACCATCCCGGCGCGCCGCCTGCTCGATTACATCCGTCTGCTTCCCGACGCCGAAGTTCAAGTGAAGCTGGCCGAGAATCAGTGGGCCAGTTTCGTTTGCGGCCGCTCCCGGACGCGCATCGCTGGCATGTCCCGCGAAAGCTTCCCCGAATTGCCGCAGATGCCGGAGACGCTGGCGGAAATCCCGCTGAGCATGCTGTCGCAGATGATTGCAAGCACCATATTCGCCATTTCGGCCGAGGAATCGCGCTTCACGCTAAGTGGCGCGCTGCTCATTCTCAAAGACACCGGATTGGTCATGGTCGCGACCGACGGACATCGCTTGGCCATGATGGAGAAGCAGGTTTCGCTTCCCGGACTCACCGGCTCCTACCGCGCTTTGCTGCCCAAGAAAGCCATGAGCGAAATTCTGAAGCTGGCGAGCGAAGACGGTAACAAAAAAATCGAATTTTCAGGCAACGAGAATCATCTATTTTTCCGCATCGACAAGCGCTTGCTGCTCAGCCGCAAGCTGACCGGGAATTTTCCCGATTACGAGCGCGTGCTGCCCAAAGAACATGCCAGCCTCTTGCTCATACAGCGCGATGAGCTTAAGGCCGCTATTGAGCGTGTTGCGCAGTTCGCCGATGAACGCTCGCGCGCCATTCGTTTGCAAATTCTCGAAGGCGAGTTAAAAGTTCACTCGTCGATCTCCGAAACCGGCGAAAGCGAAGAAACCATTCCGGTGGACTACAGCGGGTCCAACGTCGAGATCGGTTTCAACGCTCAATATCTACTCGACTTTCTGCGCTCCGTCGAGGGCAGCGAAGTGGAATTGCATTTCAAAGATGGAAACAGCGCCGGTGAGCTGCGCCCGCATGGCGGACCGGCCGAAACCGCGTACCGCTATGTCGTGATGCCCATGCGCATCTGAAGCTCTCGATGTTTGGTGTGGAGCAGGCGTTTTCGCCTGCATGACGCGCGGGACAGAACAGAAAGGTATGAATTCGCTGGACGCGGCCGCATATGTTTTGCGGTTCTTCATCGCGCTGGCGACACTCGAAACTATGGCTACTGTGGTTCAGAACGAAAATTACGATTCCACCAGCATCAAGGTGCTCGAAGGTTTAGAGGCCGTTCGCCTTCGACCCGCGATGTATATCGGATCTACCGGCGAGTTAGGTCTGCATCATCTGGTCTACGAAGTAGTGGATAACTCGGTGGACGAGGCTCTGGCCGGCTACTGCACCGAAGTCTCCGTCACGATCCACATCGACAATTCCATCACCGTCGTCGATAACGGCCGCGGAATTCCCGTCGACATTCACACCGAGGAAGGCGTTTCCGCCGCGCAAGTGGTCCTCACCAAGCTGCACGCGGGCGGAAAGTTCGATTCCAACAGTTACAAAGTCTCCGGCGGTTTGCATGGCGTCGGCGTAAGCTGCGTCAACGCTTTATCGGAAACCCTGCACGTCGAAATCTGGCGCGAAAAGGGCACCTGGGAGCAGGATTATGAGCGCGGTATTCCCAAAGCGCCGCTCGCCAAAACCGGCAAGTCGAACAAGACCGGCACCAAGCTCACCTTTAAGGCGGACCCCACCATCATGGACGCCACCGAATTTAACTTCGACACTCTCGCCCAGCGCCTCCGGCAGCTCGCGTTCCTCAACAAGGGCCTGAAAATTACGCTCACCGATGAGCGCGGCGACGACATCCGCTCCGAAGAGTTTTTCTACAGCGGCGGCATCGCCGAATTCATCAAGCATCTCAATCGCGGCAAATCCGTACTGCATGATAAGCCGATTCACTTTGAGGGCGACCGCGATATGCCGAACGGCGGCAAGCTGAATATCGAAGTTGCGCTCCAGTACAACGATTCGTATTCGGAAATCGTATTCAGCTTCGCCAACAACATCAACACCGTCGACGGCGGATCGCACCTCACCGCTTTTCGCAGCGCGCTCACGCGCAGCATCAACGCCGCCGCGCAGCAAAGCGGCCTGTTTAAAGATCAGAAAGAAAATCTCAGCGGCGACGACGTGCGCGAAGGCCTCACCGCCGTCATCAGCGTCAAATTGCCGCAGCCGCAGTTCGAAGGCCAGACCAAAGGCAAGCTGAATTCCGATATCGGCGGCTACGTCGTCCAGCTCATCAACGAAAAGCTGGGCGAATTCTTCGACAAAACCCCCGCTGTCATGAAGAAGATCGTGACTAAGGCGATTGAGGCCTCGCGCGCGCGGGAAGCGGCGCGAAAAGCACGCGATCTGACCCGGCGCAAAGGCGCGCTCGATTCCGGCGGATTGCCGGGTAAGCTCTACGATTGCCAGGAGCGCGATCCCGACCGCTGCGAGCTGTTCCTGGTCGAGGGCGAATCAGCCGGCGGCACCGCGAAAGCCGGCCGCGACCGCCGTTATCAGGCCATCCTGCCGCTCAAAGGCAAAATCCTCAACGTCGAGAAAGCCCGCTACGACAAAATGCTCTCGCACGAAGAGATTCGCAACATGATCACCGCCATCGGCACCGGCATCGGCAAGGGCGACGATTTCGAGCTCGCCAAATTGCGCTACGGCAAAATCATCATCATGACGGATGCCGATGTCGACGGCTCGCATATCCGCACGCTGCTGCTCACGTTTTTCTTCCGGCACATGCAGGAGTTGATCAAGCGCGGCAAAGTCTTCGTCGCGCAGCCTCCGCTGTACCGTATCAAAAAGGGGAAGTCGGAAAAATACATCAAAGACGACAAGGAATTCACGCGGGAAATTCTGCGCCGCGCCACCGAAAACCTTACGGTCGAATTGGGAAGCAAGGACGGGCAGGCGCCGGTAATTATCGAAGGCGCCGAGCTGCGGAGCTTCCTGATGCAGCTTCACGAATTAGACGAAATCAGCCGCCGCCTGGAGCGCCGCGTGCGCGATCCGCGCGTGGTGGACGTGCTCTCCGATGTCTCGCTCCCCATCGACTCCAAAGCCGATCTCCAAAATGAAGAGAACGTCCGCGCCATCGCCGGCCGCTTCCAGCAAGCCGGGCTGCAAGCTGTGGTCGAGCACGAAGAGGAGCATTCGGCCTGGATGATCGGCTATAAAGATCCGACCAATGCTACGCGCTACATCAATATCGAATTTCTGAGCCTTCCCGAATTTCGCCGCGTGCGCGCCATGATCAAGCAAGTGACGCGCTTGAATATGCCGCCCTTTACCATCATCAAGGATTCGCAGCGCGACATTCTTCAGAATTGGCGCGACCTGCTCTCGACCGTGAAGAACGAAGGCACTCGCGAAGTAAACATTCAGCGCTATAAAGGCCTGGGTGAAATGAATGCGGAGCAGCTCTGGTCGACGACCATGAACATCGAAACCCGAACCATGTTGCGAGTGGATCTGAAGGATATCGAAGCCACCGATCCCGTCTTTTCGACACTAATGGGTGAAGACGTAGAAAGCCGCCGCAAATTCATCGAAGAGAACGCCCTAGACGTCCGCAATCTAGACGTCTGAGGACAAGCCAAGTGGGGCGGACCGTCGCCTTCGCGCGGTCTGCCATTTCTTCACTCATACCGCAAAGCCCGAGCCGGATCCAGCGCCGCCGCGCGCCGCGCCGGCACATAGCTCGCCACCAACGCCACTGCAAAAAAAACCGCAATCACAACCAAGTAAGTAGCCGCGTCCGTTGGCGCAATCCCATACAGAAGCTGCGCCAACAACTGCGAAGTTCCCAGCGAGCACAGCGCTCCGGCCAGCGCCCCTAGCAGCGCCGGCATTGCGCCCTGCCACACCACGCTTCGCAAAATCTCCGGCTTCCCGGCGCCCAACGCCATCCTTACTCCGATTTCCGCCGTGCGTTGCGTAACCGAGTACGCCACCACCGCATAGATCCCGATGCACGCCAAAACAATCGCGATTGCGGCGAAGATGCCCACCAGCGAAGTCTCGAAAATGCGCCAGCCGAGCTGCGACGCGAGAATCTGCTGCATGCTTCTGGGAAGAAAAACCGCTACCGCAGGATCTACTTTTCGCACCTGCGCCCCCACCGCGCCCGTATAGCCAAGTGGGTCGCCGTTGGTCCGCGCCACAATCGCAAGCCACGGAAATTCGAGTTGCGAAAGCGGGAAGAAAATTTCCGGCAGCGCTTTTTTTTCGATCCCAAGCTGCGGAACGTCCGCCACCACGCCCACCACTTCTCGCCATTCCGCCCGCGCCTCGGGCAAAGCGATTTTCCGGCCAACCGGATTCTGACCATGGAATAATTCCCGCACCAGCGCTTCATTGACCACCGCCACCTTGGGCGCCAGCCTGCTGTCCCGCTCGTCGAAATCGCGCCCGGCGATTCGGCGAATTCCCATCGTCTCGAAATAACCCGGCGAAATGTAAGTCCACTGCACATACGGCAAATCGGCCAGGTCGCTGCCGCGTGCCTCGCCTTCCACCAGAATTCCTCCGCCCCCGCCCGTACCCGTAAACGGCAGGCTGCTCGTAAGCGCGGCATGCTCCACTCCCGGAATCTCGCGGACATTCGGCAGCAGGCTGCGTGCAAAGCGATCCACGGATCCGGGCGCCTGCGGGCCGTAACGCGAGCTCACCAGCGAAATCTCCATCGTGAGCACATGATCAGCTTCCAATCCCGGGTTGATGCGTGCGGCTTTCGCGTAACTTCTGATAAGTAACGCGGATTGAATCAAAAGCAGCGCCGCCACCGCCGTTTCAATCGAAACAAAAAACTGGCGCAGCCGCCGCTGGTTCTTCGATTCCGTCAATCGCCCACTCGCTTGCTTCAAAGCATCATGCACGCGGGTCATAGAAGCCCCAATTGCCGGAGCCAGTCCGAACGCGATGCCGGTCGCAACTCCGGTCACAATGGCAAACAGCACCACCTCCCAATCCAGGCTGAGTTCTTCAGGATGCGGAATGCGTGAATTGGGCAGGTGTTTCAGAACTCGAATCGCGAGCGCGGCAAGCCCCAGTCCCGCCAGCGCCGCGGTGAGAGAAAGCGTCGTGCTCTCCGTCAAAAGCTGCCGGAACAGCCGCGTCCGGCTCGCCCCCAGCGCAATGCGTAGTGAGATTTCGCGTTGCCGCCCCGAAGCCCGCGCCAGCGCCAGGTTCGCCACGTTGCCGCAGGCGATCAGCAGAACGCACAATCCCGCGCCGAACAGCATCAGCAGCGCCGGACTCGCGTTTCCCGCAATCGAATCGCGCAGCGGAATCGCCACCGCTCCCACGCGTTTGTTTTCCTTCGGATACTCGGCCCCAGCGCCGCCGCCACAGCGCTCAATTCGGCATTTGCGCGCGCAAAGGAAATGCCCGGCCGCAAGCGTCCCAGCGCGAAATACCAGCGCCGCCCGCGCATATTCGGCAGCAGCGTTCGATCGAAAGTGACCGGCAGCCAAACCTCTCTATCGCCGAAAATCCAAAGGCTCCGCGGCAGCACGCCCACAATGGTGTACGGGTTTTCGTCCAGCAGCAGCTTCCGGCCGATAACGTCCTCACCGCCGAAATGCGTTTGCCAAAACCCCCAGCTCAGCAATGCCACGTCCGCGGCGCCGGGCCGGTCGTCTTGCGCGGAAAAGTTGCGTCCCCGAATCGGCTTCACTCCCAACAGCGGCAGCAACTCCGAGTCGCACTGGAAAATGCGCACGCGTTCGGCCCCCGCCTTGCCCGTGATATTGCCCTGATCCATGCGAAACAGCGCCAGGGCCGAGAACGATTTCAGTTGGCGCTTCCAATCCAGAAAATCGGCCATGCTGAGAAAGTCTCTGTCCGATCGCGCATCGCTTTCGTAAATACGCGCCACCGAACGTCCATTCTTCACCGGCAATGGCCGAAGGATCACAGAATCGACGGCGCTGAAAATTGCCGTCGTCGCTCCAATCCCGAGCGTTAAGGCCAGCAAAGCGGCAATTGTCGATCCTGGGTTGCGACGCGCTATGCGAATCGCATAGCGAAGGTCTGGCATGACAGCGTAAAGAGCTTAACAGATGCCCCGTCGAGGTTTGTTTAAATGAGGCGATGCCCGACTTCCCCACTGTGCGCGTCAATGCGAAAGCGGTCGGTCGCATCCATTCGGGCCATGTGTGGATTTTTGCAAGCGACGTGCTGGACCGCGGCGATGCTCAACCCGGCGATGCGGTGCGCATCGTCGATCCTAGAAATCACGTTCTCGGCGTCGCGCACTTCAGTTCCAGTTCTCAAATTTCGCTACGGCTCCTCAGCAGGCGCGTCGAAGCTATCGATGCCGATTTTTTATTGCGCCGCATTCAGGCCGCGCACGAACATCGTCTGCGCGTCGTTCGCGATTCCAACGCGTACCGTCTCGTGCATGCCGAAGGAGATCTGCTCCCCGGCCTCGTGGTCGATCGATACGGCGATTACCTCGTGGTGCAGTTGCTCGATCAGGGCATGGACCGGCTCGCGGCGGAAATTACCGGTGCGCTCAACGCTGTGCTTGCGCCCAAAGGAATTCTGGCCCGCAATGACATAGCGGTTCGCGCCAAAGAAGGACTGCCGCTCGAAACACGCGTGCTGTCGGGCGAGGTGCCGCCGCGCGCCCCGGTTGGCATAAACGGCTTGTTGCTGGAAGCAGATCTCTTCGCGGGCCAAAAGACCGGCGTGTTTCTCGATCAGCGCGAGAACTATCTGGCTGCGCAGGTTACGCGTATGGCACGCACATGGCCGCGCGCTCGATTGCTTCACCGGCTCCGGAGGCTTCGCTCTGCACCTGGCTTCGGTGTGCGATTCGGTCGAGGCCATCGATAGCTCGGCGCCAGCGCTCGCCGCCGCGCAAGCGAATGCCGCGCTGAACAGCCTCACAAACATTCATTTTCGCGAGGCGAACGTCCTCGACCGTCTGCCGCATTTCGCCGCCGCGCGAACGACTTTCGACCTGGTCGTCGTGGACCCGCCTGCGTTCGCCAAATCCCGATCTGCTCTAGAAGGCGCCGCTCGCGGCTACAAGGAGATCAACTTGCGCGCACTGCAACTGTTAGCCCGCGGCGGCGTGCTGGTAACTTGCTCCTGCTCGCACCATATGAGCGAAGCCCGCCTGCTCGAAATCGTCGCCTCCGCCGCGCTCGACGCCGGTAAGCAACTGCGAATCCTGGAACGCCGCACCCAGTCCCAGGATCACCCCATTCTGCTGACGGTCCCCGAGACGCATTACCTCAAATGCCTGATCTTCGAAGTCCTGTAACATCTGTCACAAGACCACCCGCGCATCACCCTCTCTCCGCGTCACATGCTGCCGATCCAAATATTCCAGCAGCGGAATAGCATATTTTCGCGAAACCTGAGTCCACTCTTTAAACTCCGGAACGGAAAACCTCCGGCCCTTATGAGCACTGAGCAATTTGCGAATCTGCGCAACAACCTCCGAATTAAAAACCAAGTCTTCGGAAACACGCACCAGTTTCTGACTCTTAATCAGCGTCTCGAGCAGCCCCCGACCCTTGTGGCCATCGGCGCCCGCCGAGCGTAATACTTCAGCGGGTGAAGAAGGCTGCAAGCCGGCTTGCCGAAATGCCTGCTCTATTTTCGCCAGCGCCTCACTATCGGCCGCGCTCACCTGAGCCTTATGCGCGGCCAAAGCAACTACATCGCCGTGTATTTGTATCGCGGCGAAACCATCGAACACCGCCGCAGCCACGTTGGGCTCCAGGTTTAATCGGGCAAGTGCCATCGGCGCCCCGGCAGCCGCCGGATTTTTGTCATGAAACTCGCGCAGCCGTGCTAACAACTTCGCGCGCATGCTTTCAATCCAGGTCTTGCTCACCGCGCGCTGCGCCGCTTCCACAAACACAAGTCGCGAGTCTTGCCGGATCAGCGCTTTGATTCGGTCCGCTGGCCAACCAGTAGCCCGAACCAAATCCGCGAGTGGCCGTCCATCGCGGCTCTCTTCCACCAGAATTCGGACGCGCGCGCCGTCATCGGATTTCCCCAGCGCCTGCAAACGCGCCGTCGCTTTCACGCGATTCAGGCGAGCCGGTGGAAACGCATCCAGAATCGAGCCTCCCCCCACCGTTCGTCCCGGTGACGGCCGCCGCAGCACAAACCGATCCCCCGGAATCGCAAGCACCGGCTCCGCCAGCCACAATCGTGCCAGCGAGAACGGCCCATCGTCTCCGCGATCGAGCACCTTCAGCCACGCCGGAACTTCGGACGTGCCGATATGAAATAGAAACTGCTCACGCTTTTTCGGAATTTCCGCGTGCTCCAGCCAGGTCACGGAAACATCGATCAACTTCGACGGCTCCAGTCCATCGCGCCGCGTCAGCATGCAGCCGCGTTGAATCTCCGAATGGTCGATGCCCGTCAAATTGACCGCCGTGCGCTGCCCCGCGCTGGCAGCTTCCACCGCCTTCCCATGTACCTGCAGTCCTCGCACCCGCGCCGTGCGGCCGCCGGGGTGTATCGCAACCATATCGCCGGTGCGCAATCCGCCATTCCACATGGTGCCCGTCACCACCGTCCCAAAGCCCTTCATCGCGAAGCTGCGATCGATGGGCAGCCGCATCAGCCCGCCCCTTTCCCGCGGTGCGATGCGCCGTACGAGTTCCGCCAGCGCGTTTTTCAGATCGGCGAGACCTTCTGCCGTCGCCGAGCTCACTGGTATTACCGGCGCATTCTCCAGAAACGACCCGGCACAAAGCTGCTTCACGTCTTCGCGCGCGATCGCGATCTGTTCCGGACTCGCCAGATCGATTTTCGTCAGCACCACGATGCCGTCTTGAATGCCCAGCAAGCGGCAGATCTCGAAATGCTCGCGCGTTTGCGGCTTCACCGATTCGTCCGCCGCAACAATCAGCAGAACCGCTTCAATGCCCGCCGCCCCCGCCAGCATGTTCTTGATGAACCGCTCATGCCCCGGCACATCGATAAAGCTGATGCGTTCTCCAGCCGGCAGCGCGAGGTGCGCAAACCCGAGATCGATCGAAATGCCGCGCCGCTTCTCTTCCGCCAGCCGGTCCGTATCCATGCCGGTCAGCGCGCGAATCAGCGAAGTCTTTCCATGATCGATATGCCCCGCGGTGCCGAACACGATCCCATGCGGAACGGTCATATTACTATCTGACATGATCACGAACCGAATAGACGAAGTCCGCCGCCGCCACGCTCGCGCCGAAGAAGGTGGAGGGCCGGAACGAAAAGAGCGCCAGCATCGCGAAGGCAAGCTCTCCGCCCGCGAACGTGTCGAGTTTCTGCTCGACGAAGGCACTTTCGAGGAGCTCGACAAGCTCATTCGCCATCGCTGCCACAACTTCGGCATGCAGCACAACGTCATCGATGGCGACGGCTTCATCACCGGCCATGGCCTCATTCACGGCCGTCAGGTTTTCGTCTTCGCGCAGGATTTCACCGTCTTCGGCGGCTCGCTTTCCGAAGCAAACGCTCAAAAGATTGTGAAGCTGATGGATCTCGCGCTCAAAACCGGCGCGCCCATTATCGGCTTGAACGATTCCGGAGGCGCGCGCATTCAAGAGGGTGTCGTTTCTCTCGCCGGATATGCCGATATTTTTTTGCGCAACACACTCGCCAGCGGAGTCGTGCCGCAGATCTCAGCCATCATGGGCCCCTGCGCGGGCGGCGCCGTCTATTCGCCCGCTTTAACCGACTTCGTGTTTATGGTCGACCACACCAGCTACATGTTCGTCACCGGCCCCGATGTAATCAAAACCGTCACCCACGAAGATGTCACCAAGGAAAACCTGGGCGGCGCCGTCACCCACAATTCCGTCAGCGGCGTGGCGCATTTCGTCGCCGCCGATGACCAGGAGTGCCTGCGCAGTATTCGTGAGCTGATGCGCTTTCTGCCGCAAAACAATTTAGATGGTGTGCCGCGGCAGCCCACCAACGATCCCGCCGAGCGCGCCGACCCCGAGCTCGACACCCTCATCCCCGCGGAATCGAATAAGCCTTACGACATCAAAGACATCATTTCGCGTGTTGTCGACGAGGGCGATTTTTTCGAAGTCGCCGAACATTTCGCGCGCAACATCGTCGTCGGATTCGCGCGCATGGCGGGCGAAGCCATCGGCATCGTCGCGAATCAGCCCGCGCATCTGGCCGGCTGTCTCGACATCAATTCCTCGACCAAAGCCGCCCGCTTCGTGCGCTTCTGCGACGCCTTCCAGATCCCTATCCTCACGTTTGAAGACGTGCCCGGTTTTCTCCCCGGAACCGCGCAGGAGTTCGGAGGCATCATCCGCCACGGAGCCAAGCTGCTCTACGCGTATGCCGAAGCCACCGTGCCGAAAATCACCGTCATCACCCGCAAAGCGTACGGCGGAGCTTATTGCGTGATGGGTTCCAAGCACCTGCGAACCGACATCAACTTCGCTTACCCCACCGCCGAAATCGCCGTCATGGGTCCCGAAGGAGCGGTGAACATCCTCTACCGGCGCGAGCTCGAAAAATCCGCCGACCCCGCCCAAAGCCGCCAGGAAAAAATCGACGAATATCGAAACCGCTTCGCCAACCCGTTCATCGCAGCCGAGCGCGGCTACATCGACGACGTCATCGAACCTCACGAAACCCGCCCCAAAATAATTCGCGCCCTCCGCATGCTAGCGAACAAAACCGACACCATGCCCCGCAAAAAACACGGCAACATCCCGCTATAGGATCCGTTTTCAGGTACACTTGCACCGACTAAATGCTCCGTAATCCCATATCCACTCGCCAGTGCTTGACCTTGCTTATTTTTCTTCTCCTGACGAGTGCGTGTCCCATTATTGATGCGTGTAGTTGCGTTACCCTCAACACTCGCTGCGACACGGCGTGGAACTCCGGTGAGCTTGTATTCCTGGGGAAAGTCGTCTCCAAACTGGGTGGCATGGAGCGGCTCGGCAACGGCACCATGAGGCTGACAGACTACGAAGTTCATTTCGCGCCCGTGGAAGTTTTCCGCGGCGAGAGCAAATCCGGTAAAGAAGTGGTTCTTTACACGGGCTTTGGCGGGGGCGACTGCGGCTATCCGTTTGTCGTCGGAACCAGCTATCTCGTTTATGCGTACACCTATGGCGGTCGACTCCGTGCCGCCACTTGCTCGGAAACAGCTCCGGAGGTCATGGTGGGCGGCGCTCTGCGAGAATTGCGGGCGATACAAACGGGCCGTCGTGCCGATGATTTGTTTGGCACAGTTGGCATTCGGCAAGTAGGCTCAGGATGGGCAGACGCGGTTGAAACTCAGCCGCTCGCCAAGATTCCGGTTCACGCTATCGGGAACCGCGGGGGCCGCTTTTCTACGACAACAGACGAACAGGGTGCTTATGCCTTCCCTTCGTTGCCTTCCGGCAAATATCGAATCGAGGAGGATTTGCCTGCCGGTCTCACATTGGTCCACAATCCTATCAATGAACCATTTAGCGCCTACGTGAAACACACGAAAAAAATGGCCGCAGGATGCCGCGTCGATACTTTTCCCAATGCCAACGGCGAAATATCCGGGAGGGTGGTCGATCAAAATGGTAACGGACTTGCTGGCTACGTGCTCCTTCAATTCGCCGGTCCCACGAAAGCCGGACCAGCAGAACTGCGTCTTGGCTTCACAGATGATGGTGCTTTTTCCCTCAAACAATTACCGCCGGGCCGCTATCGCCTGGTATTTCAACCGAAATTCGGAAGACGCGACAACCGCAGACTCAAAATTTCCTGGCCGGCCGGCTCCGCTAACTCTAATCCAGAAGAAATCGACCTCGGCTTGGGACAGCATATCGAGAACGCCCGGTTTGAAATATCGCAGATCGAGGCCGGACGGTAAGGGCTTACTCCCCTGATTGGTGCCCCACCTTTAAAACAGCCGTCGACCTTTCCTCCCCTTGACAATCTTTGGGAAACGAATCATACTTACCCAAAGACGATCGAGGGAGAGGCTGATGGGGAAATCCGCACAACCCGCTCTGCTTCAAGGGACGCTGGACCTGCTCATTCTCCATGCTCTTCAGCGCGGTTCCATGCACGGCTACGCAATCGCCCAGACCATTCATTTGCTCTCGGATGAAATCCTGAAAGTGGAGGAAGGTTCACTCTATCCGGCTCTCTACCGCCTCGAACTCGACGGCGCGATCGCCGGAGAGTGGGGCACGTCCGAGAACAATCGGAAGGCCAAGTATTACGCGATCACGAAGCGCGGTAAAAAATTGGTCGGCGAACACGAAGCGACTTGGAATCGTCTGTCAACTGCCGTTCAGCGGGTTCTCGCAAGATAGGGAACAATGCGGCGCTTCTTCCTAAAGCTCTTCCGCAGAAGACGGTTGCAGCAGGATCTCGAAGCTGAACTTGCGTTCCATCGAGACATGTCCGGTACTCATCGGAATCCCATTCGGCTGGGCAATCGATCGAAAATTATGGAAGAAGCGTTAGACCTTTGGCGCTTTAACTTAATCGAGAACCTCTGGCGCGACCTGATCTATGCGGCTCGTGGCCTCCGCCGCAGCCCTGCGCTATTGATCTGCGCATTGCTTTCGCTCGGCCTGGGAATTGGAGCGAATACGGGAATTTTTCAACTACTCGACGCCGTGCTGCTGCGCACTCTGCCGGTTCAGAGGCCGAACGAACTCGCGGCAGTTCGGATTGTGGGTGGGAACCGCGGAATGGGTGTCAATCCCGGCGAATATCCCGAGTTAACGCGTCCCATTTGGCAAGAGCTTCAAATTCGGCAAGAGGGATTTTCGGGAATGTTTGCCTGGGCCGCCGACCAGGTGAACATCGGCGAGCGCAGCGCATTGCGTCGTGTCAAAGCAATGTGGGTCAGCGGCGATTTCTTCAGCGTGCTGGGGGTGCAGCCTTGGCGCGGACGGTTGATTTCCCGTGAGGATGAGGGCGCATGTCCGGAGTCAACGGCGGTTGTTAGCGACTCCTATTGGCGAAGCGCGATGGGGAGCGCCCCAATTGATAGTTCCACAACCTTGTTAGTAGATGGAGTGCGTAAGCAAGTCGTTGGCGTGGCTCCGCCTGACTTCATCGGCTTGTCGGTCGGGGATCGATTTGACATCGTGTTTCCCCTTTGCCGTCCTAAAGAGTTGCATCGCGATCTCTTCGATATCGCTGTTATGGGGCGTCTGCGGGCGGGATGGAACATAAAGAAAGCATCAGAGCAGTTACAGGCGATCAGCCCTGAAATTTTCGACGCCACAACTCCTATCGGGAGCAGTGCGCAGTCTATCGAAACATACAAGCGATTCCGGCTGGCCGCGTTCCCGGCCTCGGCAGGTGTTAGTTTGTTGCGTCAGCAGTATGACTCGTCGCTTTGGCTACTCCTGGCCATTACTGGTTTAGTGCTGCTGATCGCCTGCGCGAATTTGGCCAATCTACTGCTCGCTCGAGCAAGTACGCGCGACCGTGAGATGGCGGTGCGGCTAGCCCTGGGTGCCTCGCGCAGCCGCTTGTTGCGCCAGCTCTTCGTGGAAGGCGCTCTTTTGGCCGGCATTGGAGCGCTAACCGGCATAGGCCTCGCCCAGGTGTTCAGCCGGCTCGTTGTGTGGGCGCTTTCAACGGAAGGAAACTCTATCGTTTTGCCACTCGCAACCGATTGGCGCGTGCTCCTGTTCACCGCTCTTATATCCGCTTTGACCTGCATTATTTTCGCAGTATCGCCAGCCAGACGAGTGCTGATGGAGCAGCCGGTAAACGCGATGAAGGCAGCCGGCCGCGGCATGACCGGCAGCCGCCGGCGGTTTCTCATGCAGCGCTTGCTGGTCGTCGTTCAAATAGCGGTTTCACTCGTGCTCTTAGTGGGCGCGCTGCTGTTTGTGCGCAGTTTCCGCAACCTGATTACCTTCAATCCAGGGATGCGCGAATCCCATATCACCGTAGCGTTTCTCGCATTTCAGCAGGCCCACTCGATCCCCAGCCATTACAAGGATTTCCAGCGGCAACTGCTGGAAGATGTGCGCTCCATCCCTGGAGTGCTGAATGCGGCCAGCACCACGAATGTCCCACTGGTCGGAGGAAGTTGGGAGCACGGAATTCGCGCCGGATCAATCGAAGGCTTGTCGAAGTTCACCTGGGTCAGTCCCGGCTACTTCGCGACGATGGGGATTCCGCTCATCATAGGCCGTGATTTCAATCGGAACGACACCAGCGGATCGCGGCGAGTCGCGGTTGTAAACCAGACCTTTGTCCGCCGGTTTCTCCGCAATGCGAATCCAATTGGCGAGACACTCCGTACTGAGCCGGAGCCCGATTTTCCCTCCACCCTGTACCAGGTCGTGGGAGTGATCCCCGACACGAAGTACAACGACATCCGCGGCCCCACGCCACCCATGACCTTTGCACCGGCGTCGCAATACCCGAACCCAGACCCGTTCTTGGTGCTGCTTATTCACTCGAATGAAACCGAGACTGAAATTGCATCCGCGGTGCGGCGTTTAATGGCGCGCGAGCATCCTGAAGTAATCGCCACGGCTGGAGATTTTCAGGCCTGGATCCGCAGTGGCATGGTTCGCGAGAGAGTCATGGCAATGTTATCGGCAATTTTTGGCTTTATAGCTGCGCTGCTCGCGACCGTCGGACTCTATGGCGTAATCTCATATCTCACAGTCAATCGCCGGCCTGAGATTGGAGTCCGCATGGCGTTGGGCGCTACCCGATGGCAGGTAATCGGGATGCTCATGAAAGAAGCTTGGGCCTTGCTGTTAATCGGGACGCTGATCGGAACGGTTTTGTCCCTGATTGCCGGGCGAGGCGCGGCCGTATTGCTGTTCGGTCTGAAGCCGTACGATCCATCAACGCTTCTGGCGGCAGCGATGTTGTTAGCGGGCATCTCAGCGTTGGCCAGCTTTCTTCCGGCACGCCGGGCATCGAAGCTCGATCCGATGATCGCGCTCCGTTACGAATAATCGATGCTAACCTAGTCCCCCGATTCGCTCCCCACCTTCAAAACCGCCAAAAACGCCTCCTGCGGAATATCCACCCGCCCCACGCGCTTCATCCGCCGCTTGCCCTCTTTCTGTTTCTCGAGCAGCTTCCGCTTACGCGTGATATCGCCGCCATAGCACTTCGCCAGCACATTTTTCCGCATCGCGGAAATCGTCTCCCGCGCAATAATCTTCGTCCCGATCGCCGCCTGCAGCGCCACCTCGAACATCTGCCGGGGAATTAATTTTCGCAGCCGCTCGATCAGCGCTTTCCCGCGTTCATACGCAAAATCGCGATGCACAATCATCGAAAGCGCATCCACGGGCTCGCCCGCCACCAGCACATCCAGCTTCACCATCGGAGAAACGCGGTATCCCGACAAATGATAGTCGAGCGAAGCATAGCCGCGCGACGCCGATTTCAAACGATCGTAAAAATCCAGCACAATCTCATTAAGCGGCAGCGCGTACAGCAGCAGCACCCGCCCGCTGCCGATATATTCAAACTTCTTCTGTTCGCCGCGCTTCTCATCCAGCAGCTTCAGAATCTCGCCAATATATTCCTCGCGCGTAATTACCGTCGCATCGATGATCGGCTCTTCCGTTTGCTGAATCGACGAGGGATCGGGAAACTTCTGCGGATTATTAACCTCGATCACATCGCCCCCGGTGGTCGTCACCCGATAGCGCACGCCCGGAGCCGTCGTGATCAGATCGATTTGAAATTCGCGCTCCAAGCGCTCCTGCACGATATCCAAATGCAGAAGCCCCAAAAATCCGCACCGGAAGCCAAAGCCCAGAGCTACCGAACTCTCCGGCTCGAAGCTGAACGCGCTATCGTTCAAGCGCAATTTTTCAAGTGCATCGCGCAGCAGCCCGTGCTCGTGCGATTCCACCGGATAGAGTCCCGCGAACACCATCGGCTTCGCTTCCTGAAAACCGGGCAGCGCTTCGTCCGCCGGATTCGCATCGTCGGTGATCGTATCGCCCACTTTCGCATCGGAAACGGTCTTGATATTTGCGAATAGAAAACCAACTTCGCCCGAGGTCAGCTCGTCACTCGGCACCGGCCTGGGCGATTGAAACCCGAGACCTTCCACTTCATAAGCTTCGCCGTTCGACCACAACCGGATCTTCTGCCCTTTCCGCACCGTTCCATCCACAATGCGCGTCAGAATGATGACTCCGCGATACGGATCGAACCACGAATCGAAAATCAGCGCGCGCAGCGGAGCATTCGGGTCGCCCTTCGGTGCCGGGATGCGCCCCACCACCGCCTCCAGCGTTTCCTTAATCCCAATGCCGTTCTTCGCGCTGGCCAGAATCGCCTCGCTCGCATCCAGTCCAATAACCTGCTCAATCTGCTCGCGAATCCGTTCCGGTTCCGCCGAAGGCAAATCGATTTTATTGATCACCGGAATAATTTCCAAATCGTGATTCAGTGCCAGATACGTATTCGCCAGCGTCTGCGCCTCCACTCCTTGCGAAGCGTCCACCACCAGCAGCGTCCCTTCGCAGGCCTGCAGGCTGCGCGACACCTCATACGTAAAATCGACGTGGCCGGGCGTGTCGATTAAATTCAACTCGTACAAATTGCCATCGTCGGCTTTATAATTCAGCCGCACCGCATGCGCCTTAATCGTGATGCCGCGCTCGCGCTCCAGGTCCATCGTGTCCAGAACCTGGTCCATCATTTCGCGCTGCGACACTGCGCCCGTATACTCGAGCAAACGGTCCGCCAGCGTCGATTTCCCGTGATCGATGTGCGCAATGATAGAGAAATTGCGGATAAAGCGGGGATCCATGTTGCGCTAGACTGAGGGGTAAATCGAATTATCCCATAGCGAGCGCTCTCCACACTCGCGCGCTTGCGCCTCTTCATGCCCTATCGAACCTTCCATGGATCGCTCGATGCCACCGCTTTGCGCATCGCCATCGTGGTGAGCCGTTTCAACGAGTTCATCACCGAGCAGCTCACTAAGGGCGCCTTGGAAGTGCTCGAAAAGCGAGGCTGCCCCCAGGAAGAGATCGCGATTGTGAAGGTGCCCGGTGCGTGGGAATTGCCCCCTGCCGCCAAGGCTCTGACCCTCCTGCACGATTACGATGCCATCGTGGCGCTCGGCGCGGTAGTGCGCGGCGACACGCCGCACTTCGAATACGTGGCCGCCGCCGCCGCCGATGGATTGCGCCAGGTCGGCCTCGACACAGGCGTGCCGGTGGCTTTCGGCGTGCTGACCACCGACGACATGCAGCAGGCCATGGATCGCGCCGGCGGCAAGAGCGGGAACAAGGGCGCGGATGCCGCCGAAGCCGCCATCGAAATGGCCAACCTGCTCAAGCAATTAAAAGGACAGCGCTAGATGGCCGCCCGGCACAGGTCCAGAAAGCGCGCCCTCCAGGTGCTCTTTGAATGGGACATGCGCGGCGAATCCGTCGATCGCGCCATCGCGCATTATTACGAAACCCTCTACTCGGAAGAGAGCGAAAGCAAACCCAAGCCGGACAAATTTATGGAAGAGCTCGTGCGCGGAACCGTCGCAAACGCGGAGCGGATCGATAAAGACATCGCCGCCAAGTCGCAGCATTGGCGCCTCGAGCGCATGCCCGTAGTGGATCGCAACATTCTCCGGCTCGCAATCTACGAATTAACCCAGCAGACCGTCCCCGCGCCCGTAGTGATCGACGAAGCCCTCGAACTCGCACGCCAATTCTCCAGCGACGAATCCCTGCCCTTCATCAACGGAGTCCTCGACGCCATCCACCGCCAAACCCTCGCTGCGAACGGATAATCCCGGTGAGCGACGTTTTCATCAGTTACTCGAAGGAAGATGCGAGCACAGCACGCCTGATCTCGGAGAAATTATCCGCTGCCGGCTTCTCAGTGTGGTGGGATCGCCGCATCATGCCCGGCAAAACCTGGGACGAGGTCATCGGCGCTTCTCTCGATGCTGCATCCTGCGTAGTTGTCCTCTGGTCCAAAGTTTCCGTGCAATCTCGTTGGGTACGGGAAGAGGCCGAACGCGGAGCCGATCGCGGCATTCTCGTGCCCGTCTTCATTGAAAAAGTAGAACCGCCGTTTGGCTTCGGGCGCATCGAAGCCGCAGACCTTTCGGACTGGAAGGGCGAGGCTACGGATCCCGAATTCACGAGCGTCTGTGACGCCATCACGGCCTTCTCGAAAACCCCAGCGCGCCCAGCGCCGCAACAACAAGCGACCCGCAGCGCGCCTGTTCCAGTCACGCCCGGTCCACAATCAAATGTCACCGTTAGTCCGAATCCGCCTCAGTCCGCCGCTTCACCCCAGTTTCTCCTCGGACGCTGGCGAGTTGAAGGCTTCAGCTCTGGATCGGATCTGATCTATTTTCCCGACGGCACATTCAACGGCATGATGGTGCAAAACATCGTCGGTTACAACAACCAGATAAATGTCTTTGGACGTTGGAATTTCCAGGCGCTTGGGCCCGATATCTTCCGGCTGCAACTTTGGTTTGCCAACATGACCACTTGGGGAGGCACATTTCGGGTTCTCGACATGGATCACATACAGAATCTCGAATCGAATTACGTCGCTACCCGGGTGCGTTAGCCTGCCTGCTCACTTCCCAATACAAAACGTCGAAAAAATCCGATTCAAAATATCATCCGCGGTAGTCGCGCCCGTAATGGCATCAATCGGCCGCAGCGCCGCATATAAATCGAGCAGCAGCATTTCATGCGGAATCTGAAACTCCACCGCGCGCCGCGCATTCGCCAGCGCCTCCAGACTTTCCCGCAGCAGCGCTTCGTGCCGCACATTCGTAATGCTCCCGCTCTCCGGCGCCGCCAACCCTTCGGGAGCCAAACGCGCCAGAATAGCGTCCCGTAATTCCGGAATGCCTTCGCCAGTAAGTGCTGATACGAAAGTCATGCCGCTGCCGCTGAATGCAAAAGGCAGGTCAATCTTATTTCCGACAACCAGCGGGTTGCGATCCGCCAACTTGTCCATCAGACGAGCATTTTCACCCACCCATTCTTCGCTTACATTGCTGACATCAACTACCAGCAAAGTCAAATCCGCATCCGCCATCGCCTGATAGCTGCGCTCGATCCCAAGGCTTTCGACCAGATCCCCGCCTTCGCGAATCCCCGCCGTATCCACCAGCTTCACCGGCACGCCTCCAATCGAAGTTGCTTCGGAAACCGTATCGCGCGTGGTGCCCGGAATCTCCGTCACAATCGCGCGCTCCTGCTCCAGCAGCCGGTTGAACAAACTGCTCTTCCCCACATTCGGCCGCCCCGCAATCGCCAGCGTGAACCCTTCATACACGAGTCGTCCCGTCGCGAAGCTCGCCGCCAATTCTTCAATCGAGCGCTCGACACCATTCACCCGCCGAAGAATCTCTTCCGCCGGAGCAACGCTGATATCGTCCTCGGCAAAATCGATGCCCGCCTCCAGCAGCGAAATCAACTCGACTAGCTGCTCCTTCGCCGGGCGAATGCGCCGGGAAACGGACCCTTCCATCTGCTGCGCCGCCACCCGCGCCTGATAGAGCGTTGTCGCCTCAATCAGATCGCGCACCGCTTCGGCCTGCGGCAGATCGATGCGGCCATTCACGTATGCACGTAGACTGAACTCGCCCGGTTCCGCCAAACGCGCGCCTTCTTGCACTGCGCGTTCGAGACATAGCCGCAGCACCACCGGTGCGCCGTGACACGAAATCTCCACCACGTCTTCGGCAGTATAAGAACGCGGCTGCTCGAAAAAAGCAACCACCACGCGATCGACAACCGCGCCCGCGTCATCCACCAGCTCCGCCAATTCACTACGCCAGCTCTGCCAAAGCGGCGCATGACGGAAGCGCAAGATCTTTTCCGCGATGCCCCGGCTCTCCGCGCCCGAAAGACGCACCACGCCCAATCCGCCGCGACCCATAGGAGTGGATAAGGCGACAATGGTGTCGCGCAAATTCATTTCAGCTAAACAGAACCGCGCGCGTAAGCAAGCGGTCTTCCCAACCCGAAGTACTGCTCAGTGTGAAAAGCCACTTGGGGACACCCCGGGCAAGCTCAGACAACCTGCCTGGGTCCGAGTAGCAGGCGTGTCCCCGTTCGCAATGCTCGGCTTGGCAGCATGACTTTCAACGGACCAATTTCGCAAACCATTAACGTGGACCGCGCCCGCGCCCGCCGCGAGGTGGACGATTCCCGCCGTACGGCCGTCCTTCGCGCCTATCGCCCGGCCCGCGATTCCCGTTACCACCGCGCTGCCCGTCCGGGCGGCTTCCGTGAAATCCACGCGGCGGAACCGGCGGAGCGGGAGGCGTCGGCATGTCGGCCGGCACAACCACCACCGCCCGCGCCGGTCCCAGTCCCACGCTCTCGCTGCGCAACTCCTTCTCTTCGCGAAGCGCCAAATGAATCACCCGCCGCTCCCGGCTGCTCATCGGATTAAAGTGGAACGGCACATGCGTGCGCTTCACTTTATCCGCTGCCGCCAGAGCGCTCATCCGCAGCTCCTCCACGCGCAATAGCCGGTAATCGTTCGAATCGAACGAAATCAAGGAATGATCTTCGGCCGGCAGCCGCAGCGCTTCCATCGACAAATGTTCCAGCGCCAGCATCAGCTCCGCGCGATTCGCCAGCAGCAGTTCCACGTCGCTTCCCGCAAAATGAACCACCACCTCCGGATTCTCTACTTCCGGATGCGGATTCTCGCCGGGCCGCAATTCATACGATAAATCCAGTCCGGCGCGATCGATAAGTGGCGCAAGAAATCCATCCAGCTTCGGCCGCAGCGAATCGACAGTGTATTTCATCTCGACTATTTCTTCACTGATCTCTTCACCGGTGCTTTAATCGCCGGCGGTGGCGCGAGGAGGCCGGAACCGGAGTGGGCATCATGCGGTTAATAATAAGCTGCTGGACGATACTGATTGCGTTGCTGGCCAAGTAATATAGTACAAGTCCGGAAGACAAGTAGTAGAACATAAACCCGAACAGCAATGGCATGAACATCATCATGCGCTGCTGGTTCGGATCCACCCCCGCCGCCGGCGTCAGCTTCTGCGTTCCGAATTGCGTCGCCACCAAAATAATAGGCAGCAAGTGTATCGGTAATGTCTCCGGCGCCGATAAATCCGTCACCCACAACCACGGTGCATGGCGCAGTTCGATCGCGATGCTCAACACGCGATAAAACGCATACAGAAACGGCAGTTGCACTACCATCGGCAGGCATCCGCCCATCGGATTCACGCCCTCCCGCTTGTACAGCTCCATTACTTCCTGGTTCTGCTCGGCCTTTTTGGGGTCGCGGAATCCGACGTTCTTATATCTTTCGTTAATGGCCTTGATTTGCGGCTGCAGCTTTTGCATTTTGCGCGCCGATTTCAAGCTGGTCAGCCGGAACGGAAACAGCGCCAGATTGATGATGAGCGTGACGACTACAATCGCCCAGCCGTAATTGTTCGTCCAGTGATCGTTTGTCCACTTGAGCCACCGGAATAACGGCTTTGCGATTACTCCGAAGAATCCCCAATCCACAATCTGACTCAGCTTGGGATTCACCTTCTTGAGAATTTCGAAGTCCTTCGGCCCCACAAACAGCGCGAAATCGTTCTGTGGCCCGGTCGAAATGCCGTCGCCAACATAAGCCGTCGCGCTGCTCTCATCGGGCAGCTTCACATCGTCGCTGTAGGTCCGGATGTGCAATTGCTCCGCATCGCGAGGCAGTGCCACCGCCGCGAAAAAGTTGTCTTCCAATCCGCCGAACGTATAATCCCCGGTATTCGTCACCGGACCTTTTTTCGCGGTCTTGGCGCTGTCGGTTCTTAGTTTCGAAGCCGGCGTATCGTAATAGACCGTGTGTTCGGTCGACGGAGCCGCGTGCACGGTCTGGTCTCCGAAACCGCCCCGCCACATCAGGTAATGCGGAATCGCGGTGTTGTTCTCCACCACCTGCGATTTGATCTCGCACTCATAACTGTCTTTGCCGAATTGAAACGATTTCCGGATCGTCGTCGTTCCGTCCGAATACTCATATTCGATCCCAGTCCCATTCGGCAGCAGTTTCGGTTGATACAACACCGTGTTCGGATCGACGGTAAGCTTCTGGTCCGCTTCAATGCTGAACGGCAACGGCACATCCTTAGCTGCCACATTGATAAGCTGCAGAGGCTTTTCGGCATTGTCGCGATATTTTCGCAACACCCAGCTCTTCACTACCGCGCCGCGATTTGTAAAGACGATCCGGTACAGGTCCGTATCGATTTCGCTCGTCGCCTCTGACGTCGCCTGAATCTGGCCGGCCGCATTCTCGACCGTTAGCGGCTTTGCCGCTGCAGCCGCGGCCGGTTGTTCCGCCAGCTTCGCGGCCGTCTGTTCGTTAACCGGCGGCGTAACCGGCTTCGGCCCCGGCGCCGGCTTGAAAATGTATTGTGAAACCACCAGCACCAGCATCATCAGCGCCAGCGCCAGCGGTAGACGCTTCTGCAGAGACGGCGGCTCTGGTGGCGTGGCCCCTCCGGAACCAGGGGGCAGCGATTTAGTCGGCATACATCGAATCGAATCTCATATTTCAGCGAACCGGGTCGTATCCTCCGGTATGAAACGGATGGCAGCGTCCCAGGCGCTTCAACCCCAGCCAGAGGCCGCGCCAAACGCCATGCTGGGCGATCGCTTCCGCCATATATTCCGAACACGTCGGATGAAAGCGGCAGGCCGAAGGCAACAGCGGGGACACGCACAGCTTGTACCCTCGCAACGCGGCGATTAAAGCTCTTTGCATCGCGCCAATACCCGGCCCACTTCCCGGCATAAATCTTCAAACGGCGCTTCCAGCGCGCTGCGTCTCGGGTTGAACACCACCGCCCAGTTTGCCGGCAGCGTCTCCGTTTGTCTGCGCACCGCTTCCCGCATGCGGCGCTTCAACCGGTTCCGCTCCACCGCTTTCCCCACCGCCTTCGGCGCCGTGAAGCCAAAGCGCGAGCGCGCCGGCTCCGGCAGAGCCAGGCAGAATGCGGCAAAGTAACGGCTGGTCATGCGAACACCGCTCTGATATACATTACGGAATTCAGCCCGCCGCAGGATCCGGTTTTCTTTGGAAAGGGACAGCCGACCCCACCGACCCGCTGCGGCTACTTCGCCGCGCGGACTGCCGGTTCGTCGCTGACAGTGAGTTTGTGACGGCCTTTGGCGCGCCGCCGCGCCAGCACCGCCCGTCCATCCGCCGTCTTCATGCGCTTGCGAAATCCGTGCGTCTTCGCCCGATGCCGATTGTTCGGCTGGAACGTACGTTTTGGCATTCAAATCCTTTCAATCTGTGGGAACGGCAGCCGAATTCGACCCACGGAACCCAAGCTTCAGTATAGGTCATCCCGCCCGCGCTCTATCCTTAACCGCCTGCACGACCCAAACCGCTTGGGTTGGGTGTGGGCGTTTGCCGACTAGCCGGTCAGAGCGGAAGCCGTGGCGCAGCTAGTTCTTTTCGGCGCGCACTGGCTCCTCACCCCGTATGGCTCGCTCGACGTAGGGTAGTGTCTCTTCCAACAGCTGCTTACCATCGAGCCCCTGCATGTGTGCGACTTGCAGCAGGACGCGGATATTTCGCTAGGCGGCTCTTGATTCATCTCCTCGAATGTGATGGCCTCCGGCCAGCGGGTGATCATATCGATTTCCGACTCGGATGGATTTCAGATCCTTGAGGAAAGCAGCGGTAAGCGCCAGATCGTCCGTAAGCGTTTCGCAATGCTTGCTGAAGAGAAAGACGCTGTATATCTGACTGGAAAACAGATAGTATCGGCAAAAGTTTTTCGTGGCAAACTTGCCCTTGAATAGCTCCTTGCCCCAGCCGTTGCGCAGAGCAACGCCGGGATTGAAATGAACAGTGTCCGATGTCACCCGGTAGAAATAGTCGTAAATCGGTTTCATTCCCACCGCGTTAGCCATCTGTTCCAATGGCGGTAACTTTCTTCTCGGTCTTCCATAGGCCCGACTCAAGACCTATCTGGGTGATTCGGTCCTTTGCCTTAGCGGTCCCTTGCGCATCCTCTTTGTGAGTCAAAGCACCGGCTGAAACGGCCTGACGCTTTTGAAAAATTTGGCTTGCTCCGCCGTGGTTTTCTGTATTCCGAGCATCAGCTCGATGCCAAGCACTTCGTCGCGCAGCTCTTTTGATAGCTGATGCAGGAATCCGAGCGCAATCACATCTTCGCAGATGCCACGCAACGCCGATGCAGCAAAGAACGTCGCCTCGTTCACACGCTTTTCATTGATGCCGTTAGTGTATTTTGCGAATTCAAATGCCTTGATGAGGCTTGACCTTGCCACCCAGAGATAGACGCCCTCGCCTTTCATGTCGTACTCTGCATGCTTCCTGACTTCCGGCTCCAGGCGTTTCAGCCGTCCATGAATTGTAAGCCGCTTTCTTGCCGATTTGCGCTTTTCAGCTTTTGCCTTCGCCTTTGCCATGACCGCTAATACTATAGCCCGCTGTTCTTCATCGCGCTGCCTGCGCCCGTTGATCAATCACGGCTCTTCGTACTAAACTCGTCCGAGGCATCTTGCCTGGTATCGCCGATGTTGCGAAACCAGCCATGTTGACGTAACGCGCAAAATGTACATTGAACCGACAACATCTCGACGCCGGCCGCTGCATTCAAGCCGAATACAACCAAAGCCCACCCACCATGCACTACAATGTAATGCATGAAGACCGAAGTCTACAGTTGGCGCCTTTCGACCGAACTCAAAACCAATCTGGAGCGTGAAGCGCGGCGGCGCAAGATATCCCTTTCCGCGCGTTCTCGATCTCGCTGCCCGCGATTTGCTAAACAACGGCAATCCCGAAATAGACAGCAAAGAAGAGCAACTTCGCCTTCAGAAGGCCGCATCGAACTGCTTCGGAGCTTTCGCGGGCGGCGACCCTCACCGCTCCGAAAACGCACGCAAGACTCTGCGGCAGCGTCTGCGGCGCCGTCATGAGCGCTAATGCTCTGATCGATACGGGCGCCATTTTGGCGCTCCTGGACAAATCGGACCGCTGGCACCGGACCTGCATAGGTGTTTTTGAGCAACTCCGTCTACCTTTGACAACCTCCGAAGCGGTCTTGACTGAACTCTTTCACTTGGTCGGCGACAATCGTCATGAGATGGAAGCCGCCTGGCGGCTTGTGCGCTCCGGTGCCATCGTGCTAACCCCGATCGAGAATTCAGAACTTTCGGAAATTCAAGCGCTGATCTCGCGCTATTCGGACCGCCCTATGGATTTCGCAGACGCGACGTCTCGTCTATCTTGCAGTACTTATCGGATCGAAGGTCGTCGGCGCTTCCGCGTACTGCCCAGACTGTGAGACATTACTGGTTGTGGCGCGCGCTTCAGCTGCCGCCGTGGGCTTCACCCATGGTGAATCATCCTATCGATTCACCATCGCCATCATGCGTTCGTTATACCGTCGGCCCGGAAACCGCCTCCGGCGACAGCGCCTCATCAAGCTGCCGCATCTCCTCCGGCGCAAGCCGTATCGATGCCGCCGCAATATTTTCTTCTAAGTAAGTCCGCCGCTTCGTCCCGGGAATCGGCACAACATCATCGCCCTTCTGCAACAGCCACGCTAATGCAATCTGCCCAGGCTTGGCCTTCTTGCGTTCCGCGACTTTCTCCACCACCGCCGCAGCGCGCACGTTAGCGTCATAATTCGATCCCTGAAACCGCGGATCGCCGCGCCTGTAATCGCCTTCCGGATATTGTTCCGCGCGTTTCGCCGTGCCGGTCAGAAACCCGCGCCCCAACGGGCTGAATGGCACGAGCCCAATTCCAAGTTCGCGCAGCACCGGAATAATCCGCGGCTCCAGGTTTCGCTCCCACAGCGAGTACTCGCTTTGCAGTGCCGTCACCGGATGAACCGCATGAGCCCGCCGGATAATCTGTTCCCCCGCTTCGGAAAGCCCGAAATAGCGCACCTTCCCGGCACGCACCAGGTCCCCGACAGCGCCCGCAACATCCTCAATAGGCACGTCGGGATCTACCCGATGCTGATACAAAAGATCGATATGTTCAGTTTGCAGGCGCCGCAGCGAAGCCTCCACCACCTCGCGAATGTGCTCGGGACGGCTATCGGTTCCCGCGACCTTCCCGTTCTCAATGCGAAAGCCGAATTTCGTCGCAATCACCGCCCGTTCGCGCCGTCCTTTCAGCGCGCGCCCCACCAGCTCCTCATTGATAAACGGGCCGTAAACTTCCGCCGTATCGAAAAAATCCAGCCCAAGTTCGAGCGCCCGATGAATCGTGGCGATCGATTCCTTGTCGTCCGGCACGCCATAGGACTGGCTCATGCCCATGCAGCCCAATCCCAGAGCCGATACCTCCAGGCCTTGGCTCCCCAACTTTCTCTTCGCTAGCATCGTCCGTTTGATGCGCCAATGCACGAAATCGCACCGGAACTTTCAACTCAGTACAATGTCCCCATGCTTCCGGCACGCCCGCGCCGCCTCGCGCTTCTTGCCCTCCTCAGCACATCCGCCCTTTTCACCGCCGATCTCCGCGGCGCGATCGCATCGCCCCGCCCCGAATTTCCGCAGCCCCAATTCGAACGTTCCGCCTGGCTTTCTCTCAACGGCCCCTGGAGCTTTTCCTTCGACGACCAAAACCAAGGCCTCGACCACCACTGGAACGCGCCCGATTTCAAACTGGCCGGCCACATCACCGTTCCCTACTGCTTCGAAAGCAAGCTGAGCGGCATCGGCGACACCGCCTTTCACGCCACCATCTGGTACCAGCGCTCGTTCACCGTCCCTCCGGGTTGGAACGGCAAACACCTGCTGCTGCACTTTGGCGCGGTCTATTACCAGGCTTCCGTTTGGCTGAACGGTCACTATCTCGGCTCACATCAAGGCGGGAACGTGCCCTTCGCTTTCGATATCACCGAATCGCTAACCGGCGGCCCTAACGTGCTCACGCTGCGCGCCGTCAATCCGCCCACGGACCGCAGCATTCCGCGCGGCAAGCAGGATTGGGAACCGCACCCGCACAGCATCTTTTACACCCGCACCAGCGGCATCTGGCAGCCGGTCTGGCTGGAGGCTACCGGCGATAACTATCTCGATTACGTCCACGTCACCGCGGGTCAGGACGGCGTCGCGCACTTTGAAGGCAAACTCGCGCACCACTCGCCCCAATCGCTCACTTTTCACGTGTCGCTGCTGGACGGCGCGACACCGGTAGGCGAAGCTGGAACCCAAACCCAACAGGACCGCGCCGCCGCTGCCATCGTCCTCTCCAATCCGAAGCTTTGGTCTCCGGACTCGCCGCATCTTTATAACATCCGCTACCAACTTCTCCGCAACGGCCAGCCGATCGATGAGGTCTCGTCCTATCTCGGCTTCCGCAGCGTCGCCGCCGCTCACGGCCGCGTCACCATTAACGGCCGCCCTGTCTATTTGAAATTCCTGCTCGACCAGGGCTATTGGCCCGATAGCATCCTGACCCCTCCTTCTGACGAAGCCATCCAGCGCGACATCCAGCTAATCCAATCCATGGGCTTCAACGGTGTGCGTAAGCACCAGAAGGTCGCCGATCCGCGCTTCCTCTATTGGGCGGACCGCACCGGCCTGCTGGTATCCGGCGAAATTGCCGACGCTTACTTATTCGACGATGAAGAAACACAGCGCTTCACGCGCGAATGGATGGAAGCCGTCAATCGCGAATACAATCACCCTTCGATAATCATCTGGAACGCCATCAATGAAAGCTGGGGCGTTCCCGATTTGCACGATCCACGCCAGCAGGCTTATCTCAAGGAGTTATATCAACTTACTCATACGTTCGACGACACGCGTCTGGTCATTGACAACGAAGGTTGGATGCACACCGATGATACGGATTTATTCGCGATCCACGACTACGAAAAATCCGGCGAAGTGCTCTATCAGAGATATAAAGACGTAACGCCGCAAAGCGCCACTGTTCCAAAGAACGGCAGACCGGCTCTGATCGAAGGCTACCGCTACAACGGCTCGCCGCTCTATCTCTCTGAATTCGGAGGCATCGCCTACATCCCGCCCGGCGCAAACGTTCCCGCCGAGAGCTGGGGCTATTCCGGCGTCGAGAAAACGCAGGCTGACGCCCTGGCCCGCCTCACCCAGCTCTATCAAGGCATCGCTAAGTTATCGAATTTCGCCGGCGTCTGTTACACACAAGTAACCGATGTCGAACAGGAAGTGAATGGCTTGGCCACCTTCGACCGCAAGCCCAAATACCCCGTGGAAAAAATCAAAGCGCTAAACGATCTCTTGCACTAACCCGTATCAATGGATTCGCGCACGAACCTGAGTTCGCGCCTTCCGGGCCTCGACGCCCTCCGCGGCGCCGTCATGATTCTCATGGCGCTTGACCATACCCGCGATTTCTTCCACATTAAAGCCATGTCCTTCTCCCCGACGGACCTTACCAAAACCACCCCGATCCTCTTTTTCACTCGTTGGATTACCCATTTTTGTTTGCCCGTATTCATGTTTGCCGCCGGTGCGGGCGCATTCCTTTGGTGGCGGCAGCGCAACCATTCCAAGCGGGAACTGTCACGCTTTCTCTGGACACGCGGTCTCTGGCTCGTTTTATTAGAGCTGACCGTTATGCAATTGGCGTATGACTTCAACTTTTCACTGCACTACACCGTTTTTCTTCTCATCCTCTGGATTTTCGGCATTTGCATGATTGCCATGGCGGCGCTGATTTATCTGCCTGCCGCCTGGCTCGCCGTGCTGAGTCTGGCTGTCATCGCCCTTCACAATTGCCTGGATCGCGTTCCTGCGCCAAAGTCTGGTTTTGCCGCCTGGATCTGGGACCTCATTCATCAGCCCGGTGTCTTGACTTTTAACGGTACGCCGGTATTAGTGACCTATACACTGGTGCCCTGGCTGGCTGTTATGGCCGTCGGCTTTTGCTTCGGACATATCTTACTCCGCGAGCCCTCGGCGCGCCAGAGGATCATGCTGAGAATTGGGCTTACTTTGACAATCGCTTTCGTCGTAATCAGGGCGATCAACATTTATGGAGATCCAGCACCGTGGTCCGTGCAGAAATCGGCGCTATTTACGGTGCTCTCGTTTCTCGACTGCACCAAATATCCGGCCTCCCTCGATTTCCTGCTGATGACGCTGGGACTGGCATTATTGGTTCTGGCCTATTTTGCTCGATTCTCGTTCAGGGCGGCCAATCCCTTAATCGTCTTCGGACGTGTGCCGCTGTTTTACTTCATCCTGCACTTCTACGCCATTCACGTCCTGGCCGTGCTAATGGCCTGGCTGCGGTACGGAAACACAGCTTTTAAATTCATGTTCAACCCGCTACCCTCAATGGGTGGACCCCGCCAGTTATTCCCGCCGCACTTTGGTTACAGCCTTTGGGTAGTGTATGTCGTGTGGATAGCCATCGTAGCCTCTCTGTACCCACTCTGCCGCTGGTACGCAAACATCAAAGCCACGCGCCGCAACTGGTGGCTCAGTTACCTGTAACAGAGCCAAAACAAAACCGCGACCGTGAGGAAGCGGAGTACTACCTCGCCAACTGAACATCAAATTCAACCCCGACCTCATCCCTGACCCGTATCGCGCCCCCGGCCACCTTCACTGGCGTAATGCCGAATTCGCTCTGCTTAAATCGGCAACTCCCAACGTAATGCACGCCGTTTTCCCTAATTTCCAAAGTTACGGGCCGTGTTTGCCCGTGTAAGGTCAAGTCGCCGCGTACCCTCCAGGAACTCGCGCCTGCCGGCTGAACGACGGTGGATCGAAAGACGATCTCCCGATAGTGCTCGACATCAAGCACCTTGCTGCCCAGCATGGTCTGTTGTATCTCAGAGCGCTCTTTCTCGGAAATGTTCGGATCAGCGACGCGCAGCGAGCTCGCCTTAATATGTAACTCAACAGAATGCCCCGCACGATCCACGACGCCCCGAGTAATTCCCGCGGCAATCTCGTGATTATGGCCCAGAGCGGAAAACACACCCGCCTTGTACACACGCACGATCACGGTCGACTTGCTAGTGTCGATCGCATGTTGCTGCGCGTTTGCAGGTGTGAGCGATGTTAGGCCGGCGGTCAGGAACGCCAGCACCGCAGGCGTGTTAGTAAGTCTCAATCTTCTTCTGCCGATAAGGCGGACTTACATAAGCCGTAACCGGACTCTCATCTCCGTCCTTATCGATAGCTTTCACGCCCAGCACTACTTCATCGATATTTACATTCGGCAGCGTGTACTTACTAACATCACCCACAAAAATCTCCCGTTCCCAAACCGGCGACGTTGTCTTTCGCATCACAATCGCGTAACCCGCCAAGTCCGGCTCCGGATGTTCATCCTGCCAGCTCATCACCGCATCATAACCCGCCGAATGGTCGGGCATCGTCCCGCGCGACAACGCCCCGCGCCGTCCGTTCGCCGCTTTTAATTCCGGAGCCTTCGGCGCCAGCGCCAGCGACGCAATCGCCGCCGCATTCGCTTTCGTCACCGACGCCGTATACGCCGGAGCCGTGTTCGCAAATGTATCGGTCGCGGTGTGCTGGTTTGCATAATCTTCCATCGGCGTCGTGACCCGCAGCGCCGCATACCCCGCCGCGGCAAACGGACTGTGATCGCCTCCCCGCCCGAAGCGGTCGTGCCGGAAAACGAGATTCACCTGAAAGCCCGGCTGATAGCGCCCGTTCATTTGCGCCATATAGCGCGCCAGTTCACGCGAGGACGAATCGTTCGGCTCTTCCGAATACACGTTCACATAGCGGTTACTGATTTCGCCATTCCCCGTCACATCGCTGCCGATTATGTCGTTATTGAACACGCCATCAATCAAGTCATGCTTGGCAACCGCCTCCTCAACATAGGTGGCGCTGCCGAACAGTCCGTACTCTTCCGCCGCGAACGCGATGAACACGACCGTCTTCCGGAATTGATATTGGCTCATTACCCGCGCCAGTTCCATCACCGCGGCCGTGCCGCTTCCATCGTCCGTCACTCCAGGCGCCGGCGCCGCAACTGTAGCGACCGGATCCAACTCCCGCCGCCCGTCCGGTCCGGTTTTGAAGACCATATTGATGCTGTCGTAATGGCCGCTCACAATGACATGCCGCTCTGGCTCGCTGGTGCCCGGCAGCACCGCCACCACATTCCAGATCTCCACGTTCCCGATCATGCGCGTGTTCTGTTTCGCAATGCGATGTTTATCGAACGAGACCTGCAGCTTCGGGCTGTAGCTTCGAAATTGCGCCGCAATCCACTCGCGCGCCGCCCCAATCCCATGTTCCGGATCGTCCGTCGCCGAATAAATATTCCGCGTCCCAAAACTCTCGAGCTTCTTCTGAATCGCCGCAATACGATCCGTGGATATCTGCGATACAATCGCTTCCACCTGCGGATTCAGAGCTTTTTCCGGAGCGGCAGCCAACGCGCAGCAGCCCGCCGCCAACAGCAGGAGCATAGCTTTTAACATGATTTGTTGTTCGGTACTTGTTGTTCGATGGTGCCGGCGGCAGGAGTTGAACCTGCGACCTACGGATTATGAGACCGTCGCTCTAACCACCTGAGCTACACCGGCAGCAAGCTTTCAGCCTATCACTGCTTCACGATAGCCGAATAGATACGGTCCAGGTCGTCCTGCGAGTAGTATTCAATCTCTAATCGCCCCGCCCCTCCTGCTCGCGGAATGAGCCTGACCTTCGTTCCCAGCGCGCTCGCCATCTCTTCCAGCGCCGCACGAATGTTTGGATCGAGAGCCGGTTCCTCCCGCTTTTGCGAGGCTGGTGCCGCAGAATCAGTTAAGTCCTTAACTAATTGTTCCGTGGCCCGAACCGAAAGCTGCCTGCCGATGATCCGGTCGCACAGCACCTGCTGCTCTTTCTCGTCCGCGACGTTCAGCAACGCGCGACCGTGGCCCATGCTGATCCTGCCCACGACCAGTTCGTGGCGAACATACGGCGAAAGCCTAAGCAGCCGCAGAAAGTTTGTGACCGTTGATCGGTCTTTCCCGGTCCGTTCGGCGATTTCGTCATGGCTCAACCCATGCTCGCTCGCTAAACGCTGAAATGCCGTCGCAATTTCAATGGGGTTCAGGTCCTCGCGCTGTAAATTCTCGATTAGCGCCAACTCGAGCCGCTGATCCTGCTGCGCACTCCGCACCAGCGCGGGGATCTCCGTCAGGCCCGCTAAACTCGCCGCGTTCCAGCGCCGCTGTCCGGCAATGATTTTATATTTTTCCGGCCCGACTTTTCGAACCGTAATCGGCTGGATTACCCCATGCACCCGGATGGATTGCGCCAACTCCATCAGCTTTTCTGTATCAAACGTGCTCCTGGGCTGCTCCTCTCCCGGAGAGATCTGCTGTAGCGGAATATTTTGGAAAGCTTCGAAGCTTTCGGGAAGATCTCGCGCCGGCGCTGCAGCTTCCACAAGGTGCGGCGCGTGAAGGTCGGGAATCGCCGCCGAATGGAGCGGCAGCAAGGACGAAAGCCCTCTACCCAGCGCTTTTCGCTGATTCCGATCTGGCTCTTTGCTCATGCGCCAAAATTTCCTTTGCGAGTTGAATGTAGGCCTCCGCCCCGCGGGATCGCGGATCGTAAGTCAAAATCGGTTTTCCGAAGCTCGGCGCTTCCGCCAGCCGGATACTCCGCGGAATTACGGATCGAAAGACTTCCTTGCCGAAGAACTCACGGAGATCGGCTTCCACCTGCCTGGTCAGATTCGTTCGGTCGTCATACATGGTCAGCAGCACGCCTTCTACCCGCAGCCGCGGATTAAACGTCCGCTTTACCCGTTCCACCGTCTCCATAAGCTGCGAAATGCCCTCCAAAGCGAAAAATTCACACTGGATTGGGATCAAAACCGCATCGGAAGCGACCAACGCATTCAACGTCAGCAGATCCAGCGCGGGCGGGCAATCGATAATTACGTACTCGTATTCATTACGGATTGCGTCGAGCGCAGCTTTGAGCCGCTGTTCGCGCCCTTCCGCATCCACGAGATCCAAATTTGTAGCAACGAGATTTTGATCGGCCGGAACCAGCCATAAGCCCTCGGATTCCGTAGCAACCACCGCCTCAGAAAGCGGAGCTTCGCGAAGCAACACGTTGTAAAGCGTATGTCCGTCGGATTTCTTCTCGACGCCGACGCCTGTTGTCGCGTTCCCCTGGGGATCGGAATCAACCAGCAGTACCTTGCATTCGGATGCCGCCAGCGCCGCAGCCAAATTAATGGCAGTGGTCGTCTTTCCTACTCCGCCTTTCTGATTCGCAACCGAAATAACGCGCGCCAAGGTGTCTCGACGATCCTACCATGTTTCACGTGGAACATCGGCGTTTTTAGTGAACCGTCAATGTTTCACGTGGAACATCCGACCGGACAGTCAAATAAACGTCCAAAACGGCAATGGCCGCGGGCGTTACTCCAGGAATCCGGCCGGCTTGCCCTAGCGTCCGCGGCCGCACTCGGGCCAGTTTCTGCCGTACTTCATTCGATAATCCCGGAATTCCCTCATAAGTAAAAGCTTCCGGAATCATCCGCCCTTCCGATTCGCGCAATTGCCGGATTTGCCGGTCCTGCTGCGCCATATAGCCGGCGTATTTAAGCTCGGTTTCCAGCGTTATCAGTACGCCATGGATCGGTGGCTCCCCAGTTCGTTTGGAAATCCAGCCTTCCAGCCGCCCAATCCGCGCCTCCGGCCGCCGCAGCCACACCGCCAGCGAAGGATTATCCCCCGCCGCCAGTCCGCCTACGTGCTCCACCTCAGCCACGCGTGTTCGCCCCAAAAGCTCCAAAATCCGCGCTTTTTGCTCCTGCTTTCGCGTAAACTGCTCCCACCGGACATCGTCCACCAGCCCGATCCGGCGCCCCACCGGCGTCAACCGTTCATCCGCGTTGTCAATGCGAAGCTGCAGCCGGAACTCCGCCCGCGACGTGAACATTCGGTACGGCTCGTCCGCTCCCTTACTTACCAGATCATCGACCAGAATGCCCACATATCCATCGGCGCGTCCCAACGCCACCTCCGGCAGCCCTTTGACCTTGGCTGCCGCGTTCAGCCCTGCCATTAGACCCTGGCAAGCCGCTTCCTCGTATCCTGACGTCCCGTTGATCTGCCCAGCCAGAAACAGGCCCGCAATCGATTTCACCTCGAGCGAATGCTTCAACTCGCGCGCATCCACCGCATCATATTCAATGGCGTAGCCCGGCCGAATCATTTCCGCATCTTGCAAGCCCGGAATCGAGGCCACCATAGCCGCCTGCACGTCTATCGGCATGCTGGTCGACATGCCATTAACGTAGATTTCATGGGTATCCAGCCCCTCGGGCTCCAGAAAAATCTGATGCCGCCGTTTTTCCGGAAATTTGACGATCTTGTCCTCTATCGATGGGCAATAGCGTGGCCCGATGCCTTCGATCTGCCCGCTATAGAGGGGCGACCGCGCAATGCTCTCGCTCAATACCCGGTGCGTCTCCTCCGTCGTGTATGCCAGATGACATCTGATCTGCTCCCGCTCGATCCGCTCCGTCAAAAACGAAAACGGCGTCGGCACTGCATCCCCCGCCTGCTCTTCAAATCGAGACCAATCAATCGTGCGCCCGTCCAGGCGAGGCGGAGTACCCGTCTTGAGCCGGGTCCACTGCAATCCAAGCGTCCGAAGCTGCCCGCCCAGCGTATTCGCTGCCGCCTCCCCGTTCCGTCCGCAAGCGTACTTCTGGTCCCCGACATGCGCCAACCCGTTCAAAAAAGTCCCGGTCGTCACGATGACCGCTTCGGCCAACACGTCGCGCCCGTCTTTCAGCCGCACCCCTAGGATCTTCCGGGGGAGTTCGTTTGGTAAAAAGAGCAATTCGCCGACTTCTGCCTGTAAAATCCGTAGATTAGGCTCATTTTCAAGCCATTCCCGCATCCGGATCCGATACTGCTTCTTATCGCATTGCGCCCGCGGCGACCACACCGCCGGTCCGCGGCTGGTGTTGAGCAGCCGAAACTGAATGCCCACCGCGTCCGTCAGCTCGCCCATTACCCCGCCGAGCGCGTCGATTTCCCGGACCAGATGCCCTTTCGCAATCCCGCCAATCGCCGGATTGCACGACATCTGCGCGATCAGGTCCAGGTTCATCGTCACCATCGCGGTCTTCAACCCGAGACGCGCGCACGCCCGCGCCGCTTCGCAGCCGGCGTGGCCGGCGCCCACTACAACAACGTCGTACTTCTTCTGCATAAGGACCGGGGACTATCCGTTATTCTAGCGTTGGTAGCCACCCTTTGAAGATCCTGATTGTCGGCGGCGGAGGCCGCGAACATGCGCTCGCCTGGCGCCTTTCGAAATCAGACAGCGTCGAAACCATCGTCGCCAGTCCAGGAAATCCGGGTATCGCGCAGCTTGCAACCTGCGTTGCGGCTCCCGCCGAAGTCTCCGGGTACGCCGAAATCGCCGAGCAGCACGGCGTCAATCTCACCGTCGTAGGCCCCGAAGCGCCCCTCGTCGCAGGTATAGTCGACCGATTTCGCGAGCGCGGGCTCAGAATCATTGGACCGACGCAAGCCGCCGCGCAACTCGAAGGGTCCAAGCTCTTTGCAAAAAAGCTCTTTGCAAATGCAAATATTCCAACCGCCCGCTCTGCCGCCACCATCGATTCGTTCTCTTTTCCCGTCGTGATCAAAGCCGACGGCCTCGCCGCCGGCAAAGGCGTTATCATCGCGCAAGATCGCAGCGAAGCCGAGAACGCTCTCCGCCGCCTCGGTCCCAACGTTGTAATCGAAGAATTTCTCGAAGGCGAAGAGGTCAGCTTTATCGGCTTAAGCGACGGCCACACCATTCTGCCGTTTGCGCCAACGCAGGACCACAAACGCATTTTCGACCACGATGAAGGCCCGAACACCGGCGGCATGGGAGCTTATTGCGATACGCGCATTCTCACCTCCGCCCAGAGCGGGGAAATCATGGACCGCATCATGCTGCCGGCCATCGCGCAAATGCGCAAAGAAGGGGCTCCATTCACTGGCTTTCTTTATGCCGGCGTGATGCTGACTGCCGACGGCCCGAAAGTACTCGAATTCAACGTGAGGCTCGGCGATCCCGAGACCCAAGCGCTGATGCACAGTTTCCGCGGCGATCTCGGCGAACTGCTGAACGGCGACGTTTCGACTGCGAATTGGGAACAGCCGTCAGTTTGCGTCGTGCTCGCGGCGCGAGGGTATCCGGAGCAGCCGCGCCTCGGCGACGCTATCTCAGGCATTGCCGAAGCCGAAGCCACCGGCGCAGTCGTGTTTCAGGCGGGCACGAAGCGGGAAGGGAATTCGCTCCTCACGAGCGGCGGCCGCGTGCTCGGCGTAACGGCAGGCGCCGCGACATTACCCGAAGCCATCGAAAACGCCTATAGCGCCGCTGAAAAAATCCACTTTGACGGCATGCACTATCGAAAAGATATCGGTCAAAAAGGCTTGAAGCGTTGGTAGGGACGGGCAGATTCGAACTGCCGACCTGCCGCTTAGGAGGCGGCTGCTCTATCCATCTGAGCTACGTCCCCGCTAGACGCAGAATATCAGCTATTCCCTTTAGAAACCGGCAACACAACAGTAAATGTAGAGCCTTTCCCCGGCGCGCTTGCGACCTCAATGCTGCCGTTCATCAGCTCGATCGCGTGCTTCGCGATGGCTAACCCCAAACCCGTCCCGCCCACGTCCCGCGAGCGCACTTTGTCCACCCGGTAGAAGCGCTCGAAGATGCGGTGCAAGTCCTGAGCTGGAATCCCCACGCCCGTATCCGCGATCCTGATCTTTGCCTGTCCTGAAGCGCTGCGCGAAACTTCGACGCGCGCTTCTCCGCCCGGCCGGTTGAACTTGATTGCATTGTCCAGCAGATTAATCAGCGCCTGCTCCAGCCGCAACTTGTGCCCGGAAATCTCGATATCCTCAAAATCATTGCAATCAAGCTTGACGTCCCGAATCCGCGCCTCAGATTCCACAGTCCGCATCGCTAGTGAAATAGAATCCTTCAGCGATACCGAAGTGGTTGCTACCGCCGCGTTTTTCGAGTCCAGTTCGGAAAGCGTCAGCAGGTCGGCGCTGATATTCGTCAAACGGATCGCGTGCGCGTTAATTGTCTCGAGGAACTTTCTGTTGATGGAGGCGTCTTCGAGACCTCCATCCAGCAGCGTTTCGGAATAGCCGCGAATTGCGGCCAGCGGCGTCCGCAGCTCATGCGAAACATTGGCGACGAAATCCTTCCGGATCCGCTCCAGCCGTTCGATCTCGGTGATCTCGTGGAATATTGCGATCGCACCGCGCTGTCCCGCCGTCACTAGTGCCGCCGTCTGCACCTCGAACACGCGGCCCGCCGCCGCGGGCAGCTCAAGGCGCGCTTTCAAAGCCTCTCCCGTAGCAAGCACGTCCGCAAGCATGCTCACCAATACAGAATCCCGGATTACCGAAACCACCGGAACGTGCCGCTCCGGCATAGGCGTGTTCGGCCGCACCATCTTGGAGAAAGATTCATTCGAAAATAAAATTCGCATCTGATGATCCACCGCGAGCACGCCCTCCACCATGCTCGCCAGAATGGCCTCGCGCCCTGACGATTCGATTCTCAGCCTTTCGATCGATTGGCGCAGTTGACTGCCCATGTCGTTCAGCGCCCGGCTGAGCGCACCCACCTCGTCATTGCTTTCCGGCACGAGTTCTTCCGGTTCCGGCGAGTGCAGCAAGCGTTCGGCGAACCTTCGAAGCCGGCCGATGCGGCGGCTGAGGCGAATGGAAAAGAAATAGGCCAACACCAGAGCCAACACGGCGGCCAATGCGGAAGCCTCGACGATGCGCCGCTGGACGGCTGCTACCGATTTGTCCACTTCCTCCAGCGGCACTGCAAGCCTGAGCACAAAGCCACGCTGGCCGCCGTAGATCAACGGAATTGCGACATAGCAGAAGTCGCGATCGAGCGTCGCGCTATGCCGGACGGCCGCGCCGGTCGCCCCCTGCAGCGCCTTTCGAACTTCCGGACGCCCGGCATGGTTTTCCATGGTGCCGGCATCGTGTTCGGAATCGGCCAGAACCACGCCCCTCGGATTGATGACCGTCACCCGCGCCCCGGCCCGGTGGTCCGCATCCGCCGCGAAGCGAAGAATATCTCCCGTCTGACCGGCGGCGAGTTCATCGGCAAGCAGTCGCGCCTCCGCTGCCAGGCGGCTCTCGACAGCATGCGTTTCACGCGCGGCTGTGTACCGCGTCAGATAAAAATCAAGAGTAATTAGAGCGAACGCAAGTAAGACAAATGCGCCCGCCAGCAGCTTTCGGAAGAGCGGGCTTCCGCGGACCATTTACACCTTATTCTTCCGCGCTGGGCGCTTCAGGACGAAATCGATATCCGAACCCCCGAACCGTCTCAATATAATCGGGCTGCTCGGGCTGCGTCTCGATCTTTTCACGCAGCCGCCGGACGTGAACGTCTATCGTTCGCGGAGTAACAAAACGATCCATGCCCCAAACCCGGTCGAGCAATTGTTCCCGGCTGAAAACTTGCTGCGGGTGCGACGCAAGCCAGTGCAGGAGCCGAAATTCCAACGAGCTTAGCTTCACCTCTTTACCCCGGACCGCTACTTCACAGGTGGAAGCATTGATGCGCAGATCGCGAACCCGGATGACCTCACTGGTTTTTTCGCTGTTCGTGTGACGCCGCAAAACAGCTTTCGCTCGTGCGATGAGTTCACGCGGGCTGAAGGGCTTCACCACGTAATCGTCCGCGCCCAGCTCCAGGCCCACAATGCGGTCGACCTCATCCCCTTTAGCCGTCAAAAATATCAGCGGCAAGTCTCTGAGATTCTCTTGCAACCGGATGCGGCGGCAAATGTCCAGTCCATCCTGGCCCGGCAGCATAATGTCGAGGATGAGAAGATCGGCAGGATTGCGGCGTAAGAACTCTAACGCCGGCTCGCCGCTCGCAAACGGAGAAACTTGAAAGCCGGCTTTCTCAAAGTTGTAGCGCAGCAGTTCCAGCATGTCCGGTTCGTCCTCTATGAAAACTACCCGCGCCACAAACTAGGATGTTAGCAGCGCGAATGCAATTGCGAAGCATTCGCCTCCGCCGGATTCGCCGGGCGGCATCTCGTACACAGCCTGCCAGCGGCTAGAACGCCTAGGACTATTTTTGGTTTCCCCAGAAAGTTCGCTTGTAATCGATTCATCATATTCGTGTCCAATAGTCCGGTGTCCCCAACATCTTCAGCGGAGGTTTATAGGAAAGACAAATGAAAAACAGCTATTTTGCAGTACTCGGATTAGCGGCGGCCGTGGCCATTGCGCCAGCCGCGCTAGCAGATGGATTTAATTTCTCGTTCAACGGAAACGGGATCAACGCTTCCGGCGTGTTCTGGGTTGGACAGCAGAGCACTAACTCTAGTAATCCCCCCGGTTATGAGATCACCAGCATCAGCGGAACGTTTTCGGACACAAACGCCAATGTCTCTGGTGCGATTACCGGGCTCTACACCCCGATATCGTATGTGAACAACCCTCTGGTCTCCGGGTTTGCAACTACCCCAGGTGGTTTATCCTACGATGACGTGTTTTACCCGGCAGGGAACTCTCCGGCGGTCTGCTTCGAACTCGTCAACAACGTCCCTACGCTAACCTATCCATTCTCCGGAGGCCTGTTCGACATCTATGGCCTCGCGTTTAATATCGCCGGACCCGGAGGATACGTTGCTGAGATTTGGAGCAACGGCGACGTGGGAGGCGGGCCGATCATCTACGCCGCTGGGCTTGCGAATGCGACGAGTCTCGTGGACCTTCCGAACGCCACTCCAGGGCCGAACGTTCCTCCCCCGGGAGAGTACGGCTCTTTTACCACGAGTCCTGTACCGGAGCCTGGATCGCTGCTTTTGCTCGGCATCGGCTTGCTCGGCATGGCCGCACTGTGCGCTCGCAAGAGCAAGTTGGGTCGTTCCAAAGCTTAACGTTAGATCAGTCTCTGAACAGAACGACGAGCCACTCTGGCGGGAAGGGCTGCGGAAAAGCCACGAACGGCGGTGGACGACCACCGGGCTTTTTTCGCAGCCTCAGTAGCGCAAATGAATCGGCAAGTGGCTAAAATCGGCCAACTTTCGGTGGCGTTCATGCTCGCCTCCGGAGTCGTATCGGCAGCCGCTTCGCAGCCGTTCGATGTCGTGGTTTACGGCGCAACCGCGGGCGGCACTATGGCGGCAGTCGCGGCGGCTCAGGAGGGAATGCGGGTGGCGCTCGTCGAACCCGGCTCCCACGTCGGCGGAATGGTTTCCGGCGGTCTCAGCAATAGCGATGTCGACCGCCAGCAGCAGCTCATCGGCGGCCTCGCGCGCGCATTTTTCTCAGAAGCGGGTGAGCATTACCATCAGCCGATCGCCTATGCGTTCGAACCCCACGTTGCCGAACAAATTCTGCGCGGCATGCTCGACAAGGCGGGCGTGCGCACTTTTTTCGGCTGCCGTCTGGCGGGTGTGGAAAAGCGCGGATCGCAAATCGTCCGTATCCGCATGCAGAACGGGCGCGAATTCAGCGGAACTGTTTTCATCGACAGTGGATATGAAGGCGACCTGATGAAAGCCGCCGGCGTCTCGTACGTGGTTGGCCGCGAAGGACGCGACAAATACGGCGAATCCCTTGCGGGCCGCCAGGATCTGCTTCCCGGCCGCCATCAATTTCGCTTTCCCGTATCGGCGGACGCCTCAACAGGTGGCCTGCTGCCCTGGGTGATTCCGCAAGAAGAAGTCGCCCAAACCAGCGAAGCGGACGGCCGATTCCAGTCCTATTGTTTCCGCCTGTGCCTCACGGATCAACCCGCCGATCGTTTGCCTATCGAACGCCCCAGCGGATACAATCCGGATCGCTATGCGCTCGCGCGCCGTTATCTCGAAAGCGCGAAAGGCGCATTGTCGCTAAGCGATTTCCTCGGTCTGGTCCGCATTCCGAATGGCAAATCCGATATAAACAGCACCGGCCCGGTCTCGACAGATCTGCTCGGCGCCAGTTGGGAATATCCGGAAGCCACTTACGAGCGCCGCAAACAGATTTGGGATCGAGCATTTGAGCTGGGCGCAAGGCTTGATCTATTTTCTGCAAAACGACGCCAAGCGTTCCGGATTCGATTCGCGCGGAAATCCGGCCGTGGGGCCTGCCGAAAGACGAATTCGCCGACACCGGCCATTGGCCCAATCAACTTTACGTGCGCGAAGGCCGCCGCATGTTGGGCGAATATGTCCTGACCCAGCACGATCTCGAGGAGTATCGGGAAAAATACGATTCCATCGGCATGGCTGGCTACAACATCGACATCCGCGAAGTGGAATGGCTCGCGCACAAGGTCTACCATTACCCCACGGTGATGGACCAGGTGTTTACCGAAGGCTACCTCAGCATGCCGGTCGAGCCCTGGGAAATCCCATACCGCGCTCTTCTGCCGCGCGAGCAACAAGCATCGAACCTGCTGGTCACCGTGTGCATTTCCGCCTCGACCATAGCCTATGGCTCGTTTCGCATGGAAGCGAATTACATGATCGCCGGCGAAAGCGCCGGAGTAGCCGCCGCGCTAGCGATCAAAACGAAAAGAGAAATACACCGCATCGACATCGCCGCCCTGCAGCAACTGCTTCGGCAACGAAAGCAGATCCTCTCTCCCCCGGTAGTGGCTCAATTTGAGCATCCGGAGCATTTCGTGCGGAAGATCGGGCGCAGCTAGTAGCCTAACGCTTTCGTTGACCCAGGATAAATCTTGCAAACCATTTCGGGCAAAACCGACTTCCAACGACTCGGGATGCTGCCGTGAAATATCCAACAGCAAGCGCAATGACTAGGGCGACGAAAATCTCCCAAGGAGACATACCGTCTATTTTCGCAAGAATAGCATTTGGAAGCATAGCGCGACAGAAATCGGGTACTGAGATCCTGCGGGAAGCTGGCACGCCCATCAAATCCGGCCCCATTTGCTTCCGCCTAGCCCGTCCGCTATCCTAAAGTAGATAGATTCATGGCAAACACAGTTACCGCGCTGAAGCGCGTTCGTATGGCGGAGCGCCGGACGGCGATCAATCGAAGCCGTAAATCCCGGCTGCGGCATCAGATTCGGGCGATGCGCCGCTTGCTCGATCAAAAAGATTCCGACGCGGCCGGCAAGCTGATTCCGTCCACGTTTTCCCTCGTCGACCGCGCGGCCAAATGGGGCATCATCAAGCAGAACACTGCCGCGCGCTATAAGAGCCGGCTTACCCTCCGGATGCGCAAACTCACCGCGGCTTAACTGTTAGACTGGCTGGCATATATGCAGCCACGCCCGTTTTGCGCAGGCTTCCTTTGCCTGGCAGCCTTTTGCTGTTTGCAGACGAATCTCGCCGCGAAACAACCCGTCGAAGCCAAGCACGGGATGGTCGGCGCTCAAGAGCCGCTGGCTGCCGACGTCGGCCTCAAAATCCTCAAGTCGGGTGGTAATGCGGTGGATGCCGCGGTTGCGGTCGGTTTCGCGCTGGCGGTCACGCATCCGGTAGCGGGCAATCTCGGCGGCGGTGGATTCATGTTGATCCGCCTGGCCAATGGCAAGACGAGTTTTCTCGATTTCCGCGAATGCGCTCCGGCCAAGGCGACGCGCGACATGTATCTGGGTCCGGACGGCCAGCCCACGCGCGACAGCATTTACGGATGGCGTTCCTCGGGCGTCCCCGGATCGGTTGCGGGCTTCGCGCTCGCGCACAAAAAATTCGGCAGCAAGCAATGGGCAGATCTGCTCGCTCCGGCAATCGATCTCGCACGCGACGGCTTCCGCGTCACTCCGCCATTCGCCGATTCGCTGCACCACGCCGAAGCGCGGCTCGCGGCCGATCCCGAATCGAAGCGCGTCTTTTTGCAAAATGGCGAAGCCTACAAACCGGGCGACACGCTGAAACAGCCCGAGCTGGCGGCCACGCTCGAACGCATCGCAGCGCATGGCGCGAGCGAATTCTATAGAGGCGAAACAGCGCAGCGGCTCGCCAGCGCAATGGCCGCGCACGGTGGTTTGATCACGCTCGACGATCTGAAAAATTACAAAGTTGTCGAACGCCTGCCGCTAACCGGCCAATACAAAGGCTTCGAGATCTTCACGGCGCCGCCGCCGAGCGCCGGCGGAATCGGCCTGCTGCAAGTTTTCGGAATGCTCGAAGGCACGCAATATGACAGCGATGGCCCCGATTCCGCCAAAGCGGTCCATTATGAAGCCGAAGCGATGCGCCGCTTTTATGCCGATCGCAGCGAATACATGGGCGACCCCGATTTCTACAACGTGCCGGTGCAGGCTTTGCTCGCTCCAAAATATCTGGATTCGCGCCGCGCGACCATCGATCCGGATCACGCTACTCCCAGCGATGCGGTAACGCCCGGGCTGCCGAAATCGCTAGCCGCCCATATCGCGTGGTCTGAGAGCAGCGAGACCACGCATTACAACGTGGTCGATGCGGCTGGCAACGCCGTAGCCGTGACCTACACGCTCAACAATTCCTGGGGCAACGGCATCACCGCACCGGGATTAGGATTTCTGCTTAACGACGAAATGGATGACTTCGCCGCGAAGCCGGGCTCGCCCAACATGTTCGGCATGATCGGCGCCGATGCGAACGCCATCGAACCGGGCAAGCGGCCGCTTTCCTCCATGACTCCGACAATCATTACGCGCGATGGCAAGCTCTTCATGGTGGTGGGCGCGCCGGGCGGATCGCGCATCACGACCGGTGTCGCGGAAGTCATTCTCGATGTGCTCGACTTCCACATGAATGCGCAAGACGCGGTCGATTTGCCGCGCTTTCACGAACAATGGAAACCCGATTTTCTCTACCTGCAGCGCGGCTTCAATCAAAAGGTCTCGGATGAGCTGAAGCAGATGGGCTATGACATCAAGGAGACCGAAGGCGTGGCGCGCGTCGAAGCCATTGTGGACAGAAACGGCACGCTCGAAGGCGGCACCGAATCGCGCCTCAACGGCAAGGTGGCGGGATATTAACGCCGCGTCGATGAACCTCGCACTCTCCACGCATCTTTTCGTCCGACACCGCCTCACCACCGTGTGGCTCGAACGAGTGTGGGCCGCCGGCTTTCCGGCCGTCGAGATTTTCTGCGCCCGCCAGCACATCGATTATCGCGATAAAGCCCAAATCAATGAGCTAGGCCACTGGTTTCGCGATTCCGATCTGAAGATGCACTCGCTGCACGCACCCATGTATAACGACGACGTGTGGGGCCGTTCCGGGCCGCAAGCCGTCATCGATATCACCGAACCGAGCAAAGGCAAGCGCATTGGCATAGTGGATGAAATCAAACGCGCGCTCGAAATCGCCGACGTTGTCCCATTCCGTTATTTAATCCAGCACGTGGGAGTTTCCGGCCAGGAATACGACGAGCGCCGAGCCGATTCCGCTTTCTCGTCGCTGGACGAAATCAGAGTGTTCGCGGGCCAGCGCGGCGTGGAAGTGCTGCTCGAAAACACGCCTAACGCGCTGTCCTCCGCCGACCGGCTGAACGGCCTTTTGCGGGCGACTCATCTGAATCTGAACTATTGTTTCGATATCGGCCACGCTCACTTGCTGGGCGAAATCGACGAACAATTCGAACTGATGAAGAATCGAATCCGCTCGACGCATCTCCACGACAACAATGGCCGCGAGGACCAGCATCTGTTTCCCGGCGAAGGCAGCATCGATTGGCCTCGTGCCATGCGCCTGCTGGCCTCTTGTTCGAAACAATATCCGCTGCTGCTCGAATTAAGAGAGCCGCCCGGCGTCGAGCATCCCATAGAGCACGCCAAGCGCGCGATGGACGAATTGGTGAAGCATATTGGCGAGAAGCGCAGCGATGAGCATCCATATTGACATTCGGGACGCGAGCCGACATGTAGGCCAGGAGGTCGAGCTACGCGGCTGGCTTTACAATCTGCGCAAATCCGGCAAGATCGTCTTTCCCATCATTCGCGACGGCAGCGGAATGATGCAGTGCGTCGCGGTGAAAAGCAACTTGCCCGAGCCGCTTTTCGAGTCGCTCAAGAATCTGACGCAGGAGAGTTCCTTCACGGTCACCGGCACGATCCGCGCCGAGCCTCGCGCAGCCGGCGGCTATGAGCTCGACGTGACCAGCGCCGAAATTGTGCAGCGGGTCTCCGAAGAACATCCCTATCCCATCACGCCCAAAGAACACGGCGTCGATTTCCTGATGGATCATCGCCATCTCTGGCTGCGCAGCCGCCGCCAGCATGCCGCCATCCGAGTTCGCCACGAAGTCATCAAATCAATCCGCGACCACCTGGACAGTCATGGCTTCACGCTGGTCGATACACCCATCTTTACGCCGGCCGCCTGCGAAGGCACAACCACATTGTTCGAAGTGAATTACTTCGACGAGGAAAAAGTCTACCTCACGCAATCCGGGCAGCTCTACAACGAAGCCGATGCGATGGCGTTCGGAAAAATCTATTGCTTCGGTCCTACCTTCCGCGCGGAAAAATCCAAAACGCGCCGCCATTTGACGGAGTTCTGGATGGTTGAGCCGGAGATGGCCTACGCCGATCTGGAAGAAGTAAAGCGCGTGGCCGAAGAGCTGATCGTCCATGTCGCCGGGCGCGTGCTGGAGAATCGCCGCGAGGAGCTGAAAGTTTTGGAGCGCGATACGTCGAAGCTCGAATCTATAAGGGCGCCGTTTCCGCGAATGAGCTACGACGAAGCTGTGAAACTCTTGCAGCAGAAAGGCAGCGAAATCCAGTGGGGCGGCGATTTTGGAAACGCGGACGAAACGCTGCTGACTCAGGATTTCGACCGGCCGGTCATAGTGGATCGCTATCCGTCGGAAATCAAGGGCTTCTATTTTCAACCCGACGCCGAGCGTCCGGAACTGGCGCTGGGCGTCGACATACTCGCGCCTGAAGGTTATGGAGAAATCGTCGGTGGCGGCCAGCGCATTCACGATCTCGCCCTGCTCGAGCAACGCCTCGCCGAGCACAATCTTCCGCGCGAAGCATTCGAATGGTATCTGGATCTGCGCCGTTTCGGCAGTGTCCCGCACAGCGGATTCGGCATGGGCGTGGAGCGATTCGTGGCCTGGATGTGCGGTCTCGAGCACGTGCGCGAAACCATTCCGTATCCACGCATGCTGTACCGCACCCGCCCCTGACTGCGTATGCGCCACTCCCAGGTTTCGATTCTCGGCGCTCCACTCGATTTAGGCGCGGGACGGCGCGGCGTCGACATGGGGCCATCGGCGCTGCGGCTCGCGGGCTTAAACGGGAGGTTATCTTCGCTCGGCTACCAAGTGGAAGATCTCGGCAATCTTACCGTTGCCCAGCAGGAAAGCACTCCCAGCGGCGCCGAGAACGCGAAGTATCTGCCGCAGATCGCGAAAACCTGCGCCAATCTGGCGTCGATGGTCGAAAGCGTGGTGAGCGCCGGCAAATTTCCGCTGGTGCTCGGCGGCGATCACTCCATCGCGGTGGGAACGGTTTCTGGCGTTGGCCATGCATTCCGGCAGCGCGGTGAAAACATCGGCTTGCTTTGGATTGACGCGCACGCCGATATGAACACGCCGGATTCGAGCCCCAGCGGCAACGTTCACGGCATGCCGCTCGCCTGCTGTCTCGGCCGCGGCCCAAAGGAGCTGACCCGCATCTTCGATTACGCGCCGAAAGTGGAAGGCCGCAACGTCGTGCTGATCGGCATTCGCGACGTGGATGTGCGCGAGCGCCAGTCGGTGCGGGAATCCGGCGTGACCGCGTTCACGATGCGCGATATCGATGAACGCGGCCTGCGCAATGTGATGGAGCAAGCGATAGCACTCGCCAACGACAGCACCGCCGGATTTCACTTATCGCTCGATATGGACGTGGTCGATCCTGACGAAGCCCCCGGCGTGGGAACGCCCGTGCGCGGCGGCATGACCTATCGCGAAGCGCATCTGGCCATGGAAACGATCTGCGATTCGAACCGCATGACTTCCATGGAACTGGTCGAAGTCAATCCGGTGCTGGATGAAGCGAACCGGACCGCGCTGCTGGGCGTCGAGCTGGTTTTATCCGCAATGGGCAAGAAGATTTTGTAACTGCGATACGATCACGCCATGACCACCAGGCGGCAGATTCTTCAGGCTGGAAGCGCGGCGCTCGCAAGCTCGGCACTCTCGCTGCGGGCGGCTCAGGGCGCGCCGGATGCCCGCAAACCCAATATCGTTTTCATGCTCGGGGAAGGCCAGCGCGCCGACGCGTTGAGCATCGCCGGTAATCGCATCCTCGAAACGCCGAATCATGACCGCATCGGGCGTGAAGGTGTCCGGTTCACAAATAGCTTCGTGACGAATGCGCTCTGCGCTCCATCGCGCGCCGCCGTCATGACCGGCATGTATTCGCACGCAACCGGCGCGCTCGGCAATGACACGAAACATCCGATCCCGTCTTCCATTCCTCTGTTTACCGATCTGCTGCACAGAGCCGGTTACGAAGTCGCGCTGTGCGGCAAAGCCCACATCGGAGCGGGCGCGCAGGATCGCTATTGGGATTATTATTTCGCCTATAACGCTCCCTCGACGAATTATTATCATCCGCGCATCTCGGAAGGACGCAACGGAAAGATCACGGGTCCGGAAACCTACAGCGGGTATGCGGACGATCTGATTACAGATCGCGCGCTCGGATGGCTGAAGCAGAAGCGTGAGAAGCCGTTCTGTCTGCTGTTGTGGTTTCAGGCGCCGCATGCGCCTTTCTATCGCGCGCGGCGGCATCTGGATCTATACAACGGCGTTCCCATTCCAAAGCCCGATACCTTCGACGACGATTTAAAAGGCTATCCCGGAAAGCCCCGCGCTTTTGCGGATGCCGACAATAAAATCGGCACAACCATTCTGAGCGATGACGATCCGCGCGCGCTCGAAGAGCTGGTGAAGGATTACTATGCGGGCCTGGTCGATGTAGACGAAAATATCGGCCGCGTCTTCGATTGGCTAACCGAATCGGGACAACTCGACGACACAGTAATTTTGCATTCCGCCGATCACGGTTTCTTCCTCGGCGAATGGCGCATGTACGACAAGCGCTTCATGCACGAGCCTTCCATTCGCGTTCCCATGATGATCCGTTATCCGAAAGCATTCGAAGCCGGCCGGGTCGTCGACGAGATGGTCCTCAATCTCGACATCGCGCCTACGCTTTTGGACCTGGCGGGAATCGCGATTCCGGAAAGAATGCAGGGCCAAAGCATGGTGAAGCTGGGAAAAGGGGAGCCAGTGGCTTGGCGCAAGAATTGGCTCTACGAATATTACGAATACCCGGTCTCCGAGCGCGTTCTGCCGAATCGCGGCATTCGAACCCAAAAATACAAATTAATTCAGTACTACCTTCCGCCCCAGGAATTCGAATTGTACGATCTCGAAAGCGATCCCGGTGAAAAACACAACCTATACGGCGATCCGCAGTACGCGGACCTGACGAAGGACCTGCTTGCGCGCCTGGCCGAACTGCGCCGCGAAACTCACGACCCCGCTCTGAAAAGCTAGTCCAAGTTCGTCACCAACCACTCCCTCGCGGTCTTCCGGGGGAATCGCTTTCTTCCGAGAATGCCATTCCTGGAAACACGAAAACGAGCAGGCAAATGACCATCGCAATTGAGATCGCGAGTGTAAGCAGTTGGTTTCTGAGCTCGCGACAATCGGCGTTTGTCTCTCCGATTATCAGCAGCCGCACAGCGAGCGATACACGCGGTCGGTTTCAGAGAACGTCTGAAACTCAACTGTTTCGAGACAAAGACGCTTAATATCGGTGTCGTCCAGTGAGGCTGCCTGTAGCGTGGATTCGAGCAGCCGGACGTCCGTATGTCGATCAATGACGAATACAGTATCGAGAAGCCGCTGTTGCATCGCGAGTTGCTTAAGTTCGAAGATGCACCCGAGGTTCGTGTCCGAAAACCCGCGCAAGTCCATCAGGATCCTGTCACTTTGCCCGAGTACTGTTGCCAGCGCCTCAGACCAAGTGTTCTTGTGGCAGAAGAATTCGGTGATGCGGAACCGGCCGTCCGGATCGCGTGACTCGTCCATCAGCTTGAGGCGTCCTGCCAAATCGTCTGCACCCCGCACAAATCGCGAGCGCAGATCACCGGCGAGAAACGCAAGCGTGTCGTCGGGGTCAATGGTGCGGGAGGCCAGATCCGTGCCCGCGATCATTGCCACTCCGCCCCGAAAGCGCCAGCGTTGCGCAACCGAGTCGAACAACTTTTCACTGCGGCTGCGAAACCCGAAGACCCGGAGTATCAACAATCTCACCCCGGATTCGTCCGGCGCGAAGCGCGAAGCAATTGATAGCCCGACTTGGACCACGGCGCGGTAGATCACAAACCCACCCAGGCCGGCGATTCCTTTCCACCCGAAATCGTTGGCATACATAGCCGAAAACAGGAAAGCAACGATTATCCATAGCGAATCAGTCAGCAGTAGCACATCACTAAACGACTTACGCCGGTATCCGCTATTCAACAGGACCAGCAGACACCAGCAGACGTACCCAACCGGTACAGTCAGTAACATGAACCACCAGTTTGGACCCACCGCCAGTAGGAGATTGTGAAGACCTCCAACGTCTACCAGCACCACGAAGAGCGCCTGGGCGGCCACCGAACTAAAAGTGAAGACCAGCAGTCCCGCTAATGCCAGCGGCGCTACTCCGCGGATGCTTCGGCTAGAGACGATCAGGATGATGATAACTGGGAGGCTGGTTTCGAGTACTAAGAAAGTTACAAAAGACTGCAAGTTGGTTAGCGCTCTACTGCCGGGCTCACCGGAGATGGCGTGCGACACGGTGGACCAGAGGACGATGATCAACATTCCCGTCATGAGATATGCACCGATCACCCATAGTGAGCGCCGCGACGGAATCGCAAGAACTATGACCAGCGTCGCCGGCACCGGCCAGCAAAAGACATACCAGATGACGAATCCTCGAAACCAGGTGAACTCGAGGCCAGGCGTTTGAAACTGGAGCCAAGTCCACACCACGGATGCCGAAGCCCCGGCTACCGCATAAACCAGGGCCAGCCGAAGCCGGCTGCGCCGCTCATTATCGCGAATGCCAGTTCTATCCCAAGGCTCGCGCGTTCGTGAACTGACCTGGAGAGGCACTGCGTTATCAGCAGCAGTGGAAGCGGCCTGCATGGCCCGTTCTACGCTGCGCCGAAACAGCCAGATAAGAATGAGCGACACCGGAACAGCGAGCAGGACAGCGTCAAAAACGTACAGGAACAGAATTCCAGCTGCGTTACCTATCAACGGCGATTCTCCTCGGCCGGTCTTCTCAAGATCATAGCTCCCCTGCAGAAACCTGGTGTAATCAGCGCAAATTGATATTAAGATGACTCCAGGTGAAGGTACGATGACTGCGGCCGTGGTATCCAAGCACTCTCGTACTTACCGGTTTTTGGCTTTCCTGGCTGTCGTGTGGTCTATCGGCGCTGCTTTTCTCGTCCTGCAGGCGGGGATGACAGCGTTGTCGTGGTTCACTGCGTCCACGGTCCTCCCCGCAAATATAGTGCTTCCCAGGCAATCCAAAGCCTCCTTAGCGCACTGCCAAGAGGTAGTGCGAGGTTTGCCGCGTCCCACGCAGGATTCCAAAGCGGCCAGGCAGGCACTTTATCTGGCTTGGAGTTTGGGGTATCTCGTCGGTTCTGCGGATGCGTCGTTGACCGCTGGCGTGGCAAAAAGAGACGCCGTTGACAAGATATTACGGCAGTCGCTGCCGATTACCACCGCGTTAGGAATTCCGCCTGTCGCTTTGCCCAAACACGGCCACAGCGCGTTTGCTCTGCGGGAATTCAGCGTGTTTCTCGAGGAGGACACGCCGTGCATCGCGACAGCGTTTCAGATCGGGCACTCGCCCAAGCACTCGGCGCTCTACAAATTCGGTGCAACCGTCGGGTTTGCGAGCGCCTATAGACGACTCGCGCCACAACTGGGCGATGTGCTCGCACCTCAATTGAGAGTCTACGGGTCAGCTGCCGGCGTCCCCGCGAACCTCTACGCTCCACTCCTGCGGCCGCCCGGCCGCAGCGTTAATGAGCGAGATGCGATTCAGTCCGCAGTGAACCAGATCGACGCCTATGTCCAGAGCAAGTAGTAAAAGAAAACCCGCCTTTAAGCAAACGGCTCTTATCATCTTGAGCCTGTTGGTTTGCATGAACTGATTGCGAACCCGATATGGGCTTCTGGGAAGTAATCACCCACAAGTTGCGGACGTGGTCGCAGCCGGGGATACGGCCTGACTGGGCAGGCCGCCTTAAAACGTGTACACTGATCTCAATCTCGCTTGCCGCGTAAAGATCCACCCGATATCCGCCAGATTCTTGCAACCTTAGAAGCCGCTGCGCCAGGCGTCGATTTTCGGGCGATGTACCGAAGCTGGGCGCAGGACAAGTCCGCCGCAGATGAGCTTAGAGCCGAACGGCTGTTGAGTTCCGTAATTCCGTTATTTGTACGCGACAACCGCGGCCGACCAGATCGGATTGGCAGTTGTGTTCTCGCACTCATAAACTCGCGGCGCTGGTTGTTTACTGCGGGGCACGTAATCGAAACTGCCGGTTCCTCGCCGCTATGGATGCCTTCAAGACGGCAGAATGGAACGTTGATAAAAGTTCCGTGTCGTCGAGCTTTTCACACTGGAAAGCTGGACGTCGGTCTAGTTCCTCTCATTGCGGATGCAGCGAGCGATCTATCCGCGTACAGATTCCTGGCCGCCCCAGACGAGTTGCTCGGCGAAGAGCGGTCCGAGAAGATCGGCATCGAGTGTTTTCATTTCGTGGTTGGTTTTCCGGCGTCAGCCCGGCGTTTTAGCGTTTCTCACGCAAAGAGGTCGCTGCGGATGGTGCCCGGATCGCGTTCAACTTCAATTCATCGCAAAGGGTTTACCATACCTGGCGGTAACAGCACTTCTCACGAGTAATCCGAGCTGGTTGTCCAGAAACGGGCTTCGAGTGCATGGCAGTTTCCGTCATTTCGCCGGGAAGGCGCATTCCACCGACGTGCGACCGTGCAGCTTTCAGTCAGCGGGATACGACTTCTTGGTCATGTGAGGCGACTGCGCAGGAAGCGATTCAGCGACAGCGGCCTATTCTCCTTGCAGGGTCAGATGCACTCCCTTCATTTCCCTGATATCCGTGATGACAATCGCGTGCGTTCCATTCCGCTCAAACGAGATTCCCTTCACCTGCACATATTTGCCGACGAAGGGCATCAGCTTTTTCCTCTGACTGTAGTCGGGCATTTTGTCAGAGATTGGCAGATACAACTCGCCACCCTTCGTGAGAATACCGATGGGCGAGCCGGCCTTCACGCATTCCCTCACGCACTTCAGGCTCAAGTGAGTTGCGTCTCCATCGAGGTTTTGCATGGGGCATGCGATATCTCGCACTAAGCCCTCGATCGTCGCTTCTGAGCGATTTGCGCGGGCACCTTCCATCGACGTCTTCTGTAGAGGGGCGGGCATTGCCGCCATCGCCGCAACGCAGCAGCCGGTCAATAGACGGAAACGCAGAATTCGGTTCATAGATGGGGACGAGTATATCTCTGCCGCAAGCGCCTCGATCAAGGTAACTGGCGTGAACAGGCCATTACACTCACGACCGGAATCGGCCACTAGGCATTCTGGCCGAACCGCGAGTAATCCGAAGTTGTGCTGTTCGGCACCAAGTTGACGTATCACGCGCTATTCGTAGAGGTGAAGTTGCCCGGCATGCCACCGCGTATTCGGCCCCATGCTCCCATGCGAGGGCGGCTGACGGCGCTCGTGACGGACTAACTGAACAGTATTGGGCTAGCTGGCAGACATCACGCAAACGGATGCTCGATCGATGAGCTTTGCGGAGTAAATAACTCGGCTCCGTTTTCCGTGATTCGCATGTCGTCCTCCAAGCGGATGCCGAACTCTCCGCGTACGTAAATTCCAGGTTCATCGCTGAAGGTCATGTTTGTCTGAAGTGGAAGCGTATTGCCTCGTACCAGGTACGGCCATTCGTGTCCATCCATGCCGATGCCGTGACCCACGCGATGGGTGAAAAAATGATAATCCGGTCCGTAGCCCGCGTCCGTAATGACCTTGCGAGCCGCGCTATCAACAGACTGGCACTCCACGCCGGGCCTCGCCGCCGATAGCGCAGCCTTCTGGGCCCGGTGGACGATTTCAAAAACTCGCTTCATCTTATCTGAAGCCGTCCCGAGGACAAACGTGCGCGTGATATCGGAGTTATAGCCCTCGACCAGACAGCCGTCATCGATCATCACGACCGTGTTTTCCCGGATGACTTGAGGCGTCGCAGAACCGTGCGGATTCGCGCTGTAAGCGCCTATTTCCACGCTCGCTTCACCGCGGAACCCAACCCGCGCATAGGCGCTGGAGATCAAGCGCGACGCATCAGTTTGTGTCATGCCTGGCTGCAGAGCCCGATACACAGCCTCGTACACCTTGAGCGTGGCATGATTCGCGATTTGCATCAGATCAAGCTCCTGTGCGCTCTTAATCATCCGGCAGCCTGCGGTCACGGGCGTCGCGGATGTGAGCTGAAGAGCCGGTGCGGCCTTCGCAATTTCATCGCTGAATACCCAAGGCGTTCGTTCCTCGATGCCGAGTGTAGCGCCGCTTTTGCCCGCGGATCGAAGACCGGAAGCCACCAGCTTGTAAGGGCTCTCGTCTTCGTGCCAGGTCATCACTTCGGCATCGCGCAGAGGTCCCCGGTTCAATTGTTCTCTCGCTCGATCTTCTTCGAAAGACGGGCACACGCAAAATGCTTTGCCCTTCGCCGGGATAACGGTAGCAAACAAGCGTTCACTGTTGCCCCAGCGTATGCCTGTGAAGTAGAGCTGCGATGTTCCTCCGGCAAGCAAGATAGCGTCCATTTTGCGATCCACCATAAGCTGCTGGGCTCGTGCTATGCGCTCCCTGCGCTCATCCACCGTAATGGGCTTAACTTGCTCACGCATCGATTTCAATTCGGAAATGGAGGGAGGAATCGAGTTCTCATTTCGGTTTCCCTGCGCTCGCAGCCGGGAACTCCGCAGAACGCAGAAGATGCCGCTCATGGTCCCTGCACGGAGAATCGTTCGACGAGAAGTCTTTTGCATTTTGATCACTTGCGTCTCTTGTCAAGAATAGACATATCTCGCCTATGACTGTAGAGGAAATCACTCGGAGATTCAAAACAGCGTTTGTCGTCTTCAGTGCATTCGCTCTCTCGCGAGCATTGCCGGCGGACGTTTTATTATCGGAGTCTAATTCGCAGGCCATATGTATCCCGCTCCATAAATCTTGCAGCCCCATCTCCGCTCAGCATCTCAGCCGCTACACTCGGAAGTGCTTGGCTAAAATTCTGGTCACCGGCGGCGCCGGATACATCGGCTCCCACACGCGATATTTCCTCGAAAAGCGCGGCCATTCAGTCGTGGTCGTGGATAACTTATCGCGCGGCTACCGCGAGGCCGTTCCACCGGACATTTTGCGCGTTATGGATGTGCGCGACACCGGCCAACTCGCCAAACTTCTCAGCGACGAACGAATCGAGGCCGTCCTTCACTTTGCGGCTTTCATCGCCGTCGGCGAATCGACGCAGGTTCCCGAGCTTTACTTTGCAAACAACGTCGGCGGCTCGCTCTCGCTTTTTGAGGCCATGATCCAGGCGGGCGTCCGCCACGTCGTGTTTTCTTCCACCGCAGCGGTGTATGGCGTTCCGCAGCGCGTACCCATCACCGAACAGGAGCCGGATGCGCCCATCAATCCATACGGCGAATCGAAAGTGATGGTGGAGAAGATCCTCGAATGGCTCGACCGCTATCGCGATCTGCGCAGCGTTCGCCTACGCTACTTCAACGCCTGCGGAGCCGAGCCGGAATCCGGCCTGGGCGAACGACATGACCCCGAGACGCACCTGATTCCGCTGATCCTGCGCGCAGTCCAAACGGGCAAGCCCGTGACACTCTTCGGAGACGATTATCCGACCCCAGACGGCACCTGCATCCGCGACTACATTCACGTCTCCGATTTGGCCGAAGCGCACATTCACGCCATCGAACATCTACTCGATGGCGGAAACTCGGACGTATTCAACGTAGGCACGGGATCGGGCCAATCCGTGAAAGAAGTGTTGGCATCCGTCGAACGGGTGACTGGGAAAAAGGTCCCGTACACCATAGGACCCCGCCGCGAGGGCGACCCGCCCAGCCTGGTTGCCGATTCGCACAAGCTGCAATCGACTCTCGATTGGCATCCCAAGCGAGCGGACCTGGACCGGATCGTCGCCGACGCCTGGCACTTCGCGCAACGCGCTATCTAAGGAGCGCGTCGGGATCGAGAGCGTAGCTGATCGCCCGATCCCAACTGGTAAACCGATACACCCGGACGCCGGGAACCCACAAAATCCATGTGTGGCCCCGTTTATACACTTTTGGCTTCATTTGTTTGAGAGAGCTTTAACGAATAGTACGCTGCCTGCGGCGAACTCTCAAGCAAAAAGTGCATTACACCGATAAAATTCCGCGTCCCCCACTCGCCGCGAACCCCGGGAACACCGTCGCAATCTCACGATTACCCATCTGCTTCATCACCAGCTCAGACAGTACGGCGCGAAAGTCGGTGGTCACATTCAAGTCACGCCCTTCATACAATTGCTCGCGTTCCAAACCCGGCCATTCGCCGTAAACTCTGCCGCCGCGAACATTGCCGCCCATCACCAGCATGACGTTCGCGTGCCCGTGATCGGTGCCGCGGTCGCCGTTTTCTTTGACCGTCCGGCCGAATTCCGACATCGTCACTACCGTGATATCGCCCATGCGGTCGCCCATGTCTTGCGAGAACGCCGCCAGCGCGTCGCCAAAATCGCGAAGCAGATTCGAAAGTTGCCCGGTATGCGGCTGCGGCCCCACTTCGTTGACGTGCGTATCCCATCCGCCCACATCGGTGAACGCCACCTCCAGCCCCACATTCGCCTTGATCATGCGCGCGATCTGCTGTAAGCTCTGGCCCAGGCGTCCGCCCGGATAGCTCGCGCCATTGGCGGGCACGTAGGGCGTCTTCTGAATCGATTGCATGATCTTGACCGCATCGAACGTCTCCCGCCCGGTCCCGTTCAATATCCGATCGGCGCTCGTGTCGTACATGCTTTCGAAAGTCGCAGCCAGCCGCGCGTCCTTCACTTGGAAATCGTTGATATTGCCGACCGCCAGCGCTTCGTTCTTCCCGCGCAGCGTACGCGGTAGGTCGGCGCTCAGGCTAACGGCCCGCAGCGGCGAGGCATGCGCTTCGGAACACAGTGCGCGATTCAGCCAGCCATCGCTGGTCGCTTTCAAACCCGGCGTGCCCGATTCCATATAATCCTGCGCATCGAAATGCGAGCGCGTCGGATCCGGCGAACCGGCCGCTTCCACAATCGCAAGCTGCCGTTGATCCCATAGCGGCTTCAGAGAGTGCAGGGACGGATGCAGCCCGAACCGGCCGTCCAAATCAATCGCCGATTGCGGGCTCCCATCCGGCCGCGGAATCGCAATGGTGGGACGCAGCGCGTAATATCCCGGCTCTCCGTGCGGAACAATCACGTTCAGCCCATCCACCGCTCCGCGTTGGAAAATAGCGATCAGAATCTTTTTGCGTTCCGATGGCGCTTCTTTCGCGTAGAGAGCGCGCCCAAGCCAGGCCGGGGCCGACCCCACGCCGAACATTGCCAGCGCGGAACTTTTCAAAAATAATCTGCGTGTAGCCATCTCTATACTCCTTAACGGCGCTGAAATTCCGGCGAGCCGATCGCCAGCCCCGCGATCAAACTGGGCGCTTGCGGCACGCTGGTGTTTGCGCCAAGCATCTTCTCGATTGCCGCTTTGGTCTGCTGGCTTGGGTCTTGCTCCAAAATGGAGCGCGCCAGCTCCATCGGATCTCGTTCTGTGATTGCCTGCCACCCGGCCACGTCCACGGTCACACCGGGCACTCGATTACGTGCCAGCGCCAGCGCGAAATTCATGCGGTCGAGCAAGCCGCTCGAACTCACCCATTCCGCGTTTGCGCTCGAATAACCGTTCGGCTCGACCTTGCGGTACAGCGGCTCTCCCAATTTCTGTAGCTCATTCGCCAGCACGAACGCAGAAGTCACATCGGCGTTGGTGGCGCGCACCGCGCTCACCACCATTTCGAACGGGGTCTTCACCTTCGCCCGGTACGCGCCTTCCGACCAGAATTCAGGCGACGAAATCATCGTCCGCACCACTTCCCGCAAATCTCCGTCCGTCTTTCGAAACGTTCCGGCCATCCGGTTCACCAGCGAAGGCGGAGGATCATCGGCAACAAATCGCTTCGCAAGCTGCAGAGAAATAAAATGCGCGGTCGCTGGATGATGCGCCAGAATCTTGAGCACCTCCAATCCGTCATTCATCCCGCCGCCACCCGCAATCCTGTGCCCCAGCACCAACCTTCGGTCCTTTATCGTGCATCCGGTCGTTGTATTCGAACCCGCCGCCCTTGCGCGGATTCGCAATCGTCCAGCCCGTAAAGCAGCGCGCCACTTCAATCACGTCCTTCTGCGTATATCCGCTATCCACGCCCAGCGTGTGCAGCTCCAGCAGTTCGCGCCCGTAGTTTTCGTTCAGGCCGCGCTTATTTTTCGGATTCGCGCGCGAGCGTTCCGCCATGGAATCAGGTCCTACCGATTGCCAGTTGTCCAAATAGAACAGCATGGCCGGACTCTGCGCGGTCGCGAGCAGCAAATCGTAGAACTTTCCAAACACATGCGGCCGGATCGCATCACGCTCATAACCGGGAATCAGGTAACGATCCGCGCCCTTATTCAAAAAAACATTGAAATGGTTGTACCAGAAATCGACCAGCAGTTCTTCCAATTGATGATTGCTGTAGATCGCCCGCAGCAGCTTTCCTTCGCTTAAATCCATCGCGACCACGTTCTGCGGATTGACCGAAAGCATCAGCTCACGCCGCAGTTCCACCGGAGCAAACACAAACAGCCGGCGCCGTTCCTGCGGCCGCAGCGCCCACGCAAAGTCGAGCTGCTTTTCAGGCGGAATCGTGGCCAGCAACTGCCGCTTTTCGTCCGGTTTTCCATTTTGCAGAACGTCGATTTGCTGCGGCGTCAGAACGTCGGAAAGCTTCACCTTCAGATCCAGATCCAAATCGTCGTCAGCTCCCGCCGCTTGTGCGCCGCCCGCCCGCTTCGCGAGATAACGATCCGCCAATCGAACCACCACTGCACGCAATTCCGGATCCTCGGGCAATCGGCCGCGGCCGCGCGCAAACGCCGCGATCATCTGCGGAGAAGGATAATGCGTGTATAGCTGGTGAGCGCTCATCCGCAGCGACGTGAGCGGAGCAAGCCGCTGCTCGAGCACGGGATTTTCAGGCACTCTCTCGGGATGAAGTTCCAGATCGAGCCACTTATCAATCCCCAGCCGCTCTAGGTCCGCGCGATCTCCAGGCCGTGGCCCGAACGTCAGCCGCTCCAGCGCCTCTTGCGGCCGGACGTCAGGCGGAAGCAGCCGGCTGAATGCAGCATATTGCGGCGGGTTGTCCCCAGCTTTAATTTTTTTTAACTTCTTCGCGCCCGCAACGCCCGTAGCCGGAATCAGCAGCGCCACGAGCACCGCCACAACCGCAACTCGATCCCGTCCTGACATTCGCCTCACACCCGTCTACGACGTAAACTTCTGGAAAAGAGTTGACCGGGCGCTTCTGCATACTAATCGACCGCTTACAGGATGCCCACAGCACTTAGCTCCCTTTGACTCATTTAAGTCTAAGCCGCTAGCATCAGGTCACAAGGTTTGGGCCGACTCCTGGCTTCCTAGATCGGCTTGCCAACGGACAATTTAGAAAACGAGACGCAGCGCGAATTGGATTTCACGCGGCGTGCCGGTGCCGACGGCATCCGTATTCAGAAGAGATGTGATTCGGCCAAAGCTCGCGGGCGGCGACGACGGATCCGAACCGAGGTTGCTGCGCCAGCGGATGGAACTGAACGAGACCGTGCGCCTGGACCCGCAATTCCTGCAGGCACGTGTCGATCTGGCCGAAGCGCTGCTTGAAGCGAGCTCGGCCAAAACCGCCCTAAGTATTCTGGATGCCGCCCCGGACCAGCAAAAGAGAATCCTCGCTCTCGTGACTCAGCGCAACTGGGCGCTGCTAGCGTTGGACAATGACCCAGAAGCCCGCAACTGGGTGAACCGCGGCCTGAAGGTTGCCCGGGCGCCAGACCTGCTCACGCAGGAGTCCGCCAACGAGGTGCTCAAAAAGAATCCCGGCGATCTGCGGGCGCTCAGAGTGTTGGCGGCCAGCTATGTAGCGCAGAAGCAGCCAGCCGCGGCATTACGAGTTCTGCAAGAGCAGGCGGCCCAACATCCAAAATCCGCCGCTACACAGCAGTTTTTAGGAGAGTGGCTGTTGGCCCGCGGAGAACTGGCGCAGGCACGGGCGGCTCTTACCGCAGCAAAAACCGCGAATCCGAACTCTGCTGATTTGGATATGGCCCTGACGCAACTCGATGTTTCGGAGGGCAAGCTGGATGAAGCCCGCAAAACGCTTAAGGGTATTCTGTCTTCAAACGTCGCCAACCCGGAGGCGCATCTGTGGCTCGGGACTATCGAGGTGAAGACCGGCAATTATGGACCTGCTATCGAGCAGTTCCGCAAAGTTCTGGAGCTGGATGAGACGAATGTGCAGGCATTGAACAATCTCGCATATCTCCTGGCGAATTTTGCCAACCATCCGGATGAAGCTCTCACGCTCGCTCAACGGGCCCGGGAACTTGCGCCTGACGACGTCGACACCGAAGGCACTTTAGGGTGGGTGCTATACCGGAAAGCCCTGTATGACATAGCGCGCAAATACCTTCAGGAACCCGTCACCAAGGACGGCGAAAGCTCGACTCAGAATGCCGCTATCCGAAAATATCATCTGGCTCTGGACTATCTCAAACTTGGCGATCGGGAGAACATTGAAACCTGGACGGCCGCTTTTAATCAATTGCTAATCTTGACGAGGCCCAATTTGCAATAGCAAAGATTTCCCCGGTGTTAGCATGAGAGCGAATGAAGTTGGCGGAAGCAATCAGAATCGCACGTACCGTAAAGGTGAGTCACGCGCAGCAGTTCGCCCACCACGTGGTTCCCGCTGTAATTCGGCCCGCGCGCGTGATCTGGAACCAGGCCATCGGCGGTGTTTTTCTGCTGTTCGCGTTATCGTTCACAGGCTACGCCGTTACCCAACGGCGCAATCCTGCGGCCATAATTGGCGGCATTTTTTTGGGCATGGTGATGGCGTTCTTTTCGGTTACTTCCTTCCTTAAAGCGCGGCAGATCTCTCGCCGCTAGGCTCGGTTTGTCCACTTCCGAGCAGCCCGGCGAATTCCCGTTCACGCGCGGAATCTATTCCGATATGTACCGGCGCCGGCTTTGGACCATGCGCCAGTACGCAGGCTTCGGAACCGCCGAGGCGAGCAACCAGCGTTACAAATTTCTGCTGTCGCAAGGCATCACAGGCCTTTCGGTCGCTTTCGATCTACCCACGCAGATGGGCATGGATTCGGACCATCCGCTGGCGGCGGGCGAAGTGGGACGCGTGGGCGTTGCAATCGATTCTCTCGCCGACATGCAGGCGCTCTTCGATGGCATCCGGCTAGAAATGTCAGCACCTCGATGACGATCAATTCCACGGCCGCCATTCTGCTGTGCTTATACGTGCTCGTCGCCGACGCGCAAGGAGCGAAACGCAACAAGCTCTCCGGAACCGTTCAGAACGACATCTTGAAAGAGTACATCGCGCGCGGCACCTACATTTATCCGCCTCGCTTTGCGATGCGCATCGTCACAGATCTGTTCGCCTGGGCGGGCGAAGAGCTGCCGGAGTGGAACACCATCTCCATCAGCGGTTATCACATCCGCGAAGCGGGCTCTACAGCGATTCAGGAAATCGCGTTCACGCTTGCCAACGCCATTGCCTACATCGAAGCGGCGCTTGCAGCCGGCTTGCAAATCGATTCCTTCGCGCCGCGCCTGAGCTTCTTCTTCAATGCGCATAACAATTTTCTGGAAGAGATCGCCAAGTATCGCGCCGCGCGGCGGCTGTACGCTCATCTGATGCGGGATCGCTTCGGAGCGAAGCTCGATCGATCCTGCATGTTGCGCTTTCACGCCCAAACAGCAGGCTCCACATTAACGGCGCAGCAGCCGGAAGTAAACGTTGTGCGGGTAGCGCTGCAGGCGATGGCGGCGGTGTTGGGCGGCACGCAATCGCTGCACACCAATTCGCAGGATGAAGCGCTGTCGCTGCCGACTGAGCGATCGGCTCGCGTGGCGCTCCGAACGCAGCAGGTTATCGCTTATGAAAGCGGAGTCGCCGCGGCACCCGATCCGTTTGGCGGAAGCGACTACATTGAGAAGCTCACGGACGACATCGAAGCTCGCGCGCGCGAATACATTGCGCACGTTGACGCGCTGGGCGGAGCCGTGGCTGCCATCGAAAAGGGCTATATCCAGGGCGAGATCCAGAGCGCGGCATATCAATTTCAGAAGGCGGTCGAAGAAGAGCGGCAGATCGTGGTTGGCGTCAATAAATTTAAAACCGATGAGCCCGAAGCGCCCAAGCCCTTTCGCGTCGATCCTGAATTAGAGCGGCGGCAGATACAACGTTTGCGCGAAGTTCGCGCTTCCCGTTCGGCGGGGGCGGTTTCGCTTGCGCTTTCCGATCTCCAAAATGCCGCCCGCGGAACCGAGAATCTGATGCCGCGCATCTTCGAGTGCTGCCGCGCGCTCGCAACTGTCGGCGAGATTTCCGACGCTCTGCGCAAGATTTTCGGCGAGTATCGCGAGTCGTTTTAGCTGAGTTCTGCATCTACGACGAAGATGAGCAAAGTTCAGGCCTTAGCCGCCCACGAAGCAAATGGGAAGTTACAATCGTTTTCGTACGATCCTGGCCCACTCGGAGCTGAACAGGTCGAAATCGAAGTGCACTACTGCGGAATCTGCCACTCTGATTTTTCGATGCTGCGAAACGAATGGGGCATGACGCAGTTCCCGTTTGTTCCCGGCCACGAAGCGGTCGGCAAGATCGTGGCCGTTGGCGAAAACACGAAATCTGTCAAAGTTGGCCAGACCGTCGGCCTCGGTTGGAATTCCGGAAGCTGTCTGCATTGCTACCCGTGCCTGACCGGAAATCAAAACATGTGCCAGAATCTCGAGCAGACCATCGTAGGCCGCTATGGCGCCTTCGGCACGAGAGTTCGCTGCCATTGGTGCTGGGCAACGCCAATTCCCGAAGGCATCGATCTCGCCAAAGCCGGTCCGCTGTTTTGCGGAGGCATTACAGTTTTCAACCCGCTCGTGCAGTTCGACGTGAAGCCCACAGACCGTGTCGGTGTGATTGGCATCGGCGGCCTCGGACATCTCGCCCTTCAGTTTCTGAACAAATGGGGATGTCACGTCACGGCATTCACGACCTCAGCATCCAAAGCCGATGAAGCCAAGAAGATGGGAGCGCACGCGGTGCTCAATACTCATTCCAAAGACGAGCTAACCCGCGCAGCCGGATCGTTCAACTTCATCCTTTCGACAGCCGCGGCGTCCGAGATCGAGTTGGAACCGTATTTGTCGGCTCTTGCTCCGAAAGGCCGTCTGCACCTGGTCGGCGTCATTCCGCAAATTACTGTCGCGATGTTTCCCTTGCTCATAGGGCAGCGCTCAGTTTCCGGGAGCCCGTCTGGCGCGCCTGCAACCGTAATTACGATGCTAGATTTCTGCGCCCGTCACAATATCACCGCGATCACCGAAGAATTTCCGATGAGCCGGGCGAACGAAGCCTTCGATCATCTCGAAGCGGGCAAAGCGCGCTATCGCATCGTCCTGAAGAACGATCTCCAATAAACCGTAAACTAAGGTTTGGAAGTTATCCACGTTATTGGCGCAGGGCTCGCAGGCTGCGAGGCGGCATTTCAAGCGGCCGAAGCAGGAGCGCGCGTCATACTCTATGAAATGCGGCCGCACAAGCGCACCGCCGCGCATAAAACCGATTGTTTTGGCGAGCTTGTTTGCAGCAATTCGCTCAAGAGCGAGCAACCGCATTCGGCGCCTTGGCTGCTCAAACGCGAGATGCGTCGGCTGGATTCGTTGCTGCTCGGAGCTGCGGATCGGGCGCGCGTGCCTGGCGGGCACGCGCTTACGGTCGATCGCGAAGTATTTTCCGCTGCGATCACCACTGCGATTGAAGCGCATCCGGGAATTGAGATCCGGCGCGAGGAAGTGACGGAAATTCCGCGCGGTGAAATCGCGATCGTCGCAACCGGACCGCTCACCAGCGACGCTTTCGCGCAGGAGATCAGCCGCGTTACCGGCTCAGACCGGCTTTATTTTTACGACAGCATCAGCCCCATCCTCGCGGCGGATTCCGTCGATATGTCGATTGTGTTTCGCGCCTCGCGCTACGGCAAATCGCTGGATGGCAGCGACGATTATCTGAACTGTCCTTTTAATAAGGATCAGTACGAAGCTTTTCTCGACGCTCTGCTCGCGGCGGAGCGCTACGAAGCTCACATCGAAGAAGACAAAATTCCGTTCTTCGAAGGCTGCCTGCCGATCGAAGAGATTGCGCGGCGCGGGCGCGATACACTTCGCTTCGGACCGATGAAGCCGGCCGGCCTCGACGACCCGCGAACCGGCAGATGGCCGTATGCGGTGGTGCAACTCCGGCAGGAAAACCAGCGCGCGGACAGCTATAACCTGGTCGGGTTTCAGAACCACATGCGATTTGCCGATCAGGCGCGCGTACTGCGTCTGATTCCGGGGCTCGAGCGCGCCGAGTTCCTGCGCTTTGGCCAGATGCATCGCAATACATATATCAACTCACCTGCTCTGCTGCGGCCAACGCTGCAGTTGAAGAGCGATCCGAACATCTTCTTCGCCGGGCAGATTTCCGGCGTCGAAGGATACGCCGAAGTCGATCGCGACGGGATTGCTCGCCGGCCGCAATGCGGCAGCGCTGGCGCGCGGTGACGAACCGGAGATCTTCCCGCGCGAGAGCGCGCTCGGCAGCTTGTGCCACTACATCACGCAGGCGGACCCCGGCCATTTTCAGCCGGCGAACATCACCTTCGATCTGCTGCCGCCGTTGGACGAGGCGGCCACGCGCAAGCTGCGGCACGATAAGCGGGCGCGTCACGCCGAAATCTGCCGCCGCGCCGAATCCGCATTCGAAGAGTTTATCCATGCCAGCACTGCGCGAATCCGCTGCGAAGTATCTTGCTGAACTGGCGCGGCGCGGAGCGTCGAAGAACACTCTGCGCAGCTACAGGTCCGATCTGGAGCAGTTCGCAGCATACTTCGAGCCGCCCGGCGAACAGGCGCCGGCCGCCGAAAATCTCGACTCGCCGCTGTTGCGCGAATGGCTGGGGAGCCTCTACGACCGCGAGCTGAACGTCATCAGCATCCGGCGCAAAATCGCGGCCGTGCGGTCCATGTTCAAATTCCTGCGGCAGGAAGGCGTGCTCGATCGCAATCCCGCGGCGCGGCTTCGGACGCCCAAAACGAAGCAGCGGCTGCCGGAAATCATGAGCGCAGAGAAGACCAACAATCTGCTCGATGCGGTCGAGGCTGGCCGTCCTAGTCGAGAAGCCGTCCCGGGAGCGCGATTTAGCGCTGCTCGAACTGCTGTATGGCTGCGGCATCCGCGTTAGCGAGCTGGTCGGCATCAATTTGGACGATATCGAGCTGCGCGAAGGCTGGCTGCGCGTGCGCGGCAAGGGCAATAAAGAGCGGCAGGTTCCGGTCGGCGGTCGAGCCGCCGAAGCGGTCGAGCGGTATCTCGAAACACGATTGGCCGAGTCCAGCGAACGCGCCCTCTTTCTCAATTCACGCGGCGCGCGGCTGAGCGACCGGCAAGTGCGGCGGCTGGTCAAATTCTATGCGCTGCTCGTCACTGGCGATTCGACCGTGCATCCGCACAGCTTCCGGCATGCCTACGCGACGCACCTGCTCAGCGATGGAGCCGATTTGCGGTCAATTCAAGAGCTGCTGGGCCACGCGCGACTCTCGACTACTCAGAAGTACACGCACGTTTCGCTTCGCGAGCTGCAGGCGGTTTATGATCGGGCGCACCCCAAGGCGTAACTCGGAATAATTCTGGTGAAGAACGGCTAGGGCGCATCTATGGGCCGGAGGATTTTGTATGAAGGCTGTGTTGCTCGTCGCATCATGCATCGTGGCGGTTCCGTTCGTGGCGGGCGGCTCGCCTTATCCCGGCGCTGTCTACCCGGTGACCAGTATGGATGTTGTTTTTGATACCTACCTGGTTGACGATCAGATCTCACTTATTGGACCGGCTGTCATGCTCACCGTCAACAGTTACGTTCAAACTGAAAATGGTCCCGTGGACGTTTCGGCAGGGAGTCGCCTGCCGGCGTCGCGGTTGTTTTACTTAGGCGATGGAGCCGACGCAAATGGCACAGTGGCCGGCTCGCCGTTTAGCGCCTCCGTTATGCGGTACTTACCGGCAATTACTTCCTTGGCCTCTCCTCTACGGTTACGCTTCCTGCGTGTTCAGGGTTCACCTAGTCCTATAACAGTTACAGGCACTGGCGACACGCTAGATGCGGGCCTCATTAATACGAACACAGGTCAAGCCTAAGGCTGCGTATTCCCATTCCATCCGTTTACATCCTTCGATGTCGGCAATCTGAATGGCATCGCCACGATGACTTTCGACGGAAGCGGCAATCCCAACGTATGGGAGTTGGACAGCGCAAGCTTCACAAGCGTTCCAGAACCGGCGTCTGTTCTCATCGTTGGCCTTGCCGGATTTGCGTTGGTGCTCCGAAGCCGAATTTGGCGAAAACGGCCTGTCCGGCTGGGCTGAGCAGAAACTTCATAAAGGCTTCGGCGGCGGCGCGGTTCGGGCTGGCGGCTACGATCCCGGCTTTTTGCAGGATCGGCTGGTGCCAGTCGTCTGGCACAAGTTGCGGGTTCTTGCCTTCGAGCAGCGAGGCGGAGGTCAGGACCGCGTCGGCGTTGCCGCTTTCGAAAAGCTGGAGAGCTTCGCGGACGTTTTCGCCGTAAACGATTTTCGGCTGCACGGCTTTCCAGATTCCGGCGTGCTCGAGCGCCTGCGTGGCAGCAGCGCCATATGGGGCCAATTTTGGATCGGGCAGCGCTACGAAACGAACCCAATTCTGCGCTAAGTCGCTGAAAGAGTGGTGCTTTTTGTCGCTCCAAAGAAGGCCAACACGGCCGATTCCGTACGCCCGGACCGAGGCGGGGTCCAATTTACCAAACGAACTCAGCCGGTCGACGTACTCGGCGTTGGCAGACAGGAAGACATCGTAGGGGGCGCCGTTCTGGATCTGCTGGGTGAGAACGGCGCTGGCCGCGTTTACGAAACGAAGCCGGATCTGCGGGCCGGGGGCGCTTTTACCAAACGAACTGGTCAGGTCGGGTTCGAGGCTGGAGAGGTCGGCGGCGGCGGCAACAGTGAGTGTAGTCTGCCCAACACATAATTGCGCGAAAAGAACGAATCCGATTGCGAAGGAACTTGACAATTGGGCACTCATATATCATACTTGGATTGTGCTAAAGACAGCCTGCCGTTTCGAGTAGGTGGGCGGAGGAAAACGGAACACACATGAGTAAGATTATCGGAATTGACCTTGGTACCACGAATTCCGTGGTGGCGGTGATGGAAGGCGGCCAACCTGCCGTAATTCCTAACCAGGAGGGTGGACGGACGACGCCATCGGTGGTCGCCTTTACCAAGAGCGGGGAACGGCTGGTCGGCACGGTGGCCAAACGCCAGGCGGTAACAAACCCGGAGAACACTATTTATTCGATCAAGCGCTTCATGGGCCGCCGCATCAATGAGGTCAGCGAAGAGATGAAGCTGGTCCCCTATAAGGTTGTGGGGGGCGAAAACGGAGATGCGCGCGTCGAAATTCAGGGCAAAAAGTATTCGCCGCCCGAGATTTCGGCCATGATCCTGACCAAGCTGAAGGAAGCGGCCGAAGCCTATCTGGGCGAGAAGGTCACGAAGGCCGTGATCACCGTACCTGCCTACTTCAACGATGCGCAGCGGCAGGCGACCAAAGATGCCGGTCAGATTGCCGGTCTGGAAGTGATGCGCATCATCAACGAGCCGACGGCGGCGGCGCTGGCTTACGGTCTGGATAAGAAGAAGGATGAGACCATTGCGGTCTACGATTTCGGCGGCGGCACCTTCGACATTTCGATTTTGGAAGTGGGCGACGGCGTAGTCGAAGTGAAATCCACTAACGGCGATACGCACCTGGGCGGCGACAACATCGACCAGCGGATTATCGACTGGCTCATACAGGAATTCAAGAAAGAACAGGGCGTGGATGTTTCGCGCGATCAGATGGCGTTGCAGCGCCTGAAGGAAGCGGCCGAGAAAGCCAAAATCGAACTGTCGACGCTGCTCGAGACCGAAATCAATCTGCCGTTTTTGACGGCCGACGCGAGCGGTCCGAAGCACTTGACGATCAAGCTGACGCGCGCGCGTTTCGAGCAGATGGTCGATGACATTCTGCAGCGCTCGGTGGGACCTTGCAAACAAGCTTTGCAGGATGCCGGCGTGACGCCGCAGAACATCGACGAAGTGGTTCTGGTGGGCGGCTCGACGCGTATTCCGAAGGTGCAGCAGATGGTTCGCGATCTGTTTGGGAAAGAGCCGAACAAGAGCGTGAATCCGGACGAGGTTGTTGCGGTGGGCGCAGCGGTACAAGGCGGCGTGCTGGGCGGCGAAGTCAAAGACGTGCTGCTGCTGGACGTTACGCCGTTGTCGCTGGGCATCGAGACGCTGGGCGGCGTCTTCACCAAGCTGATCGATCGCAACACGACGATTCCGACGCGCAAGAGCGAGGTATTCTCGACGGCGGCGGACAGCCAGACTTCGGTAGAGATCAAGGTCTACCAGGGCGAGCGCTCCATGGCACGGGACAACCGGCTGCTGGGCGTATTCCAACTGGTCGGGATTCCACCCGCGCCGCGCGGCATTCCGCAAGTCGAAGTGACTTTCGATATCGACGCCAACGGCATTCTGAACGTGACCGCGAAGGACCGCGCAACCAATAACGAGCAGAAGATCACTATCACTTCTTCTTCGGGCCTGAGCAAGGACGAGGTGGATAAGATGGCGCGCGATGCGGAAACGCACTCGGCGGACGACCGCAAGAAGCGCGATGAAATTGAAGCGCGCAACCGGGCGGACGCAATGCTCTACAACACCGAAAAAATGTTGAAAGAGCATCGCGACAAGATCTCCGATGCCGATGCTAAGGAAGTGGAATCGGCCATTGAAGAGGTCAAGAAAGCCATGGCGGAGGGCGGATTCGACAAGATCAGCTCGGCGACCGATAAGCTAACTACGGCGAGCCACAAGCTGGCGGAAGCGATGTACAAGACGCAGAGCGCAGGCCCGAACGGAGCGGGCGCCGGACCCGGTGCAGGGACTGGTGCGGAATCCGGGGCGGCCGGCGACGGTGCGACCGGCGGCGGTGCGACCGGCGGCACTGAGAAGAAAGACAACGTCGTGGACGCGGAGTTCGTCGACGTCGAAGACAAGAAGTAAGTATAGAAGTAAGTATAAGGAGGGGCGGGGCTTTCCTCGCCCCTATAACGGCTGATGCCTACTGCAACCAAGAACGATTATTACCAAGCTCTCGGTGTCAACCGGGGCGCGGATGCGGATGAAATTCGCAAGGCTTACCGGAAGCTGGCGCGCAAGTATCATCCGGATCTGAACCCGGGCGATAAGGCGGCGGAAGATCGTTTCAAGAAAGTACAAGAAGCCTACGATGTTTTGAGCGACGACGACAAGCGCAAGATCTACGATCAGTACGGCTTCTACTCGCCGAATATTCCGCCCAATGGCGGCGGGCCTGGGCCTGGAGCGGGCGCGGCGGGTGGTCCGGATTTTGGCGGATTCGATTTCAACGAGTTCATACGCCAGCAGCAAGCCGCTCAAGCGGGGCAGGCGCAGGAACAGGAAGGTTTCGGCTTCCGCGATATTTTCGGTCAGTTCTTCGGCGGAAAGCAGAAGCAGGCGGCGCCGCAGCCGGAGCGCGGAGCGGATCTCGAGTACGGCCTGAATGTGGATTTCTGGCAGGCGATTCGCGGAACGCAAGTCAAATTGAACATCACGCGGCAGGAGATCTGCGATACCTGCCATGGCACCGGATCTTCGGGCAACCATGTGGTGGTTTGTCCGGAATGCGACGGCACGGGAACGGTAACGCAGATGGCCGGGGCGATGAAATTCAATTTGACGTGCCCACGCTGCGGCGGAACGGGACGTTTAAAGAACGCCTGCCCGGCGTGCCGGGGCGAGGGACGTATTGCGCGGCCGGATACGGTGGAAGTGCGGATTCCGCAGGGGGTTGCCTCGGGCTCGCGCCTGCGCGTGGCGGGGAAAGGCAACGCCGGGATCGCGGGCGGGGCCGCCGGAGACCTTTACATCACGGTGCGGGTGGAGGATCATCCGTTCTTCAAACGCAGCGGCGACAATATCGAAATTCAGGTGCCGCTCACGGTGAGCGAGGCGGGATTGGGGGCCAAAATCGAAGTGCCCACCATCGATGGCCGCGCGCTGCTGAAAATTCCGCAGGGCACGCATAACGGGCAGAAATTCAGGCTACGCGAGAAAGGCGTGTTCAATGGGCGGAAGAACTCGCGCGGCGATGAAATTGTCGAGGTGATTTTGCGCGCGCCGGATGTGCACAATGAACGGACGCGCGAACTACTGCGCGAGCTGGCGCAGGTGCAGACCGCGGATGTGCGTTCGGAGATGTGGAAGGAAGTGGGGACGGCCGCATGACGAAGAAGAAGGGCAAAGCGGCGTACATGATCTCGGCGGTGGCCGAGCAGTATGAGATTCATCCGCAGACGCTGCGGCTATACGAGCGGGAAGGGTTGCTTGCGCCGTCGCGCAGTGAAGGGAACACGCGGCTGTATACGGATGAGGATCTGGAACGGCTGGAAGTGATTCTCAAGCTGACGCGCGAGTTGGGCGTGAATCTGGCGGGCGTCGAAATTATTCTGAACATGCGCGAGAAGATGGAAGCCATGCAGCGCCAGATGCAGGGATTCGTTCAATCGCTGAATCAGGAGTTATCGGAGCGTGCTGCGCGCCGTACTGTGGATAATAACTCGCTGATGCCGGTGATTCAGATCAATACGGTAGGACCGCGGGTGGACGCGAAACGCGGAGCGGAGAGTAAGCGGCGGGTGCGGTAGCGGCCGGACTGCGCTGATCACAAATTAGCTCGCTAACGCTGCGCTATATCTGGATATTGGCAAATCCTTAGAAAGCCACCGGTATATGATCAGGAGCGAGCTAATCAATTGGAGACGACACGACTGGCATGACCGGCCGGGCGCAGTTTAGCCGTGCCGTTTCAGCAGGCTTTGCAGCGCTCGTATTGAGCTTCCTGCAAGCGGGTTGCGACCGCGGAAATGGCCCTGAGAGTAATCTTCCGAGCGAAGCCCAGTCGACGAAACCGGCCCTGTTTCGCGTGTCGGCCGACCAGCTTCAGCATTTGCACATCGGGCCCGTGCGGAATACAACCTGGCGAACCGACGTTGAAACCACCGGCACGGTAGATTGGGATGCAGATCACACTACCCAGGCGATTACGCAGGTAAGCGGTCCTATCACTCGCATCGTGGTTGACTATGGATCGCGTGTGAAGGCAGGAGATCCGCTGCTGTACGTGGCAAGTCCCGATATCACAAACGCCATAGCGACGTACAAAAAAGCGAAGGACCAGCAGGAACTGGCACGAAAGGTTCTCGACCGCGAGAAAGAACTGTTAGCTCACGGGGCGGCCGCCGTGAAAGACGTAGAGAGCGCGGAAGCAGACTACAACGAAGCGACCACGGACGTCCAGAACAGCATGCAGGCTCTGAAGATCTTCGCGATTACTCCCCAAGAGCTGGCCAATGCCGAGCGGCAAGCGTTACCGATCAACCCGGAGCTCGCCGTACGCGCGCCAATCGGAGGCACAGTGGTGCAGAAGTTAGTCATGCCCGGCCAGTTGATTCAAGCGGGGTCGACCACTTGCTTCGTGCTGAGCGATACGTCGACGGTTTGGGTGCAGGGCCACATTTTCGATCGCGATCTGCCTATGGTGCGCATCGGGGATGCGGTGGAAGAAACGAACTCCTCGTTTGACCGGACTTTCCACGGTAGGGTTGCTTATATCGGAGCCATGGTGGACCCGGACACACGCACCACCCCGGTTCGCATTGTCACTCGAAATCCTGGAGATCTCTTGAAGAAAGACATGTACCTGGAGGCAGTGATCCATACCGAGACGAATAAGAGCGTTCTCAGCGTTCCAGTCTCGGCGGTGCTGCATGACTCGGAAAATGAGCCATTCGTATATGTGGAAGCGCGGCCGCGTCAATTCGCGCGGCGATCTGTCGCTCTGGGCGCGCAGCAGAACGGCTATGTGGAGATCCGGAGCGGGCTGAAGACAGGCGAAAGAGTTGTTTCGGAAGGCAGCGTGTTTCTGCAGTTCGCCAGCAGCTATCAATAGGCCAGCCGGGAATGATTTCACGTCTGGTCTCGTTCGCTCTGTCGCAGCGCTTCCTAATTGTCATCGCTTCGCTCGCCCTGATGATCTGGGGCGCGATCTCCTTCCAGAGACTGCCCATCGATGCCTATCCCGACCTTTCGCCCCCGCACGTTGAAATCATCACTCAATGGCCCGGGCACGCCGCGGAGGAAGTCGAACGGCTGATCACAATTCCGATTGAGATCGAGATGAACGGTATTCCGCAGCTGGAGTCGCTGCGTTCGATTTCGTTGTACGGGCTCTCGTCCGTTCAGATGAATTTTAAATACGGCGCCGATCCCTACTTCGCGCGCGAACAGGCCTTCGAGCGCGTGGCGAATGCCAGCATGCCGCAAGACGTTACACCGAGCCTGTCGCCGCTGTACAGTCCCAGCGGGTTGATCTATCGCTATGTTCTGCAGAGCGCGGATCGTACGCCGCAGGAGCTCAAAACTATCGAAGATTGGCTGCTCGAACGCGCCTATCGGTCGATACCAGGCGTGGCCGACGACTCGGGTTTTGGCGGGACGACCATGCAGTATCAGGTGCTGCTCGACCCAAACAAGCTGCTCACTTATGGTATTTCCGTCGCACAGGTGCAGCAGCAACTTAGCGCGAATAACGCCAACGCAGGCGGCGGATTTTACTCACAGGGCGGCCAGATCTATTACATCCGTGGACTCGGATTGGTTAGAGATACAGCCGATATAGGCAACGTCGTGCTGACGATGCACAATGGCATTCCGGTCTATGTGCGCGATGTGGCGAAAGTGCAGATTGGTCACGCCGTGCGGCTTGGGCAATTCGGATACATGCGGCAGGAGGAAGCCGTGGAAGGCGTCATTCTGATGCGCGTGGGAGAGCAGGCGCAGGTAATCCTAAAGCGCGTCGAGGAGAAGACGGACGACCTGAACCGGCACGTATTGCCGCCGGACGTGAAAGTGGTTCCTTATTACGACCGTAGTTACTTGATCGAGGAGACGACCCGCACGGTGGAGCGGAATCTAACGCGCGGCATGATTCTGGTGCTGGTGATCCTCGGTTTGATGCTCTTTAGCGTGCGCACGGCGCTGATCGTGGCGGTGACGATTCCGTTCGCGCTGCTGTTTGCCTTCATCTGCCTCGACCGCAGCCAAATTCCGGCGAATCTGCTCTCGATCGGAGCCATCGATTTTGGAATCATCGTCGATGGCGCGGTGGTGATGGTAGAGAATATTTTCCGCGAATTGGCTGCGCGGCACGGCCAGAACTACAATCTGCTGGATGTCATCCGCGGGGCGGCGCGCGATGTCGAAAGGCCCATCTTCTACGCCATCGCGGTGATCATTGCGGGATATCTTCCCATCTACGTGCTGACGGGGCCCTCAGGCCGGCTCTTCCGGCCAATGGCGGATACGATGTGTTTTGCGCTGGTCGGCTCGCTTATCTGCGCTCTGACGTTATTGCCGGTACTCTGCGCGTATTTTTTGCGTAAGCACGTGCATGAACCCGAACTCAGACTCTATGACCGGATCCGCGATTCCTACGGCCGGGCGCTTGCAGTATGCCTGCGCAATCGGGCGCTGACGGTGATCGTCTGCCTGGTGATCTTTTTAGCCTCGCTGCTATTGATTCCGGGAATTGGCGCCGAGTTCATGCCACACCTGGATGAAGGGGCGCTCTGGGTACGCGCCACCACGCCCTACACGATTTCGTTCGAGGCAGCATCAAGGCTTTCGCCTCAGATTCGCGATATTTTGCTGAGTTTTCCGCAGGTAACGACCGTCGCCAATGAATTAGGGCGTCCCGACGACGGGACGGACCCGACCGGGTTCTTCAATAATGAGTTCTATGTCGGGCTGCGCCCATATGAGGACGCATCCTGGAGCCACAACATTCGTACTAAGCCGGAATTGATCAATGCCCTCCAGCGAAAGCTTTCCGCATTTCCAGGAGTAATTTTCAACTACACGCAACCCGCTGAGGATGCCGTGGATGAGGCCGAGACCGGATTGAAAAGCCTATTGGCGGTTAAGATTTTTGGCGGCGATTTGAAGACCCTGGAGCAGAAGGCAGAGCAGGTGAGAGGCGTTCTCACTCAGGTGCGCGGCATCACTCACATCGTGATTGTGCGGGAACTGGGACAGCCAAGCCTGACGATCACACCGGATCGTGCCAAGATCGCCCGCTACGGCTTGAACGTGAGCGACGTGAACACTTTGATTGAGACTGCGCTAGGAGGCACCGCGGCGACCCAAGTTATTCAGGGAGAGGAGCAGTTCGACCTTGTTGTACGAATGCAGGAGCCATTCCGGCAAAACGAAAACGCGATTAAGAATCTGCTCATTACTACGCCCGGCGGCCAGCATCTTCCATTGAGCCAGTTCGCGGACATACGTGTTGAAAACGGCGCGTCCCTCATTTACCGGGAAGGCAATTCGCGATATATCGGAGTCCAGTTCAGCGTTGACGGACGGGACTTGGCCAGCGCGGTAGGAGAAGCGCGCAGGAGAGTGGCTCAAAAGGTCAAGCTGCCGATTGGCTACACCTTCGATTGGGGCGGAGAGTATCAGGACTATCTATCGTCGATGGCCCAAATGAAAATGATTCTGCCGCTTACCGTGCTACTAATCTTGCTGATCTTGTTCGCTCTATACGGCAATTTGAAGTTTCCGCTTATTATTTTCTTTAGCGTGCTGATTACCCAACCAGTGGGCGGATTGCTTGCCCTCCGCTTGACCGGGACAACTTTCAGTGTGTCCTCCATGCTGGGATTCGTCGCCCTGATGGGACTCGCGGTGCAGACCAGCGTAATTCTTTACTCTTTTATTAACAAGCTGCGGCTGGAAGGGAAAGACGCTATGACCGCAACCCTCGAAGCCTCGGTGCTCCGCCTGCGGCCCATCGCGATGACGGCGTTGGTGGCCTGTTTCGGTCTGCTGCCCGCGGCTATGTCGACAGGAATCGGGAGCGACTCGCAAAGGCCTTTCGCGATCGTAATTGTCGGCGGAATGATCTCGCGACTTTTCCTGTCGATATTTTTGGCTCCTGTGCTTTATATATTAGTCGCCCGTAAAGGTGACGTGTTACAGGTCTGACGTTTCATTTTCCCTGGCTGCGTTTTGCGTTACCGATCATCTGACGAAGTTGATCGGATGAGGCGTCGCCTACTATCGACCCTGCAATCCTGCCACTCTGATCGATCGCGACGGTAGTAGGAATCACGGAAATACCGAAATAGCCGCTTACCGCGCCATCGTTGTCGGACAAGAACGGAAATGTATAACCTCGCGTTTCCGGGAAAGAGCTGACGACTGGCTCCTGCTCATCGCCAATCGCGAGCACTACGACATTTTTTCGCGCATTTTGGCGGTAAAACTTCTCTAGCTCGGGCAGACTTCGTATGCACGTGCCGCACCGGGGAGACCAAAACCGCAGCAGCACCACGTGGCCGCGAAACTGGCGCAAAGTATATTGATGCGCCTTCGTGTCCTTCAATTTGAAGTCGTATGCCTCCTGAAGGCGATCCCTCAAATCGAGCAGAGCCAGACGGGTCGTGAGCGAAGGATCATTCTCCGGGGCGGTTATGCGATGTTGATGAATCTGTAACGCAACGAAAGAATACATCGACGCGCACCAGACATCTTCAGGCTCACCTACGCTAGACGGCAGAATACCGCTTGCCAACGGACGTAGCGAATCTAGAACAAACGCGATTGTCGGCTCCAATGTGGCGGCACTCTCCTGGCCGGCGGCCAAGGACAGCAACTCCGCGGCTGCGCCGACTCGCTCACGGTTTGCCGGCATGCGACGGATCTCTTGAAGCGCTCGCCGTTCGATAGATCGGCGCGTGCGACTCGAAGTATCTCGCCGGCTCAGGCCTTCGAACAGGTCATAGAGCGACCGTTCAGGCACTCTTTCCTGCGCGTGAACTGGCAGTAGTGAAGCCGATCCAAGTGGCGAGAGATCGCGCCCGGCAAGTGCGATTACCTCCGCTTGCGGTACCGGTCTAGCGTCCCGCTTCAACCAGACGATTTGAAGAGCTTGTGTGCTTTTGAGGAGTGTCTCCCAAGTGACTGCGTTTACTAACTTCTCGTGCTCGGAACCAGCCGCAAATTCCGTGTATTTGTCCGGCGCCAACACATGCAAATACGCTAACGCCGGCAGCAAGACAGATTCGCGGACATCGCTGGCCCAGACATCGCGGCCGGCAATACGATATTTCGCCGTGAGCGTTCCTGGAAATCCTCGCGAGAAATCGGCCGATTGCGCCGATACGGCAATGCGCAAAACCGCGCGGAGCGCTAACCGTGGATTGACAAGTACTACCTCCCGAACGGCTCTCAGGAGAAAAAACGCTTCTTCGGGGTTCAGCGTGGGTGGCGCCGAATTCAGTATCCGGTTGAAGAAAATTACTCCCTTGCCAGGCTGCTGCTGAATCAGTTGGCTGAGTATGAGAATCGTGCCAGATAAATCGGTCAGGCCGGGTCTGGACTGATCGACGAGTGCAATCGCTTTTTCCGGAGCTTCTTGCTTCAGGTAGTAGCCGATGAGCGCGTTATCCACGGCACGTGGATCGGGTATGAACGGCACGCTTTGAAGCACCTCCGCCGGATCGATCCGCATGCCGACCTCGAGAACGTTTGTCGTAATCTGTGCTTCGATGTGTTTTCCGGATTTGAGGATTTCCAAACAGTCCCGAATAAAAATATTTGCAGCGGAGGGCTCGGTGGGATGCAGGATCTCAGCGGCTGCGAGCAAGCTTTGGATCCCGAGCCCGGGCGGTTCCCGGTGGGCATCCTCGCGGATTCGCTGCATAAGCTGCTCGGTCGGGCCGGGAGGTGTCATGACCGCGGCACTGCCGGCGGAAATAAATAGAATCGCGAAAAGCAGGAGCAAGAAAATCATTTCATAAATGAAGGATCTGGCGTATGCGGCGCCAGGGCTCAGCGCAGAAGGTTATCGGGTTCGGGCGAGATCCAGGAGCTTGATGAAAAACGCGTGTTTTTGGGAATCTGCTACGCAGATTCAAGAGCTTAGGAGCGCGTTTTCCTCAGAGGCGGAGTTTGTCAACAAACTCCTAGCTAATGCGATCAGGAACTCGTCCTGAATACGAGGAGCAGACCTTAGGCGCGCGGCGGATGGTATGGGGGGTCCGCGTCGATGTTGCAGGGTTTCTGCGGATCGAAGAGCTCCAAGAGGGACTCCAGCTCTACGCGAAACAGGCGTACGCGCGGTTTGAGCACAATGTGTGCGCAACAGCAGAAACAATCGTCCGAGATGCCGTTATCAGGGCAGGGTAGGCTTTGGGCCGATTGGGTTTTATGAACAATCTGCTCAACAATGTCTACGCCAATCATGTCGCCGGCGACACTTATCAGGAGAAGAGCGGATGCGATCCGAAATGCCGCCAGCCAGAATCTCATGGGATGGAACGGATTGTTCCTTGTTCCGTACGATTATACGCACTAAATTCTCGACGAGGTGGGCCGCAGCGGTTCTCTCACTGGATTACCTCGCGTCCAACCGCCAAGTTCAGTTGATTAGCGGCGGAAAAGTATGCGTCTACGAGGTTCAGATAACTCAGTTCGGTGTCTCGATATTGCTTCTGTGCATCCAGAAAGTCGAGCAATGAGGCGCCTCCATGCAGATAGGCGAACGACACCGAAGATCGTATGTCTTGCGCTTCTTTCAGGTATTCGGTTTTATACGGCCGCAGTAGTCTGAGCGTACTCTCGAGAGTCGCATAGCCCAAGTCCACATCATGGAGCACGCTCACCTCCGCGGCATCCCGCAGCTTTTCATTCCGCCCAATGTCGAGCAAGGTGTGCAACTTGTCACCCTGATTCCGGTCGAAGATGCGCAACGGGAAGCTGACACTGACGCCTACGTACGTGTTGAGTGGGGCAGGTTGGTGAGCTGCATCCACACCGAAGGTCGGATCTGTGGAACCATTCGCAATTGCAAGTTGGTGATCGGTTCTCGCCTTGTCGACCGACAGCTCAGCTTCCTTGAGATCGGGCCGGCTATCTATCGCTAGCGCTCGGAGCTCATCCAGCCCGATCGCCGGCTCCTCAAAATCGAAAGTCCCCGAGACGTCGAATTGATCCGCCGCAACCGGATCGCGCAAGAGCGTCAAGAGATCGGTTTTGGCGGTCAGCAGATTGACTTCCGCCGTTTCCAGGTCCGATACAAACTGGGCCCGCTGTAATTTCACCCGTTGGAAATCCACCTGCGAAATGTCACCCGCGTTAAACCGGTCGCGGCTGATCGCGATTTCTTTATCGTAGTACTCGAGATTGTCTCGTGACACCTGCCGTATGGCCTTGGCCTGCATCACACGGACGAACGCATCGCGCAAGTTGAACATCAAGGTTCGTTCAAGATCCAACTGGGCAGAAATAGAGATTGCGGTCGCTTTTTGCGCGCTTGCCAGCCGCAGTTCACGCTTGTGCTGACGCTCGTGCAGGTAATCCAGACTCCAAAATAGATAGGCCTGTGCAAGCGGCCGGTAAGGGTTGCCGTTAAAGGGCGTGAGCTGGTCCAAGCCAAGGCTTACGTCGGGATTTGGCTTGAAATCGGCAGTGATTTCGTCGGCGCGCGACTCGCCAATTGTTGCTTGTCCTGCTAATAAGGTCGGATTATTAGCCCGGAATTTATCCTGAGTCTCGCGCCAAGTCAGCACCTGCTGGGCGAACAAACTTTGCGTCAGGCACGTTGCTAAGAGAATAGGCAGGTACAAGCGGCTCGGTCGCAACTCATGCCGCTGAAATGCAAACGAGCCTGTTCCGAGCATCGATATGTTTATTGGCGAGAACGATCCAGGAATCGGGCCGTCGGAATACTCACTCGGTGTCTCGCATGATTTACTTCTGCTTCTTCGTCACAAATACCGCGAGCCGCATTGCCTTTTTCAACCCTTTTCCATGCCTTAGTATATCTGCCAAGTTTGAGCGAGTCCGCCGGAGCTGATGAGCGCCGGCGGGAGATCGAGATCGAAATAGACGCGAGGATCTCACTCCGAATTGGTTGCAAGCGATCTTTGAAAGTTTACTGCCGCAAAGTTTACTGCCGGCGTGGCGATCGCGGCTCGGGAAGCCGGTTGGCGACAAAGGTCGAGATGCGTGTAGCCGCGGGCGGGTCCATGTTGGCCAATACGGCCACGACGTAGCCCGCGGCGGGGCAAATCTCCAGATCGCCATTCTCCCCCAACATTTCTCCGCTATGCCCGAAACAGCGCACCCCGTTCATTATGTGAACTTCAAAGCCAAGACCGTAGCGTCCGGCGGGTGCGGCCGCCGTGCCGGTGGTCATCAATGCCGTGTCGGGTGCGTCCAGCAATTTGTGTTCTTGTAGTGCGTTCGCAAAGCGCAGCAGATCTCCGACTGTGCTGTAACCGCCGCCGGCCGCCATTCCTCGATAGGGCAGCGCATCCGTATTCGGATGCCAGGCGCCTCCGAATTTCATATAACCAATGCTGCGATTCGGCACGGGTTGGTCTTCCGGTTCAGCGCCGGTCGAGGTCATCCCAGCCGGAGTGTAGATATGATCGCGCACGTAATCGAAGTAGTTCTGCCCGCTGACGCGGTCGATCACCGCACCGAGAATCAAAAACCCATAGTTGCTATATTCCCAGCGGCTACCCGGCTCAAATCGGACCGGGCGGCTGCCCAAGAGCCGGACGTAATCTTCGTGCGTGCGCAACTCAAGGCGATGCTGATTAAACTCCGGGCCGAAATAGTTTCCGGTCCCGCCGGTATGGCTCAGTAGCTGACGAATCGTTACCTTCGACGCGAGTTCTTTATTGGGGTAGTCCGTTAAATATTTTCCAATTGGTTCATCGAGCTTGAGTTTTCCCGCCCTGACGAGCTGGAGCGTGGCGACTGCCGTAAACATCTTATTCATCGAACCCATGCGGAATCGGGTATGTAGTGTGTTGGGAACGCGATGCTCCCGATCTGACAAGCCGTATGCTTGCGCGAAGACCGGCCGGCCATTTTTCGCAATGAGTACGGCGCCGGCAAACTTATCGGCCGATATCAACTCCTGTACGCGTTGCCGCGTGAGACCGATCAGATCCTTTTCATTCAGATGTGGGAGAGCCCATTCCGGCGGGCGGGCGATCGGCTCCGGGTGCAACGTGAGGATACGATGTGGTTCCGCAGCTTCCACCTTTATGACAATTCGGGCCATCTGATCACTGGCCCGTTCCTGCAGCAGCGCAGTGACCTGCACCGGAGTTTCGGCTTCGATCTTCTTGAGATCGAAACCTTCCGTTTGAGCGCGAAAACCGGGAACTCGAAATATGGGCTCGGGCTGTGTAGCGAAATTCTTCTTTACAAATGAAAGGTAGACATCCCAATTCGGGTCATCGTAGGCAGCGAGCCAATTCTTCAGTTGCTCGCTGGCTGGACTATTGGCTATCGGGGGCGCCCCTGCGGCGATGGCTATGAGGACGGCAGGAACGAGTAAAGACGGGCGCTTCGTAAACATCGCTACCCGGACCTTAGTCACTAGTCATTTCGGGAACCCTATCCGGCTTTCCGGACGAAGCACTCTCCAGGATTCAGGAGCATCTGGCTTTCTTTCCACGACCACGATGCCCGTTGGAAACCAGAATCGGACTTCCATGCGAACCTCCGGCGCAGGAGCTTTGTGCTTTCCTCCCACCAGTACGCCCGGAATCAGCGCGGCGCCGAAAACGGCGACCGCCAACATGCGGGCTAATTTCGGGGACGAGGCAATCTCCGAGTAAAGAGGCGCAGTCTTCGGCACAGGATTTGAAACATGGCGAATCCGTTGCCTGGCGGCCGAGAGGAGTAGGTCCGCAAGCAAACGCGCAGAGCCTTGTGCCGCCCTGCACTCCTCAAAGGCGCTCAGCATTTCGTCTCTGAACTCATGCCGAAAGGGCTCCGGATATAGCGAGAGAAAGTGCCGATATAGCTTGCGTGCAAACGATCCAGTCACTCCGCGCTCCTCGGCCTCATTCCCGGCAGATAGCGTTTTGTTTGCCGGACCAGGTGGTCGAGACGGCTAATCTCGTAGGAAAGAGCAGCCTTGCCGGCGGCAGTCAACCGATACAGACGTCTTTCGTTCTCAGATGCAGGCTTCAGATCGCGGACCCAACCCTGTTCCATGAATCGATTCAGGTTGTCGTATAACGTACCGGGGCCAATTCGGATTTTGCCCTGCGACTGAGCAGACACCGCCTGGATGATTCCGTAGCCGTGAAGATCTTCGGCCGCCAGTGCAGCCAGGATCTGAAGCGCCGCCGGCGATAATGGCGGGCGGGTCTCGTCTTTGGGTTTCATAGTCGAAATCCGACTATATCGAAAGCCGACTATCCTTGTCAACACGCTTACGCGCAATGTTATTCGTCCCAACCTCGAAAAACGGTTCCATATTAGGTCGCTTACGCTTCCGGCTCGGTTTGAGCGGTCTCAAACGGAGGCCCGATGCGTCGTGTCCCGAAGATTTTTCATCGCCGTCCATGTGCGATCCTTTCATCGATACAGTTTCGCTTGACCTACTTGCTGGTTCATGGTGCGTGGCACGGCGCTTGGTGTTGGCGTAAAGTTGCGCCTCTGCTCGAGGCCAGGGGCCACACGGTCGTCACACCGGACCTGCCGGGGCATGGAGAGGACAAGACACCCGTTGCAACGGTCAGGCTGGAAGACTATACCGAGCGGATTTGCCAGATCGCCAGCGCTCAAACGGAACCTGTAATCCTGGTTGGCCACAGCATGGGCGGCGTTGTCATCACGCAAGCCGCCGAAAACTGCCCCAGGCAGGTGCGAGCGCTCGTGTACATGTGCGCCTTCCTGCCGCGCAACGGCGAGTCGTTGACGAGCTTGGGGCGACGGGATGCGGAAAGTCTGCTGAATCCGAATATCGTCCGGTTGGCGGATGGAGTGCTTGGCCTGAAGCCGGAGGCCCTCCACGGGGCGTTTTTTGAGAACTGCACAAAGGAAGACGAGGCCTTTGGCAGGTCGCGCCTAACGCCGCAGGCTGCCGCGCCCTTTGGCGTGCCGGTTGAGACCAGCGCCGATGGCTGGGGCCGAATTCCGCGATATTACATCGAGTGCTCGCATGACCGCGCTCTCACCCCCAAGCTGCAGCGGGAAATGCAAAAGCACTCGCCCTGCCAGAAGACGTTTTCGATCGATACGGATCATTCCCCGTTTCTCTCCGCTCCGGAGAAGGTCGCCGATATTCTTTTGCAGATTGGAAGCCTCTGAGGAGCGGTCACGCGCTGGTTCGGGTGATTCAGATCAATGGGTTAGGGCTGCAGGCGGCGGGTCCTCCTCCCAGGGTGCTACAGGGTTCTATTGACTTAACCTGCCCCTTGGCATTATGCTCTGTTGCTATGTACTTCCGGCGGTTCCGATTCGCTTTCTTCCTCTTTTCCGCGGCGCTGTTACTATCCAGCGCGGCATTCGGTCAACTATTCACCCAGCAAGGCGGCAAGCTGGTTGGCACTGGGGCTATAAATACCCCGTATGGGGCAAACCAAGGCCTGTCCGTGGCGCTTTCCGGCGATGGCAACACGGCTCTGTTAGGCGGTCCCGAGGATAACGGCACCGGCGCAGTGTGGGTCTACACCCGGAATAGCAGCGGCACTTGGACCCAGCAGGGAAACAAGCTGGTCGGCAGCGGCGCCGTCAACACTGCGCCGTATGGAGCTCTGCAAGGCTCGGCGGTCGCGCTTTCCGCGGATGGAAACACGGCTCTGGTGGGTGGCCCTAACGACAACAATATGGGGGCGGTGTGGGTATTCACGCGTGACGGCAGCGGGAACTGGACTCAGCAGGGAAGCAAGCTGGTGGGCACCGGTTATTCGGCCGCGCCCAATGCTGTGGGGCAAGGCCATTCCGTTGCACTTTCAGCCGATGGCAACACCGCTCTGGTGGGCGGTCCTGGCGATGGTTTTAGTTCCGGTACCAACTATGGCACCGGCGCGGTTTGGGTTTTCACGCGCGATGGTAACGGTAACTGGACGCAGCAAGGAACCAAGCTGGTGGGCAGTGGCGCGGTTGGAGCTGCGGGAGAAGGTGTATCGGTGGCGCTTTCCGCTGACGGGAACACGGCGCTGGTAGGCGGCTCCGACGACAACAGCTTTGCCGGCGCGGTTTGGGTTTTCACGCGGGACGGCAACGGGAACTGGAGCCCGCAGGGAAGCAAGATGACCGGCAGCGGCGCTGCTGGCGGGGCGCGCCAGGGCTTTTCAGTCGCGCTTTCAGGCGATGGGAATACGGCGCTGGCTGGCGGCCCCGCCGATAACCCCGGTTATCCTGCGTCGGGCCAGGGCGCAGCCTGGTTCTTCACGCGCGATAGCAACGGGAACTGGAGCCAGCAGGGAAGCAAGCTGACCGGCAGTGGCAATGCTGGCGCGGCATCCCAAGGCTATTCAGTGGCGCTCTCCACCGATGGGCAGACAGCTCTGGTGGCTGGACCTGGGGACAACAATTCCGCGGGCGCGGTTTGGGCGTTCACGCGCGACAGCAGCGGCAATTGGTCGCAGCAGGGAAACAAGCTGGCCGGCAGCGGCGCGGTCGGCACGAATGGCGCGGACCAAGGCGCTTCCGTCGGGCTTTCCCGCGACGGGGCCACGGCTCTGGTGGGCGGCCCTGTCGATAACAACAGCCAGGGCGCGGCCTGGGTGTTCGCGCGAGCGCCGTCTTTCTCAACAGGCGCTTTGCGATTCGTCGCCGTCACGCCGTGCCGGGTTGCCGATACGCGCAATGCGAACGGGCCCTTTGGCGGACCGCTTCTGCCGGGACAAACCTCGCGGGACTTCGCGATTCAGGCCAGCGGCTGCAGCATACCTTCAACGGCGCAGGCGTATGCGCTGAATGTCACGGTGGTACCTACCGCTGCGTTGCGGTTCCTAACCGTTTGGCCGAGCGGCAGCAGCCAGCCAAGCGTCTCCACTTTGAACTCGTTTGACGGCCGGATCAAAGCCAATGCCGCGATCGTGCCGGCCGGGGCGAATGGCGCAATCAGCGTTTTCGCTACCGACGACACACATGTGATTCTGGACATCACAGGATATTTCGTGCCGGCCAGCGGAAGTTCGGACCTGTCGTTTTATCCGCTGACTCCGTGCCGCGTGGCGGATACGCGTGTCGGCACCGGAGCGCTCGGCGGGCCATCTATGACTACGCATCAGAGCCGCGATTTCCCGATACAGTCAAGTTCGTGCAACGTACCATCCACGGCGCAGGCGTATTCGCTGAACTTCACGGTGGTTCCGAAGGGGCCGTTATCGTTCTTGACAGCCTGGCCTACGGGGCAAAGCCAGCCAAACGTGTCGACGCTGAACGCTCCCACAGGCACGTTTGTCGCGAATGCCGCGATTGTGCCCGCGGGCTCCAATGGAGCCGTGTCGGTGTATGTGACCGATAACACTGACGTGGTTATCGACATCAACGGGTATTTTGCGGCGCCGGGTACGGGCGGCCTTTCGCTCTACAACCTGACGCCCTGCCGTGTGCTGGATACGCGCACGGTGAACGGCGGCCAGCCGCTAACCGGCGCGCTGGCGGTGACTGTTCCCTCCAGTTCGTGCGGCGTGCCAGCGGCTGCGGCGTATGTCTTCAACGTGACCGTAGTGCCGAGCGGCAGTCTGATCTATCTCAGTCTCTGGCCCGCAGGCGTAGCGGCGCCGGTGGTTTCTACGCTCAATGCACCGGATGGCGCGGTCACTTCTAATATGGCGATTGTGCCGGCGGATACAAATGGCGCGCTGAACGTTTACACGTCGAACACGAGCCATGCGATTTTGGATATTTTTGGATATTTTGCACCATAGGCGGACGGCGGCGGCAATCGGCAGCAGCAAGCCGACTAGTGTCGTATTTCAGAAGTTGCTTTAGCGATCAGCTCCCCTGAAAATCGTGCTGCCAAGACGAGCCTTCGGATGGGGGGACACGCCTGCTACTCGGACTCGGGCAGATTGTCTGAGCTTGCCCGGGGTGTCCCCAAGGGGCTTTGTCGATGCAGTCGTTCTCGAGATGACCGGCTATGCGAAGGCCGATCGATTTATGCGGTGCACCTTGGAAACCGATAAGCTATAAACATGGCGACTATTACTGCGCCGATTTCGATTGAAGAATATTTGGAAACGCCGTATGAGCCTGCTCGTGAGTATGTTGCCGGGAAGCTGATCTCGAAGGCATTGCCAACCAACGACCACTCTCGGCTTCGATGAGCATGGTGTAGTGACTCGACCGGCATTAGTGTGCATCGAAGTGCTTTCCCCTTCCGATCGCTTCACGTACACGGTCAAGAAATGTGAACAGTATATTCGCTGGGGTGTGCCGGTGTGCTGGATCTTCGATCCGGATGACAAGAAGGCTTGGTTCTGCGACCTCGATGGGCTGCATCCCGTGCCTGCTAACGGCGTTTTGAAGCTGAACGATATTGAATTGCGGCTCGAGGAACTGTGGCTCGCCGCTCAGGCGTAAGCTTCCGGTATGGGCTCGCTGGAGCCGTTAGTTTGCAAGGAACGCATCGCTTCTGAAAGCACGGCTGCGGCCAGGCAGCAAGCCACCACGAGCCCAAGCGCGTAGCGCAGTGTAAAGAGCTGTGATAGGAAACCGATCGCCGGTGGTCCTGCAATAAACCCGAGATAACCGAGTCCGGTGACGGTCGCGATTCCTGCGCCCGGCGCGACGGAGGGCACCCGTCCGCCGCCGCCGAACACGATGGGAATGATCACCGATAAACCCGCGCCCGCAGCGGCAAGGCCGGGTAAGGCCCACACGGGCCCGCTTATCGATAGCGCGAAAAGCAAGCCGCAGGCCGCGATGAGACTTCCCGTCCGAACGGTGCGAAGCGGCCCCAAGCGAGCGGTGATCGCATCCCCCGCCAAGCGGAACACCGCCATTGCCGCCGCAAACGTGGCGTAGCCTTCCGCCGCCAAGCCCAGGCTGGCATGCAGCACTTGCCGTAGATAGATGGCAGTCCAATCCGACATGGCGCCTTCGGCGAGAAGGATGCAGAAACCGATGGCGCTCAAGGCGAGCAACACGCGCGGGATTTTGTTCAGCGGCAACCGGCGTTTCGGCGCAATGTGCCGCTCGGTCTCGAGCAGCAGGCGTGAAATCGCAAAGATTGCGATGAAGGCGATCAGTCCGCTGGAAGCGAAGTGCAGCGCGGGAGCGATTCGCCGGGAGGCGATCCAGCCGCCGATTCCCGCACCGGCCATTGCTCCGAAACTGAACATCGCGTGGAAGCGCGACATGGTGGGGCGGCCTAGCGCTTTTTCGACCTCCACCCCCTGGGTGTTCATCGACACGTCCATGGCGGAGGCGAGCGCGCCGAAAACGAACAGCGCCACGGCCAGGCCGATCGCATTCGAAGCGAGTCCGGGGAGAGTCAGGGCCAGACAAAATGCAAGGCTGCTCGTGATGCTTACTTTCCTGCTTCCGAAGCGGTTCACGAGCCAGCCGGTTCCTGGAATAGTGCAGACGGCGCCCAGGGCCGAGCTTAAAAGCGTCAGCCCCAGGACGCCATTGTTCAGGCTGAGCGCCGATTGCACGGCGGGAATTCTCGATACCCAGGTGCCGACTACCAATCCGTGCACCAGGAACAGCACGACGGTTCCCCACCATGCGGCCTGGATGCGATTTGCGGCCGCCATTTCTAAAGATGGGATGCGCGAGGCGTAAAAAATAATCCCCGGCGCACATAAATTGCGATCTCCTGCCCGCCCGAGCGCCAAGAAATTAGTTGTTGCAGGCCGAGATCCGCGCATTGTGCGGGAGTGATTCCGGGCTGCCATTGATAAAAGCGGCTCAGGAAACGGCGTACCAGCGGGATGGAGATGACGCTGTCCGGAGGCGTCCAAGTGCGGGTGTAGACGATGAGTACGTCGAAGCTTGCAGAGGGCAGCTTGCGAATCGAATCGAAATGAAAATCGTTGGTCTCGAGGACGTTCAGTTTGCGATCCACGAATCCATAATCCGGATGTTGGAGAGCCGAGGTGTAGGGCCAAGCGGTCGCGATGGGGCGATTGTCGAAATTATGTTCGGCAAATTCGGCTGCGATCTGCTGCAAGCGGACAAAATGCACCATGGCGAGATTGTTCTCATACGGAAAGGGCCAGGGTGGATTCCAGAACAGACTGGCAATTAAGCCCGCGAAAAGCGCAGCCGTCGCAGCGATTCTGGTCCGCTTGCGCAAATGCGTCAGCGCGACCGCGACGGCGATATAGAAAAGCGGCAGTACCGGAAGCAGATAGCGCTCCAACTCCGCGCCTCCGAAGATCGATACCAGCACGATGTTCAGCGCCGCAAGGGCGGCTGTGATTCCCCACGCGCGTGTTCTCAGGGCCTTGATATGCCTGCCCGCCACGATGAGAACGAGGGTGCCGATCCATCGAAATTCCGCGAAAAACAAATAGTAGATACGGCGCGCGAAACAGAGCGCGACCCGAACCGGTTCGAGCGCGTAGCCGACGTTGTAATGCGCGAATCCGGGGTTGCCGAGCCAATAACCGGTGGCATGGTGGAGCAGCAGCAGCCAGGTTCCGAGCGCCAGAGCCGGTGCCACGAAATACGAAGCGAGACGGAGGTGCCGCTCTCGCAGCAGAACAAGAAAAAAAACGAAGGGCGCGACAATGCCGGTTTCTTTGACCAGCACCAGGGCGACGCAGGCCACCGCGGCCGCCGCATAATACTTCTTCAGAAACAGCAGCAGCGCGAGGAGCGTAAGCACCATGGCCGGCATATCGAGCTGGGCCATCATGCTCTGGGTGAAAAACAGCGGCGAGGCAAGCAGCAGCAGCGGTGGCAGGAATGCGGGAGCGCCTCGCGCGCCGCGGCTGAGCTCGATTGCCAGTAGGAAGGCGATCAGCAGACCGGCGCCCGCCACCAGCAACATCGCGACGCGCGTAACTGGAATGGAAAATCCGAACAGCTTGTACCAGAGCACCAGGTACGCTTCGACTCCCGGAGGGTGCACGTTCGGAATGGTGGAGTGCGGAATCCAGGCGCCCGAGCGAAGCAGATCGAGCGCGGTTGGAATGAATTGGCCGTGCTCGTCCCAGAAGAACGGCAAGCTGAGGAGCGAAGCATGAATCGCGAAAAGCGGGATCGCGAAAAGGAGGAAAAAGACGAACAGGTATTGCGGACGGCTGCGTACCGGCTGCGCGCCTGCCGGCGCAACGGTAAGCGATTTTGGCATCGCCTACTGAATGATGTCGCCCTGCGTCTGCGCTTCGAGACGGATCTCGCCAAAGGCGGCTTCGTACTGTTTGAGATTTTGCTGCAGCACGTTTGAGAGAGCTTTGGCTTGGGGCGGGCTTAAATAGACGCCTTGAAAATTCTGAATTGTAACGGCGTCGGGTGCATTTTGATTGACGGTCCCGAACAGCAGAAAAAAGTCCCACAAATTGACGCGCATCTGCACGCTGTTGGCGTAGTTCTCGCGATAGTCATGGGTTGTGGTGAGTTGCACCTTGGGCGGTGGTTGGCCGGGCGTCATGCTTTCTAGTATCCCCGACGGCGGGTGAATCAGTAACTGCCCGATTGACGCAGCATGCCGCCGTCGATGAAATATGTCGATCCGGTGATGTAGGCGGCTTCGTCGGAGGCGAGGTACACCGCCAAGCCCGCGACTTCCTCCGGCTTTCCCCAGCGATTCAAAGGAATTTCGCCCATCAGCGATTTCTCCAGCTCCGGCTGCGCTTCGATATCGGCATCTATCGGCGTGTAAATGGCGCCCGGACCGATGTTATTCACCGTGATCTTGTACTTGGCAAGCTCGACGGCAATCGTCCGGGCGAGCATTCGCAGCCCTCCTTTCGACACGCAGTATGGAGCATTGGTTGGCATCGGCAAATCCTCGTGAACGGAAGAAATATTGACGATTCGGCCGCCCTGCCCTTGTTGAATCATTTGCCGCGCTGCCGCTTGCGCCACCAGAAACGGCCCGATGAGGTTTACTTCGATAATCTTCCGCGCCTCCTCCAACGGATAATCCACAAATGCGTGCTTCTTTTCAATGCCGGCATTATTCACCGCAATGTCGAGCTTGCCGAAATTCTTCACCGCCTCGCCGATGAGGTTCGCGACTTGGGCGGGATCGGAAACGTCGGCTTCGAAGGCGGCGGCGCGGCCTCCGGCGGACTTGATAGTGTCGAGAGTCTGGTTTGCGGCATCGGGTTTGCCGATGTAATCCACCATTACGGCCGCGCCTTCTTTGGCGAAGCGAACGGCGATTGCCTGGCCTATGCCCGTCGCAGCGCCTGTAACGATTGCAACTTTTCCTTGTAAGCGCATATTCTCTTCCTTCATCGGTTGGACCTGCCGCGGCCGCTTCGGTTACCGGAGCGTCGGCGGAAGTTTCGTTTCAGACGGGAATGTGAGTATAATGCGGATCGACCCACAGATCCAAAGAGACAAGAAGGAGATTGAGACATGAGCGCAATGGTACCGGAAATGCCGGCGGCGGAAGGCGAGAGTTTCGGGGCGGATCTGGCGGGCATGGGCGCCTTCTTTATCGATCCAACCAATGCGGCCAAGCGCGTATTCAGCAAATGGTTTTGGATTGGGCCGCTGATTCTGTTCTCGATTGTTTCGATTATCGTGGCCTACCTCATGATTCCGATTACGCAGCACGTGATGGAAACGATGCCTCTGCCGGCGAATGCGAACCCCGAGCAATTTCAGCGGGGTATTGAGATGGGGATGACCATACAGCGCGTTGCCATGTGGTTTTCACCAATCTGGGCAGCGGCGATTTACGCCATCGATGCGCTGATCCTGTTCGGCATGTGCTCCGCGCTGGCATTGAACGTGAAATTCAGATGGTTATTCAACCTGGCGGCCGGGTGCTCGCTGATTCAACTTCTTGCGGCGATCGCCTCTGTGGTCATTCTCAAGGCCAAAGGCGACATCTCCAGCATGGCGGAGCTGCGTCCGGCGATGGGAATCGATATTTTTCTGCCCGAGGGCGCGAATAAATTTGCGGTGGCGTTCCTGGGCTACTTCTCCATTTTTGAGCTGTGGTGGATTGTGATGATGGTGCTGATCTTCAGCCATGCGTTCCGGGTGAGCAAGGGAAAGGCCTTCGTGGTGGTTCTGCCGTTGATTCTGTTGAGCCTCGTGTTTCGGGTGGGAGCCGCCGCTTTTTCGCGATAGGGCCGCCCAAATCTCTGGCGGGCGTTCTAAAATGAAAACGTCGAGAGTATTTAAGGAGAGCCAATGTTCAGCGCCGGGCCAGCACTTCTGATTCTTGCGAGTCCGGGCGACATTCTGGTCGTCGTAGTGATTGCTGTGCTGCTGTTTGGCGGGAAGAAGATTCCTGAGCTGGCGAAGGGTTTAGGCGAAGGGATCCGGAACTTCAAAGGCTCAATCAAGAGCGGCGAAGAAGAGCACAAGGACGAGAATAAGCCCGAATAGACTGGTACGTCAATTTCTGAAGACAGAAACCCCGCGAGCGCATCGCGGGGTTTTGTTTTTGGCGAGCGTGTCGAGGGATTATTTCGCAGCCACTTTTTTGGGCGGCACGATGGAATCCTTGACGGACTTCGCTACGCGGAATTTCACGACTTTCTTAGCCGGAATTTTGATCTGCTCTCCAGTTGCGGGGTTGCGCCCGATGCGAGCTTTCCGCTCGGCACGCACCAGACGTCCAATACCCGGCAGCACGAAAACTCCGTTCTTCTTCGTTTCGCGAACTGCCAGATCGGCGAGCGACTCCATGAAGTGCTTCGCCACGCGATTATTGACGCCTGTGGTTTCCGCGAGCTCTCTGACGATCGCGGTTTGTGTCATTCGTTTTACCTCAGCCATATGCATCTCCCAAGTTGGTTTGGATTGAATTTCAAGAAAACTCCGCATCTACGATGCTTCCGGGTCCCGGAGGGATAAAACAGAACGATGCGGAAATGTTCAATCTGTTTGTGGTCAACTCGATCATACGGGAGATACGGCGGAGTTGTAAAGCGAAAATCGCAGAAAACCGGGCTTTTTCCGCATTTTTTTGAGGCAAGAAGCTTAAAAGGGCCGTAAAAGCGGGTAGCCGGAGCGGGACGGAGCGTTTTGGGCCGGTTTTTGCGGAGTCAGACGACCCGCCGAATGCAGCGCCGGCGGTTGTTTGAATGCAGTGGCGCGGGTTCGACAGGCGGAAGTTCGTCGAGCGCGGCTTTTAGATTCGCCAGCTCTGAAGAGATGGAGGCATTCGCTTGGCCGGGTAAGCGCGAGGCGAAACGAAGCGCGGTGGAATGGGCATTCCAGGCGATAGTCCAGGCTGCGGCATAATACTCCGCGCGCCCGCTCGCGCGCGCACAACGCGCTTCCTCAACGTAGGTCAAACCGAAACGGATTTGCGTCGCCATCAAGTCCTGCTCAGGCGAAGGCCGCGTGATTTCGGACAAAGGCGTGAAGGACGTAGCGTGATGACGGGTCTGAAGCGAGGGTTCAAGTTGCATATGGAAGGCTCTATTAGAGAGAGCGCGTTTTCGGCCTGGATTCTCTCACGCGGGAACGAATTTCCCTGCCGTAAATGGGAGTCGGCCTCCCCCAAAATCGATAGCTCATGAAAGTATGCACGAGGCTGGCTGACGGTCCGTGCAAGCACATATGGGGCACTATTCTGGCGGCGGAGGCGCGCGGGTACCTTTCCAGCGCAGCCGCAGCACCAGAGTTGGTTCTGCAGGAGGATGGCGAAGAGGTAGATTTCGAAAGCGATGTGCTGGAAGAGCTTCCTCTCCTTCCATCCGCCCCCCGGGAGATCCCGAAGGCGCCTGCTCCTCCGCCTGGAAGAAGGATCTCGCGGCGGTGGCCAACCTCGGTTCGCAGAGTTCGTCTGAGGCGGGGCATGGCCCGCCAAAAAACGAGGCGGCGCGTTTCACGCCGCGGTGGCGCGTGCTCGACTACACGGGGCTCGCGCGCAACGCTGAGGAATTCAACTCCTTATGAACCGATTCTGACGACCTACGGCACCATCCGCAGGGGCGCTTTGCGTTTGAAAGACTTTGAGTTCGATTACGTAGTGCTCGATGAGGCGCAGCCCATCAAGAACGCCGCGACGGAATCGGCGAAGACTGTGCGGTTGTTGCGCGCAAGACATCGCCTGGCGCTCAGCGGCACGCCTGTGGAGAACCATCTGGGTAAGCTTTTCTCGCTATTCGAATTTCTCAACCCGGGCATGCTGGGCGCAGCCAGCGTGCTGAAACTGGCTGCCGCGGCGGGGCACAATCCGGATGACGAAACGCGGCGTCTGCTGGCGCACGCGCTGCGGCCGTTTATTTTGCGGAGCACCAAGGAGCAGGTGGCCCGCGAACTCCCGTCCAAAACCGAGCAGACGATTCATTGCGAGATGGAACCGGCGCAGCGCAAACTCTATGACGAACTGCGCCAGCATTACCGCAACACACTACTGGGCCGTATCGAGAAGGAGGGTCTGGCGAAATCGAAAATACAGGTCTTGGAGGCGCTGTTGCGGCTACGGCAAGCGGCGTGCCATCGGGGCTTGATCGACAGCAAGCGCTCCGTGGAAGAAAGCGCGAAACTCGACATGCTGCGGCACAAACTGCGCGAGGTCGTCGACGAGGGGCACAAACCGCTGGTGTTTCACAATTCACGAGTCTGCTGAAAATCGTCCGCGAACGGCTGGACGCGGATGGAATCGTTTACGAATATCTGGACGGCGCGACGCGTGATCGGCAGGCGCGAGTAGAGCGTTTCAAAAGATTCGGATTGCCGCGCGTTTCTGATTAGTTTGAAAGCGGGCGGGCCTCGGCTTGAATCTTACGGCCGCCGAGTATGTTTTCCTTTTGGATCCGTGGAGCCCGGCTGTGGAGGCGCAGGCGATCGATTGCGCGCATCGAATCGGCCAGGCGCGGCAGATTTTCGCGTATCGCTTGATCGCGCGCGATACGGTGGAAGAGAAGTTCTCGAGCTGCAGCAGAGCAAACGCGATCTGGCCGCGGCCATTATGGGCGCCGACAACAGCTGATCCGGAATTTGCAGCGCGAAGATCTGGAGCTGCTGCTTTCGTAGAGCGAATCCCTCCGCTATAGTCGGTAGCAGTGGGCCCGGGTGGCGAAACTGGCAGACGCAAAGGACTTAAAATCCTTTTCGCCGCAAGGCGAGTGCGGGTTCAAGTCCCGCCCCGGGCACCAGTTACGCGACATTGGTACTAAAGTACTCCGTAGGTAAGTCCGTAGGTTTTGCAACAACTCCCGCGCGGTTCGGCGCGTGCTGATCGGTTGCAAGATCAGGGATGCGCAGTCAACCAGAAGGCTCTGGTCTCCGCCAAGCAAGCTGCGCTCCCCGACTGAGAACATTTCGGCAGTCCTTGTTCCATCAGGCATCACGTCGCACTTCCTCGCTGTCGGCTGTTGTGGCAATTCCTTTTTTGCGCGCCTATTAGTAAAGAGGGGTTTCCAGAGGCAAAAACCAGTGGTACGCCAAAATATTTTTTGGGAAAGGCCACAGTCTCTCGATCCCTGCTGTGGATACACTAGTCACCGCAAACTTGTGACTGAGCCGCGGAGGATGTCCGATCTTCCGTTGAAAAGGGAACGGCTCGGAATGGGGACATTACGCGGCCGAGTGAGCAGCCACGGTGACCGCATTTAGGTTACAACGCATTTGGTAGGCGCGTTGGAGATTATGGACCAGCAGTGGCAAGTGTCGGTAGCCGTGCAGCCGGTTCCAGCGCGTTTCTGCATAGAGAAGCGCAGAGGCCACCCAGCGTAGGCGATGATCGCTGCCTTGCCAGTGTTTGACTCGGCGGCAGATGGTCTCCACCACCGAGAAGCTGGATTCAATCCCATTGGTACTGCTGAGAGATCGCCGTAAGCGGGCATGCACTTGCAAGTCGTGCACTGTAAGAGTCTCCTCGAGTCCCTCCATTAAGCTTGCTGCTGCACTCGGGTTCAGCTCGTTTAATTCATCATGCAGCCGATAAAGTGCCTGCCGCGCGTCGGCCACGTCGGTCTGCGCATAGGCCAGCCGCAGCTTGTATTTGAACCAGTGCTGATGGGTATCGGGCAAGTACGCCAGAACATTGCGGATCTTGTGCACCTGACAACGCTGGAAGAAAGCGGCCTCTCCGGCATGGCGCTCGATGGCAGCGCGTAACGCGCGGCTTCCGTCCAGCAGATAGAGTCTTGGCTGGCTGAAGTCCAGCCCGCGCTCAGCCAGATGATCTAACAATCCGCTGACCACTTTCGCGTTCTCCGTTGCGCCTTGCACCAGGCCCAGAACCACTTTCTTGCCGAATGTATCGATGCCGATCGCCGCCACCAGATGCTGGCCTTTAAAGATGGTTCCGTCAATCAAGAGCGCGCAGATCGGCAGCTGCTCGAGCGAACGGCTCATCAGTTCCTCCAGTTTCTTGCGACTGGCTTCGATGAAGCGCTCGCTGACGGTGCTCTTTTCCAGTCCATAGGCATCCACAAACTGCTGCAGCACTAGCTTGTAGTCGCGCATGCTCAGCCCGCGCATGAGATTGCTCCATACTGTCTCCTCCGCCGGCGATACTCGCTGAAATAACTGATAGGTTCCTAAGGGCAACTCTTTGCCCCCGCACTCACGCACCCGCGGACGTGCAATCGGAACACGCTGGCCGTCGATCAGACACGAGCCTTGTTCCACTCCCCAGCGATACGCCTGCCTGCTTTGCAAACGGCGCGAGCGCACTCCGGCAATCTGCTCTACTTCCGCCTCCAGGACCGCCTCAATGAACATCCGGCCGACTTTTCGGACCAGTTCGCCCAAGCCCTGCTCGATGCTTGTCAGAACCTCCGCCATCGGCAACCCAATCTGTACTGCTCGTTCTTCTTTCGACTGCCTTGTCTCTTCCCGTGCTTGCTTTTGATACGCTCTCTTCAAAACGACTCTCCTTTTTTCCGTCAAGAAAAATTTCCCGGAGCCTATCACAGGCTCCGGTTGAGTCGTTCCTTTTCCTACGGTCTTCCGGACATCCTCGACCGAGCCGCGTATTCAAATCGAACTTGCCCCTCACCAACTAAAGAGTCGAAAAATGACAATTTTCGGGCGCGGCCAAGCAAATAAATTTTTCAAAGCCGAACGGAGTATTGCCGGAACATGAGCAATGGCGTGCGCCGCAGTCGGGTTGACGCCGATCAGCACCCCGTCAAAATAACGGAATCCTGACACTCGGCGTCATCCCAGGATTCGGTCGGCGAGTCCGTCTTGATAATGATCCGCTGATGCTTCAGATAGCTTTCAGTCAGTTTCCCCGCGTTCTTGATATCACGAGTATCTGTGATGTTGTAACGCCATAACATACTAGCCGTTTTGTGCCCCGAGATCTGCATCGCAATCTTTTCCGGAACGCCGGCCCGAATCATATTGCGCACAGCCGTCCGACGGAGATCATGAAATAGCAAATTCGGAACGCCCGCCTTTCCGCACGCGTTCTTCCAGTCAGCCTTGAAGTCTTTCACCGGGTTCCCGTTGCGTGAGAAAAGCCACACGCACTTCGGTGATTCTACTTTTCCGCGACTCAAAACCATTTCTAGCCATGGCTTCATATCACCGTAGATGGGCCCGGTTTTGGGGCTGCGATTCTTTGTCACTCGGCCGGTCACGTATATAAGTCCGTCTTCGAGATCGACCCAATTCCGCCCTAAGGCAAGCAATTCACCCGTGCGCATCCCGAGATGATAGGCCACAACGAACACAGGTTTGATTTCATCGGTGAGCGCGTCGAGGAGAAGCTGATATTTGTCGGGCTCGAGGAAACCTTCTCGCACGTTGTCCTCGGGGAGTGCTTTGATGACCGGGGGACGAAAGACGAGCTGAGGATCGTGTTCATATCCCAACCGAATGACTTGCGTCCATTCGGAGAACGGCAAGTTCGTGGTGAGAATCACGGCCGCTTTTTCAGCTCGCTCGGCCACCACTTGAAATAGGAACTCGGCACCCACTTCGGCTAACGGAACATAGCCGACCTCATCGATCGCGATCAGGTCGTAGCGACCACAACGCGCCATGACACGGCGCAGTTGTAGTTGGTGCTTGGCTTCCACGAGTTCATTCACCAGACCGGCGGCGGTCGTGAAGCGAATGCGGCGTTTTTGCCGGCACGCTGCCACGCAGAGCCCGGTGAGCAAATGAGTTTTGCGGGTGCCACATTCACCGATGAACAACACCGGCTCGGCGCGTTCGATATAGCCTCCCTCGGCTAGGTCGCGCATCTTGGCGGCTGTGACATGCGGAGATTGCGTGTAGGCGAACTCTTCCAGGGTTTTCACCCGCGGCAGATGAGCTTCTCGAATGCGCCGCTCGATCGTGTTCCGCTCGCGCTCTTCGAGTTCGGCGGCTAATAGCGCTTCGAGGTACCCGATATGACTCTGCTTCTCGCGGATCGCCTGTTCGGCCAAGCTGCCAAACTGGGAGGCAAAACATGAAATCGGCGAAGAATTTCTACGGACCACAATCGTTCAGAAAGGGCTGTTCCTTATTCTGGTGAGCCGTGCGCCGGCGCCGGTCCTGGATATTCATCCAAATCGCCGCATCACGCGCAAAAAAGCCGGCGACCTATGTCAACCGCTACGCGTTTCACATTCTGGATCGCGGCTGGGGTCACATCACCATCAAGATCAGTGGTCACCCGCCATTCCCAGCGCAGATCATCCTGAACGGGCACGAGTACATGGATGGGCAGGCAAGAAAGGCAGGCATTCTATTTAGCAGGGAGGGCAATTGCTTCCCTCACGTTTCTGACCTGGCCGACTTCGCTCGCATCGCAGAGACCTTGACCGATGAATCGGCTGTAGGGCGAATCGCGGCGGTATGCCGGCGTTGGATCAGCGCTCTCATGGTGTTGCGCGAGCGAATTGTGGAACCGCTCACTCGCGGAATCGTCAAGGTTGAGTCTGCGCAGCCAGCAACGGACCCGTCTTCCTTGGATCAGCGCTATCAGAGCATCGGGAACAGATGCGTGAGGTCTTTCGCGGAACTCGGTCTTAGTGTTTCTTATCTTGACGGCACCACTCATGGGCGCAAGAGTTGCTGCGCGGCGCGGCAGCGTCGCTGGGTCGGCCGCCCAGTCCCTTACAGTTCATCGAGTCAGCTCAGAGCGCTGCACATTGGCATTGCTTCTGCCTCGCCGTGCTGCCGCTGCCGCTGATGCTCGCGTTTCCATTGCACTGCAGATTATTCGATAGGTATCGCCGGTTACTACTGACGACCCCTCATTGCTCTGCAACTGCAGACTGCCGCCTACCGTATTGTTTGCCGTAGTAACGAAACTCGTGTTGCCGGTCACCCGGTTGTTTGAAATGCCACGGCTGCCGTATTGTTCTGCACCCGCAGGTTGCCGTTGACCATCTTGCCGGAGCACGACGGTCCCGCGCCGATTTCCACGGCTGCTGCGTTGCTCCGATACCGCAGAACCTGTCAACGGCCATTCGCCTCGGAGATTAACTGGGTTATCTTCGAGCTCGTACCAACCGTCTCTACAAAAACGATCGAAGCTGCGTTGATATACATGCGGTCGGGCGCGTGCAGCTCCTTCCCACGCTTGACAAGCGTGTTCGAAACAGCGCCCGTTTTTGGATCGCTGCGGCTGATGATATAAAAGACGTCGGTGAGGACGGGATGCGGCGTGCCGTAGCCTTGCAGCTTCCCGTAGTACACGGCCCCATTCGATAACAGAACGGCTTGATATCGGGTCGGGAACGCCAGAGCGGCTTCTCTGGTTTTCCAATCGAACAGAAATTCGGCCGCGAAGATCACTACGAGACAGGCAAGCAAGATAAGAAGAGCACGGCTCTCTCGCACTCTTGTATTTCCTCGCTTTGCAGGGGCGTAGCCAGCGGTGGGCCGATCTGATACAGTGCTGGTATTTACAATCATGGCGAGGATTTAGCGGTTCTTTTTGCCTCGGGCAATCAGGCCAAGCGCCAGAAGCCCGCCACCAAGAAGCATGAATGTTGCTGGTTCCGGTGTAGCTGTCGAAGCGACGTCGAGAGTCACCGTGCCGTTGGCGTCATTGTAAATCAGCGTGCAATCGGGGCAACCGAAGCCGTCGAATAGCTCACTGGAAAACATCCCCGAGAGTTCTCCGGCGTCGGCTGTCAAGAACGTGAAGCTTTCTCCGGCCAACGGCATGAAGCCGAAATCGAAGGTAACGCCGCCATCGAGTGAAGCGGCACCGAGCACGTCAAGGAGGCTGGATTCTCCGCTGCCGGTTCCGTTGATATCGATCAGCAGCGTTGCGGCCGCGTCCTGAGTATAGCTGCCTAGGATAGTGAGCGTGCCAGGGGTTCCGGTTTCGCCGGGCATGACCGTACCACTGCTCACGGTCAGCGCCGTCGGCGTAGGATTGCCGCCAAGTGATGCCGGAAGATTCGCAATCAAGCCGGTGCCCAAGAGCGTTCCGCCCGAAATACTCACAACCGGAGAGAACAATGTGCCTTTCACATCCGTACTGCCTGCCGATTGCGAATAGCTGCTGGCATTGAACGTGCCGATGGTACCTCCGATATCAAGCGTCTTGATGGCGATTGCCTCGCCAGCGTCGATGGATACATTGCCGGTATTGACGAACGCCGGCGTCACGATTGCATCGCCGGCGCCGGAGAGATTGACGGTTCCGGCATTTACGAATGATTGCGCGGCGATCAGTCTGTCGTTGCCACCGTTTATCGTCACCGACGCGCCCGCATCGTTGTTGAAACTTCCATTTGTGATGGTCAGATATTGGCCGGAGGCCCCCAGCTCAACCGAACCGCCCTTGAGGTTCATAAAATCGGCGGCGTTTGCCTGCGGCGTCGATTTGCCCGCCGGAGGGTCAACGAGGTCTCCCCAGCCGGTGTTCGCGTCGACGCCAGGCAGGGTCTCTGATATGAAGTAGAGGGTATCGATTGCTTCGTCCTGGATGTTACCGGAGTTGTAGACCGTCTCCAAATCCTGGAGAGTGATGAAAGTCTGCGGCAGTATTCCCGCATTCTTTGCGTTCTGCTCCAGCACAGCGCCCGAGTTAAGCCAAGTGCCGTCGATCGTGACTTGAGCTGTGGTTTGACCGGTACACCCACCGAGGGGGCAACCTGTGACGGTAAGCGACCCTGAGTTCGTGAGAGCGCCGGTGTCAACCAGCGAGGTGCCACTGTTCACCACCAGGCTGCCAGAGTTCACGAGGCTCCCCGTAGTAAACGAATCGCCGTTCGCGTTTAAACTCAGGGAGCCGCTGGTCGTGGTGACGCCCGTCACGCTTAGAGAATTGAGTCCCGCGTCGGCCACGCCGTTGCCAGTGACAATGGAGCCCAGGTTCGTGAGGCTGCCATTGATTCCAATAATTGTGCCGTCCTGAAGGTTGAGGGTGCCGCCGTTGAGTATGACACCATTGGGCGGCGTTTCGGTCAACACTTGGCCTTGGACGGTTGCGGTCCCACCAAAAATGTTCCAGTCCGTCGCGGTGACCGTTGCACCTGTTCCTACGTTGACGCTTCCGCCGGTCTGCGTGAAAGCCAGCGAATTGAGCGTTCCGGCCACCTGCGTGGTCCCGCCTGACATCGTGTAGGTCCCGACTTTAAGATAGCTACCCGCGCCCACAAATACTTCACCGCTGGTGTTGACTGCCGCCGCGGTCAACTGGCTACCGCTCAGCTGGGTGGGCGTGCTTGTCACGGTGACCGTGCCTGTGTTCGTAAGTGTTCCGCTGACGCTTGCATCGGTCGCGTTCCCAATGTTCAGGGTTCCGCTATTTGCGCCGAAGTTCCCGTTGACCCGCAGTGTAGCGTCGCTGATATTCAAGGTGCCGCTGTTGGTGATATTGGCGTTCGCGGCGGTTGTGGTCCCAACGGTAAGGATGCCGCCGTTTCCCCAATTGATGGTCGCGCTGTTTACGAGCGTGCCGGAGCTGGCGTTCGGCGAGGTGGAGTCGCCAATCGTCAGATAACGTGAGTTTCCGTCATCCTGAAGTGTCGTAATTCCGCCCACGGTGAGCGTATCGATGGTCGTGGGATTCGCATTAAAGGTGATGGTGGCGGGGTTGTAGGTGAATGCCGTGACGTCTGCGAAAGTACCACCGCCGTTTGCAGGGACGCAATTGTAACCACTAGCTCCGCTCGGCGAGGATGAACAGTTCCAGGTGGCCGCTGTCGCCCAATTTCCCCCAGTTAAGTCATTCGAGAACGCGTAGAGTGTGTCCGCATGGCAAAGGCTTACGCCAGAACATAAGCAGAACACGAGCGCCAAAACCCTAAACGTCCCGTTCGCATATCTCGCTCTCGTCACAAAACCCTCCGTTGTCTCGCTCCGGCCGTCAGCCGGGCCGCCATTCCGGCCCGTCACCTGATAAAGCGGGAACTTGCGGAAAAATCCGCCATGTCGATTTTTTGGTAGCTTGTAGATTCCAGTGGACACAGCAGACCGCGGCGAGGTCACGCGCTTGTTGCTCGCTTGGAGTGCGGGTGACGAGCGCGCGCTCGAGTGCCTGACGCCGATCGTGTATCAGGAGCTGCATCGCCTCGCGCACGCTTATATCGCTCGCGAACGCGCGGATAATACGCTGCAAGCCACGGCCCTGGTGAATGAAGCGTATTTGCGCCTGGTGGATTTGCAAGGGGTCGGCTGGCGCGACCGAACCCATTTTTTCGCTGTGGCGGCGCGCGTGATGCGCCGGATTCTGGTTGACTTTGCCCGCTCGCGCGGTTATCAGAAGCGGGCTGGAGGCATGAAACGGGTTTCGCTGGATGACTCGTTGATGGTTGGAGAGGAACCGGGCGCTGAGTTGGTGGCGCTCGACGACGCCCTAAACCGCCTGGCGGCGCTCGATCCACGCAAGAGCCAAGTGGTGGAACTGCGGTTTTTCGGCGGCTTGCGGGCGGAGGAGATCGCGGAGACCTTGAAGATTTCGCCGGAAACAGTGACACGCGATTGGAGAGCGGCCAAGGCGTGGCTCTACAGCCAATTGAGCGAGGGCAATTCGCTTGGAACCTGAACGCTGGCGGCAGATCGAGCGGCTGTACCAGGCCGCGCTGGAACTGGAGGGGCGCGGGCGCGCGGCATTTCTTGACGAAGCGTGTGGCGAGGACGGTGATTTGCGCCGCGAGGTGGAGGCGCTGCTTGCCAGCGACGCGAAAGCCGGCAGCTTTATCGAATCACCTGCGATTCTAGCTGTCGCCCGCATGCTGGCGCAGCAGCAGGCCGGAGCCGCAAGGGAACGGGGCGACACGGCTGCGGCGGGCAGTGCGGTCGCCCACTATCGAATTTTGGGAAAGCTCGGCAGCGGCGGCATGGGCGTAGTGTACAAGGCTGAGGACACCAAGCTCGGCCGTTTCGTTGCGCTCAAGTTCCCGCCTCACGACGTTATTCCCGATGCTGCGGCGCTAGAGCGATTCCGGCGCGAGGCGCGCGCCGCCTCAGTGCTGGATCATCCTAACATCTGCACTATCTACGAAATCGGCCAGCACCAAGATCAGCCGTTCATCGCGATGCAGTACCTGGAAGGGCAGACCCTAAGGCATCGCATCGAATCGAAACCGTTCCACACGGACGAGCTGCTGGATCTCGGAATCCAGATTGCCGATGGATTGGCTGCCGCGCATGCGAAGGGGATCATTCATCGCGACATCAAGCCGACGAACATTTTCATCACAGAGCGCGGGCAAGCGAAGATCCTGGATTTTGGCTTAGCGAAAGTGATCGCTGGAGCGGCCGCCGGATCTTCGCGCGATGTGGACGGAAAGGCTGGGGGCACCATTGATCTCGAACATCTCACCAGCCCCGGCACGGCGATGGGAACCGTGGCTTACATGAGCCCGGAGCAGGCACGCGGCGAAGATCTGGATGCCCGCTCCGACATATTCAGTTTCGGGGCCGTACTTTACGAGATGGCGACGGGGCGGCAGGCGTTCGGCGGGGCGACCACGGCCGTAATTTATGATGCGATTCTGAATCGGGCGCCCGTGGCGATCACCGGCTCGAATCCACGGCTGCCGCTAGATCTGGCTCGGATTGCGAGCCGACTCCTCGAGAAAGAGCGCGAGCTGCGCTATCAAACCGCCGCAGACCTGCGGAGTGATTTGAAGCGTTTGAAGCGCGACAGCGATTCGGGGCACGTCAGAGCCGTCCCGCTGATGGCTGAACCGCGATCCAAGCTGGAGATCGAACGCAGGAAGGAAGCGGTTCCGAGACGAGCGAAGGATGCCCGTGCCGTGGCGGGCGCGATGCGCGCGCTACGACGTTGGCCGGTTTTGCTATCGGGATCATTTGCTGTGGTCCTCGCTGTTGTTGCGGCAACGTGGTTGCTCCAGCGTTCTCCCGCTCCACAGCCTTCGGCTGAGTTACGGCAGAAACGCCTGACATTCAACTCCACCGATAATCCAGTCTCCTCCGCTGCCGTTTCTCCCGACGGCAAGTATCTGGCTTACTCCGATTCAGCCGGAATTCACGTCCGGCTGCTGTCTACCGGCGACGAGCGGCTCATTGCGAAACCTGCCGGAGTTCCCGCGGATGCCGCCTGGGGTCTCGATTCGTGGTTCCCTGACAGCACCCAGTTGCTTGCTGATACATACGAACCCGGCGGGCGGCAAAGCATATGGACTTTTTCGGTGCTGGGTCAATCGGGCCGCGAGCTCCGCGAGAACGCGGGCGGCTTCGAAGTCTCGCCCGATGGGACGCTTATCGCCTTCTCTCCGCAACCCGAGCCTTCGAGTGCGATCCACGAGATCTGGCTCATGAACAGCCAGGGAGAGAACCCGCGAAAACTGCTCGCGCTTGGCGGAGACGAGCAGCCCGGAAATGTGCACTGGTCGCCGGACGGGCAGCGCCTCGCCTTCATTAGTCGCGGCCAGGTGGCCTCGATCGAAACCTGCGATCTGCGCGGCGCCAAGCGCACCGTCGTTGTATCGGAACCGGGCCCTAACGCGGCGCTGCAAGATTTTTGCTGGCTCCCGAACCGGCGAATCGTCTACTCCCGAACTGAGCCTGGCGATTGGGACACCTCTAATCTTTGGCAGATCGGCGTCGATACTCGAACCGGAAGGGCAACCGGCGAACCGGAGCGCCTCACCGAATGGGCAGGGTCCAATCTCACGGGGCTTTACGCCACCGCCGACGGGAAGCGGCTGGCGTTCTTGAAAGGCTCGTATCAAGGGCAGATCTATCTGAGTGAAGTGGCACCACCCGGGATGCGCATCAGTCCCCCTCGGCGGCTGACCGGCGATGAAGTCCTCGAGTGGCCCGCCGCATGGACTCCAGACAGCAAAGCTCTCCTGTTTTTGTCGTATCGCAATGGGGCAGCGGGCATCTTCAAGCAGGAAATCAGCCACGAGGCGGGCACATCTGTGGCTCGCGGACCGCAAAAATTGCTTTCTGTTTCTGATAACGCGAGCGGTTTCCACGTTGCCGGCCCCACCCCCGATGGCGCCTGGCTCCTTTACAACGAGTTTCTGAAGCAACCGTCGGCCGAGCGCCAGCTCATGCGTCTACCGGTCAACGGCGGACCCCCTCAATTTGTCATGAGCGCACGACTCGAAGGAGGCGCGATTGTTTACAATTGCGCGCGTTCTCCGGCAAGCCTCTGCGTGATTCTTCAGGGCACCCGGGATGGAAAACGGTTGACGCTCACGGCGTTCGATCCGTTCAAAGGCAGGGGCAAGCTGCTCAGGACCATCGACAGAGACCCTTTAGGAGGTGACTATTACTGGTCGAGTGTGTCTCCTGATGGCTCAACTTACGCACTACCGAGATATGGCGAGCCCGATATTCACATCCGCTTGCTATCTCTCGCAGGCGGCTCGGACCGCGAAATCATCGTCAGGGGCTGGCCGAACTTTATTGGTCTTGAGTGGTCACCTGACGGCAAGGGTTTTTATTGCAGTTCCGTCTCGCCGCAAAGCCGCACTCTTCTCTACGCAGACTTGAACGGAAATGCCAGGGTATTGTGGGAATTGAAGGGAGGGCGAGGCGAGAACGTCTCCGGGCTCAACGGCGCCGGGTACCATCCCCTTCCCGGGGTTTGGGGCATACCGTCACCGGATGGCCGCCAGCTCGCCATAGAAGCGCACTTTTTCGGAAGCAATGCCTGGGTGCTGGAAGGCTTTTGAGCAAAAAGGCTCTTTTCGATGGCTTGTAGTGGATCGCGGGAGAGGGTCAGACGAGGTTTTCCAGCCAGCATTGGCCAAAGACCAGTCTGCCCTTA
>CAWBDW010000007.1:0-215444 GCA_963787545.1 uncultured Acidobacteriaceae bacterium
CCACCACAATCCCCGTTCTTTCAGTCATGTACCATCCCGCTTGCAGCCACATTAACTTTATGTACAAGCGAGCTGCACTGAACACGTCACCGAAGTGCCACCTCGAATACTCACTGGAAGGACCCCAGTTGGGACGCATGTTTCTCAATCTCGGCGACAAAAGGGCGATCCGCCCTAATTGTCAAGGTACCGTCGAGATTTTTGGAAACCGTCTCCAATATGGCGAGGTGATCGGCGTAGACATGCTCCGCGACGACAGTTTGAATGTCGACGAGGTGGAGCAATATTTTTGCACAAAGTAATTTATCACCAGCCGCGCCAGAGATTGTTACTTTCATCGGGCCTTCCGATAGGTGGAGGTATTGCCTGGCGTGCCGCGGGTTTATGTGAGCCACGTCGCTGAGGTATCCGTAGAGACGCCCGGCGAGAGGCATTAATTTCGAAAGTCTTCTGACTGCCCGTGGCGCTGTTACGGACTCCAATTCTTCGGGTGTCTTAGCTTGATGTGCAGCATAAATCCAGGCGACCTGCTCAAGTAGCGCACGGGCAATAACAAAAGATTCGGCCCCATGCCCAAGCTTTAAGAGAATCCTGCAGGCACGCAAGGTGCTTTTCGACCTCATTAAAGTCAAGGTCGTGAACACAAGGCCAAGATCGCCTGGCTTATCTGGAATATCTACGATACGATTGATTATCTTATCTGCGTATTTAGTCGCGGTCAGAAGTGCTTCTGCAACAGCTTTTCTCTGCCCGAGTTGCTGCGCTTTTTCTTCATCTTTGTCCTCGACATACCGTTTCAAGGGATAGTCAATGGAAGCTAACCCCATTTTCCAACTTATTACTGCGGCCCAGACGCGGCGCTTCAGTTCGGTTGGAGAATCGAACGGCAACGCGACGCAGTAGGGGTATACGCCCATACTGTCAAAGTCGCCATGGTCCAAGTCATGAGGCTCACCCAGCATGTCCGCCCATTCGGACTTCCACCAATAGCTCATGTATCAGTTCTCATCCTCGTTCTGAGGAATGCAGGGTGCACTTGAGGAACACCTCGACCCCACCGAACTCCTGCCGCCTCTACCAATGAAAGCACGGCGCAGTAAAGGGAGATACGTCGTGTGTTCACCGTATGAATCAGGCCATAATTGGTAGGAGGCCTTGCTAATGACGCTGATCCTGCCGCTGGAACCGCAAGAAGAGGCTAAGCTCATTGCTGTGGCCCGGGGACGAGGTGTATCGGCCGATCAACTTGTACGAAAGGCCATCCCCAAGATCCTGGCTGAAGCTCCGCAACCGGCAGAAGGGAAGGAACCGACGCGCTCCTTGCGTGGGCTGCTCGCCAAATATGGGGTCGCTCCGTCGGCAGAAGAGATCGACGAAAATCGCGCAGAGATGTTGGCAAATTTCCCGCGTATGTGATGAGTGGCCATAAGCTACACGCCGATGACACGCCCGCTCCGGTGCGGGCTACCCGGTGATGGCAAAATCAAACTCGGGCGCTTATGGACGTAAGTGCGCGATGATCGCCCGGCTGGCGATATGGCAGCTCCGGCAGTCTGGTTCACCTACTCGCCCGATCGCCGAGGCGAGCATCCGCACCGGCATTTGACGACATTTAACGGCACGCTGCAAGCCGATGGGTACGCTGGCTTCGACCGGCTGTATGATAGCGATCGCATCCGGGAAGCCGCTTGCTGGGCGCATACGCGATTGAGAATGAGATCCGCGGCCGCTCGCCCGATGAACGGCAGCGATTACGCGACACTTATCGAGATCGAAAACAATGCCGCCGAACGGGCCTTGCGCGCATTGCCGATCATCCGGTCAACCGCATCGCTGAGTTGTTGCCGTGGAATCTGATGACATCACCGGCACTCCTTGAGCAGCCGTTGCCTGACTTAGCGGCGATTGCGGCGGCGGGGTAGATGTCGCGGATATTCCTGGAAAAGTATTGACCTTTGGAATCGGCGGCCAGGGAGTCGCGATATTATTGCGCTGGGAAATCGAAGTAGCAGTAGAGTTCGCCGCTATGAAAGCGCCTGACTCCAGCACCCTCTGCTCTCCACAAAGTCGAGACGGGCTAATTCTGGTTCATCGGCCCGTGCTGGCCGGCGCCGATTCGGTCTGGAGTACCAAACGTTTGGCGATGCTTTGCCGGAATGCACGGGCCTGGATTCGCAGGTGAGTGGAAGCGGTTCTGCCCAGACTGGTAGACTGAACTTTCGGGCCGTGGCGCAGCCTGGCTAGCGCGCTTGCTTGGGGTGCAAGAGGTCCCGGGTTCAAATCCCGGCGGCCCGACCAAACACCGTTAAACAGTTACAGATTTCCCCCTTACTATTCCTTTTGTCACGATTGAGAAATCGGTCTGATTTTCTCTGGACCTCTCTCTCCCTCAGAAAACCCGACAATTTGGATGTAGGGAGTTGATCTGAAAGAAACGAGTGTTGCCGGGTACGTGCCGGCGAAAGCTGGCGCGAATTCCAAAATAGTGAATGAAACCGAGCTGCGGCCGTTCTTTTTGGCGTGTTGTCCGTTGAAGATCATGTGCCTGGGTTCCTGGGGCCGATGTGCTCGGCGCCTTTTTCGCGTTCTATGAGGGCGAGCCATTCGTCGAAAGGGTCGGATGGCGGCGCGCGCGATGCGATGTGGGGATGGGTGGAAGTTGGTGAGATTGCAGGTGTAAGGATTATTTTGACGAGTTGTGATTCGGATCCGCTTGCTGACGCGCGCGGTTCAGAAAAATCAACTTTAGGCGAAGAGATGGCGCATTTTGCGAAACGGATTTTGATTGGGTTCGTTTTTGCGGATGGCGGTTGGATGAGTGTGGCGGGCTGTCGAGCTAACAGTTCCCTCACCGGCCGACCGGATTGAGTTTTTGGGAGGTCTGTTAGAACGGAAAGATGAAACAGCTAGTACTTGGCCGTTCAGGTCCAACCGTTTCGGCAATTGGCTTGGGCTGCATGAGTATTGGCATCGCTGATGTTTACACCAGCAGTGTGCGTGATGACGACGGGGCGGTTGCACTGATCCGGCGGGCTCTCGATCTCGGAATCACCTTTCTCGATACCGCCGATATCTACGGACTTTCAGAGATGCAGGTGGGCAAGGCATTGCATGGCCGCCGCGCTGGCGTCATTCTCTCCACGAAATTCGGTTTCGTAGTTACTGATCGGCCCGGAGTCGAGCGTGTCCTCAATGGCAGCCCTGAGTATGTCAGGCGCGCTTGCGATAGTTCACTCAAACGCCTGGATGTCGACTACATTGATCTTTATTATCTGCACCGCGTGGATCCGCACGTTCCCATAGAAGAGACAGTCGGGGCAATGGCGCAACTAGTGAAGGTTGGCAAAGTGCGGCATCTTGGACTGTCCGAAGTCTCGGCGGATACCGTCCGCCGGGCACAGGCCGTTCATCCAATTGCGGCGGTGCAGTCGGAGTTTTCGCTCTGGACGCGAGAGCCTGAGGATGCTTTGCTGCCCGTCTTACGCGAGCTTGGCATAGCGCTTGTCGCGTATAGCCCTCTGGGCCGTGGCTTCCTTGCGGGCCGCATCCGAACACTGGATGATTTGGCGCCGAACGATTGGCGGCGAAACAATCCTCGTTTTCAGGGAGAGAATTTCGCAAGAAATCTGGCAATCGCCGATCACGTAAGAGAGATTGCGGAGAAGAAGAATTGCACCCCAGCGCAATTAGCGCTCGCTTGGCTCCTGAGCAAGCCCGATGTGGTTCCCATCCCCGGCACAAGCAGCCTCGCTCGGCTGGAGGAGAACGTCCGGGCTGTCGACGTGAAACTGTCGGACAGGGACGTCGCGGAAATCGAGGATGTATTGCCCAAAGCAGCCGCCGGTGCGCGGTACGATCCTGTGATGCTCGATTTGGTTGATCGCTGATTTGGCTTCGGCGGTTCGGGGCAACACGCAGAACTCGGCGCGTTTATGAGGGTGGGAAGCGCGTTTGAACTAACCGCTTGCGCGGGGACGCTACGCGGGATGGTTTTAGGAACAGTAGTGGTCGATCGCGGGTAAATAGTCTGGGTCACAAGGAGGTCTTGTGACCCGTTTACGAAAGTTGATGCTGGATGAGCTCCAGCGCCGTAATTACGCCCAGAATACCGTAAGAAGCTACATCAAGGCAGTCGAGGATTTTGCCCGCTACTTTGGCAAACCGCCGGAGCGCTTAGGACCCGAACACATCCGCCAGTATCAAGTGCACTTGTTCCGGGATCGTAAGCTGGCGGCCTCGACCGTGGAAGGGCGCGCGGCGGCACTGCGCTTTCTGTTTGTGAAAACGCTGCGCCGGCCGTACCTGCCGGATCAGATTCCGTTCCCGAAGCGAGCGAGACGATTGCCAACCGTGCTCAGCCCGGACGAAGTTGCGCTGCTGATCGATTCCGCCAAGAATCTGATGCATCGAGCGATCTTGATGACGCTATATGCAACCGGACTCCGCCGCGCGGAGTTGTGCCGCCTAAAAGTCGCCGACATAGACAGCGACCGCATGATGATCCACGTCCGCGAAGGCAAGGGCGGACGCGACCGGGATGTGTTGCTAAGCCCGAAGTTGTTGGAAACCCTGCGTGAGTACTGGCGCTGGATGAAGCCAAAGACATTCCTGTTTCCAGGAATGATCAACAACTGGAGAGCCGATGTCCCAATCGATACGAAAGTCGCGTGGGAGGCTGTGCGCCAGGCCCGTACCCGTGCAGGTATTAAAAAGCGAGTCACGCCGCATACGCTGCGCCACAGCTTCGCGACGCACATGCTCGAAGCAGGGGCGGACCTTCGCACCATCCAAGTTCTGCTTGGTCATGCAAAGCTTGCCGACACAACCGTGTATCTGCATCTGTCGCGCCGTCACTTGCAAGCGGTGGCGAGTCCGCTGGAATCGCTGGCCGTGTCCAAGCCAGATGAGGCGAAGCGCTCCAGGAAACGGCAGAAGAGGTGAACCGGCCACCTCTTGAGGTGGCCGATATCTTCCGCGCAGCAGGTAAAGATTTTATTGAGAAGAGCCGTCGCTGGCTGACTTGGCAGCACTTAAAGGTTCTGCGTGCCATTGAGCACTGCCGTACAGCCGCGTTGGGCGGCCATATCGATTCCTGTTCTCAATGCGGCCATCGCGCCATCTCGTTCAACTCGTGTCGTGATCGGCATTGCCCGAAGTGCCAGACCAATGCTCGTGAGAAGTGGCTTGCAGCCCGTGCGAACGAACTGCTGCCGGTGCTGTACTTCCATGTGGTGTTCACGCTGCCGCACGAGTTATCAGCACTTGCGCTGCAGAACAAGCGGGTACTGTACGAACTCCTGTTCCGTGCCAGCGCTGAAACCTTGCTTGAGATCGCTGCCGACCCGAAGCATCTCGGAGCACACATCGGCTTTCTCAGTGTTCTTCACACCTGGGGACAGAACCTGCTTCATCATCCGCATGTTCATTGTGTCGTTCCCGCCGGCGGTTTGGCACTCGACCGGTCCTCCTGGAAAAGGACCCGCCGGCCGAACTTCCTTCTTCCTGTCCGCGTGCTCAGTCGTGTATTCCGGGGCAAGTTCGGGGAAGGCTTGAAAGTCGCCTTTCAACAACGCAAGCTCGTCTTCTGTGGAAGCTTGCAATACCTCAGCGATGAGGATCAGTTTCGACGATTTCTTAACCAGCTGCGTCGGAAGGATTGGGTTGTATATGCGAAGCCGCCATTCGGCGGACCGGAACACGTCCTGCACTATCTCGCTCGCTATACCCATCGCATTGCAATCAGCAACCACCGCCTGCTGAGCTTTGACGGCAAAGAGGTGACTTTCCGCTGGAAGGACTACGCACACGGCAATAAGAAACGGAGGATGACCCTTTCCGCCAATGAGTTCTTGCGCCGCTTTCTCCTGCATGTACTTCCCGGAGGCTTCGTACGTATCCGGCACTTTGGCTTTCTTGCGAACCGGCATCGAACATCTTTGATTGCACTTTGCCGGAAGTTGATCGGCGAAGAACAACTCCTCCCTCAGTGCGCGGAAACTACCAAGTTGCACGCCAAAACCGGTTGGCCGTGCCCACGCTGCTGCAGCACGATGCTTGTTGTGGAAAGGCTTTCCGCTGCTCAGGCACTTCGCTATATAACCCCAAACGCGCCTCTCGACTCGTCATAAGCAATGCTGCAATCCACCATAGATATGTACACCGCGAAAGAAAAGCTCAACGTGTGTCTACTCGGTAGCAACTCGGTCGCATGGTGTATCCCAACGTCTTTACAGAACCGCTCCTGCCTGTTTCACGCCCGCGTTGCGATCTATTTCAGCTCACACTCAGCCCCCGTCCTATCCTCCGGACCAGTCTTCCCGGCGCTTTTCATCCATAGCAACTTTAAAAACCCATAACTGGCCGCATCCCCGCAAACGCAAGCGGTTACTTCAAACGGTCCTATCGAAAGTGCACCAGCATTCCTTACTTCACAGCGTTCTCAGCCTTGCACTTCCGATAGGAACCTATCGTTTATCGTTAGTAATTTGGCCGAGGCCCCAACGGTTCAGAGGCTTGCCCAACGACAATACGCGTTATCTGGGTTCGTTGGGTCTTGTCCCCACAAGCCGCTAGGGTTAATCCGCCTTTCTTCAAATCTCGATTGGTTCCCATTCATAACTGCCATTGCGGCGCGATACGTAGCCAAGGCATGGAAACGGAAAATGGAACACAAAAATCGGGCAGCGATCGCTCGCGGCACGGTCCAGCATTTCGCGGCGGGTTCGAACCGTGCCCTCGGCCGAAGCGTCGAACGCGGCGGTCCATTCCGGACGCTTAATATGTGCGGGATGCAGCAAGGCATCGCCGCCAAATAAAAGCTGCTGATTTCCGTTCGCTACCAGCACTGCCAAATGTCCGGGCGTGTGCCCAAACGCAGGTAAAAGCTGCACTCCTGTGGCCGGCTCACACTCTGAATCGATCAGTCGGAGCCTTCCGGCGGCCCCAAGCGGTGGGACGTATTTCCGAACCCACGACAAAAGCGTTTGCTCCAGTTCGCCTAGCCCGAACAATTCGCCCGTCTGCAATTTCGCCTGGTTGCCTTCCGACATCCAGAAATCGTGTTCCAATCTCGACAGCAGAAATTCGGCGTTGCAGAAAGCCAACTTATCTTCGGACGTGAGCAAGCCGCCAATATGGTCCGCATGCAGATGCGACAGGATGACGAGATCGATTTCATCGGCGCGGAACCCGCATCTATTCAAGCTCTCCGGCAAGCGGCCCGTGCTGGGCGCCAAGGGTCCGGCCCCTGTGTCGATCAAAATCCTCTGTCTGCCGGTATCGATGAGAAGACCCGAGTACTGAACGTATAGTTCTTGCGACGCACCGCCCGAGCCCAATACCGCTACGAGTTCTTCCTCGGAGCGGCCCGGAAAGACCGCGGCCCTGGGGTAATGAAGGTCCCCATCGATAAGCGGGTAACAACGAAAATCTCCAATATTAATATGCGCCTCAGACATTGGCACGCTCCGCCCGCGTCAAACTGTCGGCGTATTGCTGAACCGAAGTTAACTGAATTGGAAACATCGAGAGGGTCTCCTTCATGTCCATGGGACAACCGCTAGCGTATTCCAGCATGAGAGCCGCGAATGTCTCATCTAGCGGATTCATAGCGGAGCGGCGCTTGTCGAGAAGGATTTCTTCCGCTACATGTTCCACCACAAACTTGCGGCCGGATGATCGCTCAAAGATCTCCACTGCCTGCAGCGGCGTCAGGTTCGCGGGACCGCCAACGGAGATTGTTCGATTCCGGGAAGCCTCAACCTCGGGTGATCGCACCGCAATTTCAGCCACATCTTTATAGGAAACAAAGCCGATAGGCCGATCGCCACTTCCATAGATCGTCGCGCGCGCGTTTTGAGCATCAAATCCTAACGCCGGGCTCAGCCAGACTTCCATAAAGAAGTTAGCTGCAAGCACCGTATATTCGAGGCCGCTACAGCTGAGGTACTCTGCAACAGCGGCCTTCGCCCGCGTTAGAGGAGATTGATGCTTCATATCTCGCGCAATCGAGGTATAAACGAACCGGCGCACTCTGGCCTGCCGGGCAGCGTCGATTAGGCCGAAGTAGCCGTCCCGATCGACCGTTTCGATAGTATCCCCTGGCTGATGCGAAATCGTAGAGGATGCCGTCGTGATGATCGCCTCAATTCCCTGAACCGCGGCCGGGAACGACTCCCGCTGCTTGAGGTCGCCAAATACAACTTCAGCGCCTGTTTGCCTCAGGGCTTCAACGCGCGCCGGATTCGACGTTGTTCGCGCAAGAGCACGAACGCACTGGCCTGATGACCGAAGCCGCCGGACGACTTCACTGCCCAGTAAGCCCGTCGCCCCAATTACCAGTATCATTACTTTTCTCCTTCCGAATGAATCGGTGTTGCAATGGTGTTCCGGCCGGGCAACCTGGCCTGCTGCAGCAGATCTTCAAATTGCGGGTCGGATCGAAAAGAATCGAACGCAGGGTCCGCCTTCAACGTCACCATCCAGGGCGACCGCTCTTCAGTGGCTCGCTCCAGCCATGCAAAAACATTGCGCCTGTCGCGCAGACCTGCATAGATCTTCGCTACAAAGTAAGCCGAGACGTACCGCTGCTTCGCGATTTCATCAAGTGCCCGCAGAACATTTTCTGCCTCAGATTGCTCTCCCGAGAGAGCGTATGCGCGCCCGAGTTCAGATCGGAGGATCAGGCTATGCTGTTCCAATTTGAGACCTTTTTGCAAGTGCTCAACCGCACTGTCGAACTCGCCCTGGGCCTCCAATACAATTCCAAGCGTGTAATACGCAATAGGAAAACGCGGTTCCAATTCAAGCGCCCTTTCACACTTTGCGATGACTTCCTCGTAACGTCTCGCAAAGTACGATCCATTAGCGTCGCTCACGTGCAGTATCGGTGACAGCGGATCGAGCAGAAGCGCCTGTCGGCTTTCATGAGCTGAAGTTTCGAACTCCCCTATGTAGGCCAGGAGCTCCGCGTAGACTTGATGCGCTCGCGGATAGTTCGGGTTCAGTTCAATCGCCCTTTGGAGCGCCTTTTCAGACGCTTCCCAGTCGTGTTCGTAGAAATTCAGTTCGCTGGCGAGCGGCACAAGGGCCTCGGCCAACTGGTCGTCGGTTTCAAGAGCTTTCAACGCCCACGCTTTCACCTTCGGAAAACCTTCCCGCGGCGCAATGTATCCCCAGAACGTGAGAGGCATGTAAGCTTCCGAAAGTCCCGCATACGCAAGCGAATAAGTGGGATCCACTTCCACGGCCTGGCGAAAATACTCAATGCTCTTGCGAAGTCCCTCTTCCGTTCTTTTGTTCCAGAAGAATCGCCCTTTCAAGTACAGCTCATACGCCTCGCGATTATCGGTGGCATGTCGCGCCAAACGTTTCTTGTCTCGCGGTGTCAGCTTCAGGCGGAGGTTTTCGGAGATTTCTCGAGCGATCTCGTCCTGGACATTAAAGATCTGCGTGATGGGACGTTGGTAAACATTGCCCCACAACCGTGAGCCGTCGCGAGCGTCGACAAGTTCCGCGCTGATTGTGAAAGAATCGCCGCGCTGCAGAACTCTGCCGGTCAGCACTGTCTGCACGTTCAGCTCACGTCCTACGGCGACAGGATCCGTCATGCGGTCTTTGTATCGAAAAACAGTGCTTCGCGCCATGACGCGAAGCTTCGGAAATGTGGAGACGGCATGAATAAGGCTTTCCGTGATTCCGTCGGTAAAGTATTCGGCGTCAGTATTGGCGCTGTCGTGATGAAACGGCAGAACCGCGAGGGAACGGTCCTTTCTTCGCGACAATCCCGATCGCGCACGGAGGGTCGCTGGTTCTAGTGTGGGCGAAGAGTCCAGATCGCGCCTAAGGTTTTTCAGATCGGCAAATAGCGTCGCTGCATCCTGGTAGCGTTGATTCCGATCTTTCATCAGTGATCGATCGATAATCTCTGAAAGCCTTACTGGAACCTCCGGATTCAATTTCACCGCCGGTATGTGCCGCTTGTGCAGCAGCGCGTCGAATGTCGACGCCATAGTCGCTTCCGGAAAGGGCCGTTGTCCAGTTGCCATCTCGTACAGGACAACACCAAACGAGAACAAATCGCTGCGCCGGTCAACCTCTTCGCCAAGAGCCTGCTCCGGCGACATGTAGGCAATCGTGCCAATTGCTGTCCCGGGCGTCGTGATGGCCGCTTCCGTGGTGCACGACTCCGTTTTGCCAGCCGTCCCCGAGCTCGCGCCGGTTCGCGCCAGCATCGCCACGCCGAAATCCAAAATCTTCACTTGTGCGCGGTTCGTCAGAAAAATGTTCGCCGGTTTGATGTCCCGGTGCACGATGCCCTTTGCGTGAGCGGCTTCCAATGAATCCGATACCTGAATCGAAATGTCGAGCAGGTCGCGAATACTCAGCGGCTTACCCGCGACATGCTGGGATAACGTCCGCCCTTCGAGCAGCTCCATGACGATGAACGGCTGTCGGTCTTGGTTTCCGATATCGAGCACCATGCAGATGTTCGGGTGATTCAATGCGGACGCAGTCCTTGCCTCTCGTTGAAACCGTTCGAGTGCGGCGCGGTCCTCGTGCAAGTGGTCCGGCAGAAACTTCAGAGCGACAAGGCGGCTCAGCCGTATGTCCTCGGCTTTGTAGACCACCCCCATACCGCCGCTCCCGAGCTGTTCGAGAATACGGTAGTGGGAGATAGTCTTCCCGAGCATGTTCGCCCCGCCATAGGGCCACTCCATCTTACTCGCGTCATCTGCCGCGGTGCCAGGCCGTTTGACAGTCAGGAGGTCATTCGCGGCTCGGGCACTTCTTTTCAGGTGCGCTCCGACAATCTCATCAAATGTGAGACCTGGCTTTGCTGTCAGCGCCCGGAGTAGTTGCTCGACCTGCTTCTCGGAGAGGAGCCCGCTTTCAATCCTCTTCTCAAAAATTCACATCCAGACCGTCATAGCCGAGTATCAACTGATGTGGCTTGCTTGAGTCCATACAGCCTCAGAATAGAGTTTCCGAATGCCAACGCGGGCAATCGACTGGCGGAGGACATGGAGATCTTCCCGGTCGAATAATTTGCGTGGATTGTGGGGATTGGCTTTTAGCTCACTCGGCGCGAGGGTTTTTACTCCAATCGCCCGAACGCCATAATCGTCGTCTTTGGGATTATTCGGCATAATATTGGCCCCTCGTCAGCACAGCACGAAAGCTGTTCCGCGGGATTCAATTGTTAGTTCGGCTGAACCACAAGAATAACAGCGCTAGCAAGCAATTCGCGATCAGGTATAGCTAATGTCGAGTCCATAGTGTAAAAGATCTATTCGGGTGCGAGCGGGCCCTCGTATATTCGCTCGCAGGGGCTCAGCTCACTGCATGCTCCTGTTATCAGGGCGGGCTTTCAAAAACGTGTTTCGCGAGATTAGTACCACTAAGTCCGCTTGTAACTACGCGCCTTCCGGATCGCGCCTGTACACGATCGCTATCCGCACTGTGAGTCCGAGTACTAGTGGGTGGCGCAGCGTTCCTCAACGCAGACTTTCGGTGATAGGTTTTCCGTCATATGCTCCGGCCTCGATGCTCTGGACGATGCTCCCGAGACTTGGACGCGTCATGATGCATGCATGGGCGGTGAGCACTCGCGATTCCGATGAGCGCAGCGTCGCAGCGAGAGCCCTAAACCGGGCACCATTCAGCCTACGAATGCCTACTAGCGCGTAGCATTGGCCTGCTGGCGTTCCGGTCTCAAACACTTTTTCTAAGAGGTCTTGCCTATCGGGTCGAGACATCACCTCCTTGTAATACCTCTCCCCGTCTGACGTGACACCCGCGAAGCCAACGCCGCCGAAGGCGAACAAACTCACTTTGGCAAGCCTCGCCACCAGGAGATCGTTGGAGAGATGGGCGGCTGTCCTGCTATTGGATTGGCCAAGCAATCCCACGGCGAAGAAGGAAATCGTTAACGAGATTCGCCAAACCATAAATTGAGTTTCCGATAACTTATTATTGCTGGATCGGTTTGGATTTGGGCGATCGGGCCTGTTTCGACCGTGCCGACAATGACATGGACATCGAGTGACGTTGCCGCCCTCCAAATGGCTTCCGGCTGTACACAATGGGTTTTGGGGCGCTTAGCATTTCATTTCTCCGCGTAGATGATCTCCCCATTTCGAATCGTGTAGCGAATTTTTGAAAATGCCGAAGTGTTCTGAGCCGGGTCAGCACCCAGGATCACAAGATCAGCATCCATTCCTTTCGCGATGCGTCCGCTGAGAGTCGAGTAGCCGAAGCGCTGGGCGGGATTCGTGGTAAGCGAAGCAAGAATCTCCTGAAAGCTCATTCCCGCGCGGGACATCCACTTGAATTCCTCGGAAGTATCGAACTGCTCGATGTAGCCAACGTCGGTGCCGAAGAGCACTTGCCCTCCTGCTTGCGAGAAAACCTGCAGTTGCCGGGCTGCCTTGCTCATCCACTGCTCGGCATCGTGAGGTGAGGCATGGCCGCCCTTCCTGGATTCGACGTCCCAAAGCGTGAGCGTCGGGGTAAGAGCCATATGTGCCGCCGTCATGCGCTGGACGAAAGACGGACTCCAGGGGGTATCGATGGGAGTAGTATGGGCCAGAATATCGACCCCACTCTGAATCGCAACCTCTATTCCTTGATTGTTGGAAACATGTGCAAAAACAGGTTTGCCGGCATGGTGAGCTTCGGCGACGATCACCTTCGCCAGATCCAAAGGCATGGTCAAGATGCCATCACGCTCCACAGAATTCGCAAAGATCTTAATGCCGTCCGCGCCGTCGTGGATCTGCTGGCGCACTCGCTCCGTTGCCTGCGCAGTTGATTCCACCTCCGGCATGCTGACGTGATTGGCTTCGAGGAAGGCTTTGACGTAAATCGGGGTTTTCACCCAAAATGGCTCACCGACTGTGAGAATCCGCGGCCCTTTCACTTCGCCGCTTGCTATGAGATGGCGGATGAGATTGGTGTTCTTGAGTACGGAAGCGAGATCAAAGACGGTAGTGAACCCCCAGCGTGTGAGCATCTCTTGAAATTGTGACGAGATCTGCTCGGGCGAGCGTTTTTCCGCATGAAGCAGCCCCGGCAGAAGAATGTGCACGTGGCTGTTCCAGAACCCGGCAGTCACGACGAGACCCTTACAGTCGATTACGGTCATACCGCGTGTGAGTTTGATCTCAGCGCTCGGCCCAACCGATAGAATGTGACCGCTGTGTATAAGGACTGAGCCGTTTTCGATTGGTAGTCCAGTTGGTGAGAGATAAATCTTTGCGCCAACCAGGGCCAGGTCGGAGGCGTAGCTCTGGTCAGTCGCAAAAAATGCGAGAACCAGGAGAAAAGGCAGCGCCAGGCGGAGTCGCATACTTAAAAACATACGCTGTAAGCGCACGGAATTGTTCCGAAGTGGCTTTTGAGCAGTTATTTCTCCAACGCTGGATGGACAGCGAGAAGGCTCGTTTACTGACTCGATTCATCCGGCTCAGAACCGGACTTAGCCTGAAAGAGGACGCTCCGGGCGGAGGTTGGCCACTCGGAAACTCTAAGCCAGATACAGAACGACAAGTCGGCTTTCCGCCCTGTCCGCATTTCCGCGCATTTCCGCCGTCCGCATTTCCGCTGCATTTCCCCTCCCGCATTTCCCCGCATTTCCCTCGCGCGTTTCGCAGCTCTCGATTTGCGGGCAGCTTGTTATGACACGGCATCTATTTCAAAAACCAAGTTCGCTGTGGGAGCCCAAACGCACCAACTCGAGCGTGGCGGTGTCGGGCTTACGATAGATCAGGATGAGATCGGGCCGAATGTGACAGTCGCGGTGATCGCTCCATTCACCGGATAAAGGATGGTCAAAATTTCGGTGAGGAAGGGGCGTGTCATTGGCGAGCATGTTCACGACTTCTATAAGCAGCGCGTCGAGTTTCTTGCCGTGCTGGGTGGATTTTTCGCGCCGGTAATCGCGCTTGAAACGAGTGGTGTATTTAATCTCCCGCATTCAGGCTGCGAAGCAAGTCTTTGGGTTTTCCGGCCTTGATGAGGTCGCCACGGCGGGCGGCTTTCATAGCGGCAATCGTTTCAGCGTTGGGGTTCAACGGCTCGAACGGCAGAGTTTTTTCTGCCGCAACGCGCACCATCAGCAAGCGGAAAGCATCGGACACAGTAAGCCCGATTTTCTTCAAGGCGGCGGCGGCCTGCTTTTTGGTGCGTTCGTCGATACGAGCGCGGACAACGGAACTGTGGGTCATGGCGGTATATCCTCTTGAGCTACATTGTAGCCCAAAAGGTGCCACAAAAGACAAGTGACACACTGCTGTCGAAGGGGAAAACATAGCCGTCGAGTGTCTTCCGGTTTGTTCGAAGAAGCGGAAGCCATACGTTATCACTGCAAAACCGGTGGTCCGGTGGTAATCGGATCGCCAGACAAGGCCAATTTACGAGAGTGATGCCACTCTTGTCCGTCCCCGGCTCAAAACGCAAATACCTCTGTAACTTGTTGCTTTGCGGAGGAAAACAGCAGGTTTCCGCTGCCTCCGCTTCCGAAGCGAGTGTGGGATAATCACCGCGGAGCGCAGGAAATTGGGGTGAATGAGCAGAGTTGCTAAAGTCCTCGCACTCCTCTCACTGTTGTCTGCACTGGTTCTTGCCGGCTGCGCGGGCAGCGACGCATCAACGCAGGCATTGAACACCAGCGGGGCGGTTGCGAGACCACATGACACCGCGGCCGTTCCGGTCATGGTCACCAAAGTCGAGCGGAGCACAATTCCGGTCGAAATACACGCCATTGGCACCGGCCAGCCCTTCCAGACAGTCTCAATAGAGTCGCAGCTTGCGGGGATCGTCCAGGAGGTGCACTATCAGCAGGGCCAATTTGTTCGCAAGGGCCAATTGCTGATCACGCTCGACAAGGATCCATTGCTTGCCACGCTCGCGCAGTCCGAAGCGGCGCTCGCCAGGGACAAAGCCCAGGCCCAGCTCAACCAGGTGGAACTGCAGCGAAGTGAAAAGCTTTTGAAGCAAGGTATTATTCCACAAGAGCAGTACGATCAATCTCGGGCTACTTCAACGGCGGCCGAAGCCACTGTCCGCGCCGACGAGGCCACGATCCGGACAGACCAGATCCAGCTTTCCTACTGCTCCATTTACGCCCCCATCAGCGGTGTTACCGGCGCTCAACTGATATATCCCGGGGCCACGGTGAAGAGCAATGACCTCCCTGTACTTGTAGTGATCAACCAGGTTTCACCGATTTACGTCCGTTTCTCTGTTCCTCAGCAGTATCTGGAACCGATCAAGAGGTCGATGGCGCGTTCCGGCTTGCCCGTTCAGGCCACCGCGCCCAACGATTCCGCAGCCGAAAAGGGTGTTCTGAGTTTCGTCAACAACACCGTGGACACTACCACAGGCACTATCGAGCTGATGGCTTCGTTTCCCAACGCCGACCACCATCTTTGGCCCGGCCAATTCTCCAATGTGCTGCTTAACTTGGGTGAGCAACAGAACGTGCTGGTCGTCCCCTCAGAGGCCGTGCAGGCGGGCCAGCAAGGCGATTACGTTTTCGTAGTTAAACCGGACATGACGGTGGATGTGCGGCAAGTGAAGGCCGGGCACATCGCCAACGGCCAAACGGAGGTTCAACAGGGACTCTCTACCGGCGAGACAGTCGTCACCGATGGGCAAGTGCGCCTGATTCCCGGAACGAAAGTCTATTTCACCAAGTCGCTCGGATGAAGCGGGAATGTCATGAATCTGTGTGAAATCTTCATTCGCCGGCCGGTGATGACCAGCCTGTTGATGCTGGCCATCCTTCTCTTTGGCATTCTGGGCTACCGCGATCTGGCCGTGAGCGATTTGCCGAACGTCGATTTTCCCACAATCCAGGTGTCGGCCGGTCTTCCCGGGGCCAGCCCGGACACGATGGCTTCTACTGTGGCGACCCCGCTGGAAAAGCAGTTCACAACCATTGCCGGCCTGGACTCGATGACTTCCACCAGCTCGCTCGGCAACACTCAGATCACCCTACAGTTCAATCTCAGCCGGAATCTCGACTCTGCCGCTCTTGATGTGCAGTCGGCGATCTCCGCCGCTGCGAATCAGCTTCCATCCAACATGCCCTTTCCGCCTACCTTCCGGAAAGTGAACCCGGCCGATCAGGCTATCTTTCTGCTGGCGGTTACCTCACCGACACTTCCGCTCTACGATGTCGACAAATATGCCGAAGACCTCATCGCGGAGCAGATTTCGATGGTTCCCGGTGTTGCCGAGGTCGATGTCCGCGGCACGGCAAAATACGCCGTCCGTGTCCAACTAAATCCCGACGCTCTTGCCAGTCACCAGATCGGAATCGACCAGGTTCAGCAGGCGATTCAAAACGCCAACGTCAACCTGCCGATGGGCACTCTCAACGGCGCCCGCAAGACCTATAACGTCCAGTCCAACGGCCAACTCTCCGATGCCGCCGTCTACCGCCCGCTGATTATCGCTTACCGCAACGGTGCTCCGGTGCAGCTTGATCAACTGGCCACCGTGAGCGACGGAGTTCAGGATGAGTACGTCGCGAACTGGATCAACAATGTCCCCGGCATCATGCTATCCGTTCTGCGGCAGCCCGGCACCAACACGATCGATATCGTCAGGAACATCCGCAAACTCATTCCGCGCTTTTACTCGATGGTGCCGCCGTCGATTTATCTTTCGGTGGAGTACGACAGATCGGTTCCGATCCAGCGATTCGGTCAGCGACGTCAAATTCACACTTCTGCTTGCCGTCTTTCTGGTTGTTCTTGTCATCTTCCTTTTTCTCCGCAACGGTTCCGCCACCCTGATCCCGAGCATGGCCCTCCCGATGTCGATTATGGGCACGTTCGCGGTCATGTACCTGCTCGGTTACACCATCGACAATCTATCGCTATTGGCTCTGACTCTATCGGTGGGCTTCGTCGTCGATGACGCCATCGTCATGCTGGAGAACATCGTGCGCCACATGGAGATGGGAAAGGGAGCGCTCCAAGCGGCGCTCGATGGCTCGAAGGAAGTCAACTTCACGATTGTTTCGATGACCGTGTCGCTCGCCGTCGTTTTTCTCCCCATCTTTTTCATGCCTGGTGTCTTCGGCCGCCTGCTGCACGAATTCGCCGTCGTGATTATTTCCGCCGTTCTGGTTTCCGGGTTCGTTTCCATCACGCTGAGCCCGATGCTGTGCAGGCACTATCTGCGTCCCGACCATGAGAAGCGCCAGGGCTGGATGTATCGGAGTCTGGAAAACGTGCTTCGAGGCCTCGCTCCGTTTGTACGGCTCAAGCCTGCGATGGGCGCTAAGACATCGTGTACTGGTGATGATTTTCGGTGTGCTCGTGCTGGTGGGGACCGTTTGGGAGTTCTGGTCAATTCCGAAAGGCTTCCTGCCCGAGGACGACCTTTCGGAGATTTCCGTCACGACCGAAGCCAATCAGGGAATCTCCTTTGACGCGATGAGGGCGCATCAGGAAGCCGTTAATCGCATCTTCTATGCCGATCCGAGTGTCGTGCAGTTTTTCTCAGGCATTAGCGACTCGAACAACACCGGCCTCAACAACGGACGTGCCTTCCTCCATTTAAAGAACCGTTCGGACCGCGCCTGGACCGACAGCCCGGCCTACGATCGCCTGGTTGCCCGCTATGGTCATACGGCTGTGCTCGATTCTGTCGTGCGGTTCATTCGCCCGCTCTATGAACATCACTTGACCATCGAAGACGTGATCCGCGGGATGCAGCCAAAACTCAATAAGATCCCCGGAATGCGAGTTTTTCTGCAAAATCCGCCCGCAATCCGTATTGGCGGCCAGGTCACCAAGAGCCAGTATCAGTACACTCTGTCGAGCCCGCAAACCGATCAGCTCTATCAGTACGCGCAGAAGTTCGAAGCGAAAATGAGGAATTTGCCGGGTCTCACCGACGTCACAAGCGACCTGCAGATCGATAATCCTCAGGCTAACGTCGTGGTTGACCGCGAGAAAGCGGCGGCTCTGGGAGTGACGCCACAGCAAGTTGAGGACGCCCTGTACAGTGCCTACGGCCAGCGCCTGGTCTCACCCATCTACACCTCGAACGACGAATACTGGGTTGTCCTCGAAGTACAGAAGCGTTTCCAGAGCGATCCCGACATGCTCTCGGAGCTCTACATTCATTCGTCCTCCGGCCAGCTTGTTCCGCTCAGCGCCGTCTCAAAATTCACTACGGATGTAGGTCCACTCACGGTCAATCACAGCGGCCAGCTGCCTTCGGTTACCATTTCCTTCGACTTGGGGCGCGGCGTCGCTCTTGGCCAGGCAGTGAGCGAAGTGCAGAGCCTTGCCAGCTCGATGCTGCCGATCTCGATCATCACCAGCTTCCAAGGCACCGCCCAGGAGTTCCAACATTCGCTCACCGGTCTGGGCATTCTGTTGATCGCGACCGTCGTGGTGATCTACATCGTGCTGGGCATCCTCTATGAGAGCTACATTCACCCCATCACGATTCTCACCGGGCTGCCTGCTGCGGCTTTCGGCGGCTTGGTCACGCTTTCCCTATTCCACATGCAGCTCGACATCTATGGGTTCGTCGGCTTGATCATGCTCATCGGCATCGTCAAAAAGAACGCTATTATGATGGTCGATTTCGCGTTGGAACTTGAGCGTAAGGGTGGGCACACGGCCGCCGAATCTGCCTACCAAGGCTCCATGATTCGCTTCCGGCCAATCATGATGACCACCGCCGCAGCAGTTATAGGCACCCTGCCGATCGCGATCGGCTTTGGCGCCGATGCCGATGCCCGGCGTCCGCTCGGCCTTTGCGTAGTGGGCGGCCTACTCTTTGCGCAATTCGTGACGCTGTACCTCACGCCTGTCTTCTACACCTACATGGATAATTTGCTGAAGTGGCGCCATCATGGGAAACGCCGAGTAACTCCTGAAGTCGGCGCTTTCGACGAACGGTTGCTCGTGCCTAAGGCTAAGTAATTCGCGCTCGGGATTAATCACGTAATTCGCCTGGACCCGGGGACAATCACGCGGCTATTGGCTGAAGATTGAGACCCGCTGAAAATAGACAGGCCAAGTCGACCGCGGCCTTCATTTGGCTTTATGTCCCGAACTGCCGAAAGTGATGATCCAGATGTTTGTAGGCCAGTCTCGCCCATTCCTGCGGGGTCATCGGACCAAAAAAGCTATGTGAATGTTTCGTACATTTGTCGGGGCCGCCGCCACCTACGAACTTGCACAAAAAATGCGCAAGTCACAGGTCCGAAACCTGACTGCCTGGGATCTTCTTTTGTGTCCGGATCAACTCAAGGGTTATCGGCCGGCCGCTTGCTAGGTCAATGCCGGCAGTGCTTTTCTGGCCTCGCGATCCGGGTCGTTTTTCGCTTTGCAGGCGTCATCGAATATCATGGTTTGACCTTTATCAGCGGTGTACTTCGGCCACCCGGGAAGCCCAGCGCCATTTGGATCCCCGGTGTTCATGAATTGCAGTAAGGCTCCGGCCATCTTGGTTGACAGTGCTCTTGGCCTCGGGCCACCACCCGTGTGGGTCAGCATCAGATCCGTGTTGTAGAACCAGAAACAGATGTCTACGCAGTGGAAGGCACGCATGCGGTTGTCGAACAAAGGAGGCTGCCAGGTGAACCAATCGACAAATACCGGAGCGGGCTGCTTGGACTTTACATCTGCCAATGCCACCACGCTTTGCCGATTACTGCTCGCGAGCGACCAGATTTCAACGGGCTTCCTGCCTGGAAAGGCTTTCGCGTAAGCCTCCACCACGTCCTTGGCTCGGTCTCCAAAACCACGGCCGAACCCTGCTCTCGCCTTGAGTTTTTCCACCACCTGCTCCAAAGTGATCGATTCCAATGAGGAATCAGCCCAACTGGGGGACTGCTCGTTCTCAACCGAACTGATAATCATCGGCACATCGGCTGCCGTGGGTGCCGCTTCCGGATCGTAGGGATGCTGAGGGAGAATCTTGCCGTCCACGACCGGAGTGAATCCGCGCATCATTCCGCCACCGGGGCCGGCTTCCTTTGCCACGCTCTGCTGCGCTCGAGTCGCAACGGCGTAAAACTCTTTCCAAGGCATGGACTGCAGCTTAGGCAAATCGTCAGACGCGAGACCCGCTTCTTTGATTACCGCGGCGCCCAGGTGCTCGGAATACGTCTTATCACCAGATTTGCGGGCAGCCCCGCTCAGCACGACCGCTTTGTGAAACAGTCCTTTAGCGCTAGGCATTGCCGTTAAGATGCAAACTTTAGCGCCGCCGCCTGACTGTCCCATGATGGTGACGTTTTCTGCATCGCCGCCAAAATTCGCGATATTGTCGCGGACCCATTCGAGCGCCGCCACAATGTCCAGCATGCCTACGTTCCCGGACGAAGCGAACTTTTCTCCGCCGACACCGGCAAGATTGCAGAACCCCAGAGGACCGAGCCGGTGATTGATGGAGCAAAAGACCACGTCACCAAAGCGCGCTAAGTTCTCGCCGTTGTATCCGTCCTGTTCGATCGCGTTGCCATTCACGAATCCGCCGCCGTGAATCCAGAAGAGCACGGGTCTTTTCTTGCCGTCGTTGAGCGCGGGCGTGAGGACGTTGATCCGAAGACAATCCTCGCTCACGTCTCCGTAATTCCAATGATCGCGAAATGAAGCGAATTTGTTCGCATACCGGTTCTCCATATTCTGCGGCGCCGAATCGCCCCACCACAGCGCCGGGTACACATTTGTCCACGGCTGCGGCTTCTGCGGCGGCATGAAGCGGTTTTCGCCGGACGTATCCGCGCCATACGGCATTCCGAGAAAGTAATTGATGCCCCGAAGCACATATCCTCTTACCTTTCCGTATTGCGTATCCGCGCACGCGATGTTGTCTCCGACCAGCAGAAGCTGCTCATCCTGGCCCTTGGCGGCAGCTTCTTTTGGTGCTGCGGCGAGCGTCGCGCCAAAGGCCATGCCCGCTGAGCTCGTCCCCAGTGTCTGCACGAACTGGCGTCTGTTTGATTTCATGATTTTCAGATCCTTATAGCGATTCCTAACTCGGAACTTCCCTTCTGGCGATCCCGGCTGCAATCAGTGTATATCCAACATGGGCGACCCAAAAAAGGGCGGCCCTCCGGCGGATTGCATCGCGATAGACTCTGAACCAGAGAATATGAAACGAATTAGACTGATAAAATTGCACGGCATCTGGGCCGTCGGACTGCTGGGCGTGGCGGTCGTGGGCCTGTGGGCGCAGGGAGCGGGCGGCAGGCGAACCGCTCGGGCGCTGTTCGATGCGATGGATGCGAACCACGATGGGACGCTGACACACAGCGAAATGGAATCGGCGTTCGATTCCTGGTTTACGACTTGGGGCGGCGGCAGCGGAACGTTAACGCGGGATCAGATCGCAAACGGAGTGAGCAAGGTGCTGCCTGCGCCGCCTGCCGCCAAACCCGGCCAGGCGAACACGTTCAACGTCGCCGGTAATTCGACGCCAATCGCAGTGTCACAGGCCGCTGTCGATGCCATGATGGCCGCCTTGCCCAGCGCGCGAGGTGTTAAACCGTTGCGTCCTCGCAAGGTGCTGGTCTTGGCGCATACGGGAGCGGGAGGATTCGTGCATGCCTCCATTCCTCTGGCTGCGAAGGCCGTGGAAGCCTTGGGAAATCAGGGTGGCTTATGGGCCACGACCATCAGTTACAATGCAGGCGATATCAACACGAATAACCTGAAGCAATATGATGCAATCTTTCTGGACAGCACCACCGGCTGCTTCCTTGACGATAAAGATCCGTCGGTAACGGCAGCGCGGCGCTCCGCATTCCTGGAGTTCGTAAGGAGCGGCAAAGGTATCGCCGCGATCCATGCCGCGACGGATGCGTATCACACCGACTGCCTGGCGGCTGAGGCGGCGGCAAACGGCGGCGGTGGATCGCCTGATTCTGCAGCGACCACTCTGTCGGCTCAGCTAGTCAGGGCGGCCGACACAGATCATAGCAATTCCGTGAGCCGGCAGGAGTGGACCGCGCTTGCCGGCAATTGGTATCAAAAGCTGGATTCGGGCAATACCGGCAAAATCAGCCGAGCCGATTTCGTCGCGCACTTCAATTCTTTGCTGCCGCGCTCCGAACCGCGCCCGGAGCGGAAGCCGGTCCTGCAGTGGCCGGAGTACAACAAGTTAATCGGTGGTTACTTCAAGTTTCACTGGCCCGACCCGCAACTGATCTACGTCAAGATCGATGATCCGAACAGTCCGTTGACGGCCATGTTCCACGGGAAAGAATTTGAGATTCACGATGAGACATATACGTTCGCGCAGAACTCGTTTTCGCGCAGGAACGTGCATGTACTGACAAGCATTGACTACAGCAAGATGAGTCCTGAGGACAAGGCGAAGGAAGTAAATCCGCGAACCGATGGCGATTACGCGTTGAGCTACATCCGCCGCGAAGGTCAGGGACGCGTGTTTTATGAAGGGCACGGCCATGATGAACGGGTGTATGCAATGACACCGATGCTGGAACACATTCGGGCCGGAATTCAATACGCATTGGGCGACCTGAAAGCGGACGATAGCCCTTCGGAGAAGTAGGGTCTCTTTGAGGTTTGTTGTTACTTGCTCGTTCCGTCCATCTGTAGTGCTCGGAGAGCGCCGCATAGACGCCCTCGCTCGATCGTGCTTGACCCGGGCGTAGGTCTCTGTGTCTTCCACTTCCGCGAAGTAGTTGAGGTCATCGTAGGCGAAAGGAAGACTTGGCAGGGTCGAAAAGGAGCGGGAAGAATTGGCCTTCCATTTTGTGACCTTTGGGTATGGAGGGCACACCTTGCAAAAGCGGATCGCCGGAGGCGGAGCAAACGCCGTCACGGAACACGTTAATGACAGTGGCGCGGCGAGGGCGATCCAACCTGTTCTCGAAGGAGCCATGGACCATTAGCGGATGATGAAACGTACACTCGCCTTGCTTCAACTCGATAGGTATGGGGTGGAAACTGGCTTTTTGTTCTGGTGAGAGAACGGTCATGATCTCATCCATGTTACCGGTCAAACCGGTAATCGGAAGTAAATTCCAACGATGGCTGCCTGGAACATAATAGAGGCAACCGTTCTCGCGAGTACTATCATCCAAAGCGATCCAACAAGTCAGGTGCGACACGGGCTCGGTTCGCGTCCAGTACGAATAGTCCTGGTGCCAGGCCACCACGCCGCCGTGCTTGGCCGGCTTACAGAAGAGTTGATCGTGCCAAAAGCGAACCGGTCCGCCGAGCAGTTGCGATGCGGCCATCACAAATTGCGGGCACCACAGAATGTCGTGGAACGCCGGCTCGATCCTCCATGCGCCGAGAGCATGAAACAGAACCTTGTTCGGATCTCGAGACTCATTGGAATTGAATTCATAGAACAACGAATGCCCCGGGTGATGAGGATCGGTGAGCTTCTCGAGCTGCAGTCGCAGAACTTGGATTTGGGCCTCATTCAACATGCGGATGCCGGCTAGATAGCCATACTCATGGAAAGATGTTATTTGATCTTTGGAGACCCGATATTGGTCCCACTCTGTGGGATTCTTGGGCCAGGGAAATAGGTTATCGACAGGCTCATGAATTGCGGAGAGATCTTTCATCATTACTTCGACGTCGTATGCGTGACAATTTCCATTTAATACTAATCAGTCCTAAAGTGAGCTCGTGGTGCAGCGAGCGCGAGCGGTTGATCCGAGGGCGGGTTGCTGAATTTCAGATCTTCTGCCGACGAGGCCAGCGAACGCCGCTCGGGATCGGCCCACTGGGCGCGCCTAGCACTGGGCTCTAACTGGACAAGGATTCAGAGAAGTTCTGGCGCAGGCACAAACACGATCTGAAAACGCTCTCTGGACGCGATGGCTTAACTCACAAGGTATTCGTTGAGCGCTTCGCGGTTCGGTTCGAGGCCGAGGCCGGGGTCTTCGGTGAGCGTGACGTTGCCTTTCACGGGCTGCGGAGGATTCCTGTAGATAATATTGCCGGTCTGCCACATTAAGTAGTGGAACTCAACCCGCCAGCCGTTGGAGGCCGCGGCCTGCAGGTGCATGTTGTGGTGGGGCCAGCCGCCGCCGTCGGCGATGAGGATGTTGTAGGCCTGGGCGAGCGCCGCCACTTTCATGCCTTCGGTGTATCCGCCGACATAACAGACATTGGGCTGCAGAATGTCGACTGCGGCATGCTGAAGGAGCTCGAGGTGGCGGAAGCGCGAGCCTTCGTTCTGGCCTGCGGAGATGGGAACCGAGCAGCGCTGGCGTAACTGCGAGAGCAATCGCGCATCATTGCCGAAGATGGGCTCTTCAAACCAGGTGAGGTTGTAAGGCTCAACGCGCTTGGCAAGCTGCAAGGCGCGATTCATGGAGAAGAGATAATTGCCGTCGATCATGAGGTCGCGGTTGGGGCCGATGGCTTCGCGAACGGCGCCTACGCGGGCCGCGTCTTCGGCGATGTTTTCTCCGTTATCGATGGCGACAACCATTTTGAATTTGTCCTGACCGTCGGCGAGGAAGCGGCGGACGAACTCGACGAGCTGGCCGCGGTCGAACTGGAGCAAGCCAAAGGTGATATAGGCAGGCACGGTTTTTTTTGCGCCGCCGAGCAGGCGCCAGACGGGCATTTTCAGGTGCTTGCCTTTGATATCCCAGAGCGCAATGTCGATGGCGCTCACGGCGGAACTGAAGGCGCCGGTCTGGTAACGCGGGTTGAAGGTGAGGAACATCTCCTGCCAGCGCGCCTCGGTGTCCAGCGCGCTTTTGCCTTTGAGAAAGGGCGCGAGCTGCCGATTGATGAATTCGCAGACGCCGGAGGTCTGCAGGTTGCCGGTGAGGCCGTAGCCGGTGACGCCCGCGCCGGTGGCGATTTCGACGAAGACGATCTGCTCGACCATTTGCCTGTCGAGCAGGGGCACTTTGACAGGGACGTTGTGGATGGTGGCTTTGACGGAGGTGATTTTGACGTCCGCCGATCCGGCGGTTTGCGCAGCGGCTGCCGCGGTGTGCATCATCATGGCTGCGCCGGCGATTCCAGCCGATTCAACCAGACCTCTGCGCGTGAGTTTTGAGCCCGCGGAGCCTTCGTCTGTGTGTCCCATTTTGCCCTTCGGGTGGATGAATTGCGGTTCAGTCATGGGCGCGCATCGACTGCCGTCCGCGTTTTGCCTGGAGTGCGGTTGCGCGACATGGGGGATTTTATCAGGCCGAGAGAACCATTACCAAGCCTTCCCGGATTAGCCGTCGAACCAGGATTAGCTTACCGGCGTCATCCAGCTTGCCGGGAAGATCTCTAACGGCAAATCTCGAATGGCTCAACGCGAATCGGACCGCCTCACGGGCCGGGGGCGGAAAGGTGATCGTGCGGCCGTAGCATTCGAGTGGTTCCGATTCTTCGCTCGTTTGCAGGCGGGAGATAACGCCTTGCCGCGCGCCCACAACACTGTCGATCGCCAGGCAATCGAGCGCTGCCATTTGACCCATTTGCCCCTGCAGTAAGGGCGGACACGCGCGAATAAACTCGTCTATGAAATGGTCGAACGCGGCGTCCAGATTCGAGGTTGTCGAAGCGCGCTGCAAGAGGTTGTGCAGCATCTCTCGTGCTTCGCGTCTGTCAAAACCAGACCGGGCGAACCCTGGCGGCAGCCCCTTGCGAAACGCGGCGTCGTTCAAGCTCGCCCCGGCGATAAATTCCAGCAGCAAGTCCGCCCAGGTATATCTCAAAACCCCGGCGGTGACGTGGAGGGAAACAGCCTGCGTGGAACGCGCCTCATGGACGACGCCTCGAGGAATATATGCGGCATCTCCGGCATCCAGTTCGAATTCGAGAGTGGGAGCGCCTAGCTCATGGACGAGGGGATCAAAATCCTGGCCCGGAAGCGGCAGCTCGACGGGCGTCCCAAAGATGGTCCACCTCTTCGAGCCCGCAACCTGGAGGACAAAAACGTCGTGGGTATCGTAGTGAGGTTTGGCGCCTTGCGCTCCGGCTGGCGTCATGTAAACGTTAGTCTGGAACGGAAAGCTGAATTCCTTTTCGAGACTACGGCAAAAAAGAGTAAGCGCCGGAACCACGGTATCGAGATACGCCAGGCTTATCGTTGAACCTTCTTCAAATAGTTGATAGATTTTGGCGACATCCAGAGTGTTGCCGGACAGCGTGTATTCGTCCGCGCTCATTTGCCGGCCTGCGTTCTTCAGACAGATGTCCGGATAGCGGCGATCGAGAGTGGTAATAACGCGGTCGACTTCGTCAAAAGACAAAAGCGAAGTGAAGTAGTTCGGCTGATCGCGTCTGACAACGAGCGGCCGTTTCTCCCAGTATTCCTCGAAAAACTTTTTCTTCGCGACCGGGCTGATCAGCCACTCGAGCGAAGGCCGGGCTTGTGAGTGCAAAGCCGAACCCTCATCGCCATGTGGGCTCGAATCGACCGGAGAATGGGGCATCAGGGCCAGCGTAGATATACTTGCACCTTGCAGCGTGCCAGACCGGTCAGTCGCAGACTGCTCCTTTATGGCATTGTGTGGTCTGGGTCAGTAGACTTCGGCTTCTTGTCTGGGTCGCCACGACTTAGGCTTCTTGTCGGGATCGGCGGGTCTCTTGTCCGGATCGGCGGGTCGCTTATCCGGGTCGGCAGGCTTCTTATCCGGATCCGCGGGCTTTTTATCCGGATCGGCGGGCTTCTTGTCGGGATCGCTTTGAGGGTTCTGGGCAGTTGCGGCTCGTGCGCCCGCCACAATGCCTGCCGCGCCGGCCAGGAGTGCACCAGTTGCGCTCAGGAATGACCGCCTCCGTACTTTCCGCTCGGTTACGATTTGATCGTCCGAAATGCTTTCGAGAGCCTCTAAATCCGTTCCTTCGGTGTTTTTGTCAGCCATGATTCCGCCTGTTCTCTATCAGACGCCTTCCCGCTTGAACTGTTTCTATGAGGTCGTCGTCTGGGCGATCTTCAGCCATGGAGCTTGTGATAACGTGTCGGAAGCTATGAAGCCAAGCCGGCGTGCTTTTCTGGGCGCAAGCGCCGCAACGCCCGTCCTCATCGCCGCCATTCAGCCGGCAGCTCAGGCCTTACCGCTGGCCACGCACACCGCGCTAAAAACCGTGATGGATTTGATCATCCCGGCATCCGACGGGATGCCTTCCGCAAGTGAAGCCGGAGGACTAACCTATTTGGAAAACCTGGTGCAGCGAAATAAGGACGCTGCGACAGATATTACAAAAGGACTGGATGTAGCGGAGGCTTTCAGCGAACGTTCGTTCAACCGATCGTTCAGCCAGCTTGAGAAGAACGATCAGATGGCCGTTCTGAAGGAGATGGAAAACACAGCTCCCGGAGTCTTCGATGCGCTGAGAGCATACGTCTACGAATCCTATTACACCCAGCCGGCAATCTGGAAACTGATCGGGTACGAACTGTACCCGACCGATCACATGGGACCTCATCTCAAGCCATTCGACGATTCGCTTGTGGCGAACGTCCGAAAGATGCCGAAGCTTTACAGGGATGTCTAGCCGTGCAGAACAGCAACGTTGACGTTCTGGTAATTGGATCGGGCGCAGCCGGCGCGGTAATCACAAAGCGCTTAACGGATCTGGGCGCCAAAGTCATGTGCCTGGAACAAGGAGGCTGGATCAAACCCAACGATTATCCATCTGAGCGTCCCGATTGGGAAATTCAACTCCGCCGTGGAGCGTTTCACTTCAGCCCTAACATTCGCAGGCGTTGGGAAGACTATCCGGTAATGGAGACAGGCGCGAATCCGCCCGCGGTCTTGATGTTCAATGCGGTTGGTGGAAGCACTCATCACTGGGCCGGCCACTTCCCGCGCTTTCATCCATCTGACTTCCGAGCGCAGACCCTGGATGGCGTTGCGGATGACTGGCCGCTCACTTACGAAGAGTTAAAACCGTACTACGAACAGAACGACCTTGAGTGGGGCGTTTCGGGGCTGAATGGAGATCCAGCAAATCCGGTGCGCTCTCCGCGCCCAACACCCGTTTTGCCGATAGGCGTTCTGGGCGAGACGATCGGTAAAGGCTTCGATAAGCTCGGCTGGCATTGGTGGCCGTCAGATAACGCCATCATTTCGCGCGATTACAATGATCGGCCCGCATGTGGCTTACACGGCAAGTGCATGTTCGGTTGTCCAATCGGTTCTAAAGCATCCACGGATGTCACTCATTGGCACAAGGCAATTCGAAAAGGGGCGATTCTGCGGCCGTGGTCGCGGGTGCGCGAGATCACTGTCGACCCGCGCGGGCGGGCTAAATCGGCGCTGTACTACGATCGGGAAGGAAAACTGCATGAACAAACCGCGCGAGTCATCGTCGTTTCCTGCAACGGAGTTGGAACGCCGCGTCTACTTTTGAATTCGAAATCGAATCTGTTCCCGGATGGGTTGGCCAATTCGACGGGACTGGTGGGGAAGAACTTCATGACCCACCCATTCCGAACCTTAGAAGGTGTCTTCGAAGCGCCGATGGACGGACACTTAGGTCCGTTTGGCATTCCGGCAATGAGCCAGCAATTTTATGAGACAGATACGAATCGCGGCTTCGTTCGCGGGTATACGCTTCTGCTAGAGCGCTCGTTCGGTCCTTTGCATCAGGCCTGGGGCAGCTTTTCCAACCATCCTGTCGCGTGGGGCGAGAATCACCATAAAGCGATGCGTCAGCGCTTCCCGCATCTGATCCGCGTAACGGTAATGGGCGAAGACTTGCCTGAAGAACATAATCGGGTTGAAATTGATCCGAACTTAAAAGATACGAGCGGCATCGCCGCACCGCGCGTGGTGTACAGCTACAACGAGAACAGTTTGAAAATGCTGGAGCACGGTGGAAAGATGGCGCGTCAGGCTTTGCAGGCGGCAGGCGCGGTCGAGATCCTGGACAGCGGCCCCGTCACTCCCGCCTATCATTTGATGGGAACGGCGCGCATGGGCACCAATCCGCGCAGGTCGGTTGTGAATGGATCGCACCGCGCACACGACGTGGACAACTTGTATATTGTCGACGGCAGTTCGTTCGCAACCTCCGCAGCAGTGAACCCAACATCCACCATCGGAGCCCTCGCCTTGAGAGCAGCCGATAAGATCTGGGAGGAACAGAAAAGCTAGCTCGGCGCTCTTACTCGAAGACGCCGACCGGCATCGTTCCGACAGCCGAGATGAGAGGCCGGAACTCCATGTAAGCCAGGATGTCGCGCTCGATTTCCATTCCGGGTGCGATTTCAATCAGTTCGACTCCTTCGGAAGCGAGACGGAACACCGCTCTCTCGGTAATATACAGAACGTCTTGTCCGTGCTTTCTGGCGAAATCTGCTGAAAACGTGATTCGTTCGACATCTTGAACGAACTTGTGAACCTTCCCCGCTTGCACGATGGCGAGGCGCCCGTGCGACCAGGACACCTTTGATCCTCGCGCATCAAAAGTACCGCAGAAAACCACCTTCTTGGCATTCTGCGCGATCTCCATGAAGCCTCCAGGACCGATCAGGTTGCCCGCAAGGTGCGACACATTTACGTTTCCGAAGCGATCAGCCTCGCCCATGCCCAAAAATGTGATGTCTATTCCGCCGCCGCTGTAATAGTCGAACTGTTCGATCGACGGAACGATCACTTCGGGGTTGCGAGCGGCTCCAAACAGTCTGTCGTCGAGCATTCGCCCGTTGTGGACACCTTGCTCGACACTCATCCAGAGGTCCTCAGAAGTTCCTTGTTCGGCAATGACGCCGAAAATGCCGCCTGGAATTCCGAAGCCGAAATTCAAGGATGCACCGTTGCGCAACTCCAGCGCCGCTCGCCGGGCAACGATGCGCCGCTCTAGTTTATCGGCGATCGCGGCCGTCAACTGTCCCAGGTGAGCGCGACGCACACCGCTGATGGTTACGTCGTAGCCGAGCCCATAGAATTGTTGCTGATCCGGATCCTGAACGACTGCATCCACAATGATGCCCGGAACGCGAACGGACCTTGGTTGCAACGTGCCGCCTTCGACTACTTGGCGTACCTGTGCAAGAACCCGGCCGCCGCTGTTGTGAGCGGCCAGCGCCATCGTGTGAATATCCATGTCGATTGGTTCTTCTTCAGGACTGATGTTGCCTCGCGTGTCTGCATACGTGCCGCGGATGATTGCTACGTCCACTTTGAACGGCTTGTAGCGTAGGACTTCCTGGCCGTCGACATGCATCAACTCGATGAGTTCCTCGCGGCTGCGCCGATTACATCGTCCGGCATCCTGGCGGGGGTCGACAAAGGTACCGAGCCCTGAATGTGTGAACAAGCCGGGCCGCCCGGCGCCGATTTCACGCAATAGCTGCTGCACAACGCCACCCGGGAAGCAATACGCTTCTATTTTTTCTTCGCGAATGAGTTGCTGGATCTTCGGCGACCAGGTGAAATGTGCCGCGATGATCTTGCGCAGCATGCCTTCGTGAGCAAAGCGGTTGGTTCCAAATGCATCGCGATCGCCTAGATCCAAGCGAGTGGACCAGCGTCAAATCACGTGGATGACCCGTTTCAACAAAGCGCTGCTCCAAGGCCATCAGGATGGCTTCTGCCGAGACCATTCCCGCCCCATTGCCGCTGACCGCGACGGTGTCTCCGTCACGAATCAGATCCGCCGCCTCTCGGGCGTTCATAAATGCCGTCGTGCCCATATTACGTTCACCTGTTTCGATAGACTGGCTTGCGCTTTTCGCGAAACGCCTGCACGCCTTCTTTGCAATCCGCGGTCGAGAGTGCTTGCGCGGCGGCGCTGGCATGATGCTGGCTCAGGTCACCGTGCATAGTGGCAAGGATGCCCTTGGTTAACGCCATCGCGCCCGGCGCGTTCAGACATATCCTTTCCAACCAGCCGTTCAGTTGCCGCTCTAAATCTTCGGCATCGTCAGCCAGGGCAGTGATCAAACCCCAGGTCAAGGCGAGCTCAGCGGTAATAGGTGCGCCCAACAACGTCAGATGACTCGCCCGAGCAACCCCGATAATCTCGGATAAGCGCCGAATCCCCATCCAGCCAGAGATCATGCCGAGAGTCACTTCCGGTGAACCAAGTTTTGCCGCTTTGACGGCGATTCGAAGATCCGCCGCCATCGCCAGTTCGAGTCCACCGCCGAGGGCGTGACCTGAAACCGCCGCTATCACCGGTTGCGGCAGCGCAGCCAGGCGCTCAAATACCTTAATGCCGTACAGAATCCAATCACGTCCCATCTCGGGAGGCGAAAGAGAACCCCATGCGTCAATATCGCCGCCTGTACAGAAGAAGCGCCCTCGCGCGCGGATGACAACCACTCGAAGGTCTCGATCGGTTTCGATTTCAGAAATCGTCGAATCGAGTTGCTCAAGCATCCGCATAGTGAGCGCATTCCCCTTATCAGGACGATTCAGGATAATTTCGCCGCAGATCGCGCCAAACTCTTGGCGGCGCGAGAACACGATTTCAGATTCCATACGATGGGCCTCCTGGGGCATTCTTTGTCCCTAAAATCGGGGAATTGTAAGACTGCCGTCAATGGTCACAGCTTGGCCGACGGTGTGCTGAGAAATTGCATTTCCCAGACTACCCTTACACAACTGGTACCGTATACGCTGCAAAGATTGGAATTTGGAGCCGACTAGACTTCTATGCGAACAGGGTCAGTGAATTCGCTCCCGGCAAGCCGGAACTGGCCTAATCCGCACCATGAGGTGATTTCACAATGAAGACTGAAAACAGAATAGGTCTAGTTCGCGCGGCGCGCACAGATCAACAGTCCGAAAGCGACGCTGGGCGCCAGCTAGATGATGAGGATGCTCCGCTCTTTGAAGGGAATCGGCAACTAGAACTTTTTGCAGAAGAGTGGAGGGGAAAGCTACGGAAGCTTGCCGGAGGATCGACACAATCAAACAGCACTCTTAGACTGGGGATGGCTTAATCCGGGTTGAGCCCGTTAACCCTACATTTTGAAAATTTTGCATCCTGATCACGGGATCAACAGAATCTTGCCGCCCACAGAGCCATTTTCGGCGAGTGTCTGAGCTTCACCTGCTTGGCTAAGTCTCATCCTTTTAGCGATGGGGATCACCAATTTCCCGTCCCGAACCGCGTCCGCCATTTGCCTGAGAAGAGACGCATCCGGAGTTGCCATAAACGCTTCCACGCGAATGTTCTTTCCCTCAGCTTCTTTAGGTTTTCCCAATACCGATCCCAGCACGCCGCCCGATTTCAATTTCGGAATCAGCTTACCAATGACATCGTGATCAACGGTATCTGCGATTGCATCCAGTTCCGGAATTTGAGCGATCTCTTTATCGTTGTCGATTGCCACTACCTGATCCGCAGCCAACGAATTCGCAGCTTTTTTCTGCTCTGTCTTGACGCCAGCGATCACTCGCGCACCCTGGCTTTTGGCTACATATACCGCCGTACGAGCTACGCCTCCCAATGCTCCCGTCACCAATAGCAGGTCTCCTGGTTTGGGCCGGATGTGCTGCACCAGCTGGGCGCCGGTCGTTGTCACCAGCGGCAGAGCAGCCGAGTCCTCCAGTTCAAGGCCGTCTGGAATCACCGTGAGGTGGTCCGCTCGCGCGGTCAAGTACTCCGCATAGCTCGAGTTCACGAGCCCGATCACTTTCTGACCGGGCTGTGGATTCCTGACGTTTGCGCCCGTTCTAACTACGGTGCCAGCAACATCGCGTCCCAAAATTGCGGGAAGCTTCAGCGGCATTCTGTCCTTCGCTGCACCGCTCCTTAGCTTCCAGTCAATCGGGTTCACGCTTGTCGCGGCAACTTTCACCAGGACTTCGTCCGGCCCTGGTTCCGGTATCGGGACATCTTCGTACCGTAATTGGTCAACACCACCGTAAGAATGCAAAACGCACTGCTTTCATCTAGTCTCTCCATGCAACTAGTGTCGTGTTTCAGAACTTGCTTTAGCGATCAGTCCTTTGAAACTCATGCTGCCAAGACGAGCTTTGTGGACGGGGGACACGCCTGCTACTCGGACTCGGGCAGGTTGTCTGATCTTGCCCGGGGTGTCCCCAAGTGGCTTTGTCGAACTGATCCGTCAAGAAACTTCGGAAACATCACACTAGACATCTTCCCTCAAGCGTTGGCTTCTCACGGAAATTAGTTTGAAAGCGCCGAGTGCCGCAACATCGATCTGATCTTGGCGGCACCTTCGTGGATGATTAGTGACTAGGGTTGCGGTTTTGGAAGAGCCGGCAGTGGCGGCGGTGGCGCTGGCGTCCGGGAGAACGCAGATTGCTCAGTCTTCTGATCGGGTTTGGGCAGGAAATCCGGCGCCGTACCGAAGATGATCGTCAGGCGGCGCTGAAGTTCTCTGCCGTATACCGTTCCGTCTAGCTCTGACCGGCGGTTCTTCACGACCGTCAAACGGTCTCTTGGACCGAGATACAGGTACGCATCCCCAGTCTGGTCCCAGGTGGAAGCGGATCCTCCACGCCCGGGCGCCGGAAGGCTGCCAATCCAGTTATCCTTCATTTCGATGAGCGCCGGCGGGGCGATCGAATCGAAACGACTGTCCGTGTCCTCATAGCCGCGCACGATATTGCTGCCGGACAGGATCACGTATGGTTTCACAAACGCCATCAGGAGCTCGTTCTCGATTGCGCCGGGCCGTCCGCCCGAGCGCCGAAAATGTCCTTCGCCCATGATTAGCAGCGCCCGGTGGTCTCTTGCCAGGACTTCATATCGAACGACGCTTGCGTAGAAGCTGTCGCGGAACGGCAGGTATAGACCGACTTCCTCCCGGCTATGCACATCTTTCCAATTGATCGGCGGGTCTCCTAAGAGGATCCGGAGCCTTCGCTGCTTTGGGAGTTTCCGATTGGCCTCCCGTACGGCGCGGTAGAACTCGCCATAGACTGGCGACACCGGCCCCAGAGCCCCGACCGTATCGCGCCACGCCTTCTGAACTTCTTCAAAAGGAACACTGTCACCGGCGGTGTAGCGGTCGACGAGTTGCTGGTATTTCGCGTTTCCAAGCTCCACCACAATATCGTTCACGCGTTCGCTGAAACCCGGCGTCGCGATGAGCTTGCTCAAGAGATCGTACTGCTGCCGGCATTCGTGGATCTCCCCAAGCATCACAATTCGATAGGTGCCAAACAGGTTGACAATGCCTTTCACGGGATCCTGTGGAACCGGGTTTGGAGTGATCGCCAATGCACATGCGAGAAAAAGCCATATTGCGCGCTTCACAGTGTTACGCTCCTTGTCGCCGCCAGATCGGCGAACGTATAGCCGGTAGCATACTACATAGGTCGGGCGCGCCGCAAGATGTCTCTGCGCGATTTGAGATATCTACCCTAGAGTTACTCTTCGATGCTGTAACCATATAATCGCGTTGATGGCAACGAGGATGACACGACGAGAATTAGGACAAGCCGCGGCAGCAGCGGCATTGGCAAGTAAGGTTGTTGCAGCAGCGCCCGAGGTGCACCGGGCTGGAGTCCAAAGCGAATCTGACGTCCAGGAGCTTGATCCGGTTGAATGGACGCTAAAGCGATATCGATCCGCGCAGCTACGGTTGACTTTTCAGGCTACTACCCGAGCTGAAGCGGAGCAGTGGCAACGGCAGCTCCGAGCGAAGCTGACGGATTTACTGGGAGGGTTCCCGGAACGAACGCCTCTCAACGCGCAAACTCTCGAAAAACGCGACCTGATAGGTTACACGCGCGAGAAGATTTGGTTCGAAAGCCGGCCGGGGAATGGAGTGATTCTTTATCTGTTGCTTCCGGCCGGCTCCCACCCGCCTTACCCGACCGTTGTCTGCGTTCCCGGCCATGGCCGCGGGGTTAATGACATCGTAGGCATCGACAAAAACGGCAAGGACCGAACCGGCAAGCCAGGATATCAGCACGACTTTGCGATTCAAGCCGTTGAACACGGGCTCGCAGCAGTGGCGATAGAACCGATGGCGTTCGGTTATCGCCGAGATCCTATCACCATTGCGAAAGGATCGAGTGCCACGGCCTGTCAACCAGCGGCCGGATCGGCTTTGCTGATGGGGCAAACCATGATCGGCTGGCGCGTATGGGATGTCATGCGGGCGATTGACTGGATTGAGACACGGCCGGATTTGGACGCTCAACGTGTGGGGTGCATGGGAATTTCGGGCGGCGGCACGTGCACGCAGTTTTCTTCGGCTCTCGAGACCCGCATCAAAGCGGCTTTCGTCAGCGGCTATCTGAACACATTCCGGGACAGCATCATGAGCGTCTCGCACTGCATCGACAACTACGTTCCAGGGATTCTGAATTGGGCGGAGAACTATGATGTCGCCGGGTTGATTGCGCCGCGACCGTTCTTTTCAGAAGGCGGCACGCACGATCCGATCTTTCCGGTAGCGGCTACACGCGAGAGCTTCCTGCGCGTAAAGAAGGTCTACGAGGTGTTCGGCGTGCCCAATCTGGCGCAGCAGGAAATCTTCGACGGCGTACACGAATTCCATGGAGTAAAAGGACTGCCGTTCTTGGCGAAGGCACTGGGGTGAAATTCTTTCGCCCCCTTCCCATTCCGCGGGCGCATTCAGGTTGGAGTTGTGCTGCGGTAGATCCGGCAGGGCCGAAATTGCTTGTACAGTCGCAGCCGCGGAGTAGTCTCCAGCGCGGAAGCATGCTCCGGGTAGACCATCACTACAAGAACATCGCGAGGGCAACGCTCGATCGAGGCCTCCAGGCGCTTCAGCAACGCTCCCATAATTTCTTGTCCGAAGGGATTGAAGAAATACAGCACCAGGTTTTCATCCGGAAAGATGTAATCGCGCGCATTTATGTTCAGAAATTCGATGTGGCTGCGCCGGGTTTTTGAACGCCGGCAACTGCGTGCGTTTTGAATAGCCCGATCATGGAGCTCTTTCCGGAACTCCACGCCCACGACCCTTCGAAACCCGTACTGTGCCGCGAGCAGCAGGACCCTGCCCTTACCGGAGCCGAGGTCGATAAAGGTGTACTCCGAATACTTGTGCAACGGCAATTCTCGAAGCACTCTGCGCACGGTTGCCGGTCGAGTTGGCAAGTACCAGAATCCGGCGCTTAGATCGGCCATTCCGGCAAGCTGCTCTTGGCTGCTTGCCTGCGTTTCGACGTTGTGCTTCTTATCGAAATACCAGCTCTCCAGGCGTACCGCCCATGCTGCAATTCGGCGCATCAACGGCATCGTCATACTGGCGGCTGTCCAGACAAAGGCCACTCTGAGCCATATATACCAGGAAATGCTATGTCGATACATCGCGCATGAATCGCCTTCTGTAAGTTCAGGCCGTCCGGTACTAACGGTACTGGCGGCGCTGTAGGATGGCTTCATCCCGAAACAGAGATCATCGTTCTCGACTCTAAACTAGCGGCGCTAAGTGGGGACTTGGGGCCGCGGCGTTGGGGAGACGTCGTTCAAGGATGAAAGAGGGGATTGCCTCGTCGTCAGTTCATACATTGGTCCTTTCGTCGCCGGCGGAAATCGCCGATTTATACGAAGCCGCCGCGGCACTGTTTTCCGATTGCAATAACTCATCGCATCCGGCGTTCTTCCTGGCCTCTATATGCGAAAAGATCTGGGCTCCACGCGTGATAGTGGTCAGGCGGGGAAATGCTATTGCTGGAATCGTATACGCGAAAGAACGCCGCATTGCCGGTTTTTCGACCGGCGTGATTTTCGGAGACGCCAGCTTCGGCAGCATGATTGTTGCTAAGCCAGACGATCGCGAGGCCGTCTTCCGTGCCGCCACGATCGCATTGCTGCAGCAGCGGCGCGTGCGAAGTCTTCGCCTGCTTGTTCCACCGGAGGGATGTCGAACTGTCTACCCTGGCCGCACTCTCCGCGGGGTCGTTCGATGTCTGTCAAACGCCGGTCGACTATCACAGCGTGCTGCGCTTGCCGTCCAGCTACGAGGCTTTTCTCGAGAATCTCGGTCACCGGACGCGCCGCAATTTTCGCTATTATCGTCAACGCTCCGAGGCCGCTCAGCACTGCTATGCTGACGAAGTCCCCTTGCCTGAATTCCAGAAGATCGCCTTTTCTCTTCTGAAACAGGGTGTGGTTGGAGCAAACTTTGACGGAATCAAGCGTGCCTTGAGCATCTTTGCTGCCGTGGACCACCCATTGCTCGTCGGATTGCGGCGGCAGAACGGCGAATGGCTGAGCATTCTAGGTGGCTGGTACGAATCCGATCGCGCCGTAGTTTTTCTTCAGATGAACAGCGATAGGAAATATGGGCAGTTTTCATTGTCACTGGTCATGCGCGCACATTTAATCGAAGCCTTGATCGGCAAAGGTGTACAAAACCTTGTTTTTTGGGCTGGGGTAGGCGATCCGCTGAGCAGATACGTGAAGCCCGTTCCTGCCGTTGCGGTGTATGTGGACGCGCGAAACTTCGCCTGGCGTATGCTCCGTCAATTCGTTAATTCACGGCGAAATTGGCTTCCGGCCTTGCTCAGCCAATGGATCGGAGGGCCGGCGGAAGGCCAGTCGATCCCTTCGTAGTAACAAATACTATTCGAAATCCGCGTAAACCCAATTGGTCAGACTGCGTTTCGTTAATTGATGCGAGGCTTTAGGCGCAAGGCTCGCCAATTACCTATGGAACGAGATGGGAATTGCGGTTCAATTCAAGAAAATTAGACATTCTGCTGTTGAGCGGTGAGCTGCCGGACCGTACAATTTCGGAATGGTTGTATCTTAGCCCCAAGCTTGTGAAACTCTACCGGCTAATACTGTTTTGCTCAATCGCCCTTTGGGCATTCTTGGCTTATCTACGCCGCTGTGCGCGGATAAAATAGTTCTACTTAATTCCGGGCGCCGACCGGGAGCAGAGCGAGAGGTTGCGGGACACTTTCGCTGAGCAGGCGTGCTCGCAAGGCCATCAGGCTTTGCAGGCCGGTGAGAATCTGCTCGACTTTTATTTCGAGGGTCCAGTTTTCGCCCTTAGGCGCGCAGGCTATCACTTCGCCGAGAAATAAGGCGTCGTCGTGTTCCACGCTGATCGCGGTTGAGATGGCAACCGCTTCCTTCGCCTCGAGCGCCAGCCGCTTGCCTTGCATGCCGTTGAAGATACACGCGACGTTGCGCTTACTACCGTCTCCCGCGGCACCGGGTACCTGGAGAACGGCGGAGCTGTGATGATCGGAAGATGAGGTGGTCACGCCGGACTCATCGGCACCGGCAGAGAAAAGTTCAGGGAAAGAGTTAAAATTGCGACTCGATTAAAAGCCACAGCGAGCCGCCAATCGCGACCGGCAGCAATAGCTCGAGCCAGGTGCGAAGGGAACCAAGGTCCAGGCGCTTGCTTGGGGCCGGCGGCGCGGCAGGCACCGGCCGCGGCATATCTTGAGGCTGCTCCTGGAGCGCGCGCAGCAACTCTTGCCGGCCGCGCTTATCCGCAATCAGAATGGTGGCTGAATTCAGGCCGCAAGTGGTTTCGCGAAGCTTGCGCCGCAGGCCCGGGGGTATCTCTTCGACCTTATGATAAACGCGGGTCTGTTCGCCCGTGGCGATAAAGATGGTCGAGCTGCGTGCAGTCAAAAGCGCCATATGAGTTTCCTACGATTCGGAGGCCAGCGCGCTGCCAGCGTTTTCGAGCGTCACCTGAATAAATCCTAGCGCCGCCTTAGAGAGAGACTTGTCGCGGCGGTAGATTAAGCCGATACGCCGGATCATGGCTTCCGGGCCGAGCGGCACAACCGCCAGCCTGCCAGCCGCCACTTCTTCGCGGCAATGGGAAGCAGCCAGGAACGAAATGCCGAGATTGGCCATCACGAAGCGCTTGATCATCTCCGTTGAATCGAGTTCCATAGAAACGTTCAGCTCATCAAAAACCGGGTCGAGCCAGACATTCAGACGCGCCCGCGTGACGCCGGTCTTGGGAAGCAAAACCTGCTCGCATACCAGATCGCGCGCCTCGACACGCTCGTATGATGCGAGCCGGTGCGCGGCTGGAACAAGCAATTTGATCTCGTCGGAATGAATTTTTACAACCTGCAGTTTCCGGTCCTGCACCGGTAGCTGGGCGATTCCGAAATCGGCCAGATTGTCGAGCACGGCCTGCACGACGCGAGCACCGTAGGAACGGTCCACCAATAGCTGAACGTTTGGAAACTGCTTCTTGAATTCGGCGAAAACGCCCGGCAGCACATAGATGCAGGTGGCTTCGCTGGCGGCGATGAGCAATTCGCCGCGGGGCACTTTTTCAAGCTCGTTGATGGCGTCCTGCGCGCGCCGCCGCAGAGCGAGGATCTGTTCGGCGTGCTCGGCGAAAATGCGCCCGGCTACAGTGAGCGAAATTTTGGTTCCCAAGCGCTCGAATAGCGTGGTGTTCAGCTCCTGCTCCAACTGGCGCACTTGGGCGCTGATCGCCGGTTGTGTCCGGTAGCAGGTTTGCGCCGCCTTGGAGAAGCTCTTCAGGCGGACGATCTCCAGAAAAGTATGAAGCTGGTCCAGATCCATGCGGCGTGGCGGCGAGACTTGGGCGCTTCGGTTAGGGAAGCCGCTTGAGATCAAATTGTAGCTTAGGCCGGTACTGGAGGAACACATTAGGCTGTCCCGTGACCTCAATTCGCGCCTTGCTATTCCCGATAAGCGTCTTGTCCACCTGAAGTTATTAGCCTGTTACTCCGAGGGGCGGTGACGGGAAATTTATATCGAGGAGCGTTGAGAGAAATGAAACGAACAGTACTGGCGCTGGTATTTGCCGGATTCTTATGCGTGGCCGCCAATTGCCAAGAACAGAAACTATCGACGGAGCTGCAGAATGTCGATTTAAATTCGACCGTGCGCGTCATCGTGCAATGGAACGTAGTACCCACTAGTACTCAGAACAGCGCGGTGCAGTCCCTCGGCGGGACGGTTTTCTTCCTGCTGCAAACCGTGAAATCGGGCGTTTACAATGTGCCGGGCTCGGCGCTTCGCACTCTGGCCAACAATCCGCAGGTGGTGTTTATTACGGCCGACCATACGCTTAAGGCCCGTTTGGACAACACTGCGGCAGCGGTGAACGCCAACGCCGCCTGGTCCGCCGGCTATACGGGAAAGGGCATCGGCGTCGCGGTGATTGACAGCGGAATTAATAAGGACCCGAACCTGGCGTCAGGCCAGATTGTCTACAGCTACGATTTCACCGTCCCAGCCAATGAATCGGCTCTCGCGAACCTGCTGGGGGCGCTTACGGCTCCGGTGACCAATCTCTTAGGAGGCAGTTCGAGTCTGCTGGGTGGTCTCGTGAGCGGCCTCACAAACGTCGTCGGAGGTTTGCTGGGCGGCGGCGGCAGCGGCAGTACTCCGGCGCCGGATCAGTTCGGCCACGGCCAGCATGTTGCCGGGATTATCGCCACCAGCGGCCAGAGCTCGGAGTGCAATAGCTGCACCAGGTTGTTTAAGGGCATCGCGCCGGGCGTGAAGCTGATCGATTTAAAAGTTCTGGATCAGAACGGCGAAGGCAGCGACAGCGCCGTAATTCTGGCGATCGAAGAGGCTATCGCGCTGAAGAGCACCTATAACATTCGCGTGATCAATTTGTCGCTGGGCCGGCCGGTATATGAGAGCTACACGCAAGACCCCCTGTGCCAGGCAGTGGAAGCGGCCTGGAAGGCGGGCATCACGGTAGTGGTGGCGGCTGGAAACGACGGGCGCGACAACACCTACGGCGAAGAGGGTTACGGCACCATCAACGCGCCCGCCAATGATCCGTATGTGATCACGGTTGGCGCCATGAAGACGGAAGGCACCTACACCCGGACCGACGATGAGGTCGCCAGCTATAGCTCTAAGGGGCCGACGGCGATCGATCACATCGTGAAGCCGGACATCATGGCGCCGGGCAACCTGGTGGTTTCGCTGCTCGTCCCAGGCTCGACGCTGGCCAAAGAATATCCCGCCAACCAGGTGGAATTGTCGTACTTCGAATCGAATCTGCCGGCATACCAGGCCTCGACATATTCTCCCAATTACTTTGTTCTGAGCGGCACCAGCATGGCTGCTCCGGTAGTGAGCGGCGCGGCGGCGGCCTTGTTGCAGGCCAATTCGAAACTGACGCCGGATCAAATCAAACTGCTGCTCATGCAGAGCGCCTACAAGAGCTTGCCGTCTTCGAGCACCGTTACCGATTCGACCGGAACGTATGTCGATTACGACGACATTTTCACGGTGGGCGCCGGATATCTGGACATCGCGGCCGCGCTTTCGAATATCCGTTCGGTCCCGGCCGGTGTCACGGCGATGTCTCCTACCGCCAATTACGATGCGGACAGCGGGAACGTGACGCTTTCCTATGACCCGTCTTCCGACTGGGCGTACCAATCCATTTGGGGCGCGCGGTCGATCTGGGGCGCGCAATCGATTTGGGGAGCATCTGTTGTGGATGGGACCCGGTGCATCTGGGGCGCGCGGTCGATCTGGGGAGCCAGTTCGGTTGCCGGTTCGCAATCCATCTGGGGGGCGCAGTCCATCTGGGGGGCGCGATCGATTTGGGGCGCGGACGGCGGTCCTGAGAGTACCAGCATCGCTTTTCCGGACCAGCAGTAATCAGAGGGAAACCGAACGAAACGAAGTTCTACGCGAGCGACGTGCCGGCCGATCTTCATCCTTTCGGCCGGCACGCTTGCTTTTGCGCAGTCCTCGAAGCTGAGTCCGGCGCTGCAGGGCGCCGATGGCAGATCGAACGCGACCCGACCGAAGCGTATCACCAGTGGCCTGTCGCGGTGAGCCGCGAGCGCAGCGATTGGAGGTAATAACTGGCGAGCAGTAGGGCCGCTTACAGGTTTCGTAGTAGTGTCCTGTCGCGTGCGCCCAAGCCAGGTCGCTTAGAAGCTGTATGATTCGCAAACTAGGTCGCTTACGCTTCCGGCTCGGATTCGACGTCATCACGTGATGAGACATGGGGGTCTAGGCGCTCGCGGATTGCTAAGGCTGACGATATCTTTGCCGATGTGCTTTACAGGTGTGAAGATGGCCATACATTCCCCAGCCGACGTGTGCCTTAAGAAACGGCGGCAGCGCGGCAGCGCCTTGATCGAGTTCAGCATGGTGGTCCTGCCGGCGTTCGCCCTGGTCCTGATGACGCTGGATTTGGCCTGGATCCTGTTCGCCTGGGCCTGCATTCAGGAGGGAGCGCGAGAGGGCGTGCGATTCGCGGTGACTGGCCAACTCGCGCAGGGTTACAGCGGCCAGGACGCCTCCATCCAGGCGGCGATCGAGATGTACTCTTTCGGCTTTGTGAATGCAACCAATGCTTCTTCGGTGGTGAACATTCAGTACTATTCACCGCTGACCATGACGCCCGTAAACGGGGTGGGCAGCAACGCCGGCGGCAACGTGATAAAAGTCACCATCGGGCCCATTTCCGTGGGCACTTTCGGTCCTATTTTTCGACATTGGACGCCCATCAACTTGGAAGCAGCGGCCTCGGATGTGATGGAGGGTACGCCCAACAACACGCCGAATCCGCGATGAGTATGCGATCAAAAGGTAACCGCTCGCGCCAGCGAGGAAGCGCGCTCATTGAATTTCTGGTCGGGTTCGGTTTGTTCTGGCTGCCGCTCTTCGTCGGTACTATGACGGTGGGCTTCAACCTGATCCGGGCAATGCAGGTGACGCAAGTCTGCCGCGATGCCGGACACATGTACGCCCAAGGCATCGACTTTTCCAACGACATGAGCCCGAATCCCGTATCAGACTCTGCTGGCCGACATGTCAGGCGCCCTGCAGATGACCACTACCGGCGGAAATGCAGTAGTGATTCTGTCCACTATCACTTACATCGATCAGGCCTTTTGCACTGGGAACGGGATGCCAAATTGTAAAAACCTCAATACGTATGTGATCACGCGCCAGATCGTGATCGGCAACTCCTCGCTCCAGGCAAGCTCTTTTGGAACACCGCCGTCGGGCGACATGGTCGCCGACAACAGCGGGAATGTAACACCGCAAGCTATCTCAATGACACGAGATGCCAGGCGACGAACTTTGGCAGCCTCATTCCGATGACGCAATCCGGCCAGTTCGCTTATGTGGCGGAAATGTGGGCCCAGTCGCCCAGTTGGTGGGTTTTCTTCGGAAGCTCCAACGTCAGTTCGCGGTCTATCTTTTAAGCGGAGCGTACCGAATTAACTCGAGTTCGTAAGTACTTGGCATCCGCTCGCTCACGGAGCGGGATCGCGGTTACTGTTTCAGGTCTATAGACTGGCCCGTAAGTTCATCCCAACCGCGATTACTGAACCGCGCGCGAAAGCAAGCGGATGCTGTATTAATTCGAGAGCCGCAGGATCTGCGATGCGATTTGCTGGAAAGCGGCGGCGAGCCCGCTGGCAGTGCAGTATATAAACTCCCCGTGGCAGGGTGGAATTATAGCTGGAGGCTCTGGGATCGTTTGCGATGCGTTCCAGGAAATCGGCATCGATGGATTGATAGGCAGTGCCGCCCAAACCTATGGTGTAAATGACAGGATTGTATGTCGTATCTTGCCGAATCGCAAGCGCCTGGTTGTCAGCCGCATTCAGCGCTGCATGCATGATCGATTCCGGAGTGTCAATGCGCAACTGGCCGATTATAGTTTCCAGACGGATAGTAGTCGTCGGGCGAAACGTAAAATATCCTGTCAAGGAATTTCCGAAAGCATCTGTTGCAGGAAGATAAGCGATGTCTTCCGACATTCGTAAAGTGTCGATGTAATAACCAGTACGTGGGCAGCTGGCGTACGCGAAATTGCAGGCAGACGGCGCACTACCACACTCGCCGGAACAGGATATCCGTATGGGCTGGACCAATTGATGGGTTCGGGCATGGGGTTGTAGATACCGCCCGTATATCCGGCTGTTTGAGGCTGGCCGTCGATATCGATGATCACGCCCGAAAACGACCCTGTACAGAGTGTGGCGGGCACCGGCACCGGCGAGGATGGCGATGCCGGCGGGGGCGTTGGGATTACCGGTGAATACGGTGAAGCCGGAAATGGTCGGAGTAAACGAGCCATAGCGCGTGTCCGCCAGAAGTCTTGATCGGCGGCGCCGCGGGCGATCCCACCACAACAGAAAGCGGTGTGGGCGGAGTCGTTCCCACCACAATCGAATCGGCGTTTCCATCGGTAAAGAGGACGATTACGTTGAGCGCAAGCGGCTGATTGATCTTTTTGATCTCGTAATACGCCATGTTCAGCGCTGCCGCAGTCGTCGTGTAGCCAGTACACACCGCCGTACCCAGCACAGCTGTTGAGACTCGTGCTGCTGGATTTGAAATACAATGTACCGGCGCGTAGTCGAGATTAGCGGTGGCTTGAAATGTCACCAGCCCCAGCGTATCGCGCCCATCGACGAAATCGTTAACAAAACTCTGCGCGGAAGCAATCATGGTTCCACAGGCGCTCGCTTGCTGCATGGAGTAGGACCGATCAATCACCAGAATAAGGTTGGTTACGCGTCTGGATGCGGTGCCGGTTGCCATCAGCGTTATCGAATTGAAATTCAGGATTCGCATGAAATACAGCGGTACCGTAACGTATGCTTGCACGGTAGCGGTCAGCGTATTGTTGTTCGACGGGCGCTACATTGATGGCGGGCGCGACCGCCAACCACCGAGGTTCCCATGATTCCAGCGGGGAAATTAGCCGCGAAATAGGTATCGCCCGTCGTCGTCGCAGCGGCGGTCTGAGCGGACAATGTCTGACCCACGTTGAGCCCTCTCGCGGTCGCGAGAGCCGCGGCGTCTACCGCGGCCGAGAGCTTGGCCTTCATCCAGAAGCATATCGAGCCATCGACCGCCAGGCCGATGACCGGAATTAACAGCATCGCCGCCATCAGCGTGAACAACAGCAGTGTCGCTCCCCTCTGCTTGCGCTTATGAGGAAGCTGGCAGATTCTTTTTTCGGGTGAAGTCATCGTTTGAAAGCGGGTGCGCGAGGGCGCTCCAACACGCTTCTTTATCGGCAATCCGGACAGGAAAATGAAGCAGGCTGCGGCAAAAACCGCTCGCTCACGGTCGCGGTTCTGTAAGTGCGTCATTGTTCTACGGAACCGCGCACGTCATGTCACGAAATGGTAGGGCAATCCATCTACCATGCGTAGAACTCTGGTGAAGCAAAGCTTACATGAAAGCAATTACGATCGTTCCGGGCAAGCCGAATTCCGCCTCCCTGTCAGAGGTTCCGGAGCCGGATTCGAGCGATGGCTGCATTCTGGTCCGCGCTCTCGAGCTCGGAATCTGTGGAACGGATTTCGAGCTGATTTCCGCCGATTACGGCTGGCCGCCGCCGGGAAGCGATTATCTTGTGCTGGGTCATGAATCGCTGGGGCAAGTGGAACAAGCGCCGCTAAACAGCGGTTTCCAGAAAGGCGAACTGCTGGCGGGGATCGTGCGGCGGCCCGATCCGGTGCCGTGCCTGGCGTGCGCGGTGGGCGAATTCGATATGTGCCGCAACGGGAAATACACGGAGCGCGGCATCAAAGAACGGAACGGATTTGGATCGGAGTATTGGCGCATTGAACCCGAATACGCGGTGCGGCTGGAGCCAGGTATGCGCGATGTGGGCGTGCTGATGGAGCCCGCCAGCGTTCTGGCCAAGGCCTGGGGCCATATCACGCGCATTGGGGAACGCGCCGAGTGGAAGCCGAAAACCGTTTTAATCACCGGCGCGGGGCCCATCGGTTTATTGGCCGCATTAATGGGCGCGCAGCGCGGCCTTGAAGTTCACGTTCTGGATCGCGTCGAAGAGGGCCCCAAGCCGCGGCTGGTGCACGATCTCGGCGCTACGTATCACACCGGGGCGGTGAAAGATATCGGCATCGCTCCCGATGTTGCAATCGAGTGCACGGGCGTCGCCTCGCTCGTCGCTGCAACCATGGCGCAGATGGGCAACGACGGAATTCTCTGCTTAGCCGGCGTGTCTTCGCATAACCAGCCGGTGAATCTGGATCTGGGCGACATTAACCGCAGCATGGTGCTCGAGAACCGGGTGGTCTTCGGAAGCGTGAACGCGAATCGCAGGCATTGGGAAAATGCCAAAGAGGCTCTTACGAAGGCCGACCGGGGTTGGCTGTCGCGGCTGATTTCGCGAAGAGAGCCGGTCGCCAATTGGCAAAAAGCTCTGCAGCGCCGGCCCGACGACATCAAAGTCGTCATCGAATTCGATTCGCACTAGCACCCGGCGATTGATGGCACAACTCGGCACATGGCACAACTCATTGAAGACTACGCGCTAATCGGCAACAACGCAACCACGGCGCTGGTGGGGCGCAACGGTTCCATCGACTGGCTCGGATTTCCGCGGTTCGATTCCGAAGCTTGTTTCGCGGCGCTTTTGGGCTCGGGCGAGGACGGGCACTGGAGTATCGCGCCGAAAGCCGAGCGTCCGGGCGTGAAGCGCAGTTATCGCGAAGGCACGCTCGTTCTAGAGACTGAATTCTCGACGCCTGAGGGAACGGCCGTGCTGATCGATTGCATGGACCGGCGCGGCGAGCACCAGGACGTGGTGAGGATGGTGCGCGGCGTGCGCGGACGCGATGGCGATGCAGATGGAGCTGATCGATTCGCTTCAATTATGGAACGGTGGTTCCCTGGGTCAGCCGCATGGAAGATGGCCGCTTGCGCGCGGTTGCAGGGCCCGATCAAATCGTGTTCGCCACGCCCATCGAATTGCGCGGCGAGGACCTCAAAACGCGCGCGGAGTTCGAGATTGAAGCGGGCCAGACGATTCCGTTTGTGCTGACATGGTCGCACTCGTTTGGCGCCATTCCGCAGGCGGTGGAGGCTGAAACCGTAATTGAAAACGTGACGCGCGCGTGGGAGAAATGGTCCAACAAACATATCCCCAAAGGCCCTTACAAAGAAGCCATTTTGCGTTCGATTCTGACGCTGAAGGCGCTGACGCATCACCGCACGGGCGGCATCGTGGCGGCTGCCACCACCTCGCTGCCGGAGGAAATTGGCGGGGAGCGCAATTGGGACTATCGCTTCTGCTGGCTGCGCGATTCCACGTTTACGCTGTATGCGCTGCTGGAGGCGGGCTTCACCGAAGAGGCGAAGGCCTGGCGGGACTGGCTGCTGCGCGCCGTCGCGGGCGGCCCCGATCAGATGCAGATCATGTATGGCGTGGCGGGCGAGCGCCGCCTGATGGAATTCGAGCTGGCGGAGCTGCCGGGTTACGAAGGCTCGAAACCGGTGCGGGTGGGCAACGCCGCTTCCGAGCAGTTGCAGCTTGACGTCTACGGCGAGGTGGTCGACTCGCTTTATCAAGCGCGCAAGAAAGGTCTACAAAAATCCGATGCGGGATGGGATCTGGTTTGCGCGTTGATCGACCATCTCGAAAAGATCTGGACGAAGCCGGACGATGGCATTTGGGAGGTTCGCGGCGGGCGGCGGCACTTTGTGCATTCAAAGGCGATGGCCTGGGTGGCGGTGGACCGCGCCGTACGCAACATTGAGGAATTTGGAGAAGAAGGTCCGCTCGACCGCTGGAAAAAATTGCGCGCCGAGATGCATGAAGAGATTTGCAAGCTGGGTTTCAGCAACGATTTGGGAGCCTTCGTTCAATACTATGGCGCGAAGGAGTTGGACGCGAGCGTGCTGCTGCTGCCGTTAGTCGGTTTTTTGCCGCCGGAAGATCCGCGCATCCGAAGCACAATCGCCGCTATCGAAAAAAATCTGATGAAGGACGGCTTTGTCGCGCGCTATAACACGCGGAGCTCGGTGGATGGGGTTTCCGGCGATGAAGGAGCTTTTCTCGCGTGCAGTTTCTGGATGGTGGACAACTACGTGCTGCAGCACAGGATGGACGAGGCCCGCGCGCTGTTTGAGCGCCTGCTCGCGCTGCGCAACGACGTGGGATTGCTATCGGAGGAGTACGATCCGAAAGAGCGGCGCATGCTCGGAAATTTTCCGCAAGCCTTTTCGCACCTGGCGCTGGTCAACAGCGCGCACAATCTGGAAGCAACGGCCGAAACCAGGCCGGCGCATCATCGTTCCCGGCGCTGACCGGCAAACCGCTTAGCGCGCATTCTTGAAAGTCGATTCCGCACCGTATTTGCGGTAGTTTTGAAACTGTATCTCGTTTCTGCGCAGATACCGCACGCCCTGCCGCACGAACAGAGTTGCTTGCAAGGGCAGCAAAAAATCCTGCCCGGCGATGGGAACATAGTCGTAATCCACCGCAATAGCGGATTCCCGGATGCGGAAGTCTTTGGGCAGATCTTCGGCTTCAATTGAAATCCGCCTCACGGCAAAGGTGTTCGCATCCACATAGACCAGCGCCTGATAAGCGGCGCCTGATAACGGATCCGGGCCCACCTGTGTCCGCTATGATGTCGAAGACTGAATTCGGCCGGGCGACTGTGAACCGGAACACATGCGTTCGCGCGCCGCGAACCTCCGCAATTCCCTGCCACTGCGGGTTGCCCTTCGCTTTTTCCGCGAACACCATGCTCAGCAATTCGCCGAACTCGCCTTTGACGATCGCGCCTTGAGGTGTCTCTCCATCGCTTGGGCGCTCCCCATCCACTTCTAAAAGCGAGGTGGTTTCCTGTCCGTCGACATATCGCAACAGATTTACGAAGGAGTCCTTAGGCTTCCAGACGCCGCGCCCGGTCGGGTCGACGAATCGCTTGGTTACGCGCATGCAAATGAAGTTCGGAAGCATTCGCTTATAGTCGTCCACGCGCGCGCGGGCGCCGCTCAGGATATCGTGTAGTTCCGCATCGGCGGGTCTAGGGGCGTTCGGAATGAATTGCGGAGCGGTGGAAAATTTCGAAAAGAAGCTGGTTGCGGGATTCTCTTCTTCTGCCAGCAAGTTTCCGGATGCTTCGCCTTCGGAAAGCCCATCGCTCAACCGGAAGCTCACTTCCGCGTGCCGCGACAAGCCGCCCTGTTTCACTGTGGCGAACAGCTCGTAATCGCCGGGCGGGAACGATTTGTTGAGCGTAGCGAGAATGGGAATCGGCTCGCCCGGCTTGAGTCTGCGGGAATGGCGATGGGGAGGTGCGCAACGGAAGTTATTCCCCGTTTTAGTTCCAGCGCTTACCTCGGGCTTGCCGCTAAGCGTTGACATCCGGGAAAATTTCGAAAAACACCGGGTGGCGTGGATCGGCCACCGGGCTTTGCTTTGCGGTGATATCGGGTACGATGCGCATCGCTTCGTAGCGCAACAGGTCCGCGGCACCGGGCTCGCCGTTCGCCGACTCGAGCCGGCGCACCACCAGCGCATCGCTTAAGGCAAGCCGCTCGCTGCTGCGCGGAATGGAAAGCGGAATCGTCTTCGCGCTGAATTTGCCGGCGTTCTGGTCCTTAATCCCTATGTCGACATGGTATTCGCCTGGGGCGATGGTAAAAGGCCGTTGAAATGTATAGGAGTCCTTGCGTGCCTGCTGCAATTGCTCGAGCGCGCCACGCAGCAGAATATCTTCGCTGAGCTTCTGTTCGACTTGCCCGCCGCCGTCCTTAACTAGAGCGACCAGGGACAGGTGCATCCCAAACGTTTTGTTGCGATCGTCTTCCTGCGCGACTAGACCGCTCAGCGGAACCTGCACCAGTAGATCGGCTTGTGCTTTGTCCGCGTGGCCGCCGAGGCGCTCTACGGCGCTATCGAACCAGATCGTCTCGACTTTTCGATCTGCGCTGAGTTCCTCGAGCAGCGGCAGCTCGAAAGCTTCCACATCGGCCTGATCGCCGGGAGGCAGCGCGAAAAATCCGGTAGGCGATTGAACCCGCGTTTTCGGCCGATTCACTTTGACGGCCAGCGCCACAAAATGGCCGTCATAACGTTCTTTTCCGGCAGAGTAAGTTATTTGGTAATACGATGCCAGGTCGCCGGCGATGCTGCGGAAAAATTTCCGTGTGCCCCCCGCTCCGTCCACATACGCGCCGCCGGTCTGCGCCGCTAACTCCTCCATCTGCGTATTTTCATCCCGCCGCCGCTTCGCTCGGAAACCATCTAAGCTGTCCGATATGCCCAGGTCGTTCGCTTCGTCAGCAGCGCGGGCAGTCGATCCGCCGCCGAGCGAGCCCATACCGAGAGTGGTCATCACCATGTGAGCCGCGTCGTCCCGCGCCTGGCGGCTGACGCCGCTGAGATCGACCGTATAAAAACTAACTTGCGCCCGAGCGGCCTCCGCCGCGATCACCCGCAACTGTTCCTTCGTAAGGGTGCCGATATCGATCCCATTCGAAAAATACAAAACAGTTTTTCGGCCGGGAAGAGAGTTCTCTCCCTTCGCCAACGCCAGCAGTCCCGCAAGGGAGGGCCGGGCATGCCGATCGCGCATCGTGTCTTCAGAGGTGTCCAAAATCTTTCGAATGGCTTCGGAGACCTGGTTGTGGGTGGCAGGGTCCAGATCGGGAGCATCAATTTTCCGGTTCATCGCGGAGCTGCGTTGCTCGCGCGCAGCCACATGCACCGCCTCCCGCAAGGCTGTCTCGTCGCTGGTGAAACCGCGAATCAGCTCGAGCCGGTTCCCGATCTGCCAGACCGAAAAGTAAGCCTTCGAGGCGCCAAGCTGCTTCGAGATCTCCTCGATCGCATCGTGCGCGGCCTCTTCAGCGCCTTCGCCGGCCCCATCGAACACCAGCGACAGAAAGCGAGCGGAACCCTGGGATCCGGCCCCTAAACGTACCGCGTCGATTTTCACCGGCGCGCCGTCTTGAGTAATCTGCACCTCATCCGGCCGGAGGTCGCGTACTTGCCGCCCGTGCTTGTCATGAACGACTAAGTCGATGGAAACGGAATCGGCAAAGCAGAGGAGCGAAGCCGAAACAATGGCCGCCGCGAGGAGCCGATACGCTTTGAGAGCCAGCGTAAGTCGTAAGAACATAATGCGGCAGACAAAGTATTGTAGCAACCGCCTTAGTAGATCAGCCGCAGGCCCTCGTACATTGCGAAATGTTGGTCCGAACTCACGAGAGCGAGACCCTCGCTAATCGCTTGGGCAATTAGCATGCGATCGAACGGGTCGCTGTGATGACGCGGTAATGTATAGATCGCGCTAGTGTGAGCAATTTGGATCGGCAGCAGTTGAGCTCCCAAGTCGCGTAGAACCAGATCAACGCGATCCGGCGGCAGACTAATTTTGTGAGAGGCGCCAAGCATTGCGATCTCCCATGGCGTCACGATACTGACGTAGCATTCGGTGGAGGACTTGTGAAGTAAGCGAGTTACGCGATGCGGCAGCCGCTGATCCAACGCCCACTTAATAAGCACATTCGTGTCGAGCAGCACCTTCATTCGGAAAGCGCTTTGAACAGGGCGGCGATCTCTGCTTCCGTTTCGGGGCTATCCCACCCAGGATACAGTTTGACGTCGGGCAGGCCTTTCAGGCAGCCACGTCCCCGATTGCGATCCGGTTTCGGCTTCACAGGCATCAGTTGAACCACTGGTTTCCCACGGCTGGTGATGACAACCTGCTCACCGCTGAGTGCCGTCTCAATGAGTTTCGATAAACTGCTTTTCGCCTGTCGCACGCCGACTTCCATAGCTTCATTGTAGCTACTTCCGGTGGCCACATTTTCCCTAAGAACGCACGATTTTCAGGCGGCAGTTCAGAGGCCGAAATATTTCTTTCGCGCACCCGAAAAATCGGTCCGCTCCCTTGTTCTATAGACACCTAGCATGCGAGACGGCAGGCCACAGGGGGGTTTTCCCCAACCCCAAGTGCAACTCCCCACAAAACCTCCTTGTGGCCCTCGCTATTCGGCGCCCGCCGGGGAAATGGCAGACCGCGAAAGGCGACGGTCCGCCCCACCCTGCAGTATTAAATAGAAGGAGCGCTATGGGGGAGGCGTTCAGCGCGTCTGGCATGCAAGCAGTGGATGTGTTACCGGCTCGGGAAGCGGAGTATTTGGAAGACACCTCGGTTCGCCGCTTGGTTTTGGAGCATTACGACCGGGAGCATGTCGCGATACGCCGCTATGTGTCGTTTCTAGGCGTCGACCCGGAGACCGGCCGCGAGATCGCGCAGGAAAGTTTTCTGAAATTGCATGAGCATCTGCTGGCCGGAGGCGACCGCACGAACTTGCGGGCCTGGCTGTACCGGGTGGCGCACAATCTGGCCCGTAATTCGCAAACCGCTTTTCGAGCCAGCAAGGTAGATCCGCTGCCGGATGCGGCAGCGGGCGAACTGCGCGCCGGTTGCGAGACGGCGGAAGAAGAATTACTTGCAGCCGAGCGCAATAACCGGCTGCAGCGGGCCATAAACGGATTGAGCGCAGCGCAGAAGGAGTGCCTGGTGCTGCGAACACAAGGACTGAAATACCGCGAGATCGCGGAGGTCTTGAAGCTTTCGGTTTCAACGGTCGCCGAAAATGTGCAACGCGGCCTGGAGAAGTTGAAGGAGTCGATATGACGAGCGCCGGTCACCTGAATAACGATCTGTTGGTGAGAGCCGTGGACGACGAACTCTCGCCGCCGGAAGCGCTGCTGGTCGACTCGCATCTGCCGGTCTGTGAAATTTGCCGGCAAAGTTATCAGCGCCTGCGGTCGCTTTCGGTTCATATTGAATCGGCGGTGGCGGCGCATGTTCCCGCTGAATTCGGGGGGGACCGCGAGATTCTCGCGCGTGCCCTTCAAGCGCGGGAGAGCAAAACGGCAGCGCGACGCGCGCCGAGAGTTTTTTGGCAGTTCGGCTGGGGCGTGGCTCTAGCGGCGGCGCTGGCGTTTGGCATTCTGGTGAGCCCGGAATGGACACACCGGGCGCGGTTGGGCTCTACAGACGGACAGGTGGCGCAAGCGGGTTCCGCTTATGAAGTGGATGGCGAGACCTTTGTTGCGCTACCCTACTCGAATCCCGACCTGCCGCTGACGTCGCCGCACATTGTGCAGATGCAAGTTCCCGTTTCCTGGCTCGCGGATGCAGGCATTGTGTTCGAGCCGGTCTCGAATGAGGTTGCGGTGAGCGATCGTTCCGTGCTGGCGGATGTGCTGCTCGGCATCGATGGCCAGCCGCTGGGCGTTCACGTGTTGTCTGTCGAATGAGTTTAAAGAATTTATGTGTGGGGTTGCAGAAGGAGATTGATATGCGAAGAGTAGCCCCGGCAGGTCTGACTTTGTTGCTTTTGAGTGCGACGGCGTTCGCGCAAATGGGCGGGCCGCCACCTGGTCCACCTCCGCACGGCGGATTTGGCCGCGGCGGTCCGCTTGGACCCGGCGGTCCTGGAATGCGTCCGTGGAAAGTGGTGACCGATGCGCCTTATTCGGCCACCATGACCGAGCAATCCATAGAAACGCTTCCAAACGGCGCCGGCACCATCAGGCGCAGCACCAGCGGGACGGTAGCTAGAGATAGTTCCGGCCGCACGTATGTCCAGCAGACTTTCACGAGTGGCCCCTTTGGTTCGCAAAACGGGCCGCGGACGGTGATTTTCATCACCGACCCTGTCGCCGGATATAGCTACACGCTGTATCCGGACAAGAATCTCGCGATACAACGGCCCTTCAAAACGCCGCCTTCCTCCAATCGCCCGAATCGCACGCGTCCAAACGATCCGAACGTGACCGTCTCGAAAGCCACGGGCGGCACGTACCAGAATCTCAATAATGTTGAGACTACAACCATTACGCGAACCATTCCTGCGAATACGATTGGAAACTCGGCGACTCTGACATCGACCAGCACGGTGGTATACTCGCCGGATCTTCAGATCGTTGTTTCCTCCACGCGCAACGATCCGCGCTTCGGCCAATCGACATACACGCTGTCAAATATCGTCCAGGGCGAACCGGCGAACATTTCTTTTTCGGTGCCTTCCGGGTATACGATTCAGACTGCCTCGGCACACGAGCATCGCGGTCCTTTCGGTCCGCCTCAGTAAACCATTTTCGAAGATGTAGTAAGATCCTCCTGACATTTGCGGTCAGGAGGATCTTTTTGTTTTTAAAAGCTGCCGCTGCGGCGTTCTGTGCGATTTTACCCTTATTTTGCGGACCTTTGCCGCCATCCGAACTGCGCTGTGAGTACTTGAGCAATCCTGTTGCGGTGGACGTTGCATCGCCGCGCTTTTTCTGGGTCCTGAATCATACCGATCGGGCGCAGAAGCAAAGCGCGTATCAATTGCAGGTCAGCCGAAGCTCCGGATTTTCGAGCGGAGCGATGTGGGATACAGGCCGCACTGCCTCGGCCGATACGATTCAGGTTGAATACAAAGGCACGCCGCTCTCTTCCGACACAGACTACTATTGGCGGGTGCGCTATTGGGACGCGAATGGCGCGATGAGCGCTTGGAGCGAGGCCGCAACCTTTAGCACGGGATTGCTCGATCCGTCCGATTGGAAAGCGCAATGGATCACGGGAGGCAATCTGCTGCGCGGTACGTTCGATACGAACAAGCCAGTGAAGCGCGCGCGTATTTTCATTGCGGCAACCGGCTATTACGAGCTGCACATCAACGGGCGACGCATCGGAAAGCATGTTCTCGATCCGGCCTGGACCGATTACAGCAAGCGAGTGCTCTACTCCACTTACGATGTCACCGGCGCGCTCGCGCACGGGCATAATGCCGTCGCGGTGCTGCTGGGCCGCGCCTGGTATGCGAAGGCGTATCGCGCCGCGCCCAAGCTGATCTGTGAGATTCGCGGCGAATATGCGGACGGAAAGCCGTTCTTCTTCGCCTCCGATGAGAAGTGGCAAGCCTACAAAAGCCCGATTGTGATGGACGATATTTACAATGGCGAAACCTACGACGCGCGATTGGAGCAGCGCGGTTGGGATAGCGCAATGTTCCCGGTGCGCGGCGAGCCGGTGCAAGTGACGGAGCTGCCCGGAGTGGTGCTGTCGTCGCAGATGATGCCGGCGATCGAAGTAGTCGATACGCTGGTCCCGCACAAGATGATGGAAGCGAGTCCGGGCGTCTACGTCTTCGATTTCGAACAGAATTTCAGCGGCTGGGTGAGGATCAAAGTGCAAGGCGCTGCGGGAACGAAAGTGCGCATCCGCTACGCGGAACTGGCCGATCCGGATGGATCGATCCGAGTGGACAATCTGCGCAGCGCGCGCTCGACCGATACCTATATTCTGCGCGGCGATCCGGCAGGCGAAGAATACGAGGCGCACTTCACCTATCACGGCTTTCGCTATGCGGAGCTGACCGGCTTTCCCGGCGTGCCGACGCTCGATACCGTGCGCGGCCGCGAAGTCCACAGCGCGGTTGCCTCCATCGGGAATTTCTCTTCGTCCAGCACGCTGCTGAATGGCATGCAGCACATGTTCGTGTGGAGCATCAAGACGAACCTCGCCAGCATCCCCACCGATTGCGACCAGCGCGATGAGCGGCTGGGTTGGATGGGCGATGCACATCTCTCCGCCGAGACCGCCATTCTCAATTTCGATATGGCGGCGTTCTATACGAACTTCCTGCGCGATATTCACGACGCGCAGGGCGCCGCGGGAGAAGTGCCGAACATTGTTCCCTACGTTTCCCGCTTCAACCCCAGCCGCGTGGGCGATCCAGCGTGGGGCGTCGCGTATCCGCTGCTGGCGCAGTTCCTGTATCAAAACTATGGAGACAAGCGGATTCTGGAGGAGCATTACGACGGCCTGAAGGCCTGGGCGGATTTTCTGCACCAGCATGCTCCCGGCGGAGTGGTGAACTACTCGTACTTCGGCGATTGGGTGGCGCTGGAGCCAACTCCCAAACTTCTTGCCGCGACGTGGGCGTATATCAAGAGCCTGGAGGTGGTTGTCATGGCCGCGGATGTGCTCGGAAAACAGGCCGATGCCGCGACCTATCGCGCGCTTATCTCCGAGGCGCGGAACGGATTTAATCAGCGCTTCCGATCTCCGGAAGGCTATTACGCGGACGGCTCACAAGCGGCGCAGGTGCTGGCGCTGGATGCGCACGTCATGCACGGGCGGCAGGAAGGCAGCGCGATGGACCGCTTACTGGACGATCTGAACTACTATCACAACGTTCATCTCACGACCGGAATTCTGGGAACGAAGTATTTGTTTCCGGTGCTGGCCGCGCGCGGGCACGCCGATCTGGCGTATGAGGTTCTGACGCAACCCGATTATCCGGGCTACGGATACATGCTCTCGCACGGCGCAACGACGCTTTGGGAACTTTGGCAGGAGCGCACTGGCCCGGAAATGAATTCGCACGACCATCACATGTTCGCAAGCGCCGGTACTTTTCTCTACAACGTGCTGGCCGGGATCAATCGCGGCGAAGGAGCCGGTTATGGAGATATACGCATTGAGCCGGAGCTGGTGCACGGTCTGAATTGGGTTTCGGCGTCCACGCAAACCCTGCACGGGCAAATCGCGAGCGCATGGAATCGAGTGGGAACCGGCTATGAGCTGCGCGTCACCATTCCGGTGGGCAGCACGGCGACGATTCATCTGCCTTTGCTGAACCTCTCCGATCCGGCGCTGCTTGAAAGTGGTAAGCCGGTTCCGCTGAGCGGAACAGCGCAGAGCGGAGTTGGCGGGTATCTCTTCGGTGCGCCGCTTCGAGGACACCATCGTATGCGGTGTTGGATCGGGGAGCTACGTGTTTCGCGTGGGAGAACGCGAACAGCTCACTCCCGCTACAAGCAGCGGCACATCCTGACGATATCTGTTTCATGACTTTTCGCCGCGCGTATCGAGCGGCTCTCGTTCTAGCGATATCGCTTGCTCCGCTGCGGGCGGAGTGGATCAAACTTAGCACTCCGCACTTCGAGATGTACACCGACAATCCGCAGGCGAAAGCTATTGCGGCGCTCGAAATCCTGGAAGACGCGCGCGCGTTCTTCGATGCGAACAGCCCAGCGCGTACGGTGACGGAACAGCCGATCCGCATTATCGCCTTCGAATCGGAGAAGGAATTCAGAGCATACAGTCCGAATCCAGGAGCTGTGGCGTTCTATCAGCGCGGCCATCGGCGCGACTACATCGTGCTGCGGGATCTGGGGCCGGGCGCTTATCCGATCGCGATCCATGAATACACGCATCTCTATCTGGAGCACCGGAACCTGCACCTTCCTCTGTGGCTGAACGAGGGGCTGGCGGATGTGTATTCGACCCTGCAGGCCAGGGGCGAGCAGTTGATTATCGGCTTACCGCCGGCGGGGCGTCTTGAAGCATTAAGAACGCTGCCTCTTCTCGACCTCGGCCAATTGGCTGAGGTGAAGCAAACATCGCCTTACTACCGCGATCCGGCGCTGATGCGGCAATTCTATTCGGAAAGCTGGGCGTTGGCGCACATGCTGCTGCTTGGCAAGACGTATGGCGACGCGTTTCCTGAATTTCTCAAATCGGTGGATGGCGGTAAGAGCTCGGAAGCGAGTTTCCAGGATGTGTACGGGAAGACGCTGGCCGATGTGGCGCGCGATCTGCACGATTATCTCTCGCCCGGCCCGCTGCCGGTCGAATCCTTCGACCCACCATTAGACGCAAGAGACGTTCCGGAGCTAACTGCATTTGCGGATGAAGAAGCCGGGACAGTGCTTACCGACCTGCTTTCCGCAGAACGGTGAACCGCTTCATTCGGCCGACCCAGCGCAGATACTGCCACATGGCGGCTCGGAAGGTCCATAAGAATCGGAAGAATAGGCGCGCGGTAATGGAATCGGCCGGGATTCCCGAATACGTTTCGATTCGCCAGCGTACATAGGGAGATCGCCAGGGAGCGAGACGGTAGCCGCGAGAGGCGATCCAGAGAAAGCGCAGCATCAATGCCGCAGCGAGGCCGACTGCCTGGCCGTTGCGGCGTCCGGCGTTGCGTAATAGCCGGAGCGAGTGCGGACGGTAGGCTTGCCGGGCGCATTTACCGTCACTTTGATCTGCCGATAGCTGCCGTCGAGCTGCTGAATGGACGGGGTGTAGGCGATGGTGTACTGATTGCGGATGTCGCGCGCAATGACGACCGCCAGCTCTTGCACATCGCTGACCTCTTTGGGATAAAAGGTCAGACCGCCGGTTGCGGCGGCCATTTCATTCAGCGCCCGGCGGGCTTTGGTGGCTTCGTGCTTCTCCTCGTCGGTGAAGAGACCGATGGCGTAAATCAAGGTGTCCCTTTGATTCGCGCGCTGGACGACTCTTTCGAGCGAGATACTGCTCGCGTTATCGTTCCCATCGGTGATGACCAGCAGAACCTTCTTATCCTTCTTGGCTTCCTGCTTCATGTAATCGAGCGACATGCCGATGGCGTCGCGCATGGCGGTGCCTCCGCGCGAATCGATGCGCGCCAAGCCTTGCTCCATCTTGTGAATGTTGTTGGTGAAAGGGACATCCAGATAGGCATCGTCGTTGAAATTGACGATGAAGACTTCGTCCTGCGGATTTGAGGCGCGCACCATTGCCAGGGCGGCAGCTTCGACACGAGTACGCTTGCTGCTCATACTGCCGCTATCGTCGATGATGATTCCAAGGGAGACCGGGACGTCTTCGCGCCGGAAAATCTTCACTTCCTGGGGCTGCCCATTTTCATAGACGCGAAAAGCGCTTTTATCCAGGTTGGTCATCAGCTTGCCTTTCTTGTCCGTGACGCTGGCATGCAGGACAACCAGCCGGGTATCGGCACGGAACTGCGCAAAGAGGCAGACAGCAGAGAGGCCGGCCAGGACCGGCAAGGCGCTCCATTTACTACTGAGTCGGGGCATAGTAACCAAGGCGGTAATAGGCTCTTAAAGGCGGCAATCCACGGGGCTGATTGAGTTTTACTTGTACGCGACGGTATTTGCCGTCGCGCTCGCGGTTCTTGGGGCTATAGCCAAGGATGTACTCGTTCCGAAGCTCGGTTCCGATCTTCGCGGCGATATCGGGAAGTTCAGATAAATTCTCGACCGGATACTCGCGGCCGCCGGTTTGTTCGGCGAGTTCATTCAGCAGACTGGGACCGGCCGCTTCCTCGGGCGTACGGCCGCGATTGGCCATGGATTCGAAGATCCCGATAGCAAAGATCTGAACGTCGGCTTCGCGAACGGCATTCTTGATCTCGGTTTCCGTGTAGCGGCTGCTGTTGTCGCCGCCGTCGGAAATGATGAGCAGCGCTTTGCGTGGATTATGCGCTTTCTTCATTTCATGCATGGCGAGATATACGCTGTCGAGCAAGGCGGTGCGGCCTCGCGATTGGGTGAAGGTGAGCGTGCTTTGCAGCTTGTCGGTATCGGTGGTGAACGGAACGCTCAGCTCGGGACGATCGTTAAACTGCACGAGGAAGAACTCGTCGGCGGGATTGGCGGTTTTGAAGAACTCGGCCGCAGCCTCGCGGGATTTTTGCATTTTGGCGCCCATGCTACCGCTGGTATCGAATACGAGGCCGATCGAAATCGGCGCGTCGTCGCAGGAGAAAGCTGTGATCACCTGCTCGATTTTGTCTTCATAAAGGCGGAAATGTTGCTTTTCGAGCCCGGTGACAAAGCGGTTCAGCGGGTCGGTAACGGTCACGTTGACGAGAACGACGGTCCTATTGACACGGAGGTCGACCGGACGCGACTCCACGGTACCGGTAGACGGCGTGCTCCTCCGCGACGGAATAACAACCGGCTCGCCCGGCGTGCCGGACGCGGTTGCCTGGGGAGGATCGCTAGAACCGCCGCGAGTTTGGGCGGAAGCCGAGGCTGCAAGCACGCATAGCAGCGCGAATAGCCCGTAGTTCCGGCAGGCTGCGTGCCTGTTCCATTCCAAGATGCGAGACCAAATGCACGTCCGCATGTCAATTGCCCGCTTTCTGCATCGATCATAACACCGGAAAAGGAAGCTGCAGCATGCATGGGTTCAGCGCTGAATACGCGCCGATCCGCCTTTGGCGACGGTCTCCACCTGTTCTAAAGTGGCCATGGTAGTGTCGCCCGGGAAGGTTGTGATCAAGGCGCCGTGAGCCCAACCTAGATTCACCGCTTCCTGCGGCGATTTGCCGGTCAGCAAACCGTAGATGAAACCGGCGGCGTAGCCATCGCCTCCTCCGACACGATCGTAGACGTCAAGCTCGGCGGTGGGAGCTTGAAAGGTCTTGCCGTTGACCCAGGCGACCGCGCTCCAACTGTGGCGGTTAGTGGAATGCACTTCGCGCAGGGTAGTGGCGACGATTTTCACTTGCGGATGGTCTTTGACGACGCGATCGATCATGCCGAAGAAGGCGCTCGGGTCGAGCTTGGATTTGGCGGCGACTTCGGGGCCGGGGATGCCGAGGCCCATTTGCAGATCTTCCTCATTGCCCAAGATGACGTCGACGTTTTTGACGATTCGCCGGATGACCTCGACAGCCTTGTCGTGCCCGCCGATTGCGTTCCAGAGTTTGGCGCGGTAGTTCAAATCGAAAGAAACGATAGCACCGGCGGCTTTGGCGGCTTGCATGCCTTCGATCGTGACGTCGGAAGTGGTAGCGCCGAGCGCCGCGAAAATGCCGCCGCTGTGGAACCAGCGAACACCGCCGGAGAACATGGCGTTCCAGTTGAAATCGCCAGGTTTTAAGCGCGCGGCGGCTTCGTTTGAGCGGTTGTAGAAGACAACCGGCGCGCGCACGCCTTGGCCGCGGTCGCTGTAGACGGTGGCGATGTTCGGACCAGAAACTCCGTCATGTTTGAAGTGCTTATAGAAGGGCTGGACACCCATGGCGCGCACGCGCTCGGCAACCAAGTCGCCGATGGGGTAGTCGACCATGGCAGTGGCAATTCCGGTGTTCAGGCGGAAACAATCCGAGAGATTCGCGGCGACGTTGAACTCGCCGCCGCTGACGTGAATCTTGCATTCCGTTGCCTTGCGCCAGGGAATGATGCCGGGATCGAGGCGGTAGACCAGACCGCCGATTGAGACGAAGTCCAAGCCGCCTTGCTGCCGAATGTTGAGGCCGTATTTCATGCGTTTCTCCGATGTTTAGATTGCGGGGGTGTGAAAAGATTACGCATTGTAGGAACCGGAGGAGACCCGGCCGCCTCGGCCTGTCCAATTAGTGTGGAAAAACTGGCCGCGCGGTTTGTCGACTCGCTCATAAGTGTGCGCTCCAAAGTAGTCGCGCTGGGCTTGTAGCAAATTCGCGGGGAGACGTTCCGTCCGGTAGCCGTCGTAGAAGGCGAGCGCGGTGGAGAACGCCGGGGTTGGGACGCCGTACTCGATCGCGTGAATAATTGCGTGCCGCCAGGAGTCCTGGTATTCATTCAGCAGGTTACTGAAGAAATTGTCGAGCAGCAGGTTGGTGAGCCGCGGATTCTTATCGTAGGCTTGCTTGATCTTGCCGAGAAATCGGCTTCGGATGATACAGCCACCGCGCCACATGAGCGCAATGCCGCCCATGTTCAGGTTCCAGCCTTGCTCTTTGGCGGCGTCGCGCAGCAGCATGTAGCCTTGCGCATACGAAATGACTTTTGAGCAGTAGAGCGCGCGGCGGACATCTTCGATGAATGCGGTTCGGTCGTGAGAGTTGGAAGTGTTCTTCGGGCCGTTTAAAACTTTAGACGCCGCGGTTCTCTCGTCCTTCAAGGCAGAGAGGCAGCGCGCGAACACAGCTTCGCCGATCAGCGTTACGGGCATGCCCAGGTCGAGCGCGCTGATGGCCGTCCATTTGCCGGTTCCCTTCTGGCCGGCGGTGTCGAGGATTTTATCGATCATCGGCTTTCCGTCGTCGTCTTTTTTGGCGAAGATCTCGGATGTGATTTCGATGAGGAAGCTATCCAGCTCGCCGCGGTTCCATTCGGTGAAGACCTGGTTCAATTCGTCCGCGCTGAGGCCTAAACCTTCCTTGAGCAATTGATAGGCTTCGCAGATCAACTGCATGTCGCCGTACTCGATGCCGTTGTGGACCATCTTGACGTAATGTCCGGCGCCTTCTTCGCCTACCCAATCGCAGCAAGGCGATCCGTCTTCGACTTTGGCGGCGATGGATTGGAAGATGTCTTTGACGAACGGCCATGCTTCCGGATTGCCGCCCGGCATGATGGAGGGGCCGTGGCGCGCGCCCTCTTCCCCGCCCGAAACGCCGGTCCCGATGAAGAGAATTCCTTTTTCGTTCAGGGCTTTGGTGCGGCGCGTCGTGTCCGGGAAATGGGAGTTGCCGCCATCGATGAGGATGTCGCCTTTTTCGAGATGCGGGACGATTTGATCGATCATTTGATCGACCGTGTCGCCGGCTTTCACCATGAGCATCACGCGGCGGGGCTTCTTCAGTTTTTGAATCAGTTCTTCAATGGAATGTGCGCCTGCCACTTGCGTGCCCTTGGCTTCGTCCGCGAGGAAATCGTCCACTTTCGAGACGGTTCGATTAAAAACAGCCACGCGGTAGCCGTGATCGTTCATGTTGAGGACGAGGTTCTGGCCCATTACGGCGAGGCCAATTAGGGCGATGTCGCAGGTTGCGTTTTCCATTTCTCTATTAGAGCGAAGCACGTTCAGGTTTTGTCCATTAGTTCTTTTAGGCGCAGGTAGCCGGCTCGGCTGACTGGAATTTGGGCGCCGCTGGCTAGGACGGCTATGCGGGTGTCTTTGGTGTACGGCTCGATTTTCGATACTCGTTCGAGACTCACCAGATACGAACGGTGGACTCGCACGAAGCGGCTGGGGTCGAGCGCGGCTTCGAGGCTCGAGATGGTCTGTTGCTTCAGATAAGTTTTTCCGGCGCTGTGGAGCGCTACGTAATCGTCCTGCGCTTCGGCGTAATCGAGCTGGCTTACGGGGAGGATGTGAACGCGGGCGCCGTCCTTAATTACGATGCGGTGCGCGTGCTGGCCGGGGGGCTGGGCGGCGTTCTTGAGATCGCTCGCGCTGGGGATCACATTAGGCGTTCGGGCTGCCTCTCCGAGCCGGCGGCGGGCGCGCTGGAGGGCGGTACGGAAGCGTTCCAGATCGAAAGGTTTCAACAGGTAATCGACAGCCGCGGCATCGAAAGCCCTCATGGCGTACTGATCGTAGGCGGTCACAAATACAACGGCGATTTCGCGATCGATCAGCTCCAGCACTTCAAACCCATCGAGCTTGGGCATCTGGATATCGAGGAACAGCAGATCTGGTTTATCGGCGGCGATGGCTTTGACGGCGTCGAAGCCGTTGCTACATTCGGCAACGATTTCGATATCCTCTTCGCCGGCCAGATACTCGCGCAAGATCTGGCGGGCGAGGTCTTCGTCGTCGACGATGACGGCACGAATTTTGCTCATTGCAGGATCTCCGGTTGGGCATCGCAGGGAATGGTCAGCACGACGCGGTAACGGTTTCCTTCGACGTATATGTCGACGCGCGCGGCGCTGCCATAACGGGCGCGCAGGCGGTTGCGGACACTAGCCAGGCCGAAACCATTTCTGCGCGTTTCCGGCGCATCAGGATCAAAGGGATTTTCAATCACGATGCGCATGAAATCGCGGGAGCGGCGGCCGGTCATGGCGATTTCTCCGCCTTCGACCAAGGTTGCGATTCCGTGCTTGATGGAATTTTCGATGAGCGGCTGGACCAATAACGGCGGCACCTCGCAAAGCGTGCAGGCGGTATCGAAATCCTGGGTGACGCGCAATCTGGCGCCGAAGCGAACCTGTTCGACATCGAGATAGGTTCTGGTAAGGGCCAGCTCCTCGGAAAAAGGGATGCTGGTGCGTTCGCCCAGCCGCAACGAGGTGCGCAGAAATTCGGAAAGGCGGACGCACATGTCGCGCGCTTTGGCGGGATCGGCGCTGGTGAGCGCGCTGATGGAATTCAAAGAGTTGAAGAGGAAATGAGGGTTGACTTGCGCCTTGAGCGCTTTCAGCTCGGCTTCGCGCGAGAGCAATTCAGCGTGGCGCGAGGATTCGACGGCCTGCAAGGCGTAGTGCAGGGCGACCGAAAGCAGATAAATGAGCAGCGACATGCCGGCGAGCATGGGCAGGGCGGGAAGCAAGTGGGCCCGCAAATCCGGGAAGGCGTCCTTCGAGGCGACGATGACGAGACGGGCCGGCGCCAGGGCGACCGCGCTGACGCACATGGCCGCGAGAAGATTCGTTATTACCAGTTTCCAAAGCGGCGTGGAACGCAAGGGCAGCGCGCGCGAGGAATACCAGGGGCCGAGACAACCGAGGGCGAGAATCAGCACGGCGGGGAGAGTGACGGCCAGGCTTTTTTTCCAATCGAGATGAGCCGAGACGCCGAGCAGCAGGACGAACATGGAACCGAAGAAGATCCAGATGGCCAGGTACAAACTCAGGCCGCTTCCGCTTCTGAGAATCGGATGCATCGACGCGTTCGGGCTGCCGCTCTAGTTATCCACTTCCACAGATCCGAAGACGTAGCTGCCGGTGAGGACCAATACGACTGGCTCAAAACCCTGCGTGGCAGTTACCGGAATGGTCTTATCCTCGAGACTTCCGAACACGCCATCGACGCGAACGTCGAGACGCCAGGTTTGCGGCACTCGTATCTTGATGCTGCCGAAAACGCATTCGACGCGTATGGTGACGGGACCTTTGGCGGCCTCATTGCGGGCGCCGCGAAGATCGACCTCGACGCTGCCGAAAACACTTTGCAGATTGGCGCCCTCAAAAACCTCATTGTCAAACCTTCGGACCACGCTTCCGAAGATGGCGTGATCGCTTAGGCTTCCCCGCCCCGCGGAGGGCTGGGGCGGATATCCGATGCGTGGTCTGGCGGCGCTGGTTGATTCGACCGACTTGATGAGCGCCACGAAGCCGAAGGCGATCAACAGGAGAGAGATGGGCCAAGCTCCATCCCAGGAGTGGATGGCTACGATATGCAGGCTAACGAGAAGAAAGAGCGCGCCGAACACGATGAGAAAGACGCCCAGCAGTTGGGACGAGGCGTAGCGGCAGGTGGTGAGCTTTCCGACGCCAACCGCGATCAGAATAACGGGCCAGTAATCCCATATGTTGACTCGCAGGATGCCGATGTTGTCGAGAAACAGCAGAGCTCCGGCGGCGATCAGGATGATGGCAAGGATGAGCGAGGAGCCCGGGGAGCGCTCGTAGTGGCGTCTTCGACGGAACTCGCGACGCGTCTCCGGGGGAGTCTCAGTACCTAAGTTGTCTTGCATAGAGCGCGCTTTCGAGCTAACGCGTTACACCGCTGGACGGCAATTCAGCGAGACCGATGGCGATGATTGCCACCGGCCAGAGGTTCTGAATGCGATCGAGCGAGAGCATTCCGACAAAGTCTCCTCCCAGCAGAACGAATCCGGTAATCATCAACACTATCGCAAGGCCGATAGTCTCCCAATCGCCGTGCCAGGTACTGGTTTCCGTTGGTTTCATGTTGCCGCCTCGATTTCGATGTTAAAGAGCCGTGGAGAGGGACGGCATTATGAAATCGGCGAAAGGCGTGTGGGGGTCGGCCAATCAACCGGGCAGACCGCAAAAGGCGACGGTCCGCCCCACCCGGCGACTATTCTGGCCCACCGATTATGCGGCTTCAAAGCCAAGAGCGGCGGGATCAAAGCGCTCGTTGTCTCGTTTGTAGTAACCGTACTGCTGAGGCGTCGTCCATCTCCGCGTGGCGGCCAGGCGGCGGGATCAGGCTAAGCCTTCTTGCTTTTCGCCAGACTCTCGGGTTCCGGCTTTTCCGAGCCCGGAGCCTGTCGCTGCACTTCTTCTTTCAACCAGGCCGGCGGTCGGCCGCGGCGGCGAGCTTTGCCGGCGGAAAGGCGCTCGAGCGCCTGTATGGCCTCATCCAACCGTTGCCGTTCCGCCTGCAATTCGGTGATCATTCTATGTAAGTCCATGTGAACTCGACTTCTCAGTACGATACCCGACACCACGGCATCAAACGCAGGAGGCATCCTTCCCATAGACACAAAACCCGTGTCAGTGTAACATATCCTCACAGTTCTAAGCGTTTTAGTTTACGCCGAGTTACGAGACAGGAACTCTGGTATCCAACGCAAAAAGCCCCGGCCAGAACGGTGATTCTGACCGGGGCTTGCTTGATTTATCGGGCGACTTCCTACTCTCCCACACACTCGCGCATGCAGTACCATCGGGGCTGAGAGGCTTAACTTCCGTGTTCGGGATGGGAACGGGTGGAACCCTCTCGCTTGGATCACCCGAAAGTCGTTGTTGGAGTCTTCGCGCTGCCTTGTTGCAGCACGTAATGCCTCCAACTTAAACTTGGGGAATTTCTTGAATAGTATTGACGGGCAACCAGCAAGTTATCTCAAAAACGCACAGTTCATTTTATGGTCAAGCCGAACGAGCTATTAGTAACGGTCAGCTCAACAGATTACTCTGCTTACACATCCGTCCTATCAACGTGATCGTCTATCACGGCTCTTCAGGGAGATCTCATCTTGAGGAAGGTTTCGTACTTATATGCATTCAGCACTTATCCTGACCGAACTTCGCTACTCAGCTGTGCCACGGGTGTGACAACTGAATCACAAGAGGTTCGTTCACCCCGGTCCTCTCGTACTAAGGGCAAGCCCCCTCAAATCTCCTGCGCCCACCACAGATAGGGACCGAACTGTCTCGCGACGTTCTGAACCCAGTTCACGTACCGCTTTAATAGGCGAACAGCCTAACCCTTGGGAGCTTCTGCACCCCCAGGATGCGATGAACCGACATCGAGGTGCCAAACCGGAGCGTCGATGTGAACTCTTGACTCCGATCAGCCTGTTATCCCCGGCGTACCTTTTATCCGTTGAGCGATGGCCCTTCCATGCAGAACCACCGGATCACTAAGTCCTGGTTTCCCACCTGCTTGACTTGTAGGTCTCGCAGTCAACCTGGTTTATGCCTTTGCACTCGACCGCTGATTTCCAAACAGCGTGAACCAAGCTTCGAGCGCCTCCGTTACAATTTAGGAGGCGACCGCCCCAGTCAAACTACCCGCCTTGCAATGTCCTTCTCCCGGATTACGGGAGTAAGTTAGAACCACAGAACGATCAGGGTGGTATCTCACCGTTGGCTCCCTCAAGCCCAAGAGCCTGAGTTCAAAGCCTCCCACCTATGCTGCGCAGACCGCACCATAGTTCATTGCAAAGGTATAGTAAAGGTGCACGGGGTCTTTCCGTCTAGTGGCGGGCATCCGGCGTCTTCACCGGAACCACAAGTTCGCCGGGCGGAGCGCGCCGACAGTCGTCAGATCGTTACGCCATTCGTGCAGGTCGGAACTTACCCGACAAGGAATTTCGCTACCTTAGGACCGTTATAGTTACGGCCGCCGTTCACCGGGGCTTCAGTTCAAAGCTTCGCCTTGCGGCTAACCTCTCCCTTTAACCTTCCGGCACCGGGCAGGCGTCAGCCCCTATACGTCGTTTTCGACTTTGCAGAGACCTGTGTTTTTGTTAAACAGTCGCCTGACGCGTTTCACTGCGGCCCACCGAAGTGGGCACCCCTTCTCCCGAAGTTACGGGGTTAATTTGCCTAGTTCCTTCGCAACTCCATCACCCGAGCGCCTTAGAATACTCATCTCGTCCACCTGTGTCGGTTTGCGGTACGGGTACGTTCGCTCTCCTTAGAGGATTTTCCTGGCACACAACCCGGCGGATTTGCCAATCCGGATCTCACTCAACTCATCCTTGACCCTTCTCGCAGATGAGCCTCTGTGGTGCGTCCCCCCATCGGTCTTTATCGAACAAACGTAGTCACGGAATATTAACCGTAGTGTCCATCAGTTACGCCTTTCGGCCTCACCTTAGGACCCGACTAACCCTGAGCGGATTAACCTTTCTCAGGAATCCTTAGACTTTCGGCGGCCAGGGTTCTCACCTGGCTTATCGCTACTTATGCTGGCAGAGTCACTTCCTAGCAATCCAGCACTCCTTTCGGTATACCTTCACTTCGCTAGGAACGCTCTCCTACCACTCCAAATTGAGTCCATAACTTCGGTGACATGCTTGAGCCCCGTTGGATTGTCGGCACCGAATCCCTCGACCAGTGAGCTATTACGCTTTCTTTAAAGGATGGCTGCTTCTAAGCCAACCTCCTGGCTGTCTGAGGAACTCGACTTCCTTTCCCACTTAGCATGTACTTGGGGACCTTAGTTGATGGTCTGGGCTCTTTCCCTTTCGACGATCAAGCTTAGCCCCGACCGTCTGACTCCCGTATTACTCGTTCTTGGCATTCGAAGTTTGGCTGAATTCGGTAACCTGGAAAGGCCCCTAGTTCAATCAGTTCTCTACCACCAAGACGGACCATACGAGGCTAGCCCTAAAGCTATTTCGGAGAGAACGAGCTATCACGGAATTTGATTAGCCTTTCACCCCTACCCTCAGCTCATCCGAGCTGTTTTCAACCAACACCGGTTCGGACCTCCATCCGCTGTTACACGGATTTCATCCTGGCCAAGGGTAGATCATCCCGCTTCGCGTCTAATCCCAGCGACTGAACGCCCTGTTCAGACTCGCTTTCGCTGCGGCTCGCTTTCGCTTAACCTTGCCACTGAGACTAACTAGCCAGCTCATTATTCAATAGGCACGAGGTCAGACATTGCACCGCGGTTTGACCCGCGGGCCATAGTCCTCCCACTGCTTGTAAGCATGCGGTTTCAGGTACTATTTCACTCCCCTCACAGGGGTTCTTTTCACCTTTCCCTCACGGTACTAGTTCACTATCGGTCGCAAGTGAGTATTTAGCCTTGCCGGATGGTCCCGGCGGATTCCCACAGGGTTTCTCGTGTCCCGCGGTACTTAGGAGCCACTTGAAGCTAAGATTGCATTTTCAGGATACAGGGCTGTCACCTTCTCTGGCCGGCCTTTCCATGCCGTTCTCTTAACGCTCTCTTATAACCTCGTTAGAATAAGCCCTGGTTGCCGGCTTCCGCCCGCACCCAATGCTTATTCTTTGTGGTCCTGCAACCCCGCGCTCTCCTTTCGAATCGCACGGTTTAGGCTGTTCCGAGTTCGCTCGCCACTACTATCGGAATCACTGTTGTTTTCTCTTCCTAGGGGTACTGAGATGGTTCACTTCCCCCCGTTCGCTCCAGTCGACTATGTATTCATCGAAAGGTAAGCCAGTTACCTGGCTTGGGTTTCCCCATTCGGATATCCCCGGATAACAGATTGCTTGCATCTCCCCGAGGCTTTTCGCAGCTAGCCACGTCCTTCATCGCCTACTTGCGCCAAGGCATCCACACGCATGCCCTTAGTAGCTTGACCATAAAATTAACTCTACGTTCTTGAGTTTTCTCTTTAGCGCCGCTGCCACATATTGGTTTCGTGACAGCATTGCAACTTGTAGTTGCCCGTCAAATACTATTCAATTGTCAAAGAACCTTGCTTGAATCTTCGTCTCGCAAAAACCGCGGACTCATTCAAATCGTCCTACGCTCGCATCCGCGAACAGCAGGAGTGAACATTCGATAGGATACCAAACGCTCACTTCTATCTTTCGCTCGGTTGCTTGGTGGGCCTGGGTAGACTTGAACTACCGACCTCACCCTTATCAGGGGTGCGCTCTAGCCACCTGAGCTACAGGCCCACTTTGCTGGAGTCTTCGGCAAGCTGAAAAACGCTGCCTCATCCAACTGGTGGAGCTGGTCGGGATCGAACCGGCGGCCTCCTGAATGCAAATCAGGCGCTCTCCCAGCTGAGCTACAGCCCCTTTTTAAGATGAATCGAGGCCGATTGGACGCCGCCACCCGCGACCTGCGCGAGCGGCAAGAAGTTCGCAAACTCTTCAAGTGGAGATGCCGAAACGTATGGACTGGAAAGGCTGCTACTTACTTGATTCGGTAGCTCCAGCCACTGTCTCTCTTAGAAAGGAGGTGATCCAGCCGCAGGTTCTCCTACGGCTACCTTGTTACGACTTCACCCCAATCATGAATCATACCTTGGACCGCTGCCCCCCTTGCGGGTCGGCGCGCAGGCTTCTAGTACAATCCACTTTCGTGATGTGACGGGCGGTGTGTACAAGGCCCGGGAACGTATTCACGGCGTCGTTCTGATACGCCATTACTAGCGATTCCAGCTTCATGCAGGCGAGTTGCAGCCTGCAATCCGAACTGAGACCGGTTTTTTGCGATTAGCTCCCCCTCGCGGGTTTGCAGCGCTTTGTACCGGCCATTGTAGCACGTGTGTAGCCCTGGACATAAAGGCCATGATGACTTGACGTCATCCCCACCTTCCTCCAACTTATCGCTGGCGGTCTCCTGAGAGTGCACCTTTTAAGGGGTTAGCAACACAGGACAAGGGTTGCGCTCGTTGCGGGACTTAACCCAACATCTCACGACACGAGCTGACGACAGCCATGCAGCACCTCGACTACTGTCCCTTGCGGGAAAGCCAGTGTTTCCACCGGCCGTCAGCAGCCGTTCGAGCCCAGGTAAGGTTCTTCGCGTTGCGTCGAATTGAACCACATGCTCCACCGCTTGTGCGGGCCCCCGTCAATTCCTTTGAGTTTCAGCCTTGCGACCGTACTCCCCAGGCGGCATACTTAACGCGTTAGCTCCGGCACCGACCAACTGAATGGCCGACACCAAGTATGCATCGTTTAGGGCGTGGACTACCAGGGTATCTAATCCTGTTTGCTACCCACGCTTTCGTGTCTCAGCGTCAGCAATGGTCCAGAAAGCCGTCTACACCGCAGGTGTTCCTCCTGATATCTACGCATTTCACCGCTACACCAGGAATTCCGCCTTCCTCTCCCACGCTCGAGCACTCCAGTTTCCGGCGCACCCTCCCAGTTAAGCCGGGAGATTTCACACCGAACTTAGAGCACCGCCTACACACTCTTTACGCCCAGTAATTCCGAACAACGCTCGCTGCCTACGTATTACCGCGGCTGCTGGCACGTAGTTAGCCGCAGCTTCTTCTTCAGGTACCGTCATTATCGTCCCTGCCGAAAGAGCTTTACACCCCGAAGGGCTTCATCGCTCACGCGGCGTCGCTGCATCAGAGTTGCCTCCATTGTGCAAGATTCCCCACTGCTGCCTCCCGTAGGAGTCTGGCCCGTGTTTCAGTGCCAGTGTGGCCGTGTGCCCTCTCAGGCCGGCTACCGATCACCGCCTTGGTGAGCCGTTACCTCACCAACTAGCTAATCGGCCGCGGGCTCCTCTTCCAGCGCATTGCTGCTTTCCCTTCTCAGGATTATGCGGTATTAGCCCCGGTTTCCCAGGGTTATTCCCCACTAGAGGGTAGATTACCCACGTGTTACTCACCCGTACGCCGCTGTACTCATGGAGTTGCCCCCACTTTCTCGCTCGACTTGCATGTGTTAAGCGCGCCGCCAGCGTTGATTCTGAGCCGGGATCAAACTCTCGTTTGATCTTTTGATTTTGGCCCCACTTTGCAGCGGAACCAGATTCGCTCCGGCTTTACTCAAAAAGTCTGACGAATTACTTCATTTGCGTCCAACCAGATTGTCAATCAACTGCGCAGGCCCCCGGACGATAACGAATCGCTCCGCAAAATCCGTAGGCTGCCGGCCTCGAAAGCCGTTTGAGCCGCGACCAACTCTGCCGTTTTCCGGCACGAGTGGCGCTGGACTCGAAAAAACATCGGGGATAAACCCCAAAAAATTCGTAGTTTGGAATTGTTTCAGGACTGCTTGAGAACTGCTATGGAGTCCAAATCGCGTTCCGCCCGTTGGCTGAACCGGATCCTACTACTTACCTTAGGCGTTTGACAACGCCTCTGTTAGATTATCAATCTACAACGGTTTTTGCAAGCGCAAAGCACGATTTTTCGCGCTTTCAACCGTTTCGCCGGACCGATACTGCATCCTGGGCGACTCGTTCAGAATAGCAGACCCTTCGTCGGCCTGCAACCACAAAGTTTCTAAAGTTTGGCACACCTCTCCGGAGAAACACAAGCTTCAGTCGATCACTGCGCGCCCAGCTCCGCATAAACTGCATAGTGATCCGATCCTCCGATATCCCGGCGCACCCGGCCATCCTCAATCTTCACCGGACCCTTCACAAAAATCCAATCGAGTGCCATCGCAATCACGTGCGTGCGCTCGATTCGCTCTCCCGTCACGCTGCGGAAGCCCGCGTTTTCCAGCTTCCTCAGAAACTTTGCAGGAAAATATTTTGTATTCAAATCGCCGCCCAGAATAGCCGCAGTATCCGACGGATATCTCTTTAAATCAGCCACAATCTCGTCCAACTGCATGTTCTGAATCTTTCCCAAGCTCCGGCTTTCCAGGTGTACGTTGTAGACCACCAGCGGCCGCCCATCTAACTCAAGCTCCGTCACTAACGCAATGCGATTCCCAACGCGCCGTTGCATTAATGGAATCGAGCTCGGAATCCAGCTACGCGCCTTCCAAAATCCCGACTGCCGCTCGAACCGCAGCACCCGCGACCGTCTTATTGGAAGCCGCGTCAGCGTCGCTTGCCCAATGAAGGCCGGCCCGCCGCTCTCCTGCCCGAGTTCCTCAAACTCGATGCCATACGCCATATTCAGATGGAGATCCCGGGCCAGATCGGCTGCGACATCCCGCTTTCCCGCACGTCTGGTATTCCAATCGACTTCTTGCAGCAGGCATAAATCCGCCGCCGCATGCTCCAGCCCCGAACTTACCAGCCCGAACCGGCTCCCGCGGTCGATATTCCAGCTCACCACGCGAATGGATTTCAAGTTGCGCGTGGGCCGCACGCTTTTGATCTCCCGCGCGCGATTGAATTCCGCCGGTAGCGAACTCTGCGCTATTAGCGCCGGAGAACCGCCCAGAAGCGCGGCCATCGTGATGAAAAACGCCCTCACAGCAGCCGTGGCGACGATCTCACACGGTGGCCCATTCGCTCCACGCCCGCCACCGCTAACATTCCGATAAAAGCAAAATACCAGCCGCACACGCCAAGGCGCGCAAACGGGTAATCCACTATCGCGTGAATACACAAAGCAATCACGCCGATTCCCCACACCGACCGGACGGCCGGTCTGATGCTCCACGCAAAAATCACCAGCATCAGTCCCGAAAAGAATACCCCACCGCCGGCGGTCCATTCGAGCCAATCGTTATGTGCCCGATTCACATAGGTGCCATCGTCATAGCTGGCAAACATACGATAAACCGGCACGTACGTCCCCAGGCCCCAGCCCGTCAGCGGCCGCTCCCGAATCATCGCCAGAGAGGACGCGTTAATCTCGCGGCGCGCGGCGAGCTGGTCCCGCTGGCGCAGCTTATGACTGAGGGTGTCGAACCCGGCCGCATATGCGAACAAAACGGTGACTAGCAGCGCCGCCCCCGCGGCAAATAGAAACGCTTGACCGCGCTTGCGCCAGTAGGCAATTCCCATCACGCTCACGAATTCGACAATCACCAGCGCACTGCCCGCCCTCGAACCCGAAGCAAACACAGCGCCGATCTGCAATCCGCACAGCACCAGGTACGGAAGCACCGGCTTTCGTCCGCCTACTGCCAGCCACAGCGTGATTGGAAGCAGCAGCTCCACAAACTGCGCGAAGTTGTTCCAGTAGGCAAACGGGCCGCTTACGCTTGCATACCTGCTCTGGATCAGCCAGAAATATTTGCTTGTATGCGATGCCTGTTCCAGCAAATCGAGCACGCAAACCGCGCTCCCGAAAATCACAAATAGAAAACGGAAACGAGCTGCGCTCTCGCGCTCCCGGAAAATCTGCGCGGAAAGAAAAACAATTCCGGCCGCAGTCAACCAGAAGAGCACTCCACTCCACCCGTCGTAAGCGATCTTCTGTGGCGACCACAGCGTCTGCCCCGCTCCGTACGCCGTCATCAACAGCAGGCAAATAGCAGGAACGCACACCACGAAGCGCTCCCGGAAGGAAAATCCCAAATAGCACGCTACCAGCAAAAGCGCCAATCCCGAGAAAATCCGCGGAGCCAGATCTCCTCCATCCATGGTGCTGAGCGTGAACGCCGCCAGTACGGCGAAAAGCCCGAACACGCTATAGCCTTGAAACCGCAAGTCTTTAATCTTTGGTCGTGAGGCGGGCTTTCGCCTGCGTTATCAGAATCTCATTTCCCGGTGTAGGTCACCCGCCAGATCGACTTGGAAACATCGTCGGAAACCATCAGCGAGCCATCTGGAGCAACCGCAACCCCCACCGGCCGCCCCCACGCATTCCCCTCCGGCGTAACGAATCCCGTCATGAAATCTTCATACACCCCGTTCGCTTTCCCGTCGTCCAGCGGCACCCGCACCACTTCGTAGCCGGCGCGCACGGCCTTGTTCCAAGACCCATGCTCGGCCGCGAAAATATCGCCTTTATACTGCTTCGGGAACTGTTTGCCTTCGTAAAAGGTCAACTGCAGGGAAGCGTTATGCGGCTCCAGAAGAACATCGGGAACAATCACTTTATCCTTCAACTCCGGATGCTTCCCCTTTAGCCGGGGATCCCAATGATCGCCCATGTAGTAATACGGCCAGCCGTAGAATCCGCCTTCTTTCACCGACGTAATGTAATCCGGCACCAGATGATCGCCCAGCGCATCCCGCTCATTGACCGAGCACCACAGCTGACCTGTTGTCGGATTCACCGCGATTCCAACCGGGTTGCGAATGCCGTAGGCGTACACCTTCACGAACTTCCCCTCCGGAGTGAATTCCAGAATATTCGCGCGATGAAATTCCTCAGGGTGCGTATCCGGATCGTTCACATTTGACCCAGACCCCACCGCCACGAAAAGCTTCGTGCCATCGGGCGAGAATGCGAGATCTCGCGTCCAGTGCCCTCCACCCGCGGGAATACTCGGAATCATCACCTGCTGCGCGCCACTCGCCTTCAAGTCTCCGTTGTGATACGGGAAGCGAACCACCGAATCCGTGTTGCCGATGTAAACCCACTGCGGGTTCCCGCCCAACGGATAAAACGCGATCCCAAACGGCCGGCGCAATCCAGTCGCAAATACGGATCTCTGCTGCGGCTTCCCATCGCTCGTAATTCCGCGAAAGATGTCGATCTGCCCCGCGCCGCTGTCCGCCAGGAAGAGATCGCCGTTCGGCGCGGTCCGCAGCTCCCGCGGCAGCCTCATGTCCTCATTCGCGTACTGCTCCACCTTGAATCCCTGCGGCACTTTCGGCCACGCGTCGGACGGACGCGCCACATCCGTCGGCGGATTTCCTGCCGATTGTGTCGCGAACGGCTGCGGTAAATCCGCTACCGTGATTTTGTGAAACTCGCCCGGCTTTTCCGTCTTGTAATCCGTGAATGCCGCCTGCCCGGTAAGCACATTCTTCACATCCGAAAAATCGTAGCCCGCTCCGGCCGCGCCGATTAGAACCGTAGCGCCCAGCCCGAACGAAGCACACAAACCCATCCATCCAATCAGTTTCATCTGCATTCCTCTTCTGTATTGAGACTCCGCAGCTCGTCCAGGTGTAACCGCCCGGTATAGATTGCCATGCCGATTGCGCAGTGCACACGCATGCTATGCAATGCTTTTACCTCATCTATTGTCGTAATCCCACCCGCCGCAATCAGCTCGTGCGAAGTGGCCTTTCGTAAGCTCTCAAACCAACCCAGATCCGTACCCTGCAACATGCCTTCTTTATCCACGTAGGTGCAAAGAAAGCCCGAGCAATATGGCTCAAGCTCCGGCAGTATATCTCGCGCCGTCCAGCGCGTCGATTCCCGCCAGCCCCGCACCACCACCTGCCCGCCCCTGCTATCGAGCGCAATCGTAACCCGCGCAGCGCCAATGGCAGCCTTCAGCTCGTTTAGAAATCCGGCATGGACTCGTTCCGATAAGGCCGCGGTCCCCACAATGATCCGGTATGCTCCGCAACCCACTAACTCCCGCGCGCGTTCAACCGTTCGCACACCGCCGCCCACGCGTACCGTTGCGCGGCTGGCCAGATACTCCACCATCGCCGCGTTCGAGCCTTTTTCCATCGCCGCGTCCAGATCAATCACCTGAATCTGCGGAAATCCAGCGAAGCGTCGCAGCATTTCATCGGCGCCGCCGCCTTCCAGAACTTTTTCGCGGCCCTGAACGAGTTGCACCACTTTCCCGTCCATCAGATCGATGCAGGGAATAATCATGCCGCTGGTCTGACCGGTACGTGCGCCCGTTCCAGCGCGCGCTTCAAATCGCCGACCGTGTACTTCGCATAGTGAAAGATCGACGCAGCTAAAGCCGCATCGGCCCGGCCTTCGGTCAGCACCGTCACGAAATCCTCAGGCTTCCCCGCCCCGCCCGATGCAATCACCGGAACCGTCGTCGCTTGCGCCACCGCACGGGTCAACTCGCAGTCGAAGCCCGTCTGCACGCCGTCGGTATCCATCGACGTGAGCAGAATTTCTCCCGCCCCGGCCGCCTCACCGCGCTGCGCCCACTCGACCGCATCCATTCTTTCGTCCTGCCGCCCGCCTTTGGTGTACACATTCCACCGCCCCGCGCCCGAGCGGCGCGCGTCAATCGCCAGCACCACCGCCTGCGCCCCGAATTCTAAGCTCAATTCGCGAACCAACTCCGGCCGCTGCACGGCCGCCGTATTGACGCTCACTTTATCCGCGCCCGCCAAGATAATTTTTCGCGCATCCGCCACGCTTCGAATTCCGCCACCCACCGTCAGCGGAATGAAAACCTTCCGCGCCGTCCTCGCAACCACATCCACCAGAATCTCGCGCGCATCGCTCGATGCCGTGATGTCCAGAAACACCAACTCATCCGCGCCCTGCGCATTGTAGGTTTCCGCCAGCTCTACCGGATCTCCCGCATCGCGCAAATCCACAAAGTGCACGCCTTTCACCACCCGCCCGCCCGTCACATCCAGGCACGGAATGATACGTTTCGCCAGCATCAGATCGCGAGAAAATTTCCGATCACTCGTAGCCCCACGACACCCGATTTCTCCGGATGAAACTGTACCCCATAAACATTTTCTTGCTCCACAATCGCGCTATACGGGTGCATGTACGTGCACGCTGCGGCCGTCGAACTCATCTCCGGCACGTAGTAGCTGTGCGCAAAATAAGCAAACGTCCCGTCCGCAAGCCCTTCGAGCAGCCGGCAAACGGTCCGCCGCTCCAGCGAGTTCCAGCCCATATGAGGAATCCGTGCAGTTCGCCCACGAAACGCTTCACCATCCCCGGAAACACGCCTAATCCCTGGCTGCCCGGCGCCTCTTCACTTCCCGTAAACAAACACTGCAAGCCAACACAGATTCCTAAAAACGGCACGCCGGTGCCAATTCGCTCCAGCAGCGGCGCGCGCAGCCCCAACTCATCCACGGCCCGCATCATCTGCCCAAAATGTCCCACGCCCGGCAAAATGATTCTCTCCGCTTTGCGCACAGTCTCCGGCCGGTTCGTCACCTCGTACCGCGCGCCCAGTTCATCCAGCGCATTCTGCACGGATCGCAAATTTCCGGCCCCGTAATCGACAATCGTGGTCATAACAGCCCTTTGGTCGAGGGAAGCTGCTCCTTCAGCCGCTCATCGGTCGAGCACGCGTAGCGCATCGCCCGCGCAAAACACTTAAAAATCGCCTCTATCTTGTGATGATTCGACCGCCCGTACATAACCTTCGCGTGCAAATTCGCCCCGGCATGCTGCGTAAAACCAAGGAAAAAATCTTCCAGCAGCTCCGTTTGCAAATCGCCAACCTGCACCACATCCACCTGTTGGTCGTAAACCAAAGTCGGCCGCCCACCTAGATCCACCGCCACAAGCGCCAGCGATTCATCCATCGTCTGCACGAAATATCCGGCCCGGTTGATGCCCCGCCGGTCGCCTAGCGCTTTCGCGAATAAATCGCCCAACACGATACCCGTGTCCTCCACCGTGTGGTGCTGATCCACGTCCAGATCGCCGTGCGCCGCCAGTTCTAAATCGAATCCGCCATGTTTAGCGAATAACTCCAGCATGTGATCGAGAAAACGGATACCCGTCGACACTTTGTATGTCCCCGCGCCCTCAATCCGCAGCGCGCCTGCAATCTGCGTCTCGTTCGTATTCCGTTCAACGCGGCCCTCTCTCATGCGAGCAGCGCTTCCAGTTCGTTCACATCCGCAATCACCGCGAACGCGCCAAATTTTCGAAGAAGGTTTTCAATCTCCGCGTGCCGTGGATTTTGCCGCGTCGATACTCCTATGAACGGCACCCCGGCCGATTGCGCGCTCAGCGCATCGTCGACGGTATCGCCCAAATACCAAATCGTCTTGTCCGGATGTTCGCGCCGGATCAGTTCCAACCCATCGGGCGCCGGCTTCGGGTTCGCCACGCACTCATCCGTAATCAAAGGATGAAACCGGATCTTCCCCGCATACCGGCTCAGCGTGACATCCGCTTCGTATTTCGCGCGCCCTGTAAAAATCGCCAAGGCTGCGCGTTCCGCCAAACGTTCCAGCAGACCGTCCCGAGGCGTCCATTTTTCATGCCGGATTAGACCGTCTCCGTTTTCTCCAAGAAAAACCCGGTTGAAATAATCCACCACATCGGCGTACTCCACCTTTTTTCCACGATCCGAAATCAGCCGGTGCGATAGCAGCCAATCGTTATTCCAACCGCCCGCATTCTTGAAATTTTGAATCTCGTCTTGAGAAATCAAAGCGCCGGTGAAATGCCGCACCGTCTCGCGTATCGCTTCCCGATACGATTCCATAACTTCCACCAGCACGCCGTCCATGTCGAAAACAAGGACGTCCGGAGTTTTATTCGCTACTGCCAAATCTGCTCCAACTCATCCAGAAAGCGCTGAATCTGATCGCGCGTCCCCACCGTCACGCGCACGTACCCCGGTAGCTCATGGCTGCGATCCCGAACCAGAACCCCGCGATTCCGCAGCTCGTCCCGAATTTCAACCGCTCGCTCGCCCACCTGAAATAGCACGAAATTCGCCTGACTCTTGATATATGGAATTTTCAACCGCTCCAGCTCTACGTACAGCAACTCGCGCGCGGTCAGCACTTCCAGCACGTAATCTTCTACGAAATGCTGGTCCTGCACCGCAATCCGTGCTGCCATCGCCGCCATCGCGTTCACGCTATACGGCGATTGCGCTTTTCGCACATACGCCATATTGGCGGCAGTCGAGAATAAACAACCACAGCGCATGGCCGCCATCCCGTAGGTCTTCGAAAAGGTCCGGCTCACAAACAGATTTGGGTGTTCCGCGATCAGCGGCAGCACCGTCACTCCGCTGAATTCGTAATACGCTTCATCCACCAGCACAGCGGCATTCGTTGCTTTTCGAAGCACGCGTTCCAGCGCGCTGGCGCTGGTTCCCGTCCCGGTGGGATTGTTCGGATTACTGATCAACACCACGCGTGTATTGCCGTTAATGCGGTCCAGCAGTTCCTCTAGCGGAAAGGCCAGATCCGGAGAGCGGTAATCCACTTCGGTTACGCTTGCGCCCGCGAGCTGGCTGTAAAACTTGTACATTGCATACGACGGCCGCAAAATCAGCGCTTCGTCTCCGCCGTTAACGTAGGTTCCGATCAGAAGATGAATGGCCTCGTCGGTGCCATTTGTCAGCGTCATCTCCTCTGCGCTCACTCCGAAATGCCGCGATAGGTCCTGCAACGCGTATTCGTATTCGGGATAGATACTGAGATCCGCAGCCGTCAAATATCGCTTAATGAAATCCAACACGTGTGGCGGAGCGCCCACCGTGTTCTCGTTGAAGTCCAGCCGCAGCTTGCTTCTGCGCCCTCCGGTCGGCGGATGATACGCATCCATGCGCACCACCGCTTCCCGCGGAGTCAGCGCTTGCTGCTTCTCGTCCGCAGCCGCTTCTACCGATTTAGTCGCCAAACCGAACCTCCACGGCGCGTGCATGCGCCTCCAAACCTTCCGCTCGCGCGAGCGTCGCAATTGTGGGCGCCAGTTCATCCAGCGCCGCTCGCGATAAATCCTGCACTGCAATAATTTTTACGAAATCCGCCGTCGAGAGCCCGCCTCGCAGTCGCGCCGCGCCGCCCGTAGGCAGCACATGGCTCGGACCCGCTGCGTAATCTCCCGCCGCTTCCGGTGAGTTCTGGCCTAAGAACACCGTGCCGGCGCTCTTCACCTTCGGCAGCAGCGATGGATCGTGCAAACTCAGGTGTTCCGGCGCAAACGCATTCGCAAACGCAACCGCCGCATCCATGTCCGGCAGGACAAAAATGCAGCTCGCCCCGTCAATCGACCCGCGCGCCACAGCCGAAGTAGGCAAATCCGCAAGCTGGCGCTCCAGCTCTTCGGAAACCGCTCCCGCCAGTGCCATTGAGGTCGTTATGAGCACCGCCGTCGCCGCCACATCGTGCTCGGCCTGGGCCAGCATATCGGCCGCAATCACTTTCGCATCTCCATCCGCCGCGAGAATCGCTATTTCCGTCGGCCCCGCGATGAAATCAATCCCAACCTCGCCTGCGACCAGCTTCTTTGCCGCGGCGACATACGTATTTCCCGGCCCTACGATGCGATCCACCCGCGCAATCGTCCTGGTCCCAAATGCCATCGCCGCAATTGCTTGCGCCCCGCCCACCCGGTACACTTCGCGAATGCCAAGCAGTTGCGCACAGCCTAGAATCTCCGTCGACGGCTTCGGCGAAGTCACGCAAATCCGCGCCACACCCGCCACTTGCGCCAGCACCGCGGTCATCAACAACGTCGAAGGCAGCGGATAGCGCCCCGACGGAATGTAGCATCCCACCGCATCCAAAGGCCGCACAATCCATCCCAATCTCCGCCCGGGCGAGAATTCTTCAAACCGCTCCCGCGGCAACTGCGCCCCCGCAAACTGCCGAATGTTGCGAATCGCAATCTCGGCCGCCGCACGTACATCCGGGCACATCGCAGCCGCCGCCGCTGCAAGTTCCCCGTCCGGAATGCGCAGCGGCAAATCGCCCAGCCCGTCCAACTCGCGCGCGTAGCGAATTAAAGCGTCGTCGCCTTCCCTGCGCACCGCTTCCAGAATCGGCCTGACGACGTCCTCGTGTACACCCGGCAAACGCCGAGCCGCCCGCCCGATTTCCGGCTCTGCAACAGAAACGATCTTGATCATTCGCCTACAGCACAATCTTGTTCAACGGGTACTCGACAATCCCCTGCGCACCGGCCTCTTTCAGCCTCGGAATGATGTTCCGCACCGTCGTCTCTTCCAGAATCGTGTTCACCGCGACCCATGCTTCGTCGCTGAGCTGCGAAATGGTCGGCTTCTTCAATGCCGGAAGCACACCCAGCACGTTGCCCAAATCTTCCCTCCGCACATTCAACATCAGTCCCACATTCCCAAGCGCATTCATCGCACCTTCGAGCAGCAGCTTTATGTCTTCCAACTTGCGCCGCTTCCACTCATCCGCCCAGGAATTGACGTTGGCAATTAGTTGCGTGTTCGATTCAATCACTGTCTCGAGAATGCGAAGCTTATTCGCCCTAAGCGAAGATCCCGTCTCTGTTACCTCGACAATCGCATCGGCCAGCTCCGGCGGCTTCACTTCCGTCGCGCCCCAACTGAACTCTACTTTCGCCTGCACTCCTTTCCGCGCCAGGTATCGCCGGGTCGTGCCGACAAGTTCCGTCGCAATCACCTTGCCTTCCAGGTCCTCCACTCGCCGGTACTCGGATGCTTCCGGCGCCGCCAACACCCAGCGAACTTTTCCGAAGCTCTGCTTGGCGTAAATTAAATCCGCCACCGTCTCCACGCGCGCTTCGTTTTCTTCCACCCAGTCGCGCCCCGTCAGCCCCGCGTCCAGCACTCCGTCTTCGACATACCGCGCCATTTCCTGCGCCCGGATCAGCATGCACTCGATCTCAGCATCGTCAATGGAGGGAAAATAACTGCGGCTGCTCGTCGTGATGTTGAACCCCGCCCGCCGGAACAGCTCGATCGTTGCACTCTCCAGACTTCCCTTCGGAATGCCAAGTTTAAGCTTCACCGTTTCGCTCCATACACCGCGTCCGGCTCATACGTTTTGGCTTCGCTCTCTACCCACGCCCCGTCGCGCCACGTCCGGTAAAAGCAGCTCTCGTACCCGTTATGGCACACGCCCGGACCCAGCGCTTCCACTTCCACCAGCAGCGCGTCTCCGTCGCAATCCGTCGCCACCGATTTCAGCATTAGATAATGCCCGGAACTCTCGCCCTTGGTCCAAAGCTTCCCGCGCGAGCGGCTGAAAAACGTGACACGTCCAGTCGCCAGCGTCTTCTCCAGCGCCGCGCGATTCATATAGCCCACCATCAGCACGCGGCGCGTCTGGACATCCTGCACCACTGCCGTGATCAACCCATTCTGTTTATCGAAATCGAGAACTTCGCTCATAAATGTGATTTACAAAGAAAAAGCCCGCCATGAGGCGGGCCCGTCGCAATTCTGAATTGAAGATTGAACGCGAGACTCGCCTTCTAAACCATCGAATGATGGTGAGAATGGCAATGAGCCTCAAAAATCATCAAATCGCAGTATACCAACCAGCCGAGACAGAACTGTGATCGTGAGCGGCGGTCAAAACTTAAACCGATACCGCACCTGCACCCAAATCTGCCGAGGGTCGGCATAATGCGTTCCCCCAAACGTCTGGCTATTATCTAGCAAAAAACGCCGGTTCGCCACATTCATCCCGTTCAACGAAACTGACCAGTTCTCGCCAATCGCCTTCCCCAGCGCGAGATCAAAGGTCGTGTGCGGCTCCAAATGCGCCGGATACGGCACGCTGCCGTCCGTAAAGCCCGATCCATAATAAACACTCACCGCCGCCCAGGCCCGGCGCGGCAAATTTGTCTCAAAATTCCCGTGCAGCGTGTCCCGCTGATCGTGGTCCAACAAGAAATAGCCGCTGTCGGGTGGAGAAAAATCGGTCAGGCCGCCCGTCACCGCGCCCTCCGCCTCGGCATGTTGATGCGAATAAGCGATCGAAACATCCGCGCGCCGGAACAGCCGCGGCGAGCGCAGCGTAACTTCCTCACCCCAAATGCGCGCACCCGCGATTGACAGCGGAAAGAAAATATTTGAATTTCCAATCGCGTTGTGATCGAAATAATTTCTCGCCCGGAGCCGGAAGCTATTCACATCCGCCGTCCATCCTCGCAGTGGAATACTCAGACCAACCTGATTCTCTTCATCCCGCTCACCCTTCAGCGGGATAATGCCGAGCCCTTGCGCCGCCGCGTAATTCAGCAGCGGCCCTGAAACCGTCGAAAGCGGCGGAGCTTGATAGTACGCGCCATAGACTCCGCGCAGGACCCAGTTCAAGTGCGGTATGCGAATCGCCGCCCCGGCCCGCGGATCGGCCGCATTCTCGGAAACGCCGCCCGAAAAATGCGTCACCCGCAACCCGCCCGTCAGCGTCAGCCATGGCGTTATTTTGAACTGATCTTCCAAGAACGCCGCTTCCAGGCCGCCGCCGCTCAGCTTTCGATCCGCAATATTATCTCCAGATCCATCATTCGCAATCAGATGCACGAACTCATCGTCGTGCTGCCCGAAACCATAAAATCCGGCCCGCGCATCGTGCTTCGCGCTCACCGCGTTCAGCATCACCTGCGCCCCAGCATACGTCGAATCCAGGTGCTGCGTCGTGCTGATCGGGGTGTCGTTTGGGCCGCCGTCGTAATTCGCTCCATTGGAATGTACAAACGGCGAAACCGTAAGCAGCAGTCCCGGCGAAAACGTGTGCATCCAAGTGAACGCCGCCAGCGTGTCCCGTTCGCGCTCCACATCGCGTATGCCGCCATCTTGCTGATCGGGCGTATTGGGTATCTGATAATCGTCACCTCGCGAAGAGGCGACCAACCGAAGCTGATTCGAAGGATCGACGTTGAAGATCAGCGTGCCGAATCCTCCCAATCCCCACACGCCGTCATGCAGCACTTGCGGACCCGGCGTCTCCAGACCGTAATCGCTTCGATTCCCGTTGAAGCTCCCAAAATATGCGAACCGCTCCGTGTGGTCGCCGATATTGATTTCATCGTTTGTCTGGCCAAAGCTGCCCAAAGTGGTACTCACATCCATTTCCCGGTTGCTTTCAAATCCCGTTCGCGGCACAACGTTGAACACTCCATACGTCCGGTCGCCGTATTCCGCCGAATACCCGCCTCGCTGCACTTCCAATGTGTCGATATCGTTCGGATCGATTTGCGGCCCCACATTACTCGCGATATTCGTATTGGGAATCGGCACGCCGTCGATCGCCCACGTCACCTGGTGCCCGCCTCGCACATGCAGTTGGTCGTGTGTCATGTAAGCGCCCGGAACGAAATCGGTGATCATACTGAGGCTGTTCGTAAGATCGGCGCCGGGCGTTCGCGCGATCTCCTCCCGATCGACCGACGTTGCCGGAGTCATGGATTCTGGATTCACGCCTTCCGGTGTCTCTGCGACCGATACGGATTGCCGCTGCGTCGCGAGCGAAAGCTGAAAATGCAGCACGGGAGCGGTACTTGAAACCACCACCAGCGGCTGCTCTTCCTCTGCAAATCCGGCACGATTTACCTGTACCGTATACTCACCTGCCGGAACCGCGGAAAATTCAAACGACCCATCTTGCCCTGTTGATGCGGCCTGCGCATATTCCGAATGCGCAGCACGCAGAGTAACCTTTGCTCCCGCAACAGGCCTGTGGCTCGGGTCATGCACAATGCCGCGGACCGTGCTGAAAATCGTCGCCCAAGCCAACCCGCCAACCGCAAAAATAGCGGCAATATGAAGTAAACGCATACACTCCTGCCCAATCACAACCGGTAGGGGACTCTCATCCCCCGTCAAATTGCTAAGCGAACAGGAGGAAAGGAGGACCGCGCTTGTAGTGGCTGCGCCTTAGCGCGAAGGAAGCGGAGCGTATGACCTCAGGCAGTACAGCCGAGCCGCCGCTTACAGACCAGCAAAATTTCAGAAAAACTGCGCCGCTCGAAACCGGAAATGCCGTGCCCAGCGTTCCCGCCCCATGCGAAAAAGGACATCTCTCGCGAGCGCTAGGCGTGCCCGCCTCGTTCAGCATTCCGCGCATCGCGCACTGATGCTTGCCGTCTCTGCGGCAGCAGGCCGGCACGTCCAAACCGGAATGCGCGGAGAGCGCCGGGGCTATCGCAGGAAATGCGAGGACACTCAGCAGAACAATCGCGAGCAGCCGGCGCACGGTGTTATTGTACCTGCTAATTCCAGATCGTCACAATTTTCAAAAAAAAAACTTTCCGAACGGAATCAATCTCTTAGCCCCGCAATTTCCACTCCACTCGCTCGCCCCCGTTCCATCCTTGAATCGCGTAACGAGCTTCCAGCATGAACGTCGTCCTTGCCTACAAAAATTTCGCGGCCCACCGCCATATCAGTCACATCGGGTTGGGTGTCGCGGCTATCAACACCGCCAAAGTACTCCGTCGCGAGGGCATTCGAGCCGAAGTGTGGCCCATCGTCAGCGCCGCCGATTTGCGCAAACGCCTGGACACCGCCCCACAACAGCACGTCATCGTTTCCGCGCCATGGATACCTGCCGCGGAGCTGCAGACACTTTCAAATGATTTTCCAGACACGCACTTCGCGGTCACCTGCCATTCCAATATCGGTTTTCTTCAGGCCGATCGAAATGGCGTGAAGCTCGTGCGCGAGGTCATAGATCTCGAGCTCGGCACGCCCAACATCCATCTCGCCGGAAATACCAGACGATTCTGCGATTGGATCAACGCAGCCTATGGAGCGCCTTGCGCCTATCTCCCGAATCTTTATTACCTCGATGCCAATCCCGTCCGCCCGCAGCATCCCTTTACCGGTGGCACGCTTCGCATCGGCGCATTTGGCGCAACGCGCCCATTAAAGAATCTGATGTCCGCCGCTGCCGCCGCTCTCGAGATTGCGCGCGGTTTGCGCGTCCCCCTCGAGCTATGGATTTCCGCCGGCCGCAGTGAAGGAGGCGGCGATACCGTCCATTCCGCCATTAAGGAAATGCTGCAGGGCCTGCCCAACGTCACGCTCACACTCAACGGTTGGCAATCCTGGCCCAAGTTCCGGCAAACCGTAGCTCACATGCATCTCTTGCTGCAGCCGAGTTACACCGAATCTTTCAACATGGTTACCGGCGACGGTGTCGCCGAAGGCGTGCCGTCAGTCGTTTCCAGCGCCATCGATTGGGCGCCTGACGATTGGAAAGCCGATGTCGATGACGCACTCGACATCGCCCGCACTGGCCGCCGTCTCCTCTACGATCCCCGCGCGGCGCAAGATGGCTTTCGAGCTCTGCAGCGCTACGTCGCGAACGGCCTGCGCTGTTATCAGGAATATTTCGTCAGAGGATAACCATACAATCCCCATACGAATAAAACCGGTATCGCTCCCGAACCGCGTGTCCGTAAGCGGCCAGCGTCAGCTCCCGGCCCGCAAACGCGCACACCAGCATCAAAAGGCTCGACTGCGGCAGATGAAAATTCGTCAGCATAGCGCCGGTTCCGCGAAATGCGAATCCCGGATAAATGAACAAGTTCGTCTCCCCGCTCATAGCCCGGAACCCGCCCCGCAGAACCGCCGTTTCCACGGTGCGCACGCCCGTTGTTCCCACGCAAAACAGCCTTCTCGCCCGCTCAAGAATCGCGGCATTCGCTTCCGATATCTCGAAATACTCTTCGTGCAGCCGGATTCGCGAAACATCCATTTCGCGCAGCGGCGCAAATGTGCCTAATCCGACGTGCAGCGTCACATACGCGATCTCAGCCCCAGCTTCGCAACACCGTTCCAGCATCTCCGCCGTAAAGTGCAGCCCTGCTGTCGGCGCCGCTACTGAACCTTTTTTCTCCGCAAACACCGTCTGATACCGTTCGCGGTCGCGCTCCGCCGGCAGCCGCCGGATGTACGGCGGTAGTGGAGTTTCTCCCAGCCGTTCGAGCAATTCCCCAACAGGCGCCTCTGCCTCGAACCGCGCTACCCGCTCCCCGAACTCTCCTTCCTCTAAAATGCACGCGCGGAAATTCTCTCCGAAAACGATCTCCTCGCCTGCCCGGGCCCGCTTGCCCGGCTTCACTAAAACGCGCCAGACCGTTTCCTCTTCATTCAGCGCCCGCAGTAAAAGAATTTCAATTTCTCCGCCTGCCTCCGTCTTGCGCCGCCCTCGCAACCGCGCCGGGAAAACTCGCGTGTTATTGAGCACCAGGCAATCGCCCGGCCGCACATAACTGGCAAAGTTCGCAAATACATCGTCCCGGAACGATTGCGCTTCTCGCGACACCACCAGCATTCGCGCTCCGCCGCGTTCCGCCGCCGCTTCTTGCGCAATCAGTTCGGGCGGAAGCTCATAATAGAAATCGGAAATTTGAGCCAAACTGTCATTTTAGGAATTGAAAGTTCTTGTGACGAAACCGCCGCCGCTGTCGTCGAGGACGGCCGCTCCATTCGCTCCAGCGTAATCGCGTCCCAGCTCGACATCCACGCCAAATACGGAGGCGTCGTGCCCGAGCTCGCCTCGCGCGAACATCTGCGCGCCATCGTCCCGGTCGTGCGCGAATCACTCGCCCAGGCGGGCCTTTTGCTCGCCGAACTGAGCGCCATCGCCGTCACCGCCGGACCCGGTCTGGTCGGCTCCCTGCTCGTCGGAATTACTTACGCCAAAGCGCTCTGCTTCGCCCGCGGCATCCCGCTCATTGCCGTCAATCACGTCGAAGGCCACATCCATTCTGTCCTCATGCAAAATCCGGATTTGCACTTCCCTGCCCTCGCCCTGGTTGTCAGCGGCGGCCATACGCATTTGTTCGAAGTTCTGGAGTCCGGCAATTACCGCCTTCTGGGCAAAACGCGCGATGATGCCGCCGGCGAGGCCTACGATAAAGTTGCCAAATTGCTCGGATTTGCCTATCCCGGCGGACCCATAATCGATCGCCTCGCGCCTTACGGCAATCCGAAAGCCGTGAAATTCACGCTCGCCAAAATGAAAGGCAACCCGCTCGATTTCAGTTTTAGCGGACTAAAAACCGCTGTCCTGCGCTGGACCCAGCAGCATGATATCGCCGAAGAAATCGAGCGCCGCAAACGGCTCCACAATCCGAAATTTGAGGCACTGCTCGCCGCAACTCCCCAGTCCACACTCGATCTGCTAGCCAGTTTTCAACAAACCGTCATCGACGATTTGTTGCGGCACGCCTCTGCCGCTGGCGAACAAATCGGAGCCGAATCGATAATCGTCGGCGGCGGCGTGGCCTGCAATACCGGCTTGCAAAAACACGCTCACCGCGAGGCCGGTCCCCCGTTCTACTTCCCCCCACCAAACCTTTCGACAGACAATGCCGCCATGATCGCCGCCGCCGCCTTTCCAAAATTCCAGCGCCACGATTTTGCCGGCCTGGACCTCAAAGCCCAAGCCGGCCTCATCCTAGCGTGAACGCTTCTTCCTCAGAATCGTCAACCCGCCAATCCCCGCGATGAGCAATCCGAACGATGCCGGCTCGGGAGTGACGTTCCCCGGCGGGAGACTCGCACTGTCGACACCTAAAACGTCGAATTCCCAGTTCCCCGTCCGGTTGTCGCCCGTAACATCACAAAAAATACCCGCCGAACACCCAAACTCCGCTGTGAAATCTCCTTGTCCCGCCCGCGCAAACCCATCGGAAAGATTCGGTCCATTCGCGAAATTGTCGTACTCCATCACCGATACCGTGTAAGTATCCGGCGTGAGCGTCGATTGTAGATAGGTGTCATACCGCTGACCTGTCACCGGGTCCGCCGGCACATTGTCGCCCCCATCGTCGTTTTGATTGATCTCTGCCCCCGTGCTGTCAAACAGCGCCAGAATCGGATCGAATCCTCCGCGCGGAACCGTAACTCCAGCGGCATCCACGCCTCCCGCATAGGACCATGTCTGAAGCGTCACGGTCGAGGTCGAACCAACTGTAAAAGTAAAAAGTTGAACGTTGTCGTCCGCAGTGAACGTGCCCTGGAACGAAAAATCGCTTGCTGAAGCGAAGGAACTCGCCAGCGCCAGCAAAGAACATCCAAGAAATCCGCGTAAAAAGCCGTTTATAAATTTTCTTCTCACTAATCCTCCGTGTTGCCGCTCTGTTCCCGGTTATATGAACTTCTACTTAGATGCTCCCGCGCCCTAGTTTCTTTCGAGTATCGAAGTACTAGGCCTACTTGGCAGTACGGCGCAAGACCCGTTACCGCATACTGCAAAACGCCCGAAAAAGCGGCGATGTTAGCTTGAGGTATGGGTCCTCACGCTCCCGCCGAACAGCCGAAGTTACCGATTCCCGGCGTGCAAAACATAATCGCCGTCGGCTCCGGCAAGGGCGGCGTTGGAAAGAGCACGATCGCAGTAAACCTCGCCATCAGCCTCGGCAAGCTCGGCTATTCAGTCGGTCTGTTGGATGCCGACGTGTACGGCCCCAACGTGCCGCTCATGATGGGCGTCCGTGCCACACCCCACGCCCTCGGCCAGCGCATACAGCCGCTCGAAGCGCACGGGTTGAGGCTGATGTCGATGGGCTTTCTGAATCCCGGCGACAAGCCGCTCGTCTGGCGCGGCCCCATGCTCAACAGTGTTATTCAACAATTCCTGCGCAACGTCGATTGGGGCAATCTCGATTATTTAGTCATCGACCTTCCGCCCGGCACCGGCGACGTACAACTCACTCTCATACAAACAACGCCTCTCACCGGCGCGATCGTCGTGACCACGCCTTCCGATGTCTCGCTCGAAGACGCCCGCAAGGCCGTCCACATGTTTGAACAGGTCCGCGAGCAAGTCCTCGGCATTGTGGAGAACATGAGCTATCTCGAACACAATGGCGAGAAAATCTACGTGTTCGGCAAAGGCGGGGGAGCCAGAACGGCCGAGTTGATGAAGGTGCCGCTCTTGGCCGAAATTCCGCTCGATCCCCAAACCCGCGAGGGCGGCGACAACGGCCGGCCCATCGCCACCCTCAAAGAGCCGAACAAACAAGTCACGCTTTTCGAGAAGCTCGCCCGAACCGTCATAGAGAAGGCGAACGAAAGCAAGCAGCGCCAACGCCCTACCATTACCGTCGCCGACTAATTAACTTCTTTTCGTGCCCTTGAGGGAATCGGACTCCATTTAGCGCTTTCCAGATTGAGAGGAAAGACAGAAAGAAATGCCTAGAAAATTTGTGCCCGGTTCGATTTTGCTCGCTTGCACCTTGGCCGCGCCTTTATTTGCGGCGCCCATCGTTGCCCCAAACAGCGCAGCTACCGCCGACGGAAACTCCAATAACGTGTATCCATTCAGTCCCGGATGGTTCCAGGACGCTCCCACTAACCGCTACCAACAAGTCTACGCGGCCAACCAGTTCGGATCGCCAGGTTCAACTATTGATATTGGAGCCATTGCGTTTCGTTTGGATGGAGCTGATGGGGGCGGACAGTTTACAGCCACTTATCCAAGTATTCAGATTGATCTATCCGAAACGAGCCTCGGACCGGATCAGCTCTCATCCACCTTCGCAAATAACATAGGAGCGAATGACTCAACCGTTTACAACGGCTCATTAACTGTCTCGCCGTCTGGAGGCAGTAACCCGAATCCATTCAATTTCGTAATCAACCTGCAAACCCCTTTCGCATACAACAACGCACAGGGTAACTTACTGCTTGATATTCGTATTAATCAACCGGTGAGCACGCCTGTCCCGGCGCTGGACGCTGTTTTCACCACCGGGGATGGAGTATCCCGCGTCTGGAGTCCCGATACCGGCAGCGTGAATAGCGTCACGGGCAACGTTGACACTATGGGCTTGGTAACCGAATTCCTTCCCACGCAAGCAGCGCCGGAGCCAGCCGAATTTAGCCTCTGCGGCTTCGGTTTCGCACTCCTGGCCTTCGCCCGTTGGAATCTCGTAAAACGAATTCGTCGGGCGCCCCGCTCATAATCGGTCGTACTTCGATCGGCATCCCCAGCGGCGCCCCGCCCACTCCCGGCGCCGCTGGCGCTCGCGCACCAAGCGCATAGGCTCGCTCGGCGTCATTGGCAGGATAGCGTTGCCCACATTGTCGCGAGCCGTCCGATGAGCGCTTGTTGGTGTATCTTATTCGCGTGAGAATACTCTTGTTCAGCGGCAAGGGCGGCGTTGGCAAAACCAGCGTGGCAGCAGCTACCGCAGTTCATCTGTCCGAGAGCGGAAAGCGAACGCTGGTAATGAGCGTCGATCCGGCCCATAGCCTGGCGGATTCGTTCGACCTCGGCGATGCACTGTTTCATGGAAATACGGCGGAGCCGGTGCGTGTTGCCGAAAACCTATTTATTCAGGAGGTAAACATCAACCAGGAAATCAAGCGCCATTGGCGTGAGATCTCCGCCTACATCACCTCCGTTCTGCGCGCGACGGGTCTCAATGGAGTTGAGGCCGAGGAAATGGCCATCTTTCCAGGAATGGAAGAGCTGAGCGCGATGATGTACGTCAATCAATACCGCAATGCGCGCGAGTTCGACGTAATGCTGCTGGATTGCGCGCCGACCGCGGAATCATTACGTTTTGTAACTCTGCCAACCACGCTCGATTGGTATATGAAGCATATCTTCGGGGTTCAGCGGAACATTTTGAAAGCCGTTCGGCCGTTCGCGAACCGGGTCGCTCCGGTAGAGTTGCCTCCGGACAGCTACTTCCGTAACATCCAAAGTCTTTTCTCGAAAGTGGAAGGCATCGATGCTGTCCTCGAAGACCCCACTATTACGAGCATCCGGCTGGTAACGAACGCGGAGAAGATGGTGCTTCGGGAAACCCAGCGGGCATTTGTCTATTTTTCATTGCACGGCCTGACGGTGGACTCGATTATTGTGAATCGGTTGCTGCCGGAGGAGATTTCAGATTCATTTTTCGACGCCTGGAGAAAGACTCAAAAGGAAACGGTAGAAGAGATGGAGCAGTACTTCGCTCCCGTGCCGGTCCGTCGGGTCCCCATGTTCCGCGATGAGGTTCTCGGCCATGAACGGCTTCGGCAGCTAGCGGCCACGCTATATGCGCCCGGAGAAGATCCGGCAGCAGTCACCAGGACGGCCGCTCCATTCTCATTCACGAGAACGGGAGAGCACTACCTCGTCACGCTGGAAATGCCTTTCGCGGAAAAAGGGGAAATTGGCGTATTCAAAAAAGGCGATGAACTCGTAATCGAAGTGGGTACCATCCGGCGCCATGTTGGATTACCCACCACAATGGCTGGCTTGCTGCCGCTTCGGGCACGGCTGGAAAGGCGTAAACTGATAGTGGAACTGGGGGAAAAGACATGAGCGAAACAGCGCAAGGAACCGCCAATACGGGCAAAACTGCACCTATCGACACGATCTGCGATTTCGTCCGCCAGACACTCGAAACGATCTCGGATGCAATTACTCCGCCAGAACCGGCTCGCCAGCATTTCCGTGAATCGCGAATCGAATTCCTGCGCGGAGTGCGCTCGGTTATTGATCATCGGATCGACAGCTTGTCCCGCAGGAATCAGAGTGGCACCCGCGTAAACGTCGAGTAGATTATTGAAAGCGATATGCGGGTTTGAGCTCGCACCGATAGAGCTTCGATCGGTCGGCGTCGACCTTGACGGTACAGGTGGCCCACGATAACTTCACATCGGGACCGAGCGGAAAGACAATGTCCGATCCGTTCAACTCGGCTTCGACGCTCGGTCCTTCCGCGCTGGCGGGCAACGTGAAGTTCATCCCGTTTCCGAAAATGACGGGATGCAATTGGCGGATCAAATCGGTCGGCGTGACCTTCGTGACCTCGGCTTCCACCAGGAAGGTCGCCGTGGCGGACCAATCCAGAGCCGTAACTTTCAAGATGCGGCCGCGTTCGGTGGTCTGATCGGACTCGATCTTTGTAAAGGGACAGGGTCCTGCAATACACGAGGCGCGCACATTGACGTACTCATTGCCTTCTCCGGCGTCGAGCGAAATAGATCCGACGGCCGCTTTCCATTTGCCGTCCGGTGAGCAGGGAAAATGGCCATTGCACGGGATGCCGCCGGTATTCGTGATTTCAAAGGTTCTGGCGTCGCTGCCGACGCTCACCGTCACAGTCGCCTTAGTCGAATATCTCAAGCGCACATTCCCGATCACTACGTTTGGAGCACCAGTCTGTACGCGCGCGGCGCTGGAGATAGGCGTCATGCGTGCTACGTAAATCTGCGTTGTAACGGGCTCGGTTACTTCGAGTGGTTGGTACCCCGAATGGCGGAACACGAGCGTAATCGGCTGATCCAGTTCTCCAGTGGGGCGCAACGTCAGGCGGAAGAAGCCCGAGGAATCGGATTTCGCCTCGGCAGCTTGCCAAACCAATGGCCGCCGTAATATCTACGTTCCCGATCGGCATCTGCTTCCGGGGATCGCTGTCCTGTATGAGAACCGCGCCTTCCAGAGACACGATTGGCGTGGGGCGCTGTGGAAGCGTTGCCACCACTCCAGCTACAATGCCGAGGACGATAAATATAGCCGCACCCAATGCGGCCTTCTGCCCTCCAGTCATGCCCTGCCCTCCGTCAGATTGTAAGACGCGCTCGATGACGCTCCCAACCCGAAGTGTTTAAACCCGAATCGTCTAAAGTAAGTTGCGTGAGGGCGGAAGACAACGAATGCGAGCAATTGTCGCGCAGACAACTCCTGCGCGGGATTGCCGGAGCAACGGCGGGCGGCACGCTTCTGGGCGGTCAAGCCACTTCTCCGGCTGCGAAGGTAGGGCAGCAGCCGGCAACACCGGCGGATATTACGACTGAAACTATTTCGGCCGAAGACGACCAGTTTCTGGAGGAGGTCGAGAAAGCAAACTTCCAGTTTTTTGTGGAACAGGCGGACGCTCAAAGCGGTCTGGTGAAAGACCGCTGCAACGTGCGCGCCACCGATACCTCGGTGGTGGGCAACATCGCAGCCACGGGCTTCGGGCTGACAGCGCTTTGCATCGGACACAAACGCGGATATATCTCGACGGCCGATGCGCACAAGCGCGTAATCGCAACGCTCTATTTTTTGCTGAACAAGATGGACGTTCATCGCGGATTCTTTTACCATTTCGCGAATGTGAAAACCGGCGAGAGATTGTGGGATTCGGAAATTTCGTCGATAGACACGGCGATCCTATTATGCGGAGTGCTCACCTGCCATCGCTATTTCCGGCATACGGAAATCAGCCGGTTCGCCTATGACATTCTCAATCGCGTGGAGTGGACGTGGTTATCGGAAGACACCTCCCTGCTGCCGCACGGATGGTCGCCCGAGACCGGCTTCATGGCTTACCGCTGGGATTTGTACAGCGAATTAATGATGATGTATCTTTTCGGGCTGGGGTCGGCCACGCATGCCTTGCCGGCGGGGGTCTGGGACGTTTGGAAACGCCCGATCTTCGAATATGACGGGCTTCGCTATATCGGTTCGTACGCGCCTCTGTTTGTGCACCAGTATTCACAGGCCTGGTTCGATTTCCGCGGCAAACGGGATCGATATGCGGATTACTTCATGAACTCGATCATCGCAACCGAGGTTCATCGCCTGTTCTGTGTGGAATTGGGCAAGCAGTTTTCCGATTACAGCGACGATCTGTGGGGCATCACGGCTTCCGATTCACAGAACGGGTACGTAGTATGGGGTGGTCCTCCGGCCATCGGGCCGATCGACGGAACCGTCGTCCCGAGTGCCGCGGGAGGCTCCTTGCCTTTTTTGCCGCAAGCGACTCTGCGTGTACTGAAAAGCATCAAGAACGGCTATCCGCAAGCCTGGAGCCGCTATGGGTTCGTGGATGCGTTCAATCCCTTGAAAAACTGGTACGACACCGACGTGATTGGAATCGATACGGGCATCACCATGTTGATGGCGGAGAATTTACGCACCGGTTTTGTCTGGAATACGTTTATGAAGAACCCGGAGGCTGTGCGCGGATTTGAACGCGCAGGATTCACCAGTTATTCAGTCGATTACAAAGCGGAGCAGGAAAAGCTAGAGGCTCGCAGCCACTGAGGAAGCTCGCTATTATGGAGCATGCACTTACTTCTCTCGATTGATCTTTTGCTCGTGAATTTTGAACTGTTGATCCTGAACCGGCTGATCCGCAGGCGGCGAAGGATCACCTGGAAACTGCACACCCTCGCAGCAGATAACTAGGAGTTTGTTGACAAACTCCGCCTCTAAGAAAAACGCGCTCCTAAGCTCTTGAATCTGCGTAGCAGATTCCCAAAAACACGCGTTTTTCATCAAGCTCCTAGTCCGGACCCATCGCAATCATGTGCACCATGTAGTCTGGCGCGTCGAACCTCTCCATATCGGACGCTCGAATCGCCGTAGCGCTCTTCACCGAGGCACGGCTCATTTCTTGATGCTTCCCAATTGCGTCTTGCAAAGCACCTAGGAAGCCCCCCGAACAGCCCAAAACGGGGTACTGATAGATACCGTCCGAGAGAATGGATACCAGATATTTTTGATCCGACGGTCCATCGAGCGCCACAATCTGCTCGATATACTCCTTCAGAATCTCCGCCCGTCCGTCCTCGCTGTTGGCAATGGTTTGGGTACGCCCCACCCGGTCTTTGACCGGTATTTTAGATGTCATCGTTCTTGTCGTGGGCTAACCGGCCATAAATTCTCCCCAGCAATCCTTCTGCACTGCTCCGGAAGATAGATCTTATTCAGGAGTGAAGAACAACTCCAGCCTAGTACCTAGTTGCAGAAGTTCGGATGCTACCACTCGCTTACGGCTCCCCAACAGAACCGCGACCGTGAGGGAGCGGCAAGCATGCGCTTTTTTTCGCAATGTCGAGATAGTCTGGCGGAGAGGGGGGGATTCGAACCCCCGGTAGACTTTAAAGGCCTACGACGGTTTAGCAAACCGCTGCTTTCGACCACTCAGCCACCTCTCCGAGGGCGCAGTCCTTTGTGATCGTAACATGCAGGGCGGCGCTGTTGGTTTTACCTAAAACCCGCGCTCCATCGGCATCGCGAATGGGGAGTCGACGAGGAAATCGGCGTCGCGTATCTCTACAATCGCAGCGCGGATCGATTCCTCCTTGGCGGGTTCGGTAGTTACCACAAACGGCAAATCGCGCCAATCCTCGCGCGGCAACTGCAGAACGGCATCGATGCCGATGTTGTGTTTCGACAATATCGTTGCGAGCGTGGCGATGATACCGGCTTTGTCCTCGACGCGAAAACGCAGATAGTAGGGCAGCGTCTGGGTGGCGACGGACAGCGGTTTGTATTCGCCCAGCCGCTCATGCGCGAAGGGGCTGACGCGCTCGGGGCTGCCGAAACGAATCTCGCGCGCTACGCGCATCAGATCGCTGACCACCGCTACTCCCGTGGGCTTCGATCCAGCGCCGCGTCCGTAGTAAAACGTGTCTTCGCCATAAGCGCCGCGAATCCATACGGCGTTATAGGCAGCCTTGACGTGCGCGAGAATTGCGGCTTGCGGAATCAGACTCGGCCGAACCGACAGCAGCAGCCCTTGCTCACTTTGCCGCGCCAGGCACAGCAGCCGGATGGTGTGCTGCAATTGGTGAGCATACTGAAAATCGACCGGCAGGATGCGGCGGATTCCTTCGGTATAAATATCGGCCGGAGTCAGTTTCTCCCCAAACGCCAGAGCCGCCAGGATGGCCAGCTTCGAACGCGCATCCAGGCCGTCCACATCGGCCGAAGGGTCCGCTTCCGCATATCCAAGCCGCTGCGCTTCCGCCACTACGGAATCGAATGCCGCGTTGCTTTTTTCTATCTCGGTAAGGATGAAATTGCTGGTGCCATTCAGAATTCCGTAGAGTTCAATGACTCGATCTCCCGCAATACCTTCCCGCAGCACCGTGTGAATGGGAATCCCTCCCGCGACGCTCGCCTCCATCGCGAGGTTGACGCCGTTTTGATTGGCGCTCGTCCACAGTTCCGCCCCGCGCAACGCCATCAGTTCTTTGTTCGCAGTGACAACGGATTTCTTTTGCCGAAGCGCTTCGTCGATTACGTGTGCGGCGGTTCCCGTTCCGCCGATCAACTCAACCACGATGTCGATCTCCGGATTGCAAACCACCTCGCGCCAATCCGTGGTCCGCATCACCGCACTGTCCAACGCGGGCAGATTCTTGCGCTGCACATTACGGCTGCATACGGCCTTCACCGTCAGCGGAAAGCCCAAGCTTCTCCCGAATCGACTTGCCGTTCTCGGAAAGGACTTCGAGCGTCCCAAGACCGACGTTTCCAAGGCCGACGATCCCCACCCCTACACCCACTCTGCGCTCCTCCAATACGTCTCCAGGCTCGTCATAAGTGGCTTATCATAGCAACCGTATGGGCACTACGCGCCGCGGCGCGCTCTTTGCTTTCGCGGCTTCCGCCCTTGCGGCGGCTCCAATGCAAGATCAGCCGCCCGGCCCACCGCCATTGCCGCTTCCTCCGAACCCCAACGAGGACGTTAAACTTCCGAACGGCAAATCGCAGAAGGACGAGATCGCAAAACAGCAGCATCAGCAGGCCTTGAAAGACGCCAATAACCTGATCACGCTCGCTCAACAGCTTCGCGACGAACTGCAGAAATCGGGAGATTACGTTGTGTCGCTATCTTCCGTGAAAAAGACGGAAGAGATCGAACGGCTCGCTCGGCGTATTCGCGGTCGTTTGAAACAATAAGCCGCTCCGCCCCGCATGCTAATCTGGCGTGGACAGTAGCGCGCAAAGCCGATGCCGATCGTCCGCGAAAAGAAGCAGTTGATGAGCGCCTCCGAGATCGACCGGACGCTGGTCCGTCTCGCGCATGAGGTTTTGGAGAAGACAACCGATCTGGAACGGCTCGCGTTCATCGGTATCAAGCGGCGCGGGGCTCCTCTGGCGCAACGTCTCGCCGGAAAAATTGAGAGCTTGGAAAATCTCAAGATCCCGGTTGGAACTCTGGATATCAATCTGTATCGCGACGATCTCTCGACGGTGGCGGAACGGCCCATCGTTCATGACAGGCAAATCGATTTTCCGGTGGTCGGGAAAGATGTCGTGCTGATGGATGACGTACTGTATACCGGCCGTACGATTCGCTCCGCCCTCGACGCGTTGTTCGATCACGGCCGGCCCGCGCGCGTGCAGCTGCTGGTGCTGATCGATCGCGGGCATCGCGAGCTTCCCATTGAGGCGCGCTACGTGGGACGCATGGTTCAAACCAGCAGCAGCGAAATTATCGAAGTAAAGTTCCAGGAAATCGACGGACAAGAGAAAGTACTTCTGGTTGAGAGACTGGACGAGCCGGTTTTGGAGAACGCGAAACTAGCTGCACAATGACGCGCGGGCTATTGGATATCGAGTCGCTGCCGCGCCGGGATATCGAAGCAATTCTGGCGCGCTCCAAAGATTTCCAGCCAGCTTCCGGACAAACCTTCAAGCGCTTCGAAATTCTACGGGGCCGCACGATCGTCAATCTGTTTTTCGAAGCGTCCACCAGAACGCGCACCAGCTTCGAAATGGCGGCCAAGCGCCTGGGGGGCGACATCGTTTCCATAACCGCTTCGGGGTCGAGCATTTCGAAAGGCGAATCGCTGGTCGATACGCTGAACACGCTCGCCGCGATGCGGCCCGATGCGATCGTAATGCGCCACTCTGCATCCGGCGCGCCGCATTTTCTGTCGCGCTATCTGCCTATTCCGATTGTGAACGCCGGCGACGGAACGCACGAGCATCCCACTCAGGCATTGCTCGATGCGCTTGACGATTCTCGACCGGCGCGGGAGTCTTAGCGGATTGCGCGTCGCCATCATCGGCGATATCGCCCACAGCCGCGTCGCGCGCTCGAACATTTTTCTTCTTTCGAAATTCGGCGCAGAGGTTGTGCTTTGCGGTCCAGCTTCGCTCTTGCCCCGCGAGATGGGCCAAATCGCGCCCGGCGTGGAACTCACATCCGACATGGAAGAAGCCATCCGGGCTGTGGACGTGATTATGATGCTGCGCGTGCAACTGGAGCGCCAGAATGAAGCGGCGTTTCCAGCGAACGAATATTTCCAGTTCTTCGGTCTCCGGCCCGAGCACATCGAACTCGCCAATCCGAATGTGATCGTGATGCATCCCGGACCCATTAATCGCGGCCGCGAAATTTCGTCCGAAGTCGCCGATTCACAGCGCTCCGCCATTCTCAATCAGGTGGAGAACGGGATCGCGGTTCGCATGGCGGTGCTCGAAAGGATTTTCGCCGCGTGAGCATACTCGTCATCAAGAGCGGCCGAGTAATAGATCCGGCGCAAGATATCGACCGGGTGTGCGATGTGGCGATGGAAGACGGCACGATCCGCGAAATTGGCAGCGATCTTTCTATTTCCGGCGCCCGGGAATTCGACGCCTCGGGCCTAATCGTTGCCCCGGGATTCATCGACATGCACGTGCACCTGCGCGAGCCCGGCTTCGAACATGCGGAGACAATTGAAAGCGGAGCAAGAGCCGCCGCGGCCGGAGGATTCACTTCCATTTGCCCGATGCCGAATACCGATCCGGTGAACGACAACGCCACGGTCACCAATTACATCCGCGATCGCGCCGGGCGGTCGGCGGTGGTCAACGTGTTCCCCATTGGCGCAATCACCAAAGACAGCGCGGGCGAAGAATTATCCGCCATGGCTTCCATGAAGCAGGCTGGCATTGTGGCTCTTTCCGACGATGGCAGACCCGTGATGAATGCACGCGTGGCGCGCCGCGCGATGGAATATGCCCGCGCGCTCGATCTGCCTCTGATAGAACACTGCGAAGATCTCCATCTCAGCGCGGGCGGCGACATGCACGAAGGACTGCAATCGACGCGCCTGGGCTTGCGAGGCATCCCGCGAAGTTCCGAAGACGTTATGGTTGCGCGAGATCTTATTCTTGCCGAGCTGACCGGGTGCCGCTATCACGTCGCGCATATTTCCTCCCACCTCTCGGTGCAGATGGTGGCGTTCGCAAAACAGCGCGGATTGAAAGTCACCTCCGAAGCAACGCCGCATCATTTCGCGTTGGCCGATTCCGGCATGCGCCCCTACGACAGCAATTACAAGATGAAGCCGCCGCTGCGTGAAACCTGCGACGTCGAAGCGGTCACCGAAGGTCTTGTGAATGGCGCCATCGATGCCATCGCAACCGATCATGCCCCGCACGCGGGGGCGGAAAAGATGCAGGAATTCGAGCGCTGTCCGTTCGGCATCATCGGCCTGGAGACCGCAATCGGCCTGGCGCTGGAACATCTCTATCATCCGGGCAAGGTGACACTGGCGCATTTCGTCCGCCTGTTTACGGCCAATCCCGCACGGATTCTTTCGCTCAAACGAGGCACGCTGCGGGCCGGAGCACCGGCCGACCTGACAATTCTGAGTCTCGATCGGGAGTGGACGTATGATGTAAGCCGCTCGGCTTCAAAGAGCCGTAACAGCCCATTTCACGGCCGTCAATTTCGCGGCGGACCGGTTGCAACCATTGTCGCCGGCGAGATTGTCTGGCAAATTGAGAGTTAAGAAGACGCTGCGGCCCGAATGGCCGAGACTAGCGCCTCTTCTTCATCGTCCGCCACCGTGCGCATGTCGAGAATGATGTTATCGCGCTCGATTCGCGCAATCACCGGCATTTTCGCGCGGCGTAATGCCGCTTCGAAAGCGGTTGGTTTTGCTACGGCGAGCTCAATAATCCAGGTTGGAAGCGTCTGATCTGGCGTCGAGCCGCCGCCGATCGGAGACTCGCTTGCTTTGATTTCTAGCTGCAAACCCGCGAGTTGAGCCGCAACGCGTCCGGCGCGCGCCCGGATCTCTTCCAGGGGAGCGAAGATCATTTGCAGCGTTGGAATTGCCGCCCAGTTCTCTATCAGCAGATGCCGGAGCGTAGTCTCGAGCGATTCGAGGATCAGCTTGTCCACGCGAAACGCGCGATACATCGGGTTGCGCCGGATGCGCTGCACCAGATCCACATCGCCCGCGATAATTCCGCTCTGTGGTCCTCCCAGCAGCTTGTCGCAACTGAACGATACGAGATGAATTCCCGCCGCTAGACTATCTTTCACCAGCGGCTCGTCCATTCCTTGCGAGCGCAGATCGGCAAGGCATCCGCTGCCGAGATCTTCATACACAGGAATGCCGCGCTCACGGCCGAGATCCGCCAGCGCGTTCAATTCGGGCCGCGCTGTAAAACCCGAGACTCGGAAATTCGAAGGATGCACGCGCAGAATCAGGCGCGTTTTTTCGTTAATCGCCTCGCGATAATCATCGATGCGGGTGCGGTTCGTGGTCCCGACTTCTCGAAGCAGCGCGCCGGAGCGAGTCATGATCTCCGGGATGCGGAATCCATCGCCAATCTCGATCAGCTCTCCCCGGGAAACGATCACTTCATGTCCCACCGCAAGCTCATTCAACACCAGGAACACCGCGGCAGCATTGTTATTTACGACAATCGCCGGTCTATCGAGCAAACGCTCCAACAGAACTGCGATATGCACATCGCGCTTGCCGCGCTTGCCGGTTTCAAGATCGTACTCGAGATTTGAATAGCGCGGGATCGGTTGAAATGCGGCCAGCGGCGCGCGACCTAAGTTGGTGTGGAGAATGACGCCAGTAGCGTTAATGACCGGGCGCAGCGACTGCCTGAGCAGCATCTTCACACGCTCCTCGACAATCTGTTCGATGCCCGTATCCGGAATCTCCATGCCAGCTGCTATCGCCCGTCGACGATCCTCCAAAACCGCGCGCACTTCTTGTGTGACGAGCCGCTTTGGCACGCCATTCAGGCTCGTCAATTTTCGCAAAACCTGATCGACGGACGGCAGGTTCCGTTGCCGGCTCATTTAAGCGATTGCACGCTGCAGGAGCGCTTGCTTGAGATACCTGCCGGTGTGCGATTCGGCGACAGCCGCAACGGCTTCGGGCGTACCTTGAGCGACGATGCGCCCGCCCGCTTCCCCGCCCTCCGGACCGAGATCGATAATCCAATCGGCGGCCTGAATCAGATCCAGATTATGCTCGATCACCAGAATGCTGCCACCGCTGTGAATCAAGCGTTCAAACGATTGCAGCAGCGTCGCGATGTCATCGAAGTGCAGGCCCGTGGTCGGCTCATCAAAGAGGAACAGCGTTCCCTGGCAGCTCGCCTGCGCGAGATGCGCCGCGAGTTTGACGCGCTGCGCCTCACCGCCGCTTAGCGTGGTTGCCGATTGTCCCAACCGCAGATAACCGAGCCCGACATCTTGCAGCACCTTCAATCGTGCGATGAGCCTTGGTGTTTCCGCAAAGAAAGATAGCGCCTCTCGGATGGTCAATTGCAGGACTTCATGGATATTCAGTCCCTTGTACTGGATGTCGAGAACGCTTTGCTTATAGCGCGTTCCTTTGCATTCCTCGCAGACGAGCTCGACGTCGGCAAGAAACTGCATCTCAACCGTAACCGTGCCCCCGCCCTGGCACGTTTCGCAGCGGCCGCCGGGGACATTGAAAGAAAAATGTCCAGCCGTGTAGCCCCGGCGCTGCGCCTCCGGAGTGCAGGCGAACAGGTCCCGAATCAGGTCGAACGCCTTTATGTAAGTGACTGGATTTGAGCGCGGCGTCCGTCCAATGGGCGATTGATCCACCATCACAACGCTCGTCAACAGATCCGCTCGCTCGACTCGCTTCAGCGGCAGCTTGCGCGCGGCGCTATCGGTGGTAGCTTCCTGCGCTTGAAGCGCGCGGTAAATCACGTCGTGCACGAGACTCGATTTACCGGAGCCGGAGACGCCCGTGACGGTGACCATCATGCCTAGCGGGATTTCCACGTCGATGTTCTTCAGATTATTCGCACGTGCCCCGAAGAATCGAATTGTTTTCTTCGCGTTCACTTTCCGGCGGTCGCGCTTACGCGAGACCACCAGCTCCCCGCGCAAATAGCGGCCGGTCAGCGACTGCGCCGTATCCCGCTCTTTCGAAAACGGCTGAACCAGCAATTGCGGGTAGGTTCCCGAAAAGATCACGTGGCCGCCGTGCTCTCCGGCGCCTGGGCCGAGATCCAGGATGCGATCCGATTCGGCCATAATCTCAGGATCGTGTTCGACCACGATGATCGTATTTCCGAGCGCGCGAAGATCTTTCAGAATGTGGATGAGGCGCGCCGTGTCGCGGCTGTGCAAACCAATTGATGGCTCATCCAGCACGTAAACGGCGCCGACGAGACGCGAACCGAGGCAGGTTGCGAGCTGGATGCGCTGCGATTCTCCACCCGACAGCGTGGCGGAAAGCCTGTCGAGCGTGAGATATTCCAAGCCGACATCGTTCAGAAATTTACAGCGCTGCCGGATTTCTTCGAGAACGCGCTCGGCGATTTCGGCCTCTTCCGGACTCAACTGCAAATTGTCGAAGAAGCTCTGCGCGCGGGCAATGTTCATGTGTGAGACTTGCGCGATGTTGCAGTCTTCGAGACGAACCCAGAGCGCCTCCGCCCGAAGCCGCGCGCCGCGGCACGCCGGGCACTCCGTATACGCGCGATAGCGGCTTATAAACACTCGCACGTGTACTTTGTATTTTTTCTTTTCGACCTCGGCGAAGAAGCGGTAGACGTGCTTTCGCAGAAACTCCTTCTCAGCCGTTGTCAGATCGGAATAGGCGACGTTTAGCCGGATCTTCCCTCGCGATTTGGCCTTGAAAGACTCGTCGTAGTACCAGGTGTATTGCGGCTTGGTCCAGGGATCGACCGCGCCCTCCTGAATCGATAAACCCGGATCGGGAATTATGAGATCGAAATCGTAATCGATCGTGTTGCCGAAACCCTGGCAGGTGGGACAAGCGCCGATGGGGTTGTTGAAGCTGAAGAGCGCGGGCTCGGGAGCGGCGGCTTCCAGGCCGCATTGTTTGCATGCGAACTTTTCGCTGAAGTGCAGCGTCTGTGCATCGGCGATTCCGGCCTGTTCAAAAAATACTTCGCCGCTTTCGCGGTAACAGATTTCGACCGTATCGACTAGGCGTTGGTGCAGATCGGACCGAATCACCAGGCGATCCGCAAGCACGAAGAGCGGCTTCGAAAAATCGATTTCGAGAAGCGATTCGGGTGTTGAAAATTCGAACGTTTTCCCGGCCTGAAACAGGCGATTGAAGCCTTTCTTGCGCAGATCGAAGAGGCGGTCCCGCAGCGCGGCCGCATCGGCGCCTTGCGCCTTCACCGGAAAAAGCGCGTACCAGCGCGATTCCTCCGGCTGCGCAAGCAGAGCGTCGGCGACCTGATCGACAGAGTCGCGCTGGATGCGCGTTCCGTCGTTCGGACAGTACGTCCGCCCCGCGCGCGCCCACAGCAGACGCATAAAATCGTAAAGTTCCGTCGCGGTGGCGACCGTCGACCGTGGATTTCTAGTCTGATTCTTCTGCCGGATTGCGATGGGCGGCGCGATACCCAGAATTTCATCCACATCGGGCTTCTCCATGCGCTCCAGGAACTGGCGCGCATAGGCCGAAAGCGATTCCACGTAGCGCCTTTGCCCCTCGGCGTAAATGGTGTCGAAGACCAGCGACGATTTGCCGGAACCAGAGACGCCGGTGACAACCGTCCACTCGTCGTGCGGTATATCGACGTCGATGTTCTTCAGATTGTGGACGCGCGCGCCGCGGATCGCCAGAACGGGGCGGTCCGCCACTGCCAGTTCTTCGGCGACGACGGATTCACAAGACGATACGCTGGACTGTTGCGGCAAGAAACTTCTTCCTCAGTATATGATTCGCCGGTGACGGCTATAGCCGCGAGCTTTCGCGCAAAACTTCTGGCGTGGTACAGAATTCAACAGCGCGATTTGCCGTGGCGGCGAACGAACGATCCGTACGCAATTTGGATTTCCGAAATCATGCTGCAGCAAACGCGAGTGGCCGCCGTGATTCCTTATTACGAACGCTTTCTGGCGCGCTTCCCCACATTCCGAGCATTGGCGGAAGCACCGGAAACCGAGCTGCTTGCGTGCTGGGCAGGGCTCGGATATTATTCGCGCGCGCGCAATTTGCAGAAAGCCGCGCGGCTCCTGTGCGCGGCCGGATCGTTTCCATCGACTTACGAGCAGATACGGAGCCTGCCGGGAATCGGCGATTATACGGCCGCGGCGGTTTCGAGTATCGCCTTCCAGCTTCCGCGCGCCGCGCTGGATGGCAACGTTTTGCGGGTGTTGAGCCGCCTGCTGGACGACGATTCGGATATTGCTTGCGGCGCGGGGCGGAAGCATTTCGCTGAAATTGCGGACCAGTTGCTCGACCGCGAGCAGCCGGGCGCGTTCAATCAAGCCATGATGGAACTCGGGGCGACGATCTGCCTGCCGAAGAACCCGCAGTGCCTGCTCTGTCCGGTTTCGGGCTTGTGCCGGGCGCGCGCAAACAGCAGGCAGAACCAGCTTCCGGTGAAGATCGCGGCGCAAAAGAGCGTGCGGGAAAAGCGCGTCGTGTTTTGGATTGAGCGCAAAGGCAAACTGCTGGTTTGGCAGCGTCCGGCGTCTTCGCGGCTAATGCCCGGTTTCTGGGAACTGCCCGAAGCAACGCAACTGCACGATGCCGGCGCGGGTCGAACGCTCGGCTCCTTTCGACATGGCATCACGTTTCACAATTACGTGTTTGAAGTGCGCGAGGCAGATCCGCCGCGCGACCCCGGAACATGCCAATGGCTTTCTAACGAGCAGTTATCGGCCGTTCCCGTGAGCACGATTCTGACGAAGGCCAGAAGACTAGTAAAAAAGCTAGACTGAATGGAGGACGAATTCATGCCGAGATGCTTTGCGTTTCTATTTCTCGCCGGAGCGATTGCCATGCCGCTGGCGGCGCAGACAAATGCAGCTCAGCCGCCACCTGGATTCAAGCAGCGCGAACAGCCGCAGAGCACAGCCGGTGCATTGACTGTGGCACCCGGCACGCACATTCTGCTGAGCATGATTAACAGCGTAAGCTCCAGACAAGCGCAAGTGGGAGATCGTATCTATCTCCAAACCGCGTTTCCGGTGCTCGCCGGCAATCGAATTGTGGTTCCGCAAGGCAGTTATGTCACTGGAACCGTTACCGAAGTGAAGCGGCCCGCCAGAGGAAGACGCCGCGGCGAACTGCAGGTGCGCTTTGACTCGCTGATACTGCCGAATGGCGTAACACGCAACTTCAATTCCGATTTAGGCGCGATCGATGCGCGCGATCCGTTGAAGCATGAGCACGACAAGATCACCAGCTCAGAGGGCAAAGGAAGTGCTGCTGGAACGGTCGCCGCTACGACGGCCGCCGGCGCGGGTCTTGGCTCGGCAATCGGCGTTGGGACCGGGCATGTTTTGCGCGGCGTTGGGATTGGAGCAGGCGCCGGGGCGGCTGCGGGCATGATCGGCGTGCTCATGGCGCACGGACCAGACGCCACTCTGATGAAGGGTGCGACTGTCGAGATGGTTTTGGATCGATCCTTGAGCTTTCAGCCGAGCGAGCTCGATTTCAGCAATGCACCACCGCACGCGGCGTTGAGCGAAGGCGGCTCACGTACTCCTCAGCAGTCCGGGCGACGGGTGCCTGGCATTCCGTGGTAGATTCCGGCGATCTTCCGGTGGAGATTCCGATCACGGATGTCTTCGATCTACACACCATCGGTCCGTGCGAAATCAAGGCGGCCGTCGAAGCTTATCTGGAAGAAGCGCACCGGCTGGGTCTGACTGCGCTGCGACTTATCCATGGCCGCGGCATCGGCGTGCAGCGTGAAATTGTGCGCTCTATCCTGGGACGCACGCCGTATGTGCTGCACTTCTCGGATGCACCGGCTGAGGCCGGCGGCTGGGGCGCGACGGTTGTGACTTTGTCGCGCGATTAGAACCGGAGCGGTTCGTTCCAGCGGCCTCCGAACACGATCTCGCTAAGCGGTTTACGCTGGCGGCGCGCCAATTCGGATTCCCGCTGCTTCGCATTCAACTCGTCCGGAGAGCCGAGATATCCCAAAGCGACTGCGGCGCCCAGATCGTAATCGTCGGGGATGCCGAGTTCCTGGCGCGCTCTCTCGCGATCGAACCCAGCCATTCCGTGCGCGTGCAGCCCCAAAGCGGTCGCTTGCAGGAATAGATGGGCCAAAGCCTGACCTGCATCGTGCAGCGCGTAATGGTTTGGCGAACCGCTATGCGAGAAGGTTCGCTTGGCTGCGATGACGATCAGCACCGGAGCTGTCTTGGCCCACGACTGGTTGGCCGGCACTAACAGGTGGAGCAGCGTTTCATATGCCGCGCCGTCGGATTTCCTGGCTACCAGAAAGCGCCAGGGCTGCTCGTTGTTTGAAGAGGCGGCCCACCGCGCCGCTTCGAGGATGGTCTGCAAATCGCGATTCGATACTTCACGAGAAGAAAACGCCCGCGGGCTCCAGCGGGAGCGAATGAGCTCGTGAACTTCAGGAAGCGTATCCGCGCCTTTTTCGACAAGTCCGTCGAAGCTTGGCGCAATTAGCGGCTGTGTGGTCAAAGGTTGCCTCCCTCTTCCAAGATGCGAGGCAGGCGAGCTTCGATGCAGAGCCGGACAGCTACTCTTCGGTCGTGGCCGGAACTTCTTCTTCAACCGCTTCGCCGGCCGGCTGCTCTGCGGAACCCGGAGCGTAGTAGTAGTTGTGATAGTAGCTGTACTTACTGTAGAGTTCGCCGCGGCGGGCGCCGTTCACGACTACCCCAAGCACATTGTTTTCACACAGCGACTGGAGCGCGCGTGTAACGCAATCGAAGGTGGTGGTTCCGATGCGAACAACCAGGATGGTGCCGTCGCACATGGTGGCGAGCAGGTTTCCATCGGCTGCAAACAAGAGCGGAGGGCTATCCAGGATAACCCAGTCGAAGTGGCTCCTCACGGCCTCGATCAAAGCCTTGCATTCTTTCAGGTTCAACAACTCCAAGGGATTCTGCACGGCTTCGCCCGCGGTGAGGACGTACAAACTGCTGTCGCCTAAGCGGCGCACGATGTCGCGCAAAGACGCTTTGCCGAGTAAGTAATCCGTAATTCCGGGAGACGAGGAGATCTGAAAGGTCTTTTCAACGCTGGGGCGGCGAAAGTCAAAATCGGCCAGCAGGACGCGCTTATCCGCAAGCTGCGCTTCGGTGACGGCAAGGTTCGTGGCCGTGAAGGATTTGCCTTCGGCCGGAGAAGCGCTGGTGACAACTAAAGTGTGCAGCGGTTGAAGGGTCTGCAGATGGTTGAGGCGCGTTCGCAGCGTACGGAACTCCTCGGCGGGAGCTTCGCGCGGATTGGCGGGGTTAACCAGCAACGCTTCCGGGAGCGGATTGTAGGGAAGCACTTTTGCGGTGCGGATGATTTCTTCGAGGTCCTCGAGGTCCGAGGCCACATCCACAACAATGCTTCCGTAGCCGTTGTCGGCGCGCGGCGGCGCTACATGGGCTGTAAAAACAGGAGCTGTAAAAACGGGTTCCGGCGTAATGCCAGATGGTTCGACGCCCGGCGGAGGAACGCCCGGAGGCGCGGCATCCGCGGGCGGAGGAGGAGGGACATTGGCGCGCGGAGGAGACGGCTTGGCCGCTTGCGGAGTTTCTTGCGCCGCTTTACGCAGCGCGTCGTGGACACGGCTCATCGATCACCCTTTCAAATAGTAGTGCGCTACCGAGCCCGCCATAATGGCGAGTCCGGCCAGGGTGGCGGTAGCCCAGCCCACCCACATGATTTGTTTCCGGCGCTGGACAACGATATCGTTTTCGAGCAGGGGAATACTGCCGAGAATCGAAAGCTGGGTATAGAGACGCGCGTCTTTCAAGTTCTTCAACGAAGTGTCCTTCACTTCGCGTATGGCGACAATGACGAAGCCGAGCGCGAGTCCGAGGCCAGCGCCGAGGGGAAGATCCATGCCGCGTTTAGGAGCGGCCGCAGCGGTTGGCAGCGAGGCTGCATCGAGCAGTTCGAGCGTCTCGCCCTGTTTACTGCGTTCCATATCGATGGAAGTGGCCGATTTCTGGCGCATAACATCCAGATTGTTATAGCGGTCCTTGGCGAGCTGGACGTCACGGATCAAATCGGCGTATTCTTTCTCACCCGCGGGGATGCCCTCCAGGCGGCCTTGATAGCTCCGGACCGCGTTGTTCACTTCCGCGATCTGACGGGTGATGCCTTTCATTTCCATCGCGTTCGCTTTTAATTCGGTGTTGATTCTGTCGATGCTTTCCTGGTAATCGAGGCGCTCGCGACCAAGCTCCGGAGTGTCCATCTGCGCGTCGAGCTTGGGCGGCTTTTCTTTGGCTGCGGCTTCGCGGTCCCGCTGCAGACGCTTCACTTCCTCTTTGGCGGCCTGCAAGTCGGGATAATCCTCGGTGTAGCGCTCCCGCATGGCGGCGATCTTGTCTTTGAGATTTGCAATCTGCTGGTCTAGGGCAAGGACCTTTTGGTTCTGGTAATTTGCCTGAGAATTGCGGTAACTGGAAGCGGTGAGCCGGTCCTTTGCGCTGCGAAGCTCGGTTTCGAGCATCATGTGCTGCTCGTTGATGCGGTTGGCGTTCTCCGTCAAAGACCCGAGCCGTCCGTCCAGGGCGTTCATCTCTTGCATGTTGGTGTCCATCTCTTCAGGCAAACGGCCGGCGTGCTGCGCCCGGAAATCGGAGAGTTTCTGCTCGAGCTGGTCCAGATTGCTTTTCGCCTGCTGCCATTGCTGCGTCAAGAAGTTGTACGCTTCCGTCTGACTCGTCATTACGTCGCTCGTGCCCAGGCTCATGAAGCGGGAGACCAGATCATTGCAGACTTTCTGAGCGGTGTACTTATCCGAATACGCGAAGCCGATCTGCATGGTAGGCAGAAATTTGCCGGGCGTATTATCACCGTTATTACCGCCGACCGGGTTGATGTAGATGGATCTCTGCATCTTATCGACTACATCTTGCATCGGCTCGCTTTTGAGTTCCTTTTTGTAGAGACCGTAGGCGCCAATCAGGTCGGTGAGCGTGGTTCGGCTCAAAATGGTTTGCGCCATGCCGCTGATGCGCTGGGCAACGTCCTGGCTGGTCACGTTCGGAATGATATCGGTTGAGATCGACTGCGGAGTAACCCGGATGAGGGCCGTGGAAACGAAGGTATCGGGCATCGTGAAAGCCACGACAGTGGCGATGACAAGGCCGGCAAAAGTGGGCGCGATAAGCCAGCGCATATTGCGCCTGAGAATATCGATGTAGTCTTCGAAATCGAAGGGACGGCGAGGTACGGAGATACTGTCCAGCATAGAGAGTTCTACTTGTTTCGACTTTCGTTACGCGATCACGTTACGCAATCAGGTTAGGGAACCACGTCAGGGAACAACGATGTGGTCGCCCGGTTTAATCCCGATGTTCTGCTCCATATGTTTTCCGCGCAAGACATCTTTGTAATTAAAATAGATTCGTTTGTCTCCACGAAGAATGTAGATGTGTTTGGCGTTGGCGAAATCCTGGAGGCCACCCGCCTTGCTGATGGCTTCCAAAATTGTGGTGGGCGTGACCAAGGCGTATTCGCCCGGATGAGCAATCAGCCCATCCATGTAATATTTTTTACTTCCAACATCCTGGACCGTTACCGTGACCAGCGGATGGACGACGTATTTTTCCAGCGCTTTGGCAATGACGCTCTGGATCTCAACGGGGGTCTTCCCACCGGCTGGCAAGTCTCCGACCAGCGGCAGCGTGATATTGCCATTTTCCTGAACGGCAATAGGGCCGGAAAATTCGGGCTCGTTCCAAACCCGGACCGACAGAACGTCGGAAGGCCCGACTTTATACGAGTTGGAATCGACCGGCGCCCCTCCAGCAGGGGCGTTGCCAGGGGCCTTCGATTGCGCGGGCGGAGCGGTCTGCGCCGGCTGCGGTTGAGCCGGAGACTGCGACGTTTGCTGCGCCGCAGCGAGAGAAACAAAGCAAAAGAGCAGGCATATGGTTGCGCCCCTCGAACCGTGTCGAGGCAGGGATCGCTTCTTTGTTTTCAACGAATGGCCTTCCTCTTGAATATTTTCACACATTTTTGCGTCTCGCTGAATGAACAGACCTTTACCTGCTTCCAAGATGCCACCGGCGGGCGTTCCGCCGATGCCTTCAATCTCCGTAACTATAAGCGATATCTCGCCAAAAGATTTTTCGGCTGTTTGGAGACTTATCTTTAATTACTCCCGGCGGCAGCGGGTTTAAAAGGTCCTCAAATACCGATAGACGAGCGAAACGGGCAAGCCGACTACATTGTGATAGCAACCTTCGATGGAGGAGATGAATTTGGAGGCGCGGCCCTGAATGCCGTAGGCGCCTGCTTTATCGCGCGGCTCGCCGCTTTCGACATAATCCTTTATTTCCTGCGGTGTTAGAGGGGCGAACGTGACACTGGTAGTGGCGGTATCGGTTACCAATTTCTGGCCGGAAAGCAGGCAAATGCCGGTATGAACCGAATGGCAGCGCCCGGACAGGCGGCGCAGCATGTAGCGGGCGTTTTCGTCATCGGCGGGTTTGCCGAAGAGCTCGTTGTCCAGGCAGACGACGGTATCGGCGGCGAGGACAATGTCGGTTTCGGCAGCGACGGCGGCACGGGCCTTCTCTTCCGCCATTCGCCGAACGAACTCAAGGACGATCTCGGAAGGGCGTCGAACTTCAGGAATGAATGTAGGCTGTACGACGTGGTCGATCCCGGCGGCCAGAAGAAGCTCGTGGCGGCGTGGCGAGGCGGAGGCGAGGATCAGCATGGAAACCCCGGTTTTACCAAACGAACCCTGCTTTTACCAAACGAACTGGATTGCCAGACGCGCCAAAACAGCGCAAAAAGGCGAAGAGATGGCGCATTTTGCGAAACGAACTCCCGTTTGGGTTCGTTTTTTCATCTCTGAAGACGCGTATAGACCGGGTCGTTAGCGATACCAGTAAGGCATCTGGACTGCCCAGGTTGTTTTGGGGTAGCGGGCGTGGAGGAGGCGGAAGGCATCCCGGATCGCGTTGGAGGGGTTCGGATCGGTGGGGCTGAAGCGGGAGGTTCTCACGGCCAGAGCGAGAGCTTCGGCATTGCGCGGATCGCTGGGGTGGGAAGTGGCCCAGCGGAGGACGATTGCGGCCAGGAAGGAGGGGGCTCCTTCGGCGTTCAGTTGGTTTTGCTCTGCGGCGGATTCGTTCCTCTCTTGGGGAGTAAGGAAATCGGGCGGCGGGATTTGGCCGCGCGGATAGAGCTGCATCAGGATCGGCGACATGGAGCTAGAACTCCACTCGGCTGCGGCGACGTACCACGGCATGGCTGAAGGCGGCTGGGTACTTGGCGGGATCCACCAGTTGTCGCGGAAGTCGTCGATTTTTCCGTCGGGCGTGAAGCGTTGGAGACCGGCGCGGATGGCGGGTTGGAGTTCAGGATGGTGCAGGATGAAGAATGCGGCTTCGAATTGGCGGGGTGGAGCGTCGTGGGCCTCTAAATAGGATCGGAGACTGGCGGCGTAGGCAGGTTTCAGCCGGACCAGTTCTTGAGCGAACTCCCGTTCCTCGCTCCCGAGAATTACGGAACGAACCCAACCGGATTGGGCCAGTTCGGCGTGAAGCGGTCCGGCGAGATTTTTGTTCCGGATTGATTGCAGCCAGAGCGGGAGCGGAAGCCAGCGATTGAAGATGATAGCGGCGTCCTGATCGAACATGGATAGGGGCTGGATTTTGCGCTTCTCGTCGTCGGAAAGATCAAAAGTGTTTGCGGAATCGAGAGTTCGTGCGGCGTTAGCGAGGAAATCGTCGAACGTTGCGGCGGTTCGGAGGCGCGCGGCACGGAAAGCGTTTGTGGTTGAAATATCGTTCGGCTGTTTGAGGACGTTTTCCGCGATGGCGACCGCTTCCGTTTTTCGGCCTGCTTCGATGAGCAAGCGCGCGGCTTCAAATTGGGCGGTTGTGTAGGCGGGAGATTCCGGGTACAGCGCGCGTGCGGCATCTATCAAGGATTGCGCTTGCGGTTGTTTGCCGCCAGTGGAATAGAGGGCTGCGAGGAGCCAGGCAGCCGAGTTCGCTTTGTCCGCCGAATTTCTTCCACCTTGGAAATGCAGAATCCAATTCGTGAGATCGTCTTGAGCGGCAGCCTGCTTTAACGAGTCGACGGGCAATTGAGAGAGTTTGTCGTACAAGAACGTGTAATCGCTGAGGTCGCGGCCTAAATCGGAAGCGTTAGCCTCGATCATTCGCTTGGAAAGCACGACCATCTGGCCCGCTGGATCGATGTGCGCGAGCGTGTAATCGAGCAGCAGGCGCGTTTGTTTATGAATTTTCGTCTGAGCGGGATCGGCAAGGATGGCATTTAGCTGGCGCCGTGCACTGGCATAATCGCTTTGGCGCAGATAGCAGCGGGCGATCAGATAGGGCGCGAGGGTGTGCCAAGGCGAGGCGCGATCGGCGGCGATTTGGCGGAAAGCGGCTTGCGCTTTATCGAACTGGCCGGCATAAAACTCGGCGGCGGCGATCTGGTATCGACGTTCTGCGCGGACCTGTTCGCTGGCATCGGGCGATGGAGCGGCGGGGATTGCGGGACCTTCCGCGCAATTGACGAAGACTTCGTCCTGGGCCGCGAGCCACTCGCGTACGTCCGAACTGTTCGCTCCGGCTTGCGATATCAGATTGAGCAGCGTGTGCCGGGCGGTTCGAAATGCGTCGGCGTTGCAGTTGACGTAGTTGGTGTAATTGGGCCCCGCACGATAGGGGTCGATTTTAACGGGCGCGGCTGCCGGCACCTGGGTTCGGGCCGCGAGCCACTGTTTCAATTCGTCGTCCGCAGTGGAGATTCGATAACGATCGAGATTCGATACGGAGGCGATTTGCGCCTCGCTGAGCGGATGGCCGGATAAGATGCGATAGGCGATCGCGAGATAGCGGCGCGGATACGTTGGTTGCAGGATTCCAAGATGGCCGCGAAAGAATGCTTGCTCATTGTCGGGCTGGGAGCCGGTGAAAACGGCTTGCGGAAGGAACGGACCGCAGCTCGAAAGATCGGCGGGGTGCGCGAGCAACAGAGCGAGTGCGAGCACTGCGCCGCCGCGTTTTACCAATTGGAGAACCATTTTCGGCTCGCTTGTAAGACTGCTCTATAGCGCGATTCGGACCAGAGCTGGCCGCTGAATACAAAAACGCGCCGGATACTTGGAATGGTTACATAGAACTCGTCGGTGGAGATGCCGATGCTGGATCGGCACAGCGGGTCTCGCAAATGCTCTCGCGTGGAATGCGGATCGACTCCCATGCGGAAAAACATGGGAACTGCGGCGATGACGGGCAGGTTGCGAATCCAATCGTCCTCTTCGCACCAGGAGACGAGCGCTGTCATTTCGAGCGCGACAGAGCGGGGCAGTTTGCGGCGCAGATCGGCCATGAGGTTCTGATAGTACTGGCGTTCCGAAGCGCGGGCATCGAAATCGATTTGGACGGCGCGGATGGGCAGGCTCGCGGTTGTGCGAACAATCTCGTCGACGACGGCGGATGGCGGCGGGCGGTTCGAATCGCGCGACTCGATGCGGATGACTGCGATGAGCGGCGTGCGCGGTGGGAGCAGGAGCGGCTGCATGCGGGGATGGCGCTGGAACGTGCCGGCGCCGATGGTGATGGTTGCGGCGAGATAAGCGACGCCGGTCGCGGTGGGAATTATGTAGGAGAGATTTTCGGGGCGCTCCCAGGCCCAGAGAACCAGCCGCGGGAAACCGGGCAGCGGATCGGCAGCGCGGCGGCAGGCGGTGTTCGCGAGCGCGGATAGAACGAGGAAGAGAAACAGGCGTGCTGCTGCGCGCGTTTTCAAGATTCAGGGATAGCAGACAATCGCGCGACGGAAAAAGCTGGTATGGTTTTGGACGTGAGATTTTTGGCGGTTGCGCGTTGCTTGTGTGCCGCAGGCCTTGGGTTGTGCCTATTAGCGCAGGGAGCGGACCGCACGTGGACGCGGGTTCGAAGTTCGCACTTTGAGGTCTATTCGCAGGCGGGCGCGGATAGTGCGCGAGCGGCTTTGCTGTGGTTCGAGCGGCTGCGCGCTTTTTTTGAGCGAAGCGGGGTGAAGCTGGACGATGGCACGCCGGTTCGCGTGATCGGATTTGCATCGGTAAGGGAATACGATGCGTATCGTTTGCGGCCGACCGCGGATGCTTACTATATCGGCACCGAGAGGCGCGACACGATCGTGATGCCTACGCTCGATATAGTCGAGTTTCCGGTGGCGGCGCATGAATACGCGCACCTGGTTTTGCACGCGAGCGGCGTGCAGCTTGCGCCGTGGCTCAGCGAAGGGTTGGCGGAATATTTTTCGACCGTTCGCATTAGTAATCGCGAATGCCAGGTGGGCGGGAGCATTGCGAAATATCTTCGGATTTTGCAGGAGCGCCGTTGGCTGCCGCTGCCACAGCTATTGACAATGCCGGAGGACTCCGCGGTTCGCCAGAGCCGCGCGGGAGCGACGCTTTTTTATGCCGAGAGCTGGGCGCTGGTGGATATGCTGCTCGAATCGCCGCGGTATCGGTCGCGGTTTGCGGAATCGATCGCGGAGTTGCATTCGAGCGCGGTGGACACGCGGGTGATTGCGAGCGATTTGCGGGCGTGGGTGAATGGACCGAAAACATCGCCGGTCGAGCTTCCGGGTGTGGTTTTGAGCGGTTTGAAAATTGAGAGCGAGTCGTTGACGGCATTTCAGACGCGGGTGCTGCTGGCCGAACTGCTGGCCGCGAGCGGCGAACTGGAGCGTGCGGAAGCGGCCTATCGGGAGCTGCTGCGAGAGTCGCCCGAGGATGCAGATTTGCACGCAGCGCTGGGTGCGATTGCGCTGCGGAGAGGCGACAAGAATGGGGCGCGGCGCGAGTGGAAGCAGGCGCTGGATGAGGGCGTAACGGACGCGAGCTTGTGCTACCGTTACGCGGAGCTTGCGGACGAGGCGGGCGTGCTCGGATGCGGAGATACGGCCGGCGTTAGAGCGGGCTGTCCAATTGAAACCGGATTTTGACGATGCACGGTATCGATTGGCGCTGGTGGAAAACAACACGGGCGATTACGCGGCGGCGGTTGCGCAGTTGCGAGCCATGAAGAGCATTGTGCCGGCCAGAGCCTACGCATACTGGAGCGCTTTGGCGTACGGGCTGGGCGAGCTGGGGCGGCGCGGCCCGGCGAAAGCCGCAGCCGATAACGCGCTGAAGTACGCTGCGACACCGGACGAGCGCGCGCACGCGGTGCAGCTCGCCTATACGGCGCAAACCGATCTGGCGGTTCAGTTCACACGCGATGCAAAGGGACGGCTGCAGCTTGAAACCACGCGCATGCCGCACGGCTCGCGCGAGTGGAATCCGTTTATCGAACCGGGCGATACGATACGGCGCGCGCGAGGAGTGTTGCGGGAGGTGGAATGCGGCGGCGGCAAGGTGACGGGAGTGGGCGTGGATACGAGCAGTGGACGGCTGCGGCTTGGAATTCCCGATCCTTTGCATGTTTTGTTGCGGAATGGGCCGGGAGAATTTTTGTGCGGGGCGCAAGATGGGAGGCCGGTTCAGGTGGAGTACGCAGTGACGGCGCAGAGCGCGGCGGGGGATGGCGTGCTGCGGGGTTTGGATTTTCAGTGAAGGCTAGGAAGGCGGCAGGCGCCCGGTGCGGGAGTTTGGATGTCTTGGGATATGGGCTTCGCCCGTAGGAAGAATACTTACGCGGTGGCGATTCTACCGATGGAGCATTCCCGGACATTACGGCATTTTTAATCCGCGTTCGGCGAAGAAAGCTCCTTGCATCAGCAACTTGCGAATTCATCCGACGTCTTCGGCGCGATCCCGGGCGAGGAGACATTCGTGAGGTCCTCGAAGCCCGTTTCGGAACAATCTCACCATAGCCGACTACGCGGACAGGTGAATGGAAGGATCCAAGCGCGTTTTCCCCAATACTAATCTCCCGCAGCTTCCCGAACCCCGACGGGTTCAGCTTCCAAAACATAGAATCGGCAATGTTCCTGTGGCACAGCCACATGGCTTTGTGATAATATGTGGTCTCGACACACGAGGCACGCCTACGGCCCAATCCAAACTCGATCTTTTGCAAGGGACGCTCGATGTGATGGTCCTCCAGACGCTCGAAGTCTTAGGTCCTCTGCACGGATACGGCATCGCGCGCCGCATTGAACAAGTAAGCGGAAATGAAGTGTTACTGAATCAGGGAACGATTTACGCCTCGCTGGTGCGATTGCAGCAGCGAGGCTGGATAGCGGCCAAGTGGGGCACTTCCGATAACAACCGCAAAGCGAAGTTCTACTCCATCACAAAGGCCGGCAAGAAGCAGTTGGTCGAGGATACGGCCTACTGGCAACGGCTCTCCGGAGTCATGAGGCGGGTTCTCTCGATGCACGGCGAGGGAGGTGGCGAGTGATGCATTCCCTTCGAGAAGCCTTCAACCGAATCCGCTCTTTCTTCCGCGATGACTCGCTGGATCGGGAACTCAACCAGGAGATGGCCTCGCACCTGGAAATGGCCGTCGAAGAGAACATCAGGCGCGGTATGTCTGCCGAGGAAGCCCGGCGACAGGCCATCGTACGCTTTGGCGGCGTCCAGCAATCACTCGAGCTGCATCGCGAATCACGCGGATTGCCTTGGCTCGACGTCTTGACGCAGGATTTACGTTTCACCTTCCGCACACTGAGGCGCGATTACGGCTTCACAATGATCGCCGTGCTGATTCTTACACTCGGCATAGCCGCTAATATCACGGTCTTTAGCGTCGTGAATACGATTCTCCTGCGGCCCCTGCCATTTCCCAATTCGCAGGATCTCGTGCGAATCGTGGAAAAGAATGTCCAGTACGGCGAATCCGGCCGAACGTATACAGCCGATGCAACGCAAGACTTCCAACAACAGAACCACTCTTTTCAGTCCGTCAGCGGCTACTTCGCATTCAGTGCGCCCGATAATTTCAAACTCATTCGAACTACCCAACCGCTACCCGTTACGGGCATGCTCATCGCCGAAGGCTTCTTCGAAACGTTAGGTGTAGAGCCTTCGCTTGGACGCCTCTTCAAGTCTCGGGAATTTGTGAAACACGCTCCACCAGCGGCATTATTAACGTATCCATTTTGGAAACGCCAGTTTGCGGGTGATCCTGGCATTGTTGGACGAGCCATTGACCTGAGCAATACTTCGGTGACAGTGATCGGAGTGTTGCCCCAAACATTCGATTTTGGCGCGGTCTTCTCGCCAGGAGCGAAGGTCGATCTCTTTGTGCCTTACATCATGGATGATTTTCGCGATGACGGGAATGACCTGGCGTTAGTCGGCCGCCTGAAAAAAGGAGAGAGTTTAGCCCAGGCGCAGAGCGAGGCCGACCAAATTTTTCCGCAACTCCTTTTCGAGCATAAACACCCGGAAATCAAACCCGGCTATACGGCCCAGCTGACCCGATTAAAGGAATACGTCAGTGGCAAGCTGCAGCGATCGTTGATTGTACTGTGGTGCGCAGTCGGGCTGATTCTGCTGATCGTATGCGTGAATCTTTCAAATTTACTGCTTGCCCGGTTGGCGGCGCGCAGCAAAGAATTTGGAATGCGCAGCGCCTTGGGGGCAAGACGAGGGCGTCTCGTACGTCAACTGCTAACCGAAAGCATGGTACTTGCTACCGCGGGAGCTGCCCTCGGGTTGGGACTCGCCTGGTTCGCGATCCGGTATCTCGCTCATCAGGGATCGATTGCTCTGCCCTTGCTCAGCATGGTGCGTGTAGACGGAACAGTACTGGCATGGACGTTGTTGATCGCAGTAGCCGCCGCCGTTCTTTTCGGACCAGCGGCGGGACTGCGCATGTCGGGTGGCAATCTGCAGGAACTGCTGAAAGATAGTGGAGGACACGGAGCCAGTGAAGGCAGAAGACATGGCCGCCTGCGCTCGATGCTCGTGGTAACGGAAATTGCGCTGGCTTGCGTTCTGTTGGTCGGCGCCGGCTTGTTACTGCGCAGCTTTCTCCGCGTTCTGGACGTTGACTTGGGTTTTGAGCCCAGTCACGCGGCCGCCATCAGTCTTGACTTTGACGATGCCGAAAAGCCGGCAATGCGCGCCGCCAAATGGCAGGAGATTGTCGAGCGCACCTCTTCGATCCCGGGTGTCGGGGCCGCTGGCATATCTGACAACCTGCCCATGAGCCGCAACCGGGGTTGGGGGATCGCGGCAAAAGGCAAGCAGAAGTTGAACGACCGCGATTTCATTCCGGTCTTTGTCTACATTGTGTCGCCGGGTTACTTGAAGGCAATAGGAATGCACCTGCTCCAAGGTCGCGACATGAGTTGGCAAGACCTCGTCGAAAACCGGAACGTCGTCATCATTAATGAGACCGTGGCGCGAAGACTCTGGCCCGGCCAGAGCCCCATTGGACGTACGGCCATTGCGGGAGGAGCCGAACCGCAGGTGATCGGGGTCATCGCTGATGTTCGCCAAACGGGTGTAGAAGTCGATGCAGGAGCGCAAATGTACCTGCCCGCGACCAAGCAGTTTGGGCCGGAGGGTGCGTTCCTCGTACTGCGTTCGAAGCTGCCTCCCGCCGCGCTGGCAAGAAGCGTGATGGTCACGCTACGGCGGATCGATTCCGGACAACCAGCGACAGAATTCAAACCAATTCAGGCGCTGGTGGATCACGCCACATCTCCAAGAAGATTCTTTGTTCTGCTGGTCGGAATCTTTGCGGGCCTCGGCCTGCTTCTGGCTTCGCTCGGAATTTATGGTGTTATCTCATATTCCGTGGCGCGCCAGAGACCGGAAATCGGAGTGCGCATGGCTCTTGGCGCCACCGAAACCCGTGTGCAGCTCGATGTGATCGGGAGGACCATGCGACTCGCGCTGGTTGGCATTTCTATCGGATTTGTCGCATCCTTGGCGGTCTCGCGTTTGATTGCTTCTCTTTTGTTTCGGACTGCTCCCAATGATCCACTTACGTTCGTTGGCATGGTCGTTCTGCTTGGAGCTGTCGCGTTGGTGGCAGGGTATGTCCCGGCACGAAAAGCTTCAAAGACGGATCCAATGATCGCGCTGCGGTCAAACTGAAAACTGGTCCTGTGAAGTCCCTTCGATCTGCCGGCACCACGTCAGTTTGCCGGACAACGCGCTAGCGTAAAACTGGTCCGTTCCTATTTCTGAACCGCGATCACCCGTGTCATCAAGTCAGCCGCCGGGCATAGATGTCCATACCTCAGGTGCGCTATGGGCGGGCTTCGATAAAGTGCGTGCATGAAACGACTCTTTTTGGTGACGCTCGGTTGCGCTTTACTGCCGTTTGCTTTTTACGGGCAATCAAACCCGCGCCGCCAAGCCCGGGTATCGGTTCGTGGGGCTGAACTACTGATGCGGCGTCTTGCTGGAGACCTTCGTCGCGCTCTTATGCGCGCCCTTTTTTACTGCGTGAGTGGACTTAGTGGCGCCCTTCTGGATGGCATGCGTGGACTTGTTGCCGCCCGTTTTGGCCGCATCCTTGGTGTCCTGCCCGGCATCTTTGAGATCCTGTCCGACCTGTGAGTAGGCGGGAACGACTAAAGAGCCGGCAATTAATACTGCCATTGAAAGAAAGGTTTTTCTCATGGTGTCCATTGCAACATAAGCGGGGGTAACCCGGGAACGGTCCTTACGTCATCAGCCTGGGCCAAGATTTGCGCTACGGCACGCGCACGCTCCTCAACAGCCCAGGATTCACAGTGATCCTGCTGCTCATTCCGGCGCTCAGAATCGGCGCGACGAGTGCCTATCGTCAGCGTCATTAACGGGGTTCTTCGGCCGCTGAGTTCTTTGTGGAATGTGTCAGCGACAGGGCAAATATGCTGGCCGTAGTATTGCTGGACGAAGCACGAGCGGCTCACGAGGTAGCGCCGCGAAATCGAGCTACCACAGGCTCGAACCCGCCGTCTTACTGGGTTGGCCGACTGATCAGCCGAATACAGAATAGCTTCCGATATTGGCGATTAACGGCGCATGGTTGCGGACGAGCTTTGCTCAATCAGAAGCGCCGTCCTCGAAGCTTGTTTCTGACCCGGAAGTGCATAAGTTGTAAGAGTGCGAAATCGTGCCTTTGACCGAAAGTCCGATTCGGCCTATTTTGGCTAGCGCAGGCGAGAGATGCATCATTCAGCTCCGTTCTCTTTCGGATGGGAACCTCCTCAATCGAACCTCGCTGGATCGCGGAAATCTACCACTGAAACAGAGCGCATTCGTTCTTCTCAACAATATGGATGCTGAAGCTTTTCTCGCGCCCGCCTGCACGCCCAAGCGCCATTTGAGTTTTGTCTGTTCGTTTACCGTGGGATTGGATCGCGGAAAATGTCTGTTGCGGAACTGATTTCTTTATAAACTCCCATGAACAGACGAAATTTTCTCATGCAAAGCGGTGTCACGTTGGTGCTGTCACGTCTGCTGCAGGCACAAAGCTCCCATAGCCCGATAGATCTGAAGGAATGCACTGTGATGGTGCCGGAAAACGCACCGGCGCGCGTGCGCAAGGCAGCTACTGTGCTGGTCGAAGAGGTAGAGAAACGGACACAGATCCGTTGGCCGATTTCAGAGCAGACGAGATCCGGAGCAGTAATTTCAGTTACCATCGCCTCCGGCCATCCGCGTGAAGGCTATTCGATCCGAGCGGACGGCAACTACATCGTCATTAGCGCCACTGATGAGCGCGGTCTCTTCTTCGGAGTTGGCAAACTGCTGCGAACGATGGTATGCGAAGACCAAAGCGCGACAGTTGACGCGCTTCGTGTTTCCGGTTCGAGTGCCCCAAAATATCTGCTGCGCGGGCATCAATTGGGCTACCGGCCGAAGACAAATGCGTATGACGCTTGGAACATAGCCACGTGGAACCAGTACATACGTGATCTTGCGATGTTCGGGACCAACGCTATTGAATTGATCCCGCCGCGTTCGGACGATCTTCCCGACAGCCCGCATTTCCCCCTCCCGCCCGAACAGATGATGATCGAAATGTCGCGTATCTGCGATACCTACGATCAGGACGTTTGGATCTGGTATCCGGCCATGGATTCTGACTACGCAGATTCCGCCACGGTGGAATCCGCACTCAAAGAGTGGGCTCATATCTATGAAGTGGTTCCGCGAATCGACGCCGTTTTCGTGCCCGCGGGCGACCCGGGCCACACTGCGCCGAAGCCCATGTTCGCGTTTCTCGAAAAGCAGAAGGCTAGTCTGCGTCGTTTCCATCCCAAAGCACAAATGTGGACTTCCGCGCAGGGCTTTCGCGAAGAGTGGATGAAAGAGTTCTTCAGCATCGTCGAGGACCCGAAGACGGCTGCGTGGCTGGATGGTATCGTTTTCGGCCCGCAAAACCGCGTCAGCTTACAGGATTTCCGCGAGCATGTGCCTAAACGCTACCCCATCCGCTTTTATCCCGACATTACGCACAGCACTGCATGTCAGTACCCGGTGCCCAATTGGGACGTAGCCTTTGCGCTGACCGAAGGACGTGAAACCATTAATCCGCGGCCCGAAGGCGAGGCCAACATCCTGCGCCGCTTTTCACCCTACACAATTGGCTTCTTAACCTACTCAGAGGGTTGCAACGATGACGTGAACAAGTTCCTCTGGAGTTCACTTGGTTGGGATCCGGAGATGCGCGTGTCGGATGCGCTGCGGAATTTTGGGCATTACTTCTTCGGACCTCAGTATGCGGAAGGTATGGCGCAAGGTCTTTTGAACCTGGAGCAGAACTGGAAGGGCTCACTGGCTACAAACGAGGGCGTAAATGTCACCCTAGCCCAGTTCCAGCAATTGGAGCGCAAAGCTTCGCCGGCCTTGCTCGAAAACTGGCGCTTTCAAGAAGCGCTCTACCGCGCCTATTTCGACGTGTACGTGCAAAGCCGGCTGGTCACGGAAATGGCCGCTCTCGAACGCGCGCGCGATATTCTTGCTGTCGTCAATGAGATCGGCTGGAATCCGGAGCCGCTCGACATCGGCGGGCCGCCGAGCCCGACTCCGCCAAACGGGCGCGACCCCGCACTGCTCATCGAAGCAGCCAATCGTGTGCTTGTGGCAGCCGCCACTTCATACAACAACATTCCGTCGCGCACACGTGTGAAAGAACTCGGCGAAGCATTGCTGCAAAGCATTGAAATGCAACTTTCAGTAGACCGATATCAAGGCGAAGCGGTGATACGCGGCGCAAATCTTGAAACACTTGATTACCCGGTGACCAATATTTCCTGGCTTCGCGTGCAGCTGGAAGCCATTCGTAGACTCAGTTCAGCAAATGAGCAGGTCACGGCAATCAGGCAATTAATGGGGCGAACTGATCCAGGGCCAGGTGGTTTCTACGACGATCTGGGCGACCCGCAGAATCGTCCTCATTTAATCCTCGGCCCTGGGCCGGTGCTCGATCCTGAGTTCCGTAAATCGGTGCTAACCGGTTTTGGATATCCAGACCGACTCGGAACTGACGCCCCTATCCAGTGGAAGCGTTGGGCTGAATCTTTATATGATGCCCCGCTTCAAATGCGCTATGAAAATCTTGATCCTGAGGGCAGCTATAAGGTTCGCGTCGTTTACTCAGGTGATGCGCGGCGCATTCAAATCAGACTCGTCGCCAACGGCAATGTCGAAATTCATCCGCTGATGACCCGTCCATGGCCGCCCAAGCCGCTGGAGTTCGTTGTTCCGGCAGAGGCGACTCGCACCGGCCGTCTGGAATTGACCTGGACGCGCGAACAGGGTCTGGGAGGAAACGGACGCGGTTGCCAGCTATCTGAAGTCTGGCTGATCAAAAAATGAGTCAACAGGTTTCGGACAGACGACCATACTCTAAAAATGCATCGGCACTGTTTTCGGATTGCGCTCGTATGATGCGCTAGTCGTTCATGTGAGACTCGCTGTCCAGAAGTCGGCTTCGGGCCCGCCACTTACAGTACGACGTTTCTGTTGGCAGAGCTTTCGGCCGCCCGGAAGAATGGTTGAGGCGTTAATCGTTGGAATCAATGTAGGAGAGCCATCCTGTTCATTCTCGCGCGCTCAGTCGGGCCAGAATTAACAGCAGATTGGGGACTTGCGATTACCTTGATCACACGAGCACAGCCCGCCATGGGCTCGCAGACTTCTCGGTGCTTGGTGGGAAATTCGAGAACCGCAGTGAAGGGCCGGCGCCTAAAGAACAAGTCCCAAATCCTACGCGATATTAAGGCCTAAGACGCTGCACTCAGGAATTCGCGAGCGACAAGAATGGCGATAACAAGAAAGCTCAGCCTGCGGTATGGCTCAACGACATCTCCTCCGGCTTATGATCCGGATTCTGAGTTACACGCGTTACGACCTTACCAGAGCCAGCGCCTTCAATGTCCTGCTGCGTGATCATGGGAGCGTTCGCCATGATGCATACGATCTTTTCGAGAGTTTTGTCTTTGTCGGCCGCACCGATTTGTTCGGCCATCGTATAGGCCAACAGATAACGATGGGTCCGCTCGAGGCAAATATGGAACGCGCCAAATTGTCTTGCTGAGTTCCGGTATAGAAAGAACTGAGTTCCTGCGATCAATTCCACTACGCTGCCGCTAATCAAGCCTATGGCTCCGATTCCCATCCCTTCCTGGGTCGCGGTGAACCAGGATTGGTGAATGTGAGGCATCAAATCCCTGAAGATCATGTACGAGATGGTCGCGGCGAACACCACAAACCCAAACAGGGCCACCGTTTTCGCCGACTCAAAGCTTTCTGTTGCTTGTCCTTGCACGTCTTTGTAATACTGCATGATTAGCTGCTGAATCTTTGCCGTGGTGTCGCCCACATCGTGACTGCTAACCGCCGCACCTAGCGCAAGGCAATGTTCTTTAAACACACCCGGATTGCCATTGGCCGGGTGCGCCCGCGAGATCTGGTATCCGAGAACTGTCATAGCAATCCCCCTGAGCTGTCGTCCTTTTCGAGCGGCGTGACAATGCGATCCGAAAGTCTATCACGGACTCAACCAGTTCGACGGAATAACATGTTTGGAGATGGGCACGATGCGTGTGGCAAATGGATCTATTCCGGAAAATAGGCGGTCGGCTCGGATCGCAATTGTTGACGAGCACATTCGACTTGAGAACGAGCACGACCTGGACGGTGTTCTCCGCACTTTCGGTGATACTGCACAGTACGACGATGAGCCGTGGGGCGAACACTACAAGGGTCACGACGGAGTCCGCCTGTTCTATGCTCAGCTCTTGAAGGCGTTGCCCGACTTAGAAATCGAGGTACAAAGCCGACATGCGGCGGACGACGCCGTTCTCGTTGAAGTCGTCATTCGTGGTACGCACCTCGGTGGCTGGAGAGGTCTTCCGGCAACAGGACGACGAGTGCAGTTCACGCTTTGCGGTGTCTATACATTCGAGGCTGACGATCGTCTAGCGGGTGAAAAAATCTACTATGATCGCGCGACAGTGTTGAGACAACTCGGTGTGTTCTACGAGCCTCAAAGCGTAATGGGCCAAATCTGCATTCTGGTGACTCATCCGATCACGATTGCGCGTGCTTTCGCCAGGAAATTCCTGTACAGGTGACGCGCGTGAAAAAGTCTTCCGAGCGAATGAGGGCAGATGTAACAGGCGCTTCCGGCGGTGTGGTACACGAACTGCCCCCAGATTTAAGAAAAGCACTTACATCCGACCCGAAAGCTTTAACAGCGTGGGAGGATATTACGCCGCTTGCACGCAACGAGTGGATCTGTTGGATTGAGTCAGCTAAGAAAGCAGAAACTAGAAGCCGCCGGATCGAGTGGGGCTGTTCAAGCCTTAAGGATGGAAAACGACGCCCCTGTTGTTGGCCCGGATGCACCCACCGCTAACTCCACGAGCCGACTTAGGGTGAGGTTTTCGCCCGGCCTTTCCTCTTGAAAAAGCGATGCGCAATTTCGAAAACGAACCCCCATAGAATCGACGAAAAGAGGAGCCAGCCGAAAGGGAATTCGGTGCCCGTGATGCGATCTATTATCCAGAAGCAGAAGCAGAAAACCGCGGCGATCGCACAAAGAATGGCAAAGGACCGAAGCATAAATACTCGCGCTGAGTTGACTCTAGTGTCGTGTTTCAGAAGTTGCTTTAGCGATCAGCTCCCCTGAAAATCGTGCCGCCAAGACGAGCCTTGTGGACAGGGACACGCCTGCTACTCGAACTCGGGCAGGTTGTCTGGGGTTGCCCGGGGTGTCCCCAAGTGGCTTTGTCGAACTGATCCGTCAAGAAACTTCGGAAACATCACTCTAGCGTACTATTTTTTTAGGAGAGGTGTGGTGAGCACCGTCGCGACAGGCGGAAATATTATGCTACGGGACGCATCGAAAGCCGGTGCGTCGCCTTCGAAGACACGTCGCCGCCGCAGCGCTTTCCTTGCCGCGCTTCCGTAGTCCGAATGACCGCCACGAGAACGCCCCTCATTCCACGCGAAGCGCTCTTCGGGAGCGCTGAGAGAAGCAACGCCGTTCTCTCGCCCGACGGGCATCTTCTTGCATATCTTGCCCCGTTCGAAGGGAAAATGAGCGCGTGGGTTTGCACCCTGGGCAAAGACGACGCTCGCATGATCGCGCACGACCCCGCACGCCCGATCCCGTGGCTCGAATGGCAAGGCGACAGCCGTCATGTGCTCTACCTGCAAGATCGTGCGGGCAACGAAAATTACCACTTGTTTCATGTCGGGCTGGATGGCTCGCCTGCGCGTGAGCTGACGCCGGGAGAACAGGTCAGATGCTCGCCGCTCGTCGCCGATCATTGGTATCCCGACGAAGCCCTCGTTACTCTCAATGAGCGCAATCCTGCGCTGTTCGACGTAGTACGCATCGATTTGCGTAGCGGCGCCGCGACGCTCGACACCGAGAATCCCGGTGACGTCATGAACTGGCTCGCTGACAATCATCATGTCGTTCGGGCGGCGCTCGCGCAGAGCGAGGATGGCGCGGCGATCCTTCGCGTGCGCGACGATGCAACCTCACCGTGGAGAGAGCTCGACCGCATCCCGGCGCAGGATGATTTTATTCCGTCGCTTGTCTCGTTTTCGCCGAACAACCGTGCACTCTACGTGATTACGGCGAAAGACGGCAACGCTGCGCGACTGGTTTGCTACGATCTTGCATCCGGCAGGTACGACGTCGTGCTCGATGGCTCGCCCTATGACGTGAGCGGCGCATACATCGATCCTGCGACGAACGGACTGGCCGCCGCGAGCATCCTGCGCGAACGCCTCGAATGGAAGGCGCTGGACGATCGCTTTGAGCCCACTTTCTCTCGACTCCGAGCGATCATGCACGGCGATATTGCGATCCCGAGCTCGTCGGCCGACGGAAACGTGCTAGTCGTACGCGTTACATCCGATACCGGACCAAACCGTTACTATGTCTTCGACCGGCGGACGGGAGAGGCCGCATTACTTTTCGCCGATCGACCAGCGCTACTCGAGTACACGCTTGCGCCGATGACCCCAATTCAGTTTCAAGCGCGCGACGGCCTGACGATTCATGGCTATCTCACGCTCCCGGTCGGGGTCGAGCCGAAGCGATTACCGACGGTGCTCCTGGTGCACGGCGGTCCCTGGCATCGCGACCGCTGGGGTTACGACGGTATGGTGCAGTGGCTGGCGAATCGCGGCTATGCCGTGCTGCAGGTGAATTTCCGCGGCTCGACCGGCTACGGCAAGGCGTTTTTGAACGCCGCGAATCGCCAGTGGGCCGGCGCGATGCGCACCGATTTATTGGACGCACGCGATTGGACGATCGGGCAGGGGATCGCCGATCCTGCGCGCTTTGCGATCTTCGGCGGAAGTTACGGCGGGTACGCGGTGCTGACGGCCCTTGCGTTCACGCCCGAGGCGTTCACCTGCGGTGTGGACATCGTGGGACCCTCGAACCTCAACACTTTGCTCTCATCGATCCCGCCGTACTGGAAACCGCTTGTGAAGATTTTCCACGATCGCATGGGCGAAGATCCTGAATTTCTCACGTCGCAGTCGCCACTTTTCAAAGCCGACCGGATTCGCGTTCCGCTGCTGGTGGCGCAGGGCGCGAACGATCCTCGCTGCAAACAGCAGGAAAGCGATCAGATCGTCGACGCGCTGCGGGCGAACGGCATTCCGGTGACGTATATCGTCTTTCCCGACGAAGGCCATGGCTTCGCCAATCCGCAGAACTCGAAACGCTTTACGGCGCTTGCGGAGGCTTTTCTCGCGCAGCAGATCGGCGGGCGTCTTGAGCCGCGTCATCCAGAAGAAGACTACGAGCCATTCCTTGTTGAGCGTGCGTAACGCTCGGTAGCCGGCCGGCGTTTCCTGTTCACTCGTGAATGTGGACGTAATCGCGCTGTAACCGGAGTTCGCGGCCAACAACCACCGCGGGGTTGCGCATTAAAACGTCGACATGCCGATGAATCGCCCGTTGGACGTGGCGGCGAATCGAATCGGGGCGCTCGCGCCTCACAGGCCCGGATCAATATTCTTCAAAACTGTCGCCCATCGGTGCGAATACGCTGTTTGGCTCCGGGTCCGGTACGTAGATTGCGCGTTCATGTGAGCGGGCCATCCGCTCACAAGATCCGGTCGAAGCGTTTTGCTGATAAGACCGCGACAATGCACGTGCAGTCCGGCCGAAAAGATCAAAAGATCAGCACGCGAGGTCGTGCGTCTCGACCTGTGTTTTTAGATATTCCCTGGGCTCCGTGAAACAGTCCCATACGAAATGCACCTCCGCGGGGTTTGGAGTTTCGGTCATGGCGAGATCGGAAGGCAGCGGGCGAAAGGGTCCGGTGCCTGGAGTTTGGCTGGTTTGGGACGTAGGTGACTTGGCCGACGCCGCGTTACAAGGGACAGGCTCCAAGGCCGGCTATGACAGACCCCCAAATGCAGAAATTAACAAGCACAACTTTGGTCTTTGGATGTATAATGCATTCCAGTTAGAACCGCCGGGGATTACGATGAGCAACAGTGAATCGCATCCGCGAGGGTTCTATAGCAGCAGTTCGAGAAGTCCAGGACGACAAGACTGAAAACCTGGGGAAAGATATTCAGGAGGATCTATGAGGAATTCAAGTTCGACAAGGCCAGCGCACGTATTTATTGGCATATTGACCTTCCTTGCCATGGCACTAGCCGCTCACGCGAGCGATATAGCCTACATCACGGGAGGGAACAGCATCTACGCCTGGGACACAGGAGCAAACAGCGTTTCGTTAGTGACATCCTCCGCTAATGGCGGGTCGCTAGACAGCTTAATCTTCGATAACAGTGGCGACATTATCTACAGCGTTATCGGTACCAACAGCATCGGCAAATACAATCTGAACACGCATTCAAATACGATTCTGGCCAGCGGGGGAAATTTTACAGGGGTCGCCGATATGGCTTTGGACCCCAGTGGCGCAAGCTTCCTAGTGAGCAATGCCTTCGACAGCAGCATCGACAGGGTGAACGTTACGACGGGCGTGCAGACAACTTTATACAACGGTGGTCTCAGACCCGACGGGTTGGCATATGACAATAGCGGTCATCTATTTGCAGTGCTCGGTCTGAATGAAGTAGCGCAATTGGATCCTGTCACTGGCGCCGTTATTAAAACAATTTCGACTCCAAATCAACCCGACGGTTTGACCTTCGACGCCACTACCGGAAAGCTCTACGTTAGTTCTGACGGCGGCGGGTTCTACACAGTTGACACGGGTCTTACAAGTGCACCGTTCACCAGCGTAAGCGGATCACCCGTATTCGATGGTATTGCGAGCGATGGAAACCTACTGTTTTTCGTCGTTCGTGGCGCGAGCGGGGCGCAGTACGATCTCAACACCGGGCACATAACCGAAACGAGTCCATTTATCAGTGGCGCGGACGATATTGCGCCTGTGGCTGGCCTCGGGTCAAATGCGACGCCCGAGCCAGGTAGTTTCGTACTGCTCGGTACGGGCCTGCTTGGCTTTGGTCTCATTATTCGCCGCAAGATCGCCCAATAGAAACGTCTCAAAATTCTTTCGCACGGAGAACTGGTGCATTTCGCAATGCCCCTTGGCTGCATCGCGTTTAACTGGAAATTATGCTCTGGTTTTCGACAAACTCTTGTTGCCTGTGTCCGCCATCACACTGCGAAGAGCGTCTCGTCCTGAGTGCCTTAGCCGCTCTGGGTCTTATCGAGCCAGATGTCCCAGGTGAGCGGACCAATTTCCTCGTCTTCTAAAGGACGACCGGTCAGCTTGAGGGCCAGCTTGATCTGACCGTGGTGATAGCCCTCGTGCCAGATCATGTGCTGAAGGTAAAGGAGGGGATGGTCATAGTGAAGTCTCATGTTTTCGCCGGACCTGATGAGGCTCTGAACCGCGTCGCGCACCGCTTTGGCGCTCCTCTCGAGTTCCTCAGCGATAAGGTCGGGGTTAGCTTCGTTGAGCCACTCTCGCGGCGGTGGTTGGCCGGCGAACTCGGGAGCATCCTCGGAGAGGAAGATCAGCCGCACATAGTGGATGTGCGTGAACATTTCCGCGACGGACGGACTGCTGGACGCGACCCTGGCCTGCAAGCCACCCGCTGGTAACGCTCGGAGCAGGTTGATCAGAATGAGATTGTTTCTATCCCAAGAGTCGAGGATGATCTCAAGCAGGTTGTTGTCGCTTGCGCCTGGCACGTTGATCTTTTATGTTTTCACGTACGCGCCCTCTATTTCAAACAAACGGCTGCCAGACTGACGTAGTACGGGCTATCGCCGAAGTGCGACAAACCGATTCGTCCAAACTCAATTTTTGAGAAGTAGGGCTGCAGAGCGCGGTGCAGGCTTTGTTGCGTGAAGAAGTTGACGTGGGTCGCTTCGAGCAGGTGCCAGGGAACGGCGCCGTGGCGGAAGCCAATGGGAATCGCGCTGGCGTCGGGAACTGTGAAAGCGGCCCTTTCGGTTGCGAGGCGGGCGATGTCCTGTATCGCGGCTGCGTAATCGGGGATGTGTTCCAGCACTTCCGAGCACATTACCGATCGGAAACGGGCATCGGCAAACGGCGTTGGGAACGATCCGTCGTACAGCGTGATCGCGCCGGTCAGTTGGGAAGGGATCGATTGCCGAATAATCGGCGAGTCTAATTCCAGGCCATAGGCTTCGATTCCCGCTCGCTGCAATTCGCCGATGAGGGCGCCGCGTCCGCAGCCGAAATCGAGAAGCGGTCCGGGCAGCTCGCGCGCCACATCGAGGACTTCCGGATGCACGGCGGTGTTGGGCGGTCCCGATCCGTAGATGTGCTCGCGATGGAAAACGTCGCCCGTGCTGAGCAGCGCGCGATAATTCGGATCGATAAAGTGGAGATCGGTCTCGAAGCGCAGCTTGGTCTTGTCCTCAAATTCGAGCTCCAGAATTTTCGATGGTCCGAGCATCGATTCGGGAACCAGGTAGTCCAAGGCCAGACCGGGTTGGCCAAATAGGATGGTTCCCGGAATTCGGCTTAGCTGTTCTCTTCGAAATCGGAAGTATTGAAGAAATGGAACAGGTCGCCCGTCGAGCGAAACGGGCGGGACTTGCTGCGGATTGAATGCGCCCTTGCACCAGCCGATAACGCGAATGATGCCGCTGGGATCGACGTCGATGGAATCGACGAAACCGCCAAGTCCGGGCCTGCCCACGGCGAACGAAACGGAACCGAGGGGAAGCGAAGAGCCTCTGGCGATGGCGGCACGAACCCGGCGCGCTTTCGCGATTGCCGGACGCAGGATTCTCAATCGATTGAGGTTAGCATTCAACGGGCGCGGCGGACGAAGTGTATGATGAGCGCAATCACCGCGAAGACGATCAGCAGGTGAATGAGTCCTCCGGCGACGTGCAAAGCGGCCCAGAAAATCAGCCACAAGATAAGCAAAATGAAGAACAGCACGAGGAAGAAGAAATCGGCGAATAGGCGCAACTCGGTTATCTCCTGACGGATAGACGATTTTCGGAGCATTTAGCTACCCTCCGGTACTCACACGAACAGTCATGCATGCTTTTGGCGTCTGGGCCATAGCGGTCCTTACAGTACTAGCGATCCTGGTGCGGCCGCGCGGCTGGACGGAAGCGGTGTGGGCCTGCGTGGGAGCTGGGTTGCTGGTCGTTTTTGGCTTTCTCACGCCGGGTAGGGCGCTGGCGGCGGTGCGTAAAGGTACCGACGTGTATCTGTTTCTGGCCGGCATGATGATTCTGGCCGAATTGGCGCGGCGGCAGGGGCTGTTCGATTGGCTGGCCTCGCACGCGGTGCGCGCGGCGAAGGGATCGCGGGCGAGGCTGTTTACGCTGATCTACGGAGTGGGTGTTCTGGTGACCGCGCTGTTATCGAACGATGCAACGGCGGTGGTGCTGACGCCCGCGGTCTATGCGGCGGTGAAGAAGGCGCGGGCGACGGCGCTGCCGTATCTGTTCATTTGCGCGTTTATTGCGAATGCCGCCAGCTTCGTGCTGCCAATTTCGAATCCGGCGAATCTGGTGGTGTTTGGAAAAACGATGCCGGCGCTGAGCGAATGGCTGCGGTATTTCGCGCTGCCCTCACTGCTTTCGATTCTGGCCACCTACGCGGTTCTATGGCTCTTATCGCGGCGTGAACTTAAAGGCGAGATGGCGATGGACGTTCCGGCGGCCGCGCTATCCGGGTCCGGGCGGCTGGTAGCGTGGGGCATCGCGATGACGGCGGCGGTTCTGCTTACCGCGTCGGCGCTGGGCCGGGACCTGGGCCTACCGACGTTTGTGGCGGGCGCGTTGGTTTTGGCGGCCGTGCTGGCAACCAGGCGGGATTCGCTGGCGCCCGTGGTAAAGGAGATCTCCTGGAGCGTGGTGCCGCTGGTTGCGGGATTATTTGTGCTGGTGGAAGGGCTGAATTCGGTTGGAGCGGTTGGCGAGCTGCGCGGGGCGCTCCATCATTTGGAAATATACGGACCGCTGAGCGGCGGGCTGGCGGCTTCGTTCGGGATCGCGGCGGTTTGCAATATCGGAAATAATCTTCCGGTGGGATTACTGGCCGGGAGCGCGGTGCAGGGGAATCACGTGGCAGAGACGATTCGCAACGCGTTGGCGATCGGGGTGGATCTGGGTCCGAATTTTTCGGTGACGGGATCGCTCGCGACGATTCTTTGGCTGATCGCGCTACGGCGGGAAGGCGAGCACGTGAGCGCCTGGATGTTCTTCAAAGCGGGCGTTCTGATTACGCCCCCGGCTTTGTTTTTGGCAACCTGCGGGCTGCTGGTTAGCCGGTAAAGACGCCCGGTAAAGGAGCAAGAGAGGGCTGCGGCAGCCAGGGTAGGCTGCCGCACAGCAAATCAGCCGGTAGTCGATTCGGCTTGCGGTTGTTCCACGGGAGGAATTTCGGGTGTTTGGGCCGGAACTTCCTCCGTAGACTCCACAACCTCGGACTCCGCAGCCGCGCCGGGTTGAGGGCCATGCGTACGGCCCTGCCGGCGGGCTAGTTTTTGCTGCCGCTTTTCTTTACGAGCTATCTCTTTTTGGTGCTTTTGAAACGAACCACGCGCCGCCATGAGCGCTCCTTTCCGAATGAGATTGGCGAGGTATTACCAGCGGGACTTCTTGAACCCCCCGCCGCCGCCGCCGCGGCCACCGCTACGATTGCCGCCGAAGCCGCCACCGCCACGAGGCGCGTCAGATTTGGGGCGCGCTTCGTTCACGCTAAGCGTCCTACCATGCAGATCGCTGCCGTTTAGGGTCGCCATCGCGGTTTCGCCCTCTTTGCGGTTTGTCATCTCGACGAAAGCAAAGCCACGGGGCTGTCCTGTCATACGGTCGGTGACGAGATTCACTCGCTCGACTGCACCGTACTGAGAAAAGATCGATGTCAGATCGTCTTGCGTCGTTTGGAAACTCAGGTTTCCAACGTAAATGTTAATCACTAAAATGCTCCTGTTGCTCAAATTGTTCTAACGCAGCCAGAACGAGGAAGGTAATCCTTTTCGACGAAGACAGAGCCGCAGGTAGGACACTCTCAGATTAGCATGTTTCGCGCTATATGACATGCTGCCGTACAATTGGTGCGACATCTTATGAAGAACGCAACCATTGTCTTGCAAAATGCCGTGCGGGTGCTCGGCGTCATTCTGATTGTGCTTGGGTTTCTGTTCTGGACCGGGCACTCCTACAGCCTGGTTCCCCTACATATGGGACTTGGCGAGGCGCTGGTGCTGGCGCTCTGGATTCTGGCAATCCTGGCCGCGCGGGCAAGAGTGAACATCGGCCTGGTTGTGGCGGCGCTTTTATGGGGATTGCTGGTGGTGATTTTTGGATTCACGATGGGCAGATTTCTGCCCGGCCGCGCTCATGAAGCGATTCGGGTGCTGCATTTTCTGATCGGGCTGGCGGCGATCGGATTTTCCGAGAGCCTGGCGGTGCGGATTAAGCGGGCAATGCGGGTCACGCCGAAGAATTCGGTGATTTAATACTTCAGATGCGAATGTGCATCAACGTTTGAAATTTGTCACTAGCCGCTCGGGGATGGTTCCGGTTTGATGAGCTATCTGCGCAAGTTGCGCGACTTTTTTGATTTCACGATGGGCAGACTCCGGATATCGAAACAATTATTTCTCTCGCGCGCGATCCGTGAAGATACAGAATTCTTTATCCATTTCGAAGGTCTTGATGATGTTCTGGTCGAGAGTCGCCAAATAAACCGGGCGAAGGCTTGCTTGCGCGATGAGCAAACGATCGAATGGGTCCGGATGGAAGAAGCGCATCCGATTTAGCCCGCGGATGTCTCTATATTCGATAGGCAATTCGGTGCACGAAAAAGCATTCATTGTCTGCTCGAGCTGCTCTAACGAGAAGTTAAATTTGCCGCCATGTTTCTCGTGCTTGATCTGAATTTCCCAAGCAGTCACGTGACTGACGAATCGGGTTTCAACGGTTTCAATGGCCGTAACGAGCGAGGGCGGTAGCCGCTCCGGGTCCGTTGCCATCCAAATCACGACGTGTGTATCCAGCAAAAGGGGGCGTCCGGACCTCATAGCCGTGTGAAGTCGTCGAGTTCTTCTGAACTATCGAACAGAAGCGAGTCCGGAATGCTTCCGGCCTGATCTTTTAGAAAGCCGAAAGGAAAGTTGCCTTTGGGTATGGGCACAATCTGCGCGACGGGTATGCCGTTTCTTTTGAGAAATACTTGTTCTCCACGCTCGGCGGCTTCGACCAGTTGAGACAGCTTGGTCTTGGCTTCGAGCATATTGGCTTCAATCATGAGCCGATCTTAGCTAAATACATTAGCTAAGTCAATGCGTTCTCTTTGTTACTGCTGGCCTGTTTTTCCTCCGGCGGTTGCAGGCAACCCTGCGCTTACCGGCATGACTCCGTTGCCGGCCATGGCGCGGTTGAAAGCCGGAACTTCCTTCTGGAAGAGCGTGTTGTAATCCGCCCGCGCGGCCGTAAGATCCCTTTCGAGCATCTGCAGGATCTGCACGTCGTTATCGGTGGGAGCGAAGTTTGTGCCACCCGCCACATCGCCTCCGCCCGGGCCGACTTCGGCGTTGAGCCAGATCAGATTTAGATAGATTTTATAGGGCTCGACGTAGTATTTGTCGTCGCTGTTGGCTTCCACTTTGGAGATCAGTTTGTACTCGACGTCTTGCATCTTCCGGTTCATATCCTGAACGGAACTTACTAGCTCGGGTTTGCCGCCGCTTTCGGCGCGCAGCATGCTCGAGACGTCGGCAAGCTGCTTGCGCATCCACTCGATGCGGTTCACCATTTTAGAGACGGAATCGATATCGTCGCGAATGCGAAGCTGCATTTTGAGCGATGCTTCCAGACCCGCCTGATCTGCCACGGTCTTGGGATCGCGCAGAATTTCGATCGGCTCCGTGTAGGTTTTGCCCGCTACTTTGAGCTGGACCGTGTACTTGCCCGGAATCACCGTGGGTCCGACTTCGGCCTCCTGAATTCCCCAGTGGGTAATGGGGCGCGAAGTGGCGTTCCGGAAACGCGGCTCTTGCCAGATGAAGGGGTTGTCCGGAGCGACGGTGCGGAGTTTGACGAGCTCCGGCGGATCATAGCGCAGGTCCCATGTTTTCCGGTTCAGGCCGGCGCGCGCGTGAGATTTTTTCAGATCGCGTATTACTTTGCCGTTTTGATCGAGCACGGCGACTTCCACAGAGGCCGGGGATTTCAGATTGAAATTCAGATAGGCGTGTTCATTCTTCAGGCGATAGGTCGCGCGCGGCTTGTAAAGGACAACCGCGGCATCGGATGGGTTGGCGGCCATCTGTTCGAGCGGCGTGATGTCGTCAAGAATGTAAATGCCGCGGCCATAGGTGGATACCACCACGTCGCGAAAATTCTTCTGCACTTCAATCCAATCGACGGGACAGTGCGGCAGTCCGGCGGCGATGGGCGTCCACTTGCCGCCGTCGTCGAGCGAATAGTAGAAGGCGTTGCCGGTCCCGGCGAATAGGAGACCCTTGTGATTTGGATCTTCCGCGATGGCTTTGGCGTAGGCGAGCGGCCCCTTCGGAAGATTCGAATTGATGCGCTGCCAGCTCTTGCCGAAATCGGTGGTCTTGTAGAGGAACGGATCGCGATTGTCCATCAGGTGGAAATCGACGGCGATGTAGGCCGTTCCGGGATCGAAATGGGAAGGCTCGATTTTGGCAATGGTGCCCCAGGCCGGCATGCCGCTGATATTTTTCGTGACATCATTCCAGTGGCCGCCGCCGTCGCGCGTGTACCAGACTTTGCCGTCGTTGGTACCGGCCCAGATCAGTCCTTTTTGGATGGACGAGGGCGCGATAGAGAACACCACTTCGCCGTAAAACTGGCCGAGATTATCCTGCACAATCCCGCCGGAAGGGACGATGCGGCTGGGATCTTGGGTAGAAAGATCGGGGCTGATTACATTCCAACTCTGGCCGGCATTCGAGGTTTTGAAAATGACCTGGCAACCGTAGTAGACGGTGTTGTGATCGAAGGGGTCGATGGCGAGCGGCGGCGTCCAGTGGCAGCGGTACTTGGTCTCGTTCGGCGGCGAATCGAGGGTGTGCATCCAGGGGCTGACCGAGCGCACTTCCTTGGTTTTGGCGTTGTAGCGCGTGACTTCATCGCCGTAGCAGGAGGCCCAAATGATATCGGGATCGGTGGGATCGGGTAGCGTGAAACCCGACTCGCAGCCTCCCAGGCCGTGCTGCCAGGTGTCGAATTCGCCGAAGGAGCGGCCGCCCGCGCTCTGCCTTCGATCGCGCGGCTCAGACGGTCCCGCTTCCGCGCTGGGTTCGGATTCGGCAGGGGCGGTATTTTGCTCCGTGTTCTGTTCGGTCGGATGGCCGTTTTGGTTGGCGGCCGCAGGTTTCGGAGCACCTTTTTGAGAGGCGGCAGTAGGGGGAGCAGGCTCTTCGGCGGGTTCGGGAGGGCCACCGCCATATCCGCCGAAGCCGCGCGCAGCGCTTGGTCCGCGCATGGTTCCGTCGTCCTGCATGTTGGTGTAGATCCAATAAGGAATCTGATTATCCACGGCCACGTGATACATCTGCCCGATGGGCAGTTGCACGCGATGGAATCCGCGGCCATGCACGGTGGTGATGTTCATGCCGGCATCGTCGGTGACGACGAAACGGTCGGCATTGGTGGGATCCCACCAGATATCGTGGTTGTCTCCGCCATAGGGCACGACTTTGAATGTGTCGCCGCCATCGGTGGAAAGGAAATCGGAGCTGTTCGCTATCAACACTTCGTTTTCATCGGCGGGCGAAACAGCAATGCGGATGTAGTAACCGGCGCGGCCGATGAGTTCGCGGTCATGGCTGCGTACGCGCCAGTTTTCTCCTCCGTCGTCGGAGCGCCAGACGGCGCCCTGTTCGGCGGTTTGAATGAGCGCGTAAACGCGATTCGAATCGGTGGGAGCGACCGCGACGTCGATTTTTCCTACGGGAGACTTCGGAAGACCATGGCCGGTGAGACGCTTCCAGGTAGTACCGCTATCGCGCGAAACGAAAACTCCGCTGCCGGGACCGCCGCTGAACTCGCCGTACGTATGCATTTCGACCTGCCACATACCGGCAAAGAGCACGCTCGAATTATGGGGGTCCATGACCAGGCCGGAACAGCCGGTGTTCTCGTCGGCGAACAACACGCGATCCCAGTGAAGGCCGCCATCGGTGGTGCGGAAAACGCCGCGCTCCTGCTGCGGTCCGGTGGTGCGGCCCAACGCGCAGACGAAGACGTTGTCGGCGTTGCGCGGATTCACCACGATATGCGCGATGCGGCCGGTTTGGTCCAGGCCCATGTGCTTCCAGGTGTTGCCGGCGTCGGTGGATTTATATACTCCGTCCCCCATTACGTCGCTATCGCGAATGGCCCAAGCTTCGCCGGTTCCAGCCCATACGGTACTCGGATCGGAAGGCGCGACAGCCAAAGCGCCGATGGCCTGCGCCGGCTCGTCGTCGAACACGGCCGTGAAACGATTGCCTCCATCGGTGCTCTTCCACACGCCACCGGATGCGGCGCCGGCGTAATAAATGTTAGGATCGCCGGGCACTCCGGCGACCGCCGAAATGCGATTTCCGATTTGCGGGCCGAGGAAGCGGAAGCGGAGAGCGCTCTCGCCGCCGGAGCCATCCGGTATCTGGGCTGAACACACCAGCGCTACCGATAGCGCAGCGAATATCGCGGCCGTTGCATAGATATGAGATTTCATGGATTGTATTCAATATTGTATTTCAAGACATGCGTCAGCAAGCGGACTCCGCCCACCCTTCACTTGCTTTGAATAAGCAGATCGAAGACGCGCCGCAAAATCGACGCGACCTGCTTTTCTGAAATCCGTTTCGGATCATAAGCGTGTTCCAGAACAAGCCCGTTCAGCGCCGCTTCAAGGGCAGTCCGGCGAACTTCGCTGGAATTCGAGCTTACCCGGATGCGCGCCGGGAGGAGATGTTGAATGTCGAGCTTGACGGAGGAGCGAATGCGGTGAAGAGCGCCGGCAAACCGCGCGCGGAGACGTCCATGCCGCACAGCATACAGCTTGAACTCGAGCATCAGCATTGCCCATTGCCGGTCGGCGGCACGTTTGACGTAATATTCCCGGAGAACTTCGAGCCGTTCTTCCGCGCCAGGGCAGCATTCGAGGAGCCGCTGCAATACGTCCGTGTGATAGCCGGCCTGCTGTTCGACTAGCGCGAAGAACAGATCTTCCTTGCTTTCGAAATTAGCGTAGAAAGCGCCGCGTGTGTGGCCGGCTTCGCGGGCGATCTCTTCGATACGGGCGGCCTCGAAGCCATCGCGCGCGAAGATGCGGCGCGCCGCCTTCAGCAGTTTACGGCGGGTTTGCTCGGTCCGCTGCTGATGTTTATTGGGTTGCTTGGCGCTAGCCATCGGCCACTACATTATATACACTCATGTACGAGATGTGATACATCTATGTATGGAATATGCTGGTGCGGACCTTTACGCTCGCCGCTTGTTTCACGGCAACCTTAGCGTGGGCACAGCTGTCGCCAGGCGGCAGCGCGCCCGGGCCGGCGAGACCGGCGCAATTGCCCGCCTCAGGCCGCACGAACCAGCTGGGCGCGGTTGGAACGCAGCAATCGGCCAACGGCGCGGGAGGCGCCAGCACCATCACAAGCTCGGTCCAGGTTACCGGCAGCTATCAGGGAAGCGTACCGGGAGGTAACGTCGGGAGCGGTCCCATTTCTTTGACGCTGGCCGAAGCTGTGAAGCGTGGTTTGGCCACGAATCTGAGCGCCATTTCCTCCGCTAATTCCGTGGCCGCCGCGCGGGCCGAACGCATACAGGCGCTCAGCGCGCTGCTCCCGAACATCGGAGTGAATGCCAGCGAGACGGTCACTCAGATCGATCTGGCGGCTTACGGATTTCAGTTCAAAGTTCCTCCGGGCTTAAACTTTTCGATTCCCACCGTGGTCGGTCCATTTGCCTATTCGCAGGCGCAAGCGACGCTCAGCCAATCCGTGCTGGATCTGGTGCAGCGGCGCAACTGGAAAGCGAGAAAGGAAAGCGAGCGGGCTTCCGTTCTCTCCGCGCAAGACGCTCGCGAACTGGTGGTATTGGCGGTGGCGGGCAGCTATCTGCAGACGGTTGCGGCCGGGGCGGGCGTGATTTCGCAGCAAGCGCAAGTGGATAGCGCGCAGGCGATTTACAATCAGGCCGTGGTGCGCAAAGAAGCCGGCACGAACGCCCGCATTGACGTGACACGCAGCCTGGTGGAGTTGCAGAGCCAACAGCAGCGGCTCAGCTCCATGCAGGCGGAATTACGCAAGCAGAAGATTGCACTGGCGCGTTTGATTGGGCTGCCGCTCGATCGCGAGCTGATTCTGACAGACGTGCTCGGCTCAAATGAAAGCGCGATTCCGGCAGCCGATGCCGCAATCGAGCACGCCTTCCAACATCGCTCCGATTTGAAAGCTGCGCAGGCTCAGGTACGCGCCGCGCAGGCCGCGCTTTCCGCCGCGCATGCCGAACGCCTTCCTTCCGTTTCGCTGAATGGCGACTACGGCGTGATTGGTCCGAATCCAGCATCTACGCACGGCGTTTTTGCGGTGACCGGGTCGGTGAATGTTCCGGTTTGGGAAGGCGGCCGCATCAAAGGCGACATCCAGCAGGCCGAAGCCACGCTTCGGCAGCGGCAGGCGGAACTGGCGGATCAACGGGGTCAAGTGGAGCAGGACGTGCGCACCGCGCTGATTGAACTGGAGACCGCCATGGGACAGGTGCGGCTGGCGGCGAGCAATCGCGCTTATGCGCACGAGACGCTGAACCAGGCGCAAGACCGCTTCAAGGCGGGAATCGCGACCACTGTGGAAGTGGTGCAGGCCCAGGAGCAGGTGGCGGGCGCCGAAAGCGACTATATCTCCAGCCTGTTCTCTTTCAATTTGGCCAGATTCGCTTTAGCGCGAGCGAGCGGCGAAGCGGAAGCCGATTTGCCGCATTTGTTACAGGAGAACCGTCCATGAGCGGCCCGCAAGAACTCGAAATTGAAAAATCGGCGGGCGCGCCGACGCCGGGCAAAAACGAGCGCGAGGCTAAACCGCCGTTGGCGCGCGGACGGCGGAAAGCGTTCCTGATTTTTTTCATGGTGCTGCTGGTTATCGCGGCCGCCGGCTTCCTGTATTGGATTCATGCGCGGCAGTTCGAATCGACAGACGATGCGCAGGTTGATGGACATTTAAATCCGGTGAGCGCGCGCGTCGATGGCAGCATCACGCACGTTTACGTGGAAGACAACCAGATGGTGAGCGCCGGACAGCCGTTGGTGGATTTGGATCCGCGCGATTATCAGGCAGCTCTCGATCAGGCGCTGGCGCAGCTTGCGCAGGCGCACAGCATGGTTTCGGCGCAGCAGCCGAATGTCCCCATCACGCAAGTGGAAAATTTCACCAACATTTCGACGGGCGAATCGGACGTGGCGAATGCCCGGGCAGGCTTGGCGGCAGCGCAGCGCGACCGCGAATTCAGCGCGGCCAAAGTAGCCGAAGCGGAGGCCAACAACGCCAAGGCGCAGGCCGACCTGGCGCGCTATCGATTGCTCATCGCGAAAGAAGAGGTTTCGCAGCAGGAATACGATCAGATTGCAGCAACCGCCAAAGCGCAAGCTGCGCTGGTGGCCGCCAACCAGGCAAGTTTGCAAGCTGCCGCTCAAACGGTGGATCAAAGACGCGCCGCACTCGAGCAAGCGCAGAGCAGACTGGCGCAATACCGGCACAATGCGCCGCAGCAGGTCGCCATCCGGCGCGCGACGCTTCAATCCGAGCAAGCCGCGGCGCAAAGCGCGCAAGCGCAAGTGGAGCAGGCGCGGCTGAAGCTCAGCTATTGCAGAATTACGGCTCCGGTTGCGGGCATCGTGATGAAGCGCTCCGCCGAAGTGGGCGCGCATATTTCGGCCGGGCAGCAATTGATGCAGATTGTCGAGATTTCCAATTTGTGGGTTACTGCGAATTTCAAAGAGACGCAGTTGCGCAATATCCGGCCGGGACAATCGGCCAGCATACATGTGGATGCGCTCAATCGGGACTTCAACGGTTCTGTGGAGAATATCGGCGGCTCGACAGGCTCTATCGCCAGCGTGCTGCCTCCCGAAAACGCCACGGGGAACTATGTAAAAGTGGTGCAACGCATTCCCGTTCGTATCCGCTTTAAGCCGAATCAGCCCGGCCTCGATCGGCTGCGCCCCGGAATGTCGGTAGAGCCGGAAGTGCGGATCGGAAGCTGACCTCGCATGGCCTCGCAACCCGCATTAACGCATCACGATTGGAAGCCTTCGCACAACCCGTGGGCGGTCGCGTTCACGGTCACGCTGGCGACCTTCATGGAGGTGCTCGATTCTTCCATCGCCAACGTTTCCCTGCCCCACATCGCGGGCTCGCTGGGCGCCACTTACGAAGAAGCCACCTGGGTTCTCACCAGTTATCTAGTCTCGAGCGCAATCGTGCTGCCGGCCTCGGGCTGGCTGTCGACGGTATTCGGCCGGAAGCGCTTCTATATGACCTGCGTGGTGCTGTTCACGGGCTCGTCCATGCTTTGCGGGCTATCGACCAGCCTTCCGATGCTGATTGTGGCGCGCGTGTTGCAAGGCTGCGGCGGCGGCGGGCTGCAACCGTCCGAACAGGCAATTCTGGCCGATACCTTTTCGGTCGAAAAGCGAGGCATGGCTTTTTCGATGTACGGCATGGCGGTAGTGGTCGCGCCGGCCATCGGCCCCACGCTCGGCGGCTGGATCACGGACAACTTGAGTTGGCACTGGATCTTTTTCATCAACCTTCCGGTTGGACTGATCTCACTGCTGCTGACGCAGCGGGTGGTGGAAGATCCGCCGTGGATCACAGAAGAGAAGCGCGCCGGCATTCGCATCGACTATATGGGGCTGGCGCTGATCGTGATTGGCGTTTCCTGCTTCCAGATGGTGCTGGACAAGGGGCAGGAAGAAGATTGGTTCGGCTCGCCGCTGATCGTCACGATGTTCAGCATCGGCATTCCGGTTCTGGTTGCGTTCTTTCTTTGGGAGTGGTTCCACGAAAATCCCATCGTCGATGTGCGTCTGCTGAAAAATCGCAACTTCGGGACCGCGGTCTTTTTGTCGTTCATTCTGGGCATCGTGCTTTTCGGCTCGACGGTGCTGCTGCCCGAATTTCTGCAAGTCAATCTGGGCTACACGGCCGAACGCGCGGGCATGGCGCTCTCTCCGGCGGGCTTCGCGCTGATGCTGATGATGCCGATTGCGGGCCGGATAACCGGCACCAAGATCGATCCACGCCTGCTTATCTGCTGCGCTTTTCTCGGTCTGGCCGGGACATTGAACCTGATGACCATCATTTATCCCGGCATCGACTTCCGGACGGTGGTGCTGCTGCGAACCATCCAAGTGATGCCGATGGCGTTCATCTTTATTCCGATCAGCACGCTGAACTACGTCGGCGTTCCGCGCGAGAAGAATAATCAGGTCTCGGGCTTGTCGAATTTCGCGCGCAATCTGGGCGGCAGCATCGGGACTTCCCTGCTCAGCACGTTCCTGGCACGCCAAAATCAGACACATCAAAGGACTTTCGCGGCGCACACGACAACCGCCAACACGAATTTCGAACAGATGGTAGCTGGCCTGAAGGCGCTGTTTCTCTCGCAGGGCTTCGACGCGGTGACGGCCGCGCACAAGGCGCTGGCCATGGCCTATCAGATGGTCCAGGCGCAAGCCAGCGCGCTCAGTTTCAAAAACAGCTTTTGGCTCATGTCCGTGGTGGTGCTGTTTCTGGCGCCACTTCCGTTCGTAATGCGGCGGCCGAGACCGGGCGAAGGGCAGCCGCGCGGCGCGCATTAGCTGGTACAAAAAGTACCAGAACCTATATACCAACCCTTAATGTGAAACAAAAGACACGGGAAGCGCCGACCCGTGTTACTGTAAGGGAACATTCACTACCACTTGTGCCGATACCGCGCCGCTCCTATAACATTTTAGTTGTAGAAGACAATCCGGGAGACGCTCACCTCATTCGGGAGGCATTTCGCGAATGCGGTCACGATTGTACGCTATTTGTCGCTGAAACTGTTGACGCGGCGAAAGAGCTTCTGAAGCAGCAGTCTTTCGATCTCATTCTTTCCGATATGGGCGCGCAGGATGGCGAGGGGGCGGAACTCCTTCGTGAAATCCGCTCGGACGAGCGTCTGAAAATCATACCGGTGGTGGTGCTCAGCGGTATGCCCAACCCGCGTTCGGCTTATGAGGCCGGCGCGAATGCGTTCATTGCGAAGACGATGAACATGGATCAATTTTTCGCAAAGATCCAGGCGCTGATGCACTTTTGGGTGGACGTGGCTGAACTTCCTTCGCGGTCCGGCAACTGGCTATAGCAGCCTCCACAGACATGAAAAAGCCGAACGGCAGACTCGCCGTTCGGCTCCCGGTCCCGGCTCGGTGGATTCGCCGGGAGAACTCAATTCGCGCCGTCCTATTTAGAAGCGGTGTTGCTATTGGAGGCCGATTGATTCGCCCCCGCCACCACCCCCTGGTTCACTAGAACGCGCACTTCAACTCGCCGGTTCATCTTTCGGCCTTCGGCTGTATCGTTAGTTTCCGCCTCGTGCGTAGTCCCCATACCCGCGGGCGTGAGGATTCGATGAATTGGTATATTGCCCTCCTGCTCCAGATAGCGGGTGACGGCATCGGCACGCGCTTCGCTGAGCACTTGGTTCCGAGCGGCTTTGCCGGTCGTGTCCGCATACCCCGCCACCTCGATCACATAGCCTTTCTCATTCAGGGCCTTTTGAGCGAGATCGTTCAGCTTCTGCTCGTCCTCCGGTGTCAATTTCGCGCTCGCGTATTTGAAATACACCGTGTCGGTGAATTTCGGCTGATAATTGTCCAGATCGCTCACGCGATTATTCACTTGCGAAACGCCCTGGTTGGCTTGATCGGCCGACTGCTTCACTTGCCCTACCTGCTGTTGGGTCTGTTTTTCCTGATCCTGTAACTGGCCTTGCTGCGCTTCTATATTGCCGGCGCGCGTTTCCAAATTTCCTTCGCGCGATTCGACGCTCCCGGTTCGCGCTTCAAGCGGAGCTACGCGCGTATCGATTTGCCGCGAGGCCCGCATCGAATTGGGATCGAAGATCACTTTGTCCGCGACCAGGTTTCCCTTGTCGTCTCCCTTGCCTTGCGCCTCGATTTGCAGACCGGGAACCAAAGATGCGACATCCATCGCCGTCTTGCGGCTAAAGATGCCGTGCTTCAATTCAATTTTCGTGTCGTTGGTGAGATCGATCGTGCCGATCGAATCGTCCGTGCCGCGAACCTTGAGTGTCTCGCCTTGCCGCGATACGATCACTCCTTGCACTTTCGCTTTTTGTCCCGCCGTAAAAGTTTTGGCGTTCGGCTCAACTCCCATTGCCAGCGCTGCCGTTATCAGCAGCGATGCCGAGAAACTGAGCACCGTTTTGAAATGTTTGATTCGAAACTCATTCATGGCTGTTTTTTCTACGCCTCCTTGTTCGATTTTGTATGGCTGTTGCGCTTTGGCTCGCTCGTATTCTTTCGCGTTGCTTTGTCTATTAGACGCCCGCGCCTTCAGCTTGTATCCGGAATTTTGATACGTCGGCAGTACCCGTTACGCCTTTCGTTCGCGCTTGCTCCGCGAATGTAAGTTGGTATAACGTATTTTGCCGACCACCAACCCGGCCGCAACCAGCTTGAAGCGGCGATTCTACGGCTGGTGGATTGTCACCGCCAGTTTCGTGACGTTCGGAATCGCCGTTGGGGTTCCATATTATAACCTCCCATTCTTCTACGATTACTTTCAGAAAAGTTTCCACTGGGATCTCCAGCAAATCACTCTTGGGTTCCCCATCGCCGCCGTTCTGACTCTCTGGGTTGGACCGCTGCTCATTCCCCGTTTCAGTCCGCGCAAGCTCATCCTTGCCGGAACCGCCCTCACCGCTGTCGCCTTCTTCGGCTTCAGCGCCATGAAGGGCGCAATCGGCATCTACTTTCTTTTTTATTTCATCTACACCGTCGGTTACATTTTCTCGGGACCCATTCCACACCAGATCCTGGTCTCGCACTGGTTTGAAAAACAACGCGGCCGCGCAATGGGGATTGTTTATGTGGGCGTGGGCCTCTTCGGCGGCCTGGGTTCGTTCTTCGTTCGTTCAATCACCGACGCATACAACTTCCGCATCGCGCTCATAGCAGTCGGCGCGCTCATGTTTCTGGCGTGGCCGCTTGGGCTGTTCTTGTTGAAGGACAGACCAGCCGAAATCGGCCAGTTCGCCGACGGCGCCCTCCATCCCTCGCCCGATTTGAAACTTCCCGCGCACAGCTTTCGCCATCTGCTTCGCAGCGGACCGTTCTGGCTGCTCCTCATCGGCAGCATCTGCTCCATTGGCTCCATCGGCTCCATCAACATGCACATGAAACTGGTGTTCCGCGACGCCGGGTTCCACAACCAGCGCGTGCTGGACGCGACCTGGACCACTGCTTCGGTCGTCATCTTATGGTCCAGCATCGTAGGCCGCTTGGGCATCGGCTATCTGGCGGATATCTTCTCCAAGAAGCGCGTCATGACGGCCACTTACTTCATCGTCGCGGCCACTATTCTTCTCTTGCTCGGTGTCTCTCCGGCTCACCCAGCCATGCTGTATGTATTCGCTTTGGTATTCGGATTTGCCATGGGCGCCGATTACATGCTGATCCCCTTGATCGCCGCCGAAGAGTTCGGAGTGAACACGCTGGCGCGCGCCATGGCCATTATTTTGCCGGCAAACACCATCGGCCAGACCTGGTGTCCCTATCTTGTTTCCACGCTGCGCGAACATTACGGCAGCTATGTTGTACCCATGGCGGTCGTGTTCGGAATCGCCATGCTGGGCGCTGTCGCCATCGCCGTCATTCCGCGGGGAGAAAATAGAAGAAATGACTGAAAAAGCTACATTCGCCGCCGGCTGTTTTTGGGGCGTGGAAACAACCTTTCGCGAAATCGACGGGGTTGTCGATGCCGCCGTTGGCTATGAAGGCGGCCATACCGCCGATCCTACTTATAAGGATGTCTGCACCGATCGAACCGGGCACGCCGAAGTGCTGCAGGTGGAATACGATCCCGCGAAGGTCAGCTACGATCGGCTTTTGGAAGTATTCTGGAACGCGCACGATCCCACGCAAGTAAACCGCCAGGGCCCCGACGTCGGCACGCAGTATCGAAGCGTAATTTTCTTCCACACGCCCGAGCAGGAGCAGGCCGCGCGAGCTTCCAAATCAAAGCTCGAGCAATCCGGCAAATTCCGCCGACCCATCGCAACGCAAATTGAACCCGCGCAAACTTTTCATCGCGCGGAAGAATATCACCAGCAATACCTGGCCAAACGTGGCCTGCGCCACTGCAACATTTAGCGGGATTCGTGCGTATTCGCGTTCATTCGTGGCCTGAAGTAATCGACCGTAAGCGAAATCCCTTCCTCCAGATTCACTCGAGGTTCCCAATCGAGTAGCCGCCGCGCTTTCCCGATATCCGGCCGCCGCACTTTCGGATCGTCCGAAGGAAGCGGCTTGAATTGTATCTGCACTCCGTTTCCAAACCGCGCGCGAATCCGATTTGCGAATTCCAAAATCGTCAACTCCGTGGGATTGCCAAGATTCACCGGATACCGTTCCTCCGATTCGCTCAACCGCAAGAGCGCTTCTATCAGATCCGAAACATAGCAGAAACTGCGCGTCTGCGATCCATCGCCGAAAACCGTCAAAGGCGCGCCTGCCAGAGCTTGCCCGATGAATGCCGGAACCACGCGCCCGTCGTTCAGAGCCATGCGCGGCCCATAGGTATTAAAAATCCGCGCAATGTTTGTGCGAACGCCGAACACGCGGTGATACGCCATCGTGAGCGCTTCCGCATAACGCTTGCTCTCGTCGTAGCAGGAGCGCACTCCCACCGGATTCACATTGCCCCAATAGGTCTCCGCTTGCGGATGCTCCAGCGGGTCGCCATAACATTCCGACGTGGAGGTCAGCAGAAACCGCGCCGCATCCCTTCGCGCAATCTCCAGCATATTGCGCGTCCCACTCGATCCGGATTCAAGCGTCTCAATAGGATGCTTCAAATAATCGACCGGGCTCGCAAGTGAAGCGGCATGAATCACGCGGTCGAAGCGCCCCTCCAACGAAAGCGGCTTACTAACATCGCATTCGATAAACTGGAACGACGACTTACTCACCAGATGCGCGATATTTTCCCTGCGTCCGGTGATCAGATTGTCGAGAGCGGCTACTTCGTGGCCCGCGTCGATTAAGCGGTCGCACAGGTGTGATCCAATGAAGCCAGCGGCTCCGGAAATGGCATATCGCACGCTTTTTCATGCTACACAACTATGAGCGCCCGCCTCTTGCTCCTGGCTCTCATCCTTGTTTCCATTTGGCTCTTCTGGCTGCGCTTCGGTAAAGTCGTCCATCGCATTCTGGCGTCGCGCAAAGATGCCGATTTCAAATTAAGACCCATCGGCCGCCGCGTTTGGGACTTTTTCTGGGAAGTGATGTGCCAGGCCAAAGTGATTCGCGAGCGCCCGCTGCCCGGCTTGGCGCATGCTTTTGTATTTTGGAGCTTTTGCGCCTTCGTGCTCGTCACCTTGAATCACTTCGCGAGCGGATTCGGTCTCCCATTCCTCCGTCGCCACAGCGCCTTCGGAGCTTTCTATTTCTGGTTTGCATTCGTCTTCGCAGCCCTCTGCGCGGTCGGAATCGCGGCGCTTGCCTTCCGCCGCTTTATCATCAGACCCAAATGGCTCGAGCCGCTTTCCTATGAATCGGGCATCATCGCGCTATTGATTTTCCTGCTGATGGTCACCTATATGCCGATGTGGTGGGTGCCCGAATCGTCTGTCGCGGGCCACGCTCTCTGGTGGATTCACACCCTCACCATCCTCGCGTTTCTTCCGCTGATTCCGCACACCAAGCATCTCCACCTGGTGCTCAGCCCGCTCACCATTTTTCTGCAGCGCAGCGGATTCAGCCACATTCCGCCGTTATCCGGAGACGAAGATTTCGGCCTGGTTTCCGGCAAAGACATCAGCCAAATCGCGGCTCTGCAGGCCTATTCCTGCGTGGAGTGCGGCCGCTGCACAGAACATTGCCCGGCCAACAATACCGGCAAGGAATTGAATCCGAAACTCATCGCGCTGGGCGTGCGCGCCTATCTCAACGAATACGGAAACAACAACGAAACTCCAATCCTCAGCGCGACCGTTTCCCAGAAGGCCATCTTCCAATGCACCACTTGCGGAGCCTGCGAATATCAGTGCCCGGTAGGCATTCAGCATCTGCCCATGATCATCGGCCTGCGCCGGGGCGCCGTGAACACCGGCACATGGGAAGACGATTACGGAACGAAATTATTCCTGAACCTAGAGCGCAACGGCAACGCCATGGGCTTCTCCCAAACCGAGCGCGACAAATTTATCGCCAAGCAAGCCTTCCCGATTTTTGACGGCTCCCAGGAGTACTGCTTGTGGCTCGGCTGCATGGGTTCCTACGATCCGCGCGGCCGCGAGATCGTGGCCTCATTCGCAGCCGTCATGAATCACCTGGGAACATCGTTTGGCGTGTTAAAAAAAGAGCGCTGCACCGGAGATCCTGTGCGCCGCTTGGGAAACGATCTGGCCTTCAGCCAACTCGCCGAAACAAATCTCTCGGCTTTGCAGCAAGCCCGCGTCAAGAAAATCGTATCCATCTGCCCGCATTGCGTCCGCACCATCGGAGACGATTGGCGCGAATTCGGAGCAGAACTCGAAATTGAGCATCATAGTGAATTTCTCGCGCGTCACCTGGACCAATTGCCCGCCGCCCAAGACCACCGCCGCGTAGTTTTTCACGATCCGTGTTACCTCGGCCGCTACCGCGGCATTTACGACGAGCCGCGGCAGGTGATCGCGCGCTCGGCAACGGTAGTCGATCCGCCGCGCGCCCGTGAGCGAAGCTTCTGCTGCGGAGCGGGCGGAGGTCTCGTGTTTCTCGGCGAAGAAACTGGCCAGCGCGTCAACGAAACCCGAGCCAAAGAGCTGGTCGCCACCGGCGCCGAAGTGATCGGCGCAGCCTGCCCCTTCTGCAACACCATGTTCCGCGACGCGCTGGCCGCAACCGAAAATCCACCGGAGTTACTCGACATCGCCCAGATTGCGGCCCGCACGCTCAAGCCGTGAAACTACTCACGCACTGAATGTGTCAGGCCGCGGGATTTCGAGTTCGCTGTAGCTGCCTGGCTTGCTGCTTCAACGGCAATGACAACTCTATCGGCGTGAAGCCGCAGCACGGGCCATTGCGAATTGCCAAGCACCACAATAGAAATCTTCCGGCCGGTGAGGTTCTGCCGATATTGCATGTTTTTGTCAGTGGTCAGCAGCACATCATTACCGGCTTCTTCCGCTGCCTTGAGCAATTCGCCATTGGTCAGGCGGTCCCAACTGAGCGCCTTGCTCTTGTGAACCGTGTGAGCGTCAAGCAGCAAAGCCAGAGGAGCAGGCGTGCCGTGGTCGAACAGTATCCGCATCAGGCGACGCGCGCCGGCATATCCAAGCTGCGCGCCGCAAAATCCAAAACCGTTTGACCTGCTCACGCGTGACGTCAAACCATTCCATGATTTCCTCGATGCTCGCGCCAGCCTCGAGATTTTCGAACACGGTCGCGACCGGCATGCGCGTTCCTTTGAATACCCATGCGCCCGAGACCTTACCAGGAATGCTTTCCACCGCCGGACATTGTGACCAGTCGAGTGCCACCTGAATCCTCCTCTAATATCGTACTTGCTCCAACGCTGAAACCGTAGGCGCCTGCAATCATCAAAACAATTCATTGACATCCATTTTGCATTGACGCATACTTAGCATCATAGAGTATCAAGCATGAGAGAGCAAAAGAGCTCCACACCCTTCCAGCCCGACGCCAAGAGCTGGGGCGCCCAGTTGCGCAAGGGGTCCTTGGAATTAGCCATTCTGGCCGCTCTCTGGCATCAGCCTCTCTATGGGCTCGATATTCTGCGCGCCTTGAAAAATAGCGGGATTGCTGTCGCCGACGGAACGCTATACGCCATCCTCAACCGGCTGCGATCCGACGGCCTCGTCATTTCCGAATGGCGCGACGCGGGCAGCGGCCACCCGCGCAAGTACTACACCTTAACGGAATCCGGCCGGGACAACACAACTGCAATGGCGGTCGTCTGGAAAGAATTTTCCGGACAGATAGACAGGGTACTGGAAACCATGCTGAGGAAAGAGGTGAAACATGCACGAACAAAGTGAATCGGGCGATCGAATGGAACGCTATCTCCTGCGCTTCCGGCTCGCTTTGGGCAATACGCCCGAAGCCGAGAAGAAAGAGATCGTCTCCGATATACGCTGCCATATCGCCGAGCGTGTCGACGAGTCCGATCAAACGGCCGTGGAGGCGTTGACGCAAACGCTGGATGCTCTCGGCAGTCCGGAGTCGCTCGCGCAAATCTATCGTGCCGAGGGACTGCTGAATCGCGCCGCAGCGGGCTCTAGTCCATGGCTTCTAGTCCGCGCCACGTTCGTCTGGGCGCTGACCGGCATCGAGGGTTTGTTTGCACTGCTGGCCCTCTTTGTCGGATATGCGACGGCTCTCAGTTTCCTTGCGTGCGCGGTCTTGAAACCGATTTTCCCTGATCACGTAGGCGTGTGGGTTGACCCTCCGCTGTTCACGTTTGGCGTCATCTATTCCCCGCCTGCACGCGAACTGCTCGGCTATTGGATCATTCCCATCGCACTCGTCATTGGCGTGTCTTTGCTGGTCCTCACCACGCGGTGTGGAAGGTGGCTGATCCGCCGTTTTGCAGGCAAAGTCAGGTGGGGCGGGGCAATCCTGCCTGCCGCCGCCTCTCAGGCGGCGCGTTAAGCCCGCGATCCGTCAATAAATTCGTGAATCCGATCCAACCCGCGCTCCAGCTCGTGCATCGAAGTCGCATACGAAATTCGAACGTGCTCATTCGTCCCGAACGCTTCCCCCGGAACCACCGCCACGTGCGCCTTCGCCAATAACTCGCTCGCGAATTCCAGCGAATTCTTCACTCGCCCGCTCCCGTAAGCAACGCTGATGTTCGGATACGCGTAAAACGCGCCCTTCGGAGTAGCAATCGAGACGCCCGGTATCTCGCGCAATCGCCCCACCACGAAATCGCGCCGCTTGCGATATTCGGCCAGCATCTCCGGTACGGAATCTTGCGGCCCCCGCATCGCTTCCACGGCGGCCTTCTGCGAAATGGAAGTTGGATTCGAAGTGCTGTGGCTTTGCAGCTTCATCATCGCCCCAATAATCGGTGCAGGCGCCAGCGCAAACCCGACCCGCCATCCCGTCATCGCATACGTCTTTGAAAGCGAGCCTGCAACTACAACCGTATCCTTTGCGCCCGGCACAGCGGCAATCGAGAACGGCTGGCCCTCATATACGAAATGGCAGTAGCACTCGTCCGTCAAGAGAAAAATATCGCGCTTCGAAGTGACGTCGTAAATGCGCCGGAACTCGTCTTTGGGAAGCACCGAGCCGCTCGGATTACTCGGCGAATTAATAATCACGAGCTTCGTCTTCGGCGTGATATGCCGCTCAATCGCCGCCGCGCTCACCGCAAACCCGGTGCTTTCGTCCGTCTCTACGAACACGCACACGCCGCCGGCGTAATTCACCACATCCTTATAAGTGACCCAGTACGGAACCGGAATAATCACTTCGTCTCCCGGATTCACCAGCGCCTGAATCAGGTTAAAGATCGCGTGCTTTCCGCCCACCGTCACCATGCATTCCGCCGGCGAGTAATTGGTGCAGAAATCCAGCCGGTGCCGATTGCAAATCGCTTCGCGCAGTTCTGGAATTCCACCCGCGTTGGTGTACTTCGTGAAGTTTTGATCGATCGCTTCTACGGCGGCCTGCTTGATGTTCGCGGGAGTCGGAAAATCCGGTTCGCCCGCGCCAAAGTCGACCACGTCCACTCCTTCGCGGCGCAGGCGATCGGCGTCGGCCGAAACCTTCAGCGTCGAAGAAACACTAATGGTAGAGATACGTTCTGCGATTTCAGCGATGGCTTGCATGGGATAACTTCCAGTTTACGCGCTTCGCTACCGATTCCGGAACAAAGCTCGAAACGTCCCCGCCCAGCGTGACAATCTCCTTGATAAGCCGCGAGCTGAGGAACGAATACTCCTCGCGCGCCATCAGAAAAATCGTTTCCGTCTCGGGCCGCATCCGGCGATTGATCAGCGCCATCTGCAGTTCGGTCTCATAATCGGAGATAGCGCGGACACCGCGCAGAATAACGTTGGCTCCGCGCCGCGCTGCATAATCCACCAGCAGCCCCTCGAAGGAATCCACTTCCACATTGGGAAACTCCGCCGCCGCTTCGCGTATCATCTCGATGCGCTCCGGAACGGCAAACAACGGCTGCTTCTGGGTGTTTTGCAGAACTGCGACGATAAGATGTTCCACCAGACGGCTGCCGCGTGAAATTAGATCGAGATGACCGTTCGTCAAAGGATCGAACGATCCCGGATAAATAGCCAGCAAGCGTTCCGGCATAGGCGCAGAATTTGAGTGTATCGGACCGAATGGACCTAACAACCGTAATCGATTCAAACGACCCTCGCATTTTCGAAGTCCGCACCCACGCCCCAGGCCCCCAGGGCGCTCTTCCGCTCACGCCCGAAATGCTTCTCGAACAACCTTCGGGCAATTTGTTCGGCTTAAGCCAGAACGCCGGAATGGGCTGGGCGGCGGAGTCGCTCGGCGGCAAGCAAATCCTCATTTTGAGCACCCACGGCGGTGTTCGAGCGCCGGATGGAACGCCCATCGCGCTCGGCTATCACACCGGACATTGGGAAGTCGGCCTGCTGGTCTCAGAAGCCGCGCGCGAATTGAAAGCGCATCGCGCCATTCCGTTCGCCGGCGCCTGCACCGATCCTTGCGACGGCCGAACGCAGGGAACGCCCGGCATGTTCGATTCCCTGCCCTACCGCAACGATGCCGCCATGGTGCTGCGGCGTCTCGTCCGCTCGCTGCCAACACGCGCGGGCGTTATCGGCATTGCGACTTGCGACAAAGGTCTTCCCGCCATGATGATGGCGCTCGCGGGATCGTCCGATCTGCCCTGCGCTCTGGTTCCCGGCGGCGTCACGCTCATGCCGGAACACGGCGAAGACGCCGGCAAAGTGCAAACCATCGGCGCCCGATTTGCGCACCACAAAATTTCGTTGGAAGAAGCCGCGCTCGCCGGTTGCCGCGCTTGCGCTTCACCGGGAGGCGGCTGCCAATTTCTCGGAACCGCCGCAACCTCGCAGGTTGTAGCCGAAGCTCTCGGCCTCGCTCTGCCCCACTCCGCGCTCGCACCCTCGGGCGAGCCGGTGTGGCTCGACATGGCGCGCCGCACCGCCCGCGCCATCCTGCGTCTCGAAGAGCTGCAAATTCGCAGCCGCAACATTGTCACCCAAGCCGCGATCGAGAACGCAATGGTGGTGCACGCGGCCTTCGGCGGTTCCACTAACTTGCTGCTGCACATTCCCGCCATCGCCCATGCGGCCGGCTTGCGGCGGCCCACCGTGGCCGATTGGAATCGCGTCAACCGCAGCGTTCCCCGTCTGGTCGACGCGCTTCCCAACGGACCGCGCAATCATCCAACCGTCGAAGTATTTCTCGCCGGCGGCGTGCCCGAAGTTCTCTTGCATCTGCGCCGCGCCGGCCTGCTCAATACCCACGCGCTCTCCGCCTCCGGCGAAACACTCGACGCCATGCTCGATTGGTGGCAGCAATCCGAACGCCGCGTTCGCTTTCGCCAGCTCCTCTCGACGCTCGACAGCATCGATGCGGACGACGTGATTCTTTCTCCCGATGCCGCCCGCGCTCGCGGCTTGACCTCGACGGTATGCTTCCCCCACGGCAATCTCGCCCCCGAAGGTTCCGTCGTCAAAAGCACCTCCATCGATCCCTCGGTAGTGGATGGCGATGGCGTATACCGTCTGCGCGGGCCCGCCCGAGTTTTTGTGACCGAGCACGACGCCATCGCCGCCATCAAGACCGGCACGGTAAAAGAAGGAGACATCCTGGTGCTCATCTGCCGCGGACCCATGGGCGCCGGGATGGAAGAGACCTATCAAATCACCGCCGCGCTGAAACATCTGCCCTTCGGCAAACATGTCGCGGTCGTCACCGACGCGCGCTTCAGCGGTGTTTCCACCGGCGCCTGCATTGGCCATATCTCACCCGAAGCGCTCGCCGGCGGGCCGGCCGGTAAGCTGCGCGATGGCGATCTCCTCGAAATCGAAATCGATCGCAACCGGCTCGAAGGCCATCTGAACTTCATCGGCGAAGCCGGCCAAATCTTCGATGCGGAGGAAGGCCATCGCCGCCTGCTTGCCCGAGCCCCGCGGCCCGACCTTCGTCCCGACCCGAAGCTCCCCGCCGACACCCGCCTCTGGGCCGCGCTGCAACACGCCAGCGGCGGAATCTGGGGCGGCTGCGTCTATGATCCGGAAACTATCGCAGCAAAGCTGGTCCCTTGAGATGTTGGCGGACGCAAACAACCTATGGCCGGCGTATGCGAACCCTCCGAGCTGTCGTAAGCGTCGGCCACAGAAGTCTATCTCTATGGTTTACTTCATTGCGAGCGAAATGGTTATGCTCCGCCTGAGGACTTCATTTCGTTCTCGATGAGCCGGGTAGTTGTAAGTCAGTCCCGCCGCCGCGAGACGCAAAGCGCGAACTCTGGTTCCAACGATTAGCATCGAACTGGCTCCCGAGAAGCCTGTTTCGGTGAGGCCCTGAGCGATAACCAGAGCAACGATTTTGGATCCCCGCCAGACTGTGATCTGCCCATCGATATTGGCCTGATCCAATCTGAAAGTGTAATCGCCCGCCGGCAAGACTGCCGCTCCCCATAGCGTTTGTGATGGCAATGTGAAGCTGCCGATAATGCCAGCGGCTTTAAGCGAGCCGCCTGTGAAATACATCGCAGCTAACCCCAGCAGCAGAGCAAATTTTCGGTTCCGTTTCATTTCAAGTTCTCCTTTGACTCGACGAACGATGCTTAGTCGCTCATCCACTGTCCACTTTGCACCGCGCAGACGAGCTCGTCTATGGAGCGAATGTGTACAGTAAGTGATCCGCTTCTGAAGCTCTAAGTCATTGAAAGTATGCGCCGTAAGGGCGAGCTTGAACTTACCGGAAAAGAAGCGGGAAACTTATCCGGCGCAGGGCTCGCCGCGGTGATATACTTCAGCCACTCCAAGGGATAGACGTGACGCAAGAACCCTCCCGATCGGCGCCGGTTTTCCGCTTTGGCGTTTTCGAAGCGGATCCCGCGAGCGGGGAACTGCGGAAGCAGGGGTCGCGCATAAAGCTTCAGGAGCAGCCGTTTCGAATTCTCATTGCATTGCTGGACCACGCTGGCGAGGTGGTCAGCCGCGAAGACATTCGCCAAAAATTGTGGCCGCCCGATACGTTCGTGGATTTTGAGCAAGGCCTCGGTACGGCAATCAAAAAGCTCCGTCAGGCTCTTAGCGACGATGCCGGGATTCCACGATACATTGAAACGGTTCCGAAGCGCGGTTATCGGTTCATCACGGCCGTAAAAAAATCTGCCAGCCCGGAAACCCAGTTCATTGCGGATGCGCTGCCTGCACCCGATCAGTTGAGCGAAGTTGTCTCAACGCTGGTGCTGGAAGCTTCGGAGACAAAAGTTCCAGGTTCTAAAGATCGAGAAGCGTGGTCCCGCCGGGTTAAGGGTCTGGTTCTCGCCGCGCTGTCGTTAGTGGGAGTGCTCATCATCGGACTCAAATGGGATGAACTGCGCACCCTGGACTACAAGCGATTCAGCATAGGCCGGGATCTGCCGCAATCGGCTGAACAATATACGTCACGGCCGCTTACGACGCTCGCGGGAGGTGAATACGAACCGGCGCTTTCACCGGACGGGAAGACGATCGCGTTCGTCTGGAGCCAGCAGGGCGACTCGCGATTTCACATCTTCACGCAAGCCCTTGATGTGGATTCGCCTATCCGGCTGACCACCGGCTCCACGTCCGAGGGCAGCCCGGCATGGTCACCCGACGGGCGCTACATAGCGTTCATCACTTGCACGGACGACGTACAAGAGTCCGGACTTTATATCATCCCCATATCTGGGGGTGCGAAACGAAAGATTGCCAATATAGCGCCACGGGCCCATATCTTCGACCGCCAGATCGACTGGTCGCCCGACGGGAATTTACTCGCGCTGGTTGACAGGAGTTCGACCGAAGATCCGTTCTCCATCTACACACTTTCACTCAATAATAATGTCAAGCGCCGCCTCATCGTGCCCCCTCCCGCAACCCCTGGAGACAGTGGCCCGGTTTTCTCTCCCAATGGCCGGGAGATTGCGTTCCGTCGAACGGAAAGCACTGGGAATAACGATATCTATATTGTTAGCTCCTCGGGCGGTAAACCGCGCCGCCTGACTTTTGATCGGCGCTTTACTTCGGCTCACGCATGGAGCCAGGATGGCCTCGATATCGTGTTTGCTTCTAAGCGTTCGGGGCCCATAAGCATGTGGCGGATCAAGGCATCGGGCGGTTTACCGCGACCGATGCCGGGAACCACGGAAGGAGCATACAACTTAGCTATTGCGCGAACTGGCGATCGGTTGGTCTACTCGAAATATTTCTCCGATAGTAATGTCTGGGAAACCGATCTGCGAACCGGTGGCAGAAGGCGAGTGCTCGGTTCGACGCGCAACGAACGCAGCGCACAATATTCCCCCGATGGCACACGAATCGCTTTTCGATCGGATCGCACCGGGGTCGACGAGATCTGGGCCTCAGACGCATCTGGCGAAAATCCAGTTCGGCTCACCTCTTTTAATGGGCCGCTCACCGGTACGCCGCGCTGGTCCCCGGACGGACAGTTCATCGCGTTCGATTCGCGCCCGAATGGAAACCCTGACATTTACGTCGTAAGCGCGAACGGAGGGCCGCCCCGGCGCGTGACTTCTGCGATTTCCGAAGATGTCGTCCCCAGTTGGTCTGGTGATGGGCGATGGCTCTACTTTGCTTCTAACCGCAGCGGCAATTGGCAAGTATGGAGAATCGCTGCGGGCGCCATCGAGGAAAGCAGCGCGCCTGTTCAGTTGACGCGCAATGGTGGTTTCGCTGCCTTCGAATCACCGGACGGGAAGAGTGTCTTTTATGCAAAGGGTCGCGAACTGCCGGACATCTGGTCGGTCTCTGCAGCCGGTAGCGGCGAACATCTCGTCACCGATATGCTGAAGGCCGGCTATTGGGGGAATTGGGCGGTCGCGCAAGCTGGCCTATTTTTCGTCCGTCCATTGCCGCCGGACGCAGCCGAAGTAGATGTATACGAATTTTCCTCGAGACGCATTCACCCAGTCGCCCGGCTCGAGAGAGACCCGCCTTTCTCAGATTCAGGGTTTGCGGTGGCTAGGGATGGTCGCAAAATATTGTATTCGCAGGTGGACGAGAGCAGCAGCGAAATCATGATCGTTGAGAACTTTCACTGAGCCGGCCCCCTGCGGTTACGATATGCTTTGATGCATGCGAACCACCATCCGGCTGGATGAACGCTTGCTGGCGGACGCAAAAAAACTTGCCGCTGATAACGGCTGCTCTCTAACCGCTTTTATCGAAAATGCTGTGCGCGAGGTCGTCAGCCGCCGCGAAACATCCCCAGCGCAAAGAAATAAAATCGTCCTTCCGGTCTTCAAGGGACGAGGCCTCCGCCGCAGCATCGATCTCGACAATTCGGCAGACTTGCTCGACGTCATGGATGAACTTCCGTAATTTTCGTCACCAGGTTCTGTCAGGCTTTCTTAGAACCTTTACCCAGCCGTGACTTTTCGATCCCCGAGATTCGCCCCGCCCCTCTCATCCCTCTCCCGTTATTCGGCTCACTGCGAACGTGAAAGACAACCTGCCTGTTTTGCGAGGGACTCAGCGACTGATTTTAGATATATACTAAACCCAAAATCCCGGCTAAAAGGAGACTTGCCGTGCGTTCTCTTAGCCTTGCATGCTTGCTCACATCGCTGCTGTTTTGCAGTGTTCCATCTGTTTTTGCCGATCCCATTAACATACCCCTTACGGATGATCCAACCATAACGGCGTCACCGGGACCAGGGCAAGGGCTCGCCAATTTTTATCATCTTCAACCGGGAGATACCTATACAACCACGATCACACCAGTTACCGCTCCGAATGGTAACGTGGCCGCGATAGTCACATGGAACATCACGCTCGCCGCAAGCACTCCGAATACGTACCGCGATCCCAATACGGGTCAAGTAATCCAGATTGATCCCAACAGCATTATCGTGGCCGATCCTGCCGGCGCTCCGGTAATTCCTGGCAAGGCTACCTTTAGGATCTGCATCCCAATCAATGTCAACACTCCTCAAGTGACGGCCCACGGGACAGAATACATCCGGCCGCCCGCTGGGGCAATCGTGAACATCGGGGGCGTTATCACATCCGATGCACAAATGCCCGCAAATCCCCAAGGCGTCTTCCAGAATATTGAAACCTACCTGGCATCTCTTAATCCACCTACGATCAATATCGGTCAGAGCGATCTTCCGCAAACGTTCTTCTTCTATCCTCTGTCCTTCGATAGCTCCCCCATCGCCCAGACACTTACTGAGACCATCTTGACCTCCGAAGGGATTGCCGATTTCTCGGACTACACAGTCTCCGTCACTGCCTTCTCGAACGATACAGGTCAAACAAGCGTCCTTTACTCATTCGGAACTACAATTCCGGAGCCGTCCACATTCGCTCTGTTTGGCGCCGGCATCCTTGCGCTCGGCTGGTGGCGCCGGGCACATCGGGCACTTGCGGATTGAGCTATCACGAAAAACGGATGGAGGCCAAAAGAATCGACCCTTTGTGCAACGTCGAGTTGTTCACCAGTCCATATAACGAGCCACTCGGAAAATCGCGCTCGGCAATAACTCCCCACAATTCCACAAATCATCCCAACTCAACCCGTCCCTTCGGTGTCTGAATAATTGCCACCATTCGCACCTGCTCCGCCCTCACAACGTTTGCCTCCAGACCAATAGCCCGCAACGCTGCCCTGAGTTCATCGGCGCGCGGATGCTCGAAGCGCAACTCCTCAATCGCGCAACCACGTGGGGCGTTCTTCGACGGGTGTGTCGAATCGCTCGCCCACTCAATAAAGAACGGAATCGGATCAATCTCGCCCGACTGGAACTTGCTCTCCACTCCAAGGGTCTTCCACCGCAACAGCCCTCCTGAAGCCGTCCGCCGTGACCCATCTGTAGGCCCGATCGTGTGCACGCCCGCCCGTCGAAGCGCGGCCGCCGTACTCTCGATGTCGTTCGTCCTCACGGCGAAGTGGATCAGCCGCGGTTCAGTGAGAGCGCTGAGCTGAAATTGTGGATTCGCCACGCTCTGCGCTGGATCTGGCGCGATGATTTCCAGATAATGGACTCCGCCGAGCGAAACCAGCGCGTTCCGTGTTCCTCGCCCGGGATGCACGCCGCCCGGAATCGCCCGAACGCCGGCGCGCCGCTCGAACCAATCGATGCCATGCTCAAGATCGGAAACGCCAAACAGCAGATGATCGAAAACATCCAGCACCGGCATACGAGTTTCCCCAAACGCAAGCATTGCTGCGCTTCCGCACACAAAGGACCGCCGTGTAACAGCGCCAGCCATGGCCTAATGACGCGTGTTCAAAACAACAACGCCATAAACCGGCAGCTTGATAGAGTGAACCGTTTCGCCGCTAAGAACATCTTGCATCGCTTTGGGCAACGTAATGGTTTGGGCTTCGCCGGACGTGTTCCCAACGATAAAGATATCGTGGTCTTGACCCGTTCGCTTGTAAACGTCTACGCCCTTGGGCGTGGGGAAAACGTCGGGTTGAAGGTTGCTTCCCTTCAGCATCCACTCGACGGCGCGCTTCATGCCCGGCTCGTCGAGCCACACACCAACGTAGGTGAACCAACCGCTGCCGACATCGCGCGTAACCGCCGCCGGTTCGCCATCGAGCCAGGAGTGCGGTGCGTGGTAGCGCATCAAAATCTCGACGTCCTTGGCCTGCGGGGCGAGCTGCTCGGCGAAGAGTTGGTCTTTCGCTTCGCCCCATGTGCCTGAAGTGTCCACTGCATTGATTAAGCGCGGTGTACTGCTCGACACGCGCGCCGAGTAGCGAGGCGAGCGGGCCGGGCTGCCGCTGCGGCCAGCGCGAGTCGTGTTCATCCTTCATGGCCGAGCGCTGCCCAAGCACGAGATGGCCGCCCTGCTTGACATACCGCTCCAGATTGTCGGCCTCCACCTGCGTGAGCACATTGAGCGCCGGAGCGACAACCAGCTTGTATCTGGACAGATCGCGGCCGGGAGGGACGATGTCGACGCTGTAACCGAGTTCGTGAAGCGGTCTGTAGTAGCTCATGAGCGCTTCGACGGCATCGTACTTCGGGTTCATCTTCTGCCAGTCGATGGTCCAGCGGCTGGGATACGAATACAGGATGGCGACGCTCGAATTGAACCGTGGTGCCTTGAAGCGCCGGGCCGGCTTTTTCGAACTCGCTGCCGATCTGCGACCACTCTGCGTAGATGGGATCGGGTGCGCCGTCTACGTCGACTATCGCGCCGTGGTTCTGCTCGCCTCCGTTGAGTGCGTCGCGCCATTGCCAATAGCTGACCAGGTCGGCGCCGAGGCCAATGTCGGCCCAGACCGAGTCGCGCATGGCGCCTTTGTCAAGCTGTACGCTGGCGTTCCCAGCGCCGCGCGGGCCGGCAGTGGTTTCCATGATCCAATAGTTCCGGTCCTTGATCCCACGAATGAGATCCTGTGGCGGCGCCATTTGAACGGGATCGAAGCTGCCTGACACCTGCGGGTTATCTAAAGCGTTGATGTCGAGATCCTGACCGACCGTGTAGCCGTCGAAGAGCCCGTAAAAGCGCATCATGTTGTTCGTGATTTTCTGGCGGGCGTCGGCGTATTTGCGGATGGCGTCGATCTGGACACGCTGGTAGGCGCGGAGGGAGTCGGAGATGAAGCGCTTGGAATCCAGCCACAGGCCGGGATTGTTGTCGCTGGTCCCGTTGACGAGAGGGATCTCGTCGAAGGCGGAGTAGGTTTCGTTGTCGTAGGCCGTGGTCCAGGCCGCATTTAATTTGTCGATGCTACCGTAGCGATGCTGCAGCCAGGCGTGGAACTGCGCTTGCGTGTTGGCATCGTAGGATTGGCTCGAGTATTCGTTGTCGATCTGCCAACCGATGACGTAAGCGTTATGGCCGAAGCGTTGGGAGAGTTGCTCGTCCATTTCGCGGACGAAGCGCTTGTAGCGGTCGCTGTTCCAGTTATAGTGATTGCGGGTTGCGCCGGTGTACTGCTTGCCGTCAGCTTCGGTGATGAGGATGCCGGGATATTTGGTAGCCATCCACACCGGTGGGCCGGCGCTGGGCGTACCGAGAATGACATAGATGCCGTGTTGGCCGGCGAGATTGATGGCGCGCTCGAGCCAATCCAGCTTGTATGTGCCTTCGGCTGGTTCGAGCGCGGTCCAGGCGAACTCACCCACGCGCACGACATGCATGTGCGCCTTCTGCATCAGGTCGAGATCGGCGTTCCAGCGGGATTCGGGCCATTGCTCGGGGTACCAGGCGGCGCCGAGCAGAAGCGCGGGCGGTCGCTCGCTCTGATTATCGGCCGTACTGTTGGCGTACAGCAAAGCGCAGGCAAAGCAGCTTAGGAGCGTGGCGAAGCGGAACACAATCATCTGCGATCCGACACGATCAGAATCACGCCACCGATCAAAACAATCGCCCCGGCAATCGGTGCATATGGAACGTGGTGCGTGGTGTCTTTGGTCACATGGATTGGCCCAGCGTCGAGAATTTTTACGGGAGCTTTGAAACCAAATGCTCCCCAAATGATGATGACGAGTCCAACGACGATCAGAACCATACCGGCTGGTGTTTTCAAACGATCTCCTTTGCCCGCTAAAATAAAGGACGTGGTCATGGCGAAGATTACATCGAAATATCGCGTCGCCATACCTAGGATCATCGCTGAAAGTACAATATCCATCCAGGCGATGAGATCGATTGGCTCGCGGCCGGAGAAGTGATTCGCGTCATTCCTCCAGGCCAACAGCCATTGCCCGAGGACCGGGAATCGCAACTCCGTCTCTTCGATCGTGCAACCGAACGCCACCGCCGCCGCGCCTTGCCGAATACGAAACAGCATCCCCGCACAAGGGGCTGGAGTAGAGAGGACCTCTACGAGCGTGGCCGCTCTCGTTGATACGAACGTCTTGGTCTATCGCTTTGACGGCCGCTTTCCCGAAAAGCAGAAGATTGCAACTGAGATTCTCAGGCGCGGCATCGTCGAAAACTCGGTGCGCGTCCCGCACCAAGCCATCCTCGAGTTTCTTGCAGCCGTAACGCATCCCATTCGTGGCCACGTCATCCTCAAGCAACCCGAAGCTCTGCGGGAAGCGGAAGAATTCCTGAAGCAGTTCACTATTCTCTATCCAAATGAGGCAATCCTGCACGACGCTGTTCGCGGGTGTGCAGCTTACCAGTTGAACTGGTTCGACGCGCACCTCTGGGCCTACGCGGAACACTACGGCCTACCGACAATTCTCTCGGAGGATCGTCAGCACGACCGGCTTTACGGCACAGTGCGCGTAGTGAACGGTTTAGACTTCAGATTTGATTTCACAAGCTCCTGGACCACACAGCGCGCCCACTTTACTTCCCTACTGGCGAGTAGAATCCGGAATCTGCCAGTCACGCTCGGTCCGCGCCAGTTGTGGATCGTGCGCCAGTGCGCTATTCAGAATCGGCTGCCCCTTTCCGAAATCTCCCGCCGCAAAATAGGCGATCGCCAGGTGATACTCGCGCCGCGCTGTCGGCTCCGCCGCTTCCGCTTTCTTCAGATCCGCAATCGCCTGTGTGTACATCCCCTTCTGGTAGAAAGCAAATGCAGCCGTCTCGAGAACCGCCGCGCGGCCCGGGGCGATGGCCAGCGCTTCCTGGGCATAGACCGTCGCCTCGTTCGATTTCTCTCGCGCCAATAAAAAGGCGAGATTGTTTAGCGCTTCCAGGTTGCTCTTGTTCACGTCGAGAACCGAACGATATTGCTGAACCGCCGTCCGCGAATCGCCGGTTACTTCAGCGGCATGCGCCAGAACGAGCCTGGCAAGCATGCTCTCCGGATGACCCGCAAGCACCGCCTCCGTCTGTTCCTGGGCAGCTTGCGGCTTTCCCTCCTGAATATCGAGCTGAGCCAATCGTATTCTTGCGTCGTAAGCGTCCGGACTCGCGGTTGCCGCACTCTCCAGAGCGGCGCGCGCTTCGCTGCTCCTGCCGGAACGAATCATCCAGAGGCCCAGCACTTCCCTCGCCTGCCAGGATTGAGTGGCATACGGCTGTAGCGCGTCCAGCGCCGCTTGCGTCCGTCCCTCGCTCGCGTAGCTTTGGGCCAGCAGATTCAAAGCCGCTTCATTATCTGGAGACTGCTTCAACAGGCCAACGGCAATAGCACGTGCCGCGGCATGATCTTTCGACTCCTCGTCTATTTGCGCTTTTTGCAGCAACAAGCCAGGCGTGGAAAAGACGCGCAATGCCGCTTCAATGCTCTTCCGCGCTTCCTCGCGCCGTCCTAACCCCAGCAGAGCCGAGTTTCTGGCCATGATCGTCCCCGGCATCGCCTTTTGCGCCTCTGGAACCGAGTCCATCACATCCAGCGCACCCTGCGGATTGCCGGACGCGAGCAAATTCTGAGCAAGAGCCAGGCGCGCCGCCAGCAGATTGGGATTGATCTCCAGCGTTTGCGTAAGCTCGTTGCGCTGCAGGATTGCATCTCCGCGCCCGTACCACACCATCGACAGATCGTAATGCGCATTCGCCGAACGTGGTTCGTACCCAGTGACCTCGGAAAAATCATGCTCGGCGTCGGTGAGCCGCCCCGCTTTCAGCCGCAGTTCGCCTCGCTGCAGCAGCGCATCCACGTCACGCGGATTCTTCCGCAGTGCGTTATCGACGATCCCTTCCGCGTCGGCTGTCCGCCCAAGCTGAATGTAGGTGGCAACCAGCATGCCGCGAATCTCGCGATCGGTTGGATTCGCCCGAGCAATCTTCTGCAGCTCGGAGAGCGCCGGTTCCAGCTTCCCTTGCTCTACCAAAAACTTGACATAAACGGTTTTATACTGCGGACCGCTAGCCGTCAGCCGCCGATACAGCGACGCGGCCTCGGCAATTCGTCCGCCCTTGCGCGCCGCCGCGGCCAGCATGGCGAGCGCCGCTTCATTCTTCCCATCCAGCGTCAGCACACGCCGGAATTCCGCCAGCGCCACTTCGCGCGCACCGGCCCCATTGTCGAATTGTGCCATCGCCAGCGCCGCATCCGCCGAATTCGGATTCGCCCTTACCGCTTGTTGCAACACCTGACCGGCGCCCGCCACATCGCCGGCCGCATATTTCGCGCGTGCCAGCGCAACGCTGACGGCCGCGTTGCCCTGCAGCTTCCGCAACGCCGCCTCGAGTGCGCCGCTCGCCTGCTGCGCCTTATTCAGCCGGATTTCAAGGATGCCGAAGGTTTGCCATGCCAATGCATTCCCAGGCGAGAGATCCAGCACGCGTCGAATGCGCTTCTCACCCTCCACCAGCAACTCGTGCTGCCCGCTGGCCGCGTAGAGCGTTGCCAATTTGAGTTGAGCGTCAACCTGATTCGCATCGATATCCGTCGCATTACGTAGGGACTGCGCCGCGCATGCGGCATCGTTCAGTTGCAGGCAGCTCAATCCAAGCCGGTACCAGATCTCGGGGTTGCGAGGCGTAAGCTGCGCGGCGGTCTTGAACTCCAGCGCAGCCCGGGCATAGTCCTTCCGCGCCAATAATTCTCTTCCCCTATGCTCGTGACGCGCCGCCCTCTGGCTACGGGAACAAGCGGATAGCGCCAGCGCCACAATCAGAACAACAACCAGCTTCGATCGGGAGTTCAGCACAAGCTACGCCGAAGCACTTCCACCGCCAGAAAGATTCAGCTCGCTACTATGGCACGGAACCGCTTTCGGTACGCAAAGGCGACCACCCCGCACAGGCTTAACAGCAGCAGGATCGAGGAAGGCTCCGGGACGGAGGACACCGCGGATATGGTGAGAGAGCCGGGTACCCCGTTATCCGGGAAATACGTTCCAACCGAAGTGAAAGGCGTCGAAAACTGCAGAGTGGTAACGAAGTTATTAGCGGTCTCGACCGCCAGACAAGGGCCACTATATTGAAGACAGCTGCCGGTTGCGGTGGGAGCCAAAATTTCACCCGTGACCGGACCGAGAGTGTCGCTTGCAGAAGTGAAACTACTGATCGTCGTCACAGAGGTCAAAATGGATGGCACCTCGAATTCAGTGTTAATCACGACGAAACCGGGGAGATTGACGGATGTGTCGTAAATGAATTGGGCCGAGGCGGGCTTGACCGTAGCGCAGAATGTTCCCAGTACGGCCAATACGGGGAGTACTCGTAGGCTCTTCATGCTCGCACAACCGAGCAATTTCAATTCCCTTTGGCTTTCATATGAACCATAAAGACCCGTCCGGATTCTTTACCGAAAAAAGTGCTGAAAACTCAAAAAGTTTGCAGTACTAACCAAAAAATGGGATATCGTTTCCAGGAGTTTCCTCAAAATTTTCGCCCCTTCCCAGCCCAGCAGCAATTCCAACTGTAGACTCGGGGGGCGATTTCTCGGGCGGCCCGGGGCTGGTTTGCGAGAGAAGTTTCTTGATTCCGTCGGCCAGCGCGTAGAATCGGAAGGGCGGAATACCGAAGAACCGCTGCGAGATGATCAACAGCTTTTCGCACAGGATACGAAGCTTCATCTTCTGTTCAAGGAAGATTGCGGCAAAGTAAGCCATGGCGTGCCGCGCAGCTTGACCTGAGCCCTGCGCTTATCCAAACCACGCGAAGCTCCGGCAAGACCACCGGCCGCTCACGCATTGGCCGGGCGTTGGTGGTTTTACAAGTTTCCGTGTCACTGGTCCTGCTGATTGGCGCGGGCCTGCTCACGCGCAGTCTCGAAAATTTGAAAGACTTCTATCCAGGGTTCAACAAGAATAACGTCCTGCTGCTTTCTGTGAATCCGCTCATGAACGGGTATAAAGACGCCCAGCTAGTCCCGCTTTATGAGCGTCTGCTCGACGGTTTCAAAGCGATTCCCGGTGTTCGTTCCGTCAGCGCCTCAGTGCATAGTCCGCTGAGTTCGAACTTCAGCTCGACTAGCCTGACCGTTCAGGGATACACGCCGCGGCCTGGTCAAGAACTTGCGCCTGCCAACGTTGAGGTGGTCGGCCCTGAATACTTTGGAACCGTCGAAACTGCCGTTTTGCTGGGACGCGATTTTACGCCAGCCGATCGCACGGGATCTCCGAAAGTTGCAATCGTAAATCAGACCGTCGCGCACTACTATTTCGGCAACACCAATCCCGTGGGCCGGCAATTCAGCATGCCTGGCTATAGAGGCGACCCGAGTTTGCTGAAAATTATCGGCGTCGTGAAAGACGCGAAATATCATGACCTGCGCGAACACGCCACGCCTATGGTTTACATTCCGCTGCTTCAGTTCCCGGAATCGGGCGTGACCTTTGAAGTCCGCACCGCGATCGATCCCGCCGCCGTAACGACCGCCGTACTACAAGCGGTCCGAGCCGTCGACAGCCGCCTGCCGGTGTTTGGCGTCAAGACACTCAACGAGCAATTCGACGATTCACTGGTTGAAGAACGTCTGGTCGCTTCCTTGTCGAGCATGTTCGGCGCGCTTGCGCTGCTTCTCGCCTGCGTTGGTCTTTACGGTCTCATGGCCTATACGGTGAATCGGAGAACAAACGAGATTGGCATCCGAATGGCGCTCGGCGCCACACGTGTCGAGATCGCCACTATGATTTTGCGGGAAACACTGCTGCTGGTCGTCATCGCGCTCGCGGCCGGAATACCTGCCGCGATGGCCGCCTCGCGGCTGCTCGCAAGTGAGCTCTATGGATTGAAACCCAACGACCCGTTTACGTTATTGATCGCCAGTTGCGTAATGGCCGGAATTATGGCGTTGGCCGGCTATCTCCCCGCGCGTCGCGCCTCTCGCGTGGACCCGATGATAGCCCTGCGTTATGAATGAATATCGCGGTTTACCGCAGGTCCGGCCAGGGACTCCACGTCCCATCCGCCTTGCGCTTCTCTTCTTCTTCCTTCTTCTTGCGCGCCTTGTCCTGCGCCGACTCGCCGCCTTTGAAATAGAGATGCACCGTCACATCGTGAGTCGAAGCGTCGGCCGTGTAATCGGACCGCGTGGTGGCCAGATTATCGAACAGCCCTTCCTGCTGAACGCGCTTCAAAAAGAAGTCCGGATATTCGGGATTGAACGGCCTGCCCGGCTTCTCGCCCCACAGCTTTGCAATCACCGGCTGCGTCGTAATATCCAGCCCCTGAATATCGAGTCTTTGGAAGTTGTAAACTGCGCCGGGAGCGACATTGTACGTCACGCTGACCAGATGCGTAGTATTGTCCGGCTGAGTTTCCGTATGAACGCTCGCATCCAGCAGACCTTTATGCCGCATGCGCTTCATCATGTCGAGCCGGTAGTTATCCACCTGCGCGCCATTGAACACCTGCCCCGGCTTGAACGGAATCGTGGAGCGGATTTCGTCTTCATCCAGGGCGCTGCCGTGGAAGTGAATGGCGCCGAACTTGAACACCGGGCCGTCCTCGATTTGCACCTTCACAATCACGCCCAGGTTGTTTTTCGCGGGCTCCGTCTCCACCTTCGGGAACGTGACCGCCGCATAGCCTTTCGCCGCATACAAAGGCTTGATCGTGCCCTCCAGAATCATCTTCACGCGCATATCGGAGAGCGGCACGCCAATCGCCACCTGGTTGACGGCTCGCAGAATCGTGCCCGTATCCACTGCTTCATTGCCGGTTACCATCACTTGCGAAATCGTCGGCGCCGGTTTATCGGAAGAGAAGAGCACAGCCAACTGCGTCGGATCGTCATTCGAAATAGTCGCTTTCACGTGCAGCGACGGATTGGTTTTGTGAACGAAATCCTCTACCGCCGACGTGTAGCGCTGCAGGACGCCCTCGGTGCCCGGAATGCGGTCCGAATAGAGCTCGACGTGATCGCGCAGATATTGGCGAACGGCATCGGGCGCGCACGCCCAAACGCTCAAAGCGCATCGGAAAGATCTGCTCATTCTCGACCAGTTGAAATGTGACGTCGTATTCGGGGACCGCGCCGCCAGTGTAGCCGAAATGATCCGCAACGCTGGTGAACAATTGGGTGGCTTCCAGCTTCTTGCGCGCCTGTTCGATAACCGGCCCGCTGATCCGCTGCCCGATCATTGAGCCCGGATTCCTTCACCACGTCCGCGGACGAATAGAGATGATTACCCTTGACCGAAATGGAGTGAAGCGTACCCGGAGGCGCCTGCGCCGCCGCCAAAATTCCGCACCAACCGGCCAATACAATACAAACCTGCCAACGCATACTTCTTTCTTCTATGATACGGCCTTCCATGACCCTTCATCCTTATAAGACAACCGCTGAAATGGGAGAAGCGGCCGCCCGCCACGCCGCCGCAGTCATCCGCGCCATCGCCAATCGGCAGGATTTTATCCCTGTGATATTCGCCACCGGAGCCTCGCAGCTCGCCACCTTGCGCGCCTTGATCGCAATTCCCGAAATCCCCTGGAATCGAGTAATCGGCTTTCATTTGGATGAATATCTCGGCATTTCGGACCAGCATCCGGCTGGGTTCCGCCGCTACTTGCGCGACGAGCTGATCCATCGCGTCCCGTTTCATGCCTTCCACGAAATTGATGCCAATGCCGCCGATCCCGAAGCCTTTTGCGCCCATTACGCCGATCTGCTGCGCGCAAATCCGCCGCAACTGTGCCTGCTCGGAATCGGTGAAAACGGCCATCTCGCTTTTAACGATCCGCCCGTCGCCGATTTCGCCGATACCAAAGCAGTAAAAATCGTGGCTCTCGATCGCGAATGCCGCCAGCAGCAAGTCAACGAAGGCTGGTTCCCTGGGCTCGCGGAAGTGCCCGCCCGTGCCATCACTTTGACCATCCCCACCATCATGCGCGTCCCGGAGCTCATCCTCTCGGTTCCCGGTGAGCGCAAGCGCGCCATCGTCCAGCGCACTTTAACGGAAGACATCTCCACCCGTTGCCCTGCCACTGTTCTGCGAACCCATCCCAACGCTCACCTCTACCTCGATGCGGCCTCCAATCTGCTATAACTCGTTCGAAGTCCCACTCATGCCGCATTGCCGGCCGCGCGCGTCGGCCTGTCTGCTCGTCCTGGCCTCGGCCTTCGCGCTCGCGCACGCGTCTCCGCCGGAATTTGGCAGACAAACCTGGCATTCCGAAAACGGTCTTCCGCAAAATACCGTCCATGCCATTCTGCAGGCCCGATCGGGTTATCTCTGGGTCGGCACCGAAGGAGGCTTGGCGCGCTTCGATGGCATCCGCTTCGCCGTCTACAACACGCAGAATACGCCCCAACTCCAAAGCAACAACATCCGCCAGCTTCTCGAAACCCGCGACGGCTCGCTTTGGATCGCAACCGCGGAAGGCATAACGCGCCTCGAAAACGGCCGCTTCACGTTTTACGGCACACGCGATGGACTCCCAAATAACAACGTGTTGTCGCTTCGCGAAGACAGCTCCGGCACGCTCTGGGCCGACACCGCCGCCGGCGCAGCGCGCCTTTCCGGAAACGGATCGACTTCGCAAGTATTTGATGCTGAAACCGAGCCGCGACCGTCAGCGGAGCGAGATTGCCAAAACTACCGTACAGTACCGCTCGAAACGACGGAACCCTCTGGGTCGGCAGCGAATCCGGTCTCACCAGAATCGTGAACGGCCGCGTTCTGGGTCTCAGCCCCGCCAATTCATTTGAGGGAGACACCATCCTCGCGCTTACCGGCGACCGCGAAGGGAACCTATGGGTCGGTACCGAATCGGACGGCCTCAGCATCCTGCGCAGGCAGAAGTTCATGACCTTCACCACGCGCGACGGCCTGCCCGGGGACCTTATCCGCTGCGTCTTTGGAGATCGCAGCGGAGCCATATGGATCGGAACGGATGCGCACGGCCTCGCACGTTATAAGGACGGCAAGTTTTCCACTCTAACCACGCGCGACGGCCTCTCGAGCAATGTGATTCTTGCCTTAGCCGAAGATGCCGATGGCAGCCTGCTGGTGGGAACGCCGGACGGTCTGAATCGCATCCACAACGGCATCATCACCACCATTACTTCCGCCGAAGGCCTGCCCGACGACATGGTTCGTTCCATCGCTTCCGATCCCGACGGCTCGCTCTGGATCGGAACGCGCCGGGGTCTCGCTCAATTGCAGAATGGCCGCGTCACCACTTACACCGACGCCAACGGTTTGGGCAGCGATCTGATCGGCGCCATGCTGCCCGACGCGGAAAACGGTCTTTGGATCGCAACCCTGCACGGCCTCACGCGCCTGCGTAACGGCCGCCTCACCAATTACACAACCGAAAATGGCCTCTCCAGCAACATCATCACCTCGCTCTATCGCGACACGGAAGGCAACGTGTGGATCGGCACCGGCGGCGGCGGCCTCAACGCATTCCTCGATGGCAAATTCATCCGCTTTCCATCCACATTGGAACTGCCCAACGTCATCTACGGCATCGCCGAAGATCTCGACCACAATCTCTGGCTTTCTTCCAACGCCGGCATGTTTTGCGTCAGCCGCGAAGAACTCCTCCGCTTCGCACACGGCCAGTCACACAACGTCGCCGCCATCTCGTATGACACCAGCGATGGATTGCTCATCAGCGAAGCGAGCGGCGGAGGCCATCCCGCCATCTGGAAAGCCACCGATGGCTCGCTGTGGTTCGCGACATTGAAAGGTGTCGCGGTCAAGCGCGGTCCTCACGCGCAACTCGATCGCGTCCCTCCGCCCGTTGTCATCGAATCTGTGTCCGTCGACGATCGCACTTTCAATCCCAGGCAGATCACTTCCGTAGCGCCCGGCCATTCCCGCTTCGCATTCGAATACGCTGGACTCAGCTTCACGGCGCCGCGCAAAGTTCGTTTCCGCTACAAACTCGAAAACTTCGATCGCGGCTGGATCGATGCCGGTACGCGCCGCGTCGCCTACTACACCAATCTGCGTCCGGGCAACTATGTCTTTCATGTGGCCGCGCGCAACAGCGACGGATTTTGGAATGAGTCCGGAGCCCGCATCGCGTTTCGCATTCAGCCGCATTTTTACGAGACGCTCTGGTTTCGCGCTTTGCTCGTGGCCGCCCTCGGCTTTCTCGCCTGGTGGATCTATCGCTGGCGCGTCCGGCAAGTACAAGCGCAATTCGACGCCGTATTGCAGGAGCGTAACCGCATCGCCCGCGAGATCCACGATACGCTCGCGCAGGGATTTGCCGGCGTCTCCGTGCAGTTGGAAATCGTAGCCCGTCTGCTCGCGTCATCCACCGAAACCGCGCGCGAACATTTGGACCAGGCCCGCGTTCTGGTGCGCAATAGCCTGGCCGAAGCCCGCCGCTCCATCTGGGACCTGCGTTCTCAATCCGCGCACAACCAGGATTTTGCGGCGCGCATCTCGACCATGGCCAGTCAGATCACAACCGCCGGCGGAGCCAAAGTGAAGCTGCAGGTTCACGGCGCTTATCGGCCGCTTGAACCCAAAATGGAAGACGAGCTGTTGAAGATCGCGCAAGAGGCCCTCAATAATGCCGTCCGCCACGCCGACGCCGCCCACATCGATATTGAACTCGCCTTCGATTCGAAAAAGCTGCGCATGACCATAGCCGACGATGGCCGCGGTATCGACGGGCGCTACGAAACATCCGGTCCGGATGGACATTTCGGATTGCGTGGAATGCGCGAGCGTGCCGACTCCATCGACGCCGCTCTGCAAGTTGAAACCGCCGCAGGTAAAGGAACAAAAATTTTGGTGGAGACCTCAGTCCATTGAACCCGCCGATCCGAATTCTCGTAGTCGAGGACCACAACGTGGTGCGCCAGGGTCTGGTCGCGCTCATCAAGACCATGCCCGACATGGCCGTGGTCGCCGAAGCCGCGGATGGACGGCAGGCCGTCGAGCTGTTTCAGCGCCATAAACCCGACGTGACCCTCATGGATCTGCGCCTGCCCGGCCTCAGCGGCGTTGAGGCGATTACTGAAATTCGCCGTGACTTCCCCAACGCCCGCATTATCGTGCTGACCACCTTCGATGGCGACGAGAATATCTTCCGCGCCCTGCAGGCCGGAGCCCGCGGCTATCTCTTAAAAGATATGTTTGGCGACGAGCTCATGGAAGCCATCCGCACCGTCCATGCCGGCAAAATGCGTATTCCCGCTCCCGTCGCCGAACGCCTCGCCGAACGCATGGGCGGCCCGTCGCTCACCAACCGCGAACTGGAAGTGCTGAAGCTGATCGTCTCCGGCAAAAGCAACAAAGAGATTGGAGGCGAACTCTACATCTCGGAGGCCACCGTCAAAACGCATATCAACAATCTCCTCAGCAAGCTTGGCGTTTCCGATCGAACGCAAGCCGCCACCACCGCCCTGCAGCGCGGAATCGTTCAATTACCGGAAATCCAGTGACCCGATTCTTCTTAGCCGCCTTGCTGATACCGATGCTGCTACCGGCACGCAGCGCCTGGCGCGCCGCAACCGAAAGCGAGCTCAAAACCGTCATCCCCGCTCGGGCGCAGGTGCAGACGGAGCGCATCGAAACCGAATTTCCAACCGCATCCGGCATCACCAATGGGAACGGCAAATTCGTCGCGGGCGTGGTTCTCATCACTGCCGGTTACTCGGCCGAAGGCAAATATTCCCACTTCTTCCTGACGCAAGTGCCCATCAAGTTCGGCGACTTGTCCCTGAAACCGGGCGACTATGTTTTCGGCTGGCGGCGCGCTTCGGACGATTCACTGCACGTCAGCTTTTACGAAGCGGCAACCGGTAAGCCGGTCGGCAGCGTGGAAGCGGTACGCGCCAGCCGGACCGGCAAAATCCAGTCGTTCCTGATCCAGCCGCCCAGTCAAAAAGCATTGATTCTCATCGGGAGGTTCGGCTTCTCTTACAAACTCGGCGAATAACTTCTCCCATCCTCCGAAAGTTGCAGATTAGAACCCATCGCTTGGGTCAAGACCAAAATCTGCCATCCGGATATTCTGTCATCAACACCCCCTTAGAAGTTGAGCTGAAATCTGGCGCGGTACTCACACCCCGCGCCATTTTTGTTTACAAACACAACCAAATGCAGAGAGCGCTTCTCGGTCTTTCAACATTCTTCGTGTATCTGACCCTGCTTTCGGCGCAGGACCCGACTGGCATCTTAGAAGGCCAGGTCACCGACCCCTCCGGCGCCGTCGTGCGCAACGCGCAGGTCGAAGTGCAGAATGCCGCCAATGGCTTCACCGCGCGCCAGCATTCCCAGGCAAATGGCAATTTCCGTTTTTCCTATCTGGGTGTCGGCGAATACCGCCTGCATGTGGCCGCCCCGGGATTCGCCGCGTTCGAGACCTCGCGCATTCGCATCGACGTCGATCGAACCGTGAAGTTCGCCGTCAATCTGCAGATCTCCTCGAAAACAAGCCGGGTGGATGTCGATGCGAACGCCGCCACAGTTGACGTAAGCGCAACGCTCGGTAACGTTGTCAGCTCGCGCGAGGCAACCGATCTGCCTCTGAACGGCCGCAATCTGACCCAGCTTGGACTACTGCAGCCGGGCGTAGCGCCTATGACCTTTGGTCTTTCGGAAGCGGGCGGCATCCTCCGCAGCGGGCAGGCTTACGCAGTGAACGGGCAGCCGCCAGAAGCCAACAACTATTTGCTCGATGGAGTAACTAACCTCGATAGCGTCAACGGAGGATTCGCCATCCGCGTACCTGTCGACGCCGTAAGTGAATTTCGAATCCTCACGTCCAACGCGCCGGCCGAATATGGCGAAACCAGCGGAGCCACCACCACCGTCGTTACCAAATCGGGCGGCAATGAATTTCACGGCGATCTCTACGATTTCTTCCGCAACAACGCGCTCGACGCGCGCAACTTCTTCGCGGCTACGACCGAGCCTTTGCACCAGAATCAATTCGGCGCGACTGTAGGCGGCCCTATCCGGCACAACCGGGATTTCTTCTTCGTCTATTACGAAGGACAGCGCGATCGTCAGGGTGAAACGCAAGCCGCTATCGTCCCCACCGCGGCTCAGCGGCGCGGCGATTTTTCCGGCGAAGGCAAACCGCTGATCAACGAATTCACCGGACAGGAATTTCCAAACGACCAGATACCTCAGTTCCTGCTCAACCCCATCGCGTTGAAAGCCGAACAACTCTACCCGCTCGGAAACATTTCGCCGTCGCTCTATTCCGGGACGCAGATGCTGACCAACGATTACGATCAGGGCGGCTTCCGGCTCGATCATTATTTCGCAGGCGGTGATCAGTTGTTTGCCCGCTTCTCCTCATTCGCGTTGAGCACGCTCGATCCGCTTCCCATCAACGGTTCGAATATACCGGGCTTTCCTGTCGCAGACCACATCACAACCAATTCCTTTACCGTTTCGCATGTCCATTTGTTCTCGCCCCGCACGGTACAAACCGTGCGCGCGGCGTTTTTCCGGAATGTCTTCCTTTACGAACAGACGCAGAACCACGCGCCTGCCAGCGCGCTCGGCTTCGATTACCAACCGACGCTACCGGCCGCAACCGGTTCGCCGTACCTCATCGTGAGCGGCTATGCGAATATCGGCAATCCAATCACCGGCCCGCAGAACACGTATCAGAACGATTATCAGCTTTACTATTCCCTGGCGGCCACGCGCGGAACACACAACTACAAATTCGGCGCGGACCTGGATCGGCAGCAAATCAACGTGCTGCTCGGCATCGCGACAAACGGATTCTTCGTATTCGCGCCCTTTCCCGCCAGCGACTCGTTCGCGAGCTTTCTACTCGGGCAGCCGGTTCAATTCTTTCAAGGCGGCGGCGATTTCAACCGCGGTATCCGCAAATGGATCGCAGCCGGTTACGCACAAGACGACTGGCGAATCAATCCCCGCCTGACGCTGAGCTATGGGCTGCGCTATGAAGTGAATACTCCCTACACCGAAATACGCAGTCGCCTGAACGCCTGGGCGCCCGGCCAACAATCCAAGGTTATGCCCAACGCGCCCACAGGCTTGCTCTTTCCCGGAGATCCGGGCGTGCCGGCTGGGATCGCGCCCGTCGACTATCACGAATTCATGCCGCGCATCGGCTTCGCTTGGGACCCGGCCGGCAGCGGACACACCACCGTGCGTGCCGGATACGGCATTTTCTACGACGGCTACACCAATGGCACAGGAGGTCCGTTGCAAGCAGCGGTGAGCGCGCTGCCTTGGACCGAGGCGTATCAGTTGCCCGGCCCCGGCCTCAATTTCGCCGATCCCTACAACGGCCAAACGCCGCCGTTCGCGAACCAAACGTTCGTGCGGCCCGCCACTGTGCTGACCGTGCAATCCGGGATGCTGCCGCCTTACTCACAAGATTGGGATTTCTCCATCGAGCACTCGCTCGCAGGCGGATATCTGCTCGACTTGCGCTACGTCGGCAATAAAGGCACGCATCTGCCCCGTTTTATCGAAGCCGATCCGGCAATCTATCAGCCGGGCGCGACCGCGCAGAACGCGGACCAGCGGCGCCCCTACGCGGGCGCATTCGGCTCGGTCGGTTTGATCGCCGATAACAACAGTTCTACCTATCACGCGCTGCAGATCGCCTTCTCCAAACAATTCACGCGCAACGTATCGTTCCTGGCTTCCTACTGGTGGTCGAAGAGCCTCGATTACGTCTCCTCGCTCAACTTGGCCGGGTCCGCGCCCACGCTTGTCGCGGGTGAAAATGATCTCGCACAAAATCCCTTCGACTTGCGAGCCGAGCACGGCCCATCGCTCTTCGACGCAACCAACCGATTCGTCTTCAGCGGAACTTACGTCGTTCCGCGCTCGCGCGGCTGGCAGTTTAATATCATTGCGAGTCTCTCTTCTGGCACGCCGTTCACGGTTTATGACAGCGCCAATGTTGGACTGCAGGGTTCGTCTCCGGAGATTACCGGTTTTTATTCCAGCCGCCCCGACCTGATTGCAGACCCGAATGCGGGCGCTCATACGCCGAACGACTGGGTTTCCCGTTCCGCGTTTCTGCAATTAGATCCCGTTACGCAAGCCGGACAATTCGGAAATGAAGGACGAAACGCAATCCGCGGCCCTGGCGTGGAAACTGTCGATATTTCGCTGTTCAAAAACTTCGCCATCCAGGAAGCAAAACGGATACAACTTCGCGTGGAGTGCTTCAACGCTCTCAATCACGCCAATTTCGGCCTGCCCGAGAACGATATCGAATCGCCCGCGTTTGGCCAGATTCTGCAGGCAAATCCTCCGCGCCTCATACAACTCGCTTTGAAATTCCTGTTCTGATATGGATCAACAAATAAGGAGGAATTGATCGCGAACGGCGGCGGCGGTGCCGAGGCCCCACGCGGGAACAACCTGCGCTTCGCCCAACGGCGCATCTGGCCGCTGATCCGAATCGAACACTTGCCATTTGAGCGAGCCGCCTCTGTTCCAGCCCGTATCTTCGGTCCAGGAAAGGAGAATGTTCCCATTCCGGCTGGCGGCAATAGCGGGATGTTTCCTGTTGCGGCCAGCGCCCGGAGCGGCGACTGGTTTGCCATCGTATTTCGAAAAGTACACTTGCTTGTCCGTTTCCCAGGAAAAGAAAACGTGCTTGCCCGCTTCGGCGAGCGAAACAGTGCTCATCGGACACGCCCCGATTTCCCAAGGCTGGAGGTCCGTCGCATGAAACGTCGCGCCTTTATCGCGGGAAACCAGAAGGTACATGTCGCGGTGAACGACGGCGCGCGCGCTTCGATAAAGCAGATACAGGTTCCCTGTGCTGTCCGCCAGCGCGCCCATTCCGCAGCAGCCGCAAGCGCCCGTTTCCTCGGGCGAGACTGCGGCCTCACGAGCGAACGTCTTGCCATCGTCGCTCGAACGCGCCAGCCAAACGCGGCGATTCCCTTCACCCTGGATGGGCCGTCCATCGCGTTGACCCTGCGCATGGCACGCAACATAAACGTTGCCGGCGGAATCTGCCGCAACGGTTCCGCCTCCGTCGAGTCCGGTAATGCTTGGCATAACATCGCGCTGCGGCTCGAACCGCCGGCGCCGCTCGTCGATGCGAGCGTAGAACATTCGCGCCGATTTCCCCGATCCGTTCCACGCCACATGAACATGCCCGGCTTTCCCGATCGCAATGCGCGCTCCGCGAACCGTGCCCAGCGCGATGGCACTGCCCGGCCGGTCGTTTACGCGAATCGGATTCGAAAACTGGATTTCGCCGGGCTCTCTCCGGACGTAGCCAATATCCGCAGCCGCGGGATTGCCATAGAGGTACACGAGATGAAGCACGCCCGAGGCATCGACAACGGCCTGCGGCTGCAAACCTCCCTCCGGCGTTTTGAGCAAAAGAACGTCCCGCTGCGATGGGACAGCCAGTGCGAAAACCGGCGCCGCACACGAGACAAGAAACGACCGGCGCGATGTTTTGTACTTCATTTTGCCTCTTCTACAATATTGGCAGTTGAATATACCTCGACGTAGTTTTCTCGCAGGTTCGGTGGCAGGATTGTGCCGGGGCGAGACCATCGATCTCATCGAACCCGCCGCTCTCGCGAAGCTACTGAATGGACCGGAAAAGCAGCCTCGGATCTTCTGCGTCACATTCCCGGTGCTGTATCGCCAGAAACATATCCCGCATGCGCAGTTCGCCGGACCTGGCAGTAAGCCGGAGGGCCTCGCCGCGTTACAACACGCCGTAATGCGCCTGCCTCGCGACACAGATATCGTAATCTACTGCGGCTGCTGTCCGATGAAGGATTGTCCGAATGTCCGGCCTGCTTATCGCGCTCTGAAACAACTCGGCTTCGAAAAGGTGCGCGTACTCAATCTGCCCACGAACTTCCACACCGACTGGGTGGCGAAAGGTTATCCGGTCGAGACTTGATTTAGGGTATACTTCTCCTAGGTAAACTAGGAGGAAGCCCCTCGTGAATAAGACCGCAGACCTGCTCCCTGGCACGCTCGACATGCTGATCCTCAAAGCGGTGTCGTTGAAACCGCTGCATGGATACGGCGTGTTGCTGCGCATCCGGCAGATCTCGGGCGATGCGCTCGACATCCCACAAGGATCGTTATATCCGGCGCTGTACCGGCTGGAGCATCAAGGTCTAATCGCAGCCGAATGGGGTCAGAGCGACAACAACCGCCGCGCGAAATACTACAACTTAACTGCGGCAGGACGGCGGCGCCTGCGTGAAGAGACGGCGGGCTGGAACCGGCTTGCTTCCGCGATTGCTTCGGCCTTGAATGCGACATCGGAGGAGGTGTGACATGTTCAAGCGCCTTCGTTCCCTATTTCACGTGCTCGCGTCCCGGCCTCATTTTGAAGACGGCATGACGGAGGAGCTGCGCTTCCATATCGAGCAATATACTGAGGATCTCGTGCGCTCCGGCATGAAACCGGAAGAAGCTCAGCGGCGCGCGCGTATGGAATTCGGCGGCATCAACACCATCAAGAGCGACTGCCGCCAGGCTCGTGGCCTTCGCCTTTTCGATGAGTTTGCGAGAGAGCTGCGCTATGCCGTCCGCCTGCTGCGAAAAACGCCCGGATTCACTGTCACCGCGCTTCTGACCCTCGCCTTATGCCTCGGCGCCAATCTGACGATTTTTGCAGTGATCGATTCGGCCCTGCTGCGTCCGCTGCCCTTCCCCGAGCCTGGCCGGCTCGTGACTATTTTCAACACGTATCCGAAAGCCGGCGTGGATCGCGACGGCTCGTCCATCACCAACTATTACGAACGCCGAGGCCGTATTCCAGCTTTCAGCTCACTTTCCATCTATCGTTTCGGCACCTCGATCGTGGGCGATGCCGGTACAGCAAAGCGCGAACAAATCACCCAAATCTCTCCGGATTTTTTCACCACGCTCGGCGTCGGCCCTGCTTTCGGCCGCACAGTTGACGGACGCGGAGACGACTTATCAAACCGACAATGTCGCTATTCTCAGCGATGCTTATTGGCGGCAACATTTCAACGGCGACCCTCACGTGATTGGACGGCGGATTCGGGTCGACACTATTCCCAAAACCGTAATCGGCGTCCTCCCTCCCGGCTTCCGGTTTCTCTCCTCGGAAGCCCTGCTGTATTTACCGCTTGCTTCGCGTCCTGAAGACCGCGCGCCGTCGGAGCGGCATTCAGGCGGCAATGTTACGCAAATGATTGCGCGGCTCAAACCCGGCGCCAGCCTCGCGCAGGCGCAGTCGCAAATTGACGCGCAGAATAACACGTTAGAAAGAGACGACCCGCAAGCAAAAATGATTGCCGATGCCGGCTTTCGTTCGCTCGTGGTGCCGCTCCATGCCGACCACGTTGCGGCGATTCGTCCCACCCTGCTGCTGTTGCAAGCGGGCGTGCTTACGCTTCTCCTGATTGGCATGGTCAATCTTGCGAACCTGCTTCTGATCCGCGCCAATGGCCGGGCGAAGGAACTCGCGGTTCGGCAGGCGCTGGGCGCGAGCCGGTCCTACGTCGTGAGCGAAGTTATGGTCGAGACCACGTTGCTGTCGCTTTCCGGAGGACTACTCGGTCTTGCAGTCGGAGCTGGCGGCATTCGCCTGCTGGCTGCTCTGGGCGCGGAGCGGCTACCGTTAGGAGCTCATATCGTCTTCGATGCGCCGCTGGCGCTGGGCACCGTCGCAGCCGCCATCGTTATGGGAATGGTGCTCGCAATTCCAATCGCCTGGCTCAATCTTCGGCATCGCCGCAATGCGCTGCAATTGCAGAGCCGTGGTGAAACGACGAGCCGCACCGGTCAAACTCTGCGGCAGAGCTTCGTTGTTGCCCAGATTGCCCTCGCATTCGTATTGTTGGCGGGGGCCGGCCTGCTCGGGCTCAGTCTCGAGCGCGTGATGGAAGTTTCTCCAGGGTTCCAGTCTCATCACGTTCTCACGGGTCAAATCTCATTGATCGGCAACAAATATCCCGCTCCCTCAGCCGGAGTTGCCTTTATCGAGAGGTTAGTGGACGAACTTCGGCATCAACCGGGCGTGTTGTCCGTCGGCGTAGTCACCAATGTGCCGTTCAGCGGGAAGAGCGGCAAGAGCGCCGCGACTGTCGTAGGTCACGTTCTCCGGCCTGGCGAATCGGCGCGCGGACATTATTCGTACAGCGTGGCCGGCGACTATTTCCGCGCCATGGGCTACTCGCTGCTCGCAGGCCGATTTCTTAACGCCGGGGATTTACGCCGCCGAGAGCGTGTATGTGTGGTGGACGAGGATTTCGCCCGCTACTACTGGCCGCATACCAGCGCGCTGGGCCATCGTCTGTTCGAGGGTTCTAAAGCGGGCCCCCCCGCCGAGGCATACACCGTGGTCGGCGTCGTCGGCAGCATAAAGCAAGCCGGTCTCACAGAAGACGCAGCACAGGGCGCCGTTTACTACCCGTACATTTATCGTGCGGACAACAATATCTTCCTAGCCGTGCGGGCCAGCCTCCAGCAGGAATCGCTCCGCTTAACGCTGCAAAGAGTGGTTCGGCAAATCGACCCCGAACTGGCGATCAACGATATTCGCTCGATGGACGACCGCATTGCGGATAGTCTTGTCGCCCGCCGCTCGCCGGCACTGCTGGCTGGCCTCTTCTCTGGGATAGCTCTGCTGCTCACAGCCATCGGCACTTACGGCGTGTTGAGTTACGCCGTCTCACAACGCCGCCGCGAGATCGGCGTGCGTATGGCTTTGGGAGCGCAGCCGGGTCAGATTCGCAGCGCATTTTTTACTTTCGCGTTGCGTCTCTTCGCCGGTGGCGCGGTGCTTGGGTTCATCGGAGCCTGGCTGGCTGGTAAAGCCATGCAGACGGTCCTGTTTCACGTGCCCGCTCATAGCGTGACGGCGCTTGCCGGCGCGGGTGCCATCCTGGCGATTGTTTCTCTCATGGCTTGCCTGCTGCCCGCTCAGCGCGCCGCCCGCATCTCGCCGATGCAGGCGCTAGCGGACCAGTAGAGAACGTTGAGTACAATTCTCAAGGATGGATCTCGCGAGCTTATCCCACGAACTGAACAAGAAAGACAGACTGTGCCGCGTCGTTATTGAAACGCCAAAAGGTTGCCGGAACAAATTCGACTACGATCCGGAAATAGAAGCATTTACTTTGGGTGGTTTGTTGCCCGAGGGACTCAGCTTTCCTTTTGACTTCGGTTTCGTGCCTTCGACCGTGGCGGATGACGGAGATCCCATCGACGTCATGGTCCTGATGGACGAACCTGCACATGTCGGATGTGTTCTGACCGTCCGGTTAATCGGCGTAATCGAGGCACAGCAGACCCAGGACGGCAAGACGACGGAGAACGATCGTCTGATTGGGGTGGCAGTGCACTCCTACAGCCACGACGACATTAAATCTATCGGCGAGGTAAATAAGTCACTCCTGGATCAGGTGGAAGAATTTTTCATTTCATACAACAAGAGCCGCGGAAAGAAGTTCAAGGTAACGGGGGTACACGGTCCGTCCAAAGCCGTCAAGCGCTTGCAGCAAGCGATTGATGCTCGCAAAAGCGACAAGTAACGATGTTATGCGTCCTTGCTTATTCGCCGCTTTCTTTCTCTGTGCCGGTATATCGCTTGGCGATTTCACGCCGAAATGGAACCAGCCGATTGCACCGTACCGGGTGATTTCCAATGTCTATTACGTCGGCACGAATTACCTCGCCTCGTTTCTGATAACCACGCCGGAAGGAGATATCCTCATCAACCCGGACTATCAAGAATCGGTGCCTCTCATCCGTGCGAGCGTCGAGAAGCTCGGCTTTCATTTTCGGGACATCAAGATCATTCTCATCAGCCACGCGCACGATGACCATGCCGCCGGGTGTGCGCTGGCGAAAAGATTGACCGGGGCCAAGCTGATGGTCATGGACGCCGATGTCGCGGAGGTCGAGAGCGGAGGCGCCGGTGATTTTGCCTATCGTCAGCACTGGCCGCCGGTAAAAGTCGATCGAATCTTACATGATGGCGACAAGGTTAGTCTCGGTGGAACGACGCTGATCGCGCATCTCACGCCCGGTCATACGAAAGGTTGCACGACGTGGACCACGGAAGTCCGCGACGGCGGACACTTATATCACGTGGTGATCGTCGGCAGCCCAAATATTAATCCCGGATATAAGCTTGTCGGCAACCGGCAATATCCCGGCATTGCCGCCGATTATGAAAAGACCTTTCGCGTCCTCGCGAGTTTGCCCTGCGATGTTTTCCTGGGTGCGCACGGCGTCTATTACAATATGGACGCCAAACTGAAACAGCTTCGGGCGGGAGTTAGTAATCCGTTCATCGATCCCGCAGGCTATCGGGCCTACGTTAAGGAACGCGAGCAGGCGTTCCGCACCGAGTTATCCGCCCAGCGCTCTGCACATCCTACGGCGCCTTAAGCGCACTATAGATCCCACGCACAAATGCGTCGGCACTTATACGTCCGTGCCCCCAGCGCGCGTCGAACTCCGCCGCCGGATGCGCGGCCAGCGCTTGTTGCCTCCGTATCTCCGGCATCGATCATATGTTTCACACGATCGCGAACCGTCACAATCATGTCGTGAAAAGCTTTGACCTCCGTGCCGTTTGCTATCTTCCCTCGCGCCGGCACAACACGAATTGTATTCCCGACCATGCATCGAGTGTTTCGACTAAGCCGTCTAACTTGCCGCCCTGTTCGGAGGTAATATCCGGATAACCATCGCCTGGAAATACTTCGCCGAGATAGACCAAATTGGCTACATGAAAATGCACGATCGAATCCGCATCGCTGATAACCCGGTGGTTGGTGGACAGCATGGATCGCTTCTCCGTTCAGGTCGAAACTCAAAACCTCTGAAAACGAAATGCGCGGGCGGTCGACTCCCAGCTCGACGAACCGGGGCGGCAACGGAACGGGAGCGCCCATCCTGTGGCCGCCCAGACGTTCGAGCGCTTTCTCCTGCATAGCGACGAACGCGCCGCGCTGTCCCCCATCCGGCATCGCCTTCCGAATGCGCGAGGTCTTCCGGCGCAATCACGACGTAACGAACGGCAGATTTCGTCCGGCTCGCAAGGATGCTGTCGATTTGCGGAGTGCTCGAAGCGGACGGCGTCCCGACGAGCAAAGCGCCATCCGGTCCAACCGAGGTGACGACATTGCCCGCGCTGGTGGCAAATACGAGCACGTTGGGGGCGGCCTCGGTCACGGCAACTTCCTGAGCGCCGCTGGCGGCCATTGCCATACATGCAAAAACTAACGGAATCAGCACAATCGTACGAATTGTCACGAGGTGAATATTCTAACCCGAAAGCTTTCTCCCAGTCACGGAACGAGCACGACAGGCGCTCTCCAGAATGCGCCCTTCTGTCCTTCCGGATTGAGGATGGTGACCTGGCAATCGTAGCTGCCGGGCGGAAGCGGATTGAGGGCAATGCTGAATTCGAGAGGCATCGTCTTGAGACGGTTGTTCGCTCCGGCTTTCACTTCGAGCGGCTGAGTTTCGAACGCTTTACTCCGGCCGCGATAGAAGCTGACGAACGCGATGAGCGGTTGAGCAAGCGGCGCTTCCTGCTCGTAGGCTTGCAGGTAGACGTACATATTGCGGCGAGTGCTGAAAACGCGCGTCACGCTGGGGATCAGTTTTTGTCCGCTCTGCACCAGCGGATTGACCGTTTCGGCTTTCTCCTTGTCCTTGCCTTTGGCGGCGTTGAATAGTGCGTCGCGGAGATCCACGCGTTGGCTACCCAATACGACCGAGCTGATGGCAATGCGCTTGTCTTCTTTATTTAGATTTGGGATGACAAACGTGGTTTGATACGTGCCGATCCGGCCCGTTTCGGCATCTCGGGCCAGGAGCTTCAGGACATATTTGCCGGGAAGGAGCGTGAACCCGGTGTCGTATTCGATGGGCCGCTTGGCTAATTGGGCGGCGGTGGCGTCGCTCAATTTGATATTCACCTTGTCGCGCACATTGCTGATGGTGCTGCCATAGTTATCCTTCACTTCGCCGATGAAATCGATGAGCGTGCGTTCAGCGCCGCCGCGTTTGGCAAGCGCGAGTTCGCGGCCGGGAATTTTCACGATGATGGGAACGAAATACTCGGCGCGATTCAACTGGAAGTAATCCACTTCCATCGCGATGGTGAGGTCGGTGATGGGGTCGGGCAGCATGAGAGCGTCTTCGAGTTGGCGTTCTTTATCGGCGGCCGTGAATTTGGCAAATTGCTTGGAAGCGAAATAACCCTGCCGGTATTCGAGCTTCGCCGCGAGATCCGCATTGACAGAAATCTTGATGCGGCGGAATTTCCCGTCCGGCGTCGTGTTAGTGGTGTAGTAACCGAGGATGTAGTAGCTGGCGACGGCGTGTTCGGCTTCGACGATTCCTTTGGTGAGGTCGTTATAGTCGAGCAGAGCCTTGCCGCCGGTGTCCGATGCCAGGGCATAGAGCGTGTCCTGGGATTGCTGAAAATTCGTAGTGACGGCGAGCGCCGCGGTTCCGGAATACATGCCGATGTTCCCCGGAGAGCCCTTGGTGGCATCGCCCAAAGGCGCTTCGGCGACCAGCCCGCGCGCATCGATGGGCCAAAACGTCACGCCCGCGCGGATGGCTTCATTTACGGTGGCGTGCAGTTGGGCTTGATTGTCGAGACCGTTGAGCCGAAGACCGCTCGCGAAATAGATGAGCGATTTCTTTTCGCTGAGCTGGCCTAAAAGTTTGGCGGCGGTCTGGAGCGCGGAGAGCTGGCGATCGGTGTTGAAGATGTTGAACTCGCTGTCGTCCTGGCCGAATGCGGCGCCGGTATCGGAAGTGCCGGCATCACTGGTGGATTCATCGAGACCCTGGCCTTCCCCTACGAGCAACGTTTCGAGAATGCTCAAGAGGCGATCGCGATCGGCGGTGAAATCCTGTAGGACGTCTACGGAGCCGCCCGGAGTAGCGCAGGATGGCCATCAGATCCGCCGAGGTCATCTGCGTGCGGATGAACTTTTCAGCGGCGGTAAGCGCGCGCAACTGATCGGCGGGCGGCATTGCGGTCATGTCGAAGTAGAGCGCGAGCAGACGGCGGTCTTTGTAGCGCGTACTGCCGGGGTGTTCCGGCGAGATTTGGGTGCGGCCGAGCTTGTCGTAGACGTGAATGTTTTCGCGCTGCGAGGGAAGAGCGGGAGCGGCGGAGGGCTCGGGGAGTTTCTGCTGCTCGAAGAAGCGGATGGTTTGCGGCACGCCGTTTTCGGTAACTGTGAAATCTTTGGCGGTGAGGCCATCGACGGCGTGGCCTTTCTTATCCGTGACGGCTACGGTTTCGACAACTAATTGCGCGCCGGTGGTGAAAGTAGCGGTGTGATTGGCGCCAGGCGGCGCATTCTCGCCGACCTGCTGCGCGCCGAGAGAGCCCGCGACGAAGAGAAGAATAAAGATTGCGCGGCGCATAATTTAGAACCGCAACCGCACAGTGGTTTGCATGCTGCGCATCTCATTGGCGGCAGCAGGCAGGCCGAATTGCGGGCTGTTTATGATGGTGTTCCAATCGGTGAACGTGACGTGATTGAGCGCGTTTGTGGAATCGACGCGCAAGTCGAGATTGAAGCGGTCGCTGAGCCGGAACGTGCGGCCGAGGGAAGCGTTCAGCGCAAACTGAGCGGGGCCGGTGATGGAATTTCGTCCCGCGTTTCCCCATTGGCCGGGCAGCGGCGCGGTGTACGCGGCGGGATTGAGGTAGAGACCGGCGGGGGACGCATAGAGCGGCAGGCCGGTGTAATCGGGGCGAATGGTTCCGGTGACGCCGGTACCCTGGACGGGAACGAGATAGACGGGACTTTGCGGCAGACCGCTGCCGGCAGTGATTTTGGTAGCGAACGTCCACTCTTTGAGCAGCGCTCCCCTCCAGCCGCGTTAGCAGCGTTCCGCCGGCGACTCCCATGCCGGTGGTGTATTGCAGTTGCAGACTCAGAAGGTGCCGCTGATCGAAAGCGGAGAGGCTTCGCTCGGCGCTGAGATTGAGCCAGTTCTGCGCAATCATGAGATTCTGCGAGCCGGTTGCCGCGGGCGGAGCGAGCACGGTAGTGCCGCTGGCGGCGGGCGTGGCCCCACCCTGTGCGGCATTATTCTGTGGGGTTGCGGACGCGCCCTCGCCTCCGAGCGCGGCATCGTCATCAATCGATTTCGAGAAAGTGTATTGAAGGATGCCCGTCAGACCGTTATGTAAGCGGCGGCGCAACTGAAGCTGCGCGGATTCGCGCGTGGAATTGCCGTTCGAGACCAGATAGGCGAACCCAGTGGGACACGCGGGGCATGGATTGACGGCGCCCGAAGGAAACGTGTTCGGCAAAAATTCCTGCACTCCGCGAGTTCCCTTGATGCCGAGATAAGTTGCCGTCATCTGAAAAGAGCCGGGCAAATCGCGCTGGATGGCGAGCTGCCAGTTTTGCGCATAGCCGATGCGGAAATTCGGATCGATGGCGAAGGTGTCGGGCGTGATGGTGGGCGAGGCGTTGAAACCGTTCGCGAGGGTGAGCGGATCGGCGGGGCTATTTTGCACGCTCAAACTTTTCGATAGAGGGGCTTGCTGCGCCATCTGCGTGGCGATGGTTTGATAGACGGAGGTGTCGTAGTAAACGCCATATCCGGCGCGCAGCACCAGGGATGAACCGGAGAGTGGACGCCAGGCGAGGCCGACGCGCGGCTCGAACGCGCTCTTGTCGGGTTGAATGAGAGACGACGGATAATGCTGGCCGGTGAGCGAGCCGATGGGAGCATTCGCGACTACCGGCGCGACGGCTGTGAAATCCGGAGCGATGTCGAGGTTCACCAAGCGGTTATAAAGTTCCGTGATGGGCGCGCCATACTCCCAGCGAACGCCGGCATTGAGCGTGAACTCGGGACTGATTCTCCAGTCGTCGGTGAAGTAGGCGTCGTAGACCGATTCGCGAAAATATTTATCGGCATTGCCGAAGGCGATGGAGCTGGTATCGGGAATGCCAAGCAGGAAATCGGCAAAATCGGAGCCCGAAGCCGCGCCGGTGAAGGTGAAGGCGCCGCGAGCATCCTGCTGCGAAAGATAGTTGAACTGCTGGCGGCGGAGATCGCCTCCAAATTGGAAATTGTGACGGCCGCGATTCCACAGCATGGAGGCTGAAACACCGCTGGTCTGATTGTGATTGGAGGCGCTTTGGGCGTCGGTGAGTTCTGCGATGCCGCTCGAGAAGATGAGCGACGGGCGGACCCCAGTTGAGCGGGTTCTGATTATTACCGGAGATGCCGGCGAGGCCCGAGACGTTTTCGCGATTTTCGAAATTGGGTGTGACGTGGTTGGAAAAACGGCTGAATTCGTACCCGAGATTCAGGAAGAAGTGATGGTTGAAGCGGTGAAACCAATTGACGCTCGTGTTGATTCCGAGCGTGTCGGTGGTGTCGAGGAAATTGAAGAGGCTCGGGGTATCGGTACGCATGCTTTGGAAGGCGAATCGCCCGTAGATCTGGTTTTTGAAACCGAGGGATTTGTTGAAGCGCGATTGCAACGCGTCCTGATGCGTGGGGCTGACGAGCGGAACTTGATAGTTGTATCCGGCGCCCGAAGTGAAGTTCGGCAGTGGATAGAAATTGAGCAGGGCTCGCGCTTGCGGACTGATGCGGCTGGCTGGAATTCGATTGCCGGGGAATGGCAATCCAGTGGCGGGATCGAGAATCTGCGCCGGGGTTTGGGAGAAATCCCCGCTACGCTCGGCGGCATCGGGCACCAAACCGGGTTGCGTAGTGGCGTTGCGGTTTCGCGTCCACTGATAGCCGACGAAGACGTTGGGACCGTTTTGAAGAAGGTGCGGAATGCGCAGCGGGCCACCGAGGGCGAGTAAGCCGGTCATGCGGTTATAAGCGGGCTTCGGCGTATCCTGGCCGGTCAAGGAGAACTGACGCGCGTCCAAGCTGGAGTTGTCGAAAGTGAAACCGATTCCGCCGTTGTAGAGGCCTTTGCCTCCGACGCGATGATTGCCGAATCCGGCCGCTTGCGCGAAAGGTGAGGTGGCTCCGTTGTTGACGCTGCCATTGATGAGGAAGCCATCGGCGGCGCGTTGGTTGAGATCTTCTTGTGAGGTTTGGGGCTGGGCGGGCTGCGGTTCGGGCGCTTTCGCGGCGGCTGCTTCGGGCTGCGGCGCGACGGCGGCAGGAGGCGCCTCGATTTGGGCTTTGATCTGATCGAGCGGAAGCAGTTTCAATTCCCACGTTGCGGCAGGCGCATTCGCTGCGACGACGACATCCTGTTTCAGAGGCGCGAAGCCGAGCATTTCAACTTCGATGGACCAGTGGCCGTCGCTGAGATCGGGCAAAGAGTAGAAACCTTGCGCATCCGTCGTCGTGGCGGATTTTTTTCCGTCGCGCATGGCCGTGACCGTCGCACCCGGAACGGGCAAGCCGTTGAACGTGACCTGGCCCCGATACTCGCCGGCAAGCAGGCTGAACGCGCTGAGCCACGCTGCCGCCAGACACCGCACAGCGCGGCTAATTTTCGGACGGCCTCTCCACATGCTCGATCACGAAAATTTGGACTGGAGCTTTTTGCGATTCGAGCTTGAGGCCAAGCTCTTCCTGAATTGCGGTGAAAAGCGAAGGACCGGAGGATTCAGGCGGCGGCGCACCGTCGCGGACTTGCATTCCGGGTCCGGGTCCGCCTCCGGGAAAAATCGGACCTTGGCTTTCGTCGGGCGTCCACTGCAGCGTGAAATCGTATCTGCCCGTAAGTCCGGTTTTGTCGACGACGATGCGGCCAGTAATCCGTGAAAGCACGTTAACCAACATGGACAGTTCCACGCCAGTCGAAGTCAGGTTGCCGCGGCCGTTCATCATGATACCTTCGCCGCCGCCTCGCATGGGCCGATCGCCTTTTCCCATGGGCGAAGGCGGCGGAAGCGACGTGAGCTTATCGGGTGGCTTAAAGGTGGATGCGTGAAGCTTTGGGCCATTTTTCGCCACGACCAGCGCGTAGATAGGCAGCTCTTTCGTTTCGTGGCCCAAAGATAGCTTGCAGCGCTCCACCAGCAGAGACTGGAGCATCTGCATGAGCTTGTCCTTTCGCTGCTCCGGCGGGAGCTTGTCCATTTCGGCTCCGACCGAGTCTTCGGGCTTAGCGTCGATGTCCCAGTGTTCGGAATCGAACCAGGGCGGCGCCTGCGAAATTTGAGAGTCTTTGATGCCGTATGCCTGTTCCAGAAGAAACTTCATCGGAATGCCACTCGCGGTGAATCTGCCGCCCGGCTGGATACGAAGCATCATGCCCGGGCTGCCGGATTTTGACGGCTTGATCGACGCGACTTCGAAAGAGAGCGGGGGCGCGGTGCCGGCCGATTGCGAGGCATTCGTAACTCCAGTGGCGAGCGGCAGCGCGATGACAGCGATTGCGGCGGCGGTTAAGAGTAACTTCTTGCGGAAATCGAGGCGAACTGCGATGTGCTGGGTCATGATGCGCACCATGCGCTTTTTGAGATCGGAGCCGGTGATGCCGGAGAGACACGCCAGCGGCGATTCGAGATAGAATTGGCAGGTTTTGAGGATGCTTTCGGCATAGACCTGCGGTTGGTTGCCGAGCCGGAGCACTTCTTCATCGCAGGCGCGCTCGCGTTCCTCCACCATGCGCGCGCCGATCCACCAGACCAGCGGATGAAACCAGAACACGGCCTCGACCAGCATGTGAATTGCGGCGGCAAGGTTGTCGCGGCGGCGCACATGGCAGAGTTCATGCGCGAGAATCGCCTCAATGTGGGCGGGTGCGAGATGCGCGGTGATGCCCGCGGGCAGCAGGAGCACCGGACGGAAAATGCCGAACACGCCGGGTTCGAGCAGCGATGGGGAGGACAACGCCGGAATGCCCGTTTCGAGCGGCAGCGGCGAGGCGGCGCGTACGGCTGCACGAACATGCATCCAGCGGCGCCACCAGAAGAAGAGTACGGCGACTACTCCGCAGAACCAGATGGAAAACAGAATCGCAGGAAGCGGACTTGCGGCGGTCGTCACGGGCGGTTGTGAAAACCCGGAGAAGACCTCCGGAACGGCAAAACGCTGGCCGATCTGCTGCACGGCAGCGGAGAATGCGGGGTGGGCGATAGGAACAGACGCAGGCCATTTGAAATAACTGCCGATGGAGACCAGCAGCGAAAACGGCAGGAGAAATTTCAGCGAGGCGATCAGCCAGAGCCAGTAGCGCGTTTGGGCGCGATTGCGCCGCAGCGCGAAAGCCAGCAGCGCGGCGGCCACGGCGAACAGCGTGGATTGCCACAGGTGATTCGCCAGGGCAGCCGGGATAATTTTTGCCAACATCATCGCGATTTGTCCTTTGCTTCAAGTTTTCGGAGTGTTTTTTCGGCTTCCTTGACGTCGTCGAGCGTTAGCTTGCCCGATTCCACCAGATGCGCCATCACGGGTTGCGTGCGGCCGCCGAACAGCGCCAGCAGATCGTCGATTAACGTGCGCTGCGCGGCATCGCGAGAGATACCGGCCTCGAAAATATGAAAATTGCCGATCTTCTTAATACGTTTCACGGCGCTTTTGGTTTCGAGGCGATAGACGGTGGTCTGAATAGTCGTATAAGCCGGGCGGCGCTTTTCGGGAAAGCTTTCCTGAATGTCGCGGATAGAGGAGGCACCGCGGGCCCAGAGCGCTTCCATGATTTGAAATTCGAGTTTGGTCAGCTTGGGTTGAGGCATTTACTATAGTTGTTTGCTATTCTACTACTGCCGTATGCGATGTCAAGGGCCAAGTTCGGGAGTAACGAGAATAAACGGCCACGCTAATCTTGCACGGCTACCGGGTTTTCTCTTTTTGGATGAGGGCGAGCCAGGCGTCGACGGTCATGCGCTGGATGGCCATGCCTCCGTATTTGCGAATTTCGTCGTTGCGGGTGGTCCAGGCGTATTCTTCCGGGACTCCGTTAGAGAAATAGAAGCGGCGATAGACCATTTCGGGCGGCGGCTGCATGGCGTTTCCTTCTTTGAGGAGCTGCTCGTTGGGCGGATGGAGCGTGGTGATGGTTTTGCCGTCTTCGATGGTGACTTCGATCCATTGATCGAGGATGGGAATTTCGCAGAGTTTTTTGGGGCTGTTCTGGCCTTGGAAGAGCGTTTCGGAGCGGGTCTTGATGCTGCAGAGGGCGAGGCGTTCGGCCTCGTGACGGTCGAGCCGGGCTTTTTCGGCGGAGAGATTGATTTTGTAAGTCTCTTCGGCGTGGCCGATTTCTTTGCGAATTTGCGTGCTGTTACGCACTGAGTTAGTTTCGAGGCGAAGCGTTTTTTCCAGTTCCTGCGCGCGGTTTTTCATGAAGGTTTCCAGTTGCGTTACGGCTCGGGCGGTGGAGCGTTCGGCTGCGGTTTTGTAGCGTAGCGCGAGTTGATAATTCTTGTGCTGCTGATCGGTCCAGGTTACGAAAGAGGAACCGGCGAGATCCTGTTCCATTTCCGAATAGCGGCGTTCGTTGCGCAGCAGGAACCATTTTTCGAGGATCACTTTTTCGACTAATTCGAGTTCGGCGTCGTCTTGCGGCTGGTAGGTAAGCTTCCAGCGGTCATATAGATCTTCGAAATCCTGCCGGTTTTCGCCGGGAAGGATAACGATGGTGGAGCGGCAGCCGTGCTTCAGAGAATTTTTCGAGGAGTTGGATTTACCTTCGAGCGAAGTTGGTCCGCCTGAACGATTCGGCTGGTCTGTCTGGCGATGTTTCGACATTGGTTTTCGTGCGAAGGATGGCACGGCGGCGTGCGGCGGAGGTGGGGAAGCGCGGGATAAGTGTTGGATTCGATTCGGGAAAAATTATTTTTGAAAATTGGGAAGACGCAGACGGCGCAAGGCGATAGTCCGCGCCACCCTGGGGTTTGGGGGTTTTACCGAACGAACTGTCGAAATGGGTTCGTTTCGTAAAATTGGGCAGGCCAACGCGATGCAAGTGCCAGAGCAGGTCATCTTTTGGATCGCTCCTCGACGCTATACTCGAAATGTTGTCTCCGCAGCGTGCATTGCATCGGATTTCGGCTACTAACTGGCACTCTCCTCTCGCATGGCTCAATACGATTTGGTCGTAATCGGCTCCGGCCCGGCGGGCCAAAGAGCTGCCATTCAGGGCGCCAAAAGCGGCAAGCGAGTGGCGCTGGTGGAACGCCGCGAAGTCATCGGTGGAGTGTGTATCAACACCGGCACCATTCCCAGCAAAACCATGCGCGAAGCGGTTTTGCACCTGTCCGGCTATAACTACCAGAACATCTACGGCGTCAGTTACCGGGTCAAAGAGAAGATCACGATGGCGGACCTCTCGTTTCGCGTGCAGCACGTCATCAAAACCGAAATTGATGTAACGCAGGCGCAGCTTTCCCGCAATGGAATCGAGGTGCTTACCGGCGTTGCAAGTTTCAAAGATCCGAACACGGTTCAAGTCACAAACCTCAGAGGCTCTTCGGACATTACCGCGGAGATTATCGTGATCGGCGTGGGTACCAAGCCCGCCTGTTCGCCCAAGGTGCCCATCAACGCGCGTACCATCATCAACAGCGATCAGATTTTGGATATGCCCGCCGTCCCGCGGACGCTGATTGTAGTGGGCGGCGGCGTGATCGGGGTTGAATACACCTGCATCTTCGCGACACTCGGGGTGCGCGTCACGCTGATTGAAAAACGTCCGCGCCTGCTTGAATTCGCCGATGCCGAAATCGTCGAAGCCTTGTCCTACCATCTTCGCGATCATCGCGTGACCATGCGGCTAAATGAAGAAGTAAGCAGCGTCGAAGAAACACAAGGCGGCGCGGGCGTGGCCGCCAACCTCGAAAGCAACAAGAAAGTATCGGGCGACGCGCTCCTCTATGCCGTCGGCCGGCAAGGGAACGTAGACGAGTTGAATCTTGCCGCCGCCGGTCTCCAGGCCGACGCCCGCGGACGCATCGCCGTCAATGAGCATTATCAAACTCCGCAACCCAACATTTACGCGGTCGGGGATGTCATCGGATTTCCGAGCCTGGCCTCCGTTTCCATGGAGCAAGGCCGCATCGCGGTGGCGCACGCCTTTCACCGGCCCATTTCCTCCAATCCCAGTTATTACCCGTTCGGGATTTACACCATTCCCGAAATTTCGTTCATCGGAAAGACGGAAGAGCAGTTGACCGACGAAGATGTGCCTTACGAAGTGGGCGTAGCATATTATCGGGAGATTGCCCGCGGCCAGATCCGAGGCGATACTACCGGACGGCTCAAGCTGATCTTTCATCGCGAGACGCACGACCTGCTTGGCGTCCACATCATTGGAGAAGGCGCGGCCGAGTTACTGCACATCGGGCAGGCGGTTCTGATTCTAAAAGGAAAATTAGATTACTTCATCGATACGGTGTTCAACTATCCTACGCTGGCCGAATGCTACAAAGCCGCGGCGTTTAATGGGTTGAACAAACTGGCGGTTTGAGCCGGCAAATAATCATGGCACAAGGTATTGGCATTCTGATCACGGAGAGAATAGCGGCGGCGGTTGTCGCCGACCATGAGATCTCGGGCCCTTTGCAAGTCGATCCGGAAGATCAGACCATTACAGATACGCTTTATGGCGTTCCGGCCGAAACTATCGTCGCCAGAATCGTCGGGCAGATGCGCCGTCTGCAGCTCTCCCAAGCGCCCTCTTTCATCGGTCTGGGCATGCCCGGAATCGTGCGCAATGGAATTGTCGAAGACTCGCCCAATCTGATTCAGTTCAAAGGCATGAACATGCAATCCGCACTGGCCGAGGCCTGCGCTCCGCTGTTCGGCCGGGCCCCCGTCGCGGTGTTCAACGACGCCGATGTCATGGCCGCCGGGCTTGCCGCCAAGCGCGGGCATCTGGACCGCCTCGTTCGTGTCTGGACGCTCGGAACCGGAATCGGCTTTGGAATGTATCCGTATTCGGATGGTATTTGGGAAGGCGGTCATTCGGTCGTTACGCTCGACCCGAAAGAACACTTTTGCGGCTGCGGCGGCAAGGGCCACCTCGAAGGCATCATGGGCCAGCGCGCGATGCGGCTGCGCTTCATGGATATGGAGCCGGAGGAGATCTTCGCTCACGCCGCGGCTGGTGAAGCGCGTTGCGTCGATTTCGTAAAACTATGGCATCGCGCCTTAGCCGCCGGAACCGCCTCCAGCATCCATCAGAGCGGAGCGGGAAAGTTTTTCATCACCGGCTTCAATGCGCGATTCCTTGAACATTACGCTGCTGCATGAGTATCTGCATGAGATGGTCAAACTGAGCCCGCTGCAGGGCTATTCGGTCGAAGTAGTTCCCGGAGGCGAAGCGGTAGCAACAGTCGGAGCAGCCGTAAACGCTGCCCAAGCTGCTGAAAAGGGCGCTAACGCCTGGTGAGAAATTGGGGACGGGCTACGAAATTTCGCCTCGTGAGAATTCTGTGTTTTAGGGGCTTCGAGGTGCGAAAATTCGAAGCCCGTCCCCAATTTCTCACAACCGCGAATATTTCCAGATGAGCCAGGCGGCTGCTAGCAGGAAGCCGAGCAGCGCTTTGTACTCTTCATTGCGGCGATAGCGCGCCCAGGAAAATCGCTCCGGCGCGCCGGGCCATTTCGCAACGGGAAGGAAGCGGCGGATTCGTAGCGCGTACTCGGCGTAGGCGGGAAAGATTTGCCGCAGGTGCTGCTCTTCCAGTTCAATAGCGGGAAGGTAGACGAGAAAGAAAACGGCCGCGAAGATGAGCGCGAGCCACACGCTGCGCGAGGCGATCACGATACCGGCCGCGACGATCAGCGTTCCGGCGTAGAGCGGATTGCGGATATAGGCGTACGGACCGGTGGTCGCGAGCTGCCGGTTTTTCGCCAGATGCCCGGCCGCCCAGGCGCGAAGAGCGAGCCCGAGGCAGGCTATCGGCAGGCCGATGAGCATCGACACGCGCGACGGATTCGAGAGCCAGGCGAAGGCGGCCAGCAGCACGAATCCGCAGAGGACTCGAAGCCGCTGCACGAAATCGGCGTAGCGCTTAGGGAACCAATAGTTCACTTGTGCTCGACCGCACGAGAGAGGGATCGCAGCAGAGCCTCGGCCACTTGATCGGCCGCGATGGCTTTCATGCTCGCGTGAGTGTGGGCATGCCGCTTATAGGTGGTCTCAACGTCTCCCGCGCGGAGGACAGACAGCGTGCCGCCGAATGGACCGGTGCGCAGCGGATCGGTTGGGCCGTATAGTGCGACGCCGGGTTTGCGCAATGCGGCGGCGAGATGCAGAGGACCGCTATCGAGTCCCACGACGGCAGTCGCGCGGCGGGTGGCGTCGATCAAGCCCGCAAGAGAGGAGATGTGTATTCGCACGTGCCGCAGCTTCGCAACTTCAGCGGCGCGAGTTGCCGGGACGTTAGCGACCAGTTCTAAATTTTCTGAGCGGAGCCGCTCCGCGAGTTGTTCATAGCGTTCGAGCGGCCACTCTTTGCCGGGCCATCCGGCGAATGGGCTGCTCAGGACAAAAGGCGCGGAGGGGAGATTTCCTTCCGGAGAGCCGGGCGGAATCCAGGCCTCGTATACAAGCTCGCGCGCGCCGGCGGCTTCGGCGAGTTGGACATTTCTTTCGATGCGATGCGGCCCTTTGACAGCAACGCGGCGGGAGTAGAAGAGCGAGGCAAGCGGCTCACGGGCAACCGATCGATCGAAGCCGAACAGGACAGCAGGACGGGCAGCACGGCCGATCAGCGCCGAATAGAGCAGGCCCTGAAAATCGAAGGTCCACGCGGCGTGCATTCGCCGCAAGCGGCGGGAGGATGTCCAGAGTGCGGCCAATCCCGCGCGATCGAAAGGAATGATTTGGTCAATGAAAGGATTGCCTTCGAGCAGCGGCGCCCAGCGCGATGCAACGACCCAGATCAGTTTTCGTTCGGGAAAACTCTTCTTGAGAGTGGCGGCCGCGGGCAAGGTGTGAATGATGTCGCCCATCGCGCTCAGACGGATGAGGAGCATTGCGCCGGTTTCTGCCGCTGTTGGACTAATTGGCGGCATCCTGTTGGCGGTGGAGAATGAATTGGACAAATTCGGCAGATCGGGCGCACTCGCCTTCGGGATCGTCGACGATTTCGACATCGGAATTGTGCGGTATGGCCGACCGCCAAAGCTCCGGCGGCGCGATGGCGACTAAATGGACGTGGCGGAGAGCGGCGATCAGAGCGGCGCGGGCAGCGGCGGTGAGCAGAGTGTTTCCGGTATCGAGAATGAGAACCAAGATTTTTCGGCCGCCCTGCGCGTGCAGATCGGCGAGGCGACTGGCTTGGAGCGCTGTGAGCGGATCGAACAGGCCGACGACGGCGAGCCATTGGCCGGTTTCAAGACAAGCCGCAACGCGCTGGAGCGGCACAATCTTTTCTCGCGTGTCCAATCCGGTTCTCTATCTCTTTTGTATTTCAACCAGGCTGTGCGCGGCTTCGGCCACGTGCGCCGCACTGACGCGCGTCATGCAGCGATGGTCGATGGGGCACTCGCGCAGCAGGCACGGGCTGCATTCGACCGGAACGCGGACAACCCGGCAGTGCGCTCCAGTGGGGCCGGTCGCCTCATCGTCGGTTGCTCCGAAGATTGCAATCGTGGGGACGCCGAGCGCGGAGGCGATGTGCATAGGTCCGGAATCGTTGGTGAGGAAAACATCGCACGCGGCTGCGAGTTCGATGAATTCGGCAAGCGTAGTACGGCCTGAAAAATTGATGGCGCGCAGGCCGGCTGCTTCCACTCCGCGCCGCACGCTTTCGCAGATCTCGAATTCTTCTTTCGATCCAAAGATCGCGATGGAAGCGCCTATCTCGCGCGCGATTTGGACCCCCGCTTCGGCAAAGCGATCGGGGAGCCAGCGTTTAGCTCCGCCGTACGCAGCGCCGGGACTTATACCGACGACCGGTCCTGCGAGGGTGGCGGCATGAAAACGCGCGCGGCCCGCTCGTGCGGCTTGCGGCGCACTGGAAAGACGAATGGCCGAATCGGAGGAATAGTTGTGAATAAGGTTGGCGCGTTTCAACAGCTCCAGATAATAGAAGCGCTGGTGGCGCGGAGTCTCGCCGGGCTTCGGCCGGGGAATGGGATGAGTGAGAAGCCACGAGCGCGCGTCGCGGCGGTAACCAATACGGGTCGGAATGCCCGCGAGCCGCACCAGAGCGGCGGCTTCGAAAGCATTCTGGAACAGAATGGCGCAATCGAAGCGGCGTGCGCGCAACTCGGAAGTGATCCGCCATTTTTCGCCAACACCGCGCCAGCCGCGTGGCGCGTCGTAGGGGATCAGCTCATCGCAAAAGGGCTCGGCGCCGTACAATCCCGCAACCCAGGGACGGGCCAGTATGGCGATGTGGGCAGCGGGGAAATTTTGACGCAGCGCCTGCAGAGCTGGCACCGACATGACCGCATCGCCCACCCAATTGGTGGCGCGAACCAATATCCTTTGAAACTGCAACAAGTTTCAGCATACTTGTTCGCGGATCGTAAAATGAGAGCGGAGATGGGCCACTTTTACTCGCGCGAAGAACTGATGGAGCAGCGTCGAAGGTGGAAATCGCAAGGCAAGCGAGTCGTATTTACGAATGGTTGCTATGACATTTTGCATCCGGGCCACATTCGTTTACTGGAACGCGCGCGATCTTTGGGAGACGTGCTGATTCTGGCGCTGAATACCGATGGAAGCGTGCAGCGGTTGAAAGGTCCGTCGCGACCGTTTTTTGACGAACGCACGCGCGCCGAGCTCGCGATTCACTTAGAAGCAGTGGACGCGGTGACTCTGTTCGATGAAGATACGCCGCGCGAGTTGATCGCGGCGGTATTGCCGGACGTGTTGGTGAAGGGCGCGGACTGGGCGCATTTCATCGCCGGGCGCGAAGAAGTGGAAGCGGCGGGCGGCGAGGTGCATGCACTTCCACTGGAGCCGGGATACTCGACCACGGGGATTGCGGAACAGATTCTCACGCAATATAAAACGTGACGCATCCGGCCACTCGCGAGCTTCTTCAGTCCGCAGCCAAACAGGCATCCTTTCAGGGGTTGTTGCAGCGCCTGACGCGCGGCGAGCGTGGACCCTTTGCGCTTTCCGGATTGGTGAATACGGCGAAAGCGCTGTATCTCGTGCTGCTCTATCAGGCGATTGAGAAACCGCTGCTGGTTGTGGTGGACGGCAATAAGCAGGCGGAGGAACTGCTCGAGGCGGTCGAAGTTTTTTTCCATTTGCTGTTCGAGGACCGCGACTTGGCTGCGCCGCAGTTGATTCCGGCGCTGGACGTATTGCCGCACCAGCGGCTTTCTCCACATAGCGAAATCGCGGAAGAACGAGCGATTGGGTTATGGCGGTTATCCGTGCAGCGCGTGCCGATCACGATTGTGCCGGTGGCGTCGGCGATGCTGCGTGTCGAATCCGCGGAGTTTTATCGGCAGCTAGCGTTGACGCTGCGCGTAGGAGAAGAGATTCCGCTGGAAGATCTGGTGCAGCATCTGGAGAGCATCGGGTATGAGCGGCGGGACCCGGTGGAGATGGTTGGCGAATACTCGGTGCGTGGCGGGATTTTCGACGTGTTTCCGGCCGAGGCATCGCACCCCGTGCGCGTGGAACTCTTCGGCGATTTGATTGAATCGATCCGGCAGTTCGATGTGGAGTCGCAGCGTTCGGTGCTGAAGATCGGGTCGGCCACGCTGCTGCCCTTGACTGAATATCCCCGGTCGCGGGCGCTTCTGCGGCAGCTTGCGGATGCGGCGGAACAGGCGGAATTAGAAGTGTCGAATCCGGGCGAGATTTTTCCGGGATGGGAGTTTCTCGTGCCACTGGTCCGCCCGCGCAGCCAGGGCGTATTTGGACTGAATCCGGAAGCTTATGTCATCTTCGACGAACCCGCCGCGATTGAATCCGCGGCGGACCGTTTGTGGCAGCGGCTGGAAAATCCGGACCGGCCCGCGCCGATCTCGCCAGAAGCCAACTTCGCGCGCTGGGAGGAACTGAAAGAGGGACTCGCAGCTCGGACGCGAGTCGGGATGGAAGAACTGGAGGTGATGGGCGCGGCGGAGGCCGAAGTTTGGGAGCGCCTGCATATTCCCACGCGTCCATCGCTGACCTTTCAAGGCAACATGCCAGTAGCGGTGGCGGAAGCGCGCAACCTGATCGGAGCGGGTCATCGCGTGGCGTTTTTCGCGGCGTCGACGGGCGAACTGGAGCGCCTTGCGGACGTCCTGCAGGAATATGCGGTGCCGTATCAGCTTGGCTTGGAATCGAGCACCGGTGCACGGTCCTCGCTTGCGGACCGGGCGTACCATGCCGGGGCGGTTTCGAGCGTGTACCTGATCAAGGGACGGGTGCGTCGCGGCGCAGTGCTGGCGGATTCGCATCTGGCCCTGCTCGGCTCGGAAGATCTTTTCGAGACTTCGGATCTGATCGCGCGCCAACCGGCGGGGAAATCGCATCTGGCGGCGTTTGCGGCCGATATTGCGGATCTGAAGCCGGGCGATTTCGTGGTGCATACGACGCACGGGATCGGCCAGTTTCTTGGGATCCGCGAGATCGTGCAAGGCGATCAAAAAGGCGACTTCATGCTGCTCGAGTATGCGGGCGAAGCGAGACTGTACCTTCCGCTGACCCGGCTCGATCTGGTTCAGAAATATCGCGGCGCGGGCGAGGCGAAGCCGCATGTGGACCGGCTGGGCGGCGTGAGTTGGGAGAAGACGAAATCGCGCGTCAAGGCCAAGATGCGCGATATGGCCGACGAGTTGTTGAAGCTATACGCGCAGCGGCGCATGGCACATGGGTTCGCTTTTTCACGCGACGGCAATTGGCAGCGCGAATTCGAAGACTCCTTCGAATACACGCCGACAAAAGACCAGCTCAGTGCGATCACGCAGATCAAGAGCGACATGGAAAGCGAGCAGCCCATGGATCGCTTGCTGTGCGGCGATGTGGGGTTCGGCAAAACGGAAGTGGCGATGCGTGCCGCGTTCAAAGCGCTGGGCGATGGTAAACAGATCGCCGTGCTGGCGCCGACGACGGTTTTGTCATTTCAACATTACGAGACGTTCCGCCGCCGCTTCGCGTCTTTTCCGGTTCGAGTGGAACTGGTCAGCCGTTTTCGAAGCGCCAAAGAGATCAAGGTGGTTCTGGAAGATCTGGCGGCCGGCAAAGTGGATATTTTGATCGGCACGCATCGCTTGCTTTCGAAAGACGTGCAGTTCTACGACCTCGGTCTGCTGGTGGTGGATGAAGAGCAGCGGTTCGGAGTGCGGCATAAAGAGCGCCTGAAGCAGCTTCGGCACAACGTGGACGTGCTGACGATGAGCGCAACGCCGATTCCGCGCACGCTGCACATGTCGCTGCTCGGGCTGCGGGACATGTCGGTGATTGAGACTCCGCCGAAGGACCGGCTGTCCATCAATACGGTGGTGGCGCATTTTCATCCCGAGCTGATCAAAACGGCGATCGAGCAAGAGCTGGCGCGGCAGGGGCAAGTCTACTTTGTGCACAACCGCGTGGACACGATATTCATGCGCGCGGCGTTTATTCAGGAGATGCTTCCGCAGTGCCGCATCGCGGTGGGTCATGGGCAGATGGGCGAGACGGAGCTGGAGCGAGTGCTGCTTGGGTTCATGAAGCACGATTACGACGTTTTTGTGTGCACGACGATTGTGGAGAACGGCCTCGACATTCCGCTGGCGAACACGATGGTGATTGAGAACGCGGAGCGCTATGGATTGAGCGAGCTGTACCAACTGCGAGGCCGGGTAGGAAGGTCGAACCGGCGCGCTTACGCGTATTTATTGGTTCCGGCCGATACGCAATTGTCGGAAGTGGCGCGGAAACGGCTGGCGGCGCTGAAAGAGTTCAGTGATCTGGGGGCGGGCTTCAAGATTGCGGCGCTCGATCTGGAACTGCGCGGCGCGGGCAATCTGCTGGGCGGCGAGCAACATGGGCACATTGAAGCGGTTGGATACGACACGTACATTCGGCTGCTGGAAGAGACGGTAAAGGAACTCAAGGGCGAAGAAGTGCCGCTCGAAATTCACGCGACGTTAAATCTTGGACTGGATATACGCATTCCCGCCACGTATATTTCGGACGAAGCGCAGCGCTTGCGCTGGTACAAACGAATTGCGGATGTGAAGGATGACGAGCAGGCGCGAAGCGTGACGGAAGATTTGGCGGACCGCTACGGACCGGTTCCGGAAGAAGTCACGAACCTGGTGCGCTTCTCACTGCTGAAGAGTCAGGCCGAGCGCGCGGGAGTGGAATCGGTAGATCGGCGGCAGGGCGTGACGAATATAAAATTTCATCAACAGTCGAAAATCAATCCGCTGAAATTAATGGCGCTGGTTCGGAACTCGCCGGGAGCGCAATTCACTCCGGCGGGCGTGTTGAAGCTGCCGCTCGGCACGGGAAAGAATCCGGCGCAGCTTTTGGGAGATTTGCGAGAGACGCTGCTGGAGTTGACTGCGGAAGAAGCGGTTGCGGTGAAGAGCATAATATCTTCAGCGGCGCTTGAGAGCTTCGAGTTCTTCCAGAGTACGCGGCCAATCGGATCGTAAGAGCCGGGACAGACTTCGGTCTGCGAGGACTTTTCCACCGGTCTGGCAGCGGGCACAGTAGTTCGTTTCGTTGTCGGCGTAACGAATGCGCTGGATCTTTTCCCCACATTTTGGGCAGGGTTCTCCATAGCGTCCGTGAACTGCCATGTCTTTGCGAAAGGCAGTCACTTTTTCGGGAAAGTTGACCTTCGCCTCCGCGCACAGGCGATCCACCCACAGCGTGAGCGTGTGACGCGTCGCAGCGAACAGCCTTTCCCATTCGCGCCCGTCCAGCTTGTGAGTGAGCGCAACGGGAGACAGTTGTGCCGCGTGCAGAATTTCATCCGAATACGCGTTGCCGATGCCACTTAGCAGACGCGGATCGGTTAGCGCCCTTTTGAGCGTCCGGTTTTCAAGCGTGAGTGTGGCGCGAAACAAATTGAGATCGCAGGTGAAGATCTCGATTCCTCCGGGGTCTACCGAATGCAGACCTTCCTCGCCACTGAGAATGTGCAACGAAGCGCGACGCTTTGCGCCGGCTTCGGTGAGCACCAGAGAGCCGGTGGGGAAATCGAAAGCAGCCAGATTGTTGCGGCCACCCAGCTTTGCCTCCGGTGGGCGCCAGTGCAGCCGGCCTGCAATCATCAAGTGAAGCACGAGCCAGAGATCGTTCTCGACTCCAATCGCGATGCGTTTGCCGATGCGCCGCACCTCGCGGACGATACAGCCTTCCACATTTGTAACTGCTGGTTGTGCGGTTCGCAGCAGAAAGGCGCTCGGAAGGCGCACGCGCTGGAGCGGCTGACCAATGATGCGCGGCTCAAGCGCGGTGATGTAGGCAGAGATATCCGGCAGTTCCGGCATGCTTATCAGTTTGCAACCTTTGCGGCAAGACTAAAATTGATGGTATGGGAAACGTGAGAGCTGGATCCGCGGCTATCGCGATGTTGGCGGCTGCCGGGTTCGCTTGCGCGCAATCGAGCTCGGATCAGACCACGACTACCGAGCAGAAGGTCGTGCATAAGCACAAGGGGCGGAGCGCGGGCGGCGATATCGGCAGCGGCGCGGGCGATGTGGGCAAAGGTGCGGCCAAGGGAGCGGGCAATGCGGCGAAAGGCGCTGGAAAAGCGGCTGGCGATCTGGTTACTTTACATCCGATAAATGCGGCTACCGATGCGGGCAAAGGCGGCGTGTCGGCGGGCAAGGATGTGGCGGTGGGGAGTGGGAAGGGCGCGGGCAAGATTGCCAAGGGGATTGGAAAGGGCATCAAACATATCTTCTAGAGGGCAATCTCCACGTCTTCCGGAGTTTTGGATGGAATGCCTTCCCAGCGGCCGACGACGGCGGTAGCGGCGCAGTTGCCGAGCACGTTCACGGCGGTGCGGCCCATATCCATCAGCGCATCGACGCCCAGGATGAGCGTGATTCCTTCCTGCGGAAGCTGAAAAGTTGCGATCGTTCCGGCCAGCAGCACTAGCGAGGCTCTTGGGACGCCGGCGGCGCCTTTGCTGGTCAGCATAAGAGTAAGCATCATCGTGATCTGGGTTCCTACCGACAGGTGAATGCCGGCGGCTTGCGCGATAAAAACAGATGCGAGCGAGAGGTACAGGGTTGTGCCGGTGAGATTGAAGCTGTAGCCGGTGGGGAGCACGAAACCGGTGATGTGCTTGGGCACTCCGAAGCGCTCCATATTTTCGAGCGCCAGCGGGAGCGCAGCTTCGCTCGATGCAGTTGAGAACGCAATCAACAATGGTTGACGCACGGCGTGCCAGAAACGCGCGAGAGGCACGCGCGCCAGAATCAGCGTGGGGATGAGGACCAGCACGAGGAAGGCGGCTAACGCGAAATAGAGCGCGCCCACGAGTTTACCTAAACCGAATAGAACGCCGATTCCTTTGGAGCCGATAGTGACGGCGATGGCGGCTCCGACTCCGAACGGGGCCGTGTACATGACGTACTTGGTGTAGCGGAACATCACTTCGGCAACGGCTCCCGCAAACGTGACCACCGGCTGGGCCTTGGCGCCGATGGCTGCGCAGGCGGCTCCAAAAAGGAAGAAGAAGACTACCATCTGGAGCACGTCGTTTTGCGCGAGCGATTCGAAAATGTTGCGGGGGGCGGCGTGTTCGATGATTTGCATCAGCGGAATAGGTTTTGCAAGGACAGGCGCACCGGCGGACGGCGCGGCGATACTCAAACCGGCGCCGGGCCGAAATAGATTGACGACGACCAATCCAATGAGCAAGGCAAGAGTGGAAACGACCTCGAAATAAGCCATGGACTTCAGCGCGATGCGGCCCATGGTTTTCAGCTCACCAGCGGAGGCGATGCCGTAGACGAGCGTGCCGAAGAGCAGCGGCCCGATGATGGATGTAATGAGGCGCAGAAAAATGTTGCTGATGGGCGCGAGCTTCTGCGAGAAGTTGGGAAAGAGGACGCCGAGCAAAATGCCTAGCAGCAGAGCGACGAAGATCCAGGAAGTGAGCGAGAGTTTCGCGCGCCGCGGGAAGCGCACGGCTCAGCGCTCCCCCCATTTCAATTTCTCGCGCAGGACGTCGAAGAACAGCATTTTGGGAGGACGAATCAACTGTATGGTTTTGGGCGAAGAGCGGCAGACGACGCGATCGCCGCGGGAGAGCGGTTCGCCGACTTGGCCGTCGATGGTCAGGTAGGTGCCGTCTTCGCCGTGATTCAGGATCTGAATGACGCTGGAATCGGGGACAATGACGGGCCGGTTGGTCAGCATGTGCGGGCAAATGGGGGTGAGGCAGAATGCGGCAACGGAGGGGAAGATCACGGGTCCGCCGGCTGAAAGGGAATAGGCGGTGGAGCCGGTGGGAGTGGAGATGATTAGGCCGTCGGCCTTGTAGGCGGCCACGAAATGATCGTCTACGTGCGCATCGAGATCGATCATGCGGGCGAGCTCGGATTTGGTGACGACGACATCGTTCAGGGCCGAATAGCTGCCGATGACGACATTGTCGCGGAGCAACTCGCAATCGACCATGCGGCGGCAGCCGATGCGATGCTCGCCGCGCAAAGCGCGCTCAAGTTCAGGAAACAGATCTTGGGAGGTGATAGAGGTCAAGAATCCCAAATGCCCGAGATTGACGGCAAAGAGCGGGATGTCGCGGCCAGCCACGAAGCGCGCGGCGGAGAGCAGCGTTCCATCGCCACCGAGAACGATAACCAGATCTGTTCCTTCGGGCAGATCTTCGCGGGAGAAGGAAGTAGAGAGGCCCGCATAGTGCGCGGTCTGCTCATCGCAACGGTAGCGGATGCCGCGCTTCTCAAGCCATTCGAGCAGACCGCAGACGATGTCGCGAGCCTGTTTGATATTCGGTTTCGAGATGATGCCGACGGTGGAGATTTGCCGCATTTTGCGCGAAGGTGCGTAACAGATAGGTTAACTTGAAGGCGGCCGGCGCGCGTGGAGAAAGAATTCGCGATTTCCGCGGGCTCCCAAGATGGGGCTCTCCATCAGGGAGGTGAGGAAACCGGCGGCGTGCAAGGCCGCGGCGACTTTATCGCAGGCCAGGCGATGGGTTTGAGGGTCGCGCACGATGCCACCTTTGCCAACCAGCTCGCGGCCGGCCTCGAATTGCGGCTTGACGAGAACGATCCAGTCTCCTTGCGGCTCGAGCAACGGCGCGAGTGCGGGAATCAACAGCGTCATCGAAATGAAGCTGACGTCGCAAACGATAACGGACGCCAGTTCACCGATTTCGCCGAATTCGAGGTAGCGCGCATTCACGCGCTCATGCAGGATTACGCGCGGATCGGAGCGCAGTTTCCAATCGATCTGGCCCGCGCCGGTATCGACGGCGTGCACGCGCGCTGCGCCGTTGCGGAGAAGACAATCGGTGAATCCTCCGGTGGACGTACCGATGTCGAGACACACGCGGCCGTCTACAGCAACGGCGAAGCCGGCGAGCGCGGCTTCCAGCTTCAGTCCGCCGCGGCTGACGTATTTGAGAGGCTGTTCGACTTCGATCTGTTCGCCGGCGGCAATCGCGCGTCCCGGTTTTTCGGCTTTCTGGCCGCCGACTCTCACTTTGCCGGCGAGTATGAGCGCTTGCGCTTTTTCGCGAGATTCGGCGAGATTTCGCTCGACCAGAGCGAGATCGAGACGCTGTTTCTTCACGTCTTGCGCTGAACGATGAAATCGGCGATCTGGCGCAGGCGATCTGCGCGATCGTCAAAGGGGCGAAGCGCCAGATGAGCGGCGGCGCGTTCCTGTTCCGCCATTTCGCGCGAACGTTCTAAACCGTAAACAGCGGGAAAGGTGATTTTCTGCTGTGCCTGATCTTTGCCCGCTGTCTTGCCGAGGGCTTGAGAGGGTTCCTCGACATCCAGCACATCGTCGACGATTTGAAACGCGAGGCCGATGTGCTCGCCATATTCGGAGAGCGCGGTCAAATCGGGTTCGCTGGCTTTGGCGTAAATCGCTCCCATGCGGACGCTAGCGCGCAGCAGGGCGCCGGTCTTGGCTTTGTGAATAGAATCGAGCAACAGCGCGGTGGGGCGCTGGCGTTCCCCTTCGATATCGTTGACCTGGCCGGCGATCATTCCGCCGACGGTTCCGGCCGCGCGCGAAAGCTCTTCGACCAGGCGGATTTTGCGTTCGGGGCCGATTCCATGAATACGGCTGAGGGTTTCGAATGCGAGGGTAAGGAGCGCGTCTCCGGCGAGGATGGCGAGCGCTTCTCCAAAGGCTTTGTGACAAGTGGGGCGGCCGCGGCGCAGGTCGTCGTTATCGAGCGCGGGCAGGTCGTCATGGATCAGAGAATAGGTATGGACCAGCTCCAGCGCGGCGGCGGCATGCTCAATGCCCTGTGACGAATCGGAAACAGCCTGCGCGGCGGCAATGGCGAGAATGGGGCGGATGCGTTTTCCACCGGCGAACAAGCTGTAGCGCATGGCGCGATGGATGGAAACAGGCGGCACGTTTTCGGCGGGGAGGCATTCGTCCAAGGCGCGATCGACGGCTCGCACCTGGGCGGCGAGATAATCCCGCAAAGTTGCGTTTTCTGTTTTCGTCATTTCGCAGGTTTTTCGGGAGGGAACGGAACCGCCACTAACTCCGAGCCTTTCTTCATGAGGATCTCGACGCGCGATTCGGCTTCTTCGAGCTGCCGCTTGCAATCGGCGCTTAAGCGCATTCCGTTTTCGAATAATGCGAGGCTTTGCTCCAGCGGCAAATCGCCTTTTTCGAGCTGCTTTACGATACGCTCGAGTTCTTCCAAACTGGTTTCAAAGCTGGGGGAGGGTGTGTTTTCCTCAAGCATTACTTCAATTGTAACGGCGGTCCCCGGCGGTTATTGGCAGGGGAAGCGGCGGGCTTCGAAGCCGTCGGTTTGGACTTCGACGGCTTCCTCATGCTGGTGCGTGCCATCGGAAACGGTGATGTGGTGAACGCCGGGAGTCAAGTGGAGCGTGGCGGGCGTCTGGCCGGATGGCGTGCCGTCCACCAGTACGGTGCAGCCGTTGGGAGCGGAAGTAACCAGCAGGACGCCCATGCTCTTGCTCATGGGGATGAGCAAGCTGTTATCGCCGGGCACGGTAAAGATACGGCGCGCGATATTGTAGCCGTTGAGTTCAGCAGTCAAAGTATGGCGGCCGTTGGAGAGGCTTAGCGTACAAGGAGTGGTACAGGTCTCGCCGGGCTGGTCGTCGACGACCAGTTTTGCGCCGGGAGGCTCGGTTAGCAGTTCGATATCCTCGACGCTCGGGATGGGGATGGAGGGTTGCTGGGCTTTGACCGAAGCCCCACTGGTTGCGGGAGCGGTTTGTTCGTTGAGGCGGGGGCGGGGGTTGGGAGTTGGTCGCCGGATTAGCGGTCTGGGTAGAGGGTTGATCGGAAGGGCCGGGGGTCTCGGCGGCTGACGAGGGAGGCGGCGTCACCGGACCCGAGCCGACATCGAGCACCTGTACGGGAACCACGGGTCCGGAGTTCCATTTGACGATGAAGACGATAGCGGCGGCGATGGCGAAACACATGGCCAGAATCAAGCCAAGCCGCTTGCCGAACCCGGTTCGTTCGGAGGATTCTTCGGGGCGTTCGCGTTCGTCACGACGGCGGCGCGTAATGGAGGAGGGGTCAAAGCCCCTGCCGTTGGAGGGAGGGATGACGGGGCCGTTCTGGAGGGCCGCGGGGCCTCTGGCCAAAACGGGTCCGGCAGCAGCGGACCGGCGCAGAGTGGCGCCCGATTCACTCACGCTGCGGGCGATTCCCTGTCCGGCTTCCGAGCTTACACCGGCGGCGGTGGCATCGAGGGCGGGCGCGGCTGCAACCGCGGCGGCTCGCGGGAGTAGAATCCAGCCGGGGCAATCGGCGAGGGCGATAGATAGCGCACCGATGAAATCGCTGCAGGAGGCGAAGCGCTCATCGCGATTTTTGGCGAGCGCGCGCCGCAGGACTTTTTCCAGCGGAGCGGTGAGGCTGGTATTCACCTCGTGCACCGGCTTCGGGTCGTCCTTGCAGATGAAATAGAACAGGGCGGGAAGGCTTTCGGCGGCGAATGGCTTTTCTCCGGAGAGCAGTTCATAGACCACCACGGCAAGGGAAAACTGGTCGGAACGCCCGTCGATAGCGGTGCCTTCAATCTGTTCGGGCGACATGTAGTTCGGAGTGCCGATCATGGAGCCGGCGTGGGTCATCTCGTGCGAGACAAATTTAGCGATGCCGAAATCGGCGATTTTCGCGAGCCGCTCTTTGCTCCGGTCGACGCCGCCTGCGTCGACGCCGGAAGCGGCCTCGGAAATGATGATGTTGGCGGGCTTAATATCGCGATGCACGATGCCTTTGCGGTGGGCGTAATCGAGCGCGTCGGCGACCTGGCGCAAGAAGTGCAGGAGCCCGGCGCCGTCAGGTAACGATCGTTCGCGCAACATCTTTTCGAGCGAGGAACCGCTGACGAACTCCATGAAGATGTAGGCGTAGTCCTCTTTTTCGAGGACGTCGTAAATAGTAACGATATTGGGATGGGAGAGGACGCCGGCGGATTGAGCTTCGCGGAGCAACCGGTCGCGAACGCGCTGGCGCTCGCCGGGATCGACGAAGTCGCTGAGGTGAATGGTCTTGATGGCGACGGTTCGGCCGATAGCGGGATCGAGCGCTTTATACACGACACCCATGGCGCCGCGGCCCAGTTCTTCGAGAATCCGATAGCGGCCGACCTGGTTCACGCACCTTCAGTATAACTGCGGAAGAAGGCTCTAAATGGCTGGAATTTGCGGAAATTCGAGGGTTTGGACGAGCTTGTTAGGATGAGATATCCACGATGATTCCCGACGAAATTCAGGAGGGACTAACTTTTGACGATGTTCTGCTGCAGCCCGCGCACAGTGAAGTAACGCCGGCGGAAGCAGATACGCGGACTCGTCTGACGGTGAAAATCGACCTGAAGATTCCGATTGTCAGCGCCGCGATGGATACGGTGACGGAATCGCACATGGCGATCGCGCTGGCGCAGCAGGGCGGGATGGGGATCATTCATCGCAGCATGCCGATTGAGCGGCAGGCCGAAGAAGTGGACCGCGTGAAGCGTAGTGAGAGCGGGATGATTGTCGATCCGGTGACGATTGAGCCGGAGCGGAAAATTTCCGAAGCGCTGGAGCTGATGAGCCACTACCGGATTTCGGGCGTGCCGGTGACGAGCCATGGACGGCTGGTAGGAATACTGACGAATCGGGACCTGCGCTTTGAGACGCGCTATGAGCTACCGATTTCGGAGGTGATGACCAAGAAGCACCTCATTACCGTGCCGGTGGGCACGACACTCGAGGAAGCTCAGAAGATTCTGCATGAGCATCGGGTAGAGAAGCTGCTGGTAGTAGATGAGAACTTCGCGCTGAAGGGCCTCATCACGGTGAAAGATATCCAGAAGAAGCTGAAGTACCCGAACGCGGCGAAAGATGCGCAAGGGCGGCTACGTGTCGCGGCGGCGATTGGGGTGACGGGAGATTTTCTGGAACGCGCGCAGGAACTGGTGCGCAAAAAGGTGGACGCGATTGCGGTGGATTCGGCGCATGGGCACAGCCAGCGGGTGATGGACGCGATAAAGGCTGTGAAGCACGCTTTTCCGGAGGTGCAATTGCTGGCCGGAAACGTTGCTTCGTATGAGGGCGCGCGCGATCTGATCCGGCTGGGCGCGGATGGAGTGAAAGTGGGGATCGGGCCGGGATCGATCTGCACAACACGCGTGGTGAGCGGCGCAGGCGTGCCGCAGATTACGGCGATTGCGGAGTGTGCGAAGGCGACTCGCGAGGCGGGCGTGCCGCTGATTTCCGACGGCGGAGTGAAATATTCCGGCGACATTACGAAGGCGATCGCCGCGGGCGCGGACTCGGTCATGATTGGTAGTTTGCTCGCCGGGACGGACGAGAGCCCCGGTGAAACGATTCTTTACCAAGGGCGGACATTCAAGAGCTATCGCGGCATGGGATCTATGGGCGCGATGCCGGACGGCGGCGCCGAGCGGTATTCGCAAGCGGCGAATGGAAAGCTCGTGCCGGAAGGAATTGAGGGGCGAGTTCCCTATAAGGGACCGCTGTCCGAATTGGCGTATCAGCTCGTCGGAGGGCTGCGAGCCGGGATGGGCTATTGCGGCTGCCGGACGATTGCTGAGTTGCAGGAGCGTTCGAAGTTTGTGCGCGTCACAGTGGCGGGGCTGCGCGAGAGCCACGTGCACGATGTGATTATTACGAAGGAAGCGCCGAATTATAGGTTGGAATAGGAGAGATTAAAACTCCGCCTCTGGAGTTTGGACGTTGTGGGACGGGATGGGCGCCGCGCCAAGATCTGAGGGGTTCCTTCCCTGACCCGCGGCACCCATCCGCGCCCTTTGCGCTCCTAAGTAGACCGAAGCTGTTAGTTGCTTTGAGGCACCGGATCGGCCGGATCGCTTAGAGACTGCGCTCTTCGGCAATCGCGGAACAACCTGGACGCCCGCCCAAAGCGTGGCGATCGTTTGCTCGACCACGAGAGTCTGGTCAGGCAAGTCAGGCACAACCCCTTGGATGACCATGAGCGTGGCGAGGCCAAAGATCGTATACCACCAGGTGTGGGCTACCACTATGTCATCCTTACTTGGCAATCCTTCATCCTTGGCAACATCGAAAAAGAGCTGTACGAAACGTTGGAACAAAGGCGTGCCAATGTCGTTGATATATTGTCCAGCGCGGATGCCGTTGCGGTTCTCCGGCCCGAAGAAGACGTTACGGAACTGCTGTGGATGGGCAGTGCAGAACTGAATCAAGCCACGTGAAGTCGCAAAAAGACGCTCTTTCGGTGAAGGATGTTTAGCGGCAATCGCGTCGAAGTTCTGAATCAACAGCCCGATCGTCTCCCTGCTCAACTCGGCAAGAATATGCCATTTGTCAGGAAAATGCTGGTAGATCACGGCGTGCGTATAGCCGATCTCTTTAGCGATCGCACGAAGCGTCACGGCTTCGTAACCGCGATCGGCAAACATTTTGCTTGCAGCCGCAAGGATTTCGCCCCGCAGCCTTTCCTTGCGCTCTACCCGGCGACTTGGTGATGTGGATGTCACTTCAATAGCTTAGTCCCTTTTGACGATTTTTGCGACCGCTTGTTGCTTTATGGCCATTGGTTAAGAAACCACTGATTAATTTGCAACCAATGGTTTTTCTAAGCCTCTAATGGTCAGGCCGCTCATTTGGATGGGCGGCCAAATACGAGGCAAAAGGAAGATCCGATGAAAGTTCTAGTGATTGGAGCAGCGGGCAAGAGCGGAGAGGCGCTGGTAAATGAGGCGCTGGCGTCCGGGCATAAGGTGACGGCTTTCGTGCGCCGTGCCGCGCAGTACAAGAAGGCGAACGTCAGGGTTGTTGCGGGCGACGTGCTGGACGCGGCCGCGGTCGACGTTGCGGTAGCCGGACAGGATGCGGTGATCGACGCGCTGGGCGGCAAGACGCCGTGGAAAGTGACGACGATGGAAACGAGCGCCGCACACAATATCGTGGACGCGATGCGACGCAATGGCGTGCGGCGATTGCTGAAAATTTCGGTGGTTGGTGCGGGCGAGAGCGTCAGGAACGCCGGCTTTTTCAACGAGCACCTGCTCATGAGGACGTTTCTGCGGGGTCTGCTGGTAGACAAGGCGGGCATGGAGGCCGAGATCGAAGGCAGCAACTTGGACTGGACGCTCGTGCGGCCGCCGATGTTGACCGACGGCGAGAAGACCGGCATTGCCAGGGTGCTGAGCACGGGGGGCGGCGAGAAGGCGCACAAGATCGGGCGGGCCGATCTGGCAGCCTTCATGGTGCAGCAACTGGAAAGCAGCCGGTATGTGCATCAGGCCGTGACGGTGACGACCACATAGCAAGGCCCTCCGCGAGGATCAACCACCTCTCTCATCGAGGCGATCCGATCGGCTGCGTAAAGGCCTGTAACAATTCATGCGACAGATAACTGTGGAAACTCACGGGACTAGCGGAGTGCTAGCTGCGCAACTCACAAGCTCTGGCGTTCGCATCAGAGCATCACATTCGTTCTAACAAGGAGAAAACGAACATGTATTTAGTCATGGGCATTACTGGAAAAGTTGGGGGCGCCACCGCGCGGCATCTGCTGAATCAAGGCAAACAGGTGCGAGCACTTGTGCGCAATCGCGAGAAAGCGGCGAAGTGGGCAGACCAAGGCGTGGAGTTGGTGGATGGAGACTGGAACGATGCGACAGCCATAGCGGCGGCGCTCAAAGGTGTTGAGGGCGCGTTTGTTATGTTGCCGGCTGTATGGGCACCCTCGCCTGATTACAGAGAAGCAAAGGGCGTGATTGCGAACTATGTCGAGGCGCTGACCAAGGTAGTGCCCGCGCGGGTGGTAGCGCTCTCGTCGATGGGCGCGAATAGAACAAGCGGGGTGGGGATGATCACGGCCTTATCACTCTTGGAGCAAGGTTTTCGCAGCCTGCCATCTCCGGTCGCATTTGTGCGCGCAGGCGGCTTTTTCGAAAACTTTCTGTTCGGCTTACAGGCCGCCCAAGGCGGAACACTACCGGTCTTCTACAATCCTACAAACCGGAAATCGACAATGGTCGCGTCAGACGACATCGGCGCAGAGGTGGCAACGCTTTTGACCGGGCCGGCGTGGTCTGGGCATCGCGTCATCGAACTGGGTTCGATGGTAAGCGCGGATGAAGTGGCCGGACAATTGGGTGAAGTCCTGACACTCGACGTAAAAGCCTTCGCAGTCCCGCGTGCAGGGTGGGCGGAAGCGTTCGAGCAGTTCGGCGTCCCGAAGGGCCACACTGGACCTGCCGAAGAAATGTTTGAGAGCGTTAACGCGGGATGGATGGACCTCGGAATCACGGGTACGGAGCACGTAGCGGGTACGACGTCCGCACGCGATGTGTTTGCGGCTGCACAGAACGCCGTCAAGGCATAAGTCCGGGGCAAGCTGGATCAGCCCGGTTCCTTGGGAACTGGGCTGATCGTCTGCGACGCCCTGGTGAAGGGTGCAGAAAGCCCTCGTTTAATGCACGACCCCGGAGGCCGTCCCGCCCATGCAGCGCGTTGATTTGAGTCGCGTACAAGAGCCGACTTATTGCAGAACGATTTAAACCATTTAAACCGCAAGAAGAGGATCGCTTTTAATATGAAAGCTGAACACACAATAGATAAACCCGCGCGGGCAGGTCGAGTAACTCAAATAGCCGCGATGGTAATAACCGGCCTTGTCGCCTTCATCTGGGTGTACTTCGGAAGGTTATATTTAATTCGCGATCCCGACGAATGGAGGATCGCCAATCAGCAGCTCGGATACCCGCTCTATATCATTCCTCTTATTGGCGTGACCCACGTCCTTGGCGGCGTGGGCCTTCTGATTCCCAATGTGCCTCGATTGACTCAGTGGGTTTATGCTGGTCTCGCGATTAATCTTTTGCTCGCGTTCTATTCACAACTGAATGGCGGTGGCAGTACTTGGGATAAATTTGATCCGATTCTCGTCATGGCGTTCGTCTTTGCTTCGTATGTATTAAGACGCTGCGTGCGCGCAAACAGGTGGTCGATATGAAGAACACGCTCGGCGGGCAGTTTTACTTTTTCCAGGCACGTCGCGGAGGCCCAAAGAGGGTCCGGGCCGCCACTCATCCGAAGCCCTGAACGTACAAGTCGTCCCTGCTGTGGACACGCCCCGCGCAGATCTTTCTTGTCGCTTGCTGACGGATGCCGCGACGGATGCTGTGCAGAGGCCGCTATCGGAACTCGCGTATCAGATCGTCGGAGGGCTGCAAGCTGGGATGGGCTATTGCGGCTGCCGGACGATTGCCGAGCTGCAGGAGCGTTCGAAGTTTGTGCGCGTAACGGTGGCGGGGCTGCGCGAGAGCCACGTGCATGATGTGATTATCACGAAAGAAGCGCCGAATTATCGATTGGAGTAGGAGAGATTAAAACTCCGCCTCTGGAGTTTGGACGTTGTGGGACGGGACGGTAAACAACATCGCCGTTTTCGGCCATCTATAGCTGTATACTCGGGCATCATAAGCTCGACATCTCAAATTCTCGAACGCTTGGAGGCGTTCTATGGGAACCAGGAGCCCTCTTGGCCTACAGACCCGTACCTGTTTCTGGTCTGGTGGCACTGCGGGTATCCGGCAAGTGATCGCGCGTGCGAGAGAGGTTGGGAGTCGCTGAAAAGAACTGTCGGCGTGGAGTCGGGGCAACTGCTCGCGGCATCGATGACGGAATTGACCAAAGCGTTGACGCCCGGCGGAATGGTTCCGGCAATCAGAGCGAAGCGCCTTAAAGAGATCGCCGCCCGCCTGGAGGAGCAATTTGGCGGCGACTTGAGCAGAGGTCTCTTCGGGTCTGTGCAGGCGGCTCGGAAAACGCTCAAGATGTTTCCAAACATTGCCGATCCCGGAGCGGACCGAATCTTGCTATTCGCGGGCATCCAGCCGATCGCTGCTGTTCCCTCAAACTGCCCACACGTGCTGGTCAGAATTCAGCGCGGAGCCGAGCGAGAGAATTATGGTGTCACTTATCGGGAGGCGCAAAAGATAATCTCAACCGAAATCTCCGCGAATATCGACGCCCGAACGCGGGCATACTTGCTGCTGAAACGGCATGGCCAGGAACTCTGCAAGCGGGCCAAACCGAAATGTGATAGGTGTCCGATAAGCTCTCTCTGTGCATACCACTCGGGCAATCATCGGGGTCGAGCAAATCTGGTCTGACCGAAATCTTTCAGCGAATCGGCAAGGAAAGTGTGCCGCCCATCCTTCTGGTATACCGAACTGATTGCGAACTCCTCTCTCGTCGCCAAGCATTTCGGAATGGCCAAGCTTTCACGGGCATCCATCTGGACGAACAAACTATTTCCGCCGTTATCCGGACCAGCGAGTGACCTCTTTCATCGCGCCATGCTGATGACGATCTGCTCGACGGGTTATACGCAGAGCCGAGTTGTGCCAGTTGAAAGTGGAAGACGCTCGATAGCGACCCCATGTTCATCGCACATTCGTCA
>CAWBDW010000008.1:0-127963 GCA_963787545.1 uncultured Acidobacteriaceae bacterium
GAGACCACCGGATCGTTGATTACTTTCGATTGCCGCTCTACCTGCTGGGCGAGCTGCTTGCCGAGGGCGATCTCTTTTTCGAGCGAGTAGAAATTGACCTTCCCGCTGACGTTGCGGTCGCCGATCGCGTCCGGGTCCTTTTCTTTGTTGTCGGGAAGAGCGGTATAAGGGGTTGCCAGCAGGAGCGCCAAAGCCAAGCTGACAGAAGATCTCAGAAGAACGAGTCGCCGCATAAAACTCCTTTTACGACCAACGAAACTCACATCCGGAGACAGCCGCCGGCACGAATTTTCGCCTGCCTCCAGTATAGAGCCGATTTGTCTGAACGAATCGGGTGCGCACCCAATTTCAGGAGATACAGAAAAGTTAACGTATGCTCGGAAAGATGGGTTTCGAAAAACTTGCAGCCGTTCAAGAGCCGATTGAGGCACTGCACACGCGTTATCGGGACGAATTTCCGGTCACGCGCGAGCTGATCTACGTGAATCATGCGGCCGTGGCGCCCCTCTGCAGCCGAGCCGCCGAAGCCATGACAGGCTTGGCGCAGGATGCCTGCCGCTATGGCTCGCTGCATTACGAGGTTTGGATGGAGGCTTATGAAGGATTGCGCCGCGCCGCCGCCCGGCTGATCAACGCCTCCCCTGGCGAAATCGCCATCGTGAAGAACACCTCCGAGGGCGTTTCGATTGTCGCTCAAGGGATCGATTGGCAGCCCGGCGACCGCGTCATTGCGTTTCGCGAAGAGTTTCCGGCCAACTACTATCCGTGGCTGCGACTCGAATCGCGCGGCGTCCAGCTCACCTGGCTCTCGATTTACGATCCGCTGGAAAAGATTGCCGAGGCGATTCCCGGCGCGCGCCTGCTGGCCATCAGCTACGTCAATTATCTCAGCGGATACCGGGTAGATCTCGAGCAGCTCGGGACGCTGTGCCACCGGCATGGCTGCTTCTTCTTTGTGGACGCAATCCAGGGCCTGGGCGCGTTCCCCATCGATGTGGAAGCGAGCCATATTGATGCGCTGGCGGCGGACGGACATAAATGGATGCTGGGCCCGGAAGGCAACGGCGTGCTCTATGTCCGGCGGAAGTGGCTGGATGCGATCGAGCCGGTCGAGTTCGGCTGGACCAATCCGGCCGGGTACACGGATTACAACTCTCGCGATATGGCGCTGCGTCCCGACGCCGGCCGCTACGAATGCGGCACGCTGAACACCATCGGCTGCTTCGGACAACGGGCGGCATTAGAATTTCTGCTCGAAGTGGGGATTGAAAACATCGCAGGGGCCGTGGAGGCGTTGGCCAGCCAACTCGAAAGCGGGGTGCGCGCCAAAGGCTACGACGTATCGAGCGAGCGGAGTCCGGGCCACGGCTCGGGAATCGTCAGCTTTCGCCATCCGACGATCGATTCGCATACCATCGTGAGCGATCTAAAACGCAACCGGATCGTGTCAGCGGCGCGGCAAGGCTGGATTCGCATGTCCCCGCACTTCTATATCGACTCGGACAAAATTGAAGAGGTTCTACAAGCGCTGCCGGGAGCCTAAATGAAACAACGAATCGGCTGGGCGATGGTTCTGATTGCGCTTACTGCGTCACTTGCCGTGTCGCTGGCCGCAGCGCCACGCCAGCAAGAGCAAGTTGTTCGCGTGGTGTGGACCGCGCAATGGATTTCCGTTCCCGGCGTGTCCGGTCAGGAATACGGCGTGTATCACTTCCGCCGTGTTTTCGATTTACCGGCCAAGCCGGACCGCTTCATCGTCTACGTTTCGGCCGATAATCGTTACCAGCTTTTCGTGAATGGCCGGCGCGTGTCGTGGGGTCCGGCGCGCGGCGATTTGACGCATTGGCGCTATGAAACAGTGGACATCGCGCCGGAGTTGCAGGCGGGGAAGAACGTGCTCGCGGCGGTGGTGTGGAACGATGGCGCATACCGCGCGGTTGCGCAGATTACGAACGAAACCGGATTCGTGCTGGATGCGGACGCGCCCGAGCATCGCATGGTCAATACTGGCCGCGGGTGGAAATGCGTGCGAGACGAAGCGTATGCGCCGCAGCCTCTGCCGCCCGATCAGGCCACCGGCTATCACGCGCTGGCGGCCAATGAGCGGCTGGATGCAAACCGTTATCCCTGGGGCTGGGAGCAGTTGGATTACGACGATGCAAGCTGGCCCGCCGCTCGGGAGTTGTCCCATGCCGCCGCGCGCGATGCACGCGATGCACCGAATCGCTGGATGCTGGTTCCACGCAGCATCCCAATGGAAGAGCAGGCTCCGTCGCGGCTGCTAAAAATTCGCAAAGCCGAGGGCGTTGCGGCGCCGGACGCGTTTCTCGCCGGAAGCGCACCCATCCGCGTTCCTGCGCACACCCACGCTTCGCTGCTGCTCGATCAGACCTATCTCACGACTGCTTATCCCGAGCTCACGGTCTCGGGCGGCAAAAGCGCGCGAGTGGATCTGCATTATGCCGAAACGCTGTACAACAGCAAGAGGCCTATCGATAAAGGCAACCGGAATGAGATTGCAGGAAAGCACTTCTACGGCCCTTCGGACACTTATCTGGCCGATGGCGGCCAAGCTCGCGTGTACCGGCCCCTTTATTGGCGCACGTACCGTTACATCGAACTGGATGCCGATACCGCCGACGATCCGCTCACAATCGACGATCTGAAGGAAACGTTCACGGCCTATCCGTTCGACAGAAAAGCGCAGTTTCATGCCGGCAGCACGGAAACGGACGGACAGATTCAGAAAATCCTGTCGACCGGCTGGCGAACCGCGAGGCTGTGCGCGCACGAAACCTACATGGATTGCCCGTTCTATGAGCAGCTCCAATATGCCGGCGATGCGCGCATCCAGATGATGATTTCGCTCTACATGACGGGCGATTCACGGCTCATGAAGAACGGAATCGCGCTCTTGAACTCTTCGCGCACGGCCGAGGGCGCCACCTACAGCCGCGCGCCTTCTTATCTGCAGCAATACATTCCGCCGTTCTCCCTGTGGTGGATCGGAATGGTTCACGATTACTGGATGTATGTCGACGATCCCGGTTTTGTAAAACAGATGCTGCCGGGCGTACACGCGGTTCTGGAGTTTTATTCGAGCTACCAGAAGACTAACGGCTCGCTGCGCCACATGCCCTGGTGGAATTTTGTCGACTGGGTGAAGCAATGGCCGAACGGCGAGCCTCCGGCCGAACCGGACGGATCGTCGGCCGCGGCGCTCGATCTGCAATTGCTGCTGGCGTATCAATGGGCGGCCGATCTCGAAAATGCGTTCGGCAGTAAAGCGCGCGCGGGCGAATACACCGCGGCCGCTGGGGATCTGCGCGCAACGATAGCCGCTACCGATTGGGATGCGGCCCGCGGTCTGTTCGCGGACCAGCCCTCGCATCGCAGCTATTCGCAGCAGGTGAACACGCTGGCGGTGCTGGCGCACATTCTTCCCGAACCGCAAGCGCGCGCAGTTCTCGACAAGACGATTAACGACACCTCGCTCGCCCAGTGTTCGATATATTTCCGCGCCTACATGAATGCCGCGTTGCGCGAAGTTGGCCTGGGGGATCGCTATCTGGACATGCTGGGGCCGTGGCGCGACATGCTGGCGCAAGGCCTGACCACCTGGGCCGAGTGGAGCGGCCCCGATGCGCGGTCCGATTGCCACGCCTGGGGAGCAAGTCCCAATTTCGAATTGCTGCGCACCGTCGCCGGAATCGAATCGATGGCGCCCGGTTTTGCGCGCGTTCGGATTGCGCCCAATTTAGGAACGCTGCCTTCCGTGAGCGCCGCCATGCCGCATCCGCGCGGCTTAATCCACGTGGAATTGAAACAAACGCGGGGCCGGCGCACAGCCGAGATCGAATTACCGCCCGGCGTTAGCGGCGAACTCGATTGGGGCGGCGCGCGCCGCGTGCTTCAACCCGGTAACAATCGCGTCGAAATTTCCGCCCGTATACAATAAGATCCGTTTCCTATGCTACGCACTCGTTTTTTGCGGCTGCTGCCGTGTGTTTTCGCGATCGCCTGGCTTGCACCGGCGCAACAGATGGACGAGGAGTTTGCCAAGTCCGTCAAGGCGTGGACCACGCGCCCGGAATTCATCAGCCCGCTAGTCGACCATCTTCCGAAATCCGCGACTGTGCCGTCGCCCAAAGACATCCTGGGCTATTACATCGGCGCGCCGAAGAAGCTTACTTACTACGAAGACATAGTTCGCTTCTATCGAACACTCGCCGAAAAATCGCCGCGCGTCAAGGTGCTCGATATCGGTAAAACCGACGAAGGGCGCGAATGCATCGTGGTGTTTGTGGGCTCGGAAGAATCCATCCAGAATCTGGAAACGTATCGCAAATATCTGGGACAGCTCGCCGATCCGCGTCACATCGACGATGCGCAGGAGAAAGAGATCGTCGCCAAAGCCAAGCCGATTTATCACCTGATGGGCGGCCTGCATAGCGGCGAAACCGGACCGCCCGAGATGTTGATGGAGCTCGCCTACCGGCTTGCGACCGAAGACTCGCCGCTGATCCAAAGCATCCGCGAACACGTCATCGTCTCCATTACTCCCTCAGGCGATCCCGATGGCCGCGATCGCTACACCGACTGGTATTACCGTTACAAGATCAACGAAACGAGTGAAAAGGACAACCTCGGCGGCCCGCCGTATTGGGGCAAGTACATTTTCCACGACGACAACCGCGACATCAATTATTCGCAGTTGCCTATGCGCCGGCTGCTCGCCTGGTACCTGCAGTGGCACCCGCCCATCATGCACGATCTGCACGAATCCGAGCCGTTCATGTACACCTTCAGCGGACAGGCGCCGCAGAACCCGTCGCTCGATCCCATCCTGTATGGCGAGCTGCCGTGGTTCGCTAATTTCGAGATGTCGCAAATGATCAAGTACGGCATGCCCGGCGTGTGGACGCATGCCTTCGTCGATATGTGGTCGCCCGGATATCTGGGATTCATGTCGTCGAATCACAACGGCATGCTGCGCATGTACGAAACCTTCGGCAACGGCGGAGCGAATACCATGCACCGGCGCGTGCAGGAGCCGCAGATTCCGGGTATGGCCTCGCGCGGCCCCTCGCCCACGCAGCGCGAATGGTATCGTCCGCTGCCTCCTTATAAAGAGGTGGACTGGTCGATGCGCGACAACACCAACTACATGGAGACCGGGGTGCTGACCGCGCTCCAGATGACGGCGGCATTTCCGCAAATAGTCCTTGACGATTTCTACAAGAAGAGCCTGGATTCCATTGAATCGGGCAAAAAAGACGCGCCGTTCGGATACATTATTCCCGCCGGCGAGCCCGATCCAACGCGCGTTGCCTTTGTCGTCAACATTCTGCGCCTGCAAGGTATCGAGGTGGGACGTTCGACCGGCGAAGTGAAATTAAAAGAAGGAACTTTTCCCGCCGGTTCCTTCATCATCAAACGCGATCAACCCTATGGGCGGCTCGCCAAGATTCTGCTCGAAAAGCAGGTTTATCCGGATCCGAATCTGCGCACTTACGATGACGCCGCCTGGACGATGGGCTTGATGACGCACACCAAAGTTGTCGAAAGCGCCGACCACGCCGTGCTGGACGTTCCCGTCAACCTGATCGATAATTACGAGCCGAAAGGCGGCATCTCGGGCGCAACCTCCGCGGCCGATTACGCAGTTCCCGACAACGGCGCGGTCGCGATGGCGACCTTGCGCTATCGGCTGAAAGATGTTCCGGTGCGCATCGCCGAGCAGGCATTCAAATCCGGCAAGCAGACCATTCCGGCAGGCTCGTTTATCGTCGCCGGAGATGCCTACGACAAGCTGAAAGCCGCGGTCGAGCCGCTCGGTTTAACGGCCATCGCACTCTCCGCCGCCCCTAAAATCCCGATGCACGAGGCCCATATTCCACGGCTGGCGATTTACAGCACCTGGGGCAGCACGCAGGATGTGGGTTGGGTTCGCTATGCCTTCGATCATTACGAAGTTCCCTACGATCTGATTTTCAAAGAGCGCGTGAAGCAGGGCGATCTGCATTCCGCCTACGACGTGATTCTGATTCCCAGCCAGGGCCGCAGCGGCAAGAGCATCGTGGACGATATCGAGCCGAAGAAAATTCCGCTCGCCTACACCAAAACGGAGCGCTTCAAATACTTGGGCGACTACGGTTCCTCGCCCGATATCACGGGCGGAATGGGACTCGAAGGCGCGGTCGAGTTTCAGAAATTCGTCGATCAGGGCGGCCTGCTGATTACGCTCGGCGTGGCCAGCGAATTTCCCGTGGATTTCGGCATCACGCGGCGGGTTGAAGAATCGCGTCCTGCTCCGCCGTTCTACGCGCCGGGGCCCATCGTCGAGGCGGAAGTTCTGCAGCCGGCCAATCCGGTTTTCTATGGCTACACGGAAAAAACAATGCCGGTTCGCTGGGCCAGCGGTCCGCTGCTGAGTGTTCCCGAAGAGGATCGTAAAGAAGAGACGCTCATGCGTTTTCCGGGCGGCGACGATTCCGTACTGAGCGGATTCATGAAAGGCGCCAACGAAATTCGCAACCGGGCGGCCATTCTCGATGTGCCGGTGGGCCAGGGCCGCGTGCTGCTGTTCGCGACGAATCCGTGTTACCGCTGGCAGAATCTGGGCGAGTTCCGCATGATGTTCAATGCGGTCATGAATTACGACGATTTCGCTCCGAAGACCGCCACTGCGGACCAATAAAAGGTTGCGGGTAGCGAGTGTGCCAGTCGGTAGCACGCTGATAAGCATGAGCGACGGCGAGCACTTGTGGTTCGCCCCAACGCGGGCCAACAATTTGCATGCCGATAGGCAGGCCGTCTCGTGAGAAGCCGCAGGGAACGGCAATAGCGGGTGTCCAAAACCGGTTGAACGCCGACGTGTTACTGGGCGGCCGGTGATAACTCTCGTCCACCGTCGCCTGAATGGTGGGAGCGGTATCGCGTTTGGTGGGCAGAATCAAAATATCCACCTGCTCAAAAACCCGCCGGATGTCGCGGCGGCATTCGCGCAGCCGCTTCAACGTTTCGACATAATTCACGGCGGTTACCTTTTCCATTTCCGTGAGCATGCGGCGCGACCACGGGTGATAGAGCTGTGGCGATTTAAGGAAATAGGGAAGCTGGTAGTGTAGAAGCTCGACATCATAGCTTCCGTTTTCGACGAATTGGAAGCGGGGCAGAACCACGTCTCGTACTTCGCGAACCTGCGGGCGAAGCACATCGATCGCATTTTCGACCGCTATCGCAACATCGGGATTCAGTTTCTCGAAAAAATAATCGCGCGGAATCCCCACGCGAAGTCTTCCAATGTCACTGTGGAGCGCTGCCGCATAATCGGGCACTGGGATATCCGGCGTAATGGAATCCTGTGGATCGAAACCTGCCAGCACTTGCAGCATCAGCGCGGCGTCTTCCACCGAACGAGTCATAGGGCCGATTGTGTCGAGCGAATACGCCGAGGGAATGACCCCGCGCGTACTCACCCGGCCATAGGAGGTTTTGAAACCGGTGATGCCGCAAAAAGTGGCGGGAATGCGAACCGAACCGCCATCATCGCTACCCACCGAGCCGTAGCACAGGCCCGCAGCGAGCGCGGCCGCAGGGCCGGCGGAAGAACCTCCGGTAATATGCGCAAGATTCCAGGGATTATGGACGACACCGAAGAAGCTGGTCGTGCCCGTTCCTTCAAACGCGAATTCATCGAGATTTAATTTGCCGAGACAGACCGCTCCCGCCGCTTTGAGGCGCGCAGTGACTTCGGCATCCTCAGTGGGAACACGATGCTCGAAAATCTGGCTGGCGGCGGTGGTGCGAACACCGGCGGTATCGATATTGTCTTTGAGAGCAATGGGGATGCCGTGCAATGGGCCGGGCGCGCGCGGGCGCTTTCGGTCACATAGACGAGCTTGAGCGAGGGCTGTTTCCTCGGTTACCGTAATAAAGCTGTTCAGCGCAGGATCGAATTTTTTGATGCGGGCCAGGCAGAGCTGCGTCAATTCCTCTGACGAAATAACGCGCCGCCGCAGTGCGGCCGCGGCCTGCGTTAACGTCCAGTATTCGGGTGAAGAGTTAAGTTTCGCAGACGCGAAAAGTTGACTGGCGGAAGCAGTCGAGCCGATTAGTAAAGTGCGACGCGAGAGCAGGAAGTTTCTGTCATTCTTCATCGGGAAAATTGCATTTTCGTATGTGAGAAAGCAGCAATCGTTGCGATCTCACCTCAACGGGAGCAAGCGAGCGCGGACGGCCGCAACCCAGCGAGGCGCTAGGTTCATGTCGATCAAGAAACGCATTCATCAACTGGCCAAACGAACTTCACGTCCCTGAGCCAGGCTGGCAGCGAATGCAAGTGCCTCCCGGATGTCCCGCTCCTCAAGATACGGAAAATCAGCCAATAGCTCCGGAACTGCCCGGCCCGCAGCGATCGATTCTACAATCATGCCGACCGTTACGCGCATTCCCCGAATGCATGGTTTACCACCCATAACTTCCGGGTCGATCGTAATGCGCTTTAGTTCCTGCACGTTATTGGGATGATATCGTAATTGCGCATAAACAGGCATGATGTTGCAGTATCGGTCTCGGCCGAGACTCACATTGGTGTCTTGCGGTGGCTGTAAGCCCGCGCGGCGAAGACAGCAAGTGCAGAGCCGAGCAGCAGGAGAGTTGCAGGCTCAGGTACGGGCGGCGGAGGCACGGCTCCAGGGTCCAGCACGTCGACATACGCCGTCCCCATGAAGTTGAAACCGTTCGTGCCATCTGGCATTTGATACAAAGCTCCGGCGGTAATCAGCCATGTCCCGAAGTCTAGATCTGGGTCCTTGTCGGTATCGGCGTCTAGGGTTGTGAACTGAAGTTCAAATTTGCATGTTCCGCCTTTCCCAAGCGTAAGGCCATTGCCCTTCATATCGAAGCAGTGATCCTGCATGGATGGGATATCGGTCGAATCCACCTGGTCAACCTGTTCGCCGCGTATCAGCTTGGGCAAACTTGCGCGGAGTTCCCCAACGTCATCGCAGCTGATAAGCGTGGAAGCGGCGACACACAACATTTTGATATCAGGACCTGAAACATTTGTGAAGGTGAAGACGATGGAACCAGACTGGCCTTCATTAACGGAGGACTCCAGCGGACCGGGATTGGGAATGAGTGTGGTCATGACATCCGCAGATAGTGTTCCAGGCCGGCTCAACAGCACGACGGCAATTATTGCGGAACAAACGGCTGCGCTGCGAAGCGATTGCAACGTTTGCAACATGATTAGCTCTCCTCTCGTCTTCAACTCTGAAAACCGAAATAGCTATACACCTAAAGCGGAGGCAAATGCTTACGCTCTCCGGATGGGCTGCCCCACGCCAGGTTGGCCGTCTTTCGGGGAAACACGCGCGCGGTTTATGGCAGCCGCGCGGGCGTCTGCATTGGCTCCGGTTCGCCTCGACCGCTAGCAGTGAGCACCACCGCCGCACCAAGAATGAATGCGCCCCCCACCCATGCGCCGGGACCGAGTCGATCGCCAAGAAGCGTAATTCCCAAAATCGATCCGAGCGCCGGCTCGATATTCAGAAAGACACCGGCGCGCGAGGCAGGCACGCGATGAATGCCCCAGTTCCACAGCAGAGTGCTGGCAGCGGTAGAGAGCAGACCGCTCGCGGCGACCGCAAGCCATACGGGAAGGCCAATGCCGCGCACCGGAGGCGGCCCGTCACTCAGAAACACCCAGACTGCCAGCATCGCCGTTCCGGTAACAAGACCCCAGGCAGTAACCGACAGCGGGGAGCACCCACCGGCCATCAAGTGTCGATTGAGCAGCACCCAGGCGAGCGCTACCACCAGGGAGACGATCACCAACAGATCGCCCCAGAGATTCCCACCGCGGACACCATGACTGCCGCTGAGCACGATCAGCGCGACGCCCACAGTGGAGCCGAGCAGCGCCAGCCAGCCTTTCAGATCGAGGCGCTCATGCGTGAAAAGAGTGGCTCCGCTAGCGAGGATCACCGGCATGGTTCCCACCATCAGCGCGGCATGGGTGACAGTAGTGAGCTTCAGTCCGGAGAACTGAATCATGAACTGCAGAGGAATCCCGAAAAACGTTGCTATGAGCAGCAGACTCCACTCGCGCCGGGAAAAACGCGGAGCCTCGATGAGGGGAAGGATTCCCGCGCAGGCAAAAAGGAAGCGATAGAGCACAAAGTGCCCTACGCCGAGCTGGGAAAACGCTATTTTGCCGAAGAAGAATCCGGTTCCCCAGAAGGTGCCCGCCAGAGCGCAGGCGAGATAACCGGCGCCCCGCACCCTGCTTCGCATCTGTTCCGTGGGCGGCGGCGCTAGAAATCCCGCGGCACGTTCGGCGGCTCTCGCAAATCGGACGGTTTTGCCGGCACAGCAGGCTCCGGAGCAGATCGCTTGGTTGGCGTGGGCATATCCTTTCCGCGCTCCGGGTCATAGTCATGCTCGGTCATCCACTTCTTGAACATCGCCGTTGGTTCTGTGTTCAGAACGCCATTGCGGCCGAAATAGGCGAAGTCTTTCATCTGCACCTCGAACTTGCAGGTGGAGTAGCTTCCCGTCTTCCCAAATTCCGGTATAAGCACGATGAGCTCCTGGTTTGGCTTCTTCCACCTTGCTGGAAAGGTCTCAAAGCCAGAGGATGTCGGCAGTATCTTGGAACACTCAAACTCAAAATCCAAACCCCGGGGTTCGCCATTCTCGAATAGATTCGCGCGCCCTTGTCCCTTGGTCTCCTCTTCTATTCGAGAGTGGTAGAAGGTTGTTGCCGTTCGCCGATACACGTGGATGCGCAATGGATAGTCGCCGAGCTTCTTGCTGCCGGCCATCACAGCGCCGGCTAGAACGAAAATTACCAAAGAACAGCGATACAGACGCATAACTAACTGCCTGGAGCGATGCTGGGTATGCACAGGACAAGATTGTCTCACGGCTGTTACGGTAGCAACGTGGACACATTTCGAATCGCGCTCGCGAACATCCGGTTGCCGGCGGCTCCCTGGGAGTCGGTCACGTTGGCTGAACAAGCCATCGCGCAAGCGTCCATCGAGCGCGCCGGTCTCATCTGCTTTCCGGAATGCTTCATTCCCGGTTACCGGGGATTGGGCAACGTGGTGCCTCCCCCCGACGCTGCGTTTCTGGAAGATGCTTGGTCCGCCATTGCAGCAGCCGCCGCGAAAGCAAGCCTTGCGGTTGTTCTCGGCACTGAACGCATTGTGGATAGCGCCCTAGTACCCACCGCGCTGGTCATCAATCCAGACGGAACGATGGCCGGTTTCCAGGACAAAGTCCAACTCGACCCTTCCGAAGAAGCAACCTATTCGCCCGGCTCGGAGAGGCGCGTTTTCCAAACCGGTCCGCTGACATTTGGAATCGTCATCTGCCATGAGGGTTGGCGTTATCCGGAGACGGTTCGCTGGGCTGTCCGGCACGGCGCGCAGGTCGTCTTCCATCCTCATTTCCACACAGCCGAGCCCGGCGGTTACGCACCTTCGACTTTCGCCGATGCCGCAAACTCATTCCATGAAAAAGCGGCCTTGTGCCGCGCCGCCGAAAACACCTGCTATTTCGCAACCGTAAACTGTGCAAGTGTTGGGTCGCCGACCACTTCGGCGGTAGTGCGGCCGGACGGAACGCTGCTCAGCTACCAGCCGTATGGCAAGGAAGGGTTGCTGATCGCGGACCTCGACCTCGCCGCGGCCACGGGCCTCCTCGCGGCGCGCTACAAATCCGTCTAGATTGCGAAACGAAGCCAACGCTGGGTTCGTTTGGTAAAACCGGCGAGTTCGTTTGGTAAAAGGCCGGTTCACCGTTTTTAAAAACAAGTTTTCTGCCCTGCTTTCAATAACTTTGATCCGATTTGCGCGCGTGCAGCGAACTACCGTCCGTGATACTTGCGTCGTGCGTTGCCCCGCAAGCAGGACAAAACTGGTGCAGAACACCACCTTTATGTGGTGCTTATTTCCGAGTACAATAAAGATGATGAAGACCGAAGCGGCGAATCCCGAAACAATCGTCTGGTTTCAGAACCGGTTTGTCCGGCTCGGCGAAGCGAACGTCAACATCCTCACGCATGCGCTCCATTACGGAACGGGCGTGTTCGAAGGAATTCGCGGCTACTATGACAGCGCGGCGAAAGACCTGTTTCTGGTTCGCGTGCTGGAACACTATGAACGCTGGAAGCGGAACTGCGGGGTTCTTCGCATCGAAATTCCGCACACGGCGAGCGAACTCTGCGATATTACTGCCGAGTTGTGCCGGTGCAACCGGTTCACATCGAATGTGTACGTTCGGCCGATCGCATACAAATCGTCGGCCCGCATTGGCGTGGCGATGGACGAGAACGATGCGCACGCGATTGTGGCGATTCCGTTTGGCGATTATTTCGACAGCAAGAAGGGTTTAAAAGCGGGTGTGGTCTCGTGGCGGCGCATTGACGATACCGCCATTCCGAGCCGCGCAAAAATTTGCGGAGCGTATGTCAACAGCGTTCTGGCGGGCGATGAAGCCCGCCGCAACGGGCACGATGAAGCCATTTTTCTGACGCAGGATGGCCATGTCGCTGAAGGCGCCACGTGCAACATCTTCATGGTGCGGAACGGAAAACTGGTTACGCCGCCGGTTACGGATAATATCCTGGAAGGCATTACTCGCGACAGCATCATGCAGCTTGCGCGCAACGAACTGAAACTGGAGGTGTGCGAACGCTCCATCGACCGGAGCGAGCTGTACATGTGCGAGGAGGTCTTCTTCACCGGTACTGCTGTAGAAGTTGCGCCCATCGTGAGTATTGACCATCGTGCCGTGGGCAATGGCGAAGCCGGCGCGATTACGGAAAAGCTGCGCGGCCTATATACCGCGGCGACACGAGGGCGCCTTCCCGCTTACCGGCAATGGCTGTGGCCGGTCTACCGCGACGCGCTAATCGAAAAAACTGCCTGAGGCAGTCATGAGCTCGTTCACGACGCAGGCGCAAGCAGAGCTTTCGACGCGCAACGGCTCGCCAGGGCATGAAATCGACCGACGTTTCGATTGGAAGCGCATCGCCCAGCTGTTCCTGCTTTCGCGCACGCTCGACGAGTTCGAGGAAACGAAACTGCTGCCGGAAAAGAAAGTGCTGTATCAGTTTTCGGCGGGCGGACATGAGCTCGGGCAGATTCTGCTGGGCACTCTGCTAACCAGCGCGCATGACGCGGCCAGCGGATATTATCGTTCCCGGCCTCTATTGCTGACCCTCGGCCTGAAACCCGCGGACGCGCTCGCGAGCGATATGGCGAAAGCAGGCGGCGTCAGCGACGGGCGCGACATCGGGGTGGTCTTCAATCTTCCGCGCGTGAACGGCGCAACAGTGCTGCCGATGGCCGGGGGCGTGGGGACACAGTATAGCGGCACGGCGGGGTGGGCGCGCGCCATCGTTTACCATCGCGATACGCTCGACGACAATTCATACCGGAATTCGATGGCGGTTGCGCTCGGCGGCGATGGATCGGTAGCGGCAAACGGCTTCTGGTCCGCCCTGAATACCGCAACGACGCTGCGCCTGCCGATGCTTTTCTACATCGAAGACAATGGCTTCGGATTGTCGGTGCCCTCGACGAAGCAGACACCGGGCGGAAACATCGCGGCCAATCTTGCGTCGTTCCGGAATCTTCAAGTCATTTCAGGTGACGGCTGTAATCCGGCGGATGCCGCGCATTGTGTATACGAAGCCGTGAACGCAGTTCGCGCGGGGGCAGGTCCGGCGCTGCTTCGGATGACCATGCCGCGTCTCGCCGGGCACTCGGGGCAGGATACGCAAGCGTATAAGAGACCCGAACTGGTTCGGCTTGAGCACGCCAAAGATCCGCTGATCGCGCTGCGAAGATATCTGGTTCCAGCGCTTTTTTCCGAAGGCGATTGGAAAAGTTTGGAAGCCGCTGCGCAGCGGGAAGTGCAGGCCGCATATCAAGAAGCGCTGGCGCGCCCGGAGCCGGATGCCTCCGCCGTGACACGCTACGTGTTTGCGGATTCCGGCGGCGCGCCTGCGACCGTTGCCGAACGCGAAGGGGCGCGGATCAACATGCTGGACGCCATACGGCGCACCCTGGAGCATGAGCTAAGAACCAATCCGCGCGTGATTGTTTTCGGCGAAGATGTCGGCGCGAAAGGCGGTGTGCACGCGGCGACGCTAGGCCTGCAAAAGGTGTTTGGAGAGGATCGCGTCTTCGACACCAGTCTTTCCGAAGAAGGCATTATCGGCAACGCAGTGGGCATGGCGCTGGCGGGCTTGCGGCCGGTTGCCGAAATTCAATTTCGCAAATACGCCGAACCGGCCGCCGAGCAGTTGAACGATTGCGGAAGCATGCGCTGGCGCACAGCCAATAAATTCGCCGCACCTATTGTGGTGCGCATGCCGGGCGGTTTTTCCAAATGCGGCGATCCGTGGCACAGCGTCTCGAGCGAAGTTACATTCGCGCATGCTATGGGATGGCAGGTTCTTATGCCCTCGAACGCCGAAGATGCGGCCGGCCTGCTGCGTAGCGCATTGCGCAGTCCGAATCCGAGCATCTTTTTTGAGCATCGCGCCCTGCTGGATGCACCTTCGGCGCGCCGGCCGTATCCGGGCGATGCGTTCGTTCTATCGCTTGGCGTCGCGCGTATCGTGCAAGAAGGAACGCGGCTCACGGTGGTGACGTGGGGCGCGATGGTGGAACGCTGCGTTGCGGCCGCGAAGCAGGTTGGCTCATCCATCGAAATCCTCGATCTGCGTACTATGATTCCCTGGGATCGCAAAGCGGTTCTCGATTCGGTGAAGAAGACGCGGCGCTGTTTGATCGTGCACGAAGATACATTGACCGCCGGATTCGGAGCCGAAATTGCGGCCGTGGTGGCGCGCGATGCTTTTCTGAGCTTGGATGCGCCCGTAGAGCGGCTTGCGGTTCCCGATGTTCCCTTGCCCTACAGCGTCCATCTCTTAAATGCTGTGCTTCCTTCGGTAGAAAGCATCGCGGCGAAGATCGAGAGCGTGCTGAGCTTCTGAGGAGTGGAACCGATAATGGAAGTAGAAAGCATGAGCGCTGACCAACGGTTTCAAGAGCGGATCGACGCGGGCATCAAGATTGAGCCGAAGGACGAGATGCCGGAAGCGTATCGGAGCGCGCTCGTCCGCCAGATTTCGCAGCATGCGCATTCGGAGATCGTCGGGCAGCTTCCCGAAGGAAACTGGATCACGCGCGCGCCTACGTTAAAGCGGAAAGCCATTCTGCTGGCGAAAGTGCAGGATGAAGCGGGGCACGGACTTTATCTTTACAGCGCGGTGGAAACGCTGGGAGTCACGCGCGAACAAACGATTGCGGATCTGCTGAGCGGCAAAGCGAAATATTCGAGCATCTTCAATTACCCGACGCTGACCTGGGCCGATATTGGCGCGATCGGTTGGCTGGTGGACGGAGCGGCCATCGTAAATCAGATTCCAATCTGCCGCTGCTCTTACGGGCCGTACGCGCGCGCCATGGTGCGGATCTGCAAAGAAGAGACGTTTCATACCCGCCAAGGCTTCGACATCATGCTGACGCTTTCGCGCGGAACGCCCGAGCAGAAAGCCATGGCGCAGGATGCGTTGAATCGCTGGTGGTGGCCGTCGCTAATGATGCACGGGCCTTCAGATGCGGAGTCGAAACACACCGCGCAATCGATGGCATGGAAGATCAAGCTGTTCAGCAACGACGAGTTGCGGCAGAAGTTTATCGATCAGACGGTTCCCCAGGCCGAGTATCTCGGCCTGCAAATTCCCGATCCGGATTTGAAGTGGAACGCGGAGCGGGGGCATTACGATATCGGCGCGATCGACTGGGACGAGTTCCACAACGTGATTCGCGGCAACGGCCCATGCAATCGCGAGCGCCTGCAGGCGCGCATCGAAGCGCAGGAGCAAGGCGCATGGGTGCGCGAAGCAGCAGCGGCTTATGCGGCGAAACAAGTTCGGAAAGCGGCTTAGAGATGAACGACTGGCCGCTCTGGGAAGTTTTCATTCGCAGCCAGCACGGCTTATCGCACAAGCACGCCGGCAGCCTGCACGCTCCCGACGCGGCAATGGCGCTGAAGAACGCGCGCGACGTGTACACGCGCCGCAATGAAGGCGTGAGCATCTGGGTGGTGAAGTCGTCCGACATCACGGCCAGCAGTCCGGGAGACAAAGAGGCGCTCTTCGAGCCTGCCAACAGCAAGGTGTACCGGCATCCGACTTTTTATGACGTGCCGGAGGAGGTTGAGAAACTCTAGTGTCTCCGCTTGCCGACGCGCGCTGTGAATACCTGCTGCGGCTGGGCGATAACTGTCTCATTCTGAGCCAGCGCCTATCGGAATGGTGCGGTCACGGGCCGGTGCTCGAAGAAGACATCGCGTTGACGAACGTTGCGCTCGATCTGCTCGGCCAGGCGCGCTTCTGGCTCTCGTATGCGGGCGAGATCGAAGCCACAGGGCGCGATGAGGACCAGCTCGCGTTCCTGCGCGATGCGGGCGAGTTCAGAAACGTACTGCTGGTCGAGCATCCGAATGGCGATTACGGCGTAACGACCGCGCGACAGTTCTATTTCGATAATTGGCATTTTCTTTTGCTGGAGCGTCTGCAACATTCAAGCGATTCACGTGTGGCCGGAATTGCAGCCAAGGCTTTGAAAGAGGTGACGTATCACCTGGAGCGGAGCCGCGGCTGGGTGATCCGGCTGGGCGATGGCACGGCAGAAAGTCACCGGCGCATGCAATCCGCTCTCGATCAACTCTGGCCTTACACCGGCGAGCTTTTCGACATGGATGCTGTCGATAAAGAAATGCTGGAGCGCGGAATCGGCGCGGATCTGGCATTGCTGCGCGAACCCTGGTTGGAGCGTGTTCAGGAAACACTTGCCGAAGCAACATTGACGATGCCCGTTGGCAGTTGGATGCAGCGCGGCGGCAAGCACGGCGTCCACACCGAGAAATTGGGCTATCTCTTGGCCGAAATGCAATTCCTGCAGCGCGCTTATCCGGGGGCGCAATGGTAGCGGCAGAAGTGTGGGGGTGGCTTGGCGCGATTCCGGACCCGGAAATCCCGGTACTTTCTATTAGTGACCTCGGGATTGTGCGCGATGTTCGCTGGGCAGAAGACGATTCCGAGCTGGTCGTCACGATCACGCCAACGTATTCGGGCTGTCCGGCCATGGATGTCATCGCGAAAGACATTCGCGCGTCCATGGCGCAACATGGTGTCGAACGGCTGAAGCTCGAAACAAAACTTTCCCCTCCCTGGACGACCGATTGGATGACGGAGGCGGCCAAACAAAAACTGAGAGCGTACGGAATCGCTCCGCCTCAATTGATTTCGATTGATGAAACCATCCGCTGCCCGCAATGTGGATCGGATCGAACGCAAGTGGTCAGCCGGTTCGGCTCCACTCCCTGCAAAGCGCTGTATAAATGCCTTTCCTGCCTGGAGCCTTTCGATGTCTTCAAGCGTCATTGACGCGAGCTCGGCTTCCACGGCAAGCGGGATCAGCCGCTTCTATCCACTGCGGGTCCAGACTGTGCAACAGGAGACCAGAGACGCGCTCACCATCGTCTTTCATGTACCGCCGGAGTTGCAGGCGCGGTTCGGCTTTACACAAGGTCAATACCTGACGCTACGCGCCACGATTGGCGGCGAGGAAGTGCGCCGGTCGTATTCGATTTGTTCGGCGGTGCAGGATTCCAAGCTGCGCGTCGCGGTCAAGAGAACGCCCGGCGGCGTGTTTTCCAATTGGATCGCCGACAATCTAAAACCGGGCGACACGCTGGAAGTAATGCCTCCTGAAGGGCGCTTTCATGTACCGCTCTCGGCCGCCAACCAGAAGGATTATGTCGCGTTTGCGGTGGGCAGCGGTATCACGCCAATTTTTTCGATTATCAAAACGACGCTGCTTACGGAACCGGGCAGCAGTTTTACGCTGTTCTACGGTAACCGGGCGTCGAGCACGGTGATGTTTCGCGAAGAGCTCGCAGAATTGAAAGACGTGTTTCTGGACCGCTTCAATTTAATTCATGTGATGAGCCGGGAGCACCAGGACGTCGATTTGTTGAACGGCCGGATCACCGGAGAGAAGTCGGAGCAACTGCTGCGTCATTTCTGCCGCTTGGAAGGAATCGACGCCGTATTTTTGTGCGGGCCGCAGGATATGGTGAATGAGATTTCGGAGAAGTTGAAAGCATTGGGGGTTCCGGAATCTCGCATCAAAATCGAGTTGTTCACGGTCGACGCCTCCGAGCAGCGCCGTGAGCGTAAAAGCGCTGCTATCGAAGCGGAATGTCACGTGAAGCTGATTGTGGATGGCAACACGCTGGATTTTCCGATGCGGAAGGACGAGAGCATTCTCGATGCGGGTCTGAGCCGCGGAATCGATCTTCGCCATTCGTGTAAAAGCGGAGTGTGCGCCACCTGCCGCGCCAAACTCGTGGAAGGACAAGTCGATATGGACGCAAATTATGCGTTAGAGGACTATGAGGTCGCGCGCGGCTTCATTTTGACGTGCCAGAGCTACCCAGTCACCGATCGGGTGACCGTCGATTTCGATCAGGACAATTAACGTGCCGGAAAACTTTTTCAATCGCCACCAGCAACTGCTCGAGCAAGCGCTCGGAGCGATACATACGCGCGGCTACTGGAGCCCGTTTGCGGAGATGCCCAGCCCGAGGAGTTACGGTGAGACGGCGAACGAGGATGGCAAGAAGGCGTTCGACGCGCGCCTGAACCGGCCTTTCGCTCTCGATCAGGTGGGGACAACTGGACAGATCGGCGAGGAAGAATCGCCGTTCGGAATGAAACTTGGGATTACCTATCCGAAGCCCGATATTGAAGCGCTGTTGCCGGCGGTTCAAAGCGCGGAAACAAAATGGCGCAAGGCAGGACCTGAGACGTGGTGTGGTGTGGCGCTGGAAATCCTCACGCGCCTGAACAAGCGAAGCTTCGAAATGGCTTACGCGGTGATGCACACGACTGGGCAGGCGTTCCTGATGGCGTTTCAGGCCGGCGGGCCGCATGCGCAGGACCGGGGGTTGGAAGCCGTCGCCTATGCGTGGGATGAGATGAGCCGCGTTCCGGAAACCGCGGCTTGGGAGAAGCCGCAAGGCAAGAACGAGCCGCTCAAAATGGAGAAGCGTTATCGCATCGTTCCGCGCGGCGTCGGGCTGGTGATCGGCTGCTGCACATTTCCGACGTGGAACAGTTATCCGGGACTATTTGCGAGCCTCGCAACCGGCAATGCGGTGATCGTAAAACCGCATCCGGGCGCGGTTCTGCCGTTGGCGATTACGGTGGAAGTCGCGAGAGAGGTGCTGCGGGAAGCGGGCTTCGATCCGAACGTCGTCACGCTGGTTGCACATGCGAAAGATGACGATATGCCGCGCAGGCTGGCGCTGCGGCCTGAAGTCAAGCTGATCGATTTCACTGGGAGTTCGGCAAATGGAGTGTGGCTGGAAGATCACGCGCGGCAGGCGCAGGTCTTCACCGAAAAAGCCGGCGTGAATCCGATTCTCGTCGATTCGACGAATGACTTCAAAGGCATGGTGCGAAACGTTGCTTTTTCGCTGTCGCTCTATTCGGGACAAATGTGTACCGCTCCGCAAAATATTTTCGTACCGCGAGCGGGAATCGATACGGCCGAGGGGCATTTGAGTTTCGATCAAGTCGCCGGGGCTTTCAGTGACGGCGTTCGGAAATTGCTCGGCGATCCAGCCAGAGCGGTTGAAGTTCTGGGCGCGATTCAAAACGAGGGTATTTTGCGGCGCATCGAACAGGCGCGCGGCTTGGGTGAAGTGATTCTCGACAGCCAGACGATCGCGCATCCGCAGTTCGAGAAAGCGTGCGTCCGCACGCCGCTGCTTTTGAAGACGGAAGCCCAAGAACGAATCGAAATTCATGCACGAACTCTTCGGCCCCGTCGCTTTTGTTATTGCGACCGACGGCACGGCGCAGAGCATCGAACTGGCAAAGCGCGGAGCAGTGGAGCACGGCGCGATTACGATGTCTGTGTATTCGACCGATGACGCGGTACTCGATCAGGTTCGCGATGCGGCAGCGGAAGCAGGCGTCGCGCTTTCCGAAAATCTGACCGGCGGCGTGTTTGTGAATCAATCCGCAGCCTATAGCGACTTTCACGCGACGGGCGCGAATCCGGCGGCGAATTCAGCGCTGACCGATGCGGCGTTTGTGGCCAGCCGGTTCCGAGTTGCGCAAAGCCGTGCTCATATCTAAGAGCAGGCGCAAATGAGCTACGGGACTATTCTGTTCGAGATACAGAACGGCATTGCGCGCCTGACGCTGAATCGTCCGGAAAAGCTGAACAGCTTCAACGTTGAAATGCATGAGGACGTGCGAAACGCGCTAGAGCGAATCGAACAGGATGGCAGTGCGCGCGTGCTGGTAATCACCGGTACGGGCCGCGGCTTCTGCGCCGGGCAGGATTTATCGGATCGCGCGGTTGCGCCGGGCGAATCGGTGGACTTGGGCGCATCAATCGAGAAATATTACTCCCCGCTGGTGCGGCGGCTGCGAGCGCTTGCGCTGCCAGTGATCTGCGCGGTGAATGGCGTGGCGGCGGGAGCGGGGGCGAATCTCGCGTTTGCCTGCGACATTGTCATTGCGGCGAAATCGGCGAGTTTCATTGAGTCGTTTTCGAAGCTCGGGCTGGTTCCCGACACCGGTGGAACGTATTTTTTGCCGCGGCTGATCGGTACGGCGCGCGCTATGGGATTCGCGGTGTTAGGTGAAAAGATCTCGGCCGAACAAGCGGCGGCCTGGGGATTGATCTGGAAATGCGTTAACGATGCGGAATTCCCATCCACAATCGAAAATCTTGCAGCGTACTTCGCCTCTGCTCCGACCAAAGGTCTGGCGCGAATTAAGCAGGCAATCTACAGCTCCGCCGGGCATTCGCTCGACGAACAATTGGATGTCGAAAAAGATTTCCAGCGCGAGCTCGGGTATTCCGCCGATTATCGCGAAGGTGTCGCGGCGTTCCTGGAGAAGCGAACGCCGCGTTTCACGGGAAAATAGATTTACTGTTTGCCGGCGTCCAGATCATTCCAGTTCAGAATGGCGTTGAAGCCGAGGAAATAAGTTCCTTGCGTCTGCCAGCGCCAGAATGGGCGCAGCGCAAACATGATGATGTGTCCCTTGCCGAGAGGCGCATCAATAGCGAGCGCCTTGTTCGAAAGGGCTTGCCCATCCGCGAGCATTCCGGATAAGAGCATGTCGTCCGCTTTCGCCGGAAAGCGCATGATGACGCGCGGCGGAGCTGCAGTTTCGCCCATGCCGAAAGCGCGCATTCTCTCGCGCATCACTTGCGCTTCATCGATGTGCGCACCGGGCAGGAGTTGCGGTGTTGTGGAGCCTTCATTTTGCTGCCACGGTGAGATGTGCACCGGGTTGGCATTGGGCGTTATGTTCTGACCGTAGGTTTGCGCGCCGCGCCCTCCGCCGAATCCACCGAAGCCCGCAAAACCGCCAATCGAAAAAACAGGATCCTGGTTGAAGTAGATGGGCAGCTCTTTGTCCTCGTATCCATAGGCAATGGGGCTGTTGCGGTCCGCGAATACGCCGCGCAGAATGGTTCCGCGCGCAGCGAGTTGTTCGGGGTGATCGACGGTCACACCGGAGACCAGGCCGTAATCGACCATCAATGCGGCAGTAGATCCTTCGGTGATGAGCGTGCCGCCCTGTTCGACAAATTTGGCAAGCTCACCGAGCCCTTCGAGGCCCATGCCGCCGCGGATATCGTCGCTTTGATCGTTAGCGCCGAGATTCGGCGTCAGCTCGGTTTTCTGGTAGGGAATCGGATCTTTTCCGGTCTTGGGAATGCCGTTCACTTCAGACTGCGGCGTGCCGCCGACGTTCGGGAAGATGATGACATCGTACTTGTCGCGCAGATTTCCTTCGCGCAGCTTTTGATCGGCGAAGTAGGTATACGGGACGCCGTAGTGATCGAGCGCGGCGCGCACCCAGCCCTCGTCCTGCGTCCGCGTCCACGAATGCACGTATCCGATGCGCGGCACATCGAGTTCATGGGTCTTCACGTCGGGCACTGAGCCAACCGCGAAGGCGGTCAGGCCCAGCTCTTGAATCGCAGGTTCGAGTTTGGCTTGATCTGCGTCGGGAATGATGAACGCGCCAGCGCGCAATTTGTGACCAGCCAGCTCGAAATCCTCTTCCGCGGCGAGCATTTTCACGTCGCGATTGCGGAAGCGGAAGGCCATCAGCGTGTTGTCGGTGGTATGGTCGATCACCAGCACGCTGCCGGAGCCTTCGATGGAGCCGCGGGGTTTCGCATCGGCGGTAAGAAGCGTCATCGGATCGGAAAGGATCGATTTGTCCGTAACAGGCAGTAGCGTCACGTTGCGCATGAACTGCATGGTCCAGCCGGTGTCGTCGTAAGGACGCGGATTGGCGACCGGATAGTTTTGAATGCTGAAGTACATGTCGGCTAGCTCGCGGTAAGGCTGGTCGGCGCGAATCACATAATCGCCGGTGGCGACTTCGACATTGCCCGCCGTAAATGCCGAATTCGCGGTATTGATTTCGAGACCTTGCCTGCGCAGCGCGTTCACCATGTCGGCGGCGTCATCGCGGCGCCGCTGCGCTGCTGGAATGACCCACGCGTAAGTCGGACCGTTCCTGCCCTTCTCGACAGAGCGCTTGTTCTTGAGCCAATAATTTTCGAGGTAGAGCTCGCGGTTTTGTGCCACTTGGTGCAGCGCGATCAAGAGCGCAGATTCCTGAATGTTGGTGTTATTGCGCGGACCCCACGCAATGGAGGGAAGCGCCGGGTTCGGCCGGTACCATTCGCGGCTGGTGGTGCTGGGAGGAAGCCGCAAATGCTTTTCGATATCGGGTCCGTAGCTCTGCACTTCGTAGAAGCGGCCGAACTCGTTATGAGTAACTGCAATCCAGAAAAGATAGTTCGGCACCCAGCCGTCGTAGAAACCGTAGGTCCACACGCCCGGCACACCGCGCTTGGCCATCTCCATCACTTCGGTTTCGGCCAGCAGCCACCATTCGTTCACCTGGATGGGGTCGAGCGAAAAATTGTAGGGACCGGTGCCGGTTGAGACGTACAAATAGGACTGCGCTTCGTGCAGATCGTGCAATATCGTCGGATGCCATTCGAGCAGACTGCGCGTGATATTTTGCGTGAGCTTCAGATACTGGCCCATGCCGTCGCGGTTATTGTCGTGCTGGACGTACTTGCCCCAATACATTAGCGGCGGGCGCGGCTTGCCGGTTTTCTTGCCGTAGTAATAGGTATCGACTTCTTTTTCGCGGCCGTCGACTTCGACAACCGGCGTGATAAAGACGATGTCGTTATTGCGGATGGCTTGGATAAACGGGGTCTCTTCGACGATGAGGCGGTACGCCAATTCGATCAGCATTTCGGGTCCGCCGGTTTCGGGCGAATGGATGCCGCTGGTAAGCCAATAAATCGGCTTGGCGGTTTTGATAAGCTGACGGGCCTGCTCCTCGCTGGTCTTGCGCGGATCGCCCAGCGAGGCGAGCCTGTCCTTGTATTTATCTAATTGCTGGATGGTGCGCTCGTCGGCGATGGCCAGGATGACCATGTCGCGGCCCTCTTCGGTCTGGCCGATTTTCCAGAACTTCGCGCGCGGAGAAGCCTTGGCCAGCGCTTCGTAATAACGATAGATATCTTTGGCGTAAGTCAGCTCGCCGGGCGTGCCTGGGATGCGGCCGAAGAATTTGAGCGGGCTCGGCACCGTGGCCGAAGCAGGCATGTGATCGACCAGCTCGGTCGTGACGCGCGGGTCTTGCAGGTACTGCTTGATGAGCTTGGTGTAATTCTCGTCGATTTTTTGCGGCGCAGTTTGAGCCGCAGCGGAAATCGCGAGTGCGACCGCGAAGCATGCGAGACGGATAGATTTGAACATGGATACCGGCTTCAGATTATATAGCCAGTAAGGGCGCTCGAAGTTGCTATTGGGTTACAACTATGCTGACAGATTTGCCGGAATAATCGACGATCTGATCAGGCCGGGCGGTGACATCGATGCCGGTTCCGTGCCCGTTGCCGACCACGACAATGTGAAATGTGCGATTTTCGAGCATGCCAGGGAAGCTGCCTTTGCGATCGCCGATGGCGAGCGTGTGCGCCGCATCGTCCCAGTGGAATGCAATGGTGGCGTAAGCGCCTTTTTCGTAATCGTAGGTGGTGCCGTCGTCTTCATAGATTGTGAAATCGCCATCGGCGCCGGGGTAGATGCGAAGCTCGATGGGATTGTCGGGCTTCTCGTCGCTGTATTGCAGATCGGGACCCATGGGGACGATGGAACCCGCGCGCACATACAGCGGAATGCGGCTCAAGGGCGCGGGTGCATCGATCTCCTGGCCGCCGCTTTCGCCGGCGCCGGTCCAGAAGTTAAACCACTTAGTACGCGGCAGATAAAGACGCCGAGTCGTGGCGCCCTGCTCGGTCACGGGGTTGACCAGGATGGCAGGGCCGAACAGAAACTGATCGCCAATATTCTGCGCCTGCACGTCGTCGCGAAAATCCATGACGAGAGGACGCATGGGCGTGTAGCCCTCGTTCGTGACTTTCCACGCAATCGAATAGATATAAGGCAGCAGGCGATAGCGCAGGCGGTCGAATGCGGTAAGAATAGATTCGGCGTCGGGTCCATAAGACCAGAGTTCATTTTCATCGGGCGAGCGCGTGCCATGCACGCGAAAAATGGGGCAGAACGAGCCGTACTGAAACCAACGCACAAATAGCTCGCGATATTTCGGATCGTTCGGATGGCCCAGGATGAAGCCCCCGATATCGGTCGTCCAGTACGGGATTCCGGAGAGTTCGAAATTCAGTCCGGCGGGGATTTGGCGTTTGAACGTTTCGAAATCGGAGAGAATGTCGCCAGACCATGCGGTGACCGCGTAGCGCTGAATGCCGGCGAAAGCGGAGCGGGAGAGAATAAACACGCGCTTCTGGTTCGTCTGGGAGCGCTGCCCCTGGTAGACGCCCATGGTGGTCAGCAGCGGGTAGAGGTTGGCGTAACGCGCGCCATTCCCGATGAATATGTTGTGGTCCAGCAGGATGTTTTCTTCGCGGCCTTCGGTCTCGGGCTCCGTCGTATCGAGCCACCAGGCATCGGCGCCGATTTTGAACAGGGCATTGTCCATGAGGTTCCAATAATACTTGCGGGCGGCCGGATTGCTGGCATCGTAGAGCGCCGAACCTTTGGGATGAAAACCTTTGACGGCGGTTCGCGCAATGAAGTATCCGCGCTTGTCCATGTCGGCGTAGGTTGGCGAGCCCGGATCGAAAAACGGCCAGACGGACATCATTAGATGGAAGTGCTCGCGATGAAGCTCATCCATCATCGCTTTCGGATCGGGATATTTGTCGTTGAATTTGAACTCGCCGGTTTTGGTCCACCAGAACCAGTCCTGAACGATGTTGTCGATGGGGATGTGCAGCTCGCGGTATTTCTGCGCGATGCCGAGTAGCTGCTGCTGGGACGCGTATTTGTTTTTGCTTTGCCAGAAACCGTAAGCCCATTTGCCGAACAGCGGCGCGGCGCCGGTCAGTTCGCGATAGGCGGCGACAATGGAATCGAACTCCGGGCCGTAGATGAAATAGTAATCGATCGAATCGGCCACTTGGGAATCTAAAAACAGGTAGTGGACGAAACGATTGTTGAAGCGGCTGACCGAAGTATTGTTCCAGAACACGCCGTAGCCTTTGCTCGAAACGAAGAACGGCACGGCGATGTTGGTGTTTTCCTGCGAGAGATCGATTGACTCGCCGCGATAATTCCAGACGCCGGCCTGGTGTTGGCCGAGGCCGTAGAAGGCCTCCTCAGAACCATAAATTTTGAAGACATCCTCGGCGTGATAGGTGTGCTCGTTGTTGACGACAGCGGGCGTCATCAGCTTGGGACCTTCGGCCAGCAATTGCTTCGCGCCCGCGGCGTAGACGATGGAACCGTCTTTACGCGCAACCGTGATTTTCAGGCGATCGGTGCTAAGCGTGACCGCATTGGCGTCGGAATCCATATTCCAGGACACCGGCGGCCATTCGGCCTTCGTGATCACGTAATCGTGCCGCTTCGGCAGCCCGGCGGGCGCGTAGACGATGTGAACGATGGAATCGGTACACACCTGCAGCTTCAGCGTTCCCGTATGCATGGTGAAGAGCACGCCGTCCGGCTGTTTAGCGACGCTCTGGACCGGATTGTCCGGAATCCATTGAGCAGCGGCGGGAACGGCACAGAGCGGAAGGAGCGACAGCGCGGCGACTTTAGACCAATTAAGCATTAGAGATATTTGCGTTTGATTCTGAGGATATCGACAAAGGCCCGGAAAAAATCCTTCGGGCGAACTTTCGAACCTTCGATATCGATCCAGGTTTCGAGCGGATATTCATAAATCGCGTCGTCGATGCGCAGCGAAGCGCGGCGATAGAGATTCCGATACCGGGCAATGATCTCGACATCGAAAACCCACGTGGAGAGAAAGGGCTCGGCGAAAACTGTTTTCAGCCGGTCGTTGACCCGGAACAGCTTTGCTCCACATTGCGTGTCGTATACGGGCAAGCGCAGCATCGCGGAAACGACGGTGGCGAACGCACGCCCCAAGTAATGGCGCAGCTCATTGCGTTTGACATGCCGGCCCAGCAGCTTGACGCGCGCTCCAAAAATCATCTCGAGCTTGGGATTCGCATTAAAAACCGACAGAAAGCGGGGAACGGTATCGAGCGGCGTGGCTAGATCCGCATCCCAGTAGCCGGCAAATCTATGGTCGAAATGCTCCAGTGCGTGGTTAATCCCGGTCCGGACGGCTTCGGCTTTGCCTTGATTTTGCTCATTCCCTAAGATGACCGCGCGATCCTGATATCCGCGGCAGACCTCTTCGAGAACCTGCCGGGTTGCATCCTGGCTTCCGTCATCCACGAAAAGAATGCGGCTGTTTGGATGCATGGCCAGGAAATCGCGAAATTGCCCGGAGTTCAGGCGGCGGCTTTCGTTGTAGCAAGGAACAATAAGGCAGACGTCGTCAATGGCACGGTTGCGCAACCCTTCATTATGCAGCCCAAACAGAATCGCGGCCACGCGAGGCAGAGCTCCGTAGACGATCTACATCCCAATGTCGTAGAATGTCTACAGCCTGAAGATGCCAAAGAACCGCTACCAGAACAATATTGAATTGCTGCAGGGCACGCTGGACATGCTCATTCTGCAGACTTTGCAATGGGGCCCGCAGCATGGCTATGGAATCGGTAATGCCATCCGGGCCAACTCGGGCGAAGTGCTTCGCGTGGAAACCGGCTCGCTGTATCCGGCGCTGCATCGTTTAGAGAGGCAGGGTTGGGTGAAAGCGGAATGGAAACCGACCGAAGCCGGACAGCGCGCGAAGTTTTACCGCTTGACCGCAGCCGGGAAGAAACAGCTCGCTTCGGAGTTGAATCGCTGGGAGCGGGTGGTGAATGCCATCGCCGGCGTTTTGAATCCGGACGTAAATGAGGCGTAGCGATGCGGCTGCCCAGTTTTCTGCGTTGGCGCCGTGTTCACGATGACGATTTGAACGAAGAGATCCAGGCCCACTTACGTATGGCGGCGCGCGACCGGATGGAACGCGGTGAAACGTTGCAGCAGGCTGGCCACTCCGCGCGGCGGGAGTTCGGGAATGTGGGGCTGGTGAAGGAGGTTACGCGAGATATGTGGGGTTGGAGATCGCTGGAACGGCTTCGGCAGGATATTCGCTATGCCGGACGGACGCTGCGTAAAAACCCGGGGTTTGCATTCGTGGCGATTTTGTCGATCGCGCTGGGAGTGGGAGCGAATACGGCGATTTTTAGCGTGATCGATGCGGTAATGCTCAAATCGCTGCCGGTTCGAAACCCGGACGAGCTGGTGGTGGTTGGCGATCCAACGCGGGTGAGTTCGCGGTCGGAAGGCTCGGGGCGCACTGACATTTTTTCGTATCCCTTTTATCAGCGGTTCCGCGAACGAAATGAGGTCTTCAGCGACGTGTACGCGTCGGGCCGCACCGAGCAACTGAACGTGTCTGTCCCCAACGGGGAATCGACCAGCGCCGAAGAGCAGAAGCCGCGTGGCCGCTTCGTAACCGGCAACTTTTTCGCCGTGCTCGGCGTGCCGGCGTTGATTGGCCGCACATTTACGGAACAGGAGGTGCAGGTGCCCGGCAGCGCGCCGGTGGTTGTTATCAGCTACGGCTATTGGGAACGGCAGTTCGGACGTAACCCGAATATCATCGGACAAAAGCTGTTGGTCAACGGGTCGAGCTTCGCGATTATTGGAGTCGCGCGGCGGGACTTCTTCGGCGATGTGGTCGGCGCGCCTACCGATCTCTGGTTTCCGATCACGATGGAGGCGCAGGCGAATCCGGGGCACGATTATTTAAAGAACGCGCAGGTTAGTTGGCTTCTGCTGATGGGCCGTTTGCGGCCTGGCGTTTCGCTGGCGCGCGCGAGAGCCAACGTGAATGTTCTGGCACCGCGTGTCTTTACAGAGCTTTTAAAATCCAGCGATTCCGCGGAAGGACTTCGGCAGCTTCTGAAAGAGAAAGTTCAGGTCTCTTCCGGCGCCAAAGGCTTTTCGCGCCTACGCTCGGAATTCTCTCTGCCGTTGGCGATGCTGATGGGGATCGTGGGGCTGGTTCTGCTGATTTGCTGTGCGAATGTCGCCAATCTGCAGCTTGCACGCGCGGTGAGCCGAACCCGAGAAATGGGTTTGCGAATTGCAGTAGGAGCGGGGCAAACAAGATTGGTCCGGCAGCTCTTGACGGAGAGCTTGACGCTATCGCTGGCGGGAGGGGCGGTGGGTTTGCTACTTGCGTTTTGGGGAAGCCATATGCTGCTCAGACTTGTCTCGAGCACCGGCCCATTACCGCTCGAAATTCATATCGACGCAAAAGTGCTGCTGTTCACCGCGGCCATTTCGATTTTCGCCGGATTGCTTTTTGGCATGGCTCCCGCCTTAAAAACGACACGGCTGGATGTCGTGTCGAGTCTGAAGGAGAGCAAATCCGGTCAGGCGGACGGTTTTACCCGGTTATTCGGCAAGCTGCTGATCGTTTCGCAGATCGTGTTTTCATTGATCCTGTTGGTGGGCGCCGGGCTGTTTATTCGCACGCTGCAGAATCTGGAGAAGGTGGACGTCGGGTACGCACGCAATGGGCTTCTGCTGGTCGAGACAGATCCGCTAGCCGGCGGCTACAAGGACGCGCAGATCAACCAAGCCACGCGCGAACTGATGGAACGTCTGCAGCGCATTCCCGGCGTGCAGGCTGTTACGGTCTCCGAAAACGGCCTATTCAGCGGCACCGATTCCGGAACGCATATCGACGTAGAAGGGTTTACCGCGACCACGCGCGCGGACGACGTGAACAGCTACGATCGCGTGGGACCAAACTACTTTCGAGGTAACCGGCACTCGATTGCTGGAGGGCCGCGGCATCGGGCCGCAAGATACGGAGCAGGCGCCGAAAGTAGCAGTCATCAACGAAAGAATGGCTCGCTTTTACTTTCCGAAAAGAGATCCGATCGGGCGGCATATTTACGACGGTGACGGCAAAGATCGAGTAGCCTACACCATCATCGGAGTAGCCCGCAATGTCAAGCAGAGCGATCTACGGAAAGCGACCCCCAGGCGTTTCTACAAAGCGTATTTACAGCATCCTGCAACCGATCCGATCACCGAGATCAATTTTGAAATTCGGACCAGCATTCCTTCCGCGAGCATCGCAGATCCCGTGCGGCGGGCGATCTCCAATTTCAATCCGAAGCTTCCCATTACCAGCCTCAAAAGCGCCGACGCGCTGATTGACGATACGCTCATTGAAGAACGCATGATCGCGAAGCTATCGAGTTTCTTTGGCGCGCTGGCGCTGGCGCTGGCGGCGATCGGGCTTTATGGAGTGATGTCTTATATCACCGCGCGGCGAACGATGGAGATTGGCATCCGGTTCGCATTGGGGGCGGCCCGATGGAGCGTGCTGCGCATGGTGTTGGCAGACACGCTGCGGCTGGTGCTGGTGGGATTGGCAATCGGAATCGGCGGTTCCATTCTTATCGCGAAACTGTTCGAGAAAAGCCTGTTCGGTCTATCCGCTTTCGATCCGATGACGAGCATTCTAGCGGCCTGCGCTATCACGGCCGCAGCCGCGATTGCGGCGTATTTGCCCGCTTGGCACGCTTCGAGAGTAGATCCCATAGTGGCGTTGCGGTACGAATGAAGATGTGATTGTTCCGATTTTCGCGCTCCTGGCCGCGGCGGCTTCGCCGGCCGGCACACCACCGGCGGACCTGCTCGATCAAGGTTATCGGGACATGTACAACCTCAATTTCCAGGATGCGCACCGCTGTTTTCACGAATGGGAGCGCCTGCATCCGGACGATCCGTTCGGCCCCGTTTCGGATGCTGCGGCGTACCTGTTTTTCGAGTTCGATCGCCTCAACGTTCTTCGATCCGAATTTTTCACCGAAGATAACACGTTTCTGAACAGCAAGAAGCTAACACCCGACCCGAAGATAAAAAATGAATTCAAAGCCGACCTGGAACGCAGTAGAAATTTAGCGGATGCGCGATTCCAGAAATCGACGGAGGACGAGGGAGCGCTCTTTTCCACGGTGTTCCGGCTGGCGCTCGATTCCGATTACGAAGCGCTGATCGAAAAGCAATATTGGGCCGCTCTCAAGGAGATGAAAGAGACGCAAGCCGACGCCGACAAGCTGCTCGCTAAGGATCCCACCTGCTACGACGCAAACCTTGCCGTTGGAGTGGAGAACTACATCCTCAGTTTGAGGCCGGCTCCGGTGCGCTGGTTGTTGCGCTTGACGGGAGCGCAAACAGACCGCGACAAGGGAATCGAGGAACTGCGCGCGGTTGCCGATAAGGGCCATTATCTGAGGCCGTACGCGAAGGTGCTGCTGGCGATAGCGGCAGTGCGAGCCAACAACAAGCCGGAAGCGCGAAATCTGATGGCCGAACTGGCGCGGGAGTTTCCCAGGAACGACTTGTTTCGAGACGAGTTGAAGAAGCTGGGTTAGCGCTAATGGGCGTCCGGGCGAACACGGAAGTGTGCATCGTTGGAGGCGGGCCTGCGGGCTTGGCTGCCGCTATTGCCCTGCGGCTCGCAGGCTTCGGGGTTGCTGTCTTCGATCGTGCTATGCCGCCGGTGGATAAAGCTTGCGGCGAAGGCTTGATGCCGGAAAGTATCGCCGCGTTGCGGGCGCTCGGCGTCGAGATACCGCTGGGCCTCGGGTTTCCTTTTCGAGGAGTGCGCTTCTGCGACGGCCGTAGTTCCGTAATCGCCGACTTTCCGGGCGATCATGCCATCGGAGTGCGGAGGACAGTGCTGCACCGCCTACTGATTGATCGGGCCAGTGCAGTAGGAGTGGACCTCCATTGGGAGGCGAAAGACGCGCGCTTCACAACAGCCGGCCTGATTGTAGACAGCCAGACCATAAAGCCCAAGCTGCTGGTGGGCGCCGATGGGCAGAATTCCGCAGTGAGGCGCGCCGCCGGGCTGCATAGGCTTCGGCGAGAGCGCCGGCGTTTTGGGTTCCGGCGTCATTACCAGATTGCACCGTGGTCGCAGTACATGGAACTGCACTGGGGCAAGCGGTGTCAGTTGTATGTGACTCCTGTTTCAGAGTGCTCGGTGGGCGTGGCGCTGCTATCGCGCGATCCCAAGCTGAGACTGGACGAAGCGTTAGCGGAATTCCCCGAGATTAAACGCCGGCTTTCAGGCGCTCGGGCGTGCTCGCGCGAAATGGGTGCGCTGACTGCTTGTCGAACGCTGCAACGGGTATGCCGCCCGGGGCTCGCCCTGGTGGGAGATGCATCCGGGTCGGTGGACGCGATTACAGGCGAAGGCCTTTCGCTGGCATTCCGGCAGGGCCTCGCGTTGGCCGACGCCTTCCGCACCGGCAATCTTTCGCGATATCAGCGTGCCCATCGGGCCTTGATGCGACGCCCCTGCGGCACGGCATTCGTGATGCTGGCAATGAGCAAGCGCTATGGACTGCAAGGGCGAATATTAGCCGGTCTCGCGAAGCGGCCCGGAATTTTTTCTGGTTTGGTGGCGCTTCACGTCGGGCAATTTTTTCGCTAAAAAATCGTGGCCCAGGCGTAGGTATCGGCCTGCGTCTTGCGGCACACCTGCACGTGATCCGCTTCCGGACCGGTACTTCGCACGAACCACAAGGTACCGCGCGACGATGCGGAGCAAGCCGGTCGCGGGCCGCTCGAAGTAAGTTGAATTTCCGGCGCGCGGAAGGCGCTGAAGATCTGCCCGGCAACGCCATAGTTCGACGACCAGATCGCTTTATTTCGTCCGGCTCCATTACCGAGCAGGTACCAACCGAGCGTATTGTCCGAAATCTTCGTGCCCGTCATCTCATCCTGCAAAAGAGTGGTGCAGCCGGCGCATGAGACGCCTAGAATGGTCAGGTTCTGATTATTAATTCCGCGCTCTGCCGTGATGTCGATGCCGGTCGCCACATCCGGCCCGAATTCTCCGTCGGCAAAAATGAGGCTGTCGGCGGAATTCGATCGGCTTCCAAGCGTTACGGCCGTCGCGAAATGCTCGATATGGATGTCCTGGTAGGTGCCCGTGCCGTCCAGCGCCATGGCGACTACGGGGCGCGATCCATAACGTGTTCCGGCATTGCAGGTCAACTCTCGAATTCCGCGGAAGGCCGGTACCGAATGGACCTCAACGCAAACACTGTTGGTATTCGTAGAGCGATCCGCTGCGGGCAGGATTTCGAGGTTCTCAAAAGGCCCGGAGTTCTGCGCCGCGCCGCTCGACACACGCAGACCAATGCCACAGGAGGAAAGCACCAGGTTACTTCCAAAGCTCTGCTCCTGAGAATAACTGTTGGCGAGACAAACGCCGGCAATGGATGAGCCGTGAATGGTCATGTTTTCGACGTGCACGCCGTAGTTCGGCCCCGGAGCGGTTCCCATCTGCACCACAGTTCCTCCGCGAGAAAACGACGGGAGCGCTTTGATGACAGTGTTGGCGCCGCCGGGATCGCCGCGGCCGACGCCCACAATCTGCGTCTCGGTAGGGATCACGACGGTTCCACTGACGCCGTACGTGCCAGAGGGGAAGAGCAGTCTCTGCGCATTGCCGCGAACCGCCCTCAAAGCCTTGTTGATGGCCGGAAGATCGTCTGTGACGCCGTCACCAACCGCGCCGAAATCTTTCACACTAACTGTCTGCGCGTGAAGCGCGAGCGTGAACGAGATGATCAGAAGATATCCAAGACTCTTTCGCATCGGTGGAAATACCTGTTTGCAGTTTTGCATCCCCCCGAGCCCAGTACACTGTTCAGAAGGAGCCCATCCGTGAAGAAAACTTTGTTTTGGTCCCTGGCAGCGGCGCTGTTTGCAACATGTTTGCCGGCTCAGAATACTAACCAGATTCGCAAAGCTCCCGAACTGGCGTTTCATCTTCCCGGGGAAGGCGAACAGCTTTTAAGCCACTATCGCGGCAAAGTGGTGGCGATCGAATTCATTTTGACCACGTGCCCGCATTGCCAGGCCGCGTCCAGGGTAATGACTCAATTGCAGCAGCAATATGGCAGCCGCGGCTTTCAGGCGCTTGACCTCGCGATCAACGGGCTGGATGAAGGACGAAATGCGGAGCAGGCCGACGCGTTGGTCGAGACCTTCGCGCGCGGTTTCCAGGTCGGCTTTCCGGTGGGCTGGGTGAATCGCGACCAGTTCACGAGCTTTCTCGGTTTCAGCGTTGTCGAGTACACGGTTGTCCCGCAGCTCGTAATGATCGATCGCAAAGGATACATTCGTTTCCAGACGCCGCCGCGGGGCGACGAGAATGCGATGAAGCCAGAGACACTGCGGCAGCGCATCGAAGAACTTCTTGCGCTTCGCGAGGCGAAACGGTAGGGTTTGTTCCGTCAGGAAACCGCTGAGGATTCCCTGACGGAATAACCGGAGGAGAGAAAGCCTACCCGACGCTTGCAGTCCGGTAGTGCGCCAAAATATCGTTCATCCGGTCTTTTAGGCGCAACTTCTGCTTTTTCAGACGTTGTTCCTCGATCTCATCTGTCGAGGTGAGGTGAGGCTTGGACTCGATCACCTCAATCTCCCGCTTCAACTGCGCATGCTGCTCGGCAAGCGATCGGAATTGCTCATCCGTGTCAAGCAGATGCGCTTTCAAGTCTTCTTGCGTATGGTTCTCCATTCAAGTTCTCCTTAAGCGCACTTTCATAAGGGCGTATAGACCGTCCGCACTCAAAAATTAGCATTATTTCATCTGCATGACAATAGCTCTTTCCGATGGGGACTGGTAATAGTTCGGGCGGCGGCCAATCTCGATGAATCCAAATCTGCGATATAGCTCCCGCGCGGCAGCATTCGATTCGCGAACCTCAAGAATATGAACCGCCTTACGCTTCAGCTCGTGGGTGAGCAGAGCGGTGGCGATTCCTCTGCGCCGGAAGTGCGGGGCGACCGCGAGGTTCAGGATCTCGCGCTCGGGCGGCGTACCGTTTTCGCCGCTGAAGACTTCGCGCGAGACCAGCAGACCTGCGATCCGGCCATCGGTTTCCGCCACCATGCAGCGGTCGCGCAGGAAATCTTTCGCGGTCCAGTGTGGCTGGGCGAACGACGCTTTCTCAATCTCCAGCAGCGCCGGCAAATCGGCGCGCGTCGCTGGACGAATCACCGGATTCACTGTATCCTCAGACTCAAAATATTGCCCGCGGTGTGAAATCGATCGTCGCTTTGGGCCGCGTAGCTGAGCGAGACTCGGCGCGCAGGCTGCTGCACCCCGCAACTCAGGCCGGCTGCAGCGGGGTTCTTCAGGAGCAGTTGAATCGTACTGCCGCTTCTGTCCTTCACAATGAGCCGCGCGTTGCTGCCGAGGCAATCGACGCGAACCAGCCTGCCATCCAGTTTCTTGTGCGGCACCACTTGATCCCAGGAGACCGCGTTCTCCGGCTTTTGGCCGCCTGCCGCCGCATCTTTGTTCGCGTTAGCTTGCGCTTCAGCAGCGCGAATCCGGTCCGATTCGGCCTGCTGGGCCTGCTCATCTGCCAGATGCACGGCTTCGCGTTCGCGGCGGCTGGCCTCTTCCGCCGCATCGAGCCGCTCCTGCTCAGACCCGATGCGTAATTGATGGACTTGATCCCGCTCGGCGCCCGGCGCGGCGGAATTCTCGGCGCGCAGCCACGTTCCTTGCGCCGCCGTCGCTTCGCCCTGACTGGTCTCGATGCGCGCAAGCTCAATCCAATACTCAGTCATGCGCGGATTAAGCTGGGTCGCTTTTTTCAGCAGCGCCTCCTTCGCCGCGGGATCGGACGTCAACTGCGCTTCGCGAAAAACAGGCTCGGCCCACAAAGGATTCAGTTGCGCGGCCTTCTTCAAAAGCGGCAGAGCCTGATCCGGCGGTAAATCCTCTGCTGCGGCAGCATATATCGGAGCGCTTCTACTGCCTGCCTGAATGGCGTTTTCGAGATCGGGTTTTGGATCGTCGTGGGAGAGCTTGGCGGCTGCAGCCAGCCCTTCATAGCCGAGGGCGCGCGCCGTGCCTCCCATTTCGATGGCTGATTTGTACGCGGCTTCGGCTTTCTTGGGGTCGGATGCCAAATCCGCATCGGCCAGGTAGACCGCGGCAACCACTTCCTCAAGCGAGTGCTCGCCAAAATCACGCTTGGGGTCGAGCGGGCGTCCGGAGACCGAAACCGCTTGCCAATTAGCAGCGGCGAGATTCGCGGCCGCTTCTTTTTCCAGTGTGGCGGAATCTTTGCCGAACGCGTTTTGCTCGGCCGCCCGCAGCGTGCTGCCGCTTTCCAGAGTGGTCAGGAAAATATGGAATCCGGCGGAATACTCGAACTTGGTCGCAAGAAGCTGAATGCGCGCCCACGCCAGATCGGGATGTTCCGGCGCACCGCCCCAGTTCACGCGGCTTCCCTTTGCTTCAAGCGTTCCGAAGAGCTGGCGAAGACCGGATTCAACCTCGGGCGGCAAGCGCGGTGTGTTTGCGTCCAACAGGATGCCAGCGATCTGATTTAGCGGCAAACGAGCACCCGGCGCGCAAACGGCAACATACATCGCATGCTGCCAAACGAACTGTGGATCAGAAGGCGCCGCGGACTTCGTTAGCACCACACGAATGGGCCAAACGCTCGGCAAATCCTTCGATTCGAGCAAACCTCCCAAAACCCAGCGGACCTGTTCGAGTTGCGTGAGCGCATCCCTCGCGGCGCCGGTGTCGCCCTCAGTATCAACGTAAAAAGGGCCAATATTCAATTCCGTCCAGCGCTCGCGAGCTTGCGCCAGCACTGCCGCGAGCAGGAAAATAAGGAACGAAAAGCGAACGGCGCGCTGCATAGCTCCTGAAGTAAGGATCGCAAAACACGAGTGGTGCGGGTGTTCAGCCGCTCGCCGGTCCGTGACGGTCCGCGCTCGTCGGAAATCCAATCCGGCGGGACGGCTCCTCTGTAGCGGGAGCTTCGATGAGTTGCTGGATCGTTTCAAAGACGACTCGAATGCGTTCCTCGTGCTCGCTCTGCTGCCATTCGAGCTGATCGAGGCGTCGCGCCAACTCCTCATTTGTGGCGAGTAGTTGACGAAGCCGGACAAACGTTCGCATAATGGCGATGTTGACTTCAATAGCGCGTTTGCTCTGTAGAACGGACGAGAGCATTGCGATGCCCTGCTCCGTAAAGGCATAAGGCAAATAGCGCCGGCCACCGCGACCTTTATTTGAGGTTCCAAATTGGAATCTCAAAGCTTCGTCTTCTGTTCGCGTGAGCTGAAACATGAAGTCCTCGGGAAATCGTTCTCGATTCCGCTGAACTGCTTTGTTGAGATTGCCGGTCGTGACCTCATACAAAGCTGCCAGGTCGGCATCCAGCAGAACCTTTTGGCCACGGATCAGGTAAATGCGGCTTTCAATGAGGGGAACGGGAGCAGGCTCGGCAGTTGGCATCTGTTTCGATTAAGAACCAGTGTATTCGGAACGACCTCTCCCGAACGGCGAAGCCTACAGCCGCAGTTTCTTTTCGTACAGATCCGGCAAATCGTTTTCCAGCAGCACCACATCGCCGGACCGCAGATTCGCATTCATCCATTTCTGCGCCTCCGCGAAGCTGGCCACACGCTCTATCGCGCCCTTCGGATTGGCGCTGGCATAAGCGGCGGTCAGCGTCTTGATTCGTTCGGGAACCACCGCCAGCAACACGTCCGCGTGCGTGCCCGCAAGCTCTCCTATTTTGCGGTGTTCCTCATCGTGAGCCACACCGAGCTCAACCATGCCCGGCGTAACAAGAATCCGGCGCGCGCCATTGCCGCTCAACGCCCCCAGCAGCCGCAGTCCCGACGCAAAGCCGGCTGGATTCGAATTATACGCATCGTCGATGATTCGGGCTCCGGCGGGACCGGTCTTCACTTCCAGCCGGTGGCTGATTTGCGGCGCCGATGCGAGCGCCAGCACCGCATCCTCGGGAGAGACACCCAGCGTGCAAGCGGCGGCAAACGCAAGAACCATGTTCGAGATGTGATGCTCGCCGTAGATGGGAGCTTTCAGCAGGTAAGAACGGCCATTCCAAAAAATTTCCGCCTGGATGCCTGCGTCTGTTTGCGCTGAGGACACAATCCGCACCGCACACCCGGAGCCTCGGCCGGCAACCAGCGTGCTGTCCTGGTGCCGTTCAATGAAATTTTTCGCCGCTTGAAACTCGAGCGTCTGCTCGGCAAGGATTACCGTTCCCCGATTCGCCGCGACCGCTTCGGCCAATTCGAATTTCGTAGCCGCAACGGTATCGAGCGTCTTGAAGCGCTCGTAATGCGCCATTCCAATGGCCGTGATGAGGCCCAGATCCGGCGGCGCTAAACGGCAGAGCCGCGCGATCGATCCCGGCCCATACGCGCCCATTTCGCACACAAAGAATCGATGATGGGATGCGAGCCGCTCGCGAATCACTCTGGCGATTCCCATCGGTGTGTTCACGCTCCCCGGTGTAATCAGCACCGGAGCCTGCATCTCGAGAATGTGCCCGAGCAAATGCTTGGTGGAGGTTTTCCCATACGATCCGGTGATACCTACGACCGTCGGCTTCAGGGATGTCAGTTTGCTCTTCGCCTCAGACCAGAAGCGCTTTTGCAGGCGATCCTCATAGGGTTGGGCGAGCGCGTTTCCACATACAAGGCCTATCGGGATGAGTTGCACCAGCACAGCCCAGATCAGCAGAGTGAGATCGGCCAATACGACAACCAGGCCGCAGGCCACCAGAACCGCGAGCGCGGAAAAATAGATTCTCTTCGCGCGGCCGGTCATCGAAAGTTTTTTCTTCGAAGCCGAACGCGGATCCTTTTCAAGCATTTTCAGGCCGAGAAAACCTAGCGCGATGAGAGCGCCCGCGACAATGCTTCTGAGAACGCCGGCAAGCTGCAGGCATCCAACCACAACAATCAGCAACGTCGCGCGCCGGTCGAATGCGCGCTGCGCCACGAGCCAACGCAGGAAGCGAGCGGAATCGTATTCTTCCTGCTGATAGATATGCAAATACGTGAACAGCCGCCGAATAGAGAAAAGCAGGAAGGTGAAAAAGACCAGCCAGATCATGGCTCGAAACGCTCCAGAAACTTCCGAATGCGCAACGCCAATTGGTGGCTGCCTTGTGACAACGCTGACAAATGGTCGAAGCCTTCCAGCAGCACCAGTTCGGAATCGGGGATCAGCGCGTGGAGACGGTGCCCGATTTCGGGCGGTGTTTCCGTATCCGCCGTTCCATAAATCAACAGCGTCGGACACTGAACCATCTTGGCCTGCGCCGACAAATCTTCCGCGACCACGCGCGTCAGGATGGGACGCAGCGCTCCAGCCGAGCGGTAATCGGCGCTCCCGAAGCGCTGCCGCAGGCGATCGAGCCGCGGGCCTTCTTGCACAAACCGCCGCGCCGTTTGAAATGCCGTCCTTCTCAAATGAAAGCGTAGCTTTTGCCTAAACGTCCGGCGGCGTGGCAGCCCGGCAGATGCAATTAGAACCATTCCGGAAACGAGTTGCGGGTGCCGCGACGCCAACTGAATCCCAATCCGCCCGCCAAAGCTGTGGCCGATCCAAACGAAACGCGCCGCGGGCTGCGCCGCCATCCATTCGGCGACGCAGTCGGCATACTCGGCCGTGCCCCACGTCTGCGGCGGATTCGCCGACCGGCCAAATCCCGGAAAGTCGATCAGCGACGACGACGCAAACGGCTTCAACATCTCTGCCAACGGCAACAGCGCGGCAGCCGATTGTCCCCAACCGTGGCCCCACACCAGATGCGTGCGGTTCACTTGCGGGGTTCCGATGGCGCTAATCGCCAGCTTTATCCCGGATTCAACTGTTTTTCCCAACTGCATTCAATCGCTTTGCTAGAGTGGACACTTCAATCGACCATCATGAAAACGCGAGTGGCCGTTTTTTTCGGCGGCCGGTCTCCCGAACACGACGTCAGTATCGTCACCGGTCTCCAGGCGCTCCAAGCGCTGGACCAAGACCGCTTCAGCTCTTTTCCAGTCTACGTTGCTAGCGACGGAAAATGGTTCACCGGGGAGGCTCTCCGCCAGCGCGGCAGCTATATTCCCAAAGACGCCATTCTGAAAACGCTCGAAGGCGTAACGCTGGATGTGTGGCCGAACGTCGATGGCCGCGGCCGCCTGCTGCCTGTCAAAGCGCCGGGCGTGTTCGCAAAACCGAAGGCGGTGGAATTCGACATCGCGCTGCTGGCGTTTCACGGATTGTTCGGCGAAGACGGCCGCGTGCAAGGTCTGTTCGATCTCGCGAATGTGCCGTATACCGGCATGCGCACGCTGGCCTCGAGCGTGTTCATGGACAAAGCCGCTACCAAGCGCGTCCTGGGGAACACCGGCATTCGCTTGCTGCCGCATTCAATTATCGAGCGCCCCGCCAGCGGTCTCTTGCCGCCTGCGCACAACATCGAGCGGAGCCTGGTCGAGCTGCCTTTTCCGCTGATCGTGAAGCCGCTGCATTTGGGATCGAGCATTGGTGTCGCCCGCGCCGGGAATATCGACGACGTGCGCGGCGCGCTGTCGGTGATTTTCCGCCTCGATACGCACGCCATTGTCGAGCCGTTTGTCGAACACCTCATCGAATACAACGTCGCAGTGCGCAATGGCGCGCACGGCGTCGAAACCTCCGCCATCGAGCGGCCCAAAGCGCAGCAGGAGCTGTTGGATTTCAAAGCCAAGTATCTTTCGGGCGGCGCGGCTGGAAAATCAGGCGGCAAATCGGGCAGCAAACAACCCGGCGCCATCAGCGAAGGGATGCTCTCTCTCACGCGCGAGCTGAATCCCAGCCTGGACGAGCAATTCGCCGCAACCATTCGCGATTGGGCCAAAATGTGTTTCTCGGCGGTCTACGGCACCGGCGCGCCGCGCATCGATTTTCTATCGAACAGCCAGACGGGCGAACTGTGGCTGAATGAGGTAAACCCCTGCCCCGGTTCTTTCGGCTATTATTTGTGGCAAGCCTCGCCGCGTCCCATTCTCTTCGCGGAGCTGCTCTCGGCGCTGATCGACGAAGCCTTCGCGGTCCAGCGGTCGCTCCAACTCCCGCCCGACCCCACGCATCCCGACGCGCGGCTTTTTTCGCGTGCCTAGCTAAGGCTAGTCGTCCCGTTGAATTGGTACGATGATCCACGATGCAACCCAATCGCCGGACGTTCTTAATGGCAGCCGGGCTTACCGCTTCAGCGGCCACCCGCGCTTTCGGTTCGAACGATTCCATTCACGTCGGGGTGATTGGCTGCGGCGGGCGTATGCGCGACCTGCTGCATTCGGCCGATCAGGCCGGAGGCTACGACCTGGTGGCCGCCTGCGATGTGTACGCGCCTCGCCGCGATGAGGTTCGCGAGCGAACCGACGGAATGGCGAGCACCCATCTCGACTATCGCGAATTACTCGATCAAAAGAACGTCGATGCCGTGATCGTCGCCAGCCCGAATCATTGGCACGTGCGCATGGCATGTGACGCTCTGGCCGCCGGCAAAGACATCTATCTCGAAAAACCGGTCACGCACACGATTGAAGAAGGGCAGGTATTGACGCAGGCCGCGCGTCAATCGAATCGCATTCTGCAGTGCGGGATGCAGCAGAGAAGCTGGATTCACTTTCAAAGCGCCGTCGAGCTGATTCAGGGCGGCAATATCGGCCGCATAACTCAGATCCGTACCTATTGGTATCAAAATTATCAGCGCGAGCGGCCTGGAATACCCATCGAAACCAGCTTGCTGGATTGGACGCGCTGGCTCGGGTCCGCGCCGCAGCAGCCTTTCACGGAAGAAAAGTTCCGCCGCTGGCGCTGGTTCTGGGACTTTGGCGGAGGCGCCATGACGGACCTGTTCGCGCATTGGATAGACGTCGTGCACTGGGCCATGAAGAGCTCCGAACCGCAGCTGGTACAGACTTTGGGCGATCGCTATGTGTTCGAAGAATGGCAGTGCCCCGACACCATTCAATCCGCGTTGCGCTATCCAGGCTTCGAAGTCGGATACGAAGGGACGATGGTTTCCTCCATAGACGATGGCGGCCTCGAATTTCGCGGGACAAAAGCAACCCTGAAAATCGACCGGTCGGGATTCGGCATCTATCGTGAGGGCGCCGGAAAAGAGAATCCGATTCTGAAAGAGCGCAGCGCTTTCGACGGAACTATCTCGCACATGCAGAATTTCTTCGACTGCGTGCGAGATCGCAAGACACCGAATGCGCCGGTGGATGCAGGAGTGACATGCGCTCTGGCAGGTCACCTCGCCAATCTGGCCCTGCGCGGTGGAAAGAGAGTGACGTGGCCGCTGAAGACCTAACAGCCGCGATTCGACGGCGAGATGTTTTGAAAGCAATGACTGCTTTGGGCGTCACGGCAGACCTGCGCGCCCGCGCACAGCAGCCTCGTTATGAAGCGAACTGGGCTTCGCTCGACAGCCGCCCCACGCCTTCCTGGTACACCGACGCCAAATTCGGCATCTTCATCCATTGGGGCGTTTATTCAGTGCCCGCATTCGCGGCCGTTCATGTGAAGGACGAAAATCCATATGCCGAATGGTATTGGAACTCGCTCACCAACGGCATGGACGCGAAAGGACCCGTAGGGCACGGCGCGTTGACCTGGGCTTTTCACAAGCGCGTGTACGGCCCCGCTTTCCCCTACTTCAATTTCGCTCCAATGTTTCGCGCCGAGCTTTTCGATCCCGGCAAATGGGCCGATCTCTTCGTCGCTTCCGGCGCGCGTTACGTCGCGCTCACTTCCAAGCATCACGAAGGATTCACATTGTGGCGAAGCCCGGAAGCAAACCGCTCCTGGGGTAGGCCCTGGAACAGCGTCGATCTCGGTCCCAAGCGCGATCTGGTCCTCGATTTGTGCGAGGCCGGACGGCGCAAGGGCCTGCGCATGGGCATCTACTATTCGCTCTACGAGTGGTACAACCCGCTGTGGCTTTCCGACAAACCGCGTTACGTAAAGGAACATCTGATCCCTCAGTTTAAGGATGTCGTCACGCACGTGAAGCCCGCCATCATTTTTTCGGACGGCGAATGGGAGCTGACGAGCGCCGAATGGCATTCCCCGGAAATGCTCGCCTGGCTTTTTAACGATTCGCCGGTTGCCAATGAAGTAGTCGTCGACGACCGCTGGGGCAAGGACACGCGCCACAAGCACGGAGGCTACTACACGACCGAGTACACCGCCGGTATGCAGCAATCGGCGCATCCGTGGGAGGAAAACCGCGGCATGGGTTTCTCATACGGCTATAACCGGATGGAAACTTTCAAGGATTACCGTACAGACCGCGAACTGCTGCTGATGCTGGTGGACATCGTCAGCCGCGGAGGCAATCTGCTGCTCGATATCGGACCAAGAGCCGATGGCGGCATCCCCGTGATTATGGAGGAGCGCCTCCGCGAGCTGGGAAATTGGCTGCATTCGAATGGAGAGGCGATCTACGGCACGCGCGCCTGGTGGCAAACGCGCCAGTGGAGCCAGGGCGCCGTGCCGCGCATGCAGGAGACCGATTTTCGCGGCGAATACGATATCACCAAGCTCGTCGATAGCCCGCCTCCCGGTGCGGCGCGCGTCGAAGCGTTCTTTACCGCGAAAGACGATGCAGTTTACGCTTTGCTTCCGAGCTGGCCGAACGGCGGAATCGCTCTAAACGGAGTCGCCGCGGCTGGGAGCGCGAAAATCGCTCTCCTCGAAACTAGCGACGAGCTGCATTTTGAGACCCGCGGAACGAGTCTTCACATCGACGTGCCGGACTCGCTTCGTTCCAAATTTCCGTTCCGAAACGTATACGTGTTGAAAATGACCGGAGTAAAGAACGCGGCATAAACATTCTTCCAATTCTGCATCCGGCCGATACCCGTTCGGACAGAACCGCGACCGTCAGGGAGCGGAAACTGCGGAGTCGTCTAGCGTTCCGGATGAAACGGCACTTCCCCGCCCACCGCGCTCCCCGTCTCCGGACTCTCAATCTCAAGATTCACCACAACCGGATCCTGGCCGCTGCGAACCACCACCGCTTCGCACGGTTCATCTTGCCGCGCATTGATTTCCTGATGAGGCACGTAGGGCGGCACGTAAATAAAATCGCCGGGACCCGCCTCATCGCTGAATTCCAGGCGATCGCCCCAGCGCATTCGCGCCCGTCCGCGCACTATGTAGAGCACAGTCTCCAACTCGCCATGATGATGCGGCCCGGTTTTCGCATCCGGCTGCACCACTACAGTACCTGCCCATAATTTGCTCGCTCCGGTACGAGCATTTGTAATGGCCGCGGCGCGCGTCATTCCCGGAGTCTGCGGCGTGTTCGGGTCCAACTCACCAGCGCGGACGATCTTCACTCCGTGCGTTTTCCAATCCGTGTTTTCGGAACTCATGGCAGCTTTTCCAGTACCAACCTTTTCGCGGATTCTTCTACATCCATCGCCACCGCGCACTTCTTTCCAATCAGCGCGCCGCGCATCTGCTCGAGTGACGTGTAAAAGTCGAAGTAGTGAAATGGCGAGATTCCGCCGCGCACCATCTGGTATTCACGCACGGCTTTTTTCCATTGCTCGAACACGTCTGAAGTGTCCACGTAAACATAGGGCTGAAACCCTTCGGCATCTTCCCAGTTCTCCGCGTAATAGATCTGCCGTACGCCGCTGTACGGTGGGTGCGCAGTTTTAACCGCTTCCAATCCCGCCATCAACACTGCGTCTACCACGATGAGGTATGTGTTCCGGTGGTCCTTATGAAAGCTGTTCTTCCAATGCGTAATAACATAGGTCGGCTTCACCTGCCGGATAACGTCCGCAACATATCTTCGCGCTTCCTCGTCATTGGGTAGCATGGCATCGCGATACGGGCCGATAATCACTTCCGCGCCAAGGTCCTTCGCCGCCGCTTCCGCCTCACGCCGCTTCTGCTCCGCATATTGAGACGGCGAGAGGTTGGGATCGCCTGCCTCGCCGAGCGTCATGTGCAGCAGAACCACACGATCTCCCAGCTTATGTTGGTGCGCCAGCAACGCTCCCGCGGTCAAGTCCATATCCGCGGCGTGCGCCCCAATTGCCAGAATTGTTTGGTGCTGCGCCCAAGCAGGCGGTTCGCAAATAACCAGCAGCAAAGCTGCCGCCAGCGTGTGCCAGAATCGATCAAGCATTCGCGTGTCCCTTCAATACTCTTTCCGAAATCCACTGCAAACTAAAAATCGCCAGGGCATTCAGTACTACCAGAAACAGCGCTCTTCGGATATCCCAGCTTTGCGCGATTCGTCCCCACCAGCCATGGCATCAGCATGCCGCCGGTCAAAGCGATTCCGATCAGGATGCCGAAAACAGTTCCCGAATGACTGGCGTAGCGCGAACCCGCCACTCCCAGCACGGTCGGGAAGATGGTTGCGATGCTGAGGCCCAGCAGGATGACGCAAATCAATGCGACCGGCGCCGACCGGTTCAGCAGAAACCAGGTCGTGCTCACCGCAACTCCCAAAGCGCTGCTCCGCACCAATACGCCGCCCCCTTTTCGCAGCAGCACGCGGCTCAAAACGATACGGCCCAGCATAAGAGATCCCCAATACGCAGCCAGAAGGTAAGAGGCCATCGACACCGTCACGCCTAGATCTTTGGTGAGATACGTCGTTACATAACCGCCCAGAATAAACTCATTTCCCGATTCGAAAAACAACAGAAACGCAAGCGTGAGCACCAGCGATTGGCGTGCCAGCTTCAGCATGCGTCCGGCCGATACACCCGCGCGCTGGCGTGGTGCCGGAAATGCAAATGGGATGCTCAACGCCGCAGGCAGCAGGCTCAACGCCATCGCCACGCACAAAATAGGCGTGAGACCGACCGCGTGTAGCGCCGAACCCACCGTGAACGGCACGAACAGCGCGCCGATCCCGAAGAAAACTCCCAGCACATTCAGCGCGACGCTCTTGGCGCGCTCTTCTCCGTACACATCGGCAATCAACGTATTGGTTGCCTGATTCAGCGCGCCGCCGCCGATTCCCAGCAGCACGACAGCCGCCATGAGCCCGTTGAACGTGCTCACTTCCGCCACCAGGCCCAGCGCGGCAGCGACAAACAGCGGTCCGATCAGCAAAGGCGGCTTATGCCCAAAACGGTCGAGCAGCGGACCAATAGCGACCGTCGTGATCAGCATCGCCGCATTCATCACCAGGAACAGGTCTCCGGCCTGGGCCAGGTCGAAATGCAGGCGGCCGGCCAGCAGCGGCAGCAGCGCGCCCAGCAGAGCCATCACGATGCCGAACCCGAACATTCCGGCATATGCGGCCCAGCTTAGCCACGCGACTCGTATTCGCGGTTCCGTCGCTTCCGCGGTCACGACCAGCCGCGCGCAAACCAGGCTTTGGTAAATGACTCGAATACTTTCTGATTGTGGTCCTTTTCGATGCCCGGCACATTCGGCGACACGAAGGTCTGCAGCTTGATCCCCTTCTTCGCCAGCCGTGCTCCCGTCTCCGCGACTAACGACATAGCGACGAATACGACCGCCATAGTGGATCCCGCGGCAAGCTTCTCCGGGTTGCCAACGTCCACTTGCGCATCTTCCGGCTCGACGCAGTTATCAATTGCGATGTCGGCAGTGTCGGGCAGTTTCTTTCCGGTCGAATGCCTGGCCTTCGCGGCTTTCGCGTTTGCGAGCGAAGAGACGGTAATTACTTTCAGCCCCTTGTTCTTGGCATAGAGGGCCGCTTCAATGGGAGCGGCATTCAGCCCGCCGTGCGAAAACACGATCATGATGTCGCCCGGCAGAAGCCGATAGCTCTGAAGAAATGTTTTGATGTATCCTTCCTGCGTCTCCAGCCAAAGCAGTTCGCGCGCGCCGCCCGGACCCACCACATTCGACCACATCAAGCGCGGATCGTAAAGCGGGAAGAAGCCCACGAAGCTGCCATATCGGGGAAAGATGTCCATCACCGGAATGACAGAATGACCGCTCCCAAACAGGTAGACACGATTTCCGGCCGCGATTGCCGAAGCCGCCAGTTCTCCGGCCTTTTCGATTTGCTGCTGCTGTGTCGAATGAATTGTTTCGAGAACGCTAGAAATTTTCTGATAGTAGTTTGCCGCCGACATAATCTCCTTTTTTCGTAAGCGCAAGACGCGCCGCTCCAAATAATCCGGCATCTTCCCCAAGCGACGTAACTTCGATGCGAACCTGCCTGGCGGCGATGGGTTGCGCCCATTCCGTCATCACGCGCCGTATAGTTTCCAGGAAAAGATCCGCGGCCTGCATCAAGCCGCCGCCCAAAATAATCATCTTCGGATTCAACAGGCTCACAATATTCGCGATTCCCATGCCGAGATATTGCGCGGTCTCTTGAATGGCATGTTGTGCAGCGGAATCGCCCAATCGCGCCGCCGCGACGACCGCTTCGGCCGAATTTGCATTCATGCGCCGAGCCAATCCGGGTCCGGCCGCTTCCGCCTCCCAGCACCCTACTTGTCTTGTAAAGTTCCTGCTGCTCAGGGGTCAAGGCGAACCATCCCACCGCGCCCGCGATATCTCCCGAGCCGCGAAGCAACTGTCCGCCCGCGATGATGCCGGCGCCGATGCCCGTCCCCACTGAGAGGAACACCACATCCGCTATGCCGCGCGCGGCGCCCAACCACTGTTCACCCAGCACGTAACCCGCGCGATCGTTATCAATCACAACCGGCACTGGCGCCAGCCGCTGCAATTCCGCCCGCAGCGAAACTTGCTCATGCCCCCAGAGATTCGGCGCCCAAACATTTCCGGTATCGGCGAAATAAATGCCGGGCACGATGATACCGGCGGCGCGGATTTGTTCGCCGGAAGGCGCAGCATCCATGGCTTCGTGAATAACTTCGGCGAGCTGTTCCACGCCTGCGCTCGCAGTTCCCTGCTTTACTGCGATTTTCTTACGATGATGCACGGCGCCTGTCTCGTCGATAATTGCCGTGCTGAGTTTTGTTCCGCCCAGATCGACCGCGATAACCGATTCCATTAATCTTTGCCGATTACCTGGCCGGCTGCCCTTCCAGGCTGAACACCCAGATCTCATCTTTCGCCAGATGCTTATTCAGAACGGCTTTTCCGCTCTCCATCTGGAGCGGAACCGCGCTCCCATCGAACAGATTGCGTGCTTGCGGGACTTGCCAGGGCACGTGAATCGATAGCGTTGTATCGAGAGAAGTCTTGGCATGATTAAAAACAAAAACGATTTGTTCGTTGCCGCTCACCAGTCGCCGCACTTCCACTTCAGACGCCTGCGCACCGGAGACTTCCACCTGCGGCGACACTCCCGCCCCTCGCGCCAGCGAAAGCAAAAACTGCTTGGTCGCATCCGCAGGGCTTTGGTGATACCCGAGAGCGACAAACGAGCCGACAAGAATCGCGCGTCCTTTTCCCCACGCATGCTCGACGACAGCCGCGCTGTCATCGCCAAAACGGCCTAATACGTGCCCGCCGCTCAGCGGTTCCAGATCCTCCTCGAACGCGGCTCCCACAACCGGCTGATTCGCTGGAAAGCCGGGCAGATCCGCTGACGCTTCAATGTTAAATTGCGGTTTTTCGACCGGGCGAATCAGTTTCTCCTTCGCTCCAAAAACCTGATCGAGTCCGAACCCCGGAATCACATCGCTGGCAAAACCGCGTTCGTCATTCCACGCCAGGCGCGCCTCCGCCACCGCTGTTCCACCGTTTTCTACATACCGCTTCATTCCCTCCGCGGCGCTTTCTGAAAGCATCACGGGAAAGGGCAGAAACAGAATCTTATATTGGGCCAGTTCGTTTTGCGCCACCTCGTGTGAATCGACAAAATCCACTGGAATATGCTGCTCCATGAATGCGCGATACAGGCCCATCAAAGAATCGCGCTCGGGGTTCCCGAGTTTCGACAGCGATGGTTGCGATCCTCCCACCATGTAAGCCAGCCGGTTGTAGAGAATCGCGACTGAGGCGCGCGCCGGCTCCGCGTTCAGCAGCCCGGATGCGTGCCGCTGCAAAATCTTCGCAACATTTCCCGCCGCACGCGCCCGATCGGTTATCGTGCCGTCCAGATTGATCAATCCATAGCCATTCGATTCGAAACCGGAACTCATCGGATACCAGGCATAGATGGCAAGCTCGCGAGCGCCGTGCGCCACCACCTGCCATATCCAGAATTCTTCGTTGTGCGCAGTGACCGGCTCCGCTATACGCATTCCCGTCGCGCCTTGCCCGGCTTGCAACTCGCCAATCCAGAATCCCTTATGGAAACTGTGCCCGGCGGAGCGTGAGAAATCGAGACCGGCGGCAAGCATCGTGTTCGACCACGGATGCGTCGATTCCGAGTGCATCGGATACACCGAAGTGCCGAAGAAATCCGCATTGGCGGACATTTTCCAGTCATCCGGTTCGCCGTAGCCGTCCGTAGGCGAGGTAAACAGCGCAGGCGCCGCGGCATGGCTCGTGATGGGATGCGTTTTATCGGCCGCGCGAATCGCATCCACGCGTGTCTTTAAGTCGTCCGCGAGTTTGTCATCGATAAAACTCCGCCAATCGAGATAGTCCGTGTAAGAAAGAATTGTCGGATAACGCGGCGGCTCAACCTGCTCCCAGCTCGCGAACTCCCGGTACCAGGCTGTATTCAGTGCTTCCAGCGTTTGATATTTTGCTTTCAACCACTCACGAAAGCGCGCCTGAGTATAAGTGCAAAAGCAGAATTCCGGATTGGACAGATACGGGAACTCCGCCCAATTCACGATGTGGGGCTCGCTCCAGACGTCCCATCCATACAGTGCCGGAGAACGGTTCGCTTCCCGCGAAAGAGCTTCTAGAAAGTTGACGATTTCCCGCCGCACGCCCGAATGATCGATGCAGTATCCGGGCGCCGCCTGGGAAATGATGGCAGCGCCGCTGCGATCCACGAAACGCGCGTCAGGATACTGCCGCCCCACCCAATCCGGCGCGGAATCGAGATAAATCTGCACAATCACGCGCATGCCGCGCTCGTGCGCGAGCTTCAAGATGAGATCGAGATTCCCGAACGAAAACTGCTCTCGTTGCGGTTCCGCGGTTGCCCAATCGACCCAGCATTTGATGGTTGTAAATCCCGTAGCCTTGATTTCATCCAGGTCTTTGCCCCAGCGCTGTGCGCTAGTTGCATTCAGCCGCTCCAGCATAGGCGCGCGCGCTTTGCCGCCTCCGTACCACACCGCGGCGGGAAAGAAAGAGTCCGGCGGCGGAGTAGCTGCTTGCGGCGCGGCCAGCGCGCAGCCGCACAACAAAAACGCGATTACAACTCGAGAGAAATTCATTGTATACGCCGAATGCGCGAATTACATCGTTTTCAAGTCACGCTGAAAAAAATCGCGATTGAGCCTTGTCAAACGATTGACGATTTTGTAGCGATCTCCCCGATAAGTCGATCGAACATACTCTACCGGCTGGCCCTGCTGGACATACGACGTGCGCGTAAAAGCGAACACCGGGCTTCCTTCCCGGATGCGCAACAAACGTGCATCCCCGGCTTGCGCTAATTCCGCCTCGACAATTTCATCGGCGATCGCTATCTGAATGCCATACCGTTCCGACAGAATTCGATACAGCGACGTACTCGGGTCAAAAAAGTCCATAAGATCCGGAACCAGACGAACCGGTACATGGCTGCATTCTGCGCCCATGGGAACAGAGTCGGCAATCCTCAGGCGGCGAAGCGCAATCACTTTCTCGTGGCGCTTCAACCCGAGCGCCTGAGCGACTTCGACCTCTGCCGGCACGATCTCGAAAGAAAGAACACGGGATCGCGGCTGGCGCCCGCTGCGTTCCATCTCTTCCGTAAAGGACAGTACCTGGCGAAAATTCTTTTCCAGTTTCAGACCGGAGACGAAGGTTCCCTTCCCTTGCTCGCTATACACAATACCGAGTTCGCAAAGAGATTTGATCGCGAGCCTCGCGGTCATACGGCTGACCCCCAGCCGCGTGGAAATCTCCTGCTCCGACGGTATTGGATCCCCCGCCTTCAACTCGCCCAGGCGTATGCGTTCAAAAAGTTGCTGCTGGATCTGGTAATAAAGCGGGACTATGCCGTTTCGATCGACGAAGTTTAGCTCCACTATGCGGTTTCCATTCTTAAAAACTGAATCGTGCTGCAAACTGAAGCTGACGCGGAGTGTTCGCCGCGCTGGTAACCTGGCCAAAGCCCGCCATGTTCGCCGGCGTGGGGTCGGGAGTCCAGAACACGTTGGGATATCCGTATTGGACCGAGTTAGTGACATTGTATGCGGCGAACTCTAGCCGAAGCGTGGCGCGTTCACTCAGCGGAATGTTCTTGTAAATCGAAGCGTCGAGGTTGTGGCCGCCATCGGTGCGCACGTGAGTTAGAAAAGCCGGAGCCGTTCCTGCGAAAAATGGGCTCGCCGGTTGGGAAAAGCAGGTGTAATTCAACCACTGCGCCGGCGTGTGTGCGGCGCCATTGGCCGGGTCGCAGGTCAGGTCGGGCCGTTGATTGAAATAGGGATCGCCGGTGCCGACTGGCACGCCAATGGGAGTGCCGCTACTCAGAAACACAATGCCGTTCACCGTCCAACCGCCGAAAACTTTGTTCGCCCAATTCTGCAGATTAATCAGGCGGTCTTTGCCAATGGGCAGATCGTAGGAAGTCTGCCAGGAGAACACATAGCTCAAATCCTGTGGGCTCAAAGAGCGCTCCAGGTTCAGGTTCTGGGAATCCTGGTAAAGTTCGGTGCCGTGATTGCCAACAAACGCCAGCGGCGGCGCATAATCGTCACTGATCAACTTGCCCCAGGTATAAGCGGCCAGCGTCGTGAAATGCTTCGTCAGGCGTTTTTGGAATTTCAACTGCAGAGAATCATAAACGGAATCGCCGGTGGGAGCGCCATAGACGCCCACGCCGCAATTGATGGCTCCGCAGTTGAACTGAGGATACGGCTCGAGCGATAGGAACAGCGGCACGGTCGACTGGCCGTAAAAAGGCGAGGTAACCGGCCAGATCGGCTCCCATTTATCCGGTACCGGATTATTGAGCGCGGATTGATAATGTCCGATCGTCCCTAAAGAAAGCTGATTCAGATCGATACCTCCGACCGGTAGAAACAGGCCCCGGCTGCCAACCCACGCGGCGGAAACAATTGAGTCGTGCGGCAGCGCATACTGAATGCCGAAATTAAAGTCGTATGTGGTCGGTGTGGGCTGCGAGCGTAACTCGGTTGCGAGCACGTTCCCAATATTCGTCGCCGGTCCAAGCGAGCTGTTCGTCGGCTGAACGACGCCATTCGGAAAGGGATTGCTCAACGAGTTCACCATAACCGTGTTGCCATTGGCATTGTAGGCGGTAGGAACCCAGGTGCTCGCGGCAAAGAAACCATCGCTGTTGAGTGCCGAATTCGCGACCATTTGCGTGCTTGGTCCATAGAAGATTCCGAAGCCGCCGCGGATGACCAGCTTGCTCGCCGGTTGGTACGCAAATCCCACGCGCGGTCCGAAATTTGTCAGGTTCGTCGCGAACGAACTGCCTCCATTCTTCACAAACTGCTCACCGCCTTGCAGCGGCACGCCGCCGACCGTGTACTGCACGGACGGATCGAAGTACTCCAACCGGTTATAGCGTTCCGTGCGGCCGCCGAAGATATCCCATCGCAGCCCGAGATTCACGGTCAGTTTACTGGAGAGATGGTAATTGTCTTCGATCCAGGCCGAGTAATAAGGGTTGGCTTCCGCTCCGAAAATATCCTTCGTGAAATTATCGAATTCAAACCCCGGTGCTTCGCCCATGCCCAGCAGGAAAGAAGCAAAATCATTGCCATCGCCGGCGAAAGTAGTCGAGCTGGTCGCCGTATTATCGAACTGATACCAACCGCTGGGTGAGACCGGTTGGCCCTCATTCATGAACTGTTTCTGGAACTCGAATCCCAGGCTTCAAGTCATGCTTGCCCCGGGTACTGGACAGCGCGGCGATAACATCATGACTCATGCTGGCGAACTTGAATGTCGTATAGGCATTTGAACCAAGGCTAGTCGTGAAGTTACTGAATGTAATGAGAGGAATATCGTTGTAGACCTGCTGTGCGGCGAGTGATGAAGGGAATCCCAGGCTGGTCATATCGAAGCCGATCTGCCGCGGGTCGCCGGTCTGATTCTCGTAATGCCGCGTAAAGGAATATCGCAGCTCGAGTATGGTGGTTGGATTTATCGTGATATCGTCAGCTATCAAAACGTTCCGGCCATTGGTGATGTTCTGGTAATAGTGGGGATCGTAAATGTTGCTGGCCCCGTAGAGATCGGCATCTCCGAACTTTAGCCGGTCGAAGGAGAATCGGCCGAAGATGCGCTGCTTCTCGCTGTGGTAGTAGTCCAACCGGATGTCGAATTTCTGGGAATTGTTCGGATCTAAACCCGATCCAAAGTAGTTATTGATGTGATAGGCTCCTGAACCCGGCTGGTTGGGTAATGGAAACTGTTGCGCATACTTCAGCGCGATCGGATTTTGATCGCCGGGCGGGATTACGTTGCCGGCAAACGGTTGCCGCTGGCCGTTGGCCAGATCGGGAGCCAACGGATTATAGATGGTAAAGGCATCCGCGGAAAAATCGCCGGTGCGTTCGGCGGCTGTCGGTACCGTGTAACTCCCGGTTTGCAGGATGTCCTGCTGCGTGGCCTCATAATCGGCGAAGAAAAACAGCTTGTTATGCAAAATCGGACCGCCGAACGAACCGCCTTGCTGGTAGCGGTGGAAATCGGCCGGCTGATTGGGTTGGCCATTTGCTAATTGACTTGCCTTGACGAACGTGTCGTTGGCGGCAAAAGCGTTCGGCCGGATGTAGGCGAATGCATCGCCGTGAAACTGATTACTGCCCGATTTGCTAACCAGGCTGATAACGCCCGCGCCCCCGCTTTGATATGTGGCCGGGACATTCTGGGTTTCTACTCGATACTCTTGTACCGCATCCAGCGGCACTTGGAACGCCGGAATCAGCACGGCGAGGTTATTTTCGGCGATGCCAATTGGGCTGCCGTCCAACAAGTAGTAAACCGATCCCTGAAGCGCCCCGTTAATCGTATATCCGGATACGTCGGCTCCCGGCCGGGAGTTATAGATGCCCTGGGTATCGACCGCATTCGGAGTGCCGTTAGTCGGGTTCACTCCGGCGCTCAATTGAACCAGCTCATATACGTCGCGCGTGATCAGCGGCACGCGATCGATCATGGGAGCGGTGATGAGTTGGCCGACGGTGGAGTTGCTGGTCTCTACCAGCTCTGGCGCCGCACTGACCGTCACTACCTGATTTATCGCGCCAGGCTGTAACGTGATGTTGAACGTCGAAACCTGATCCACGGTGATGACGATATTCTTTTGCACGACAGTTTGAAAGCCTGGGTGGCTGACGGTCAGTTGATAAGTCGCCGGCGACAGAGAGACAAACGAATACAATCCGGAACCGGTAGTCACCGTCGAGAGACTCACGCCTGTGCTGGCGCTCTGCAGCGTAACGGCGGCGCCTGGGATAACCGCGCCCGTAGGATCGTTCACCAAACCACTTAAGCCACCGCGTCCTGCCTGGGCAAATGCGGTCATGCTTGCCCCGAACATCAGAAGCGAGATCCAAATGATGGTTCGCATGTGGCCTCCCATGGGAAGTTGTATAGACGACTAGACAGTTATACAGAAGTTTCAGTGCACGTGTCAAGACGCGGCTAGCAGGTCAGGATCTGACCCGTATGGGCGGTATCGTATCCGGCGATCGCCTGCAATTTTCTGCGCAAAACAGAGCGGTTTAGCAAATCGAGCAGCGCTTTGGTAGCAGGCAATTCAAGCGACGGTCGGGTGAACGATAGATCGAAGCGCTCCACCACCAGAGGAATGAAATCCAGTCCGAAGCAGCGGGCTGCGGAGCGCGGCGCGATGCAGCAATCGGCGGTGCCGGCGGCAACCGCATAGGCTGCTGCCAGATGGCCCTGAGCCATGGACTTATAACCTCTCAGCCGTTCAGGGTTGATACCGGCTTTGCGAAGACCACTGTCCAGCAGATCTCTGCTTCCGGATCCTTTTTCGCGATTCATAAGCGTCACGTTCCTGCCCCCGAGATCTGCGATGGACCGGATGCTCTTCGGATTGCCTCGCTGCACCACCAGACCCTGCTCCCATACAGCGAAGGTCACCACCTGGACCGAACCTTTCGGAAACAGCCGTTTAATGATGGGCAGGTTGTAATCTCCGGTGGTCCGGTCGAGAAGATGGGACCCGGCCGCGTGTACACTTCCTTGCTTCAAATAATCGAGGGCGCGCCGGCTGGAACACGGAACACCGACGATTTCCATTTTGGAAGACTGCAGCAGCTCGCCCACCAAAGAAAGCGCAGGATCACAACCCGCAAGCAAGAGCCGCTTGCCGCCGATGGGCAGATCGGCGCCCCGCTTGACGAAAACCTCACGCCCCGATCTGGACTCGATAATGCCGTCGGCTTGAGGAAGATAGGCGGGCATGGACGAAACCGGAAGAGCGACGAGCCGCTCATTCACTTGGCACAACCGCACCAACCGGCCTTGATTCCCATCGGGATTGCCGGCGAGCAGGCTGGCGCGAACGGCTTCCGGCGCTTGTTCGCCGGTAATCGAGAAAATTTCTTCGACAGTGATATCCAAAGCGCGCGCAAGTTGCAGAGATACTGCTGTGTTTGGAACGAAGCTCCCGTCTTCAATGGCATAGATGGTTTGCCTGCTGACACCAATCCGATGCGCCAGATCGGCGGCAGCCACTCCTCGCGCCTTTCGAATTTCCCGGAGACGAGTGCTAATCCGCGTCGTCATTTATACTCTACAGAGTAGTGTATACAAGACATGTAGCTTTTTCTTCTGCTCTTATGCGCATGCCCGGCGTTGACTCAGGTCGCGGCAATGCCTCTCCGGAACCGTTAGAGATCCGTCTGGAGCGCTGGTTTCCGCCGCTAGAGTAACGGTGAAGAATCAAGAGACGGGAGCAATCCGCAGCGCCGCGACCGATAGCGCGGGCCGTTATCAGTTGTCCGCATTGCCCGTAGGCCATTATGAGATTCGAGTCGAGAAATCGGGATTCGCCGGGCAGATTCGCACAGGAATCGATTTACTCGTAGGCCAGGACGCGAGCGTGGATTTTGTCTTGCGATTAGGGCGGTCAAGCCAGCAAGTCACCGTAAACGCGGATGCTCCCCTGGTAAGCGCCAGCACGACAGACGTCTCCGGATTGGTTGGGCAACGGCAGATCAAAAGCCTTCCACTCAACGGCCGGAGCTACGACGAGCTTTTGACTCTGAATCCCGGAGTGGTCAACTTCACGTGGGAAAAAACGGGCGGCGTGGGGGTTTCGAATTCGACCGCCGGCAACAATTTTGCGGTTTCAGGCAATCGTCCCCAGCAGAACCTATTCCTGCTGAATGGCATCGAGTTCACGGGTGCGGCCGAGAACAATATGCAGCCGGGCGGCGCCAGCCAGGAGTTGCTGGGTGTCGATGCCGTGCGTGAGTTCAATGTGCTGCGCGATTCTTACAGTGCCGAATACGGCAAACGTCCAGGGGCGCAAGTGTTGATCGTCACCGAATCCGGTACGAATCAGCTACATGGCTCTGTGTTCGAGTTTCTCCGAAATAATGCACTGGATGCGCGCAACTTTTTCGATGGCGCTTCGGTTCCGGGCTTTGAGCGCAACCAGTTTGGAGCCGCGCTAGGAGGCCCGATCCAAAAGGACAAGACTTTCGTCTTCGGGAATTACGAGGAACTCCGCCAGCACCTCCACCAAACCGGCGTCGATCTTGTTCCCGACGCCAATGCACGAAACGGATTCCTGCCGTGCAAGCTGGTAAGTCCCGCGCCCTCATCCTGCCAGTCTTCCGGGCTCGCATTTGTAGGTGTTTCACCGCTGATCCAGGCGTGGCCCACGCCAACCGCCGGCGCTCCGGATTTCGGCGGAATCTCGGAAGCGCTCAACAGTCCACTGCAAACCATTCGGGACGATTTCGGAACCACGAGACTCGACCACATCTTCTCGCCTAACGATTTCGTAAACGCGGTTTACACCATCGACGACAGCGCGGATTTCACTCCCACGAGCACGAACCTATACAGCACGGACGTGGAAACTCTGCGGGAGCAAGTTGCGAGCCTTCAGGAAACGCATGTTTTTTCACCCACTCTGCTGAATACGGGGCGGTTCGGATTTTCGCGAGCAGGTTACTTTTTTACAGGAGAGCCGACGCCGAATACGCCCGCGGCGGCTCTGCCCGGCTTTTTGCAGGCCGACCCGATCGGCGCGATTGTGGTGGGAGGCAGCGCGGCATCGAACCCCACGGCGCAATTGAGCCTCGCCGGAAGTAACAACGGAAGCAATCTGCGAGTGGCCCGAAATCTTTTTACGTATGAAGACCAGGTGACCCTCACCAAAGGGCGTCATCAATTCAACATGGGCGTTTGGTTCCAGCGCCTGCGTTCCAATGAGATGCTGGCGCTTAGTCAATACGGACAGGCGACGTTCACCAGTCTGCAGACGTTTCTGCAAGGAACCGCGGGCAGTCTTCTCTATGATCCGTCGCCTACTGAGATGAATTGGAGGGCATTGTTTGGCGCCTTATACGCCGAAGATGTCATTCGACTGGCTCCCAAATTAACGCTGTCGCTCGGGTTCCGCGACGAATTTACTACCGGCTGGAACGAAGCGCATGGACGAGCCGCTAATTACACTTATCCGAATGGAGTAATTGCCAGTCAACCAGAGGTTGGAAGCTCGGTGTTCACGCGCAACAATGGAAAGTTTTTGCCACAGCCGCGATTCGGGCTCGCGTGGAGTCCCTTCAGCAACGCGCACAGAACTGTCTTCCGCGCCGGCTTCGGAATGTACAACGATCTTCAAGATGCGCTGGGTTACCGGACAGACCAGAATGCGCCGTTCAACCCGACTTATAGTCTTCCGAACGCTCACCTATCCAGTCTTCCGCTCTCGCCCACCGCGCCGATACCGGCGACCGCTCGCTTAGTGCCTGGGGGCGTCCAACCCGATCTGGAAACGCCAACACTGATTTCCTGGTCCTTTAAGATTGAACACGAAGTGACGGCGAATACGATAGCCACAATCGGCTATGTAGGATCGCATGGGTATCATGAGCTTCTCGGCATAGACGCGAACGAACCGTTTCCGGTTATCTGTCCCGCATCGCCGTGTCCGGCATCCATACCCGCTGGAACTTACTACGTGCCCACTGCAACGAGGGCGAATCCTACGCTCGCTAATACCTGGACTTACTTTTCAGAAGGCGATAGCTCTTATAATGCGCTGCAAATGGACGTGAACCATCGATTCCACAATGGTTTCTCGTTACGCGGAGCTTACACGTGGTCCAAGACCATCGATGATGGGGATTCTTTGAACTCTACTACCTCGGGAGGCGAGCCCGCTCTGGCCTCGAATCCGTTTGACTTACGCGCAGACCGGGGACTCGCGAATTTCGACGTCCGAAATGTGGCTGTGATCAACGGCGTGTACGCTCTGCCGTTTGGACATCGAAACGCTTTCGTGAGCGGCTGGACCGTCGACTCGATCGTGACGCTGCAGAGCGGTTTCCCGTTCACGCCCCAGCTCAGCTATAACCCGTCAAACAACGGCGACACGCACAATCCGGTGCGCCCGTCGGTGAATCCGTCGTTTGCCGGGAGCGCGATCGTGGGCAGCCCGAATGAATGGTTCAATCCCGCCGCATTTCTTGCGCCACCCAATGGAAGCGGCTTCTACGGAAATCTCGGGCGCGATACGTTGATCGGCCCGGGGCTGGCGACGTGGGACTTTTCCGTTCTAAAAGACACGCCCATTCGCGAGCGGCTTACGTTGCAGTTTCGCGCGGAGTTATTCAATCTTCTGAATAGGGCCAATTTCAATACACCTAACGCAGTCGTTTTCACGCCAGCGGGGGTGTCCCCCACAGCGGGCGTGATCACGAGCACGTCCACCACATCGCGTCAGATTCAATTTGGGCTGAAATTGCTTTGGTGATTAAGCTGAGAATAGGTGGAACGTCGCATTTTTCTACAAAGCCTGGCCGCCGGCACGCTGCTTGCGCAGCAAGGGCCGCCACAAGCAGATCCCGTAGAGAAGCTGACTGCCGGGCTGGAGCCGTCGATTGCGGTCTGTCATGTCGGCTTTCGCCCTGAATCGCGAAAACGCGTCCTGGTGCGGCGGCCGGGTGTACGCAGCTTCGTGATGAACGACATCAGCAGCGGGCCCGCTTTTCGCATTGAGCGGCCACTCGGGCCGGTTGCTTCGGAGTTAGGCGCGGCGGTAGCGGGCGATTTCAGCGACGTCACGCGCGAGGGGCTGTATCAGATCCGCGCGGGCGAGGAGTTGTCGCCGCCGTTCTTTATACGCCCCGATGCATGGCGCCGCTTTCTTCCGGTGGTGGTCAGCTATCATCACGCGCAGCGCTGCGGAGTCGCGGTGCCGAACGTACACGCCGTCTGCCATCTCGACGATGCGAGGCGGCGAGACAACGGCGAGCATGTGGACACCACCGGCGGATGGCACGATGCGGGCGACCTGCGGAAGTGGATGGACGCGATCATGATGAACGCGTTCGGGCTGCTTGCGATCGCGCGGCATCTCGGCGCGGCGTGGGATCTGGCGGGAACGGGAATGGGTGTTCTTGAAGAGGAGCTGCGCTGGGGCAATCGCTATTTTCTGAAGATGCAGGACACCGATGGCCGCGTTTGGAACGATGTGGCGGGCGGCGTGAATGGCGATAACAGCGATAATCACTGGACAGATAACATCATTGGCACCGCCGACGACCGGTACCTGAATACGGCGAAGCATCCTCTGATTCAGGGCATGTTCACCGCTCTCGAAGCGATGTATGCGCAGTATTTTGAAGCTGTCGACCACAGCTACAGCGATGTATGCCGGCAGGCAGCCGCGAGATGTTGGCAGGCCAGTGCGCATGAGGGCGAAACGGTTGTGCTCGGCTGGTGGATTTTAGCAGCGATTGAGATGCATCGCGCGACCCACGATGAAATGTTCCGGCACGCGGCGGAGGAGACCGCGCGCACGCTCGCCGCGTTGCAGCAAAAAGCAGTAGCACCCGGCGCGGTGACCGGCTTCTGGCCCATGTCGGCGACGAATTCTGAACCTTACAAGAACACGGTTCATGGAGCGCTGCCGGCTTTCGCGCTGCTTGAGATCGCACGCGTTTTTCCACAATCGCCGGATGCGCAAGGCTGGCGCTCCGCCGCCCGGCTCTACATAGAAGGCTATGTAATTCCGATGTGCCAACGATCGGCTTATGGAATTGTGCCGTTCGGGTTGTATCGAGGATCGCCGACTCCAGAGCGTTATCGCGCCGTAGCAGGCGAGCTGACGTACCGCTTCTTCATGCCGGTGCGCAAACAGTTTTTCTGGCAAGGGTTGAACGCACATCTTTTCTCGCACGCACTGCTGCTCGCGAGCGCCGCGCGCGATTTCAACCAGCGGACCTGGCGCGATCTCGCTTACCGGCAGGTGGAGTGGACGTTTGGAGACAATCCCTTCGGCGCATCGCTCGCGAGCGGGATTGGCGTGCGCAATCCGTATCCGCATTCGCGCTACGTGGGCGTGATTCCGGGAGGCATCATGAACGGCATCTGCGGCAACGCGGACGACGAGCCGATTCTCGATACCACATTCCGGGGCGACTGGCGCACGAACGAATACTGGAGTCCGCACGTGGGCTACTTCGAATGGACACAGGCGGTGCTCGAAGCCTAGCCGAGTACTTCGGCTTTTTCGAAATGCGCTTCGATTTCTTCCAAGGTCTTGCCCTTGGTTTCCGGCAGGAAGAATGCGGCGGTTACAAAGTAGATGACGGTGAAACCAGCGAATGCGAAGAACATAGTCGAATAGCCGTACCGGCCCACTACCGGCAGGAATATGGCAGCCAGCGTAGTGGAGACTAGCTGATTAATGACCAGCGCAATGCTCATACCGTTCGATCGAATGCGGGTCGGCATTAACTCCGAAAGCGCGAGCCATACGCACACGCCTGGTCCTAGCGCAAACAAGGCCATGAATGCATAAAGGCTGATTGCGACCAGCCAGCCGTTTTGGGAATTCGGCACGGGACTAATCAGAGCCCGTTCAATTTTCAGCGGAGCCGTGCGGGCGGCATTCAAATCCGCGAAGGGATTCTTACAAAACGCCTCCAGCTTATTCGCGGGGACACAGCTCTCGCGTGTGATTTTAATGAGCGCTGCGGCAGGAGCGTCGGAACGCGCGACGTTGGTCTCACCCGTGAAGTCACCGTAGGAGTAAAGAATAGTCAAGCTTGCGCGGCCGGCCTGAATCGCACTCCCTGCCCCGCCCTCCGCGGCGAGGAGCTTGCTTGCCTCGGTCCGATCAAAACGAAGCGTTAGAGTCTGGCTTGGCTCAATCATCGAGGTAAGCGCGTTCTTGCAATCCACGTGCACTTTCTCGCTGTGAAGGAACAGCAGACCGGTACAAGTGAGAGACGCGATGATGCCGGCGCTGCCCAGCATCAGAAGAAACTTGCGCCCTTTGCGATCCACCAGCAGCATGCCCACCATGGTCATCAGAAAATTGACCAGCGTAAAGACCACGTATCCCCAATGCGCCTGAACATCGGAGAGGCCGCTTTGCAAGAGGATGTTGGTGTTGTAGCCGATAATGGAATTGATTCCAGTGGCCGTATTACAGAACAGGATGATGCAGGCCAGCACGAACGGGATCACGTATTTCCGGCGCAAAAGCGAGTCCGTGACATTTTCGCGGCTCGACTTCTTATCCTTTGCGGCAGCCGCGACCTCTTCCATTTCCCTCAACTCGAGATGCGCTTGTTCCGGAGAGCGGGAGCGCAGCAAAGCGGTGAGGGCGGCTTCTTTTTTGCCGCGGCGGAAGAGCCAGCGCGGAGATTCGGCTACAAAGAAACTACCGATCACGAACAGGATGCCCGGTGGAAGCGAAACCCAGAAAATGCGGCGCCAGGCCTGATCCTCAAAAGCGAAAACGGTTGCAGCGTTGGCCGCGCGCATCACTTCTTCGACCCGGTAACTGTAATAGATGCCGATGAGCGCGGCTGCGACAATGCCGAGCGTCAGCAGCCACTGAAAAATACCTGTTCCTTTACCACGGCTCGAGGCCACCAGGCACTCGGCAAGGTAGAGCGGGACGACGACTCCGATGAAGCCGCCGCTGATGCCCTGCAGCAAGCGGCCAAAGAACAGCGGCCCGTAGCCTTGGGAAAGCGCAATGATGGGGATGCTGATCACAAACGTGACGCCGCTTAGCGCCATCAGAGGCTTGCGACCGACCCAGTCGGCCAACATGCCGGCAAACAATGTAGAGATCACGCTGCCGAGCAGCACAGCCGCGACAATGACGGAAAGCTGGCTGGCGTTCAGGCCGGAAGTCGCCTCCAAATAAGGCAGCGCGCCGCCGATGATGCCGACATCGACGCCATACAGCAGACCGCCGAGTCCTGCGACCAGCAGAAGGAAGCGGTTATAGCCGTTCTTTTTCACAATCGATACTCCAGCATAGATGGCAGAATAAAAGTTGCGCTCCTTTCTGCTGCTACAATTCACCTTATTTGCCGCCTGTGCGTTGGCTCAACAGCCGCAAAAACCGACGCAAGAAGGCGTGCCGGCGACTAGCCCCGATACGAAGCGGTCGAACCAGGTCACCCCGACCGGGAAAATCATTCCGCCTTCAAAACAGCAACCGAAACGGATTCTGGGATTGATGCCCAACTACCGCGCCGTGAGCGCGGGCGCGATTCCCCCGCCGCCGACACCGAGGGAAGCCTTCAAAATCGCGACCCAGAACAGCTTCGATTATTCGTCGTTTGTGTTCACCGCGTTCACTTCAGGGATTGCGGAGGGGGAAAAGGCCCATCCACAGATCGGCACCGGCTTGTCCGGATTTTGGGGATATTACTGGCGTGGGTTCGTCGATAAAACGGATGGCAACTACCTGGTAATTTTCGCCATGCCCACGGTGTTTCATCAAGACGAGCGGTACTACGCGATGGGCCGCGGCCCCATCTGGAAGCGCGCTGTTTACGCAGCGAGTCGCGTTCTGATTACGCCAGACTACAACGGGCACAATAGCTTCAATGCTTCAGAGCTGTTGGGGCGCGGCATTGCGCAAGGGATTTCGACGACATACTATCCGAGTTCAGATCGCAATGCCAGCACGATCCTAAGCAAGTGGGGATACGCACTGATGCGCGATGCGGGGACGAACACGTTCCGCGAGTTCTGGCCCGATATTGCTGTGCATGTATTGCATCGGCATCCGTAAAGACGCCGCTCCCTGACGGTCGCGGTTCTGTTCAAGATAGGTCGCGATGCGCGGGATAGCCCTCGATTCCGGTCGCAGTTCGTACTGCTCGATTTACTGCTCGCGCCATCACTTCCGCTGCTACTGCTCCGATGGTGGTCACATCCGCGGACTACGCGGCTCGTGCCGGTTGCAGCGGCAAAGATGGTATCGCCATCGAAGGCGGTATGCACGGGATTGATGGTGCGAGCTAACCCGTCATGCGCCATCTGCGCGATCTTCGTCGCCTCAGTCTTTGTCAGACGCGCATTGGTCGCCACCACGCCGATGGTTGTATTCGTGCCTGCGCGTGGATGCATGGTGGCGCCAGCAAGAATTTGGGCCATGCTGCCGAGCAGCGCGGTACCGTCGGGCGTGCGCGCTCCGGCGAGAATTTTGCCGGTTTCGTGATCGATCACATCACCAACCGCATTGACCGCCACGATTGCGCCGACAATAAGACCCGAATCGCCGATATTTGCGCTGGCGGTGCCGAGTCCGGATTTCATCGCGTAACGCAGGCCGAATAATTTTCCGACCGTTGCTCCGGCCCCGGCTCCTACATTGCCTTCCGCCACGTTCGAATTCGAAGCAGCTTCGCACGCCGCATAACCGGCGCGCGCGTCGGGGCGAATTTTCGGATCGCCAAGATTCAAATCGAACAGAATGGCAGCCGGAACAATGGGCACGACAATAGATCCCATATGAAAGCCCATGCCGTGGCCGTCGAGATAACGCATGACGCCGCTCGCGGTGTCGAGGCCGAAGGCGCTGCCACCCGACAACACGATTGCGTTGATTTGCTGGACGGTGTTGGTGGGATTCAAAAGATCCGTTTCGCGTGTTCCGGGCGCCGAGCCTCGCACGTCCACCCCGGCTACAGCGCCGTGCTCGAAGATGAGAACGGTGCAGCCGGTCGGCCGGCGGTTATCGGTGAAATGACCGACGCGGATGTCACCGATATCGGTGATGCTGCCGCTCGGTTCTTCGCTTTGAAAAGTTTTTGCGTTTAATGCGAAGACGGCAGCGGGCGCAAGCGCAAAGAGCCGAAGAAGGTGCGCCGCGCAATCGGCAATTTGTCCATAGCGGTTACGATCATAGACGTTAACGATGCGTGCTCCGTTCAAGTGGCGGTGGTTTGCCGTCGCTGTGTTCGTCATCTCCTCCACTCTTAATTATCTGGACCGGCAGTTGCTGAGCGTGCTTGCTCCGTTGATTATGGCGGAGCTGCACTTCCGGCAAACAGGGTTCGGGTTCATTCTGTCAGCCTTTTCAATCGCTTATGCAGCCAGCTCGCTTGTGACTGGATGGTTTCTGGATCGCGCGGGCATCAACCGCGGAATCTCGGCGGCGGTGATGTGGTGGTCGGCAGCCGCGGTCAGCACTGGCCTGATTGGAAGCCGCGGCGGTCTGGCGGTGTGCCGGGCGGCGCTCGGAATCGGCGAATCGGCAGGCGTTCCGGCGGTTGGCAAACTGAACGGCATTTATCTGGAGCCCAAGGAGCGGGCGCTTGGCGCGGCTGTCAATCAGATCGGCTTGAGCGTGGGCATGGCGATCGCACCGCTGTTCATCGGCCTGGCAATTGCCCACACCTGGCGCGCGCCGTTTGTCGTCACCGGCCTGTTCGGATTTGCCTGGATTCCGGTGTGGCTTGCGGTCAGCCGCAAGATTCGCCCGCGCTACGCAGCCGAAGAGCGGCCTCCGGCACGGGAGCGCGGCTGGCGTGCTTTTGCAATTCTGCGCGACCGGTCGATGATCGCGCTGGTGATTGCCAATGTTTTATGGATGGGTGCTTATTCGCTTTGGTCGAACTGGACCACGCTGTACCTGATGCACGTGCAGCACATCACGCTGGAGGAAAGCAAGAGTTACGTTTGGATTCCACCGCTCATTTCCAACCTGGGCGGATTCTTCGGGGGTTGGCTGTCGCTGCGATGGATCGATCGCGGTGTTGAGCCGGTGGCGGCGCGTCGGAGAGCGTGCTGGGTTTCCGCCGCAGGATCGCTGCTCACGTTTCTGCTTCCGCTCGCGCCGGATGCGCGCTGGGCGACGGCGGTCATTTCACTCAGCTTTTTTTTCGCTTTGGCGGGCAGTGTGAATATTTACGCGTTGCCGATCGACATATTCGGACCGGCGCGCTCCGGCCTTGCGATTGCGGCGCTGACGTGCGCCTTCGGAATATTACAGACCGTCATTTCGCCTGTGATTGGTTTTCTAGGCGATCACAAACTGTACAACGAAGTGGTTTGGATTGCGACGATCCCGCTGCTCGCGAGCGCCGCGGTGCTGGGGAAGTGCCGGGCTCTTTCACCGCATCCGGATTGTGATAATATCCCCTAACAACAGATCTCAGTTGGGGGTAAAATGGGATGCTGAAGCAAGTTTTCGCGATTTGCCTGTTGCTGTTATCCGGCGCGTTCGCGCGCCACGCCGCGGCCCAGACCGCAACCTCCGGCACGGTGGTGGGAATTGTGACAGACCCGAGCGGCGCAGTAGTGCCGAAAGCCGCCGTGCATCTCCAGAATCTGGAGACCAACGCCACCGCCGCGCAGACTAGTGGTTCGTCGGGCGAATTCACGTTTGTAAACGTCGCCCCCGGAACGTATGAGATTACAGTCACCGCGTCGGGCTTCCGGACGTCGCGTATTCCAAACGTCGTCGTCGACGTTAATAAAAGCGTGAACCTGCCCATTCACCTGGAAATCGGCGGGCAGAATCAGATCGTGGAGGTCAGCGCGACCGCTGCAGCGCAATTACAGACCACCGACGCTCAAGTGGGGAGCGTAATCGAAACCGAATCGATCCAGCGGCTGCCTACGCTGCAGCGAAACGTTACCGAGCTGATGAATTTGCAAGCCGGCGTAACGGCGGTGAATTCAGGGCTCGGGAACCCGCTCGAGATGAAAACCAACGGCGCGGTAGAAGATCAGAACACGGTCACAGTAGATGGGGTGGACATCACGCAAAGCGTCATTTCCTCAAATACCGTGGTTCCCACTCCGGCCGACAGCGTGGAAGAATTTCGCGTCACAACGTCGGACCCGAATGCCAATCTGGCCAAAGCGTCGGGCGGACAGGTCACGTTGATCGGGCGGCACGGCGGCAATCAATTCCACGGCGCGTTGTATGAATACCTTCAGAATTCGGATCTGAATTCGAACACCTGGGACAACAACTTCACAGGCATCGCCAAGGCACCCATTAAAGACAATCGCTTTGGCGGGCGGCTGGGCGGCCCTATTATTCACAACAAGACGTTCTTCTTTCTGAATTACGAAGGACGGCGCTTCAATGCGGTTTCAGAGGTCACGCGCACGGTTCCGACGCCGACGCTGAAAGCGGGCATCCTGCAGTTTCGCGATGCGGCGGGCAACGTAGACAGCTACAATCTGGCGACCTCCACGCTTTGCGGCAGCGCCGGGAATTCGGCTTGCGATCCTCGCGGGCTGGGCATGAGCCCGTCCGTAAAAGCACTTTGGAATTCACTGCCGAACCCGAATATTCCGGGCGGCGACGGGCTGAATACGGGAGGGTATCTGGCCAACATCGCGGCGCCGATTACCGACGACTATTATGTGGCGCGGCTTGACCATACGTTCAACGAAAAGCTGGTGTTCAATGGCAGCTACACATATTTCCGCGACCTTGCCACCAGTTCCGACCAGGTGGACATTATAAATGGACAGCCGAAATCGGCCGAGCTGGCGCCTACGCGCGGCGACGTGATCACGGGCGCGTTGACGTGGACGGTACGTCCCACCCTGCTCAATAAAATTACGTTTGGATGGACGCGCAACCGCAGCGCCGCGCAAGTGACCACGCCCACGCAAGCGGCTGCCATCCTGAATGTCCCCGGCACTTTGACATCCGATGGGCCGATCGCGCTCTTACCCGGCAGTGGCGTCGATGCTGGAATCGATGCGCCCATCGATATGGATACGCAGCGCGGCCGGTTCCAATCAAATTACAACAAAGACATTCAGTACATGGACGACGTGACCTGGATTAAAGGCAAGAACACCTTTCAATTTGGATTCCAGGCCAACGATCTGCCTTATACGCATATCCGCGCGGATAAAGTTTTGGGATCTATCACATCGCTGGTTGCGGTTTCGGACGTAACTGGCGCGTCCGGCGGATCGGCTTCGTTCCTGAGCATTCCGGCCGTTGACACGCCGCCTGCCTGCGGCGGGAGCCGTCACGACCAACTGCCTCAAATCTAGCGATGTGACGAACTGGGGACGCTATTACGCTTCGGTGTTGGGCCTTGTCGATAACGTCAACGTCCTTGCGGTGCGGAACGCCAGTCTTCAGCCGCAGCCGCTGGGCACCAATCTTGTGAACGTGACCGATCAGCAGGCTTATTATTTCTACGGCCAGGACACGTGGAGATTGACCCAGAATTTTACTCTGACTCTCGGCCTCTCTTACGGCTGGCAGACGGCGCCGACGGAAGCGCAAGGACGGCAGACGATTATGATCAATGCGCAGACCGGGCAGCCGATTGACGCGGTGGCGTTCCTGCAACAGAAGCTGCAAGCGGCGACCGCTGGACAGATTTTCAATCCGACGGTCGGGTTCGAGCCGGTGAACGATGCACACCGCTCCGTATATAACGTCGATTGGGGCGACGTCTCGCCGCGCGCGGCGTTTGCGTGGAATCCGTCCTATCATGCGCCTCTGCTCGACTGGTTGTTCGGCGATAAAAAGGCGGTAATTCGCGGCGGCTTTTCGAAGATTTTCGACCGCTCCAACACGGTGCAGAGCGTCGAAATCCCAATGCTCGGCGTCGGCTTCGATCAGACCATCAGCGTAGCGGCTCCGAACTGCGCGATATCGGGCGCGCCGGGCGCGGGATGCAATGCCGCGGCAGGAGCGGCGAATCCGGGTCTATCGGGCTTCCGAGTTGGGGTGGATGGAACGATTCCGCTGCCGACCGCTTCGGCCGTAACCGCGCCGGTGATTCCCAGCTCGCCTTTCGGGGAGATTCTTTCGTTCCAGGTGGACCCGAATACGAAAGTCGGGCGCAGCTACAACATCGACTTCAGCTACCAACGCGAAGTTCCCGGCAACATGCTATTCGAAGCAGCGTATGTGGGACGCTTCGCGCGCGACCTGCCGCAGGCGGTGAATCTTACGCAATCGCCATACATGTTTTTGGATGCAGCCTCAGGCCAGACCTTCGCGCAGGCTTTCGACAACATCGCCCTCGCGCTGCGAAGCGGCCAAACGCCGACTACGCAGCCGTGGTTTGAGAATCAACTGCCGGGCCTTGCAGCGCTGAAGCACAGCACAACAGCGACGGCTTACGCGGTAAGCCAATTGCGTGCGAACTTCATCAACGGCAATGTGGCCAGCATTTTCAGCTCACTTGGAACATACCGGCGCAGCCTTGGTCTTCAGCCGTACAATAACGATCAATCGGAAATGCAGTTCATGCGAACTTACATCGGGCTGGCAAACTACAACGGCCTGCTGGTTACGTTGAACAAGCGGCTATCGCACGGCCTTACGCTGACCGCCAATTACACCTTTTCCAAGGCGCTGGACGACGATGTAACCTGGCAGAACAACGCCAGCTTCTACCAGAACAGCTTCTATCCGGGCGTCGAGTACGGGGCATCGCCGTACGACCGGACGAATGTGTTCAACGGATATTATGTCTACGATCTTCCGGCCGGCAAAGGGCACCGCTTCAGCACGGGAAATTGGATGGATAAGGTGATCGGCGGCTGGTACACGTCGGGGATTTTCACTTCCTGGACGGGCGTTCCTCTGACGGTGAACGAGAGTTCACAAGTGTGGGGCGACGCCATCATTTTAGGGACTAACAGCGGAATGGTTCCGATGGGCCCGCCGCCCCCGACGGGATTGAATGGCGGCATCGGCGGATCTGCCGGCATTGGCGCAAGCGGCGCGGGAGCACATGGAACGGGTTTAAACCTGTTCTCCAATCCCGCGATCGCCTATTCGGACTTTCGCCCGATTCTACTCAGCCAGGATACGAGCAGCGGCCGCGCGAATCCAGTACGCGGTTTGCCGTTCTGGAACTGGGACATGAGTTTCGGGAAGACGACTAACATTACCGAGCGAATTCGAACGCGCTTCTCGGCCGATTTGTTCAACATCTTCAATCATCCAAACTTCAACAATCCATCATTGAGTTATCAGACTCCGTCGACGTTCGGCGTGGTCACCACCGAATACACACCGCCGAACCGAACCAACGGCGCGCGCTGGGTGGAGTTAGGACTGCGCCTGGAATTTTAGCTGCGCGGGCGGTCAGGTGTTTTTCAGCCAGGCTGGAGAGACGAGCGCGCGGACCTCTGGTTTATTCAAGTCGCTTTTGAGAATCACGCGCGCCGCAAGCTGCATCCGTCTGGGCGGCGTTTGGCCGTTCAGTTTCTCAGCCAGCGATTTCACGGCTTCGTAGCCGATACGGAACGGGTCCTGGACCAGCATGGCGTTGATGGTGCCGTCTTTGAGCGCTTCCACGTGCGCTTTGCTGAAATCGAAGGTCACCAACTTGACTTTGCCCGAGAGGTTTCGATTCTTGATGGCCTGAATGCTGCCGAGCGAGGCTGCTTCGCTGGAAGCAAAAAGGCCGGCGAGGTTGGGATGGGCGGTGAGAATGTCTTCGGCGGCGTCGCGGGATCGGGCCGGATCTGCCATTCCGTATTGCCGCGCGACAACCTGGATGCGTGGAAACTCTTTCGCGATAGTTGCATCGAAACCGCGCTCGCGCAATACGGTGGACGTACCGCCCGGCTTTTGCATGACCATTCCGACATTGCCTTTCGATCCAATAAAGCCGGCCAAGGTGCGGGCCGCGGTACAGCCTGCCGCATAGTTATCGGTTGCAATAAAGCTCACATAGTTATCGATGTTGACGGCTGAATCGAAAACGGTGACCGGGATGCCGGCCCGAATGGCGCGCTCCAACGGAGCGACAAGGGCTTCTTCATCGGTCGCCGAAATGGCGATGGCCGAGACCTGGCGGGTGATCATGGCGTCGACAATCTCAATCTGGCGCGCGTAATCGGTTTCGTTCTGCGGGCCATTCCAAAGCACCTCGACGTGCAGATCCCTGGCGGCTTGATCGACGCCGGCATGCACCGATATGAAGAAGAGGTGCGAAGTGGCTTTCGGTATGACGCCGATCAGCTTTTGGCCCGAGCGCCGGCACGCGGAGAGGAGCGTCAAGGCGGTTGCGGCTAGGAGAGTTCGGCGTGTGTAGTTCATGTCTACCGCCTCTTAACTGATGATGCCTTTGCGCACTGCATAGAGGATCAACTCGGGAATACTGTGGAGGTTCAACTTCTGCATCAGGTTGCCGCGATGGGTATCGACTGTATAGGCGCTCAACTTCAGCAGCGCCGCAATTTCCTTGGCCGATTTGCCTTCGGCGATTAGCTGGAGGAGCTCGCGCTCGCGCGCGGTGAGCAGATCGTAGGGATCTTCGACGCCTTTCTGCTGCACCTGGCGAATATAGTCTTCGGCCAACACTTTGCTCACCGCCGGGCTGAAGAAGGCTTTGCCCGCGGCCACCGCGCGTACAGCTTGAATCAGGTCGCTTTCGGCGGAGTCTTTCAGCAGATAACCGCGCGCGCCTCCCTTGAGCGCTCGCAGGATGTAGCTTTCATCCGAGTGCATGCTCAGGATCACGATGGCCGTTTTAGGCTGGGCGGCGGTGATGCGGGCGGCGGCCTCGATGCCATTCATAATCGGCATGGCCACATCCATCAGGATCACATCGGGCGATTGTTGCTGCGCGAGTTCGATGGCTTCGCGTCCGTTGCCGGCCTCGCCCACTATTTCGAAATCCGGCTGCCGTTCGAGCAGCACACGCAGGCCGTTACGGACGATGGTGTGGTCGTCGGCCAGCAGGATGCGCACGCGGCTCACGCCTCTACGGTTGCATATTGCGGCGAAAGCGGGAGTTCGACGCGAATCAAGGCGCCTCGTCCAGGGCGCGATTCGAGTTGGAAGGAGCCTTCGAGATGCAGCACTCTTTCCTGCATGCCTAAGAGGCCGACTCCGCGCTCCTGCTCAGGCACAAATCCCTGGCCATCGTCCTGGATGGTGAGCAGCAAGGCTTGTTCTTCGCGGGTGAGCCGGATCTCGACGTGATGGGCGCGGGCGTGGCGCTTGATGTTGTGAAGCGCTTCCTGGACGACGCGATAGATGCAGGTCTTCCGCTCGTCGGAGAGATCGTCCGGAACGGATTCAGCATGCACCTGAACCGAAAGGTTCTGAGTGCGGCCGGCTTCGCGCGCCTGCCATTGCAGCGCGGGAACCAATCCCAAATCGTCGAGCATGGAAGGGCGCAGCAGCAGGGACATATCGCGAACCACCGCGACCGTTCTTTCGGTGAGGCGACGGATATTGCGCAGTTCCGCGTGCGCCTCCGGATGCGCTTCCGGCGAAATGGCGGCCGCGAGATTGGCGATGCCAAGGAGCAGCGCGGAAAGAGACTGCCCGACTTCATCGTGCAGCTCGCGCGAGAGGGCGCGGCGCTCCGATTCCTGCACTTCGACCAGCCGCGCGGATAAGTCGCGCAAAGCGCTGCGCGCCTGTACAATTTCTTCGAAGCGCACAGCGGTCTCACGCTCCAGCCGCAGGATGCGGTAGATACTGCCGGCGGCCAGCAGCAGGCCGCCGAGGAACGTCACGATCAGCAGCACGAGGAGCGAGCTTCGGAAGCGCGCAAACAGATCGCGCATCTGACGATCGCCGGCCTGCATCTGCTTCTCATTCACATTGCGGATCTGATCCGTCAGATGGACCATGGTCATGCGACGCGGCAGCAGCGAATTCTGCATGAAGGAGTAGCCGAGAGCGCGGCGCTGGCCGGCGTTCCACTGCAGGGCGGGCTGCAGAGAATCGAAGTACGCCGACAGCTCACGAGTGAAGCTTTCAAACGGCGCCCGTTCTTCCGGCCTGAGGATGCGATGGTAAGCGGCGATCATGGAATCGACGCGCACGCGAACGGCATCGAGCTCTTTGCGGTGCGTATCGGCCGTGGCGGAATCGGGCTCGAGAAGCAGATCGCGTACGTAGGTGCCGGAGAGATAGATATCGGAGCGAAGCTGGTCTAGAATGCGGTCGCGATTGACGTAATCGCGGCGAATGCTCTGGTTGCCGGCCTGGATTTTGCCCAACATGGAGAGCGTGTTGAGGCCGATGAAGGCGAGCAGAAGAAGAAGACCGCCGAAACCGAGAAGAAGCAAGGTACGAGTTTGCGTCTTCATGTCGATAGTGTCTCGACGCGGATTGGCATGGTGGGAGCTATTAATATTATGAGCATCCGGGCCTTGAAGGGCGCTTCACGGTCAGTTTTGCGCTACGCTGCTTGCGACTGGGCCGCCTCCCTGTCGAGGAAGTGGATTTCGCCGTCTGCGGGGCTTGCGCGGGCGATGACGCCGGCGATCCAGGCGGGTGAGCAGCGTTCGAGATAGCGTTCGATTTCGGCAGTTGAAAATTCGAACCCATTTGTTTCGGAGACGAATGGTTTGTTGAATTTGCGGGCGATCAGCAATTGGCGGGCGGCGTTATCGAGCGCTTCCACTTCCCTGGCTTTGCGCGCCTGCTGGAGCTTGTGCAACTCGGCCGTTTCTTTTTCGCGGCGGCGCGTGAGGCGGGCCTCCTGGAGCTGCAGATTCCGGAGCTGCTTTTCGTATTTGGTGAAGGTTTGGAGTTCGATCATGCCAGGGCGAAGCGAAGCTTGGTATTTGTCGAACGCGCCTTCGAATTCGACGTGGCCCTGAGCGAAGATGGCCGCTTCGAGACCTGGAATGCGGCGCAAACGCCAGAAGGTGTCGGCGATGGATTGGACCAGCTCACGTTCCACTGCACTGGCGGGGCGAAGCTCGGATTCGATGGCGCGGATGTGACGCTCGTATTCGGCGACATCGTCGGAGGGGAGTAAAACCGTGCGGCCGGTGAGAGCGGTTTTGACGCCGTTCAGACAAGATATGGCTTTGCCTTCGGGGCTGGTGGCACCGGTGCTCAGTTGGGCGTTCATGCGATTCGCGAGGAGCTTGCGCTCGCTGATGTGACGTGGGATGCGATCCAGCTCGGGTTCTTCGTGGGCCGGGGTTTCGAATTCAAGCGCGCCTTCCTGGGGCTGCGCGTCGATCATGAGGGCATGCTGCTTCTTTTTTTCGATCTTCATGCGTTTGCGCTCGGCGGCGCGACGGATGGAACGAGGGGTCATGGCGAGGCTCCTTAGATGGAAATGGCCCGCCAGAGGAATGCCTCGGCGAGCCTTTGCTAATTGCGCTTAGAAGCTAGCACATGAATTGGCGAAAACGTACTATGTACGTTGGAAAATCGAGGTAAGCAGATGAAGGCACAGATAGATATAAAGGAAATAAATCACTTGACTAACCTGACAGGAAAGCGTACTATTGTTTTGGGAGACCGATTATGGTACCGCTTCCAACCAATCTGAAAGACGCTATCGTTTACTTCTCGGATCAGGATGTTGCGATTGATTCCTGCGCGACATTCGCTGGCCGGATGGCGTTGAGTGCCCGACGTGCGGATCGAAGGATGTTTACTACATCAAGACGCAGCGCCGCTGGAAATGCAAGAACGTTCATCCGAAACAGCAGTTCTCAGTGAAGGTAGGGACGATTTTCGAGGACTCGCCTATCGGTCTCGACAAGTGGCTTCCGGCTGTGTGGCTTGTGACGAACTGCAAGAACGGCATCAGCAGCTACGAGCTTGCCCGCGATCTGAAGGTCACGTAGCGAACCGCATGGTTCATGTTGCATCGCGTTCGTCATGCCATGCACTTCTTTCCTTCGAAAATCTTACTGGCGAAGTCGAAGCAGACGAATGCTTCGTCGGCGGCAAAGTTCGGAACATGCACAAGAGCGCTCGAAGCGCAAGTGCAATCTAATGACGGCAACAACTGGGGCAAGAGTGTTGTGTTCGGACTGCTTCAGCGAGACGGAGATGTACGCGCTGCCGTTGCGCCCAGTCGTCAAGACGCGCATCATGGAACCGCACATTGAGAGCAATCTCGAACAGACGGTCACGTTGTATACCGATGAGTATCCGGTTTCCTACAGCGAGCTGAGCAGCTTGGATTGGCGCATGAGATCGTCAACCATCTCGAATCGTACGTGAATGGGCGCGTCCACACGAACGGATTGGAGAACTTTTGGAGATTACTAAAACGGACGCTCAAGGGAACCTACGTGAGCGTCGATCCATTCCATTTATTCCGCTATCTGGATGAGCAGTGCTTCCGCTTCAACAAACGCCGTTTGACGGATGCGGAGCGCTTCGTAATCGTGCTGGCTCAAACGATCCACCGCCGCCTGACCTACGACGAATTGACAGGCAAGACTTGATACGCCAGTCGTCCAAGCATGAGGGCGCTACCCTACGCGATTCAGGGTCGGGGTAAGCGCAAGAAAAGCAAAAAACCTAGCGTGCTCCGTGGTGAGCGTGAGGACGGTGAGGACTCGCCTCGGTAATGGCCTTTTCTGTGAAACTGTTGAACGGGACGTTACCGATTTCAGGTAGCTGAAGCTGTTCCCCGCTTTCGGCTTTCTCCTGAAAGAATGGGATCGTAATACCAGCAATTTGCCGAGTGGTCCCGTCAATTCTAAGGATGCCACCGGGCACCTCAAGGTATTCCGCCCTACTCAACGGTTGAAAGAACGTAATGTAGAGGGTATCAGCGAGTCTGTCGTATGAGATCGTCAACGGTTCTCCCGATCCTTCCCATTTTTTCTTTTCGGATAGACGCGCCGACCCACCTTTGCGTTCGGATATTTCTTAGAGTCTTTTGGATAAGCAGTATATACTATACCACTGCATCCGCCGACCATAAATTGTGTTGTGTCGTACCTTACGATAACCCTAAGCCTATCTTCGGGTGGGACGTCATCAACAATTTTCTCTCACACCAGCGCGTATTTGGAGTCCGTCACTTTTGTGAATAGCCGTAGGCTGTACGACTGCGGTCTGGATGTGTTGTTGATACTGCGCCATTTCCGTGTGGCCAGTGAGGATGTGTCTCTGCAGCGTATCGAAACGGAGGCGCACTTGATTTCCAAGCACGTCTACGGTTTCAAAGATGAGCGGCTGCCCGGGCAGTGACGTTCATCGCTGCAACGCTTAGTTTTCTCGATCGCGTTCTCGTAGTTTTCAACTGTCTTCGTCAGGGCTTCTATGAAAGCTTTGGCGTGGCCATGCGACATAACGACTTGCACGCGCTGCTCACTCTCGCGATCACCGTTGTCAACTGAAACAAGATCTCCGAAGTCGATCCGCAGTATCAAACGTGCTAATGCTGATTGACGTGTTGTTCGTGTATATAACCGGATATGGCTGAAAGACTGGAAATGTTTCAAAGCGAAGGGGTTGGTCTTTCGGTCTTCGTATCTGTACTGCGAGACAGCACTCCGGGGAAATGGTATCACACGCCCTGATGCTTCCTCTTTCCGTCCGCAGCCTCACGTTCCGGTTTGGTCGCTTTGTGCTTCCGTAGCTGTTCGTCCAGATCAGCTTTCGACAGCTCTGACGAGCTTCCGCATTGTCGCTTTGAACTGCTCGAACGGGTGAACGTCGGACTCGCGGATTTCTTCCATACTGCTATGATGTCACGGATCTACGTTAGCAACACGCCGTGCCAAATCATGATAGTCGCGCCAATCCAACCGAACACGCCGAGGCAGATTCGTGAGATCAACACTCGGCGAGTCCAGTCTTCCCAGTACCCCAGAGCAAAAAGAGCTGAGCGATACACCAAGTCAAAAATCCACACCCAGCCCAAGTGAAACCAAGAAGCTTGCGCGAGAACTTCACTGGCTCGAAAAGCTGAACCTGAGCGGACAAATAGCGCTGGTCGCTGTGGGCATAGCGGCGTTGTGCGTTTATCTCACGGGCAATTGACTGCCATGCAGGGCCAATTGGCGGAGATGAAGAGGAGCGGAGAGTCCACAACTCAACAAATGCTGGCAGCGCGATCCGCAATATGAACTGGATAGCTAAGTCGATGGACGAAGTCGTGAACAGTCTTCGAGGGATTCCCTGAAAAGATCGTTGAGATGTGGCGTAACGATCAGAGAGCATGGATTGGGCAGACAGCAGATTGCGCCACCGAGTCTTTACCGGCGGTACCAAGGGCGTCGACTTGAAAAAAGAAGAGAAAACTGCTTTCACGGTATTTATTGTGAGAACTCTGGCAAGACTCCGAGGACAAAGGTTGTTCAATCCGAACTCTTACCGGACACTGCCTTCTAGCATTAAGTTTTCCTCGGCGCTATCCAGGTACCCAGCGTATGGGAGTCATCCAACCTGGATTGCGTCTCTGCGCTCGAGACCCCAAGTACCGAAGTGGTTAACAGCCGAAACATTGAAGCATACACGAGTTGTACCGGTGTTCTTTATTTGTACGGACGAATCACCTACGACGACGTTTTTGGAAGGCCTCACCATACGACTGACTGCATTATCTCCTGAGAGATCTTACCGGCTTCACAGACTGCGAAACATACAACGAGGCTAATTAAGACGAGGGTAGGTATTACCAGCCTGTCGCGCCGAAACCATGAGAACCGCAAGTGATCTTTCCGTCACTTGCGTAATCGGATACACGCTGATACACTAGTGACTAGCCACAGTGTTTTGGCTGTTGCTGGCGTGCGAGGCCGCAGCGGCGGAGACTAGGCGGTAGTTTCGGTGATGGCTTGAGCCATCGTTTTTGCGCTCAATTCAAGTATACAGGAGAATTGCGCGTGACCGATCCTCTCTTTTTAGCTAGACTTGGTTCGATGAACTGGTGGAGCTCGAGCGAAACGGAAGGCGCGATTCCGCTTGGCTATGATGCGATTGGATAAATAGCAACGCAAGTAGCGATGCGGTGATAGCCAAAACAGGGTATACGTTATATAAAGATGCGGTCCGGCGTGACCGCGAATCGGCTCATGTTTAAGTTCGCTCACGCTCACGGCTCAGTTTGGGCTTAATCTTACACGGAAAATTAAGCCGGTATCGCAAAGAAGGAGATGCATGGCGGATCAAGAGTCGCCGGGCAGGATCGAAACACTAAACGGTGTACAGATCTACTTCGAAATGAGAGGAACCGGAGAGCCGCTCGTCCTGCTGCATGGCTTTACCGGCTCAAGCCAGGATTGGAAAATATTGGGGTCTGAGTGGGCTGCAGAGTTCCGCTTGATTGTACCCGACTTACGCGGTCACGGCCGTTCGAGCATGCTTTCGAAACCATTCCGGCACGATGATGCTGCCGCCGATATTTTGGCGCTGCTCGATCGTTTGGGAATCGATTTCTGCAAGGGACTTGGAGTAAGTGGCGGTGGTAACGTTCTGCTGCACATGGCCACCAAACAACCGGAGCGGGTGAAGGCTATGGTGCTCGTTAGCGCAACTCCCTACTTCCCCGCACAGGCGCGTTCCATCATGCGCGACTATGCCAACAGTCTTTCGGAAGCGCAATGGGAAATGCTGCGCCGGTGTCATCCTGGCGGCGACCCGCAGATCAAGGCTATCCTGGCGAGCGCTTGCGCGTTTGCCGATAGCTATGACGATATGAGCTTTACTCCGCCACAGCTTTCAACAATTCAGGCACGAACGCTCATCGTGCAGGGCGATCGCGATCCTCTATACCCGGTTGAACTCTCGCTCGAGATGGCGAAGGCGATTCCGCAGTCAAATCTCTGGATTGTGCCGAACGGCGGTCACGGTGCTGTGCTCGGCGAGAAGTGGCCTGAATTTTTGAAAACGGCTGCTGCGTACCTGCATGGATGAGGTGAGGCGCGCATGTACAAAGTTGGAGTGATTTGCAGGAGTTGCGGATGGAGAATCGAGATCGAGGATGAGTACATTCAAGGCATACGCGCCACGGAAATGGCCGGAGCCCTGTATAAGGCGGGCGTGGAAAAGTTTGCAGATTTTGCGAATGTGGCTTGGCGACGAATATTGACTTGCGGAAATCCGGATTGCGGGAAGACGGATGAGTACAGGGGTGACGAATTGGTAGTTTATGACGGGTAAGCGGCAAGTTGCGGAAATTTGCGTTTTCGATCGCGATCAAGGGCGCTTATACTTACGGCTCACTCTCGAAAAATAAGCCGTACTAGGTCGCTTACGCTTCCCGCTCCGTTTCGACGGTCTCAAATGGAGGCCCGACGCCTCGTGTCCCGAAGTACAACGAAGGCATGATGCCGCCAGGAATGTCAGCATTGCAGGTCTGGAGACCCGCTCCACGGGTGGTTGGATTTTTCTCCTTGACAGCTTAGGAGTGATTGCAGTATATTCCTGATTAGCTTAGGAGTGTGAAATGTCCGGCCAGGCCCAGATTCTTCCAGGAACTCTCGATCTGCTGATTCTGAAGGCGGTTTCTCTCGGTCCTTTGCACGGCTACGGGGTTCTTTTGCGTATCGGGCAAATCTCCGATCGAGCGCTGCTCATCGAGCAGGGGGCGCTGTATCCGGCATTGTTTCGTCTGGTGCGCCAGGGATTGCTGAAGGCGAGCTGGGGCACTTCGGAGAATAATCGCCGCGCCAAGTTCTATGAACTCACAGCGCTGGGGCGCAAACGATTTCGCGAAGAGACCGAAGGTTGGAATCGCCTTGCCACCGCCATGACCACTGCGCTTGCCGCTGAGCCGGAGGAAGTATGAAATTCGATGAAATCGAAGAGGAGCTTCGCTCCCACATCCAGCACCGCGCCGACGATCTGGAACGTTCCGGTTTGAAGCGCGGCGCAGCAGAACGGCAGGCGCGGCTCGAGTTTGGCGGGCACGTGCGGTTCAAAGAGGAATGCCGCGAAGCGCTGGGCGGCAATTTTATCGAGACGCTTCTACAGGATGTTCGCTTAGCCCTGCGCATGCTGCGCAAATCCCGCAGCTTTACCATCGCCGCAGTAGCGACGCTGGCGCTGGCGATCGGCGCAAATGCCGTGGTTTTTGGCATATTCAATGCGTTGATCCTGCGCCCGCTGAATGTGCCTCATGCCGAGAGCCTGTGGGGAATCGAGCGCGGGCGCGATAAGGCCGTGAATGAATCCTATCCCGATTACCTCGATTTGCGCGATCGCAACCGCAGCTTCGATTCTCTGGCAGCTTATAACGTCGCCTCGGTGGGGCTGGATACGGGCAATAATGCCATCCGGGTCCTGGATCATGGAAGTTACCGGGAATTACTTCGACGCCTTAGGCATCCAGCCGTATCTCGGCCGCTTCTTTCACACCTCCGATGAGCATGGCCCGAACAGCGCTCCGTATATCGTGCTCACCTACGCGTATTGGCAGGCTCATTTTCAGAGCGATCGAGGCGTGGTGGGCCGTGTGGTGCGGCTGAACAAGCATCCTTTTACCATCCTCGGTGTGGCGCCGCCGGAGTTCCGAGGGACTTTGCTGTTTGTCTTTCCCGATTTCTGGGTGCCGATGGTGAACCAGGAGCAGGTGGAGGGTTCGTACGTGCTGAACGAGCGCGGAAACCGCGGCCTTCTGATGATGTTGGGGCATCTGAAGGCGGGAGTTAGTCCGGCACAGGCTATTTCGGATCTGAACTCGATTGGCAGCTTACTTGGAAAAGAGCTTACCCGAAAGACGATGGCCAAATGACCTTTTCCTTGGCGCGTCCCGGTCTTACCGGCGATTGGTTGGGCGGTCCGATACGGGCATTCCTTACGGGCTTGATGCTGCTGGCGGGATTGATTCTGCTGGCCGCCTGCGCCAACCTGGGCAGCCTGTTTGCCGCACGCGCCGCCGACCGTTCCCGCGAACTTGCTCTGCGCCTGGCGCTGGGATCGAGCCGCATACGAATTCTACGGCAACTATTTACCGAAGCCGTGCTGATTTCACTCGCTGGAGGCGCTGCCGGACTGTGGGGCTCGCGTAGCGTTGTTGCACGCGTTGAGCGCATGGCGGCCGCTTCCAACAGTTCCGATCAACGTGCCTGTGAACCCGGACGCAAATGTTTATGCAGTCAGCTTTGCTGTTGAGTTTGGCGAGTGGATTCCTCTTCGGCGCGGTGCCGGTGCGACAGGTGCTCAGGACCGATCCATATCAGATCGTCAAGTCGGGATCGACCGGCAGGGTGAGGCGGCGGATTACGGTCCGCGACCTGTTGCTTGTCGTGCAAATTGCGATTTGCGCGGTGCTGGTCACTTCTTCGATGGTTGCGGTGCGCGGGCTGGCGCGCTCGCTCGACAGCAATTTCGGTTTTGAACCGCGGAATGCAACGCTCGTAGAGACAGATCTGAATATGGCCGGTTACCGCGGCGGCAGCGTGCATGCCATGCAAAAGCGCATGATCGAGGCTTTGGGAAAAATTCCCGGTGTAAATTCGGTGGGATCGGTTGACCGGCCGCCGTTGTATTACGGGGCGAATAGCTCGAATGTCTTTACGCGATAAGACGGGGGATCTGAGGCCCTCGAATGCCGCGGCTGATGCGATGACATACAACATATCTCCCGAATACTTTCGTGCGGCCGGCACAGCCTTGCTGGCGGGGAGGGGTTTCACGTGGCATGACGACTGAAAACTCGCCGCGGGTGGCAGTAGTCAATCAGGAGTTTGCGCGCAAAATTTTTGGCTCCCCAAGCAAAGGCGATCGGGCGAATATTACAAGCTGCCGGATGGAACTCGCATCCAAGTGGTGGGCATTGTGGAGGATGGAAAATATGTAGAGCCTCGCCGAAGATCCACAGCCGGCGATGTTTCTTTCCATGCTGCAATCGCCGTCGAGTCAGGCAGCTGCTTGTACTACGGTCGGAGGGCGATCCGCGGCAACTGGTGGCAGCCATCCACAGCACAATGCGGGGCTTGGATGCGGGGCTGCCCTTCACCATCCGAACCTGGAACCAGGAACTGGACTCAGCTCTGCTTGCGCCGCGTATGGCGACGGTTTCGCTGGGTGTGCTGGGCGTGATGGGCGCGATGCTGTCGATCACGGGCATCTTTGGGATGGCGGCGTACTCGGTGAGCAAGCGGCTGAAGGAGTTGGGAATTCGCATGGCGCTCGGCGCGCAGCGGAGGGAAGTGTTGCAGGCGGCGTTGGGACGCGCTCTCAAATTGCTGGCCTGGGGTTCGGCGGCGGGATTGCTGCTCGGAATTCTGGCGAGCCGGGTGCTGGCTTCGATCGTGTATCAGGCAACTCCCCGCGATCCGCTGGTATTGGCCGGGGTTGTTGTAGCGATGTTGTTGCTGGGGCTGGTGGCTACCTGGATTCCAGCGCAACGCGCGTTGTCGCTTGATCCTTTGACACTGCTGCGCGAGGAGTGAGTTGGGTTTGAAGTATGAAATTCGATGAAATCGAAGAGGAGCTTCGCTCGCACATCCAGCACCGCGCCGACGATCTGGAACGTTCCGGTTTGAAGCGTGCCGCAGCAGAACGGCGCGCGCGCATCGAGTTTGGCGGGCAGGTGCGGTTCAAGGAGGAATGCCGTGAAGCGCTGGGCGGTCTCTTCTTTGAAACTCTGATGCAGGATGTGCGGTTCGCTCTCCGGGTATTGCGCAAGTCCCCGGGGTTCACCATCGCGGCCGTGGTGACGCTGGCGCTGGCCATCGGCGCAAACGTGGTGGTTTTTGGTGTGTTGAATGGGGTGATTCTGCGCCCGTTGAATGTGCCTCAGGCGCAAAGTCTCTACGGAATTGAGCGTGCGAAGGATAAGGATGCGAGCCAGTCGTATCCCGACTATGTCGATCTGCGCGACCGTAACCGCAGCTTTGACGGTCTGGCGGCTTATGACGTCGCTCAGGCAGGGCTGGACACGGGCAAAAATCCATCTCGCGCCTGGATCGCTGCAGTGAGCGGCAACTACTTCGACGCATTACGGATTCAGCCGTATCTTGGCCGGCTCATTCACGCCTCCGATGAGCATGGGCCGAACAGCGCTCCTTATATTGTGCTCAGCTACGCGTATTGGCACAGCCATTTTCAGAGCGATCGCGGCGTGGTGGGCCGTGTTGTTCAGCTCAATCGGCATCCTTTCACGATTGTGGGTGTAGCGCCGCCTGAATTCCGCGGGACTATCTTGTTCTTCTCTCCCGATTTTTTTGTGCCGTTTGTGAATCGGGAACAGGTGGAGGGTGTAGATGACCTGAACGCGCGGGGAAGCCATTGGATTTTTATGGTGCTGGGACATCTGAAGGCAGGGGTTACTCCGGCGCAGGCAACCGCCGATCTGAACTCGATTGGCTCTTATCTGGAAAAGAGTTATCCCCGAGACGAACACCAAATGCGGTTTTCCTTGGTCCGGCCCAGTCTTTTGGGCGATAACCTTGGCCGTCCCGTACGAGAATTCCTGACCGCGTTGATGCTGCTGGCGGGATTAATTCTTTTGGCGGCCTGCGCGAATCTTGGCAGTTTGTTTGCGGCACGCGCCGCCGACCGGTCACGCGAAATTGCTCTGCGACTCGCACTGGGATCGAGCCGCAACCGCATTCTGCGGGGACTTTTTACAGAGGCCGCGCTGATTTCGCTCATCGGGGGCGCAGCCGGATTGTGGGGCAGCGTGCTGGCGTTGCAATGGCTGTGCGTGTGGCAGCCATTTCCCCGGAACTTTCCGGTGCACACGCCTGTGAGCCCGGATGCAAATGTTTATGGAGTCGCTTTGCTACTGAGCTTAGCCAGCGGATTCCTATTTGGCGCGGTTCCACTAAGACAGGTACTCCGCACGAATCCGTATGCGGTGGTCAAGTCGGGATCGACCGGCAGAATTGGGCGGCGGATTACCGCCCGAGAGCTGTTGCTGGCCACGCAAATTGCGATTTGCGCGGTGCTGGTGACTTCTTCGATGGTTGCGGTGCGTGGGCTGGCGCGATCACTCGACAGCAATTTCGGTTTTGAACCGAAGAACGCGATGCTGGTAGATACCGATCTGCACATGGCCGGTTACAGCGGTGATCGAATACCCGCTATGCAGAAGCGCATGATCGATGCAGTGGAGAGGATTCCTGGCGTCGAGTCGGTGGGATTGGCCGATGCACTACTGCTCGATGACGCGGGCGATTCGGTTGTGTTCACCGATAACACGACGGATCTGAGGGCGGCGAATGCTGCCGCTCATGCCAGCGATGTACCACATATCTCCCGAATACCTGCACGCGGAACGCACCGCCTTGCTGTCCGGAAGGAGTTTCACCTGGCATGACGACAAACACTCGCCACGCGTAGCGGTGGTGAATCGGGAATTTGCGCGCAAAATCTTTGGCTCGGTAACAAACGCACTGGGCGGTTATTACAAGATGCCGGATGGAACTCGCGTACGAGTGGTGGGTGTTACGGAAGACGGAAAATATAACAGCCTCACGGAAGATTTACAGCCGGCGATGTTTCTCCCCATCCTGCAGTGGCCATCGAGTCAGACCTGGCTGGTGGTACGGTCGGGTGTTAATCCGCGGCAATTGGGGCCGGCCATAAGGGGCACGCTGCGGCAACTGGATGCAGGGCTGCCGGTTTACATTACAACGCGGTATAAAGAACTGGACGCGGCTCTGTTTGGTCCACGCATTGCGACGATTTCGCTCGGTGTGCTGGGCGTGATGGGCGCGATGCTGTCGATCACGGGCATTTTTGGAATGGCGGCGTACTCGGTGAGCAAGCGGCTGAAGGAGTTGGGAATTCGCATGGCGCTCGGCGCGCAGCGGACGGAAGTGTTGCAGGCGGCGTTGGGACGGGCTTTCAAATTACTGGCTTTTGGTTCGGCGGCGGGACTGATGCTCGGAATTCTGGCGAGCCGGGTGCTGGCATCGATCGTGTATCAGGCAACTCCCCGCGATCCGCTGGTATTGGCCGGCGTTGTTGTGGCGATGTTGTTGCTGGGGCTGGTGGCTACCTGGATTCCAGCGCAACGCGCATTGTCGCTCGATCCTTTGACACTGCTGCGCGAGGAGTGAGTTGGGTTTTGAAAGCCGCCGTCTATCGCAGATACGGGCCGCCGGAGGTGGTTAAGATTGAGGACGTCGCAAAGCCCGCTCCCAAAGACAACGAAGTTCTGGTTCGTATCCATGCGACGACAGTTTGCGCGGCGGACTGGAGGCTCAGAAAAGCCGATCCATTCCTCGTAAGATTCATCAACGGCCTTTGGCGGCCAAAGAAGATACCCATATTGGGGATGGAGTTCGCCGGAACAGTCGAGTCGGTGGGTAAGGCCGTGACGCGTTTCGGCGCGGGCGACCAGGTATTCGGAGGGACCGGATTCAAGTTCGGCGCCCATGCCGAGTACGCATGTCTGCCTCAGGATGGCACGCTGGCGATTAAGCCCCGCAACATCGCGCTCGAGGAATCAGCGGCGATTTTGTTTGGTGGGGTGTCGGCGCTGTATTTCCTGAGGAAAGCAAAATCGAGGCTGGGCAGAAAGTGCTCATCTATGGAGCGTCCGGGAGCGTCGGCACCTTCGCCGTTCAGTTGGCGAAGCACTTTGGAGCGCAGGTCACGGGCGTATGCAGCACCGCCAATCTGGGGCTGGTGAAGTCTCTCGGGGCTGACGAGGTGGTCGATTACAGCAAGCAGGATTTCTCGAGAGCCGGCCGGGTCTATGACATCGTTTTGGATGCAGTGGGCAAGAGCGGGTTCTCACGCAGCCTGAAATGCCTTAAGCGAGGCGGGTTTTACGTGCGGGTCGGGGGTTCCGGACGAGTGCCGTCGATTCTTGGAGGGATGCTTCGAGGGATGTGGGTTTCAATCGCGGGCGCCGCGAAAGTGATTAGCGGAATGGCCCGCGGGGACGCCGAGGATCCGTCTTTTCTCAAAGGGCTTATCGAGGCTGGAAAGCTAAGGACGGTGATAGACAGACGCTATTCACTCGACCAGATTGCCGAAGCTCACCGGTATGCGGAAACGGGACATAAGAAGGGGAATGTTCTCGTAATGGTCGATCAGACGAGAGGGTAGGTTGATGCCGGGCCGCCGCGGTCAGGCGCAATTGAGTGTGTTCTCATTTAAAGTGATGTGCATTCAATTTTCGAAATCCCTAGCGCTTGCGGCGCTGATTGGCATGGCCGCTACTCTTTGCGCGCAACAGCCGAAACCGGAAGAGACGGAAGTGTGGAGCCCAGTGCCCAAGGTGGTGACTCCGGGCGCGACATGCACGGCGCCTCCCTCCGACGCAATCGTGCTGTTCGACGGCAAGAATTTGGATGAGTGGGTATCGGTGAAAGACAAGTCGCCCGCCAAATGGATCGTCGCCGATGGCGTGCTGACGGTGAACAAGGCGGCGGGAAATATCGAAACCAAACAAAGCTTCAAGGACTATCAACTGCACATTGAATGGAAGATCCCCGCGGATATCACAGGCAGCGGTCAGGCGCGCGGCAACAGCGGCGTATTTTTGGCCTCCACCGGGCCGGGCGATGGTGGATATGAGCTGCAGGTTCTGGATTCTTACAACAATAAGACCTACGTAAACGGCCAGGCTGGGAGCATCTACAAGCAAGGTATTCCGCTGGTGAACCCCGCCCGCAAACCCGGCGAGTGGCAGACCTACGACGTAGTTTGGACGGCGCCGACGTTCAATGATGACGGATCGCTGAAGACTCCGGCTTATGTTACGGTCTTCTTCAACGGCGTGCTGGTGCAGAATCATTTCGAGTTGAAGGGACAGACGCTGTATATCGGCAAGCCATTCTACAAAAAATACACGTCCGCTCCGATTAAGCTGCAGGCACACGGCGACCGTAGCGAGCCAATCAGCTTCCGGAATATCTGGGTCAGAGAGCTCAATTAGTCCGGAGTGGTTGGGCTTCGCCTGTAACGGGATTGAAGAGCCAGTCTGCCGCATCCGCGATGCAAGACGTCCCCCGGCCCTCCTCATCGTGGGAGTCTGCAACTCGCACGATCAGCCGGTTGCTCGCGTCGAAGCCGTGAAACGATCGATAGTCGAGTACGCAATGCTTCCCGATGCTTTTGCCGATCGCACCGAGGACGTCGGGTGTGCTTACCTTTTGTCTAGTCGAGTCATATAGGACAAAATCGAGCCCGCCAAAATCGGATGCCCAATAACCAGCGGCGCGTTCCACAACCAACCAGCGGGAATTGGGCGACCAGCCGACAGGTCCTAGCGAAACAGCGGCATCGTCTTTCACTGAGGTCTGTTCCAGGAAGGCAACTTTGAAGGATGCGCCTCTTGACGAGATGAACAACTGAGCTTTCGTCCGACATGGCTGTGAGAAAGTCTGGTCGAAATTGGCATCGATCTGCGCGTAGGCGCGATAGCGCCCATTGGGGGAGACCAGCACCGGCGTGCGCCAGACCTCTTTCGGAGGGGGCTGCTTATCCGGTTGGAAACAGCTTAAGGTTGGTGCATAGAATTTCTCCGGTTGGTCTGCGGTATTCGCCGCAATACCGAATAGGAGTAATAGCGTTGCTGCCTTGCCTATTCGCATTAGAATCCTTATACAACCGGTTTAGCGATTCAAAGGGAAATCATTGATCCAATGAAAACCGCGGTGCTCCAGGAGAAGCTCGCGGCCATCGACGCGGCGCAATTGGATTGCAGCGGGCAGCCCTTCCAGTGTTCCATCCAGATTTAACTGTTGCGGGTCTGGCGCGCTGTAGCGGAATTTGTCTGCCGCATGTCCGACGGACAGCGTCAAGGTGCTGTGCCTGGCATCTACCCCCATGCGAACGTAGCCGCGACTGCCATCAGAGTTTTTTATCAGAGCGAAACCCGAATAGCAAAAGGCGATCTGACTCCAGGGCGGAGTTTGGTTCCGCAGCGCCCGACGATCCGGCTCCAATAAACGCAATTTTCTGCACTTCATACAGCCCGTAGAGAGGCGGTTTCAGAAGCACCGATTGCATTCTGCTGCGTTGAGCAACCGACTGCCGTGCCGTCGTGAACAGCACGAACGATATCAGGCAGGCTTTGAGTACAAAATGAGCGATCTTCAGACTCCGGCGAGTGAATCTGGGCGCGAGGAGGACGGGTTCCGCGCGGCGATTCAAGACAAATACTGCCGCCAGCCGATGCATGTGCGGAGCCAACAAAAAGAGCGCTTGTGCGAGCAGTTCGCACGAGTAGATTTTCACCGGCACGTCGTAACAAAAGTTCAACATCACAATGTTCAAGAGGACAGCGGCGGCGATGGCGCTCCCCAGCGGAGTTGTCCGGCGCGACATTAAGAGCAGTCCTGCCAGCAATTCACACGATCCGGCAAATACGTTGTAGGCTGGCGAGAACCCCATAAATGTCCACAGAAGATGCATCGGTGAAGACTCGCCGTAGGTTTCGGTTAATGCGGCCAGCGTTGGCGCGGGAAATTGCGACGGGACGATCTTGTACATGCCATAGGAAATGAGGGCAACTGCCAGCGCAAAACGGACGTAGACGGTCAGGAATTCAAAGAGAGTTGTGTAGTGCCGGCGTTTGCGATCGACGATTGACCAGATGAGGGTGGCGACGAGTGTGATCACGACGATGCAGAAAAGTGCAAGGTAGTCAGTTGTCTTGTCGCCGCTTCCATTCCGGGCAGTGCTGATGTACTTGAGATGAAAAATCGACTTGCCGACCCAAACGGAGAGTGCCAGATAAGCGGTTTCATACCAAAACAAGAGTCTTTGAATTCCCGGAAACAGGCTCATCGGAAATGGAAAATCGATCAGAATGAAAAAGCAGAACAGCGCGCGAAAGGCGATGACACGCGGCGTTGACCAGGGCTTTACGGTTTGGTCTGGGGTTGCGCTTGGGAGCTGAGCGACCTCGGTGGACATGCGGTGGTAATAGCCGGATCGTACCGCTTTTCATTTTGAGCGAAGTAGCCGAGGGACCCCTTGATGATGCTGCAAGGGCGTAATATGTAGAAGAACGAGGCATGAGCAGCCTTGAGGGGAGGCGTGCAATTGTTATGGCGCGACGTGCTTTTGGCGGACAGGAACGATCGGGAAACATCTCTGGATTGGACTGGGCACCGACCGTTGCGGGTGGTGGGCGTGGTGGGCCATGTGCGGTACTGGGGACTCGCGGGCGACGGCCAGGCGCAGGTGCGCGCTCAGATCTACTATCCGTTTGCGCAGGTGCCAGACCGGTTTTTGCGCCGCTGGTCCGAACTGATGTCGATTGCCGTGCGAACGAATGGCGCGCCGCGGAATTTTGTCGAACCATTGCGGCGGCCGTTGCGCGGAGCTACCGGCGATCAAGTTCTCTACCAAGTGAACACGATGGAGCAGCTTGTGAAGGCTTCGCTCGCGCAGAGTAGAGCAGGCGGAATTCGGCTCGCGCTCCGCGGGACAGCTCACTTGGGGCGGGCTACTTCACCGAAAGCTTTCTCCCGCCGCGTGTATTGATGACGGTTAGCTTCAGCTTATATCCGCTGCTAACGATCTCACCCCCGCGGCTATATTCCAACGCCAGAGAGTAGGTTCCCTTGGGAAAGCCGGACCGCTGATTCAACTCAATCCAGTCTCCGCCCCGCGGTCCAGCATTCCACAATTGGTGAAACTTCGCGAACACGATACGCTGACCCGTCCGCGCGTTCGTCATTACAAAATACCGGCTCTGGGGCGGGGGCTTGGGCGATCCCGGCGTATGCCTGAGTCCCAAGATAAATCGATCGAAGAAATCCTGCCGTTCGCGATATTCAGCGACAAACGCGATCTTGCCCGCAGCCGGTTTCAGACAATCGCTTGGAGCCGCCACCCTGACGAGGCTGGCGACGGGACCACCAGGAGGATTCAGGCTCCCGTAGATGACATCGCTGGAGTCGAGAAACGATCCTTCTATCGCGAACCGAAGCTCCTCCGATTTCGAACGTGCATAAACCGTCTTGATACGGGCAACGATTTCGGGCTCGTCCAAAGGAAGAAGTTGCACGCAAAGAGCTCTTAGACGAGTGTTCTGGGATTTGCGGTCGAATATCTTTCTTGCCGTGGCGCGGATATCACCAGCGAAACTTGCGAGCCATGCATTGTCGACCAGCGTGACCTTAGCCGGACCGCTCTGTGAACCGCTATGAATTTTGCTTAGGTCCAGGAGAATGTTCGCCGAGGCAACCCGCAGCGGCAGAGCGTTCCGCGGGTTTGACAGGGTCTGAATCAGATATGCGACGCGCGCGGCCGTAAATTCCTTATCCGCATTTCCGGCGGTGGTTTGAACGAACTCGAGAGCGGAGAATGAGCAGGCCGCAATGGGATAAATTCTGAGCAGGAGTTGCGGATCGTTCAAGGAACGAAGTTGGTACACCAGCCGCTCGGCGATCACGTCCTTGGTTTGCCAACAGCAGCGGATGTCGGCGCTGGATCTGGCCCCTAATAAGTTCATGAAGGCGGGAGCTTCGTCGCGTGTAGCAGTTTTGTCCAATAATGGGCGGATGGATTGAACAAACCTAACGCTCGCTGGAATCCGCGCTTCTACATCCGATAGCGATGGAAACGCCAGATCTTGCTCTTTGGTTGGCGCTAAGCGCCGATCGAAGAGGAAGCGATAGCCTTCGGCGACATACGGACCAGGATTATTTTGCTGATAGTACTCATGAATATGTTGGTACCGATCGATCAGGTAGACGCCGGACGGGACGACGGCGAAAGGGGACTTCGAGGCCTCAGGAAAAAGGAAATTTGGTTGCCGCGGCCGGCTGTCGAGAAACAAAATTACTCGTTGCCCGTCTTCCAGCGGGTCAAAAAAGTTAAGGAACTCAGATAGCGTAGCGAGTTTCTCGCCTGGACGTAGCGATCCATGCAAGGTGTCCGTAACGGTTGCCGTGATCTTATGCTGCGAGTTGACCGAGAGATCTGCGATGACGATATCCGTACTCAGATACACCAGCGAATCGAGATCGTGATGCGGTAAGTCCATGGCGTTGGCCGCGAAGGGCAAAAACCCAATATTCAGCCCAACAACGAGGCTGGACCAAAGCTTTCGGCCGTGCATCAGTTTGAAGTTTACCGATAGTGGACCCGATCTCGAATGTGACTCTTGCGGTGAGGCTAATGGATGACATAGACTATCTATGTCATGGGATTCGCAACCACTCGGGATGAAATACCCCCCGGAACGCTCGATATGTTGATTTTGAAGATTCTCACTCCGGCGCGTGAGATGCATGGATTTGAGATTGCGAATGCGGTTCAGCAGCGGTCGGAAGAGATTCTGCGGGTCGATGAAGGATCGCTATATCCCGCGCTGCAGCGGATGCTGCTGAAAGGCTGGCTGACCGGCGAGTGGGGGAAGACGCAGGAGAACCGGCGGGCGCGCTATTACCGGATCACGCGGGCCGGCCGCAAGCAACTGGAGCAAGAGCTTGAGCGGTATGGTCGCGTAACGGCGGCGATTCATCGGATTCTCGAGCCTGCTTAGGAGGTGGAAAATGCGGCTGGGTGAATTTTGGCGGCGTGCGGCCTTTTTGATTCGAAGAAACAGGCGTCTGGACGAGATGGACGAGGAACTGCGCTTGCATGCGGAACTGCGCGCCCGCGTGCTTGAAGAGCAGGGCATGACGGCGGAATCCGCGGCCATTGCGGCCGAGCGGCGGGTTGGGAATCGCACTCGTCTGAAAGAGGCGGCGTGGGACGTGTGGAGCTTTGGGTGGCTCGAAAGTGCGTGGCTGGATCTGCGGTTTGCCGTTCGAGTTCTGCGGGACAATCCAGGGCTTCACAACGCTGGCGGTTTTCACGCTCGGCGCTGGGCATTGGAGCCACGACCGCTATGTTCAGCGTTATAGACAACGTTCTGCTGGAGCCGTTCCCATATGCGAGACCAGCAGCGCATTTTCTCCGTCGTCATTCATGATTTGTCCAGCAATGAAGCGGGCGACCGAAGCATGTTTCCGGCTGCGGAGTTCCTGGATTATCGGGAACAGAATCGTATTTTTGACGATGTCATGGGCGTTGCGATCAGCCGGGCGCTATGGACGACCGGTGGCGCGCCCGAATCTGTCAATGCACCGCTGGTGACGGGGAACGCGTTTCAGTTCCTGGGTGTTCCGCCGCTGCTGGGACGATTCGCCACGCCGGCCGATTTGAAGCCGGGAGCTGCGCCGGTGTGCGTCATGAGCTATGGTTTCTGGCAAAGCCGGTTCGCGGGAGATCCGCGCGCGATCGGAAAAGTTTTGATTCTGGATGGGAGCGCGAGGACGGTAATTGGCGTCATGCCGCCGCGGTTTGTTTTCTGGTCGGGGGACGTTTGGATACCGACTGAGCTGAAGCGAATTGCGCTCAGGCGGAGGACAGGCTGGTTTCCCTCCGCCATGGTTTTATTTGCTCGGGCGGCTCAAGCACGGGATCACAGTTAAAACGGCCGATCGCGAAATGCAGATTCTGGCCGAGCGGCTCGCCCCTTTGTATCTCCCGAATCTCTACACAAACAAATTTCAGGTAAGGCTTGCAGAGCTTTGTGGACGCATCCACTGAAAAAGTGAGACGGACTTTGTACACCTTGCTGGCCGCGGTGGGGCTGTTGCTGCTAATCGCCTGCGCAAATGTTGCGAGTCTGCTGCTTGCCAGAGCGAGCGCTCGAAACAGAGAATTCGCGATTCGCGCCAGTTTGGGGGCTGGATGGTGGCGAGTGGTGCGGCAGCTTTTTGTAGAAAGCGGAGTGCTGGCATTTCTGGGCGCGGCGGCGGGATGCGGGTTTGCGTGGGCCGGCCTTCAGGCTTCTGGTTGCCGTACTACCACACGATACGTTTCCGGATGAAGCAGTGATTGGTCTCAATGCGCGCGTCCTGGCGGCGAACGGTTGGAGTTGCGGTGGCTACGGCGCTGTTCTTCGGGTTGATGCCTGTGATGGGAGGCTTGCGGCGGGATGTGAATAAAGCGCTGAAGGCGGGAGGCCGCGAACATAGCGGATTCCGGCGAGGACAAATTCGAAATGTGCTGATTGTGTGCGAGGTTGCGGTTTCGCTTGTACTGCTCGCCGGGCGCGGGCGTGATGATGCGCAGCTTCCTGCGGGAGCGGGCGGTGCAACTCGGATTAAATCCCGCGGCATCTGTTAACGGCGCAGATTTTCCTGACGAAGAACCAGCGCACAGTGGCGCAGCAGGCGCGCTTCGAACGCGAGTTGACGAGCACGCTAAGGCGGACACCCAGTATTCTCGATGTCGCGGTAACCAGCGACTTCACGCCCTTCGGCGGGGCTCCTACGGAGTTCGCCGTGCCCGGCCAACCACATTCAGAGCAATCTCAGGGTCAGTTTGCATTGATCGATCCTGGCCTGTTTCGCACACTTGAGGTACCGCTGCTGCGCGGGCGCAATCTGACGGAAACCGATCTTCGCGGCAAACACATGTTGGCGGTCGTCAATCAGGCGTTCGCAGAGAAGTTCTTCCGCGGTGAGGACCCGATTGGACAACGGGTTCAGGTGACTACTTTGGCGCACTTGCCGGAGCCTATCAAAAATCCATGGTTCGAAATCATTGGTGTAACCGGCAACTTTAAAAACAGGGGTTTGCGCCAGCCTGTTATGCCGGAAGTTTTCGTGCCGTACACAATTTCGGGATTGGGAGGTTTCTCGTTGATCGTGAGAACTGCAGGCGATCCGGAAGCGCTTGCGAAGGTGGTGGAGGGCACGGCGCTTACATTGGATGGCAGCACAGTGGTGAGGCGAATGCGCACTATGGAGCAAGGCCTGGAAGACGAGGAGTATGCGAAGCCGCGGTTCGGGCTGGAAATTTTTTCGGTGTTTGCGTTGCTTGGACTTCTGCTCGCTGGCGCCGGTCTTTACAGCGTGATGTCGTACACGGTTTCGCAACGCAGGCGCGAGATGGGAATTCGCGTGGCGTTGGGTGCGACGCCGGGAGCTGTGCAAGCGCTGGTGATCGCGAGCGGGATGCGATTTGTAGCGATTGGCATTGGCACTGGATTGTTGGTTTGTTTGCTTGTGCTGCGTGCAATTCAGAGCCAGATCTGGGGCATTCGCGCGGAGGATCCGATCACGCTGGTGGCGGTCGTAGGGATTCTGATTTTAGTGGGAGTGGTGGCATCGTATGTGCCTTCGCTGGGCGCCATGCGCGTGGATCCGGCGGTTACGCTGCGATCGGAATGAGGAATGCGAGCCGCTGCGATTCGGCCTAGCGATAGTACGCGTCCGGTTCCGGGCCAGAACGTTCAGATGCGGACAGTTGGCCGTTTGCTGACTGACATAAATGATATACTGCCAGACCGGACCGAATTTCGGATACATTCAGGAGACATTCTATGAGGACTCATAAGTTTTTATTCCCGGCGGCAGTAGCCTTGATTACAGGCGTGCTGTGCCTGGCCGGTACCACGGCCTTTGCCGGTTCAGTTGTGTCGCCATCGCTAAAGATCGGCCCGCAGGCAAATTTAGCCAGTACCCCCGGCCCTAGTTACGGGTTGTTTACGTGTCAGGTCGGTCTGGAGCCCGGCGTCAGCTGCTACGACCCTTACCAAATCCGGCATGCCTATCAAATCGACGCACTCATACAAGCAGGCTATGACGGGGCGGGAAAGACAATCGCCATCATCGACGCGTTTCAATCGCCGAACATTGTGGCGGAACTGAATACCTTTGACAGCTTCTACGGGCTGCCCAGCTTGAACGGGCTTGGCGGATCCTCCAATTCGAGCGTCGGCACCTTTACTCAGATCGCGCCCGATGGCCTGACTCCGTTCGTAGCCGGCGATCCCAACATGACCGGTTGGGCGGAAGAGATCTCGCTCGACGTTCTGTGGGCGCACGCCATTGCTCCCGGCGCGAACATCACGCTGGTTCTGGCGAAATCGAACGCGGATGCCGATATTCTGAGCGCCACGAAATATGCGGTGGATCACCGTCTCGGCGATGTCATATCCCAGAGCTTCGGAGAGAACGAGAGCTGCGTGGATTCGGACGTGCTTGCGGAACAACATCAAGTGTTTGCGGAGGCCACGATGAAGAACATCACGCTGTTTGCCTCCTCCGCCGATAACGGTGCGGCCCAACTGAATTGTGATGGGAATGCCTTTGTCAAAGCGGTGTCCTCGCCCGCAGTTGACCCGCTGGTGACGGCTGTGGGCGGCACCGAACTGCACGCCGCTGGCTATTGCCTGGCGTCATTGGGTTGCGATCCGGCCGCGAATCCGGCTGCAGGAACTTACCTGGGTGAGGTTGCATGGAACGAGCCCGGGATAGGCGCGACCGGCGGCGGATTCAGTGTTTTGTTCGATGAGCCGTCTTATCAGGAAGGAACAATACACGGCGGCAAACAGCGAGGAGTGCCTGACGTGTCGTATAACGCGGCAGTTGAAGACGGTGTGCTGACCTACCTCGATATCCCAGGCGTTCCGAGCGGGTTTTACTTATTCGGCGGCACCAGCGCCGGCTCACCACAGTGGTCCGCGATTACGGCAATCGCCGGCGAGAAAGCAGGGTATGCTCTCGGCTTCATTAATACGAGCGTTTACCACATCGGTCACGCTCCACCACATTACGCATCGTCGTTCTTCGACGTGACGAGCGGGAACAATTCGTTTGCGGGCATAGTTGGTTTCAGTGCCGGACCAGGCTGGGATCCCACCACGGGTTTCGGCTCCCCCAAAGCCGATCCACTCGTGGATAAGTTGATCCAATTTGTGTCACCGGGCGATGGCGTAGCGGCAATAGCCGGTTCGGAGCCGCACAATAACGGCTATAAATCTGGGCGCGGGCACAGGAAGCCTCACTAAGGCAGGAGTAAGGAGTCCGCCCAACCTGAGGTCGCTCACGCTCCCTGGCTCGGTTTCAGCATTTTGCATGAATGCAAACCGGCAGCGATCCCTATCTTTCGCTTAAGCTGAAGCCCGGTTATTCGGCTCGGAGGGATTGGACCGGGTCGACTGCGGCGGCGCGCAGAGCCGGTAGATAACTGGCGAGCATGGCGGCGGCGACGAGGCCCAGGCAGACCGCGCCGTAGGTCACCGGGTCGGCCGGGCTCACTTCGAACAGCAGCGAGGAAATGAGGCGCATGAGAGCGAACGCCACGACGAGACCGCAGGCGACGCCGATAATCGCGAGGCGCAATCCGTGTGCGACAAACATTCGAGTCAGTTCCTCGCGGCGCGCGCCCAAAGCCATGCGGATGCCGATCTCGCGTGTTCGCTGCGAAACCGAATAGGAGATCACGCCATAGATGCCGACGACGCCGAGTAGCAGAGCCATCGCTCCTGCTATGGCCAGCATGATCAGGGTGAACGAAGTGGGCGCTAAGGATTTGTTATAGACCTCCTGTAGGGTGCGAACATCGGCGAGCGGGAGGTTCGGGTCTACAGACCAGACACCGCGCCGCACCTCGTCCAGAAAGCCGCTGGAACCTGTGCGGCTGCTTCGGATGATGACGGCCAGAGTTCGGGACACCAACGTCTGGTTGCCGGCGAAATTGTCCATCAGGATGGGCCAGATGACGATTTTCGGCGCGGGCTTGTTCACTCCGTCATCGCGTTCGTCGCCCACTACACCGACGATTTGGCGCCACTGGCCTTTGGGGCTCTCGCGAATGCGCTTGCCGATTGCTGACTCGATGGATTGTTCCAGAGCTCGCGAGCCAGATTTTCGGAGACCATCGCTACGGGACGTTTCTGGTAGACATCGGTCCAAGTGAAATCACGACCTGCAACCAGACGGTTGCCTAAGAGTCTGCAACAGATCGGGCGAGATGAATTTATAAAGGCGGATGGGCGGAATCTGCGTTCCGGAATAAACATGATCTTCGGCGAAAATTGCATCGTGCCAGCCGTTTCCGCGCATGGGGACGACGGTAGTAAGGCCGACCGAGGAAACCCCCGGGATGGCGGCGATGTTGTCCTTGATGTTCTGCTCCATATGAATCACCTGGACGGGATCTTTCACCTGCGTGTCCGGAATGGAGATACGGAGCGTCTGTACTTCTTCGGGATCGTAGGAAGCCGGGCTGAACGTGCCTCAAAGCCTGGAAGGTGCGAATCATCAGACCGGAGCCGATGAGCAGTACGAGCGCTAACGAAACCTGCACGATGACGAGAGCGTTTCTGGCGCGATGCCGTTCTCTGCTCTGGCTTGCATTGCGTCCTCCGGCGCGCAGCGCGGTTCCAAGATGCGGTCCGGCATATTTGAGGACTGGAATGAGACCGAACAAGACACCAGCGGCGAGCGATACGAGAAGCGTGAACAGCAGCACGGGGCCATCGATCCCGATATCGTTGAGGCGCGGAAGATTGGCGGGCGCGATCGCGATCAGCAGCCGCAACGCACCATAGGCGAGCGCCAGTCCCAAGGCGCCGCCGGCGAGCGAGAGCGTAACGCTTTCCATCAGCAACTCGCGAGCAATCCGCTCCCAACCTGCGCCCAGCGCTGCGCGGATGGCTAACTCCTGCTGGCGGGCATCGGCGCGTACTAAAAGCAAGTTCGCCACGTTGGCGCACGCGATCAGCAACACGATGCCGATAGTTGCCATCAAGACCCAAAGAACGCTACCGATCTCGCCGACGACTTCCTGTTTCAGCGGGCGCAAGCTTGGGGCAAGCCGCGCGGTTTCAAACATCTTGGCGTTATAGCCGGCGGGATGGAGGAAAGCTTCGAAGCGCGATGGGTATCATGCGTGTAACGTCGGCACTGGCCTGCTGGATGGTCGTGCCGGGCTTGAGCCGGGCGAGCGCGCGGTAGCTGAAATTCCCGAGGAAGGTGTGGCTGCGATCAAGCTGCATGGGCAGAAACAGAGCAGGCTTCTGGTCGAGGAAATGGAATTGGCGAGGCAAGACGCCGATTACTTCCCGGGCACGGCCGTCGATCACGAGCCGCCGCCCGATTACGGAAGGTGCGCCGCCGAATTTCGACTTTCCCAATATCCAAACGTCAGTACTACTGTTTCCGGGCTGCCGGGTGAATCGTCGCGGTGCGAAAAGAGGCGGCCGAGTACCGGGTGAACACCCAGGATTGGCAGCACGCCATCGGTGACATCCACGCAATCGACCTGTTCGGGTTGCGCGAGACCGGTTACGCTCACCGAGTCGTCGTTCCACATGCCGAGTTGCTGAAATGTACGGCTTTGGTCGCGATAGGTCAGGTAAAGAAACGGGGCGGCTCCGGCATCGGTGATGTTGACGCCCGGCGCAGTGTGATCGACCTCGATGAGCTGTTCCGGATGCGGATACGGAAGGGGTTTGAGCAGAACGCCTTCGATGACGCTGAAGATGGCGGTGTTGGCTCCGATGCCGACCGCAACGGTGAGCACTGCGATGAAAGTGAAGAGCGGCGAGCGCGCGAGCCGCCGCAGAACGTGCCGGAATCGCATAACCCTTAATACGGTGAATCGGCGCGAAAGTTCCGTTTTGAAAATGGCTTTAGCTCGGGATAGCGTTCGACTAAGGAATCCGGCGCGGGAACGGGTTGGCCTTGGAGAATGGATGAAATTTCGAGGGCGTTGACGACCGCTTTTCCTAGATAGTGATTATTGGTGACGACGTAGGTGTCGGCGGTTGAGTGCTGGACGGCTTGGATACGGTCGATCCAGGGATCGAGCTCAGGGGTGGAGTAAAGATAATCGTAGCGTTCGCCGACGTGCTTGTTTTCAGTGAACCAGGCGCGGTAGTTGCGCCCGTGCAGGCGCACATAGCCCACCGTGGAGGTTGCGAGAGCGCTGGGCTGGATGGATTTTGTGAAGAGCGGCTGATCGATATTGCATAGGCCGACATCCATGGCGGCGAGAAAATCGAGCGTGCCGGGTTCGGCCCAGCTTGCGTGGCGCACTTCGAGGACCAGTGGATATTCGGCGAAGCGGGCGCAGAGGCTGCCAAGGAAAATGCGGTTTTCGTTGGTGTTGCGGAAGGACCACGGGAATTGCAGAAGCAGCGCGCCGAAGCGGCCGGATTCGAGAAGCGGCGCGAGGCCATCTTTGAATTCGCGTTCGTCGGCGGAAGTGGCGTCGCGCTGGTGCGTGAAGCCGCGCCAGAGCTTCGCCGTGAAGCGGAAATTCGGGTTTGCTTGCACGCGATCGAGCCAGTTGGCGGCCATCTTGGGCGTGAGCGGGCGATAGAAGGAGACATTGATTTCGAGGGCATCGAAGTAGCCGGATAGAAATGTCAGCTCGTGAAAGCCGGGCGGCTTTTTGGCTGGGTAGACGATGCCGGACCAATCTTTGTATGCCCAACCGGCTGGACCGATGCGAATCAAAGTTGGTTGTTATTGCGCGGCGGATTGCCGGTAGTTATAAGCGACGCGGAACATGGTTGCCTCGTCGAAGTGCCTGGTGAAGATCTGCAGGCCGATGGGCAGGCCTTGCGACGATTCGCCGCAGGGGACGCTCATGCAGGGAACGCCGGAGAGATCGCCGGTAAGAGTGTAGACGTCCGACAGGTACATGGCCAGCGGGTCGGCGACCTTCTCGCCGATTTTGAAAGCGGTGAAGGGCGAGACGGGCGTGACGAGGGCATCTACTTGCTCGAAAGCGCGGCTGAAGTCGCGCGCGATAAGGGCCCGGACTTGCTGCGCCTTGCGATAGTAGGCTTCGTAGTAGCCGGTGCTGAGAACGTAGGTGCCGAGCATAATGCGGCGCTTCACTTCGGCTCCGAAGCCGCAGCCGCGCGTATTGCGGTACATGTCCGATAGCGTTTGGCCATCGGCGCGTGTCGAGTAGCGAACGCCGTCGTAGCGCGCGAGATTCGAACTTGCTTCGGCGGTGGCAACGACGTAATAGCAGGAGAGCGCGTATTTCGTGTGCGGCAGACTGACGTCGTGGAGCGTGCAGCCCAGAGCCTCAAGCTGTTTGATGGCGGCGTGGACCGCGTCGCCGGTTTCAGAAGCCAAGCCTTCGAAATATTCTTTGGGCAAGCCGAGGCGCAAGCCTTCCACGGGATGCTTCATCAGGTCGTGATAATCGTCGACGGGCGCGAAGGCGGAGGTGGAATCGAGATCGTCACGGCCGGCGATGACGCGCAATACGGCGGCGGCATCTTCGACATTGCGCGCGAACGGGCCGATGTGATCGAGCGAGCTGGCAAAAGCCACGAGGCCGTAGCGGGAGACGCGGCCGTAGGTTGGCGTTACGCCGACGACTCCGCAGAAACTGGCGGGCTGGCGGATGGAGCCGCCCGTATCGGAACCGAGCGAGGCGACAACGCTGCCTTGTGCGACCGCGGCGGCTGAACCACCGCTGGAGCCGCCGGGTACGCGATCGAGCGCTTTCGGATTGTGTACCGGGCCGAAGGCTGAGTTTTCGTTCGACGAGCCCATTGCGAACTCGTCGCAATTGGTTTTGCCGATCACCATCGCGCCTTCGGCTTCGAGGCGAAGCACGGCGGTGGCGTCGTAGGGCGGAAGGTAGTGTTCGAGAATTCGCGATCCGCAGGTGGTGCGGAGATTTTCAGTGACGATTACGTCTTTGATGGCGATGGGGACGCCCGCCAAGGCTCCGACGTAGCCGTTTTTTTTCGCGAGTTCCTCGTCAACTTTGGATGCGGCTTTCAAGGCGCGCTCGGGCGAAAAGGTGAGGAAGGCGTTGGTGGACTGGGTTCTGTTTTTCGGCATGCGACAGAGCGGTTTGGGCGAGCTCGGCCGCGGAAAATTTCTTTTGAAGAAGCCCTTCGCGGATCGCGGGGATGGTCAGCCGCGGCAGATCGGCGCTCATCGTTCGATCACCTTGGGGACTTTGAAATAACCGGCGCCGCTCGACGGGGCATTGGCGAGCGCCTGCTGGTTGCTCAAGGGCGTGTGCGGGACATCTTCGCGCAGCGTTGCGGTTTCGTCGGCGTCATAGAGCACTTGCGCCATGGGTTCGATTGTAGTGGTGTCCAGTTCGTTGAGCTGCTCCATGTGCGTGAGGATCTGGCCCAAGTCGTGCGACATGCGCGATATTTCGTCGTCGGAAAGCCGCAGATTGGCGAGATCTGCGACGTAGCGGACTTCTTTATCGGATAGGTTCAAGCGGAGTCGTTTCTCCGGGTTACGGTACCAGAATCGAGAACCGCAAAAAGCGACGGTCCGCGCCACCAGAAGGCTACACTTCGAGTTATGACTTTTGCCGAGCGACTGCTTCTCGAATACGACGAAGAAATGGGCAAGACGCGTAAGATGCTGGAGCGCGTGCCGGACGATAAACTGGGGTGGAAACCGCACGAGAAATCGATGACGCTGGGACGGCTGGCGAGTCATGTGGCGGATTTCCCAACCTGGGCGCTGACGACGATTCAGGTAGACACGCTGGACATCAAGCCCGAAGATATGCCCGCGCCGCTAACGTCGAAAGCGCAAATTCTGGAGAAGTTCGACAAAGATTTGTCCAACGCCCGGCAAGCGATTGCACGTCTGTCCGAAGATCAGCTAGCCGTGATCTGGCGAATGAACTTCGGCGGTCAAACATTGATAGAAAGGCCGAGGGGGGCCGTGCTGCGGGACGTGGTGATGAATCACATGGTTCACCATCGCGGGCAGCTCAGCGTATATCTGCGGCTGCTGGACGTTCCTGTTCCAGGGATGTTCGGGCCTTCGGCTGACGAGATGTAGCGAGTTCCGTTTCGGCGCCGATGTACCCCCAGGTGATCCAGACGCGGCCTTTCACGATGCGCCGGAAATAGTCCTGCGCCTTCGCAGGATCGCCATTGTAGAGGTGCCAATTTCCGACTCCGTAGGCGACGGTGTCGAACTGCAGCTCGGGTTCAAGATCCGTGGAGCCGGGCGGCGGCTGGGGCGGGACTACGGCCGCTTCTTTCATCGTGCCCTGAAAAAAACGCACCAGGTGTAAATAGAATTGCGAGTGTCCGGTGGAGCTCATTTCGGGCGTGATTTGTACCAATGCGGCCGCGGCTTCCTTGGGCTGATTGGCGCGCCGGAGGGAAGCGTACAGCCAGTTGGTGGAATTAATGCGGCTGTCGTTATCGGTAGCGAGATCGACGGCGTGCCGGAAGGCAGCGGCGGATGGCGCGAATTCGCCGAGGAAGTAGTGCGCCAAGCCGAGGTGATAGTAGGCATCGAGCTTTTTCGGATCGAGCGAAACGGCACGAGTCAGATCAGAGCGTGCATCGGTGAATTTGCGAAGCGCCAGCTCGCGATGGCCGCGCTCCAGATACAGATCGGCATTATCGGGCGCGTGTTGCAGCGCGTCGGTGCAGGTTGCGACCGCCTCGCGATATTGCCATACGGCGGCTTGTGCCTGAGCCAGTTTTAGCAGGAGCGCGGCATCGTTTGGATTGGCAGCGAGATTTTTGCGGGCTGCGGCGATCAGGCCTTTGTCGTCGGGCAGCGAATAGAATTTCCTGCCGAGCGGAGATGTGAGTTCGTATTGCGCGGGAGCGGTTTGCGCTTGCGCCGGGTTCGCGATGGCGATGATGCATCCGAGCGCACAGATGGCGACTGGCGTTTTGCAATGTTTAGCGGCGTGCATAACATCAAATAATAAAGTAGAAAGATCGTTATGACCAGCATTCCTCGAAGAAGGCGCTTTTTGACTTGGTTGGGCGGAGCGGCGGCGGTTGCGGCAAGCCCGCGCGAGAGCGGCGCTCAGGTTCCATCTGTTCCGGCGGGCGGCGCGCCGGTAATTCCCGCTTACGCGCGCGCGCCGAAACATCGGACGCTGAAGCAATCGAGCTACGACCGGAGTGGAGGCAATCGCGATAGCTGGCAAATTGCGCCTGGAGAGACGAAGGAAATTTTCCAAGCGGCGGGGCCTGGGATTGTGACGCACATCTGGTTCACCATCAGCGCGCGGAGCCAACACCATCTGAAAGAACTGGTGCTGCGGATGTACTGGGAAGGCAATACGAAGCCGAGTGTCGAGACGCCGGTTGGAGATTTTTTCGGGTTGAACCTGGGCGATTATTTTCTCTATCAGTCGGCTTTCATGAACTGCTCCTCCGTGAAGGCGTTGAACTGCTATTTCGCGATGCCGTTCCGGAAGTCTGCGCGCATGACGATCAGCAACGAAGGCCGGGAGCCGGTGGGCGCGTTTTATTCGAATATCGATTACCAGCTTGTGGCGGCGCTGCCGGACGACGCGCTGTATTTTCATGCGCAGTACCGGCAGGCGACTCCGAACCAGGCGGTTGTATTCGCGGCCGGGGCTCCGGAGCTGAATCTGGACGGACGCAGCAACTATGTGTTTCTGGAGGCGCGCGGCAAAGGGCAGGCGATGGGGGTGTCGCTGGGCGTGCTGCAGAACCACGATGGCTGGTTCGGCGAGGGCGACGAAATGATCTTCATCGATAACGATTCGAAGCCGGCGATCAACGGCACGGGAACGGAGGATTATTTTTGCGGAGCGTGGGATTTTGGCGGACGCGATGGCGCAACCGCGTTCGCGCATCTGTACCAGGGTGCGCCGTATATCGGGCTGCCGGAGCGAGCGGGCGGACGGTATTGCCTGTACCGGTGGCACGCCGATAATCCGATTGCGTTTGAGCGATCGATCCGGTACACGATCGAGCACGGGCACGCGGACGATCGCGCCGATTGCTTCTACTCGGTCGCGTATTGGTACCAGTCGGAACCCTACACGGATTTTCCAGCACTGCCGGGCGCGGCTGATCGAATTGCGCACCTCAAGGGCGCGAGCTGATTTCCGTTCGCGTCGAAATTTCGGGGGTCCAGCCAATTTTCGAAGGCTTGTTTGCGCTCCGGCCATTCGCGGTCGAGCATCGAAAACCAGGCGGTATCGCGGTTGCGTCCTTTGACGATCATGTGCTGGCGGAAAATTCCTTCGAATTCGAAGCCGAGGCGCAGGGCCGCGCGGCGTGAAGGTTCGTTTTGGGCGTCGCACTTCCATTCGTAGCGGCGATAGCCGAGGTCTTCGAAAACATGGCGGGCCAACAGGTACATGGCTTCGGTTGCGGCGCGCGTGCGCTGCAGAGGCCGAGTATAGAGGATACTGCCGACTTCGATACAGCCATGCGGCGGCACGATGCGCATGAGCGCTGCATGACCTAGCGCGCGCCGCGATTGAGGATCGAGAATAGCGAAAAAGAGCGGATCTTCGGAAATGGCCTTTTGTTCGAGCGCCGCGCGGAAGTCGTTGTAATCGGCGAACGGCCCATCGAAGAGATAGCGCCATAAGGCTTCGTCTCCTTCGCCGCGGGTGGCCTGCCAGAGAGCGGCAGCGTGAACGGCGGCATCGAGCGGCGCGAGTGCGGTGTAGCGGCCCTCCAGCGAGATGCGCTCGGGGCGTTTCGCGGGGGCTGGTACAACGTTAGTCATGAACTGGATTGTAACGGGCGCGGTGCTCATGGCGCTGGCGGTGGCGATGGGCGCGTTCGGCGCTCATGGATTGAAGAATCGGCTGGATGCGTACTCGATGTCGGTTTACGAGAAGGCGGTCTTCTATCATTTCGTACACGCGCTGGGTATTTTGCTGGTGGCGGCGCTCGCTCGCGCAAACGCAATTACGGCGGCGGGACAAGCGCGAGTGGCGTGGCTGCTGCTGATTGGAATTATTGTTTTCTCGGGCAGTTTGTATGCACTGGCGCTTTCGGGGATTCGCATTCTGGGCGCCATCACGCCGATTGGCGGAATCGCGTTCATCGTGGGATGGCTGCTGCTTGTGTACGAAGCGCTGCGCGGGCCGGCGAAGCTTTGACTTCAATCAGGGTTCTTGCACCAAGGCCGTCCGGCAGATCGTAGCGGCATAATACCTGAGCCGCGACCCGGCAGTTTTGCGCTTCGGCCAGCTCCTTTTTGACGTCCGGACCTTTATAAAGGATTAATCGTGCACCGCGGTTCAAGGATTTCCGAAAGAGATCGACGATGCGGGCGAGGGGAGCGAGGGCGCGGGCGGTGATGGCGTCGACATGCTGCGCTTCGGCAATTTCTTCGGCGCGCTGCGGCGCGACATGTACGTTCGCGAGCTCCAGCGCCTCGACGGCTGAATCGACAAAACGAGCTTTTTTCCGCGTCGATTCCGCGAGCGTGAAGCGCGATTCGGGAAGGACGATGGAGAGCGGAACACCGGGGAATCCGGCGCCTGTCCCGGCGTCTAGGACGTGTTGGAATTCGCGGAAATGGCGCCAGGGCGCGACGGAATCGTAGACGTGTTTTACGGCTGCGTCTTGCGGGCTGGAGATGCGCGTTAGGTTCATGTACTCGTTCGCGGCGGCGATCAGGTGCAGATGGCGGGCGGCTTTTTCGATCAGGCGGTCGCGATGCGGTATGTCTGGGGGTAATACGCGCGCGAGTTCGTGTTCGAACGGCACTATTCATTAGGATACGAGCAGGCGGTTTCCAAGCTGTACGCGAAGATGAGATTGCATGTTGAGAGCGGGAATCGTAGGGCTTCCGAACGTCGGAAAGAGCACCCTGTTTAATGCGGTCACACAAACGCGCAAAGCGATGGCGGCGAATTATCGCTTCTGCACGATTGATCCGAATACGGGCGTGGTGTCGGTGCCGGATGAACGATTGGATGTGCTTGCGAAGATGAGCCGGTCGCTGAAAATTGTGCCGGCGGTGTTTGAATTCGTCGATATCGCGGGATTGGTGAAAGGAGCGAGCCAAGGCGAAGGGCTGGGGAACCAGTTTCTGGGACACATTCGCGAGGTGGATGCGATTGTGCAGGTGGTTCGCTGCTTTGAAAACTCGAATATCGAGCACGTGATGGATACGGTCGACCCGGTGCGGGACATCGAAATCGTCAACACGGAATTGGTGCTGGCCGATTTGGAATCGGTTGAGAAGCGGAAGGTAAAACAGCAAAAAGCGGCCAAGAGCGGCGATAAGAAGGCGATTGCGGAAGTGGAACTGCTGGAGAAATTAGAGGCACACCTGAATACCGGGAAGACGGTGGTCACATTGGATCTGGCACCGGAAGAGAAAGCGGCGGCAAAAGAGTTTTTTCTGTTAACGGGTAAGCCGACGCTGTTCGCCTGCAATGTGGCGGAGGAAGATTTGGCGGCGGCGGACAATAACAAATACGTTCAGCAAGTGCGCGCGTATGTGCAACTGCATCACGACACGAGCGCGATTGTCGTCTCGGCTGAGATTGAGTCCGAGCTTGTCACCCTTCCTGCCGAAGACCGGGCGGAATACCTGGCGAGTCTAGGGGTGACGGATACGGGCACGAGCAATTTAATTCAAGAAGCGTACCATTTGCTGGGATTACGGACGTATTTGACGACGGGAGAGAAAGAGACGCGCGCGTGGACGATTCATGCAGGCGACAAAGCTCCGCAGGCGGCGGGCGTGATTCACTCGGATTTCGAGAAGAGCTTTATTTCGGCGGAGTGCGTTTCTTACGAGGATTTGGTCGCGGCCGGATCGTTTGCGCGCGCGAGAGAGCTTGGGAAGCTGCGGACCGAGGGCAAAGAATACGTTGTGCAGGATGGCGACGTGATCGAATTCAAGACTTTTTTGTAAGTTAGGGCTTTTCCTGATGGAAGAGACCGGCGCGGTTGATTCGCTCGCCGTGAAACATCACGAGCGAGATGCGTTCCGTGTTGGCGATGTCCTGGAGCGGATCGCCGTCGAGAAGCACCAGCGTGGCGTCGCGGCCTTTTTGGATCAGGCCGATGCGCCGGTCCGCGCGTAGCACTTTCGCGGCGTTGTAGGTGGCGGCTTCGAGAGCGATGGCGGGCGGAATTCCGGCTTTCACCCAAAGTTCCATTTCGTGCTGCACGGTGGGGCCGTGAATCACCAGCATGTTGCCGGCATCGGTGCCGGTAATGAGCAGCACGCCGGTTTTGTACGCATTCAACAGATTTTCATTCAGACGTTGGAGCATTGGTTCAAATTGCTGGGCGCGGGCGGCTGATTTTTGCTTCAGGATGAGGGCGCGCGTGGCGGATAAAAGGCCGGCCGGTCCGACTTGCTGGACGAGCGAGCGATTGAGCGGCTCGGTATTTCCGGTTCTGGCATCGACAAAGGCTTCATAGACGCTGAGCGTGGGATCGTAGGCGATTCCCTTGCGCTTCATTTCGGCGAAAGTTGTTGCGGGGATCAGGTCTGTCATGGAGCCATGCTCGACGCTGCTGGTGCCCGCGTCGGCAGCATCCTTCACATCGGCTGCGTTGCCGGTGTGGGTGGCGGAAGGCAAGCCGTCCTGGATGGCCTGAGCGATGACGGCGCGGTAGATGCCGGTATCGAGGCGATTGAAAAGACCGTATTGCGCGTTGCCGGATTCAAGCACGGCCTTGATGCAATCGACGCCGGCTTTCTTGAGATCGTCGACCTGGCGGCGGGCTTCTTCGGCGGATTTCGGTAAGCGAACGAACTGCGCTTCGGCAGTTTTTTGCAGCTGCTTCGGAAAGTTTTTAATGAGTTCGGTGGGATGACCGCCGGGCGCGGTGAACAGCGGGCCGCAGGTGAAGAATTCGGCTCCCTCATATTCGCCGCCGTTCACTTCGGAACGCAATTTCAGCGAGCTGTCGAGCCAGTCACCGGTGCTGCGTACGGCGGTAACGCCGCTGTAGAGATAGGCCGCGAGCCTTCGCTCCTGTTCGGCGGGATCGGCGTATTTTGATACATCGGAGTACACGCCGCCGGGCGCGCCGATGTGGACGTGCATATCGATGAGGCCGGGAATCAGAGTTTTTCCGGCGGCGTCGATCACTTCGGCGTTGAGAGCTTTCGTATTGGCGGGCGGGTTCGAGAATACCTGGGCGATCTTGCCGTTCTGCACGAGCACGGCTCCGTCTGCGATGACCGTGCCGTCTCCGACAAAAATCTTCGCGTTCTGGAACAAGACCGAGCGATTGCGTTCGGCACTGCGAGCCAGAATCTTCGCTTCCTTGATGTTCTGCCTGGTGCGGGCCTGGTAAAGGCCCATCAATACGAAGGGCGCAAGAACTCCCAGGACCCACAGCTTGGCGCTATTTTTGATTTTTTCTTCTTTTTCCCAGCGGAAGACCTTAGTTCCGACGATGAGGGCCGCCGCGAGCGTAATGATAAGGGCGAGCATGGAGAACAGATTCTCGATGAGCCCCGCGCCGCCGAGCATGATGGACTCGACACCTTGATAGAGATACGTCGCGGGGAGGAATTGCGCGACGATCTGGAGCCAAACCGGCATCATGGTGGTGGGAAAAGTGGCGCCGCTCAAGAACAGCATCGGCAAATACAGAATCTGGACGAGAATGCCCGCTTCCTGCGCGGAGTTCACAACCGCGGCGATGATCATGCCCAAGGAACGAAAAGCCAAAACGCCGATGGATATGAAAACGACCACCGAAAACAGATTGTGCGGCAGCGGCATGTGATATATGGTTGCGGCGAAGAAGAAAAAGAAGAAAACAGAGGGAAGAAACGATACGAGTCCCGAAACTAATGAGGCGACAATGATTGGGGCGGCGCTGATAGGAGCGACTTTGAAACGGCGCAGGACATTAGTCTCGCGATCCTGCACGGCGCGCATACCGGCGCCGAAGAATCCGTTGCCAAGCACGCCGATGATGAGCACCATGGCAATCACCTGCGTCATGGCTGCCGGGCTTTCGGCCCCGTGGAACGATTGAGCAAAGATGAAAAAGAAGATGAGCGGAAACAGATAGCTGAAGAACAGCATCGAGCGGTCGCGGCCCATCAACCGCAGATTGCTTTTAATTTGGGCGAGGTAGGGCTTCATCTATTCGCGGAGCTTCTTTCCGGTCAATTCGATAAAAACGTCTTCGAGCGTGGGGCGTTTCATGTGAATGTCCACGAGCCGCAGGTTCTGCCGGTCGATCCACTTGACGAGCTCGACAATCAACGCCGCCGGCGATTCGCTTTGCATTGAGAGAGTGAGGCCATCGGCGCTCAGCGTGTGCTTTTCGGTGCGCAGCGAGTCGGGTAAGTTTTCGACCGTCATCGGCTGGTTGGTCGTGACCTCGACCAGCGTCTCTCCTAATACTCGCTGCTGGATTTCGCGCGGCGTACCGAGCTCTATAATTTTGCCGGCGTCAATGATGGCTACACGATCGCAGAGGCGTTCGGCTTCTTCAATGTAGTGCGTGGTGATGAGGATGGAGCGGCGATCCTCTTTTAACTCCTGAATAATGCCGTGAATTTCGTGCCGCACTTGCGGATCGAGACCGGTGGTTGGCTCGTCGAGGAATAAAAGCGTTGGCTCATTGAGCAAGGCAAGCGCCAGAGCGACGCGTTGTTTCTGGCCGCCGGAGAGAGTTTTATAGAAGGCGTCGCGCTTGTCCCAAAGCTGCAGACGTTTAAGAAGCTGGTCGCGATCCGTATGCCGCGCGTAGAAGGCATCGAATAATTCAAGGGCCTCATGCACCTTCATCTTGTCGGGCAAGTTGGTGGCTTGCAGACAGACGCCGATACGATTTTTTATTTCGTCGATCTGGACGGCGGGATCGAAGCCGAGCACCGAAACGCTGCCGCCGGTGCGGGGCCGAAGTCCTTCCAAAATTTCGATGGTGGTGGTTTTTCCTGCGCCGTTCGGTCCCAGCAGGCCGAAGACTTCGCCGGTTCCTACTTCGAGATCGACGCCGCGAACTGCTTCGAAATCGCCGTAGGATTTGTGGAGATTTTGGACGGAAATGGCGGGTTCGGGCATGCTCTAGATAAGTATGCGATATGGCGGCTGCCCGCACAGCCTGAACCCTGTGCTAGCTTGCTTTCCAAAATGTAGAAAGTCTAGAAGGTGAAGCGGGCGCCTAACTCGCCCCAGATGGAGCGCGGAATGGTGGTGCTGCTCGGATTGATGAATCCGGAGGGGTGGCCGAATGTCGTAGGACTGGCGATGTTGTTGTTGTAATCGTTGCCGTAGTTGGCGCGATTCGTCAGGTTGAACGCCTGCGCGATGATTTGCAGGTTGGCGCGTTCTCCGAACTTGATATTCTTGGCCAGTCGCATGTCGAGCTCGAAGAAAGGATCTCCGCGCAGCGGATCGTATTGGGCAATGGTGCAATTCGGCGAGACGCCGTTTAAACCATAGAAGCAGTTCTGGGCGGCTTTATTGTTGCCGGCGAATGCGAACCAGTTGGTGGGGTCGGTTTGCGGAACTACCACGGCAGTTGCCGTGCCGCCGCCGGTGTTCAAAGTGTTGGAGGAATTGGTGACACCGTATGGACGCGGCGAGCCAAACTGCAGGATCGGCGCAAGCTCGAATCCCTTCGGCAGATCGATAATGCCGCTGACAGTTACGTGGTGGCGCTCATCGTTGGGCGATGGACCCCATTCGTAACTGGCCAGCGGATTGGTCGCAAGCCTCGGATAGTTTCGGAACGAGCCGCCGCCGCCGTCATAGGAATAGGCCCAAGCGAGCGTGTAATTTGCATCGAGCGAGACGTTGTGAGTCATGCGCTGGCGGTAGCTGAAATTCGCGCCGTCGTAGTGGGAACGGCCAATCGACTCTTCATCGCGAACGCTCGCCAGCTCCGGCTGCGCCGGCAGCGGCGAACGCCGGGTCGAGCGGAGCTGTGCAGCAGGTTCCATTCACCGGCACCCGCTGGTCGATGTTGATGGTCTTGTTCTCATGCAGACCGAGAACGTGCGTGTATTCAGCCTCGAAAACCGAATTTGTATTGAGCGACCAACTATAGCCGAGGTTGAACTCCTCCGAGACCGGGTTGCGGTAGGCGGGATCCATCAGGCGGCCCACGCTACCCGGCGCGAGCTGTGAGGATGGAGGGGGGATTACCGGAAATGGGTCGACGCCGTAACGCCAGTTTCCGAGGGGAATGCCGGTTCCCGTAACGATATCGGTGGGGGACGTCAGGCTGAGCACCGTTTGAAAAACCGTCGGGTTACTCATTTGTTCCATGAACAGCGGGATGTTCTGGAACACATTTCCAAAGTAGAGGCCGTATCCGCCGCGCAGCACGTGCTTCCCTGCGCCGGTCAGGTCATACGCAAAGCCGATGCGCGGGCTGAAGTCCTTATTGTCGTCATGCGGCACGCTGCTCACGTATGGATTTGAAAATGGATTGTTAAGAGCAGCCAACTCCTCATAGGTACGGCTCTTCTTGACATCCGACAGGCCGATCATGTTGTAGTCCTTGTCCCAGCGCAGGCCGAGGTTCAAAGTCAGACGGGGAGTTACTTTCCAATCGTCCTGAAAATAGAGACCGAGTTGCTTGGTGGCTACCTCGAAGTATGGATCGCCATTGGCAATCGACATGCTGGTGACAGCACCAGGGGTAGCGAATCCCTGAGGGTACGCTGCGGCATCGCCGAGGATTGCGCTGGGATTGGCCTTAAAATCGACTTCCAGTGTCGAGCTGAACTCAAAGAAACCGCCTTCCACCGGATTCCAGATGTAATCCACGCCGGCATGCAGCGTGTGGTTGCCGATAGTTTTGGAAATGTCGTCCTTGAACTGCCACTTGCGCTGGAACGACTGCTGCGGAACGTTGGTGTTGGTGCCGAAGGATGCATCCGGGAAGGTCACCAGAGGCGCGCTGATGTTGCTGCCGATATTGTTGTTCCAATACTGATAGCCCGCGGTGAACTGGTTGATCAGCGTGTTCGAAAGCAGCGAATTCAGCGTGAAGTTCGCCAGTTGCATGTGGTTTTTGGTGAAATTGCCGTTCGTCAGATCGCCGGTACCGTTAGACTGATCGTTCAAGCTGTTATTTGCCTGCGAGCTGTAGCTGACATAAGCGCTGTTTTTGTCGTTGATGTTCCAGTCCAGGCGGCCAGTGTAGCGGGTCTCGTAAAACGGAGTCGGAATGACCGCCGCGGGCTCTGCCGCGAGTCCAGCCGTCTTGGCAAGCGTTAGCTCCGACAATGAAGTTCCGGTTTCCGCCAAGCCCTGGTTTTCGCGTTGACGCTCGATGGCGAAGAAGGCGAACAGCTTGTTCTTTTTCAACGGACCGCCGAACGACCCGCCGAACTGTTGGCGGCTGTAGTCGGGGTGGGCAGAAGTTTGGCCGCCCGTGCCGTCCGGTATCTTCTCGTCGGTATCGAGCACGGTGTCGCGGAAGAGGCCGAAAGCCGATCCGTGAAAATCGTTGGTGCCCTGCTTAGTGATCATGTTGATGGCAGCGCCTTCCGAACGGCCGTTCTCCGCCGAGAACCGCTGCGTGCTGATTTTGAATTCCTCCACGGCTTCGAGAGGAAGTTGCATCACCGGACCGCCCACCGTATTATCTTTGTCGTCCACGCCATTGACCGTCACGTTTACGTTTCGGCCGCCGGCGCCGTTCACGGAGAGAATGGCGTAGCGATTCTTGGTCGGATCGTAGGAATCCGCAGCCTTGACACCCGGCGCGAGGTAGGCGAGATCGGCGACGTCGCGGCCGATCATCGGCATTTGTTCCACTTCTGTGGGCGTAATGTCCTGGCTGACTCCGGTTTTCGTCAGGTCGACCAGCGGAGCGGCACTCGTGACTTCCACGATTTCGGTTGTCGATCCGGGAGTTAAAGTTGCGTTTGCCGTGATTGTTTTGCCGACCAGCACGACGACGTCCTCGACGCGGGAAGAGAATCCTTGCTTCGATACCTTGACCGTGTAAGTGCCGGCGGAAAGCAGATCAAAACGGTAGTTGCCGGAAGCGTCGCTGGAAACGGTGCGCGTCTCGCCGGTCGCTTTTCGGGTGATGGCTACGTCGGCCCCGGTAACGACCGCCTGCGATGGATCGAAGACGGTGCCCTGAATGGTTCCAGTGGCGGTGGCCTGTGCGAAGAGATTCGCGCTGAATACCACAAGCGCGGCGACGATCAGGAACAAGCTCTTTTTCATTCGGTCACCCCCAATTCGGCTCCGGTTGCTTACGAAGCCGGATATAACCCGATCATCATATCTCATAAAGGTTCTGGACAGAGGTATTTATAAATCCCTCGAAATCAGAGGTTTTCAGCGTTACCAGAAAGTTGGGCGGATTAAACGCTGGGGGTTTCGCCGCGGAGCAGGTCTTGCCAGGTTTCGCGGCGACGGGCAACCTGGATATGGCTGTTTTCGACCAGCAGCTCGCAGGGGCGCGGGCGAGAGTTGTAGTTGGATGCGAGGGTGAAGCCGTAGGCTCCAGCGGTCTGGATGGCGAGGAGATCGCCGGTTTGAACGGGCGGGAGTTCGCGCGAGCGGGCGAAGAAGTCTCCGGTTTCGCAGACCGGACCGACGATATCGGCCTTAATTCGTTCGTTGCCGTTCACTTGCTTGACGGGTACGATTTCGTGGTGCGCCTGGTACAGAGCGGGACGAATCAGATCGTTCATGCCGGCATCGACAATGATGAATGTTTTGTGGCCGTTTTCTTTGACGAGCAGCACGCGCGTCAACAATACGCCGGCTTCGGCCACGATGGAGCGGCCGGGCTCGAGCATGATCGTCACATTGAGCGATTGCAGCCGGCTTCGCAAACGTTCGACAAAAGCGGCCGCGGAAACAGCGTGGTCGCCGGCGCGATAGGGAACCCCGAGGCCGCCGCCGAGATCGAGATAGCGAATGGGAAGGCCGCGTTCGCGGAGGCGCATTACGAGATCGAGCATTTTGTCCGCGGCTTCGAGCAGCGGAGCGATATCGAGAAGCTGCGAGCCGATGTGGCAACTGACTCCCTCGGCGGCAATTCCGGGCAAGCACGCCGCGCGCGCGTAGATGGCTTCGGCAGCGGCCATGTCGACTCCGAATTTGTGCTCGCGGAGACCGGTTGATATATAAGGATGCGTCATGGCATCGACGTCGGGATTGACGCGGATGGCGATACACGCGGTGCGCTTCAGCCGCACGGCAACGCGCGAGATAAGTTCGATTTCCGGTTCGGATTCGCAGTTGAAGCTGTGAATCTGGTTTTCGAGCGCGTAGCGAATTTCCGCTTCGCTCTTTCCGACTCCGGAAAAAACCGCGGAACGGGGATCGCCTCCAGCGGCGAGCACGCGATACAGTTCACCGCCGGAAACGATGTCGAATCCGGCGCCTTCGCGCGCCAGAAGCCGAAGGATCGAGAGGTTCGAATTAGCTTTTACCGCATAACAGACGCGGTGGGGAACGCCGGCCAAAGCGTCCTCATAGGCATGAAAGCGGCGCACGATGGCATGCTGCGAATAGACATAGGCAGGCGTGCCGTGGGCGGCCGCGATGGCGCTGAGATCGGCATCCTCGCAAGCCAGTATTCCGCCGCGATAGGAGAATTCGTTAGCGGTGAGCATCGAGGGCGGGCGGAAGCACTCTCAGCGCGATCACCGTTTGATCGTCGGTCAAAGGAGTCACGCCGCGGAAGGCGTCCAGATCTTTAAAAATCGCGGCGGCGAGTTCGCGCGGGGTCTGGTTGCAATTTGTGCGAATCAGTTTTTCAAGGCGCTCGCGGCCGTATTCGTCATCCGCGTATAGTTGATCCTCGACGCCATCGGAGTAAAGCAGAAATAAGTCACCGGGTTGAACGACGATCTTGATTTCGTCGTACTCCTGATCTTCCAGCAACCCGATGGGCACGCCTTCGACCCGTGTTTCGATGAGTTCGCCGTTGCGGCACAAAATGGGTGGAAGGCTGCCGGCGCTGGCGATGGTGAAGGTGAGGGTGCGGGAATTCCACAAGACTAGCGAGAGGGTTGCATACTGCGCGTCCACTTTACGCTCTAGCAGAGCCTCGTTGAGCGATTTCATGAGCTGCGAGGGAGTGCGGCGGCGCGGGGCTAGAGTGCGCAGCAGACCGGAGATGAGAGCGCCATAAAGCGCGGCCGCGGCGCCTTTGCCGCTGACGTCTCCAAATACGATAAGCGCGTACTCCTCGCTGTGCTCGAAAAAATCGTACAGATCGCCGCTGACTTCACGCGCGGGTCTGCGCTTGATGGCGACTTCGAGCCCGATCAGATCGGAGACGGTGCGCGGCAGCAAGACGGATTGCAGTTTGTAGGCGGCGCGGAGGTCCTGCTCCATGCGCTGTTCGCGCTGGGCGAGCTCTTCATATAACCGGGCGTTCTCGACGGAGGTTGCGATTTGCGGGGCGAGCAGGCTGAGGGTGCGGACGTGATCGTCGGTGAAGAAGCCGATGCGCTCGCTTTCGAGATCCATGACGCCGACGACGCGGTCACGCAGGATGAGAGGGACGGCGACTTCCGAGAGAATGTCGCTGTGCGAGGCAATATAGCGCGAATCGCGGGTGACATCGGCTACGCGTATGGGCTGGCGCGTTTCGGCGGCCGCGCCGGTAATCCCTTTTCCGAATTCGATATTTTCCGCCGTAGTTTTCTCGTCATAGCGCTGGCTGAAGCGGCAATGGAGCTGTTTGCGCTGTTCGTCGATGAGGAAGATGCTGAAGGCGTCGAAATTGATGAGAGCGCGCACGGTGAGCGCGATTTTTGTGAGCAGTTCGTCGATCTCCAGGATGGAGCTGAATTCCTGGGAAAGGTGAGCGAGAACGCGCAGCATACGATTCTGGCGTTCGATGCGGCGATAGAGCCGGGCGTTTTCGATAGTGACGCCAATGCGGCTTGCGATGAGGCTCAGGAGCGCGCGGTCGTTTTCGGTGAATGCGTTGAGGCGCGTGGCCTGCAGATCGATGATTCCGACAAGCTTGCCGCGGGTGAGCATGGGGACGGCGAGTTCGGCGCGCACGGCATCGAGCGCATTCAGATAGCGGGGATCTGCGCGAACATCGCTCACAAGAATCGGTTGGCGGGTGGCGGCTGCGGAGCCGGTGATCCCCTCGCCGAGACCGATGGAAAGATTCTTGGCTACTTCATCGCGATGGCCGATGGAGTAGCGCATGCGAAGAGTGCGGGTGCGCTCGTGATACAGCAAAATGGCGAAAAGCTCGTAAGGAATGACATCCTTGATGATTTCGGCGATGTTGCTGAGCAGGCGGTCGAGATCGAGGGTCTCGGCCGTAAGCGCGCCGACTTCGAGCAGGAAATCGAGCAGTTCGGCCCGCTCGCGAAAGCGAACGTCGGTTTTGCGGGTTTCGGCCATCTAGTATTTGGTTTGCGTTTGGGCCGCGTTTACGGGCTCGGCGGCCGATTCACCAGCCAATTCACGCAGAATGCTCACGCCCGAACTGGTTCCGATGCGGGTTGCGCCGGCGGCAACCATCTGGCGCAGCGCGGCCAAGCTTCGGACACCGCCGGAAGCCTTCACGCCTATTGTCTCGCCGACAGTCCGGCGCATTAGCGCGACGTCTTCGACGGTGGCTCCGGCGGTAGAAAATCCGGTGGACGTCTTTACGAAATCGGCGCCCGCTTCGGCAGCGAGACGGCAGGAAACGATTTTCTGCTCATCGTTCAACAGGCAAGTTTCGAGAATAACTTTCAAGATGGCGCCGGAGCGGTGGGCAAGATTGGCAATATCGGCGATCTCTTTTCGAACAGGATCGAAATCGCGCGACTGGAGCACGCCGATGTTCTGGACCATGTCTAGTTCTTGCGCGCCTTCGGAAAGCGCGTAGCCCGCTTCGGCGATTTTGGTGCGCGCCTCATTCGCACCCAAAGGAAACCCGACGACGGTGCACACACGCACGGCTGAGCCGGCAAGCGATCCGGCAGCGAGGCGGACCCAATGCGGATTTATGCAGACGGAGGCGAACCCGAACTGACGGGCTTCGGCGCAAACGCGGCCGATGTCTTCCGCGGCGGCCTCGGGCTTCAACAGAGTGTGGTCGATGAGCGAGGCGACGCGTTCCGGATTGTCGAGATTCTGGCGATATGTCACAGTATTTCGAGGGAAAGGGCGGGCAAAACGCGGGTAAAGAAACACGCTTGCGTGTCAAGGATATCACGCACGGGGCTGCGCGATGGTTCATCGTCGGCGGCTTATTTGCTTGACACGACGCTGACTTCCATGAATTTCCGGAACGGCTGCGAGTTTACGGAAACCTCGTGCGTTTCTGTCCACTTCCCTTTGCCGTCTACTTGAAGCGTCGAACTCGTCTTAATCCGCGCGAGCGTGAACCCCCAATGAAGCTGCTTACCGGACTCGTTCAACTCGACGGTACTTTCAAGCCACCGCCCGTCATTGAACGCTCGCATGCGATAAACGCCCGCGGCGTCGTCAAACGAGATCAGCCCCAGTGCCTGCAAATTTGTCTTATGGTCGATGTTATCGACACCAACTCCTTCGATCATCAGAATAAGGCCGTCTAGCTTGTATGTGACGTTTTCGGTCTGGCTCAATTCGACCGAGTTATCCGCGGTACGCCATATTCGTGCGCGCCCGGACCACGCCCCCACGAGAAATCGTAGCTTCTGCATGGCCGCATGCTGCGCTGGCAAATCAGGATTTCGCGGGACCTGAGCAAGACAAAGCGCTCCAGTCGCCCAAAGTAGAACTGTCTTGAGAAGCATCTCCCGAGAATTTACCAGAAACAAAGCGGCAACCAGCTAAGCATATTCTAAAAACGTTAGCGCGACGTTCATCCGCTCAGCGCATAACCGCAGTGATCTCGCGTTTGCTCGCCGCAGACGCCCGTCAGGACCTGGATACGTTCATCTTCTTGCAACAGAGCCGACGAGTAATCAACGTAGACCTGACGAGCCTTCTAGTGGTTACGATTTGGAGTAAAATCACCGTTCGGCCAGCGACTCACTTGTCATCGTCATCGTCGTCACGGAACTTCTTGGCGGCTTTGAGGAACGGGCCGGGCATCTCCACTTTGCGCTCTCCCGGATAGGGACGCGCCCAGCCAGTGGCCGAATACCAGATGGCGTGGTTAAGGAAATTCGGGTCAACTGCGTCGGCCTTGTCGTATTTGTTCTTCATCACCTCAGCCGTTGCTTTGAGCCAAGCTTTCTGTAGCGGACTGTACGCGGCACTTTCTTTGTGCGGCAGATCCGGGCCGTCGTTCAGGGCAATGGCCGCCGGCACATGATCGTAAGGTCTCAGGTCGGCCGTATTCTGAAAGGCATCGAACATCGGCGAGGCGACCAAGTCGAACTGAGTCAAAGGCTGCATGCCCAGGATGTTCTCGATCGTGCGGTTGATGTTCTCGGCTGTGTAGGTGGTGTGGATCACCTTGCCCTGCCCCGCGCGCCTGCGGAGCTGCCGCGTAGGGACTGATGATATAGATCGGTTGGCGGTGCCCGTCCACGTGATCGACACCATTCTGGCTATCGTCCTCTTCAACGAAGATCGCGGACTGGGCCCAGACCTTGCTGTGGCTGATGGCCTCCACGATGCGGCCAAGCGCGAGGTCATTGTCGGCTTCATAGTTGATTGGATAGGGGAGGCCCTTCTTGGTTCCAGCGGTGTGGTCGTCCGGAAGCCACAAGATCGTCAGGTTGGGAACCTGCTTCGCCGCATCCAGATGCTGAAAGAGCGGTATCCAGTAGTCGGCGCGATATTGGTCGGGAATCGTAAGGTTGAATGGCGGATAGTGCGGGTCCAGGATTTTGGCTGCTGACGGGACCGGAGAGCTTACGGTAACGGCGCCATCCGGAACAATGCAGCTTGAGGCGGGAGCCTTGCCTTCCTTGCACATCGCAGTGCTGTAGAAATCACTCCAGGTATAACTGCCGCCATCGGGTTTTGTCGCGACCTTCCCTTCGTTGGCCCACTCTCCGAACAGTCTGACGGAGAGTCCTTTAGCTTCCGCGGCGCTCCACAGGAACCCTCTCGGTGTATAAGTCAGCGGATCGTCAGCGTTGCCGCCAGGGTACGAACGGATCCAATCAGGCGACAGAATATCGTTCGAATAGAACGAGCCCGACATGACGATCCAGGGGTGGCCGTCCGCCGATTGGCGGCTCGGGGCATAGACATTGTCGAGCAGCGGGAAGCGCTTGACGAAGGCATGCTGGTTCGGCAGTGCGGACGCGAAGACCGCAAGCGACGGATCTCCATTCCCCCACGGTACGTCACCCAGCATCTGGTCGTAGGTCCGATTCTCCTTGATGATCAGGAACACGTGCTTGATGAGCGAGGGTTCACCGATATGTCTGGGTACTGCCACCGGTGTTGTGTTGGGCGTCGACATACTCCGGTCCAACCTGGATGTTTGTACTCAGATTCCAGTGGTCGTTATGGATCACCTGTTTCGTGTACTTGGCAAGCTGATCTGCATTTGGCAACGGAATCAGGTTGACCACGCCGGTATCCTGATGCGTGTTGAAGGCGGTGACCCCGAGCACGGTACCCAGTGCTCCTTGCGCACCCAGACCTTTGTCATCGGCGACCACAAGCTGTCTGTGCGCCGCGTCATAAGAGATGGAAGTTGGGAAATAGCCGGTGGGAATATAGCCAATGACCGGATGGGCGTCGCGGCCGGAAAGATTGACGACGGCGATCGCATTGGCTTGCCCCAGAGTGACAAAGGCGCGGCTATCACCGGCCACGGCCACCCCGTTGGGCCCGGACCCGAAGACGCCGCCCGCGATGGGCACGCTGAGATTGATGGTGCGGACGACCTCGCCGGTTTTGAGATCGACGACCGAAAGGCTGTCGCTGTAAGCATTCGCCACGTAAAGATCCGATCCCGAAATTGTCATCCCGGCGGGATGGAGGCCGACTTTGAAGCTCTTCACGGTCTTGCCTGTTGCGAGGTCTACGACGGAAACCGTGCCGCTGATAGCGAAGGCATCCTTCCGGTCGACGACGATTGGCGTGCCATCGGAATCGTTCGTAAAATCCTCGCTGCTGGCTGGGCGGCCGCCTTCATTGCTCACATAGGCATATTGGCCCCGGATGACCACGCTGTTCGGCGCATTGCCGACGGGGATCTGGGCAATGAGCCTTGCCGGAGAAGCGGTCAGATCCACCACGCCCAGGGCGTTCGCCGCGTTCAGCACGACATAAGCGCGTTTTCCGTCCTCCGAGAGTGCGATGCCGCCAGGATTGATGGATTTGGGATTGTGATACGCGCGTCCATCCGCCGGGGGCCGGGGCAGGTTGACGCTCTGGCCGACGGGTTAGATGGCCGGTCTCCGGGTCCACATTCGCGATGACGACATGGTTATCGTCCTGGCTGAAGAACAGCTTGGAGCCGTCCGCGGAATAGGTGATGCCGGTGAAGGAGCCGGCCTTGTCGGAGGTGAAGGTGGCGCCGTTCACAGCTGTCGGGATGAATCGTTGGAGGACCTGGCCAGTGGCGGTGTTGAATACGATGATCGGCTGTGGCGATCCCATGAGCAGCACCGCACCGCTGCTGGTCTTGCTATTCGGATTGAGCGCGATAGCTTTGGCGCGCACCGCCGAGCCAAGCTGCACGATCCTTCCGGCGGGTGTCAGGGTCTGATTGTCCGACGCGACGATCGAGCCATCATTTTGCGGGCCGACTGTGCGATTGGGAGTGTCGGCATTCTGGACAGCCTGTGGAATTGCAATCAACGCAGAGACAAGGAAGCAAGTAAGTCAGTGCGGCGAGCTTGAACATATAAATCGTTTCGAAATGAGCGGAAAGGCAACCATCATTCAATCATGCAACATGCGAACGGCACTCGAGCGCATTAGTGTGTTACGGGCAGGTTAATTGTTGAGAAACAGCCTGTAAGTGTTAGTCAACTGAGGCTTCCCGTTGCCGTAGCGAATTCGAACGGAGCCGTTTCAACTGTGCAGGAGTAATTTCCGGTTGTAGTCAAGCGCCAGGCCAATCCAACGGTTCAGTTCTCGCTCTGACCTCACGGCTTGTGCGTCGACGTGAACGTACCCCTTGTACTCGCGCCCCTTCATTACGACGGTTCGGCAACCTTTACGCGCCGCTACAGTATCGTGTATCGCTGGATCGATGCGGAACATGAACCCGTCCGCTCCCACGGTCACGCACATTTTCCCGCGCACGATGAATGCGATGCCGCCAAACATCCTTTTTTCTTCAACCGAGAGATTTGGGGCTAGCGCGCCCCTCACGCGATTTGCTAAAGATTCGTTCGCTGCCACATGGGGCCTCCGTTGCCCTCAGCGCTTTGCGGACGGCTGCCAGAGCTCAATCTTGTTCCCATCCAGGTCATAGATCCAGGCAAAGCGACCGTAGGATTCATTCATTCGTTTGGCGTCAATCTTTACTCCCTCTTGTTGTAAGCGGTCGAGCAAAGCATCCAGATCGTCCACGATGTAGTTGATCATGAACGGTGCGTGGCTGGGATTGAAATAGTCGGTGGAGGCGGGGAAAATAGTCCAAACCGTAACGTGTTCCTTTTGCGGGTCATCGTGTTCGCGCCAGGGAAGCATTACGCCTCCGCCTTTGTCAGCGAGTCCAAGATGCTTCGAATACCATTCGCGCATCTGATCACGATCAGCGGATTTGAAGAAGACACCGCCGATTCCAAGAATGCGCCCGCGCTGCTCCATCTTGACGGGCGGCTTTGACTTTTCAGGTTGCGGAGATTGCACTTCCTGTCCTCCTATTGAGCAGGCCGAGATGAGCAACAGGGAGCCGAGCGCAATTGTGCTCCAGGGTATTCCTTGCATGGCAGATTGTACAACTTTTCGATTCGAATGCAAGAAAAGCCATGGTCCTTCCGGGCCGCACTGTTCAGGTCAGCCTCGCCGCGCTGCCTCAATGGTGGCGATGTCGATCTTCTTCATCGGCATCATCGCCTCGAAGGCACGCTTTGCCTCACCGCCACCAGCCGCGAGGGCCTCGGTTAGCGCGCGCGGGGTGATCTGCCAGGAGAGGCCCCAACGGTCCTTGCACCAACCGCACTGGCTTTCTTTGCCGCCATTGCTGACAATCGCGTTCCAGTAGCGGTCTGTCTCTTCCTGATTCTCCGTCGCGATCTGGAAGGAAAAGGCCTCACTGTGCCTGAACGCGGGGCCACCGTTGAGACCGAGACAGGGAATGCCCACCACGGTGAACTCCACCGTCAGCACGTCGCCCTGCTTGCCGCCCGGGTAGTCACCGGGCGCCTTGTGAACAGCGGTCACTTCACTATCCGGAAAGGTGGCCGCGTAGAAGCGCGCCGCCTCATGCGCGTCCTTATCGAACCAGAGGCAAATCGTGTTCTTTGGCTTCATGTTCGTGTGCTCCTTGTGCTCGATCGGGGCCGCGCCGCGATCTCCGCGTCAAACGCATTTGGAATGAGGTTCAAATTGCCTTTTCTCCTGAATCATATCGCTGGCGTGGATAGACTTCGAGATCCGAAGGATATGAGGGGCTAATCCCCGCAAGCGTTAACTTAAGGATCTGGAAGGCAAGGACCGTGCTGTTTCCCTCAGTTTCCGCTAGCGTTGTTTGCCGGCCCGCAGCGGTCTTCTCTACTCGAAATGAACTTGAGCCGGATTGGGGAGCAAGTCGCTATCCGCAAGGGCGGCGAGCATTGTGCACGCGTCCTGGTAATCGATTCCTTCAGCGAACCTGGCGCATCGCCCTTCGAGTTCGAGCCTGATGTAGCTTGGCTTGCGGTGTCCGGGGCCGCTAAATCGAACGTTCGTTACGAAGGCGGGCTTGCACGCTGCACGCCACCTTAAACGCTGGTCGAAGTACAGAGCGACGCTAAACTCCTCGCAGTCTAGACGAAGTTCTTCACGGCAATGAAGGCGTCGGTAAGATGACCGAGTGCCGTACGCGATTAACAACGGAAAGAGAAGCCATGCCCACCAGTGCCGGAATAAGAGTTCCAGCATGAGCACGATTACCGCATCTATTCCGAATACCCACGCCAAATACTTGCGCCTGGCGGATGCCACAACTGGCCGGAAGTGCACGACTACCGAATCATTGCAGTGCGCGATGTGCAATTCGTAAAGTTTCAGCACGGCCTTGCTTGGGTCGCATGGTAGCAGAAAGCCGATTCGCGTCACCCAAGCTCCTCATCAGGACGCTGTGGGCCATCGGAGCGCTGGCGGCCGCTCTCGCATCGGTTCCCGCCCAAACGGCTCGGCAGGCCTCGGAGCGCGTTATCAGACAACTGAAATGGACTGAATACCGGTTTAACGCGTACGGGGCTAATCCCCACGGATACATCGCGCAAAACGGCGCAGCGCTTACCGAAAGGGCGTGCTTCCGCGGCGGCGCGACGACACGCGGATTATCGGAATCGGCTCCCGTGTCTTCCACTGTGACTAATCCACGGCTAATTCCCGGCCGCCGGTAAAGCGCCGTTACCCGCCGTGCCCGCATCGCCAGTTCTCGAGAGTGCCGGACTCGAACCCGGCGAGGCGGAGAAGACTGTTGAGTTGGCGAAGGCCGCTATAGCCGCTGCCGTGTTGCATCGATACCAGCCTCTTCCCTATGTGGGGACAGTCGACGATATAGCTCAAGCGGCATTGTTCCTGGCAAGCGATGCGTCGAGACTGGTGAGCGGAATTGATCTGGTGGTGGATGGCGGCATTAGCGCAGGTTGGCCGGTGGCCGCGGTGCGCGACGATCGTGCGCGCTTTTTTAAGACGTTTCAATCCGCCGGATAGATACTCGCCGATGGTGCAGTGGCAAGTAGAGCGTCCGGAAAAGCGGCCGCCAGGAATGCGTAACCTCCGCATTGCAAAGCCGCTCTAGCCAGTCTCAGCCAAGTCCGGGCCAGCAACTTCGATCTCCCCATCGCGCTCGTTCTTCAGCTTGCGGATCGCGCCTTCAAGACCACTCTCAACAAGCGTTGCGTTGGGACCGATCGACTTCAACGAGCGCGAGACGACCCGCTTAGGCAGGTTCCGCCACGCCGCTGCGAAGGCGTGTTCCTCTGCCCCCCACTCTGGATGATCGTCATCCCAGTAACGCATGACCTCATACATCTTGCGACCATAGACACTGCCCGCCTGCCCCTGAGCTTCCTCGATGAAGTGACGGAAAAGCGTGGGGCTTGGCCCAAATGCCATATGGCCGACGTAACCGTCCAGGGACTGGTTCATTCCGAATACAAGCCTGGCCATAACTTGAATATCTATGCTATATGCTCTGTTATCGAGACGTAGGTGGCACCCCCAAGATAATAGGTGGCACCCCCAAGATAAATAGTTGATGCTGAATGGGCGATAGCGAATCGTGAAGTCGCGAAGTGTCGAGTAAACCCTCGGATCCTGCCTGAGTCGGATTACTCGCCACATGGCCGTTACAGCGGATCTACTCGCACGTTGAATCTTTCGGATGACGTAGTCCGGCCAGATATTGCCCGACGGGATCTTTAGTCATCTCCAATACGAGAAAGGATAAACTGTGAATCCAGATGGGACGCTAGAAAATGTTGCCCAACCAAGCCCGGGATGAAGTGACGATCCGTAAGGCACGGCCGGAGGACGCGTCCGTTTGCGGACAGATCTGCTACCACGCATTCAACACCGTAAGTCAAAGCCACAGTTTTCCTTGCGATTTCCCAGAACCTGAACGTGCCACAGCTGTAGTTTCCATGATGTTTTCCCATCCCGGCTTTTATTGTGTAGTCGCTGAAATTGGAGGCCGGGTTGTCGGCAGTAATTGCGTCGATGAGCGATCTACGATCGCCGGAGTTGGGCCGATCACCATTGATCCCAAAGTGCAAAACCGCGGAATTGGAAGAAAGCTGATGGGGGCTGTGCTGGATCGCACTCGCCAGCGGGGTGCCGCAGGGGTGCGGCTGGTGCAGGCCGCCTTTCACAACCGCTCTTTGTCGCTCTATGCAAGTCTCGGCTTCGATATTCGGGAGCCACTCTCCTGCATGCAAGGCCGCACCTTACAAAGAAGCGTGCCCGGTTGCGCGGTGCGGTCCGCGCAAACGGAAGATTTAGGCGCCTGCAACACCATCTCGCATCAAGTGCACGGATTCGATCGGGGCCCAGACCTGGCCGAAGCCGTTCAGCAAGGCACTGCGGTAGTTGTGGAGCGTGCCGGCCGGATCACTGGATATGCTTCCTCACTTGCGTTTTTTGGCCACGCGACGGCTGAAACGAACGTCGACTTGCAAGCTCTGATCGCCTTCGCTGATTCGTTTGGCGGTCCCGGTATTTTGATCCCATCCCGCAACAAGCTTCTTTTTCGGTGGTGTCTCTCTAACAGCCTGCGAGTCGTGCAGCCCATGACTCTCATGACCGCCGGGCTCTACAACGAACCCGCGGGCGCTTGGCTGCCCTCGATCCTCTTTTGACCGTAGCCGCGTTCTTGGAAGCGAGTAGTAATTAGTAGATCTACCCTGGGCCGTCAGGGCGGATCTATGACGCCAACTAAGGTCCACCTTGTCGATCAACGTCGAGAGGATTTGTAATACGTCTCAGCGTTCTAGAACTCTAACCTGGCCTGAAACGCAATCATGCGAGGGGAACTGTCGCCGCCCAAGCCGACGCCAAGGAGTCCCGTGGGTGGCGAAGTGGTAGAGGTAAGAGCGCCGAAGCCAGTCTGCGTGGCCGGATTGCCAGGAATCCCGGCAATCACGATTGAGGGCAGCGCGAAATTTGGATGATTGAAGACGTTAAAGAACTGTCCGTCTATTCGGAGCTTCACGCGCTCGCTCAGGGTGAACCATTTGGTCAGGTAGAAATCGCTCCATACAAAGTCTGGACCTCGCAACGCATTCCGTCCGAGATTCCCGAATTGGCAGTTCTCGAGACCGTCTCCGCCTACGCAGGCGCCGGTGCTTGGATTCACCGCTGAAACGAATGCGTTCGGGTTCAGCCACTGGATGGTTCCAGCTTGCGTGACACCGGGAATGGGATTGTGCTCATACAGCGGAATGCCAGGGACGACACTGGCAAATTCCGGGCCGCTTCCGTTGACGATGCCATCTCCACTTGCTGTGTAGGCCGCGCTCAAGACTGAGAATGGTATCCCGCTATGCCAGAAAACCGAGCCAGATATCTGCCAGCCATTCAACACGTATCCGAGGAGGTGATTCTTAACTCTTACGGGGAGCTGGTACACGTAGTTGGCCGTAAGGTTATCGCGGATATCGTAGTCGCAAGGGCCCTCGTCGCGCGCAAGATTGTAAGGCAGAGGCGAAAGAATGCCGCCCGCGGCGAACTGAAGAAATCCGCCGTTCGACACAGTATCCAGGCAGTGGCTCCAGGTGTAATTGACCTGCGTCTGAAGACCATGGCCGAGCCGCCTTTCGGCCGTGAGCTGAAGTCCGTTGTAGTGGCTGTTCGCGCCGGTGTCAAGTTGCGTCACGGCTGCGAAACGTGGGTCCGTTGGCTGGCCATAGGGAAAAGGTGCGAAACAGCCCTGGCACACGGTTTGGAATCCGTTCACCTGCATCGTATAGGGCTGGTTCACCGCGCGCGTTCCCACGTACTGCGCTCTCAGGCTGATCGTGTTGCCGACCTGCTGTTCGAGCGCAAAGCTCCATTGCATGAAGTAGGGCGCGTGCAACTTTCCGTCAGGCACGGCAGTAATAGAAACCGGCGGAAGACAGGCACTGTGATTCGCCAGAGGCGACGCGCAGGAGAGTTCAGCCTGGCGGAAAGCGTCCAGAAAGTTTTGATTGGCGGTTGCGGTTGCATCAACTGCACTGTCGGGAACACCGGGCGCGAGCGCTAAGCCTCCAACGGTGCCCAGCACACCTCCTTGAAACGTATTCACATACGGCGGATTCGCACCGACCAAATCGGCGATGCTGCCCGGAAGAAGATCGCTAAACAGACCGAAGCCGGTCCGCAGAACCGTCTTGGGCCTAATCTGCCAGGCTATGGCTGTTCGGGGCTGCAGAATGGCGAGTGGCGTCGATTGGAATAAATTCCCCAGATTGGTTTGAATGACGGAGTCGAGCGGCTGATTCACATCGTGCGAGATCGAGGCGAATGAGCCTGGAAGACGCGCTACTAAATCGTGCGGATTGAGTGGATTCGAATTGTGAGTGGATCGGAGGCCGAACGTCCACGTCAGGGCTGGCGTGATTTGCCACTTATCCTGGGCGTAGAAGTCCGCGTTTAGGAAACTGAACGGCTGTGAGTCGGCGAGCGGGTAAGTGGCGCTTGCGGTCGACGCAATGCCGTAGATGAACTGAGGAAGGTCCGTGTAGCTGACTGTCGGGACCGTCCCCTCGCCGAAATCGTAGTCGTTCAAGCGTAAGATACGCGTGTTTGTGCCGAAGCGGAGTTCGTGGGCGCCGACGGTCCAGGCAAGATTGTCGTTGATGAAGAAGCGGCTGGCACGCCGGCCTTGCACCCAGGTGTTGTCGAGACCGCCCAAAGGAGTGAAGGGCGCGCTCGAACCACTCGGCTCCAGGACAATCGGGAAGGCCGAAAGCGTCTGCGCAAAGTTCGTAGGACCGAACAGGCTCTGATACCAAGAGAAGGCCGGATTGAAGTAATTTACGAGCGTCGAAGAGAAAACGTGTGTGTAGCCTGACGCGAATGAATAGAGTGGCTGAGGGGAAAGGGCGTTGAAGAGGGGGTTGATGGGATCTGTCCAGGCCGCTTGCAAACCCGTGTCGGCTTGAAATCGATACCACGTCATGTTCCTGTCGTTAATGTTGTAATCAATGCGCGCCGTCTGGACCTGTTCGTGATCATCACTGGAATGCGAGATACTTTGGCGATTGGCGCAGCCATCACCGTTCGGCGGATTTCCGCCTGCGGCCGTTCCGTTGCTGTTAAAAGGACAGCCAAGCATCGCGAGCGACGTACCGGCGGTGTTGCCATAAAGCGAGAACAGGTTTTTGTAAAAAGGCACGAGCTGCGGTTGCGCCCCATAGACTGCGCCCGTCAACACGTCGCGTCCGCCTAGAGGAAGGTGGCTGAGGATGTAGCTTTCGAGAGCGGGTGTGGGAACAGTGGTCTCGGTGACGATGGGAAGCGCGATGCGCACCCATTCGGAATCGAAGAAGAAAAACAGCTTGTTGTGAAGGATGGGACCACCCAAGCTCCCGCCGAAGTGATTGACAGTTGAGCGGGGCTTGTGATTTCCAGGCGTTGCGTTCGTAAAGAAATCGGCTGCGTTCAGTAACGAGCCGTTCCAAAGCTCATAGAGATTGCCGTGGAACTCATTGGTCCCGGACTTCGTCACGTAGTTCACCTGAGACGCGCCATAGCGGCCCTGATCGACGGCATAGGACAGCGTGTTCACCGTGACTTCAGCGATGGAGTTCAAGCCGAGAACAAGATTTGTCGAGAGACCGCTATTGAGATTTGTCAGTGGGTCGTTCGTCTCCAGCCCGTCGACAATGTAGCCGTTTGATAGCGCTGGGAGGCCATTGAACTCGACATTGCCGTAGCCGTTTGAGCCGCCAACGAAATCGTTGCCGCTTCCGGCTGTGTTCATCAAAGCGCCGGCGGCAAATTGCAACGGATAAGTGAGGTCGCCGCCCGGATTCGGAAGATTTTCGAGCGCATGCGCATTTAGCGTTGTGGCTGTGTTTGCATTCTCGGTGTTAATCAGCGGGGGCTGCTCCCCGACGGTAACTTCCTGCTTCATTTTTTGCAGCTGCAAAACGAAATCGACGGTTTGAGTACGTCCCAGTGGCGCGGGGACAGAGTTGTTCTGCTGGTCATCGAAGCCGGGCGCGGTGACTTGTAGGGTATACGTGCCAGGTGTCAGCTGCGGAAACTGGAAACGGCCTGCGTTATCGGTTTGGACGGTACGCTTAAGTCCCGTTTCGTTATTGGAAATGATGACTTTCGCCTGAGGGATGCCGCCGCCGCTTGCGTCGCGGACTTGTCCTGCGATAGCACTGGTGGTTTCGCCCTGCGCGCGGCAGACGCGGGGACACGAAATCCAAATGGTCAGCAGAATGAAAATTGCGCCGAGTACAAATTTAGGCATGCCTAAAGTAGAGAGTAGCATTACGTCAAGACACACTGCAATGGCAGACGATTGGCGTTGTGAGATCCTGACGCACGGTAGACTCTAATTTAGTGGCAACTAGATCTTCCGCCCCAGCCAACACAGAGTCGGTTGACGATTACCTGAAAGCCATTGTGGAACTGAGTGGGCCGGATGACAAGCAAGTTCCCACGAACGGACTGGCCGAGCGTTTGAGCGTCCGTGCTGCGTCCGTGACCGGAATGCTCCAGAAACTATCAGCCGCTAAGCCGCCTCTGGTGAAATATCAGAAGCACCACGGCGTATACTTAACAGCCGCGGGAAGAAAACGGGCGCTCGAGGTTTTGCGGCATCATCGATTGCTGGAACGTTTTCTGCACGATGTACTCGATTACGGCTGGGATGAAGTTCACGAAGAGGCGGAGCGGCTCGAGCATTTCATTTCGGAAAAACTGGAAGACCGAATCGCAGCGAAGCTTGGCGATCCGCAAGTGGACCCCCATGGGCATTTAATCCCGGAGAAGAGCGGCGCTGTATCCGCAAGGGAAGAAGTGAACCTACTGAACTGGGCTTGCGGCGTCCTCGCGATCGTCAGCAGTGTTTCCGACCGCGATGCTTCAGAACTGCGGGAACTCGAACGGATGGGATTACGACCGGGCGTTTCGGTTGTTGTCGAAGCCGGAATTCGCAATGCTTCCCTTCTCTTGCGAGTCAACGGGCAAAGTAGCGATATTCGCCTGAGACAGCAATTAGCCGCACGAATATTTGTTGTAGCGCGTGCGCAGTAGATTCAGGACTGCTCTGAATACCGAGCAAACATAGGCATGAACGAAGGCCTTAACTCGTATTCAATACTGACCTTCTGCAGTCGGAGAGAAGT
>CAWBDW010000009.1:0-233901 GCA_963787545.1 uncultured Acidobacteriaceae bacterium
CTACGCGGGCTTGGGTCGTGATCGACCGCCGTCTTCAAGTGATCGACCGCCCTGCCGTATAGGCCTTTCCGGTAATAGATCCAGCCTAATGTATCCTGCGCCGCTGCATTTTCAGGATCGATCGCGACCGCGTGCTCGGCGAGCCGCTGCGCTTCATCGGGATTTTGGATCGCCAACGCATAAGCCAGATTGTTCAGCACGTATTCGTTCGAGCTATCGATCGCGAGAGCGGACTTGTAAGCGGCAATTTCTCCGGCGCGATCGCCCATATCTTCATCAACGCTGGCTAGGAGCAGAAACGCGGCAAGGTTTCCCGGATGTTGCGCGATGATCGCCTGCAACCGCTGGCGGGCGGCATCGGGGTTATGGCGGAGGCGATCGATCTCGGCGAGATTCACCGCCGCAGCCGCAAAATTCGGATCTCCGGCGAGTGCCGCCTCAAAGGCTTTTTGCGCAGGCGCAATCTGATTATTTTGGAGATGCCATTGCCCGATAAGGAATTGCACAGAAGGAGTATTTGGATGCGTAGCCGCAAGCGCGGCGAGCCGCGTCATGGCCTGCGGGGCTTCGTTCTGGGCTATATATGTGTCAAGGAGCAGGCGGGCGCCTCTGCTATCTTGCGGCTTGAGTTTCAGTACCTCCTCGGCATCCGCTCGCGCGCCGGTGTAATCCTTCTCGCCCATCTTGACGAGGCCATCCTGGAGCAAAAGCTCCGGCGTCCTGCCAGCGTGCAGCGCTTCGCGGATCGACAATTGTAGCTCTGGTATTTGCCCAGTTTCGAACAGGGCCCAATTCCGCGCGACGATCACGGCGACAGTGCGTTTCTGTGAACCGGGAGCTTCATTGAGGATATCCAGAGCCGCATGGGGCTGATTGCTTAGGACAAAGCTCTTGGCCAGCGCCAACCGCGCCGAAAGCAAGCTGCTGTCGAAACGCAGCGCCTCGTTCAATTCCTGCCGCTCGTTGTTTATCAATCCTTCGGCGGCATAAACGCGAGCGAGAGAAAAATGAGCACGGGCCGAATCCGGCTGAAGATGGAGTACCTGCTTGAGGTCCTGCTCGGCCTGGCGTGGCTCGCCCGCTTTCAAATAAAGCTGGCCGCGTTCAAACACTTGATCGGTGTCGTTCGATTTGTGCTGCAAGGCATCGGCCAGCAGCCTTCGGGCGTCCTGAATCCTGTTCATCTCCAGATACAGATCCACCAAGTGGTTGCGCATTCGTTGGTCATCCGGATTGCTGCGGACCAGGAGTTCCAGCTCTGCAACGGCGGCGTCCCCGTTACCGATCAGGTAGAGAAATATGGCGTGTAGATCCTTGTACCTCTCGTCGGGAAGAGACGAGAGCTGCCGGAGCGTTCGCTCTGCTTGCGGCATGCGCTTTGTGTGGATCTGGAGCAATGCCAAGGTCAACACCGCGGAACTGTTCTTCGGGTCGAGCTGAATCGCTTTTGCGACCTCCGGTTCGGCCTTTTCCGGCTGCTGTCGCACGAGATAAAGTTGTCCCAGGGCCAAGTGAGCGGCCGGCGAATCTGGCGCCGCGGCCGTGGCTTTCTGCAATACCGCCTCAGCAGCATTAAAGTCGTTCTCGAGAAGCAGGATTCGCGCGAGCGCGACAGAGGACTTCAGACGCGCGGGAAACTTTCGAAGCGACTCTTCGAGGCGACGGGTCGCGTCCGCGCTCTTGCCCATCTGAAGTTCCGTAACGGCAAGCGCATCAGTCGCTTCCTCATCGTCCGGAGATGCGCGCAGAACATCGTTTAGGCGCGCCGCGGCTTTCGGAAGCAGATCGCTCTGCTGCGCCATGTTGAGCAGTTCAGCAAGCTTAATCTGCGCCTGCGCGTGTTTAGGATTTAGCTGCGTAGCTCGTTTAAACGCGCGAAAGGCGTCAAAAACATCGCCGGTCTGCATGCACACGATGCCGAGCTGATAATACGGTTCGGCATCTTTGGGCATTTCGCGAATCGCATTTTTGAACTCCAGAGCCGCACGCGCGTACTGCTTGCGAACGACAAGCTCTTTGCCTTTTTCCAGAAAAGCCGTTTCCCTGGCTTGGTTGGAACGGGTACAGGCCTGCGGCAAAACCGCAACAGCTATCAGGAAGACTGCGATAAAGAATTTATACCGGGGAATCATTCCACGGCATTCAGCAGATGAGGCGAACACGTTTGGCTCGAACGCGGCGGCTCAGGGCGAAGATGCCCGCCAGCAGCGAGCCGAGCAAAACAATGGAGGCCGGTTCCGGAACCGTTGCGACACTGGCCAGTGGAACGATATAAGTTTGAACTCCCGAGCCCGATATGGGGATGCCGCTTGAATTTACCGTTGCCGGTCACAATCGCAAAGTTATTAAAGAAGGACGCATTGGCCGAATTGTTAACAAAGCTTTGCGCTTGACTGATGTAAGTCGCGACCTGGTTCTCATCGGCGGTATTGAGGGCTCCACCTCCATTGAAAATCTTACTCCATGTGACGCTCCCAGCAGGGCTCACGCTTGTATTCCACATCACTTCCCAAATGGCCGTTTGAAGCTCTTTGTCGGTTAACGTGTTCGACGGGTTAGGTCCTGCGGGAAGGCCAGGGTACTGGCTAATCAAGTAGGCAGCCATTTCGTACCGCTGCAGGGGCGTATTGTCACCGGAGAGGCTCAGCTTCCATTGGCTGCTACTGACGTTTCCATAGCGGACATAACTCTTGTCGGTTGCGACTTTCGATAATTCAACCAAATCCGCGTTGTAGGTCGTCGGAGGGGAAATGGCCTCTTCGGCGTCTACGCACCACATCACGGTATTGGTGCTGTCGATGGTAGCGGTAAACCCTCCACCGCTACCAAAGTTAAAGCTGACTGGATATGTGGGGTTACCGGATGGAACGTGTACGGAGGTGTCCAACTGAACACCGCTGCTGTTCAGGACGCTGCTCGGCAGCGGCTGCGGGTCCGCGAGCGCAACATTAGCGGATAAAAACGATAACGTTATTAGAACGACAGAAAGACTGCACGTCCGATTTAGCATGATTCCTAAGGCAAGGGACAGCCTCGAATCGTACAAAGCAAGTAGATGGCCGCAGGCGATTTCCTGTGTTTACATGCACTTCCAGTGGAAAGCGGCCAGTTTCTGCGCAAACAATGTTGGAAATTGAGAGGAAAATTGGGTGATTAACCCAGTCAATCCGCCGCGCCGACGGCTTCTCGTTTCCAGGCGTAGAGCGGAAATTTCTCCGTCAGCTCCGCTACGCCTTTGCGCGTTTCCACAATCACGCTCTCCGATTTAACATCACTTAGGACGCGTGCGATCAGCTTGCCGACTTCGGTCATTTCCGCTTCACGAAAGCCGCGCGTTGTGACGGCCGGACTGCCCAGGCGGATACCGCTCGGATTGAGCGGGGGATTGGTATCGAACGGAATCGCGTTCTTGTTAACGGTGATATAGGCCTCGTCCAGCGCCTTCTCCGCCTCCTTTCCCTTGACGCCTTTGGCGAACACATCGATCAGGAACATGTGCGAATCGGTTCCACCGCTCACCACGCGAATGCCTTCGCTTTGGAGCGATTTGGCGAGCGTCCGCGCGTTGGCCAGAACTTGCCGCTGATAGTCGCGGAATTCGTGGGAAAGCGCCTCCAGAAAGCAGACTGCCTTGGCAGCCAAAATATGCACCAGCGGGCCGCCTTGCGCACCGGGAAAAACGGCTTTATCAATCGCTTGAGCGAATTTTTCTTTCGAGAGGATCATGCCCGAGCGCGGTCCGCGCAAGGTCTTGTGCGTTGTGGAGGTGACGATGTCGGCGTGCTCGCACGGATTCGGATAAACGCCCGCGGCAACCAGGCCGGAATAATGGGCAATGTCCACCAGAAATATCGCGCCCACGGAATCCGCGATCTCGCGGAAGCGCGCGAAATCGATCACGCGCGAGTACGCGCTTGCGCCGCCAATTATCAGTTTCGGTTTGTGCTCTTTTGCCAGCCTCGCCAGTTCCTCATAATCGATCAGTTCGTCATCGCGCCGCACGCCATAAGCGACCACGCGGTAGAGCTTGCCGGAAAAATTCAGAGGGTGGCCGTGCGTAAGATGCCCGCCATGCGCGAGGTTCATTCCCAAAATCGTGTCGCCGGGCTGCAGAACCGCCGCATAGGCAGCTTCGTTCGCCTGCGATCCGGAATGCGGCTGCACGTTCACGTGCTCGGCGTGGAACAGCTTCTTGGCCCGCTCGCGCGCAAGATTCTCCACCACATCGACAAACTCGCACCCGCCGTAATAGCGCTTGCCCGGATAACCTTCCGCATACTTGTTGGTGAACACGGTGCCGGCGGCTTCCAGCACGGCTTCGGAAGTAAAGTTTTCACTCGCGATCAATTCCAGTCGCGTATCCTGGCGGTCCACTTCGTGCTGGATCGCCTCATAGATTTCCGGGTCCACTTCCGAAAGGGGCCGCGCCATGCGTTGCTGTAGGTTCATCTGCTCCGTTCCAAACCGTCTGCTCTAATTGTCCTATTAGACAAAATGCGTTGGAAATCTCTTTTCATTCCGACTCTGCGGGAAGCGCCCGCCGAAGCGGAAGTCATCAGCCACCAATTGCTGCTGCGTGCCGGCTACATCCGGCAGCTTTCCGCGGGCATTTACAATTATCTGCTGCTCGCCCAAAGATCGCTTCTGAAAATTCAGCGGATCGTGCGCGAAGAGATGAACGCCATCGGCGGCCAGGAGATGCTGTTTGCGGCTCTCAACCCGGCCGAAGTGTGGCAGGAATCGGGCCGATGGGATGTGATGGGGGACAATCTGTTTCGCCTCAAAGACCGCTTCGGGCGCGATTTGTGCCTGGGCATGACGCACGAAGAGGTGGTGACTTTCATTGCGCGTGGAGAGTTGCGCAGCTACAAGCAATTACCGCAAATCTGGTACCAGATTCAGACCAAATTTCGCGATGAGCCGCGGCCGAAATCGGGTTTGTTGCGCGTCCGGCAGTTTCTGATGAAGGACTCGTACACCTTCGACATCGACGCCGCCGGGCTTGACATCGCCTATGACAAACACTACGCTGCATATCGGCGAATTTTCGACCGGTGCGGCCTTGAGTACACCGCCGTCGAGGCCTATTCGGGCGCAATGGGCGGGACTCAATCGCACGAATTTGTGGTTCGCTCCGATGCTGGCGAGGATTCGATCGTGCGCTGTCCGCAATGTGACTATGCGGCGAATCTGGAGAAGGCGGCTTCGATTCCCGCCGCGCCCGCGGCTGCCGATCCGAACGGAGATTTTTCTCCCGAAGAGTTTCACACCCCTGGCTTGAAAACTATCGCGGAAATCTCCAGCTTCACCCGTTTGCCGGAGACTTCGCAGATGAAAAGTCTCGTGATGTCCGGCGACAATCGCCCGGTGCTCGTCATGATGCGAGGCGATCATCAGTTGAGCGAGACCAAGCTGGCTTCGGTTCTCAAAGCAATCGAGCTGCGGCCTGCGCATCCGCAGGAAATCGTCGAATGGTTCGGGGCCAGCGCGGGCTCTTTGGGTCCCGTGGGCGTCAAGAATATGCGCATTCTGGCCGATACCGCGCTCCAGGGCCGCCGGAACATGATCGCTGGCGCAAATCGCGACGATTATCACCTCAAGAATGTCACGCCCGGCAAGGATTTCGAAGCTGAATTTTTCGATCTGCGGCAGGCCGCGGCCGGCGACGCATGTCCGAACTGCGGGGCCGCGCTCGACATGTTCAAGGCCATCGAGCTCGGCCATATTTTCAAGCTGGGCTACAAATATTCGGACTCGATGGGGTTGCGCGTTCTCGGTGAGGACGGTAAGGAAATCACGCCCATTATGGGCTCTTACGGCATCGGAATTGAACGAATTCTAACCTGCGCGGTTGAGCTTTATCATGATCGGGATGGGATGGCGCTGCCGGTTGCGATTGCTCCTTTCAGCGTAGTGATTACGCCGGTCAACTACAGCGACGCGCTGCAAAGAGAAGCAGCCGACTTGCTGTACAGCCGATTCGCGGAAGCCGGGATCGATGCACTCTTAGACGATCGCGATGAGCGTCCCGGCGTCAAATTCAAAGATGCCGACCTGATCGGAATCCCGTACCGGATTACGGTCGGCAAAAAGTTGAGCGAAGGGAAAGTCGAGTTTCTGGAGCGGCGCACGCGCATCGTCCGAAGAGGTGCTTGCTGCATGAGGCGCGTAACGCATTTGCAAGCGAAATTGGGGCTGCCCGCGACCGAATGAGCGACATCGATTGGCGTGCGGTGCGAGGCGACTTTCCAGCACTCGAAGGCCGCACGTTCCTGAACACGGCAACCTATGGACAATTGCCCCGCTGCGCGACGGCAGCGGCACTGGCCCACTTCCAGCGGCGCGATGAAAGAGCGTGCGCCGATTTTCTGAACTGGTTCGATGACGCCGAGCGCCTGCGGGGTTCGCTTGCGCGTTTGATCAACGCGAGCGCGGATGACATCGCATTTTTTATCAATGCGTGCAGCGCGCTGGGCTTGGTCCTAAATGGAATCGACTGGCAACCTGGCGACGAAATCCTGACTTTGGAGCACGAGTTTCCGAATCAGCTTTATGCGGCGCAGTCGCTCAAAGGCGTTCGAGGAATCGAGTGCCAATGGAATGAACTCGATCGGAACATTTCGCCGCGCTCCCGGCTCGCGCTCTTGAGCACGGTCGATTACGTCACCGGCTTACGGCCCAACCTTGGGCCTACGATCGCCCGGTTGCGCGAACGCGGGGTTCTGGTGTTTGTGGATGGAACCCAGAGCGTAGGGGCGCTGCGGTTTGATTGCCAGATGATCCAGCCGGACTTTGTCGCCGTCGATGGTTACAAATGGATGATGTCGCCGAACGGCGCGGGATTCCTGTATGTGCATCCGGACGCGAGAAAATGGCTTCGCCCGAATGTAACCGGCTGGCGCAGCGATTGCGAGTGGAGGAACGTCGACAGCCTGCATCACGGCGCTCCGCGTTTATCGGATAGAGCGGAACGATATGAGGGCGGGATGCTCGCCTTTCCATCCTTGTATGCCATGCAAGCTTCACTGGAACTGATCGAGCGGCTCGGGATGGCCGCAATTGAGAATCGAGTGCTGGAGCTTGCGGCGCTGGCGCAGCAGGAACTGCATCGGCTCGGCGCGGAGTGCGATTCGCCGCCGGGAGATTATCTTCCTTCCCAAATCGTGGCCGTGCGTTTCCCGAATACGGATGCCGGCGCACTTGTGAAACAGCTCGCCGAACGGAATATTCTTGTCGCGGCCCGAAGAGGCTACCTGCGGATCTCGCCGCATTTCTATAACAATGAAGAAGACATCGTCAAGCTGATTGCGGCGTTACGCGCAACGTTATCGGGTCGGCCCTAACCAATGCCGCGCCTTATTTCCATGTTCGCTATGCGAATTTCCGGCCGCGTGTGAGTATTAACGAGTTACAACTCCTAGGGGGGAATCTTTCGCGGACCACTGAACGTCTCGTCTTCGAATGGGCGCAGATCCATCAAGCGGAACTTATGGAAAACTGGATATTATGCGAACGCCGAGCGCAGCCAGCGAAGATCGATCCTCTTCCGTGATTCCTCCCATTGTTTGTAATCATCCCGATGATGTGGCTGAAGTGACAGCGCTCGAAGACTTTCTCTTATACGTTCGCTTCGTTGACGGTTTGGAGGGTCAAGTGGACATGAGTGGCCTCGTCCACTCTCCCAATGCCGGTGTGTTTGCGCAACTCGCTGACCCAGCGCTGTTTGCTGAAGTTTATGTGGAACACGGCGTCGTGACCTGGCCGGCCGGGATCGATCTTGCACCAGACGCGATGTACTTGGAATTCAAGAAAAACGGAGAATGGAGGATTGAATAGTGCCCTCCGCCGTTATCATCTCCATGCTCCGCGGCATCAATCTCGGGAGCAGCAACAGAATCAAAATGGACGCGCTGCGCTCGTTGTACGAGTCGCTCGATCTCGAAGATCCGCGGACATTCATTCAGAGCGGCAACGTCATTTTCAAAACTCGGGAGCGGAATCTCGCCGCGCTCGCGGCGCGCATCGAGAGTGCAATTGAGCGGAGTTTCGGTTTTCACTCGGATGTGATCCTTCGCACAACCTCCGACCTGAGACAGGTGAGCGCAAAAAACCCGTTTGCGAACCGGAGCGGCATCGACCCAAGCAAACTGCTCGTCACCTTTCTCGCCGCGCAACCGAGCCCGGAAGCACGCGAGAAAGTCCTGAGCATCAAAGCCGATCCCGAGGAACTGCGGATCGAAGGGCGCGAGTTGTATATATATTTTCCGAACGGCATGGCGCGGCCCAAGCTATCCTGGCCAGCCATCGAGAAAATCCTGAAAATCCCAGGGACCGGCAGAAATTGGAATACCGTTCTGAAGTTACTCGAGATGGGGGAGATGCTGGAAGGGGAATCCGCAAAGCGCCGGAGTCCCCAACCGATTTAGTTTTGCCCGATTATCGCGCCGCGGCTTTTGCCTTGGGCGCGACTGCCGGACGCGATACCTTGGCCACGTGCGTGGCTTTGGCTTTGTGAGTCGCCGTTCCGGCCCCGTTCCGCGAAGCGCTGTTGGCAGCCGTCGTGCCGTTCGAGCCGCCGTTGCGGGGAGGAGCACTGATTCCGTTCGGCGTCAGTTTCCCGAGCACCACCTGCCGCTTAGCGCCGGTTGCCATTGGGCACATTCGATGGACGCAAGTGCGCTGTTTCGTAAGCCATCACGGCAAACGCAACCGCTTCCTTGGCGTCGACGTCCAGCCCGACTTCCGTTGTTTCCTTCACCGGAATCGGGTCCAGCGCCTTGCTCAGCATGCGCATCATGGTGGGATTGTGAGTGCCACCGCCGGAGACAAAAATCTCATCCACCCGCATTTCAGGCAGCACGAAATTACGCACCCCGAGCGCGATACTCTCGGCCGTGAGAGCCGTTGCGGTCGCGATCAAGTCTTCGCTGCTGAGTTCGGTGTCGAGCAGCTTCGAAACAAATTCCGAGCCGTATTGCTCGCGGCCGGCCGTTTTCGGCGGCTTGGCGCGAAAATACTTGTCTCGCAGCAGTTTCGCCAGCAGCTTGGGATCGATATCGCCTGCCGCTGCGATCGCGCCGTCGCGGTCGAACGTCTGCCTGTCTTGCGTGATTCGGCTCACAAGCTGGTCGATTACCATGTTTCCCGGACCGGTATCGAAGGCGATAACCCGGTCTGTGCTGGTGTTCGGAGGAATCGCCGTTAGGTTCGCGATGCCGCCAATATTGACGGCGACACGGCCGCGTCCCCGATGCCGTATCAGCATGTAATCCAGATAGGGCGCCAATGGCGCGCCCTTCCCGCCGGCCGCCATGTCGCGCTCGCGGAAATTCGAGATCACATCGATCCCGGTCCGCTCGCTGATGACGCTCGATTCGCCGATCTGGAAAGTGCTGGCGACTCTCTTCCCCAAATACTGCGATCCTTGTCCTTCGTGGAAGATGGTCTGCCCGTGGCACCCGATTAGCTTGACAGAATCCAGCGGAATCTGTGCACGCTCAGCCGTCTCCTCCAAAGCCTCGACGTAAAGCTCGCCGAGCAAAAAGTTGAGCCGCGAAATGTCTCCCGTAAACGCATTTGTATTGGATACGGCGACAAGCGCCTCGCGGATCTTCCGTGGATATGGGACCGAATGACTCGTCAGGACGTTAATCTTCGCCCTGAAGCCCGAACCGGTGATGTCGACGATCGCTACGTCGATCCCGTCGAGCGATGTCCCGCTCATGATACCTGCTATTCTCATCTCTTTAGCAACTCGTGCTGTAACTCTTGCAGAATTTGCAAAGCTTCAACCGGCCGCAACTGATCTATGTCCAGTGCGCGGATCCGATCGGCGAACCCCTGGTTTACGGGCTCGAACAGTTTTATTTGCAAGGGCGCATCTGACTCGCCCGGGGCCAACTCTTCGGTTACGGAGCGTTCCCTTACTTCATGATGCAATAAAACGGACCTCGCCCGCTCGATTACTTTGAGGGGTAGACCGGCTAAACGGGCCACTTCGATGCCATAACTGCGGTCGGATGAGCCCGGTTCTACCTTTCTTATGAATAAGATCTGGTCATTTGACTCTTTTACGGCGACGTGTAAATTTCTTACGCCAGAAAGTTGATCGGCTAGCTCCGTCAGCTCGTGGTAGTGGGTCGCGAATAGTGTTTTCGCCTTAATTTCCTCGTGAATGTACTCAACCATGGCCCAAGCAAGAGCCAAGCCGTCGTAGGTGGACGTCCCACGCCCGATTTCATCCAGTACGACGAAGCTGCTGGCGGTCGCGGTATTGAGAATGGCGGCGGCTTCGGTCATCTCAACCATAAAAGTGGATCGCCCCCGCGCCAGGTTGTCCGCAGCCCCAATTCTGGTGAAAACCCGGTCGACGATGGGCAGCAGCGCCGCTTCGGCCGGAACGAAGCATCCCATTTGAGCCAGGATCAGAATCAGCGCGGCCTGCCGCAGATAGGTCGACTTGCCGCCCATGTTTGGCCCGGTGATTAGCGCTATATACTGTTTCGACGAATCGAGGTAGAGATCGTTGGGGATGAAGCGTCCGGCATCGCGCTCGGCCAGCCGTTCGATGACGGGGTGGCGCCCAGCGTCGATACGCATCTCGCCCGAATGCGAGAAACGCGGTCTCCGATAGCGATTTTCCGCCGCCACCTGCGCCAGCGCCGCCGCGACGTCGAGTTCGGCCACGGCTGTTGCGGCCGTCTTGATCCGCTCCGCAAAGGACGCCGCGAAAGAGCGCAGCTCTTGAAAAATCTCCCGCTCCAGCGTCAGAATCTTTTCTTCCGCCGCGAGCACCTTGCCCTCCAGCTCCTTCAGCTCCGGCGTGGTGAAGCGCTCCGCATTCGCGAGCGTCTGTTTGCGCTCGTAATCGGCCGGCGCGAGCTGCAGATTCGCTTTTGAGATTTCAATGTAGTAGCCGAAAACGTTGTTGAACCGCACCTTGAGCGATTGAATACCCGTCCGGCTTCGCTCGCGCGTTTCGATCGCGGCGATGTACTGGCGGCTGTTGCGGCTGATATTCCGCAGTTCGTCCAGATCGGTGTGGAAGCCGTCGCGGATGGTCCCGCCATCCGCCAGATTCACCGGCGGTTCCTCTGCAATCGCTGCCAGTATCCGGTCCCGCACTTCGGCTACTTCATCGATTTCCGCGCGCAGCGCCGCCGTTTCCAGTTGGCTCAAGACCTTTGAAATTTTGGGAAGCTGCGCGAGCGACCGGCCGAGCGCCAGCATGTCCCGCGGCGCGGCGGTCCCGAGTGTCACCTTCGCCAGCAGCCGTTCCAGATCCTGCACGCCCGCGAGTGTTTTCCGGAGATCTCCGCGCAGAATAATTTTCCCGGCAAGCTCCGCCACCGCGTCCAAACGCGCTTCAATTTCAGCTTGGTCGCAGGAAGGATTCAGCAGCCTGCGGCGCAGCAGCCGTCCACCCATGCCGGTCAAAGTTTTGTCGAGAACATGAATCAGCGTCGCCTCGCGGCTCTCGCCCGCAAACAACGGCTCCACCAATTCCAGATTCCGCACCGTCGCGGCGTCCAGCACCATATTGTCGTGCCGCTGATAGAAACCCGGCCGGTTGAGATGATCGAGCGCCGATTTCTGTGTCTCGCGCAAGTAATGCAGAACCGCTCCGGCCGCCGCAACCGCCAGCGGCTTATCGGCCATCCCGCAGCCATCGAGTGAATGGAGGCGGAAGGTCTCGAGAATCTGGCGGCCGGCGTAATCGCTTCCGAAGACCCACGCGTCGAGCGCTGTTTCGAGGCAGGCCGCGCCCGTGGGGTTTCCCTCCGGGTGCAGTGTCTCGCGAATATTCAGGGTCTCGATGGCGGGGAGCAATTCCTCGGTGTCGAGTTCCGTCGCGCGAAATTCGCCGGTCGACACATCCACATAAGCCAGCCCGCTGCGCCCGGCCTTGCTGAATGCGGCGCACAGATAATTGTTCTCGTGCGAGCGCAGCAGCGAGGAATCGGTCGCAGTTCCCGGCGTCACCACCCGGGTGACTTCGCGCCGCACCAGCTTTTTACCGGGTCCGGGCTCTTCCATCTGCTCGCAAATAGCTACCCGATAGCCGCGCTGGATGAGCCGCGAAATATATCCCTCCGCCGCGTGATAGGGAACGCCGCACATGGGTACCGGCTCGCCGCGCTCTTTATTGCGCGCCGTGAGTGTGATCTCCAGCTCGCGGGCGGCTGTTACCGCGTCTTCGTAGAACAGCTCATAAAAATCCCCTAGCCGGAACAACAGCAGCGTCCCGGGGACCTGCTTTTTCGCGGCTTGGTATTGGCGCATCAGCGGCGTAGACGGCTCTGGATTCATCGCTCGAAATGTACTATCGCATGAAGACGCAAGGCCTGGTACTTCTTAAAACGATAATCCTGGGACTGCATAGGCTGCTGGTGCACGGACGTATGGCGATGAGATCTCAGAGGCGGACAGATGTGGCTAATATGCTGGACGATCGGTCATCAGATTCGTTGGATATTAAACAGGGCTTCGGGTTCTGTCGTGCCGTATTGCGGGCGATGTAAACGGCCAATACGTTGAAATCACGCGGGTGCCCCCCGACTCTGCGAGGACGATCTTCCGCTCGGCCGCGATCTCATAGGTCGCGAGACCTTTATACCGATCCGCGACTTTTTTCAGCAACTCGCCGGCAGAACCGGTCTCCGCTCCGAAGGCCGTTGCGGCAAGCGCCACAGAAGCATGGTTGCAATACACGTGCGCTGCATAGGTTATATTTGCTACGGCTGAAATATGATTATCGCCGATTTATCGCAGATGCAAGGGCGCAGTTATCCCGCCCGCCGGCGCACGCAAAATCTTGCTGGAGGCGCGAGCCCCATTCAAACGACTCATTTCTCGCTCGGGCACGTCACGCTGGAACCAAACGGCGGCCAGGTACCGTGGCACAACCAGGAGCAGGAGGAAATTTACTTCATCTTAGAAGGCACGGGTGAAATGTGTCTGGGCGAGGAATGCGCAACCATCCACGCCGGGCAGGCGGTTTATATTCCGCCCAAAATTTTTCATCAACTGACCAACACCGGCGCAGTTCCCATGCGCATGATTTATTGTTACGGCCCGGCCGGTGATGTGGCGCACTGGCATCAGGAGCTGGCCGGAACTCTGCCGCGCGCAGGCGTAGACGCTCCGCCGTTGCCCGCGGGCGCACAGCCGCAATGCACGAGTGGAGCGGTTTCATGAGCCAGCCGAAGACGCACTCGCTGGGCGTCATCATGAATGGCGTCACTGGACGCATGGGGTTGAACCAGCATCTGCGCCGCTCGATTCAGGCCATCGTCGAGCAGGGCGGCATCCAGCTCAGCGAGACCGAAACAATTCTGCCTCGTCCACTGCTGGTGGGCCGTAACCCGGCAAAGCTCGCCGAGATTTCGCGCGATTTCGGAGACATTCCCTACACCACAGATCTCGACTCCGCCTTAGCCGACGCACAATACTCCATCTATTTCGACTCGCAGACCACGGCCCAGCGCGCGGCTGCGGTGCGGAAAGCAATCGCGGCCGGCAAGCACGTCTATTGCGAGAAGCCGGTTGCGCCCGACCTTGCAACCGCGCTTGATCTCTATAAGCTGGCGGAGGAGGCGCGCGTCAAGCACGGAGTCGTCCAGGATAAGCTTTGGCTGCCGGGCTTGCTCAAACTTTCAAAGCTGCGCGATCTCGGCTTTTTTGGCCGAATTTTTTCGGTGCGCGGCGAATTCGGATATTGGGTTTTCGAAGGCGATATCGTCCCGCCGCAGCGGCCGTCGTGGAATTACCGGAAAGAGGATGGCGGCGGCATCATGCTCGACATGCTGTGCCACTGGCGCTATGTCTTGGACAATCTCTTCGGCCAAGTCCAAGCGGTCTCCTGCTTGGGCGCTACGCATATCCCGGAGCGCTGGGATGAACGCGGCCGCGCGTATCCCGCGACAGCGGACGATTCCGCTTACGCCACATTTGAACTCGAAGGCGGCATCGTCGCGCATTTCAACTCGTCGTGGGCTACCCGCGTACGGCGCGACGATCTGTTGACGCTGCAAGTAGACGGCACGAAAGGCTCCGCCGTCGCCGGACTCCGCGACTGCTGGATTCAGCCCTATGGCGCAACTCCGCGGCCGGTCTGGAATCCCGATGTTCCACAGCCGCTGAACTTCTTCGAGAGCTGGCAGAAAGTTCCCGAGCAAGACACCTTCGAGAACGCATTCAAACGGCAATGGGAACTATTCCTGCGCCACGTCGTCCGGGATGAGCCGTTCCCCTGGAACCTGCTCGAAGGCGCCAAGGGCGTGCAACTGGCGGAAGCCGGTCTGGAATCGTGGCACAAGCGGAAATGGATCGAAATTCCACCCCTTACGCCCGCTTAATGGGACCACTTACGACCGCTTACGGCGCGGGCAATTGCGGACCCTTAGTAGATGCGCGAGCATGCTCCTAAGGCGGTAAGCATATGAGTCACAGATACATGATTCGCATTTATGAGGACTGCGACAACAACGGGGCGACCGGTGTTGGGACAGTAACTCAGCTCGTGAATCGGGAGATGTGTATCTACGCTTATTCCGCCGATGAAACTGAGAAGAAGCTGCGTGCGGATGTCGCGGCCGGCAAACTTCCAGCCGGCAGGGTATACCAGATCTGCCCATGGATGGCGAATCTAGAGCTGATTCGTTCCTTCGCCGCTTCGCTCGATGGCTCCTTCCAGCGAGTATTTCTCGATCCGGCGGCGGGCTTATACAGCGAGTTTCGGCAAGTCCGCCTTCCAGAACTGTTTAGCGGAGCAGGCGCTTTCGCCTGCCTTTCTTAAGTTGTCCTCTCCCGCACTCGCGACTTCAAATCCGCCAGAAGCCGGTCCACCTGGTCCGATTTCTCGAGCGCGGCGAGCCGCTGTTCCGGGCCCGGCTGGCCGGCCGTTAAATGCCCGTGGCCGAGCGCCTCGGTCTCGAAAACCTTCGATTCCAGCCGCGCAAACGCCGCATCACTCTCGAACTCCTTTACGCTACCCGCGCCGGAACGGATGGCCAGCTTCGCCCTTCGATGCTGCGCAATGAGCAGCTCCGCCTTCGACTTGGTCTCGGTCATCTTTTGCTCAAGGCGGTGCAGCGCGTCGCGCAAAATCTGCACCTGGTGCGATTGATCTTCAATCTGCTGCCCGAAATTTGTCGCCGCGCTCTCATACGTGAGCGAGCGTTCGAGCGCGATGCGGGCCAAATCGTCTTCGTTCTTCTGAATCGCGAGCTCGGCCTTGCGCACCCAGTCCTTCTGAGCTTCCAGATTCTCCTGCTGTTTTTTCTCGAGAAGGTGCTGATCGGCAATCGCAATCGCCACCTGGGTCTTCACCTGTAAGAATTGGTTCTGCATGTCGAGGAGAAGCTGTTTGAGCAGCTTCTCCGGGTCTTCGGCCTTATCGACAAGGTCGTTGAGATTGGCTTTGATTAAGGTTGTTACTCGATCTAAAAGTGGCATAAATTCCTCCTTCACGCCTTCGTATTTGAACCGTTTGCTATTCCGCCCGGAAGGATTCCATCCGGGGGGATTTCATCCGGGAGGGGATGATTCTTAATTCCACGAACTCTCGACAACAGATCCGACATCCGCACGCCCGAGAGCGTCTCAAAGAGCGCCGGAATCTGTGCGGCGATTTTGGTCATATCGCCGGTGATTTTGTTCATTCCCACCGAATCGCCGTCGCCGGTCGAAACGATCGTGATTTTGTCGATATTCGAGAGCGGCGCCGCCAAGGCCCTCACAACTTCGGGCAAGCCGGTGAGCAGTTTATCCACCACCGCGGCCTGGTTCCATTCCTGATACGCCTCGGCTTTTACGTTCATCGCCTTGGCTTCGGCTTCGCCTTTTTTCAGAATGATGTCGGCGTCCGCTTCACCCTGCAGCCTCGTGGCGCTGGCGGCCCCTTCGGCCTCGATGGTCATCTTGCGGCGCGCGGCTTCGGCCAGCATCTCGATTCGCTGGCGCTCGATCTCGGCATTCTTGATCACGGTCGCGATCAGTTCTTTTTCATGCCGCAGGATCTCGGCCTCCTGCACTTTGATCTCTTGCTCCTTCTCCACCTGACGAATCTTCACAGCTTCCACCGTGACTTGTTGCTGCATGACATTGGACTGGATGTCGTAAGCCTTGTCGGCTTGCGCTTGCTGGCGCTTGACGGTTTCGACGTACTGCGCTCTTTTGATCTCGAGATCGCGCTGGGCTTCGGCCTGCGCCGCCATCGAAAGAGCTTCCGCCAGCACGCGTTCCTGATCGGCTTGCGCCCGCGCCACTGCTGCTGCGCGCATCGCCTCGGCGCGCCGGATGGCCGTATCGCGCTCCGCTTCGGCGTTGGCCACGTCCGCATCGCGTTTGATGCGGGCAATATCCGGCCGGCCCATATTGGTGATGTATTCGTTCTTGTCGCGAACCTCCTTGATGGTGAACGAGATGACCTCCAGGCCCATCTTGCTCATGTCGTCGGCGCAAGTGCCCCGCATGCGGTCGCCCACCATTTCGGGCTCCTTCACAATCTGTTCCACCGAAAGCTGTCCGATGATGCCGCGCAGATGCCCCTCCATCACCAGCCGGATCAATCCCTCGCGAGCCTGATCGGTCTTAGTCAGAAACTGCTCCGCGGCGGTCTGGATCGATTCCGGATCGCTCTTCACTTTGATCTGCGCGACCGCTTCCACCGTCACCGCGACGCCTTGTTTGGTGTAGAGATCCTGCTGCGGCGCGACATCGAAGGACATCAACTGCAGAGAGAGCTGGCGGAAGTTTTCCACCATCGGAAAAATCACGGTGCCTCTGCCCTTTACAATGCGTGTGCCGCGCAGCCCGTACACGATCAGCGCCTCATGCGGGCCCGCTTTGCGATACAGCGTCGCCATCGCCATCATCAACACCAGCAGCGTCAGCACCACTATTGCGGCTATAGAAATAATTTCATTCGACATGTTCGGTCTCCTTCTTTGGCAATGATTCTGGCGGTCTTGCCGCTGGCTGGGTCATTGCAGCCCAGGTGCGTACGTACGCGATTCCTCTTTCGTAGCGCGTGACGATCACCTCTTCGCCCCTCGCAATCTGCTGGGCGTCTTCGCTGCGCGCCGCGACAACTCTGCGCGCGCCGTCCCGCGTGTAAATCACTTCACCCACTCCGTCCGGCCGAATCGGGCTCGAAACCTGCCCCAGCACGCCGTTCATTTCGTAATCGGCCGGATCGAGCGGCTGCTCGCGCGATTGTAGAAAACGCAGGAACGCGGCGAGAAACCAAGCGCCGGTCAGGCCCAGGGCGCACGCCATGGCCAGATCGATCCAGAACCCAAGACCGGAGTGGCGCGTCAGCAAATATCCCACACCTCCAAACCAGGCCAGAAACACCGCCGCGCAGCTCGGATTCGCCATCGCGCCCATCCAGCTTGCCAGCCCGTGCGGCGCAGCATGTCCGGTCGGTGCGTGTCCGGCGTGCATATGCCCGGCATGCACGTGTCCCGCATGAAAACCGCCCAGCAGCAACGAAGCGAGGCTCCACAAAACGCCTACCGCGAAGCAAAGCAGATAAATGTCAGGCCAGTTCATGAGCCGATGCCTCCTTTGGTCTGAGCACCTCCCAAAGCCGGTTCAGCAGGCCGGGTGTTTCCAGCACCGCCGCAAGCAGCAAAATGCAGGTGCGCGTATTATCGTGCCGCGCTATTTTCAGCAGCGCCTCTGAGAGCGCCGTATCGCTTCGGAACCGCTGCTCCGCCCCCTGGATCAGCCACAGGTCCAATTTGTCTTCCTGCCGGTCGAGATCGGTAATGAGTTCGGTCTGAAAGCCTTCCGGATCGTCGACCAGGTAGCCGGGATGGACCCGGAAAAATTTGGAGAGCAGCAGCCGCGAGGTGTTCGTCAGGTGCTTGCGATGGCCGCCTTCGAGCTGCGAGAGATAGGACTGGCTGAGCGACCGGTTCAGCTCCTGCTGAATCGCGGTGACCACTTCTTTTTGGGTCATCTCGCGGTTTAGCCCACGCAAGTGGCCCTCAACCACCCGAAGATAGCGAATTTTGTCGGCCACGCTCATATTGCAATCTGCTAATTTAATATCACAAATTGCAATACGCCGTCAAGGACTAAGGACATTCTATTCATGAAATGAACTTAACTGGCGCTGGAGCAGGGTTTCGCTGTACAACATTCGTATGCCGCACACGTACTACCTCCTGCCAGCGAAGGGGGCACCCGGTACTGCGCCTGGAGCTGGAGCGGCTGTACGCGCAGCGCAGGGCGTTGGACGCTAGAATTCGCGAATTGCAGCAGCAGCAGGCATCCAGCCGCGCGGATGGAGATTCCGGGACGCCCAACCGCGGCTTGGAGTTTTCCTCAAAGCCTTGTAACCTAACAAGTTGCCGGAGCGCCTAGACAGCGAAGGGCCGACGGGGGCCGGCAAGTTGAGCCGGTATGCTTGTCGACCAGGAATTGATCGAAAGAGCGCGGGCGGGCGATGGCCCGGCGTTCAATCAGGTCGTGCTGGCATACCGCAAGCGGATCCTGGGTACTATTTCGCGGCTGATCGGACGTCCAGAAGACGTTGAGGATGTCGCGCAGGAGGTCTTCGTCAGGCTATATTATTCGCTCGATCAGCTTCGAAGCGCGGAAGTCTTTGAGCCGTGGCTCTATCGGCTGACCGTGAACGCTTCTTACGATTACTTGCGCCGTTCCAAGCGCAGAAACGAGTCGCGAATGGCGGATTTGAGTGAGCAGCAGGTGATGATGGCGGATTCGCTCGCCGGGGTGCGGGAGGAGAACCAGGAGCGGCAAAAGAGCGAGGTACGGGAGTTTATGCATGCCTTATTCCGGCACGTATCGGAGCAAGATAGACTGCTGTTGACGCTGAAGGAAGTGGAAGGGCTTTCGTTGAAAGAGTTGGAGCAGATCTACGGTGTCAATGAGAATGCCCTGAAAGTGCGTTTATTTCGCGCGCGGCAGAGAGTGCTGAAAGCGCACAAAGCGGCCGTGGCGAATGGAAAGTTATAGAAGTCAAATGCCCAGCAATGACGATTCTCAATTAGACGACCTGTTCCGCAGCTATCGGGCTTCCTGTCCCGACCCGGAGCCGAGCGTAAATTTCATGCCGGATCTATGGCGGAAAATTGAAGCGCGGCACAGCTTTTGGTTTGTGTTCCAGCGCCTGGCGCGTACCACCATGACTGCCTGCGCCGCGTTATGTCTGTTGTTGCTAGTGCTGAATTTTATGGCAGCACCCGAAGCTCGTCTAACGCCGCCGCCCACCACTTACATTGACGCGCTTATGGAAGACCACAGCGTCGAGAATACCTATTACACCGAGGCGATTGGGGCCACGCCGACGGCGCAAGAAGCTACCATGAGCGTTCAGCACTAAGCGCGAAGGCCGCGAAATTTTATGAAGCGCAACCAGTGGGCGGCTGCCATTCTGGCAATACTGCTGTTTTGCTGCGGCGCCGCGGTGGGAGCGCTGGGCCAACGCTACTACAATGCCAGAGCAGTCAATCCCGGCTCCAAGCGGTCTTACGTTTCGGAAATGCGCTCGAAGCTGAATCTGACTCCGGCACAGGTTACGCTGCTCGAAAGCATCCTCGACAACGACCGCGCGAAGTATAAGGCAGTTCGCGACGCCTACCGCCCCCAGATGCTGAAAATCCGAAGCGAGCACATCGCGCGCGTAAAATCGATCCTGACACCGCAGCAGGTTCCCGTCTACGAGGGCCTCATCGCGGAACACGAGCGCCGCGCCAAGGAACAGGAAGAGCGCGAGCGCCAGCAAGAACAAAACCGCGCGACGAATCGGAAGTAGCGGTCCGCCGTCGGACAACTCTCATGAGTCACTCCCGAACGGGTTGGCGCTTCTGTTTCGAGCTTGGTTATGCGCTAATGCTTCTGGATCGGTTCAGAAGTTGCGATCCAATCACCCGAAGGCGTCACAATGTAATCCCGGATCTCCGCCACATCGTGGACGAAAATTCCAGCATTGCTCTGCGCGATCGGCACTACCTTGGTCATGGTCAGCACACCGGACAGCATGCGCGGTACCATCCAGTAGTCCATAACTCCGAGATAATTGTGGTGCACCACGACGCCGTCTGGCGCTACCGCGTACTCCATAGGCGGGTGGTGATGGCCTCCCATTGGAATTGCCGCTGAATTCTCTTCCGGCGGTGGCGCGATCATGGCAAGACTCGCCGGAGCGGGCGCGGGTGCGCTTTCGCCTACCACTTCAACCGGGGGTGCAGCTTGTGTGAAGTCGTTACCCAGCCGCTTCAGCATTTCCGGGATCGCGGCCGTGCGCGCGGACGTCTCGGCCATCACGCCGGCCAGGCTCTGTACAGAGTCAATCATCTTCGCAAATTCGTTTTTCTGATCGCCGATTGCGGCTGTCAGGTTATTCAGAGAATGTGTCTGAGCGGAATCGATCGCTTGGGCCATTTTTTGGCTGTCGATGTATTTGACGACAAATACAGAAAGACCAATTGACAAGGCCCAGACCAGCGCCCACAGTGTACGAAGCAAATGGGTGTGCCGGAGCGGGCGCGCTTGCTCCATCAGATAAGGGGGCTGCGCTCGCGCGATCTCGCGGGCGTCTAGCTCGGCAAGCAGCTTGTCGAGGATGACGGATTCGATGGACGGCGTCGTGCTGCCGGTCACGCTCCTCGCCGGCACCAGCGCTTCCGTTCGCTGCGGAGAAGGTTTGCCCGCGGGGGTAGATCCGGTTTCCACTTGCCGATAACTGGAATCCGGGAAGATTGTCAGAATTGTTGCTCTCATGGTCGCCGCATAGCTGAGAACCACACTTACTCCATATCGGCAACTTCACAACGAATCCGATGGCCGCAAAAACTCTTAATTATTTGTGTTCATTCGTGGGTATTCGTGGCCCGCTTTTCGGGAAGCGCCCAAGCATACAGCACGCGATTAGAGCCGATCAGAATATACTGCCGTCCGTCCAGCTCATACGTAATAGGAGCACTCTCCACCGGCCCCCCGCCATAGGCGTGCCATAGCGTTTCGCCGGTCGCGGCGTCGAGTCCAAGCATGTTGCCGTGGCTATCGCCGGTAAACACCAGCCCGCCGGCGGTGCTCAAAACGCCGGCCCAATCGTCTCCCGGGCCGAGATCGTGCTGCCAGCGCGTCTTCCCGGTTTGATAGTCGATGGCCCGAATCGCGGAACGAGCCCAGACCGAAAGGTCGCGTCCTGCGAACCCTTCGGGCTTTCCAGAGGAGAGATCGTAATACAAGCTGAAGCAGCGATGCGAATCCACATAGAGCAGGCCGGTATCCGGATCGAAGCTCGGCGACATCCAATTGGTTGCGCCCAGCGCGTCGGGTTCGACCAGCGTTCCGGCCGGGCTCGGATACTTATCCACCCGCCCGATAGGCCGCCCGATTGCATCCACGCCCTTGCTCCAGTTGATGTCCTCGTACGGCACCGAGAGCAGAGCTTTTCCATTCGTGCGATCCAGCACGAAGTAATATCCATTGCGCGAAGCTTGCAGCAACAGCTTGCGCTTCTGCCCCCGAAAATCGGCGTCAAGCAGCACCGGAGTTTGCACCGCGTCCCAATCATGGACGTCGTGCGGGGATGGCTGGAAATACCAGACCAGCTTCCCGGTGTCGGGATTCAAAGCGACAATCGTGCAAGTAAACAAATTGTCGCCGGGCCGGGTGTTGCCGGCCAACACCGGATTCGGATTGCCTGTGCCCCAGTAGAGCAGGTTCAACTCGGGATCGTAAGTGCCGGTGATCCAGGTCATGCCTCCGCCGTGCTGGATGGCATCGCTATTCTTGGGCCACGTTTCCGAACCGGGCTGCCCCGGCTTTGGCAGCGAGTTCCAGCGCCACTGCAGCTTGCCTGTCACCGGATCGAACGAATCGATGAAACCGTGCAGGTCAGTGAAATCGCCCGATATGCCGGCGAGGACGTGATTGCGAATAATCAGCGGCGCCATGGTCGCCCAGTAGCCGAGCTTCACGTCGGCCAGAACCACATCCCACTCGACTTCGCCGCTCTTTGCATCCAGACAAAGCAAATGCGCATCGGGCGTTTCAAAATAAAGCCGGTCCTTATACATGCCGACGCCGCGCTGTCCAATCTGCAGCCCGTCGTTGGCGTGGTAATGGTAATGCCAAAGCTGCCGGCCCGAACGTGCATCGACGGCAAACACATCGTCGGGCATGCTGAAATACAAAACTCCATCTACCAGCAGCGGCGTCGATTTCAAACCCGGCCCCGAAGGAACATCGGTCTGAAATGCCCAGGCCAGCGTCATCGCGCCGGCGTTCTGTTTATCGATCTGCCGAAGCGAGCTGAAGCGTTTTCCGGAGTAATCGCCGTTGTAAGTCGGCCAGCTATCGGGCGCCGGTTTGAGAATTGACGCGGGATCGAGTCCTTGCGCGCCCAAACAAAGCGCCGCCCCGCACAGCGCCAGTAAAATTCGTCCGGTCACTTCAGCGTCTCCAGATAAGCGAACAGATCATGAATGTCTTTGTCGGTGTAAGCCGTGAGCAGCGCAATGTGTGCCGCGAGCGGATCTTTGGTTTCCACTTTCACCGTGTTCCGTTTCCAGGAATGCACCCAACCCTTGGCGTCGCGCAGAGAAACGATGAATTCGTCCGAATAGACCTCCGAGCCCGTGAAGGTTTTGCCCGAGGGCTCCGTCACGGTAACGGTAGGAACCGCGCCCGAAGGAAACGCGATCCGGCTTTGCAAGTCGATCGGCTTGTATTTGGAAGCGATATGCGCCAAATCGCCCGTCACCGAATGGCATTCGGCACATCGGCCCTGGCCATTGAAATACGCTTTGCCCGCCGCCGCGCTTCCGACAAGCAGTTTCGAGGCCGGATATTCGAGGGGAACGCGCTGCGAAACAGAATATGCCAGCCGCGCTTCAGCGTGCAGGAAATTGACGATCTCGTGGATTTGCGCGTCGGTCAGCGAGAACGCCGGCATGCCTTTGGCGGGCCGCCCGTTGCGAATCACCGGACCAATCAGGTTGCCATTCACATCATGATTCACGAGCGGCGAGCGAATCAGATCCGGGCCGCTCGCCCCGCGTGCATCGGGCCCATGGCAGAAACCGCAAGTCTGCTGAAATTCGCGCTTGCCTGCCTGATTGCCTGTCGCGTTGGCCTGCTGCTGGCGAACATCGTCGGTGTCTTGCGCCAGTAGCCCGGTGGGGGCAAGCACAAACAGGAGCAGCGCGACTGAAAGGATGGATTTATTCATCGGAATTGAGAGACTCTTCGAAGCAATCTTCTGCAATCTGTTTCAAAAGCAAGGATTGTTCCCAGCGGTCGCTTTCCTCCTCAGGAACGCCATCGCGATTCGGAAAAACGCGCGCATAGTAAATCTCCGGCGCCAACAGTTCCGGAACAAAATAAATGCACTCACCGAGCCCGGCCCGGCGCCGAAAGCTGCGAAAACAAGCCGTCCATAGCCGCTTGAAATGTCCAACGTAAGGCGCTTCCTCGGAAGAGCTCGAAGGGATGCGCACCTGTATGCAGCCCGGATTGCCGATCCTGCCGTGTACGAAGCGCACGCGCTCCAGCACCGGCGCGAGAAACGCAAACTTCACTTCGAAACCGCCATAGACCATTTCCTGGCCCGTGTACCAATGCGAGAAGTCGCCGTTGATTCGAACATTGGGAAAACGCTGCAGAAAACGAACCGTGCGCCACATGTCCTGAAAAATGGTCGCGCGATGCGTTTCAATATAGAGTGGAATGCGCCAGCGTTCAGACGCCTCGAGAACGCTCTCAATCAGGCGCGCAGCATCGTCATCGTCTTCAAGGCCCCAGCCCACGTGCAGCGTCGCGCATTCGTAACCGCCATCGCGCAAGCTGCGCCGCCAGCCCCGCCGCTTCCCCGGGAAGATTCACGCGCCCGCTACCAGTAATCCCAAGCCCAAGAGCCCGGCACGCAGCGAGCTGATCCGCCGTCGCGCGCTCCGCGAATTGCACCCCGCCGAAACCCGCGCTTTTAACTTTCTGCAGCCGCTCAGGAAAGCTGCCGGCGTAACCAGATGAACGAGCCGGAAGAGATTCAACCGCCATCAGGTTCATGTAACAGCGAAGTTCTCCGCCACCCATCGTACGGTCGCCCGTTGCACGGCCGCCAGTCGCAGCCATTAACTGGGCTGCTGCGTCGATTGCGCCAGACTGCGCGCGCTTTCGTCTTTCGCCTCTTCGAGCCACGCCACGTCCGCCGTCGTGTCCGCAAAACGCCGCAAGCCCGCTTGGCGAATCGCCGAGTCGGGCACCTTCTTCAAAGGCGTGTAGCGCGGATGATGCGATTCCTTATATGGATTGTTTCGCGCCGCGTTGTAGCAGCAAATCATCGACCAGCGCGGATTCTCCGACCGGTTTTGATCAGACCGGTGCAACAGGTTCGCATGGAAGAAGAGCACATCGCCCGGATCCATTTCGACGTATACCGTTTCCAACCGCTTCTGTGCTTCGTGCACGCGTTCCATATCGGCACCCGCCTGATCGCCCGTCAAAATGTGATCGACGCGCCCCATATTATGCGACCCGCTGAGCACCTGCAAACAGCCGTTTTCGCGCGTTGCGGCATCCACCGCGATCGACGCGCTGCACAGATCCGGAAACAGCACGCCATTCTGATACCAATACCCGTAATCCTGGTGCCAAGCCCACGCGCCCCCAATCTTGGCATCTTTCATGATCATCTTCGAGTGGTAGTGATAGACCTCGTCGTCGAGCAGCTTCTCGGCCGAGTCGACAATGCTTTCGCAGCGCGCAAACATCCCGTAGATGGTATCGCCCGGATGATTCCACAACGAAAGCCGGACTGTGCCGCCTTCTCCATCTCCTTTTCCGAACGAGTGCTGGTCGAGCTGGCGGTCTTCTTTTGCCGCGCGCCGCAGCAGACCTATCTCTTCCGTATCGAACATCCCTCTCGCCAGCAGGAATCCGTTCCGGCGAAACTCCTCCAGCTTGTCGTCTTTGAGTGGGCCTGCGGCCATATGCGTTCTTCCTTTCCGTTTCGAGCCGCGCCTCAGGAGCGAATTCCGAGCGCGCTCATCATCTTGTCCGTTGCCTGGTACGCCTCCCGGACCCAATCGACAATCTTGTCAGGGGCGGGCGAATATTCGAGTTCAATGCTCACCGTTCCGTTGAAACCGGAATCGGCCAAGGCCTTCAAGTACGGCGGGAAATCGACCGTCCCGCGGCCGGGCGGCATGTCTCCGTGCTTTTTCCCATCGCAGTCAGAGAGGTGTACATGCGCAATCCGCCCCGCCAGTTTGCGAATCTCTCCCGCGCTGTTGTGCGCCAGCGTCAGATGCGAAATGTCGAGGTTGGCTTTGGCCGCCGGATGATTCACATCGTCTAAAAAGCTGCGCATACGATCCACGTTGTTCACCAGCGACAACGCGAACGGCTCCAGCTCAATTGCAATTTCCAAGTCCAGCCCGGCGGCGTATTCGGCCAGCTTACGCACTTCTTCCACCGCCCAATTCCATTGTTGCGCGGGCGCGATGACCTCCTGCTGCCAGATATATTCGCCTAGGACCAGCAGCAGGTTTCTGCCTTCCAGTTCGTACGCGAAATCGAGATAACGCTTGGCCCGCATCACATGAAAATCGCGCACCGGTTTATTAAAATCGGCGATGCCCAGCGCGCAGCAAACGGTCGAAACCACTGGTAGCCGGCACCCAGCAGCGGTCTTCCGGATCAGACGCCGTTCCCGCGGATCGATCTCCAGCGGATCGGCGAAAATGTCGATCCTATCGAAACCGATCTCTTTCGTCAGTTCGATTCCACGCGCGGTATCGACCGTCGTACCGAGCCATGCGGAATTGATCAGCCCAAGCTGCAAACGGGGCGCTCCTAATTGAATTGACGTTGGCAGAGGCCGGAGAGCATAATATCATAAACGTTCATGAACTCACACTGTAAAGTTCATAAGCGGGGTTGCTAGTGAATCTGGATTTGGATCTCAACTATTTGGCCCCCAAGCCGCTGCGCAGCGATTTCGGCATCGGCGCGGTTGGCGCTGGTTTCATCATGCGCGATGTGCAACTGAAAGCGTATGCCGAAGCGGGTTACAACGTCGCCGGCATCACGTCCCGGACGCCGGAAATCGCGCGCGAGGTGGCGGATCTGCGCGCCATCCCGCGCGTCTTCGACACGCTCGCCCAAATGCTGCGCGATCCCGCCATCGAAATTCTGGATGTCGCGGTTCCTCCCGATCAGCAGCTCGCCATTGTTCGGGAAGCCGTCCGGCACGGCCGCCATTTGAAAGGCATTCTGGCGCAAAAGCCGCTGGCCGTGAACTATGAGGACGCGGCCCGCATCGTAGCGCTATGTGAGAAGCACAAGATTGCGCTGGCGGTGAATCAAAACATGCGCTACGACCAGTCCATTCGCGCGCTCAAAACGCTGCTCGAGCGCGGTGTTTTAGGGACGCCGGTTCTCGCCACCATTGAAATGCGCGCCGTTCCGCATTGGCAGCCCTGGCTGCGCGAGTATGGACGGTTGACGCTGCTCAACATGAGCATTCACCACATCGACAGTTTCCGCTATTTGTTTGGCGATCCGGAATCCATTTTCGTAAGCGCGCGAAAGGATCCACGCACGCGTTTCCCGCATGAAGACGGCATCTGTCTCTACATCCTGGAATACACCGATGGGTTGCGCGCCGCCGCCTGGGACGACGTGTGGACCGGGCCGCGGAATGAGCGCGACGATCTCAGCCCATATATCAAATGGCGAGTCGAAGGCACCGAAGGCGTGGCGCACGGAACGCTAGGCTGGCCGGAGTATCCGAATCACACGCCGAGCACGCTCACCTTCACGACAGCCGCGCAACCCGGTGTATGGATCACTCCGCGCTGGCGCGAAGTGTGGTTCCCGGATGCATTCCAGGGGCCCATGGCCGATCTCATGAACGCCGTCGCGTCCGGCACGCAGCCGGCCACCAGCGGCGCGGATAATCTCGGCAGCATGGCGGTGGTCGAAGCCGGTTACCGCTCCATGCGCGAGCACCGTCCCGTGAACCTCGCCGAAATTCGGGATGCCGTCCCGGCGGGCGTTCGGGAATAGCCCATGCGCCGCCGCTCTTCCTCTCCGACGATGAAAGACATCGCCGCGCGAGCCAAGGTGTCCATCGGCACGGTCTCCCGCGTATTGAACCGCCATGAAGATGTCGATGAGCAGCTCCGCGCGCGCGTCGAAACCGTAGCGCAAAAGCTCGGGTACCGGCTTAGTTCGCGGACGCGTAGCTCGGTGCACATGAAATCGCGCATCATCGGACTCATTTTGTGCAACGATTTCGCGCTCAGTTCCGCGCAATCGTTGTTGCTGCTCGGCGTGGAAGAATACTGCGCAAAGGCGGGTTATTATCTACTGTTCGCGCGGCACCAGTTCGCGGCCGATACCGCGCCGGATATGCTGCAGATCCCGAGCGTGATTGAAACGCCGGGCCTGGCGGACTGTGTCATCATCGTCGGGACAATTTCGCCAAATATCCTCGCGGCGCTGGCGCAGCACGGTTTGAAATATGTGCTGCTGGCCAATCACGTCGCCGGTCCGGGCTCGAACGGCATTCAAAGTGCGCAAGTGCAATACAACGACGAAGCCGGATGCTACGAAGCGGTCCGCTATCTCGCGCAGCTCGGCCATCGCGATATCTGGTACATCGGCGATGCCTCGCGGCCGTGGCATCAACGGCGCTACAAGGGCTATGCGCGCGGCATGGCAGAACTCGCTATCGAGCCGCACGCTCACACGATCGCGCTATCGGACGACGAATTCGAAAACGGGCAAGCGGCGGTTTCCTATATCCTCGAGCAGGGTTGGCCGGTGACGGCCATTCTGGCGGCCTCCGACGAACTCGCTTTCGGCGCGCGCGAGGGATTGCGGCAGCACCGCCGCGAAGTTCCCAAGGACGTCAGCCTAGTCGGCTTCGAGCATCGCAGCGGGCACGCCAGCGGCTCCAACTTAACCAGTATTTCCGTCGACATGGTGGAAGTGGGGCGCCACCTGGCAAAGCTGGCGATTGCGCAAATCGAATCGGAGAAAAAAGAGATTCGCGAAGTAGGGGTTCCCACCCTGTTCGTAAAGCGCAGCAGTTGCCGTCCGCTCCGCAAAGAGGAGCAGATGCTGCTGTGAACGGCTGGACAATCTCCATTTGGGGCGGCTGGTGGGATTTGAACCCACGACATCCAGAACCACAATCTGGCGCTACTACCAACTGAGCTACAGCCGCCGTATTTATCCCGAGTGTAACACCCGTTCCCCATCTCCGGGGAGGCCTGCGGAGAGCTTCCGGGGCTTCCGGCCACAGTAATTAACGTACGTGCGCGAAACCCCGATTGTCCTGTTTGGTATCGGAACTTTTCATGCCATTTTGAGCATGACTCTTCTGCCCGGGACCGCATTCGGCCGTGGCTTCGAGTCGCTCGCCATCGCCCGTGCGCTCGCAAATTCCCGCGGTTTCGCGGATCCGTTTACGCCGCTCGCCACCGGCCCCACCGCGCAGCTCGCACCCTTGTACCCGGCCTACCTGGGAGCGCTGATGCGCCTGCTCGGCGATACCGCCGCCATGCGAATGACGGCTGTGCTTCTCACCGCGTTCGCTTTCGGCCTCCTCCTAAGCCTGCTCCCGAGTCTCGCGCGACGGCTTTTCGGCAGCCCGGTTCCGGGTATCGTTGCCGCGATCGCGTGCATCGCATTCCCCACGTTCCAGATGCTGCCGCAATGGGACGCTATCTTCTTTGCCGCCGCGCTAGCCGGATTCTGTTTGCTCACGCTCCGCTCCGGCACTCCGTTATGGGTGAGTGGCCTGCTCGCGGGCGCTGTGTGCCTCATCAATTTCACCGGAGCGCCGATTCTTATAGTGTGGTTGGCCGGTCTGACGATTGCGCGCCAATGGCTGCCGCGCGCCGCGATCACGGTAGGTCTCATCGCGCTCGTGGTCTGCGCACCCTGGATGCTTCGAAATAAGCTCGTGCTCGGTGCGTTTTCGATTCGCGACGACACCGGGCTCGAGCTGCAAGTCAACAATAACGATCTGGCGGAGCCTCAATTTCTCGATTGCTGGACAGCGCAAAGGAAATTTCATCCGAACGCCAATCGGAAACAGGCCGAAGCAGTCAAATCGCTCGGCGAAGCGAAGTACAACGCGCGAAAACTCGACGAGGCGCTCGGCTGGATTCGTACACACAAGCTGCCGCTTCGTCCGGCTCACCGTCAGAGCGCTTCCTCTTCTTCTGGTTCCCAGACCGCCGCGACGCCCCGTTCAGCTTCGGCATCTGGGCGTTGACCATCCTGTCCATCCCTTCCTTCGTCTCCGCCATACGATCCGGATTTACGCCAAAGGCCGTCCTGGCGATTGCGCTGCTGGCCTTTTCACTCCCTTACTCTGTCGTGAACGCGTCCTTGCGCTATCGTATCCCCGTGCTGTGGATCACTGCTCTATTTGCCGGCCACTTCCTATTTACGGCATACCAGCAAATCGTCACGCGAGCGCGTCAAAAATCGCTGCCACTTCAATTTGCGCGCCCGGAGTAGGCCCGAAGCGCACTCCCCAATCTTTGTTATCCTCAGAACTTAAGACCCAGTGGAGTTTTTCGATGTCCGGACATAGTAAATGGGCCACCATCAAGCACAAAAAGGCGGCCCTAGATGCCAAGCGCGGACAAGCGTTTACGCGCTTAATTAAGGAAATTATGATCGCGGCGCGCAGCGGCGGCGATCCGGATGCCAATGCTCGCCTCCGGACTGCCATCGTGGCCGCCAAAGCCGTCAGCATGCCGGCCGACAACATCAAACGCGCCATCATGCGCGGAACGGGCGAGCTCGAAGGCGGCCAGATCGACGAAATCTTATTCGAAGGCTACGGTCCGGGCGGCGCGGCGGTACTGGTGAACGTCGCGACCGATAACCGAAATCGCACGGTTAGCGAAATCCGCCACACCTTCTCGAAAAACGGCGGCAACCTGGGCGAGCAGGGCAGCGTTGCGTGGATGTTCGAACGCAAGAGCCAGATCTTGGTCGACGCCGCGAACGCAGGCGAAGACCGGTTGATGGACATCGTCCTCGACGCGGGCGCCGACGACCTTCGCAACCAGGACGGCGCGTGGGAGATTCTATCTCCGCCAGAAGCACACGAGGCCGTTTTACAAGCCCTCGAAAAGTCCAAAATTCCCACCGAATCGGCCGAAATCGCCATGATCCCGAAGAACACCGTCAAGCTTGAGGGCAAGAGCGCGCAATCCATGCTCAAGCTCTATGAGGCGCTCGAAGAACACGACGATGTGCAGAACGTATACGGGAACTATGAGGTCGATGAAGCGGAAGTAGAAGCCTGGGCATAAAGGCCGCCTTGCCTGTTTGGATGCGGATCGCCGGAATAGATTGTGGAACCGAGAGAACTGGATTTGGTGTCATCGATTCCGACGGGCGCTGCCATCGGCTAGTGACGGCCGGCGTGGTTCGCACTAAACCGGCGCAAAGCCTCGATCGGCGCCTGCACACTATTGCCTGCGAATTACGTGCGGTTTTCCAGCAGTTCGCTCCTCAAGCCGTGGCGGTCGAAGAAGTGTTTCATGCCGTCAACGCGAAATCCGCGCTGAAGCTGGCGCACGTGCGCGGCGTGGCCTTGCTGCTCGCCGCCGAAGCCGGGCTCCCGGTCGGCGAATACTCGCCGCTCGAAGTCAAAATCGGAGTCGTCGGCTATGGGCGCGCCGAAAAGCGCCAGGTTCAGATGATGGTGCAGTCTTTGCTTGGTGTCGGCCCGCAGTTCGATTCCTTCGACGCAACGGATGCTTTAGCGGTGGCGATCTGTCACTCGACGCACTGCAATATGCCCTCGGCCGCCGGAGCGCTGCGTTGAAACCTGCCGTTCTGCTGCTGGCGTTCTGCATCGCGGCCGCGGCCGCCGTTCCCAAACTAACCTATACAAAAGATTTCCCGGGCAGCGATCCGGCATGGCTGAGTGTAGCTGTCGACCGCAGCGGCGCGCTCGAATACAAAGAATCTCCCAAAGACAATCAGCCCGTTCAGGCGCACTTGTCGCAGACTGATGCGCAGGCGCTGTTCTCCATGGCGGAAAAGCTCAATTACTTTAAATCGCCGCTCGAATCGGGGCTGAAAGTCGCCAATACGGGGAAGAAAACATTCCGCTATGAAAGTGAAACCGGCGCTCCCACGCAAGTCACCTTCAACTATTCCATCAACGTGACGGCGCAGCAATTGCTAGATCGCTTCGAACAGATCGCCGCCACCGAGCGCGCCTATCTTGATCTTGACCGCACGGTTCACTACGATCCGCTCGGCGTCAACGATGCGCTTGCCCAAATCGAAGCGCTTTGGCTCAACAAGCAATTGGCCGTGCCGCAGCAGTTCGTTCCGCTCTTCACGCGCATCGCCACGCATCAGTCCTTCATGCACCTGGTTCGCGCACGCGCGGCCCGGCTGAAAGACGAGTTCGCCGCCGCCAACTAAATGTTCGTGCCACCCTTTGAGCGCGTCGTCTGGATTGTGCTGGATAGCGTCGGAATTGGCGCCATGCCGGACGCCGCCGAATACGGCGATGAGGGAAGCGACACACTCGGAAACATCGCCAGGCGGCGCACGCTCCGTCTGCCGAACCTGTGCGCGTTGGGCCTTGCCAATATTAAGCCACTGAGCGGCCTGCCTCCGGTCGATTCGCCCGCCGCCGCTTACGGCAAATGCACGCTTCGCTCGCCCGGGAAAGACACCACGACGGGCCATTGGGAGATGGCCGGCATTTTGCTCGACAAACCGTTTCCCGTTTACCCGCGCGGGTTTCCGCCCGAAATCATCGCGACTTTCGAATCCAAAATCCGACGGAAAACGCTCGGCAATAAAGCGGCTTCCGGCACGGAAATTATCGAAGAGCTCGGTCAGGAGCATTTGCGAACGGGCTCGCCCATCGTCTACACGTCGGCCGACAGCGTCTTTCAAATTGCGGCTCACGAAGATGTCGTTTCGGTCGGCGAGCTGTACCGCATGTGCGAAACCGCTCGCGGGCTGCTGCGCGGTCCGCACAAAGTAGGGCGTGTCATTGCCCGGCCATTCGCAGGCAAGCCGGGGCATTTTGTCCGCACTGCGCATCGCAAAGACTACGCTGTGCCGCCGCCCGATGGCATGTTGCTCGACCGGCTTGCGGCGCGCGGCGTTCCGGTCTACAGCATCGGCAAAATCTCGGATATTTTTCTCGGCCGCGGTATTGTTCGGAGCGTGAAGACGAAGGACAACCAGGACGGGATGCGGAAAACGTTGGAAGCGCTGAGCGAACAGGCGGACGGGCTGATTTTCGTTAACCTGGTCGACTTCGATCAGCAGTTCGGACATCGCAACGATGTTGAAGGATACGCCAGCGCGTTGGAGTCGGTGGATGAATGGCTGCCCTCACTCAAGGTCAGAAGGGGCGATATGGTTGTCCTCACCGCCGATCACGGCTGCGACCCCACCACGCGCTCGACGGACCATTCGCGTGAATACACTCCGCTGCTGGTATACGGTCCAGCGGTTCGCGGTGGCGTGAAGCTCGGCACGCGCGCGACGCTGGCTGACATCGGCCGGACCGTCGCCGAAAATTTTGGAACGGTCATCCCCACGGGCGCGAGCTTTCTGCATGAGATCAAGAAAGGATAGGTATTGTTTCCGCAGCCTATGAGACGGCGCATTATGGCGGCTAATTGGAAGATGTATAAAACCGCCCAGCAGACCACCGCATTTTTTGAGAAATTCAAGCCGCTGATCGATGCCGCGGCGCGTTGCGAGGTGGTCGTCTTTCCGGCCGCTGTTGCCATTCCCGCCGCCGTGCAGGCCGCCGCCGAAACGGCCGTTCAGATCGGCGGCCAAAATCTCTATTGGGGCAAAGAGGGCGCCTTCACGGGTGAAATCTCCGGCGAGATGCTGCGTGCCGCGGGCGCTACCTGGGTACTGGTCGGTCATAGTGAACGCCGCCAGTACTTTCATGAAACCGACGCCGGCGTACTCAAGAAAACGCAGGCCGCGCTGGAGGCTGGCTTACAGCCCATCGTATGTGTCGGAGAAAAGTTGGAAGATCACAAAGCCGGCAGGACCGGAGATGTGTTAGTCCACCAATTCGCCGCTGGCGTGGCCGGTCTCACTGAAGAGCAGTTTGCGAAAATCGCGATCGCTTACGAACCGGTGTGGGCCATCGGAACCGGGCACACGGCAACTCCGGAGATCGCTTCCGGTGCTCACCGGCTGATTCGCGCCGAAGCCGAAAAGCGATTCGGACACGACGCCGCGCTGCAGATGCGCATTCTGTACGGCGGCAGCGTGAAGCCCGACAACATCAAAGGCTTAATGGCTGAATCCGAGCTCGATGGCGCGCTGGTCGGCGGCGCCAGCCTGGACCCGCAGTCTTTCGCCGCGATCGTCAAAGCCGCCTGAGCACTGAAGCCGCGTGAGATCCCGTTCTATCTGGCAGGCAGTGCTCGCGCTGCTGGTAATGTATGCGGCATTGGAGGTTCCTGCGGCAACGAACGCTGTGGCCGCAGCCAAAATCGATTCGATTTTTGCGCCGCTTGCGGATGCAATATCGCCCGGAGTTGCGGTGCTGGTGCGCCAGGATGGCAGGACCGTTTTTCAGCGCGGTTACGGTGTCCGCGATCTGCGAACGTTTAGAAAAATCGATGGAAACACGGACTTTCGACTGGCATCGTGTACCAAGCAGTTCACGGCGGCTGCGGTGATGCTGCTCGTGCGGGATGGAAAGCTCAGCTATGACGAAAGGCTGACCGAGGTCTTTCCAAGTTTTCCGGCCTATGGACGCGCCATTACAATTCGCAGCTTGTTGACTCACACTTCCGGACTGCCGGATTACGAAGATTTGATGGGAGAAGTTGAAAAAAGAAAAGGGCCGATCTGGACGGCTGGCCATCAGATTCATGACTCCGAAGTCTTGGACCTGCTGAAGCAACAATCGAGCGGGAAATTCCAGCCGGGCACTCGCTGGGAGTACAGCAACTCGGCCTACGTGGTGCTTGGACTCGCCGTCGCGCAAGTTTCCGGAGAGCCATTCGATCAATTCCTTCACGATCGGATCTTCGGTCCGCTGGGCATGAGCGGCACCCTGGCGTATGTGAACGGGAAGAATACCGTGCCTCATCGCGCCTATGGGCACACGAAGCAGGGACACAGGTTTATTCAGACCGACCAGAGTCCAACTTCGGCGACATTGGGCGATGGCGGCATTTATTCCAATCTTACGGATCTGGCGAAGTGGGATGAGGCCCTGCAAAGCCATACGCTACTCAGCAAAGAAGAGATGAAGGCAGCCCTCACTCCGGCGAAACTTGCCGATGGATCGGACCCCCGTTGGCCGGCGGACCCGGGCGAAGATAATTTGAATCCCGGCAAGCCGGTTGCGTACGGCTTTGGTTGGTTTCTCGACCCATATGAAGGACATGCGCGAATGTGGCACTCAGGTACCACGATCGGATTTCGCACGGTGATTGAGCGGCTCACGAGAGAAAAATTGACGATCGTCATTTTGTGTAACCGGACAGATGTCGATCCGAGTAAGCTCGCTCTCCAGACGGCGGACATTTTTCTAACCCGGTAGTTAAGCCGGGCGAGTCCATTTAAATCCGGTCCTGTAAAAAGGATCGCTAAAAGACAATAAGATACTTGGCTAACCAGACTCTTCGATGTTGGGTTCGAAATGGCGTTACAGGCCGCAGGACGAAGCTCATTGGGCCTTAGTCCCCACATTCACTCCGATTCTGTTGTGTTTTGGATTGTTCTTTGGATTCTCGATTCGCAGCATTGCCTCAGTACCTGTTCTCTCTAATGCGGAGACAAGCGCATCGGCTCTCTTGAATCCCAATACGTTGTAAAGTTGCCACTCTTAGGCCGGAAAATGGCTTAAGATCGGCGACTATCTCGGCTGCTTGCATAAGCCTCCGGTCCTTCAACTCGGCAGCGTGGCGGTTTCCATCCAGAAACTTTTGATGTCGCGCACCGCACTCATTAAGCCCTCGAGTGTCGAGGGCTTCCGCAGATAGGCATTGGCATGCGATTCGTAGGCCCGCCGCACATCGGATTCGGCCCGTGAGGAAGTCAAGATCACGATGGGAATCAGACCGGTTTGCGGATGATTCTTGATGCGCAGCAAAACGTCGTGCCCACTGATCTTAGGCAGGTTTAAGTCGAGCAAAATAAGGTCCGGACGCCAGCCCGCTTTGCTCGGCTGCGGGTGCATTACGAGTTCCAGCCCCTCGGCGCCGTCTTTCGCGACGCGGATGTTCACGTTGGCTTCGAGCTCCTGGAACGCTTCCTCCAGCAGACGAACGTCTCCGGGGTTGTCCTCTATTATCAGGAGTTCAAGCGGTCTATGCGATTGAAGGCCCGGCATTACCCAGGAAGACAAGCTAACGGCACACGTGGCGCTCTCTTTGGTTACAAGGCGTAAGACTGTTTTCGGGCGGGAAAGTTGCAGTCCAGATGAAAGCCGGGCCGCCAGCGCGTTTCAGGCGTACTGGCGGCCCGGCGGTGAAAACCGTTCCCAAGGTAAACTCCACTCGCTAGTACTAACACAAGCTTTGGATTCGCATTCAACTCAGAATTCTTAAAGGCGTTTGGCACTGAAGTCGATAGAAACTCAGAGCCACATTCGTGCGAGCGATGCGCTGGGCGGTGGCTTTTGGCATATCATGGAGCAGGCAAACCGCCGGGAATACCCCACACCGCGAACGAACGTAGTACCGTTTGAGAACTGGAGTCTTCTGAACAGAGACTTCCGGGACGAGGCGCCGTCGACGGCCCGCGGCAAAATTCTAATCCTGACCGCTTCCCACGAAAACCGCCGGAACGCCCGCGCTGTTCTCAGTGAACTGGATCACGATCTGATCGAAGTGAGTACTACCTCGGAAGCTATTACGGCTATATCGCTGCATCGTGTCGATCTGGTGCTAGCCGACTTGCTGGTTCCCGAGCAGGGCGCCATCGAGTTCTGCCGCATGTTAAAGAAAGCCGCCGCAACCCAACTCCTGCCCGTGTTCGTCACCGCGGCGTCCGATGACCTGGAAAGCGAAGTGCGCGCCATTGAGGCCGGCGCGGATGAATTCTTCGTTACACCGTTTCGGCCGCCCGCGTTTCGTGCGCGCGTCCAGGCCAGCCTGCGCCATAAGGCGATTGTCGACTCTCTCGACGATTCCGAAACCGTGCTCTTTTCGCTGGCGCAATCGGTCGAAGAACGCGACCCCGCTCTCGGCCAGCACTGCCAGCGCCTGGCTTTGATAGGCGCCGCCGTGGGCGTGGCGCTCGGCTTAGCCGCCCCCGATGTGCTGGCGCTGCAGCGCGGCGGGTATCTGCACGACATCGGCAAAGTCGCTATCCCGGATCAGATCCTCTTCAAACCCGGCCCGCTTACTCCCGAAGAATGGGATATCATGAAAAGCCATACCGGACGCGGCGAACGCATCTGCAGTAACATGCGGTCGCTGCAGGCGGTTCTCCCCATCATCCGCCATCATCACGAACGCTGGAACGGAACAGGCTATCCGGACGGATTAAAAGGCGAAGGCATTCCCGTGCTGGCCCGTATTCTTCAACTGGCCGACATTTACGACGCGCTCACCACCGCGCGCCCCTACAAACGCGCCCTCAGCCAGGAAGAATCGCTAGATGTTATCCGCGAGGAGACGAGGAAAGGTTGGCGCGACCCACGCCTGGTAGAAGTCTTCGCCGATGTCGCGCCCATGTTCCGCACTCCAGTCCTGCCAGATTTCTCGCGCGTCTCACTCAGCGCCCTGGCTGCCTCCCTGGAACGCTTCCGTAAAGATCCAATGCGCAGCCGCTCCCGTTCGTCCATTCTGGAAGAACGCGAAAAAGTCAAACTGCTCGGCGGACTATAATCGCGACGGAAGAGCTTCTCTTCCGCTCACGATGCCCGCGCCCACATCGGATGATCTTGCTGCGTTACGAGTTCTCAACCAAGAAGTAGTGGCCTGCGTCCGCTGTCCTCGCCTGGTCGCTTATCGGGAAGAAATCGGACGCGTGCAGCGGCGCGCGTTCCGCGGACAGCGCTATTGGAGCAAACCGGTCCCCGCGTTCGGCGATCCGTGTGCGCGAGTGTTGATCGTTGGACTAGCCCCCGCCGCGCATGGCGCCAACCGCACCGGCCGTATGTTCACCGGAGATCGCTCGGGCGAATTCCTGTTTCGCGCCCTGTATGAGACCGGATTCGCCAATCGGCCCGAAAGCATTTCGGCGGAGGACGGTCTGGCGCTGACCGGCGCCTATATTACTGCCACCGTGCGTTGCGCCCCGCCCGATAACAAGCCAGAGCGCGAGGAAATCCTCAATTGCCGCCCTATCTGCTTCGCGAGATCGCGCTGTTGAAGAATGTGCGCGTGGTGGTCGCCCTCGGCGGCATCGCCCTCGATGCGTATCTCTCGGTGCTGCAGGATACCGGCCGCATCCGCTCGCGAGCCCGCTTCCCGTTCGCGCACGGAGCCTTCTACCGGACGCATCCGGACGGTCCGTTGGTCTTGGCCTCCTACCATCCCAGCCAGCAGAATACGTCGACCAAACGCCTCACCCGCGAGATGCTCCGGGAAATCTTCCAAAAAGCGCGCGAGTTGGCTATACTCCCGGAGGCGGTTGTGGCGGATACGCGGCGGGCGGAGGCTGGGTAGCCTGGACCGAGTATGCATTCGGTGGGAAATAGCCTTGCGCCGGGCCTTGAAAAATCCGCCTGCCCTGGTCCCCCAGCAGCACCCACAACCCATACACGCCAAGCGCGGTTCCGAACGGGAAATTAAATAAGTGCAAAACCGATAGCACGATGACCAGGATGCGCGCCCAGGGCCGGAAGTTCAGCAATCCCCACCCCCCGATAATCGAAGGAAGCGCCAGCACGATAAAGAACACCCCGATGCACACGCCCACAATCGCCAGGATCGGACCGGCCGCCTGCCCGCTCTCGAAATCCGACACGTTCGCGGCCGAAATGACTCCCGCCGCCCCGCCTAGAACGAGGAACAGCACCACGCCGATCAGTGCGGTCAGGCAGCCCATCACGATATTCAGAATGCCGAGAATCCGGACGTGGTCTCTCATGGGAGTCACCCTCGATCATACGCCGAAATCTGGCAATTTGTTCGAAAGGGGAATGCGTGATCTGTCCCACAATTCCCAAACGTAGTTCTCAGACGCTAAACTGAGTCTGAAGGGGTAGAAGGCTTCGAACAGGCTAATACCTTCCTATCACCCATGCCATTGTTCGCTCCGCTCTTAGTACTCTTATATGCGCAACCCGCGCTCGGGACGCGAATCGCAAACGGCCTCTTCGACGACACGTTTTCGGGAATTTACCGCCTGTCGCCTTTCGATTGGGCGCTGCTGATTCCTTATTTCGCCACGCTGATCATTCTGTCGATCTACGGTTTGCATCGATACGAGACCATGCGGCGGTATATCAAATACAAAAAAAATCTGCCGAAAACTGCTCCGCATCGATTCGAGCAGTTGCCCAAAGTAACCATCCAATTGCCGCTCTATAACGAGCGCTTCGTGGTTGAGCGGCTGCTCGAAGAGGTGACGAAAATCGAGTATCCGCGCGAACTGCTGCAGATCCAGGTGCTCGACGATTCCACCGATGAAACCCACCCTTTCACCCAGCGCCTGTGCAATCAATATCAAGCCGCCGGGTTTTCCATCGAATACCGGCATCGAACTAACCGGCACGGCTTCAAAGCGGGTGCGCTGCAGGAAGGATTGGAGACCGCCACTGGTGAGCTGATTGCGATTTTCGACGCCGATTTTCTGCCCAGCGCCGACTTCCTCGATCGCACTGTGCATTTTTTCGCCGATCCCGGAATCGGCGTCGTGCAGACGCGCTGGAGCTATCTGAACAAAGAGTTCAGCATTCTCACGCAGATTGAAGCCATGCTGCTCGACGGACATTTCGTGCTGGAGCATGGCGCGCGCTGCGGTTCCGGGCTGTTCTTTAATTTCAACGGCACGGCCGGTATTTTGCGCCGCAAAATGATCGACGACGCGGGCGGCTGGGAGCATGAAACGCTGACGGAAGATTCGGATCTCAGTTATCGCGCGCAGCTAAAGGGATGGCGCTTCGTCTATCTCCCCGCACTCGATTGCCCGTCTGAATTGCCGGTGGAGACCTATGGATTCCAGGTGCAGCAGGCGCGCTGGGCCAAGGGGCTGACGCAGGTCGCCAAAAAATTGCTGCCGCGCGTTTTGAAAGCGGATCTGCCCTGGCGCGTCAAGTTGGAAGCGGTCATGCATCTGACCCCGAATATTTCCTACCCGCTCATGATCGTGGTTTCGGTACTGGCGCTCCCGGTCATGATCGTGCGCTTCTATATGGGCGTGTTTCAGATGGCGCTGATCGATTTTCCTTTGATCGTGGCGTCGTTCTGGTCGATCTCCGCGTTTTATATCTACGCCCAAAAAGAGCTCTATCCTAAAACATGGTGGAAATCGTTTGCGTTTCTTCCGATGTTGATGGCTGCCGGCGTGGCGCTGACGGTGAGCAACACCAAAGCCGTGCTCGAGGCCATTCTGGGTATTCGATCCAGCTTTGTGCGAACCGCCAAGTACGCTATCGGCGCTCAGAAGGTAAAGATCAAGGACAGCGCCTACCGCCGGCGCAGCGGCTGGCTGCCGTACATCGAGATCGCCATCGGCGCCTATTTTGTTTACACAATCGAATTCGCAATCGAGACCTATAACTTCCTGGCCATTCCCTTTCTGCTGCTCTTTGTCTGTGGCTACTGGTGGGCCGGCTTCAGCACGCTATATGAGGAATATCGCGGCAAGCTCGCATGGCAACGCGCCCGCAAACTCGCGCAAGTGCGCTAGTTGCTGAAACCTCAAACTTGAATGCAAGAGGTGGGGCGGACGCGCGCGTGCGTTTCCGGAGGTCTTTCGAGCGAGAGGCCTTGAACCCACTTCAGCGATACTCCCGCGCCCCATGTATGTAGCATGGATCATGCGAACCGCCCGCCTCATTCCGCTGTTTGCCCTTATGCTGTTTCCCGCGCTATCGCTCGCCCAAAGCACCGCCTCGAAGCAGGGACCTGGGCGCGACTACGGCCGCTCGATGGTCGTTAATAAACTCGGCATCGTCGCCACCAGCCAGACTCTCGCCTCGGCTGCAGGCGCGGATATTTTGAAACAAGGCGGCAGTGCCGTCGATGCCGCAGTCGCTGCCAACGCAGTCCTCGGAATTGCCGAGCCTATGATGAACGGCATCGGCGGCGATCTTTTCGCCATCGTGTACGACGCCAAAAACAAAAAACTGTATGGCCTTAACTCCAGCGGCTGGGCGCCTCAAGCGCTCACCATCGATTTCCTAAAATCGAAGGGCATCACAAACCACACGCCGCGCAAGAGCATCCATTCCGTCACTGTTCCTGGAGCGGTTGCCGGCTGGGATGCACTGCATACGCGCTTCGGTAAGTTGCCCTTGAACCGCGTGCTCGAACCGGCCATTTCCTACGCGCAAAATGGCATTCCCATAGCATCAATGGTCGCGCAGGTCTGGCGCGCCGCCGGAGACACGCTCGCAGCACAGCCGGGCTTCCGCGAAACTTTCCTGCCTGGCGGGAGCGCGCCGCAAACCGGCCAAGTCTTTCGAGACCCCGCCCTCGCCGCATCGCTCGAACTGATTGCTTCCCACGGCCGCGACGGCTTTTATCGCGGTGCTTTGGCTCAGAAAATCGTCGAGTTCTCCAAAGCCCAGGGCGGTACCATGACCGAACAGGATCTCGCAGCATTTCAGCCCGAATGGGTCGAGCCCATCGCGACCACTTACCACGGCTGGAACGTTTCGGAGATCCCGCCCAATGCGCAGGGCATCGCCGCCCTCTCCATGCTGAATATCATGGAGCAATTTCCGCTAAGCCAATACGGGCACAACAGCGCGAAAGCGCTGCACGTCATGATTGAAGCCAAAAAACTGGCCTACGCGGATCTGCTCGCCTATGTCGGCGATCCGCGCTTCACGCATGTGCCCGTCGAACAACTGCTCTCGAAGGAGCTTGCCAAAAAGCGCGCCGATTCTATCGACCCGAACCACGCACATTGCGACGTGCTCCCCTCTGAGCTGAGCAAAAAACTGAACGCCCTAAACCAAGACACGACCTACTTGACCGTCATCGATCGTGAAGGCAATATCGTCTCGCTCATTCAGAGCAATTTCAGCTCGTTCGGAACTGGACTAGTGGCGCCGGGAACCGGCTTTGCTTTGCAGAATCGGGGCCAGCTCTTCACGCTCGATCCGGGCAAACCGAATTCCCTTGCTCCCCACAAACGTCCGCTGCACACTATCATTCCTGGCTTCATGCAAAAGGGAGACGAAGTGATCGGCTTCGGCATCATGGGCGGTTTCAATCAGGCCCAGGCGCATGCGCAGTTTGTTTCGAACATCGTCGATTTCGGCATGAACATACAAGCCGCGTTGAGCGCGGCGCGATTCACCAAGCCAACTTTCGAGGGTTGCGATTTGCTCATTGAGTCTCGCGTGCCGGAGGAAGTGCGCAGCGAACTCACCGCTAAAGGTCACAAGCTGGAAGTTGTCGACCCGTATTCATCGGAGATGGGGCGCGGCAATGCAGTAATGACCGATGGACATGGCGTCAATTTTGGCGCTTCCGATCCGCGCGCCGATGGCGAAGCGATTCCGGAAACCCCACGCTGGGGGGCGCGGCCCTAATGAATCGTTTTTCCATCGCCCTGATTCCCGGCGACGGCATAGGGCGCGAAGTCACCCCGGCCGCTTACGATATAGCCCGTCGCGCGGCTTCGAGCTTCGGCGTATCGCTCGAAGCCACTTCCTACGACTGGAGCAGCGATTATTATCTGCAACACGGCGGTATGATGCCTCCCGATGCCTTGGACCAGCTAAAAAAGCACGATGCCATCCTGCTCGGCGCTGTCGGACACCCGCGCGTGCCAGATCATGTCACGTTGAATGGCCTGCTGCTGCCCATCCGCCGCGCCTTCGATCAATTTGCGAATGTCCGGCCCGCGATTTTGTACGACGGCGTCTCGTCGCCTTTGAAAGATCTTAAACCTGGCGATGTGGACATGATCGTCGTTCGCGAAAACACCGAGGGAGAATACGCCCAGATCGGCGGCTTCCTGTACGAATCGCATCCGCAGGAACTGGCCATCCAAACTTCGGTCTTCACCCGTCACGGCGTCGGGCGGATTATCCGCTTCGCTTTCGATCTTGCGCGCAAGCGCAACGGAAAAAGAAAGCTCGCCTCCATCACCAAATCCAACGCGCAAGGCTTCAGCCTGGTGCTTTGGGATCGCGTCTTTCAGGAAGTCGCGGCCGAATATCCCGATATAAAAACGGAGTCGCTGCTGGTCGATGCGGCCGCCATGAATTTCGTGCGCCGTCCAGGCAGCTTCGATGTAGTCGTCGCATCGAATCTCTTCGGCGACATTCTCAGCGATCTTTCAGCCATGCTGACCGGCAGCATCGGACTGGCTGCCAGCGCCAATCTCGATCCGCTGCGGCGCTTCCCATCCATGTTCGAACCGGTGCACGGCTCCGCGCCCGACATCGCCGGTAAAGGAATCGCCAACCCGCTAGCCGCGATTTTTTCAGCCGCAATGATGCTCGACCATCTCGGCGTAACGGAGGCCGCGCAAAATATCGACTCCGCCGTCCGAGCGGTTCTCGCCGAAAGCCGCGTCCGCACTCCCGACCTCGGCGGCCAAAACTCAACCGCCGAAGTAGTACGGGCGGTGCTCAAGAAAGTTCCGGGCAGGGACTGAGCGATCTTTGCATAGGCGGACTGCCGGCCTCATCTTTCGGCAGTTCGGCGGATTTTTTCCTGCACGTTCACCGGAGATCGCCCGTCTTGAACTTCCGCCGCGCACCGTGGCGGATATGGAGCACTTCAACACGTTTCTGCTTCTCCCGAACCCGGTAGATGACCCGATAAATGTGAGGCTTGTGGCCGTATAGCAAATGCCGGAGCTCGCGATGCTCACGCGTTACGGGACAGCGATTCGGCTGTAATTCGAGGCTTAAGATTGCTTCTTTTACGCCCCAATACCATTCCAGAGCGGCATCGGAATGCTGAGCGTCGATTTCGCGATACCGATAGGCAAGATGGCGCTCCGCGCGGGGAGTGATATCAACGAGATATGCCATGCCCGGCTTCGAACTCGTCGAAAAACTCCCTCGCCGGCTGGATCTTTCCTTGCTTTGCGTCCTCCAGCCCCTGACGGATGCCTTCACCTGCATCGGCGGCGGCCGCGATGTCGAGCAGACGCTGATAGGCTTCAGGATCCTGCACGACGGCCGCAGCTTTCCCTTTAACGGTAAGCACCATAGGCCGCTTGCTTTTCCTCAGTTGCTTCATAAACTCGCCGGATCGCCTGCGAAAGGTTGTCAACGACTGAATGTCCTTTGTGATGTCAAGCATAGGCTCATTCCATTGGAGCACCTTTTTAGGTGCTGCTAGGTGAATGCGCAGGCGTGTTATTTATGTGCATTCGTGGCTAGAATTGTTCCTCGACCAAAAACTGCTCAAACGTCCCGTCCGGCAGAATGTAAATGTTAAGCATCATCGTCCTCTTTTGGAAGTGAGCGCGATAGCTCAAATGCGTCATTCCGCCGCGAGATTGTTCGCTTTCGCGAGTCAGCACCTGCAGTTTCCCAAGCGGAGCTAATGAATTCCGGTAATCGGCCAAGGCGACGTCACCGAAATAGGAATTTGCATTCGCGCTGAAGCGGGAGCGCTCGATCCGGCCTTGCTGCAAGCTCTCGAGAATCTCGCGAACTTCGCGGTCCTGCTTGAGCCGTATAGAATTGGGCGGCTCCAGCACCAACGATGCAATCCCTTCTGTAAGCGGACCGATCAGTCCGACGCCGTCTTCATTCGATAGCACAACGATGGCGATATTTTTGTTTGGGAAAACGGTGTTCGCAGCCAGGAACCCCGAAACCTCGCCGCTGTGTGAAATGGTAAGCGTGCCGTGCGATTCCCGGATGCCGAGGCCCAGCGCATAATGAGTCGGTTTGCCGTCCTTCAGCTTCACTTCGCGCGTGAACTCGGCATACGATTTTGCCGACAAGATTTTCTTCTGAAGAAATGCAGCGTCCCAGCGCGCCAGGTCCGGAGCGGTCATGCACAGCTCGCCGGCTCCGAAATACCAACTGCTGGCTTCGCGCCCAACCAGTCGCGGAGGTCCCAGCGCGTAACGAGTGTAAGCTGCGGCATCGCTCGCGCCACGCACCTCGCAATCGCCCGCCGAAGACATGCCCAGCGGCTCGAAGACGTGTTCTTTCAGAAACGGGACAAGATGTTGCCCGGAGACCTTCTCAAAAATCTTCCCAGCGATAACGTAATTCGTGTTGCTGTACTGCCATTGCGTCCCGGGATCGAAGTTCAGCGGCTTCTTGGCCCAGCGATCCAGGATGGCCTCGGGTGTCGTGGGTTTGGTCCAGCCCGGAATGAGATAGTCCTGCGGCGCGTAGTCTTCATAGCCGGATGTATGCGATAGAACTTCGCGGATGGTCACCTCATTCGCGCGAGTAAGGTCTGGAAAATATTTAGATACCTTATCGTCGAGCGAGAGCTTGCCTTTCTCCTGTTCGAGCAGCAAGGCCGCCACAGTGAATTGCTTGCTGATGGAGCCGACGGCATAGCGAGTGCCGGACTGCGCTGCGCGATGTGTAGCGAGATCGGCTTCGCCGAACGCCCGCGCATAAGAAACCCGCTGATTCTCGACTACCGCGACCGAGACGCTGGGAACATCAAAGGCCGCGACGGTAGATGCGATTTTCGAATCGAGTTCTTTCGCGAGCGGTGGCTCACTAGCGCTCCATGCAGGCGCGCACAAAAGCAGAAACATCAACCCCGATGAGATCGGTTTCGATATTGTTATCGAGTTCATTTGCGGATGTATCCTTGCACGGCGCTCCGCTTGCCGCCCGCACGATGCGCCTCATCGGAAAGCGCGTGTACGCCTGAGGCGTCGACCCAGCGATTATAAAAGTTGAACAGCGCGCAGACTGTAATCGCGTAGTAGATGGCCTCGTCCGTCCAGCCCGCTTCATACAGGGGTTGGATGTCGCCCGCCGTAATCTGCGGCGAATCCCGATTCACTTTTGCGACGAATCGAAAAAGAGCTTTCTCCTTCTCGGGCAGAGCGGACGTTTCCAGATCTTCCAGCACGCCCCAAACCAGTTCCTCGCTTCCCAACAGTTCCGCCGCAACTGCGGCGTGGGATTTCAGTCAAAACGGGCAATGGTTCTGCTGCGAAGTGTAGGCCGCGATCAACTCCCGAAGCCCAGGGCTGAGCGGCCCGGGCTCGCGAAGAATCTCCTGCGTGAAGCGCGCCAGATGCTCTGTAGCTTGGGGAAGATACGCGAACAGATGCCAGATCTGCGGATATTCCGAACCTGCGGCTTGCATTGTGCGAACTGCATCCAGATAAGCGCTGGGTTTCCCGCTTTTCTCGACATCGGGCAGAAACATGGGTTCCATCGGCATCGCGCTACTCCTCTAATGACGGCGCACCAGCACGATCGTAAAATCGTCCGCAAACGAGGGACTACCCTGCCAGCTACGAACGTGATGCGCCAGCGACTCGACGATTGCGGCGCAGGATTCGGACCGATGCTCAACGAGGAACGTGGCGAGTCCGCTTTCGCCCAATTCCTCGCCATCCGGGTTGGACGCTTCCGTCACGCCATCGCTGAACAACGCCAGCATGTCGCCGCACTCGAGCGCCGTCTCTTGAAGCTCGTATTTGCTGGAAGTGAACAGACCCATCACCATACCGCTGCCGGAAAGCGCCTCGATTTCGCCGCCCGCGCGCAGCAACACGGGCGGGTTGTGTCCCGCATTGCTGTATTGCAGCCTCCCCGTCATTGGATCGAGCAGGCCGTAAAAAAACGTGATGAATTTGCCGAGCAGCGCGCGCTCCGCCAGGTTGCGGTTCAGAATAGTAACCGCGGTAGCCGGGTCCGGAGCGGTCTCCACCAGCATCTGTACACGTGCTTGGAGGCTCGACATCAACAGCGCGGCGGCCAAGCCCTTGCCGGAAACATCTCCTACTACAATTCCCAGCCGGCCGTCTTTGTAAGGAAGGAAGTCGTAATAATCGCCTCCCACCGTGCGGCAAGGCAGGTTGTAGCCGGCCAGATCGAAACCTTCCAGGCGCGGAGCTTCCGGAGGCAGCAGGCTCTGCTGAATTTCGCTCGCTTGCGCCAGCTCTGACTCCATCAGCTTCTCCGATTGCTCCACCGATGCCAAACGGGCGTGCTCAATGCGAATCGCCGCCACGTTCGCCATAACGGTAAGCAGATCCAGATCTTCCGGAGAGAAGGGACGAATCACCGACCCGTTATCGACGTAAATAAGGCCGATGACGCGATTGCCTGTTTGCAGCGGCACAGCCATCATGCTGCGCACGCGCTGCAAGACGATGCTCTTCTGCTGCTTCAGCCCGTCGTCAAGAAGGGCATCGCTAATGACGAGCGAACACTTTTCGCGAAGAACGCGATCGCGCACCGCCGTGCTGATCGAGAAGCTCTCGCCTTGACTGGCGCGCACTTTCAATTCACCATTTTCGAGAGTCAGGATGAGTCCGCGCTTCGCCTCCACCGCCGAGAGCGCAAGGTTCAGAATGGCCGGAAACAGCTCCTGCAGCGGCTGGTGCCCGGCCAGTTCTTGTCCGGCGCGAATCAAGGCCTGTACCATGCGGGCTGTTCCGATGCTGCCGCCCGTCTGCGGCGCTGCGCTCTTCGTCTTGCCCAGCACTTTGTCGAGGCTGGTGACAATGGTCGCCTCGCGCGTACTTTTCTCTTCCGTCTGCGGAACAAAGGAGACAATGTCCTTTTTCTGGCCGCCCCGCTCACGGATCTCGATTGTCAAGTGACCGGCGTAGATACGGTCGCCCGCTTTCAACCGGTGCGGCTCTTTGAGCGTCGACGCATTGACCAGCGTGCCGTTGCGGCTTTGGCAGTCCCTTACGGACCAGCCATTTTCTTGCCGCTCGAAACAAAGGTGATAACGCGACAGCCAAGGGTCTTCCGGGTACGGCAAGTCGTTATCGGCGGAGCGGCCGAGAGACACGGAGTCTTTCCGCAACTCCACTGTGGTTGAGAGACCTTCGGGACCGGAAATCAGCAGCTCCATGTCGCGATGTACCAAGGTACCATCGCGATCAGCGCTCGGCCACGTTCTGAGTCGCCGCCTGCACGGCCGCGGGGCCCGTAATTAGGCGCGCGCCGCGGTTGTAGGTGAGATAGAGAAATCCCCACTCGATCAGCACCAGAATTCTGCTTTGGAACTCGACGATATAGAGCAGGTGAATGAAAAGCCACACCAGCCACGCGAGAAAGCCGGACAAGTGAACGCCGAAAACATCGGCAACCGCCGCCGCACGGCCGATCACTGCCAGGTCGCCTTTATCGAAGTAATGGAACGGCTTGATATCCCGTTCGCCGCTGAGGCGTTTCGCGATCGTCTTCGCGGCATAAGCTCCGCCCTGCATGGCGACTTGCGCCACGCCCGGCAGCGGTTTGCCATCCGGCCGTAACACGAATGCCAGATCGCCTGTCACGAAAATGTCGGGGAAGTTCGGAACCGTGAGGTCCGGGGTCACTTTGATTCGGCCGCCCTTGTCGGTCGGCGCGGATGTACGCTTCGCAAGCTGTTTTCCAAAATCCGAAATAGCCACGCCGGCCGCCCAAATCACGGTTCGCGATGCGATGTGTTCCGAACCGTTGCTGGTGCGAATGGTCACGCCGCTTCCATCCACGCAAGTCACCATCACGCCCGTGCGTACCCTTGCGCCTAGCTTCAACAGAGCGCGCTCCGCCTTGTATGAAAGATCTGCCGGATAGCTCGCCAAGACGCGCGGCGCTGTATCGAGCACCAGGATTCTGGCGTCGGCGGGATGAATGGAACGGAAATCATTCTTAAGCGTGTGCCGCGCGATCTCGCCCAGTGCGCCCGCCAATTCCACGCCTGTCGCACCGGCCCCGACAATCACGAACGTCAACCAGGCTCTTCGCTCGTCCGGATCCGCTGTTCGTTCCGCCGCCTCAAACGCCAGCAGCAGCTTGTGCCGGATCGTAGTCGCATCTTCAACGCTCTTGAGTGGCGGCGCCCAGCTCTTCCATTCGTCGTGTCCGAAAAAGGTGCTTTGCGAACCGGTTGCCACAATGAGCGAGTCATAGGCAATCGCCGCGCCATCTTTGAGAGTTACTTGCTTTGCCACTGGATCGATATCGGTGGCCTCGCCAAGCAGCACGCGCGTGTTCTTCTGTTTGCTCAAAATGCCACGCAGCGGTGCTGCAATCTCTCCCGGAGACAGAGAGCCGGTTGCAACCTGATAAAGCAGCGGTTGAAACAGGTGGAAATTGCGGCGGTCGAGCAGTGTCACGTCCGCGGGCGCGTGCTTGAGCGCCTGAGCCGCATAGAGCCCCGCAAACCCACCACCTAGAATCAGAACCCTGTGCTTATCCGCGGTGTGCTCCACATCTCTTGGATGCACTGGCGCGGCTATTTACGCGTAGAAGTTCACAGTCGGTAGAAATTCCGGTGCACGCCGTGCACGCCGAGCCTGTTCGAAAGCTATAGGCGAGCTTAATCAATTTCGGCTCGCTCCAGGCAGCGCCGAAGAAGGAAATGCCGATCGGCAGCCCGAACTTAAACCCGGCCGGCACGGTAATGTGCGGATATCCCGAAACGGCGGGTGGAGAGGCGCAGCCGCTATCGATGCGGTCGCCGTCAACCCAATCTGTTACCCAAGCCGGTCCGGCCGTGGGGCCAACAATTGCATCCAACTTGTGTTCGCCGAGGACGGCATCGATCCCCTCTTTGCGCGTCAAGCGGCGATTGGTTCGAAGCGCGTCCTTATAGGCCTTCTCCGTGAGCGGGCCTTTCTGCTGCGCCTGCTCCATAATTTCCTGCTCGAAAAATGGCATCTCTTCGGTGCGATGCGCGCGATTGAAAGCGATGCAGTCGGCTAAGGACCGGACGGCTGCACTGCGCTCTTCGAGGTATTTGTTCAGGTCCGCCTTGAATTCATACAACAGAACCTGGAATTCGGTGGCTCGCCAGTCTTCATAGGAAGGTAAGTCGGCAGGATCGACGATCTCCGCGCCGCCATGCCGCATCACGGCGATGCATTCCTCCATAACCGCAGTTACCGCGGGCCCGATGTTGAAATACTGCCGTGCAATGCCGATGCGCGCGCCGCGCAATCCGTTCCGATCCAGAAATTGAGTGTAATCGGCTTGAGATTTACCGGCACTCGCCCGCGTGGCCACATCACGCGCGTCCACTCCAGTCAGCGCGCCCAGCAGAATTGCCGCATCGCGAACCGTGCGCGCCATCGGCCCAGCGGTGTCCTGGCTGTGCGCGATGGGCACGATTCCGGAACGGCCGATCAGGCCCAAAGTCGGCTTGATACCAACGATTCCGCACATGGAAGAGGGGCACACCACTGAGCCGTCTGTTTCGGTTCCCACGGCCAGCGCGCACAGATTCGCGGAGATCGCCGCGCCCGAGCCGGAACTCGAACCGCAGGGATTACGATCGAGCGCGTACGGATTCTTCGTCTGGCCGCCGCGCCCGCTCCAGCCGCTGGTCGAATGCGTGGATCGAAAATTCGCCCATTCGCTCAGATTGGTCTTGCCTAAAAGGACGGCTCCAGCGGCCCGCAGGCGATTCGCGACCCAGGAATCGTAGAGCGCGGGACTTCCGGCCAGCGCCAGTGAGCCCGCCGTGGTTTGCATTTTATCGGCCGTGTCGATATTGTCTTTGAGAAGAACCGGAATGCCGTGCAGCGGTCCGCGCGGACCCTTTGATTTCAGCTCGGCATCCAGCGACCGTGCTATCGAAAGTGCATCGGGATTGATTTCAAGCACGGAGCGAAGCAGCGGACCTCTGCGGTCGATCTCCTCGATGCGGTCGAGATAAAGCTGTGCGATTCGTTCGGCTGCTAATGCGCCCTGCCGCATTCTTTGCTGCAAATCGGGGACGGCGGCTTCATCCAATTCAAAAGCGGGAGGCCGGACTCCGGGCGCTTGAAGCGCTTCGGCCTGCGTGGGCTGCTGTTGTTCTGGCTTTGGCTGCTGCGCTTCGCTGTGCGCTGCGGCGAACAGGCCGGCTAGTGCGGTAGTGAACTTGCGGCGATTCATGCAAAGACAGTTTTTAATTTACACTGGCAGTATGGCGGTAATAGCGGCAGCGCCACTGACTTTGGAAGAGTTCTCGAAGTTGCCTCGCGGCCAGGAACGGCATGAACTCAATGCGGGAGAACTGATTACGATGCCCCCACCGAAATCGGTACATATACTTGTTGCGCTGGATATTTTGGAGGCGCTGCAGGCCTATTTGAGGCAAAATCCATTGGGCCGTGCCATTCCGGAAGCCGGTTACGTCCTTTCACGTGATCCTCTAACGATTCGCCAACCGGATGTATCGGTGCTGAGCAAAAAGCGCGTTCGATCCTCCGACGATTACTTCGAAGGTGCTCCGGAGTTGGCCATTGAGGTAGTTTCGCCTTCCGATGTTGCCGAGGGCTTACAAATCAAAGTTGACCAGTACCTTCGAGCGGGCGCAAAACAGGTTTGGGTTCTCTATCCGAAAGCGAGGCGCGTGCATGTCTACCATGCCGATGGATCGGCGGCGATGTTCGATGAGACTCAAACGCTCGAAGGCGGAGATTTGCTGCCTGGGTTTTCCGTCAAAGTGGCGGACCTGTTCCTCAGTGAAAATCGTGCGAATGCATAATGGCTGCCTCGCGAAAACTCAGCTCCTCCATATCGGCCGCTTTCACCGAAATCACCCCCGTGATGCTTTGCAATATGCCTTTCACCAGCATGTAGGGCGCAGTCGTACAGACTTGCCGTTTCCTCTCGAAGAGATCCGGCTGCACGATGATATTTATAATTCCGGTCTCGTCTTCCAGGCTTAAGAACACAAAACCTTTCGCCGTCCCCGGCCGCTGGCGCGTAATGACGCACCCAGCGACTTTCAACAGCATGCCATCGCGCTGCGCTTTAGCAGTTGCGGCATCCATCACGCCCATTTGCCGCATGCGTTCGCGATAGTACGACATGGGATGCTTGCCGATGCTCAATCCGCTATTGCTGAAATCGGCGTAAGTGCGCTGACCGGGCGACATAGGTTCGAGCGGTGAAAGCGTGTTGTCCTCGCTTGTCTCCTCCAGAAGTGGCCCGGCGGGCTGCAACGCCAGCTCAGTCTGCCACAATGCACCGCGCCGCTGCCGGTCCGCCTTTTCTTTCGGCAATGCATTCAGCGCGCCTAATTCGGCCAACGCGGCAAGCTCGTTTTTCTCGAGCTGCGGCACGCGCCGCACCAAATCGCGCAAGGAAGTAAAGGGCCGCAGTTTCCGCTCGGCCGCGATCAGTTTTGCCAGTCGCCGAATTCAAGCCGCGAACGTATTTGAATCCCAGGCGCACATACATGGTCGTGCCATCCGTTTCAACCGTGCACAGGTAATCCGACCGCAGAATATCGACCGGACGAAAGCGCTGCCCGTGCCGCTGCGCATCTTTGACGAGCGTGGCGGGCGAATAAAATCCCATCGGCTGGTTGTTCAGCATCGCAGTGAGGAAGGCCGGCAAATAATGGCACTTCAAATAAGCGCTGGCGTATACCAGCAGCGCGAAACTCGCCGCATGTGATTCCGGAAAGCCGTAAAGCGCAAAAGAGGTGATGGCCTGCACAATGCGGTCCTGCGTATCGCCCACAATTCCGTTTCGATCCATGCCTTCGCGCAGCTTCACTTCCACTTCGCGCATGCGTTTTTCGGAACGTTTGAAGCCAAAGGCGCGGCGCAGCTCTTCCGCTTGGCCGCCGCTGAATCCGGCCGCGATCATGGCAATTTTGAGAAGCTGTTCCTGAAAGAGCGGAACGCCGAGCGTTCTCTGCAAGACGGGTTCGAGAGACGGATGCAGAGAAACCGGCTTTTCCAAACCCTGGCGCCGCTTCAAATAAGGATGCAGCATCTGCCCTACAATCGGCCCGGGGCGAATAATCGCCACCTGCACCACAATGTCGTAAAACCGGACCGGCTTCATGCGCGGCAGGCATGACATTTGCGCCCGGCTCTCCACTTGGAATAATCCGATAGTGTCGGCTTTCTGCAGACAATCGTAGACCTTCGCATCGTCCGGCGGCAAATGCGCCAGATCCACCTCTTCGCGGTAGGTATCGCGAACAATCTGGATAGTATCTTCGAGCACGGCCATCATACCCAAACCGAGCAGATCCACCTTGACGATTTTCAAATCCGCGCAATCGTCTTTGTCCCACTGCACGACCACGCGTCCCGGCATGCTGGCCGGCTCCAAAGGCACAATGCAATCGAGTTGGCCCTGGCAGATCACCATGCCGCCCGAATGTTGGCCGAGATGCCGCGGCAGATCGAGAATTTCGCTCGTCAGAGAGAAAAACTTAAGCGTGCGAGGATCGTCAAGCTGGAAACCGCGCTCCCGAAAGCGGCGTTCGAGCGTATCTTTCGGATCGCGCCACTCGAAAGTATTAATTTCGCTGGCAAGCTGCGCGATCTGCCGCTCGTCGTAACCGAGCACTTTTCCGACATCCCGCACAGCCAGCCGCCCGCGGTATGTAATCACGTTGGCTGTCATGGCGGCCCCCAGTTTCCCGTAGCGTTCGTAGACGTATTGAATGGCGCGCTCGCGTTGATCGCCACTGGGCAGATCTAAATCGATATCCGGCCACTCGCCGCGTTCCTCGGTAAGAAAGCGCTCAAACAGCAGATCCATCTGAATGGGATCGACCGCGGTAATTTCTAGCGAATAACAAACCGCACTGTTGGCCGCCGAGCCGCGGCCCTGCACCAAAATGTGATTGCGGCGGCAAAAATCGACAATGTCCCAGACGATCAGAAAATAGCCGGCAAGCTGGAGCTTTTCAATCAGCGCTAACTCCCGTTCGATTTGCCGCTGCGCTTTTCCGGAATACGGGTTATAACGCTTGCGCGCGCCAGCATCGGTCAATTGCCGCAGGTAAGACATCTCGGTCTCGCCATGCGGCGTCGGGTAGCGCGGAAACTCGTAGCCGAGATTCTCGAGCGTAAAATCGAGCCGCTTCGCCAATTCGCCGGTGTTCGCGAAAGCATCCGGCAGATCGGCAAATAAAGCCTGCATTTCCCCGGCCGTTTTGATATGCCGCTCCGCATTGAAGTTGAGCAGCGTGCCGGCTTCAGCAAGCGTGGTTTTGTGCCGGATCGAAGTGAGCACATCCTGCAAATCGCGGCGCTCCGGCGTTGCGTGCGAAACACCATTAGTGGCAAGCAGCGGCAAATTCATACCGTGCGCCAACTCGACCAGCGCTTGATTGCGCGCCTCCTGTTCGCGGCGGTGATGCCGCTGCACTTCCACGAAAACGTTACGGCCGCCAAAAGTTTGGACCAGGCCATTCAATCGTTTACGGGCTTCGAGCATCGCATCCGGGCCCGTTGTTTGCTGAAATGCTTGCGTGAGCGGACCCTCATCGCCGCCCGTCAGGCAAATCAGGCCGTCCGCATATTCGGCCAGATCGTCGGGCGTGGCGAATGGGTTTTCCGGCTTGCCAGGGGTACAATCGCGAAATTTGGTTCGCGTAATCAGGCGGCACAGGTTTTGGTAGCCGCGCCGGTTTTCGGCGAGCAGCGTATAGCGGAAATTTTCGGGCGCATTCACCTCCGCACCAATCAGCGCTCGAATCCCGAGTTTTTTCGCGCCTAGGTGGAAACGCGGCGCACCATATACGCCATGCGCATCCGTAATCGCCATGGCGGGCTGCCCAAATGCCGCGCACTGAGAAGCCAGTTCTTCCGGCAGCGATGCACCTTCCAGGAACGAAAATGCCGATCGCGCATGCAGCTCGACATAAGCATCGGCCCGGCAGGACATGTCTTCATTATAGGCGAACAAAAGGAGAATACAGCGAATTACGAAACGATCTTAGCCTTCCAGAGATCGGTAAGTTGCTGGAGGATTATAAGGTTGCGAGTCGGGCTCTTCACGCGCGAATATCCGCCAAACGTTTATGGCGGCGCCGGGGTTCATGTCGACTATTTAAGTCGCGAGCTGGCCAAGAAGATTGAAGTGGAAGTGCATTGCTGGGGCGATCAGCGCTTGGACGAGAAAAATCTGCACGTCCGCGGCGACCGGCCTTGGGATGAAATCACGAACGGCACGACGGAAAAGTTCAAAGGCGCGCTGGAGGCTTTCAGTCTAAATTTGACGCAAGTGAAGGCGCTCAGCGGTGTCGATATCGTCCACACGCACACTTGGTACGTTTCCATGGCCGGATATCTGGCGAAGCTGCTATACAAAGTTCCATTTGTGCTCACAACGCACAGCCTGGAGCCGCTGCGCGCGTGGAAATCCGAGCAACTCGGCAGCGGTTACGCAATGAGCTCTTGGATGGAGCGCACCGCGATTCTGGATGCCGACGCCGTTATTGCCGTCTCCAACGGGACGAAGCAGGACGTTCTGCGCGTTTACCCGCTGCTTCCACCCGAGCGTGTGCACGTCATCTACAACGGCATCGATTTGAAGGAATACCGCAAAACGAGCGATAGCGCAGCGCTCGAAACCTACGGCGTCGATCCGAGTTCACCTTACGTTTTGTTCGTGGGCCGCATCACGCGGCAAAAGGGGGTCACAAACCTGGTGGATGCGATTCCATATCTGCCTGCGAATACGCAACTGGTACTCTGCGCCGGCGCTCCCGATACGCCCGAAATCGCGGCGGAGATGCGGCAGAAAGTGGAACAAGCGAAGCAGCGGAATGCACGCGTGATCTGGATTGAGAAGATGATCTCGAAACCCGAGGTGATTCAACTTTACAGCCATGCGCGCGTGTTTTGTTGCCCTTCGATTTATGAGCCATTCGGGATTATTAATCTGGAGGCGATGGCTTGCAAAGCTCCTGTGGTGGGCAGTGCGACCGGAGGCATTCCAGAGATCGTGGTGGATGGCGAAACCGGATATCTGGTTCCATTTGAGCGAGATCCCAAAACCGGTTTTCCCGTGAAGCCGGAGCAGTTCGCGAGAGATTTGGGCGCGAAGCTTTCGGATTTACTTTCGAACCCCGAGAAATGCCGGCGTTTTGGGGATGCCGGACGGAAGCGCGTTGAGGAAAAGTTCAGTTGGACGGCGATTGCAGACCAGACGATTGAGCTTTACCATCTGCTCCTCGAGCAGAGCAAGCGTGTAACATGCTAGCCCGGCGGGTGGTCCCACCAGCAATGGCTGTTCGAAAACAAGACGGGCGTCGGCGCGTCGTTATCGAAAGCGTTTCGCCGGAGATAGACGGCGGCAGATTTGCCGCAAAGCGAACACTCGGCGATCTGGTGCGGGTAGAGGCCGACATTTTTACAGACGGCCACGATTCCGTCGCTGCCGTGCTGCTGTTCCGGCCGGAGAAATCGAAATCGTGGACGGAAACGCCGATGCGGCTGTTCGACAACGATCGCTGGTTCGGCGAGTTTCCTGTTTCGGAGCTGGGCCGCTACCGCTATACGATTCACGCCTGGGTGGACCATTGGGAGACATGGCGCCGCGATTTACTGAAACGGATTGAAGCAAACGGCGATACGGCGATCGATTATTTAATTGGAGCGGAACTCATCGACGCTGCAGCGATGCGAGCCAAGCAGCCCGACGGCGAGTGGCTCAGCGGGCAAGCGGAATTGTTGCGGAGCGAAGGCGATACGGCGGAGCGGCGCACGCGCGCTATCGATGCCGCTCTCAACGATATGATGGTTCGCTATCCCGACCGGCGCTTCGTCACCGAAATGGATCGCGAGCTGCCGATCGTCGTCGATCCGGTGCGGGCGCGATTCAGCTCCTGGTACGAATTTTTTCCACGATCTACTTCGCCCGATCCCAACCGCCACGGAACGTTTGCCGATTGCGAAGCGCGGCTGCCCTACATCGCCGAGCTCGGATTCGATGTGGTTTACTTGCCCCCGGTTCACCCTATTGGGACCACGTTCCGCAAAGGCCGCAATAACTCAGTAACGGCGGAGCCGGACGATACCGGCAGTCCGTGGGCGATCGGCGGGGCGGAAGGCGGGCACAAATCCGTGAATCCGCAGCTAGGAACTCTGGAAGATTTTCGGCACTTTGTGAAGCGCGCATCGGAATTTGGCATGCAAGTCGCCATCGACATTGCCTTTCAAGTTTCGCCCGACCATCCCTACGTAAAAGAACACGAAGAGTGGTTCCGGAAACGGCCGGACGGAACGATCCAATACGCCGAGAATCCGCCTAAGAAATATCAGGACATTTATCCATTCGATTTCGAAACCCCGCAGTGGTTCGAATTGTGGCAGGAACTGAAAAGCGTATTTACGTTCTGGATTGAACAAGGTGTTCACATTTTTCGCGTCGACAATCCGCATACTAAAGCGTTTCCGTTCTGGGAGTGGTGCATCACGGAAATCAAGAGCGAGTGGCCGGATGTGCTGTTCCTTTCGGAAGCTTTCACGCGTCCGAAGATCATGTATCGGCTCGCGAAACTCGGCTTCAGCCAGTCCTATACATATTTCCCATGGCGCAATGCCAAATTGGAGCTCACCACCTATCTCACAGAGCTGACGAAGGCGCCGGTGCGTGAATTCTTTCGTGCGAACCAATGGCCGAACACGCCGGATATTCTGACCGAGTTTTTGCAATTGGGAACGCGTGCGGCGTTCATGATCCGTTTTCTGCTGGCCGCGACGCTCGGAGCCAATTACGGAATATACGGGCCCGCATTCGAGCTGATGGACAGTCGTCCAGTGAGGCGCGGGAGCGAGGAATACCTGGATTCAGAGAAATATCAGATTCGCCAATGGAATTTGGAGCGGCCCGACAGTCTTCGTGAATTCATCTCGCTGGTTAATCGGATCCGGCATGAGAATCCGGCGCTGCAAAGCGATTGGCTGCTCGATTTTCATCCGGTCGACAACGAACAGTTGATCTGTTACAGCAAGCGGTCGCCGGATGGAATGAATCTGGTTGTGATGGTCGTCAATCTGGACCCGCATCACACGCAATCCGGATTTGTCGAGTTACCGGTTGAACGGTTCAAGATCGAAGAGGACCGGCCGTTTCAAGCCAACGATCTGCTCACCGGAGCGCGCTATATGTGGACGGGCGGCAGGAATTACGTAGAGCTCGATCCGAACAGCGTTCCTGGCCACATATTCCGCGTTCGCAAGCGGCTACGTGTAGAAACCGATTTCGAATACTTCCTGTGAAAGCAAGCGAAATGGACCCGTTCAGCGCGCCCAGCGTGCAGCAATTCGCGTCTCGATTGCCTGAATTTATCGCAGCGCGCCGCTGGTTCCGGGCGAAAACTCGAATTATTCAAAAAGCGGAAGTCGAAGATGTGTTGTCAATCGATCCGGAATCGTACATACTCGTCGCGCGGCTCGAGTACGACAAGGGCGATAGCGAACATTATTTGATTGAGGTCACGGAAGCGGACGAAACATTCCGCGAGTCGCTGCTGAGTGCGATCGCCTGCAATCGCAATTTCAAAGGCCGGGAGGGCGAGTTGAGCGCCTCGCGCACGACCGCACTACCCGAAGATTGCAGCGGTCCCGATATCAAGCTGAAGAGCTTTGTTTCCCGGGCCGAGCAGAGCAACACGTCCATCGTTTACGGTGATCGCTTTATTCTTAAACTCTTTCGCAAGCTCGAGCCGGGCATCAATCCGGATATCGAGATCGGCACATTTCTGACCGAGCGCGGTTTCCATCACAGTCCGGCGGTCCTGGGTAAAATGGCATACCGGAAAAATGACGGAACCAGTTATGCCGCCGCCATTTTGCAGCAGTTTGTGCCAAATCGGGGCGATGCCTGGAAGTATACGCTCGATTCGCTGAGCGGCTTTTTCGAGCGCGCGCTGGCGGCCGATCGATATGCGCCGGTGCTCGCGAGCTATCATCCGCTGCAACTCACGGCGGAAGAAATGCCATCCGGAACGCGTGACTTGTTCGGCGATTATTTCGATGCGGCGCATCTTCTTGGCCAACGTACCGCGGAAATGCACGCCGCGTTGGCAGACCCGAATGGCGGACCGGATTTCGCGCCGGAGCCCTTCACTTCGGCCGATGGAGCCCAGCTTCACGACGAACTGCTGGGACAGGCGGACATCACGTTCGAGCTGCTGCGGCGCAAACAGGCGGCACTTACAGGTACGACATCTGAAGATGCACGCCTGCTGCTTCGAATGGAACATCGCGTCGTCGAGCGCTTCGCGCCGTTGCGCGAGCATCCGATATCGGCGACGCGGATTCGCTTTCACGGCGATTACCACTTGGGACAGGTTCTGTATACGGGCAGCGATTTCATGATCATCGACTTCGAAGGCGAGCCGGCGAGGCCCCTCAACGAACGAAGAGGCAAAGCTCTTGCGCTGCGAGATGCGGCTGGCATGATTCGGTCTTTCCAATATGCATCTTTCGCGGCGCTTTTCGGCCAGGTGCCAGGCATCCCAACCGATCCCGAGCTACGATCCGCAGTGGAATCGTGGGCCGCGTTCTGGTCGGCCTGGATGAGTGCTATCTATCTGGATGGCTACTTCGGCGCGGCGGAGGGATTGCGATTCATTCCAACCGGCGCGCAGGATCGGCACGTGCTGCTCGACGCTTTTCTTTTGCAAAAAGCGCTGTACGAAGTGGCCTATGAGCTGAATAACCGTCCGGATTGGGTGCGCATTCCGTTGCGCGGTATCCTGAGCCTCTTAAGCTGACTGCCATGCGCCTGCTGAACGAGAACGATATCTATCTGTTTCAAGAAGGAACGCACGTCAAACTCGCCGACGTGCTGGGATCGCATGTCGTAAGCGAGCGCGGCGGCACGCAATTCTCCGTATGGGCGCCGAACGCCCGCTCGGTATCGGTGATCGGAAACTTTAATCGCTGGCAGAAGAACGCGAACGCTCTCGCGCCCGCAGGCGGCGGAATCTGGCAAGGCTTTGTTTCAGGCGCGTATGCGGGCGCGCACTACAAGTACCACGTGGAATCGAACCTCTCCAGTTATCAGGCGGATAAAGCGGATCCATTCGGCTTTGTGCATGAAGCTTCTCCGGGTAATGCTTCCATCGTCTGGGATTTGACCTATAAATGGGGCGACGCGGAGTGGATGGCGAACCGTCGGGAAGCGAATAGCTTGGACGCGCCGATGTCGATTTATGAGATCCATCTCGGCTCCTGGCGGCGCGTGGCCGAAGACGGGAATCGCTCGCTTTCCTATGCTGAACTGGCGCAACAGCTCGTCCCCTATGTGAAGGAGATGGGCTTCACGCACGTCGAGTTCATGCCGGTGATGGAACATCCATTTTTCGGATCTTGGGGTTACCAGATCACTGGTTTCTTCGCGCCCACCAGCCGCTACGGGATGCCGCAGGATTTTATGCGGCTGGTCGACGAATTTCATCGGAACGGAATCGGCGTGATTCTCGACTGGGTGCCGTCGCATTTTCCCAACGATGAACACGGGCTCGGATTTTTCGATGGCGCGCACGAATATGAGCCCGCTGACCCGCGCCGCGGCGTGCATCCGGATTGGAACAGCTTTATTTTCGATTACGGCCGCAGCGAGGTGCGCAGCTTCCTGCTGAGCAGCGCGCTGTTTTGGCTGGACCGCTATCATGCCGATGGATTGCGAGTGGACGCGGTTGCTTCCATGTTGTATCTCGATTATTCGCGCCGCGAAGGGCAGTGGATTCCGAACCAATATGGCGGGCGTGAGAACCTGGATGCGATTTCTTTCTTGCGGCGAATGAACGAAGACGTCTATCGTGCGCATCCCGACACGCAGACTGTTGCGGAGGAATCCACGTCGTGGCCGATGGTTTCAAGGCCGGTCTATGTGGGAGGGCTCGGCTTCGGATTCAAGTGGGATATGGGCTGGATGCACGACACGCTCCAGTACATGACGCAGGATCCGCTGTTCCGGAAATATCATCATCACGAGCTGACGTTCCGGATGATCTACGCGTTCAACGAAAACTTCGTGCTGCCTCTCTCGCACGACGAAGTGGTCTATGGCAAGGGATCGCTGATCGGCAAGATGCCGGGAGACAATTGGCAGAAGTTTGCGAACCTGCGGCTGCTCTATTCCTATATGTATGCGCAGCCCGGGAAAAAACTCTTATTCATGGGCGGCGAATTCGGGCAATGGGCAGAATGGAAACATGATGCCAGCCTCGAGTGGGCGCTGCTTGCTTTACCGCCGCACGCTGGCTTGCGGCTGCTGGTGGGCGACTTGAATCGGTTGTATCGCTTGGAACCCGCGCTGCACACTTGCGAAAACGCATCGTCGAGTTTCGAATGGATCGATGTACACGACGCGGAGAAAAATGTACTCAGTTTCGTGCGCAAAGGCCGCAGCGCTGACGAGGAGATCGCGGCCGTGTGCAATTTCAGCCCAGTGCCGCGCGGGAGTTACCGGATTGGAGTTCCGCGAAAAGGGTTTTGGAAAGAGATTCTGAACACGGATGCGGCGCAATACGGCGGTAGTGGAAAAGGGAACTTTGGTGGAGTGAACACCGTGCCCATTCCTCTGCACGGACGCAATTATTCGATTACCATCGACCTGCCCCCGCTGGCGGCAGTGTTTTTTAAGTGGGACGGCGGTGCCTCTTAGCGGCTCGTGACGCATTCACCACGAATGGACACGGATACACACAAGTAGAATAGGCGCAAAGCTATAATCACAAAATCCGAGTCGCCGTGGTTCAGGCGACGTGCCTTCAGCGCGATGCAGAGAGCGAAACACATGACGGATCTAGCCGGAAGATTGGGCCGTGCGTTATTGTTCATTGCCGGCCTGCTGCTTGCGGGCTGTAATCGTCAGGTCGACCACTCTACCCCCTCCCACAAGAAGATCACGGTAGGAATTCAAGTTTCTCCGGCGATGACGCTGCTCATGGTCGCTAAAGATGCCGGCCTCTTTGAGCAGCATGGTCTCGACGTTGAACTGAAACAGTTCACCGCCGGCAAATTCGCGCTACAGTCATTCCTTGGCGGCTCGGTCGATTTCGCGGTTTCAGGCGACGTTCCTATTTGTCTCGCTGTACTGCAGGGCAATCCGGTGAAGGTAGTGGCGCAGGTTGTCGAAAAGACCACGAACGAAGTACGAATTGTCGCATTGAGGCCCCGGAGTGGCGCTGCTAACCTCGATGCGAACACTTATTTCACAGAACGGAAAAGAAAGCTTGCCACATCGTTCGGCGGGGGACCTGAGTTCTTTACCTATCAATTCCTTAAACACAATCGCGTCCAAGCGAAAGATGTGCAGATCCTGAGCCAACGGCCGGAAGATATGCCCGCCGCCCTCCAGGCACGCAGCCTTGACGCCATTTCCATTTTCGATCCATTCGCTTTCATTGCGGAGCAAAGACTCGGCAAAGACGCGATTACTTTCCGCAACGCTAGACTCTACTCCGAGCTTTATGTAATTACGGCGCGCCAGGCACAAATCAACGAACAAGGCGAAACAATTACCGCGCTGCTGAAGGCGCTCGTAGATGCCCAGAATTTTATTGCCGTCAATCCCGTAAAGGCCAAGCAGATCATGCAACGGTACACCAAACTCGACACTTCGGTAGTGAATGGCATTTGGAACAATTTCACGTTCAAAGCCACGCTCGGGCATCAGCTAATCGATGACTGGACTGAAGAGACATCGTGGGCAAAGGATACCGGTAAAGTGGCATCCACGATAAAGGTTCCCGATTTCCGGGGCGTTCTCGAAACCCGGTTCCTCAAGGCGGTTAACCCAGCCGGTGTTCAATTCTGATTAACGCCGATCAATGAAACGTTATCTGCGGGCCGCTCTAGCGATACTACTTTTTTTTCTCACTTGGGAACTGACTGCCCGAATCAGCCCGGACCGGATGGGGCTGTTCCCTCCGCCAACGCGAGTTTTTGTCGCATTGATCGACATGGCACGAACCGGCGATCTACAGCGCGACATCAGCGCTAGCTTGTGGCGCGCGCTCGCGGGCTTCATCTTCGGCAGTGCCGCCGGAATTGGCACCGGCTTGATTACCGGACGAGTGGAGGCGATCGAGAACTATCTTTCGCCGGTTATTCAACTATTTCGTCCATTACCGCCGGTCGCCATCATTCCGCTTGTGATCGTATGGTTCGGCATAGGAGAAATTTCGAAGGTCTTCTCCATCGCGTTTGCTGTTTTCTTTCCTGTTTGGGTCAATGCGCATCTGGGGGCCCGTCAGATCCCGACAACATACTTGTGGAGCGCCAGAACGATGGGCGTCGCGGGCGTCGCCGCCCTTTATCGCATCATTTTTCCCGCTGCTCTCCCATTTATCATGGCGGGCTTGCGGACCGGCATCGCCCTCGCGTTCGTCATGGTCTTTGTGTCGGAGTTGGCCGGGGCCTCCTCCGGAATCGGCTACCAGATCGAAAGCTCGTATCTGGCTTATCGCGTCGATCGCATGATTGCCGCCCTCATTGTTCTCGGTGGATTCGGAGCACTCGCCGACGTTCTACTCACGAAAGCGGCTTGGTTCGCCTTTCCCTGGTTGAAGCTGGAACAACGATGAGCGGATCCAAGCATATCGTTGTATGCGGTCTCCGCGTCAGCTATGGCCAGCAGGAGATCCTTCACGGTATCGACCTTGAAGTTTCTGAAGGCGAGTTCGTCAGCGTTGTAGGGAAGTCCGGGTGTGGGAAGTCGACTTTCCTGTACGCGCTCGCCCGCTTCATTCCTTGTCGAGGCGAAGTGCGCATGCCGGCCAGTTTCGGAATGGTTTTTCAAAACTACGCCGTTTTCCCTTGGCTCACGGTCCGAGGCAATATCGCGTTTGGTTTGGGCAAGAGCCACTCCGGTGAGCGGGATAAGGACGTCTCGAGCATGCTTGACATGTTGGGACTTTCCGCGGAAGCTGCCAGCTATCCAGCTCAACTGTCGGGCGGAGAGGCTCAACGCGTCGCGCTCGGCCGCGCCATTGCAGCCAATCCGGAAGTCATTCTCATGGACGAGCCGTTTGGTGCACTCGACCTTTATACTCGGGAAAAGATGCAGACGTGGCTTCTTGAAATTTGGGGGAAGCAGCATAAAACGGTTTTGTTTGTCACCCACAGTATCGAAGAGGCTATTTTCCTTTCGGACCGCATCGTTGTGCTGGGTAGCGGTGTCACACTGGGACAGTATTCTGTTCCTTTTGCTAGGCCGCGGCAGGAGAATTTGAAGTTCACAGGCTCGTTTATGGATTTAAAGCAAGAGATTGTTACGCGGATGGAGCAATGCGTCTGAGCTGAGGAAGAATTGGGGGTACGAACTTGTCGAACGCTAAAATAGCGCAACCGGAGCGACTCGTCGACGGGCGGGAAATCGACGGGCGGGAAAATAGTGGCATGGTCCTTATCTCCGCGGGCCCATATCGAATGGGCAGCGCGGACGGTGGCGAGTTTGAGGGTCCCATTCATGACGTGTATTTGGACGACTTTTGGATGGATGAAGCGCCCGTCACCAATAGTGAATTTGCTCGCTTCGTCCGCGAGACCGGACACGAAACGACCGCCGAGCGTGCGGGTAGTGCGTGGGGGTACACGAATGGCGCATTCGGCTTCATCCCTGCTCTAAACTGGCGAAGTTTTGCAATGCCGGATCGCGAGTCTCACCCTGTCCTGCTCGTGAGCTGGCACGACGCTATGGCTTACTGCGCCTGGGCGGGAAAGCGTTTGCCGACAGAAGCCGAGTGGGAAAAGGCTGCTCGCGGCGGGTTAGACGGCGCGCTCTATCCCTGGGGCAACAACACCCCGGATGGCACTCAATCCAACTTCGCCCGGAACGCCTCCGAAGTTCCTCCCACAACGCGAGTGAAACAGTTTCATCCGAATCCATACGGGATTTATGATATTGTGGGCAACGTTTGGCAGTGGTGTGCGGATTGTTTTTCCGGCAGCTATTACGCGAGCGCGCCGAAAGACAATCCTTCGGGCCCTACTCACGGTGCAACTCACGTCCGTCGCGGCGGCTCTTGGAATGTTATTCAGCCTTTCCGGCTCCGTTGTTCTAATCGCGGCGCGGCTCCGCCTCTTTCATGCACACCCAACATCGGTTTTCGCTGCGTGCGTTGACAAAGAGAGTATGCGGTGAAGTTCACTCGTGATGCTCCTCAGGAGCTCGGACGGCTGGTTCCGTTGTACGTCTGGATCACTAGCTTTCTCGCCGTCTTTGCCTTACTTCTGTTCTCGCGCTACGTTATCGTCCGGAAACTTCCAATCTTTCAGCACATTTTCTGGCTTCTCGCGGGTGTCCTTATTGGCGCACTCGTCGTCGTTATTCTCGCCCAGTATCGAGTAAGGTTTTGGGGCTATCGCATTCTCGATCCGCTCCCCAAGAATTTCGCCGCCGTAAGATGGCTATTTTTCAGCGTCCTGGCCGCATTTTTCCTCACGTTCTTTGAGGCCATCATAGACTGGCATCGCATGGACCATATTCTCGAAAACCACGGGAGCGTGTTCGACTGGTTCATTGGATCGCTTACGATTGTCGGCATTTGGCTCACTTACAACACGATTGTCGAAACGCAGCGAATCATTAGAAGCTTCAGCCAACTGTATCAGCGGATTACAAACCTCGTCCAAGACACTAATGCGCACGGCTATGAGGGAGATTTACATTTTCTAGCATATACGGCGTCCATCGGGTACCTAGCGCTCCAGGAAAAATACTGGGACCAACTGAGTGGTCAGCTAAGGAGTCTCGGCAAACGTCTCAAGATGATCTGTTTGGACGATGAAGATCTAAGCGACTGGCATAATCATTACGTAGGACGCTCTACTTGGCGGCAACCCGCCGAAGCCGCTCACGCCCTTACCTTGGAGGATACGTGCGAAGCCACCAGGCAATCCGAGAACACGGCCGCGTTCGCCAATTGCAGGAAACGCAAGAACGAGCTGATGCCTGGTTTTTATCTCATTTTTAACTCGCGCCGAGCCATAATTGTCGCTCCTTTCTTCATCCCGCCTCATCCTCTTACTCTGTTGAGCATGGAGATTCCAATGGCACAGGCTGTGCAGATGTTTGGCTTTGAAACTACCGATTCGCGCATCATTGAGGACGTGAGCCGGCTGTTCAATTATTATTGGGAGACTCCTTCGAACGAGCCATGTTACTTCGATTCCCAAGTTGGCTCCGCTAGTCAGCTTCCGAACAAGATCGTGGAACAACTCAACAAGTGGACGTCAGACCCAGCTCTAAAAGGAAAATGTCTTCGTTATCGAATGTTTGTCGCCGAAGAAGAGCCTTGGAAGAAAATACTAAGCTATCTTAGTACCAAGTTGAGCGCCGCTGACTATCGCCAATATTTAGACAAAGCAGAAGGTTACGTCGACAATAACACGCTTTTGATTTCCGTCGCGAGTAATGAACAGAAGAATTGGATCGATAATAACTGCTGTACTCATATAAATGATGCTAAGACTGTCCTTCGGTTAGGTCTGAGCGTTGAAGTAGTGGTCAGTTCGGTGGGTGCCGCCAGTGGCGGGAGGTAGTGTGAGTTACGAGGCCGCGGTTGAAGAACTCCTGGACACGATCCGTCCCGCAATGCAGGCCGATGGTGGTGATGTTGAGCTGGTTTCCATTGAGGGCGGAACAGTCTCAGTCCGGCTCAAAGGCATGTGCCTACTCTGCCCGAGCGCCAGCCTGACGCTCAAGGATGGAATCGAGCGGACGCTTCGAGGGCATCTTTGCTGGGTCGGGAAAGTGGTCCGCGTCCCATGAAAATATCTTTAAAGCTCCGGTGATGGCGAAGCGTTTGGATAAAGAGCGATTGTGCGTCATTTATTCGCGGCTTTCCTTAGCTTTCATATTTCGTGGTCAGCGCGCTAGGATTATTGCATGTCCTTAGATTACGCTTGGCAAACGTTCTTTTCGGCCGTTCGCGATGCGATTGCAAGCGACCAGCCTCCCAGAAAAAGATTGGAAGAGCTGTATGCGGCCAGCATCGATAAGCTTCGAGGCGATGAGCAACTCCGCGAGGACATCGTGCAGAGGATCTCTCACGTAAAAGAAGCTCGCGCCAAGGTCTCGCAACTGAGCGAGCGCGAGGTGAAGAACCTGCTGCGCGAGATCGTCTCGATTTACGACGCCGTTGCAGCTCATCTGTACAGCACGGGCGCCACTAAACACGCCGACGTGTAGCCCGGTTCATACCGGGCGCTTACTGTACGATAAGTTTATAGGCTGGCGCTGCCGCGCAGCGCGTATTTGCAACGGCCTCCCGCTCCGGAATGACTATTTCTCTCGAGGAGCGCTCCCTAGCGGAGCGTCTGAAACCCAGAATGGCAGTCGAAGAACGATTTGCCAGGACCGGGCGCAAATTCCGTAACAAATCATTTCTGTTCAAGCACGAAGATATCCTCATCACGCCTTGGCTGAAGCTCGGTCTGCGCTTGGCAGGGCTGTATTCCCGAGGGGTGCAAAACGGCATCAGCCCCGTCGTTCGCAGATTGACGCTGCATTTTCCCGATCTCCCGGCTGCCTTCGACGGGTTCGAGATCTTGCACATTTCGGATCTGCATATCGACGGCGTCGACGGCCTTTCGGAGGCGCTGGCACCGCTTCTCGGGGACTTGCGGCCCGATGTCTGCGTGATGACCGGCGATTATCGCTACCTGGATCACGGGCCGTGCGAAGAGGTGTACCGCCGGATGGCCCCGGTCGTCTCCAGTATCCGCGCGACGCATGGCGTGTTCGGCATTCTGGGGAATCACGATGTGTCGGAGATTGCATTTGCGCTTGAAAATATGGGTGTCCGCATGTTGGTGAATGAGGCGGTCGAGGTCCATCGAGGGAGCGCATCGGTGTGGCTGGCCGGAATCGACGATCCGTTCGATTATCGCTGCGACGACTTGCCGGGTACGCTGTCGCCAGTGCCGCCGGAGAGCTTCAAAATACTGCTGGCGCATACACCGCAACTCTACGACGAGGCTTCTAGCCGCGGCGTACATCTTTATCTTTGTGGCCACACACATGCCGGTCAGATTCGCTTCCCGGGCATTGGTTCGGTGCGGCACAATGCCGATTGCCCCAAGGCCTACTCATTCGGACATTGGCGGCACAACGGGATGCATGGATACACCAGCGCGGGCACCGGCTGCTCCATGCTGCCGATTCGTTATAACTGCCCGGCGGAGGTGGTTATGATACAACTTCGGCGCGAGCTAGCCGGCTGACGCTAGCGGCAGCGAGAAATGAAATACCGAGCCCTTGCCCGGCTCCCCTTCGGCCCAAATGCGTCCTCCGTGCCGCTCCACAATGCGTTTACAAATCGCGAGCCCCAAACCGGTTCCCGGATATTCGCTGGAATGCAGCCTCTTGAATAGTCCAAAAATGCGCTCCGCGTATCTTGGCTCGAAACCGATGCCGTTGTCCGCGATGGAAACTATGCAGTCACCGTCTTGCGTTTCAGCGGAGATGTGAATTTCCGGCTGTTGTCCGGGCTTGCGGTATTTCAGGGCGTTGGAGAGCAGATTCTGGAGGAGCAGCACTAATTGCGCCTCATCCGCCAGAACGCGCGGCAAGGGGTCGTAGGTAATATTGGCCTCGCTCTCGCGTATTTGCGGCTCAAGCGTGTCCAGCACGTGAGCGAGACAGGCGGAGAGATCTGCGGGCGCGGCGGGCGTGGGGTCGGTCACTATGGTTCGGGAATAAGACAGCACATCTTCAATCAGCCGCTCCATGCGCTGCACTCCCTGCTCAATGAAACGGGCGTACTCGCGAGCCTGTTTGTTTTTCGGATCGGTCTGCTGTTTGATCAGCATTTCGGTGTAGATGTTGATCATGCGAAGCGGCTCTCGCAAGTCGTGGCTGGCGACAAAAGCAAATTCCTCCAACTCGCGATTCGCCTTGGTGAGATCGGCATTGGCTTGCCGCAGTGCGGCCTCAGCCCGTTTGCGCTCGGTGACATCTTGGGCAGTCGCTACCAGGCCGGCGATCTCGCCGTCCGGAGCGAGTATAGGAGCTACGTTTGCGGAGATGAAGATCTCCTGCCCGTTTTTGTGGCGGCGGACCGATTCGTACTCCAGAATCGGTTCACCGGCGCGAATGCGGGCCAAAATGTCGGCCTGTTCATCCTGCTTTTCCGGCGCCGCGATGAGGTTTACATGACGTCCGACGGCCTCGCCGGCACTATATCCGAATATCCGCTCGGCTCCGGGATTCCAGGACTGGATCATGCCGTCGGGAGTGAAGCTCATGATCGCCTCGGTCGCCGAGCGAACGATAGCGGCAAGCCTGGCGTTCTCCCGCTGGGCGCGTTTGCGGGCCGTGATGTCCATATACAGGCTCATGATTCCCGTGATGGCGCCGGAGGTATCGCGGAGCGCCGCGGTCGAGACGCTGAGATCCAGGTAAGAACCGTCCTTGCGAACGCGCCGGATCTCTACGCTCTTGAGATTTTCACCGCGCAAATCGCGCGCACGAAAGCCGCGATGCTCGTCGCGCTTCTCTTCCGGAATGAATGGCAGAGGCCGCCCCAGCACCTCATCCGCTTTCCAGCCGAACAGGCGCTCGGCTGCCGGATTCCACAGCGTGACTGCTCCGCTCCTGTCCAACGCGACAATCGGAAGCGGGGAAGCTTGCACGATGGCGCGATACTGTTCGCTGAGACCGCGAAGGTCCTCATCCATGTTTCGGTTCCATCATATCGGGCGCGCAGGTCGCTGTGAAAATTCGATGGTAGGGTAACTGACGAACTACTTTTATGATGCGAGCTGCCATTTGTTATGCCGCGTTGTGGTTTTCGGTATTGGCCTTGTGCGTCTCGACGGCTGCCCGGCAGAATGCGCCAGAATCAACGCCTCCGGCTCAGAACGAGGGAGGAATGTCGACGGCTGGAGTGCATGCCGCGGTGCTCGATTCCCAGAACCGTCCTATTACGGCAGGAGGCTTCGTCGATCGTGGCCCCGTCATTTTCAAAGATGTGTCGCGGGAATCCGGGCTGGCCGTGTGGCGGCACGTGATGGGAACGCCCGAGAAGCGCTATATTCTCGAAACGGTCGGATCGGGTGTTGCGTTGCTCGATTACGACAATGATGGGTGGCTCGACATTTATCTGGTCAACGGTTCGACATACGATGCGCTGAAGGGGCGGTCTGAGGCGCCGCATGCGGCCCTGTTCCACAACAATCACGATGGTACGTTCACCGATGTCGCGCAAAAAGCGGGAGTGACGAACGATCGCTGGGGCTTTGGCGTCGCGGTTGGAGACTACGATAATGACGGCTGGCCGGACCTCTACGTGACCAACTTCGGAAAGAACCGGCTCTATCACAACAACCACGACGGCACGTTTACCGATGTGGCGGAGAAGGCCGGCGTCGCTCTGGGGAACTGGTCGACGGGCGCAACCTTTGGCGATTATGATGGCGATGGGCGCCTGGATCTTTTCGTTCCCGGCTACGTTCACTACGATATTGACAATCCGCCCGCGCCCGCTTCCGCCAGCCTCCGCTTCAGCTTCTGTCAATTTCGTGGAGTGAACGTCATGTGCGGCCCACGCGGGCTAAAAGGCGAGCCGGATCACCTGTTCCACAACAACGGCGACGGCACCTTCACCGACGTGAGCAAAAAGCTCGCCGTAAGCGATGAGCAGGGCTACTACGGTTTGACTGCTCTGTTTGCCGACGTAAACAACGACGGAAAACCGGATCTGCTGGTCGCCAACGACTCGCGTCCGAATTATCTCTATATGAACAAGGGAAACGGCACGTTCGAAGACGACAGCTATGGCTCCGGATATGCATTCAACGAAAACGGCCGCGAGACTGCGTCCATGGGCATCGCAATCGGCGATTATCTGAACAATGGCCGCCTGGATCTGTACAACACCGTTTTTTCGGACGATTACAATCCGCTATATCGTAACGATGGCGACGGCAATTTCACGGAAGTGAGCTATCAATCCGGAATCGCGGAGATTACGATTCCGTTCCTCGGCTGGGGTACGGGATTTCTCGATTACGACAACGATGGCTGGAAAGATCTATTCGTCGCGAACGGGCATGTCTATCCCATGGTCGACAAAACCGATTGGGGAAGCACCTTCGCGGAACGGCCGCTGCTGTTTCACAACGTGCAAGGAAAGTTGGAGCTGGCACCGGCCGTGAAAGGAACGGGTTTGGCCGAATTATTTACTGCGCGGGGAGCGGCGTTCGGAGATCTCTTCAATGATGGAAAAATCGATGTGGTGATCAATCAGCTTGACCGGCCGCCTGTGCTCTTGAGAGATGTGGTGGAAACGGCGAACCGATGGGTGGGCTTAAAGCTCATAGGAGGAGTCAAGGGCCCGCGCGACGCGGTCGGCGCCACGGTCTATCTCACAACCGGCAAACTGCGCCAGCGCGAGGATGTGCTGAGTGGCGGCAGTTATGCATCCTCCAACGACCAGCGCGTACATTTTGGCTTGGGGCAGGCGGCCAGCGTCGATAGCGTCGAAATTCACTGGCCCAGCGGCAAGGTGGAAAAACTGCGTCTTCCCGGCACGAATCGCTACTACACAGTGGAAGAGGGCAAAGGCCTTGTTCGCTAAAACATGTTCGCTAAACAATCGGCTGTGCGCCGTTACTGACGGACGGTTCGCGTAATGCTGAACATGGCGGTGGTGGTCCCGATGTGAGCATAAGAGGGAAACGCAGACCGCTACGCCCGCGTTCCCTCTAACATTACTCAAACGGATCTCCATGTAACCGGGCGCCGGCCTGCTCCAGAACGCAGATGCCGGAGGAAGAGATATCGCGCTCGCCGATTACATCCACCAGCTCCGCCCTCACGTCCGCCTGGCCTCGCCAAAAGAAAACACGTTCTCCTGGCGCCAGCACTTTGAACAGCTCGCCGTCGAGATAGACCATGCCCACCTGCACTTCATTCGCCTCCACCCGTATGAAGTGGCGCTCGAGCACGTCCGGCCGCTCGCGGACCAGGTAATTGGCCCAGGCGCTTTCGAAAACGAAATTGCGCGCGTCGTGCTTCTCTATCTCCAGAGTCATACCGGGCATGGTGAAAATGCGATGCTTTCCGGGCGCGAGAATGGCATGGAACCGGCCATTCCTGGCAATCAGGAACCGCTCCCAATTCCGAACAATAATTCGTTTCAAAAACATAAGAACACCTCTAGCTAACTTGCCGATTTACACGTGAGTTACCTCTGTAAGTTAAGCCGCGCGAGCGCGGCAATGAATCCGGCCGCTAAATTCCGGGGCGAAAGAAGCGTGCCGAATTAAAGAACGATAAGGAGAGGAAGAACCGTGACGCGGTCCCTATCGTGCGTACCGGGCCGCATGTCCGGATAGGACACATCAGCGAGCCTAAGCCGCTGAGTGTTCTTGATCCTCGACATGTGACATGTGGTCCGCACGGAATCACCTTACGAGTTTCGAGTTTAATCGAAAAGCAGCTCCTAAGTCAACAGTTGTACGATTGTCCGCGGAAAGCGCTCGCGCTAACCTTAGATCGGAGGCGAAATGAAAAACTCGTTTGCAGTTGTACCGGTGTTCCTTCTCATCGTTTCTGTACCCGTGTGGGCCGCAAGCGGCCAACGCGGCGACCAAAAGGACCAGCATGGGAGCCAACAGCATGGCGCGCAGAATCATAGTGTCGGCCACGGCTATGTTCCCGCTCATGGTCCTGCTCCGGCCGCGCGCGGGCAGCAGCCCCGCGGAGCTGCTCCCGCTGCACGTCAAGCCGAGCCTTCGCGTCAAGCGGAAACTGCGCGTCAAAGCGAGCGTGGGCACGAAGCCGCACCGGCGCGCCAGGAAAACCAACGGCCCGAACAGCGCAATTTTCGAGATCAAGCCGGGCACCCCGAAGCGCCTCACGTGCATAGCAACGGCGAGTGGGTTGGACATAGGGGGGGCAGCGAGGAATATCACCTGGATCATCCCTGGCAGCATGGACGTTTTAACGGTGGCTTCGGTCGCGGTCACGAGTATCGTCTCGCCGGAGGCGGACCCTCGCGCTTCTGGTTCAACAATTGGTATTTCAGCGTCGCTCCGGCGGATATCGGCTATTGCAGCGATTGGCTGTGGAATTCGGACCCGATTGTTATCTATGAGGATCCGGACGATCCAGGCTGGTATCTGGCGTATAACGCGCGCCTCGGAACTTACGTTCACGTGATGTATCTCGGCTAACGGCGCCGGCCCGGAAGGCGGACAGCGATCCATGAGATGGCTCATCGTCTTCTGGATTTTCGTCATCAGCGCAACCGCTTACCTGGACCGCGTCAACATCTCCATCGCAGGCCAGTCGATTGCGAGCGAGTTTCATCTCGACAACATTCAACTGGGCTGGGTGTTCAGCGCTTTTGTTGTAGGTTACGCGTTATTCCAAGCTCCGGCCGGGAGGCTGGCGGACCGTATCGGCCCTCGCCTGATCCTCACGGCCGGCTTAGTATGGTGGGGCGTTTTCACCATGCTGCTGACACTGCTTCCGACGAACGTCTCCGGGATTTTGCTGGCTATACTGGCCGTGCGCTTTTGCCTGGGAATGGGAGAAGCGGTGGTCTATCCGGCTTCGAATTGCGCCGTCGCGTCTTGGATTCCTTCTTCGGAACGCGGCACCGCAAACGGATTTATTTTCACCGGCGTCGGATTTGGAGCGGCCGTCACTTCCCCGGTCATCGCTTACATCATGATTCACCATGGCTGGCGCGCGGCATTCTGGGTAAGTTCGGCGCTTGGACTTGTGGTAGGGGCGGTCTGGTACGTTATCGCTCGCGATACTCCGGCAGAGCATCCATGGACCTCGCCAGAGGAACGGAACTCCATCGCCGCCGGCCTTCCGATTGCAGCCTCGCGCGGTGCCCAGCGCCTCTCATGGACGGAGATTCTAAGCAATCGGGATATTCTGGCCGTGACGCTCAGCTATTTCGCTTACGGCTACGCCGCCTACATTTTCTTCAGTTGGTTTTTTATTTACCTCAATAAAGTTCGCGGCCTCAATCTGCGGCAAAGTTCGTATTACACGATGCTGCCGTTTATCGCGATGGCGCTGGGTTCCATTTTGGGCGGGTGGATAAGCGACCGCGTCATGAAGAAGCATGGGAAACGCTGGGGCCGCTGTGGCATCGCCATCATTGGTATGGGCCTGGCCGCAATTTTTATAGCGATGGCGACGCGCGTGGAAAGCGCTCATCTCGCGACCGTCGCGCTGGCCGCCGGAGCGGGTGCGCTATATCTCTCGCAAAGCTCCTTCTGGTCCGTCAGTGCCGACATTGGAGGCGCGTCGGCGGGATCCGTTTCCGGCGTAATGAATATGGGCGGCCAGATCGGCGGGGCTTTGACCGCTTCTCTCACACCGGCCATCGCGAACCGTCTGGGCTGGAGCGCCTCATTCCTGGTAGCTGCGGCGCTTTGCGCCGGAGGAGCGCTGCTGTGGGTGGCTGTCAATCCGGAAGCGAAAGGCGCGCGGATGGAATCGGCAATTACTGCTGCGCGGAAATAAAATTCTCAAACACAAACACGAAGTGCTCCAGCGGAGGACCCCCTGGCGGCGTGGGCATCCGCCAATTCATCGATTTCGCGGCCTCCAGAGCGGCTTCACTGTTTGGGTTCGCGGGCTGCAGGGAATGCGCTTCCACGATGTCTCCGGACGGTGTGAGCATTCCGAAAATAACAACCGGCTGAATGGCCGCTCCGGCCTGCAGCGGCATCCGGCGGCCGCCCGGAAATGCATGGAATTTGAACGCTTGCCCCATTTCGGTTGCGGCGCCGTTCGCTTTCATTTGCGCGGTTGGAGTAAACACGTTCGGGTCGGTGCTGGAAAAATCTTCCAAGCTATCGACGTGCAGCTCCAGAACCGGATTGCCCGCCTCGGTGATGGTGATCTTGCGCGGCAGCACGTGGCCATGAAATTGGGGCGCATTCGCGTAGTCGTAAAGCGCATAGCGGCCCGGAGCCAGCGAGTGTACTGTCAACAAGCCGGAATGCGAATCGATGCATTCTTCGATTTCATTCCAGCCGCGCCCTTCGGCAGGCGTCGATGGGTTTCCCGCGCCGGAGAGCAGCACGCACGTGAGTTGTGCGCCGTTCAGCGTGGCGTTGGTGGTCCGGATCAAGTCGCGGCTCGTGCCGAATGCGGTCGGCATAGGTCCGAACAGCGCTCCCCGCGCTTCATGCAGTACAAGCGGGTAATTGCTGGCCGGAGCGTCTCCATAAGCGAGATTTTGGGAGCGGATCTGCACGGTGCTGTAAGCCGCTCCTTTTGCGGTCCAGCGGACGCCCACGTTGGGGATGAAAATCTCTTCCATTTGCCAGGCGCCGTCATATTGGCTCAGGCTCCCGGAATTGGCGGTAAAGGAAACCTTCACGTCATATCCAGTCGCGGCGGTGCGCAGGAGGTAATTCCTTCGCGCGTGGTTCAGCAGAGTGAGAACCGCGGCGCGATCCTCAGGGGTATTGGCCACCTGTATGGCGCCAGAGGCGAGTTCGAGCGGATCGCTGGGAACCGGTGCAAACGAAGGCGCGTTTTGGCCCAAAGCCGAAAGAGCCGTTGAAGCGGCAACGGCGGCCAGAAACAGTTTTTGAACGTTTACCATAGTTCGATAGCTTCTATTTTGCCCCAAAATTTTGCATCGCGTAACTTCATGCAATCTGGGGAATCTGCCGCCTGAGCATTGCGTCATGCTGGTAAGAGATTAACGATGCCGCTGTCCCGATTCGATCCGATTGTCGAGCGCTGGTTCCGCGACCGCTTTGGCTCACCAACTCAGCCGCAAGCGCTGGGTTGGGCCGAGATCGCAACCGGAAGCGACACGCTGATTTCCGCGCCGACCGGCTCCGGCAAAACTCTCGCGGCGTTTCTAATCTGTATCGACCGGCTTGTTCGCGCCGCACGGTCGCAAACGCTGAAAGACGAGACGCAAGTGGTCTATGTCTCGCCCCTGAAGGCGCTCAGCAACGACGTGCATCGCAATTTGGAAGTGCCTTTATCGGAAATTGCCGCCTTAGCGGAGCGGGAAGGCATCTCTTTGATGCCGATTCGAACCGCGGTGCGAACTGGCGATACGCCCATGCCGGAACGCGCGCAGATGCTGAAAAAGCCGCCGCACATTCTGGTCACGACGCCGGAATCGCTGTTCATTCTTTTGACGGCTGAAAAATCGCGGCAGATGCTGCGTAACACGTCGACGCTAGTTATCGATGAGATCCACGCGATCGCCGACGACAAGCGCGGTTCCCATCTGGCGCTGTCGGCGGCGCGCCTGGATGCATTGACGGAAAGCCGCGCGCAAAGGATCGGCCTCTCGGCGACCGTGGAGCCGATTGAAGAAGTAAGCCGCCTGCTTGGGCCGAATACGCGGATTGTGGACATCGGCCACCGGCGTGAGATGGAACTCGCCGTGGAAGTGCCGCGCGACGAGCTCAGCTCCATCGCCAGCACGGAGATGTGGAATGAGATCTACGATCGCGTGGCGGAGCTGATTCTGGCGCATCGCACCACGCTCGTGTTCGTCAACACCAGGAGACTTTCCGAGCGCGTGGCGCACGCCCTCACGGAGCGTTTGGGCCCGAATGCCGTGCTGCCGCATCATGGAAGCCTGGCGCGGCACTTGCGGCTCGATGCCGAATCGCGCTTGAAGAAGGGCGAATTGCGCGCGGTAGTCGCCACCGCTTCGCTCGAGCTGGGCATCGATATTGGAACGGTCGACCTCGTCTGCCAGATCGGCACGACGCGTTCCATAGCAGTAGCGCTGCAGCGCGTGGGGCGCTCGGGACATTGGGTTGGCGCGAAGCCGAAAGGCCGCTTGTTCGCCATCACGCGCGATGAATTGATCGAGTGCGCGGCGATTGTCTCGGCCATTCGCAAGGGCGATCTGGAACGCATTCAGATTCCGGAAAATGCGCTCGATATCCTGGCGCAGCAGATTGTAGCGGCGGCTGCAGCCGAGAGTTGGAAGGAAGACGATCTTTACGCGCTGTTTCGTTCGGCCTATCCGTACCGCAATCTCAAACGGGAAGACTTCGATTCCGTGCTCGAGATCCTGTCGGAAGGTTTTGTCACCTCCCGCGGCCGAACCGGAGCGCTGCTGCATCGCGATCGCGTGAACGGCCGCGTAAAAGGACGCCGCGGCGCACGGCTGGCCGCCATCACTTCGGGCGGAGCAATTCCGGAAAACGCGAACTATTCGGTCATCGCGGAGCCGGAGGGCAAAACCATCGGCACGCTGGATGAGGACTTCGCGGTCGAGAGCCTGGTGGGCGATGTGTTTCTGCTCGGGACGCATTCCTGGCGCATCCGGCGCGTGGAACCCGGCCGCGTGCGCGTGGAGGATGCCCACGGTGCGGCGCCGTCCATTCCTTTCTGGTTGGGCGAAGCTCCAGGGCGTTCGCGGGAATTATCGGCCGAAGTATCGCGCGTTCGCGAGCGCATTCTCACGGACTCGGAAGCGCAACCCGGAGTGGTTCCCGAGTTTCTTATAGAGGAATGCGCTCTCGACCAGGCCGGCGCAAAACAAGCCCTGGCGTATGTCTCGGCGGGCACGCGAGAGTTAGGCGCATTGCCCTCGCAAACAACCGTGGTTGCCGAACGCTTCTTCGATCAGGCGGGCGGCATGCAATTAATCCTGCATGCGCCCTTCGGTTCGCCCATTACCCGGGCCTGGGGACTCGCGCTGCGCAAGCGCTTTTGCCGCACCTTCAACTTCGAACTGCAAGCCGCCGCTACCGACAACGGCCTGGTCTTGTCGCTGCGCGAACAGCATTCGTTTCCGCTCGAATCGGTGTTTGCCTTTCTACGCGCCGCAACCGTCGAGGACGTATTGAAGCAGGCGCTGCTCACCGCCCCCATGTTTTCGGCGCGCTGGCGATGGAATACAACCCGCGCGCTTGCGAATCTGCGTTTCCGCGGCGGGATGCGCGTGCCCGCTCCTATTCAGCGCATGCGAGCCGACGATCTGCTGGCTTCTGTTTTCCCCGACCAGGTTGCCTGTCCGGAGAATTTGACCGGCCCTATTCGCATTCCGGATCATCCGCTGGTGAAAGAGACCATCGATAATTGCCTGCACGAAGCCATGGACCTGAATGGCTTGCAGGAGGTTCTCGAGGCGGTGGAACAGGGGCGCATTCGTACGCTCGCAATCGATACCGCGCAAGCGTCTCAGTTCTCGCACGAGATTGTCAACGCGAACCCGTACGCATTTCTCGACGACGCTCCGTTGGAAGAGCGCCGCACCCGGGCCGTTCAGTTGCGGCAAACGCTTGGCACGGATGTGACGGGCGGAGAAGGCGTACTGGACCCGGTTGTTATCGAGCAGATTTCGAGTGAATCGTGGCCCGAAGCGCGGGATGCCGACGAGCTGCACGACGCGATGCTGACGCTGATCAGAATGCCGATTGCTTCGGATTGGCAATTGTTCTTCGAAGAACTTGCGGCGGCTGGACGCGCCGCCATGATTGCCCGATCCGGAAAATCGTTCTGGGTGGCGACCGAACGGGTTTCCGTTGCCGACGATCCGGAAGCTGTCGTGTCGGGCTGGATGGAGTCGACAGGTCCGACGACAGTGCCTGAACTCGCCGCACAAATCGCGTTTCCCGCCGATGCTGTCGAATCGGCGATGTGCAAACTGGAAGCGCAAGGGCAGGTGCTGCGCGGACATTTTCGCAACACAGCAGGCGAGACGGAGTGGTGTAATCGCCGCATTCTGGCGCGTATCCATCGCGCCACGCTGGGCCGTTTGCGGCGCGAAATCGAGCCTGTTACCGCGGCGAACTTCGAGCGTTTTCTGCAAACCTGGCAGCATATTTCTCCGGGCACCCTACTGCACGGCGCGGATGGAACGCTGCAAATCATCCGGCAGTTGCAAGGCTATGAAATTCCAGCGTCAGCGTGGGAATCGGAAATTCTGGCGCGAAGAATCGTCAAATACGATCCGGACTTCCTCGATGAGCTATGCCTTTCCGGGGAAGTGATGTGGGCGCGAGTATCGCCCCATCCGGCGCTGGCGGAAAATCGCCGCGTGCGGCCGACGCGCATCGCGCCGGTGACACTCTTTTTGCGCGAAGACGCGGAGTGGCTCATGGATGGATCTGTTTCCGCCGACACAGCCGCGCTTTCCCATGCTGCGCGGGAAGTATTGCTGGCATTGGAGCAGCGAGGCGCCTGCTTTTTCGTAGATCTGGTGACGCAAACCAAGCGGCTCGCGAGCGAAGTGGAAGACGCGCTCTGGGAGTTGTTGGCGGCCGGCCTGGTAACCGCGGATGGCTTTGATAATCTGCGCGCGCTGATCGATCCGAAACGGCGGCGCGGCGAAGGTCGCGGCAGCAGCAGAAGACCACGCCATGCCGCGGGGCGCTGGGCGTTACTTCGCCATCGTTTCGTCGAGCGTAACTGCCGAGCAGCGGGTGGAGCATTTTGCTCATCAGTTGCTGGCGCGCTGGGGCATTTTGCTGCGCGACTTGCTGGTGCGCGAGACCCTCGCGCCGCCCTGGCGGGAGCTGCTGCCCGTGCTGCGAAGAATGGAAGCGCGCGGCCAGATTCGCGGCGGACGATTTGTTTCCGGCTTCACCGGGGAGCAGTTTTGCCGGCCGGAAGCTCTCGACCTGCTGCGCACCATTCGGCGCCACCCCGACGCGCATGCAACCGTCACGGTCGCGAATGCCGACCCGCTCAACCTCAGCGGCATCATCCTACCCGGGCCCCGCATCAGCCGGTTGGCTGTTATGGGAGTGGTTGCCTCATAATGAAGAAGTGCACGGTCGCGGCGTTCTCTCCATCTGGTTTTTCATTGGCCTTCTGCTAACGGTCTACGGCATCGCAATCACCGCAACCGGCCTATACGAGCTCAGCTCGCCGCCGGCGAATCCGCCTGTTCTCTCAAACCTGCACGCCAGCATCTGGTGGGGCGCGGTTTTGCTTTTAATCGGCTTGCTCTACCTGATCCGCTTCTTCCCGAAAAAGGGATGAGCGCCTCGCAGAAATACCAGAACCCCAAAAGCCTAACGCTCTAAATCCGCGTAAATACGAATGTAGTAGAATTGCCCAAACGAGTGGATTCGGGGATGAACGAGGTTACTGTCGCGGTCAGGGACGGGGAAGCGGCTGTGATCGCGTTCGGTGAACGCGGCGAAACGAATCGAAATCGGAACCTCGAGAGCTTCTGGCAAGATCTGCGCTACGGCGTCCGGGTTCTATATACGAAGCCCGGTTTCACGATCGTCGCGGTCCTTACTCTTGCGCTCGGCATTGGCGCAAACACCGCAATTTTCAGCATCGTAAATGCCTCGCTTCTGACGCCGATTGCGATTCCGCACCCCGAAAGGGTAGCGATGGTGTGGACCGATAGAGTCGCGCAAGGTTCCAGCGGCTTTCCCGCATCGATACCGGATTTCCTGGATTGGCAAAGTAGCGGAGCTTTTCAAAACCTCGCCGGATTCGCCAGCGACGGATTTAATCTGCTCGTCGGGAAGACGCCGAAACGGGTGCAGGGCCTATCGGTCACCAGTGGGTGGTTTGAGACTCTCGAAGCTAAACCTTATATGGGCCGCTTGCTTCGGGCCCAAGACATGCAGCCGGGGCATGACCGCGTGGCGGTGCTCTCCTATGATCTTTGGGTTTCGCAGTTTGCTGGCGACCCGGAAGTTGTAGGCAAGAGCACGATGATCAACAGTCTCCCGTACACGGTTGTGGGCGTGCTGCGGAAGGGAATCGCCAAGCTTGCGGCTGAAGAACTATATGTCCCGTTGGTCTTCGAGCCGCCCGAATCGACAGAACGCGGAATGCGTGTGCTCTCTACAATCGGCCGGCTTGCGCCGAATGTCAGTCTCCTGGCCGCGCAAAGCAGAATGACGGCCCTCGGCGCGCGGCTTGCGAACGATTATCCAAACGAGGACGGCGGGGACAGAATTCGTCTGCAGCCCATCGAGCAGGCTTATGTAGAGGATATAAGCGCACTGCTGTGGGTGTTGTTTGGCGCGGTGGGATTCGTGCTCTTGGTGGCCTGCGCCAACATTGCAAGCCTGCTGCTGGTTCGCGGAACGGCGCGGCGGAAAGAGATCGCGATTCGCGCAGCGTTGGGTGCCGGAAAATTCAGGCTTGTCCGGCAATTGCTTACAGAAAGCGTGCTGCTCTCTATTTTTGGGGGCGCGGCCGGTATCGTTCCGGCGTTTCTAGGTGTTCGTCTGCTGATGAAATTCAGACCCGAGGCGCTGCCCAATGCGAATTTGATCCGGTTGAATCCCGCAGTCTTGCTGTTCACACTGCTACTCGCCGTGTGCACAGGTCTGCTCTTTGGAGCGATACCGGCCTTGCAGGCGTGGAGGGCGAATGCGATTTCACCGCTACGAGAGCGTTCGCAGGCCTCCGGCAGGGAACTGCGGTTCGGCAATTTCCTGGTGGCCGCCGAAGTCGCTTTGACGCTGGTGCTGGTTGCCGGCGCGGCCCTGATGCTTCGAAGCTTTATGGAACTGCGGTCCGCGAATCCAGGCTACGATTCGCGGAACATGCTCACGATGAGGATCTCCCTCTCCGGCAAGCAGTACGAATCGCCTGAAAAGCAAATTCTTCTTTATAGGGAGCTGATGCGGCGGCTAAACGAATTGCCGGGCGTGCGGCGGGCGGCGGCCATCGATTCTCTGCCCACCAGCAATGACGTAGTCGGCGGTACGCTGCATTTTACAGATCGTCCGGAGCCCAGGAAAAGCGATGCGGCTCTGGTCGTGGTGAGTTCCGTAACTCCAGAGTTCTTCGAAACCATGCGCATTCCGATGGTTCGCGGTCGCGTATTTTCCGAGCGTGATGGACCGGCAGATCCACTCACCGTCGTTCTGGACGCGGACACAGCCCGGCGATACTGGCCGAATCGCGACCCGATTGGCGAGTTGATACGGCTGCGGCTCGGCTCGCCGTTGCGCAAAGTCGTAGGCGTTGTCGGTACCATCGACCGCAGTATTGCGGCCAAAATGAAAGCGCGCATCGGACAAGCCTACGTGCCGTTCGCCCAATCGCCAAATGCGAAGGAATTACCCAACCCGGAAATGTCTCTTGTGATTTCCGGCGAAACGAACGTTAACAGCTTTGATCGGTCCGGTTAGGCGCGCGATCTCGTCGCTCGCTCCCGATCAACCGGTTTTTCAGGTTCAAACTATGGAACAAGCGCGCGCCGACGGCCGGATGTCCTCGCGTTTCGGAACGTGGCTGCTCGGCACGTTTGCTTTGCTCTCGCTGCTACTGGCGGCTGTCGGAATTTACGGCGTGGTCTCATACGGCGTCGAGCAGCGTACGCGTGAAATCGGCATCCGCATGGCGGTGGGCGCAACCCCGTTCGATTTGCTGGCGGCCGCTCTCGGCAAAGGCCTACTGCTCACGCTCGCCGGACTCGCGGCTGGATTAACAGGCGCTCTGGTTCTCACCAGAACCATGAGCAGTTTCCTGCATGGCATCAGCGCGATTGATCCGGCCAGTTTCCTGATTGCGGCGCTGGTGCTGCTCGCGGTCGGACTGCTCGCCACCTACATCCCCGCCCGCCGCGCAAGTAGAATAGAGCCGGTGGTTGCCTTGCGGCACGAATAAGCGCCGTTTGCTACGAATTTACGCCGGAAGCAAGATAGCCGCCGTCCACCACGATGCAATGACCAGTGATGAAGCTGGCTGCATCGGAGGCGAGCAGCACCGCCGGCCCAACCAGTTCGCACGGCTTTCCGAATCTGCGCATAGGAGTGCGCGAGAGGATCTCCCTGCCGCGCTCGGTGCCATTCAGCAGCTCTGTATTCAGCTCTGTTGGAAAAACACCCGGAGCAATCGCGTTGACGCAGATGCCGTCGGAAGCCCACTCTGCGGCTAAGCTCCGCGTCAGCGATAAAACAGCGGCTTTGGACGCGCAATAGGCGGCTACTTCGTGGAACGCGAGGAACGAACCGAGCGAAGCTATATTAATGATGCGGCCGTGTCCACTGGCTTTCAGAGCGGAGTGAAAGACCTGGCAAGCGTGTAACACGCCCGCCAGATTCGTGTCCATCACGGAAGACCATTCCCCATCTTCGATATCGGCGCTAGGTTTGCGAAACGTGGTGCCCGCCGCATTAACCAGCACATCGATATGGCCCAATTTGCTAAGCACAGCTTCGCGCAGGGCCTCGATCGATTTGCGTTCACGCACATCCACGGCGTGCGCCATCGTTTGGCGGCCCAGCGCAGCGATCCGGTCGCATAATTCCGGCAGGAGATCGGTCCTGCGCCCGGCTGGCGCCACGTCGGCGCCGTGTTGTGCCAACCCGAATGCGATCTCCTTCCCAAGGCCTGAGGTTGCGCCGATCACAACCGCAACGCGGCCGATCAGATTCAAAGAGTTCTTGGGCATCAATTCCCGCTAGCAGCTTTTATTTCGATATAGTCGATGCCGGCCCGTTCGCCATCGTCCGGAACCCCCGTGATGCGAATCTCATCTCCTGGACGCAGCGCTACAGTATCGAAGGTAATGCGAGTGCTCGTGTCCGCATTTGGTTTATCGTTCGGAAGCGAATCGTCCGCCGTCCATGCGCCGATCTCCTGGCCGTCAACGGACGCTTCAAAATGCGATTTGCCGTTACGTTGATCGAAATATTGAATGCTCAGGCGATACCATCCGGGCTTGCCGCTGAAGCGGGTTGTTGCCGTACACTTCGAAGCTGGGCAGAGAATCGCTTTTCCGCCGGAAGCATCCTCGGGCGGAGTAATCGGCGTAACCGCGTAACCCTGAAGCGCCATGGATTCCGCTTCAATGCGGCCGGGATAGTTGCCGACGCGGCCGCTCGCATCTGGAATATGCGATTCGCCGAAGAACCAATTGCAAACCGCGTCTCGCCACACAATGGCCGCCCCCGCCTGATACTCGAGCTTCTTCAGCACCGCTTGATAGCGCTCCTCGTCAAGTCGACCGTGCAGCCGCTTCCATTCCTCCGGAAAGGTTTGCGCTTCCGCCGCTCCGTCGTAGTGCGAATCGTAGACATACTGGATCACCGTGTTACCCGAATGTAAAACGTATTTATACGACACATGATGAAAAAACAAGAGAAGCTTGTCGGGGCAGGTCTTGAGCGATTCATACAGGCTCGCCACCGCCGGCGAATATTGGCCGATGAAACCGGTCCCCGTAGCCACCGTTCGATCCATGCCAATACCGTTTTCATCGGCGCGAATCCATTGTCCCCAGCCGTTTCGTTCGGCGGATTCGATGCCGGGTCCGTAGTGGCTGTGGAGAATATCCGTCAGCGTGCCCACGCCTAGTGGTCCGGTGTAGTTCTCATAGACGCGCCAGGAGCGCAACTCCATCGCATCGATAGTGTTCACCACGCGAGCGTCGTCTCCGAACGTCAGGCGGGTCCATTCTTCTACGATTTGGCGCGAATCCAGGTCCGGATTCCACGCGATGCGCCCAAACGCATACAAGTTCGCCATTGCGAGATCGTAGCCGACCCAGTTGCTATCGCGCCCCACGTTCACCACCCCGACAAAGCCGCCCGTGGGCCGGTCGAAAGTTTTGCCCGAAACGATTGCCTTTACGGGAGTGGGCTCGCTGCCATTCGCATGCAGGTTGAAATCGAGAATGTCTTTCCACATTGGCAGCAGGAAACAAAGCTGGCGCTGTTGTCCGGTGTATTCCTGCGTCACCTGAAGCTCCAGCGTCTGGTTGGTTCGCTTCAACGCGCCAAATAAGGGCGAGACCGGCTCACGCACTTGAAAATCGATAGGACCATATTTGATCTGCACGATCACGTTACCGTCGAACTGCCCGTCGAGCTTGGCGAAATTATCGTAAGCTGCGAGCGCTCTGTCATTCTTGGGGTTGCGCCAATCCAGGTGATGGTTATACACAAAGCCTCGGTAGATAAGCACGCCTCCGTGAGGCTTCAGCGCTCGCGCGATGACATTGGCCGCATCGGCGTGCGTTCGGCCATATACGGATGGCCCGACGCGTCCTTCCGAATCTGCCTTCAATAAGAAGCCGCCAAGGTCCGGGATGGCGCGATACACCTCGTCTGCTTTCTGCTTCCACCAGGCCGCAACTTTCGGATCGAGCGGATCGAAGCTGTCCAGGTGACCGATAGTTTTTGGACTGCTGAAATCAACCGCAACCGAAAGCCGTACGCCCCAGGGCCGGAATGCATCGGCGATTCTCGCAAGCTGGGGCAGAAACTCGGTCGTCAGGATACGTGGATTCGCATTCACGTTATTAACCGTGCAGCCATCGATGCCAAGAGAACTCAGCAGGCGCGCATAGTCGCCCGCGCGGCTCAAATCCGGAACAACATTTCCGTTGTCGAAGAAAATGGATCTTCCTCCGTAGCCTCGCTCGATGCTTCCATCCAGGTTGTCCCATTCGTTGGTCCAGCGGATGGGAGCATAAGGGGCCTGCTGCTCATTTATGCTGTCGAGCGATTCATGCAGCGCGATTTTTTTCAACAGCGCAAAAGCCCCGTACAGCACGCCGCGATCGTTCGACGCGGTAATCAGAATGACTGCATGCCCTTCTGCGGCGGTTGTCTTTAGAAGATAACCATCTGTCGGAAGCGTCTCGGGAAGAAGTAGATCCGGCGCCGCGCGGCGAACGGAGGCGAGCGTGCCGAGCAGGATGGCAGGTTCGTTCGGCAATTCGCTGCGCGTTCGCAGAGTGCGTCCGAGCATGCCGCGAATGCCCCGCTCGATTTCCTGTTGCGCTGATTTCAAAACCAGAGAATCGTCGAGCGCCACGATGGCGGCAGGAAGATGGTCGTAAAGCTGTCGAACGTTTGGATCGTCGATAGGCGCATACCGCAGCCAGGCATCATAACCAGTTTCAGCATGTAGGAGCAGGCTGGAAAACAGCAGCAGAGCAAGTGCTTTCATAGCCGGCGGTCGTCTTTCGGATCCGCCCAACGATCGTTCGGAATAATCGGCGCCCAATCCGGCCGCAGCGGGTCCTGATCGTAAGGATAATTTCCTAGTTCTTTATAAAGCTCTTGATATTGCCGTAGCTTCTCGCGATCCAGTTTCACGCCAAGCCCGGGCGCATCCGGAATGGCGAGAGATCCGTTTTCATACGGCAGCAAACCGCCTTCGATAATGTCATCCGTCAGGTGATGATAGTGCGCGTCCGCCGCATACGACAGATTGGGAATCACCGCACCCAAATGCAGCATGGTCGCAAGCTGAACGCCCAGTTCGCCTGAGGAATGCACCGCGACACCGAGTTGGAACGTCTCACAAACGCCCGCCGCCTTGATGCACGGGCCGAATGCCGCCCCAGAAAGTTGTATCGAGCAGAATCACATCCACACCCACGTCCAAAATGTTGGCCGCCAACTGCTCGAAATTCACGACTACCGTGTTTGTCGCCAGCGGCACACGCACCATTTGCCGCACGCGCCGCATTCCATTTAAGCCATACACCGGATCTTCTAAATAATCGTTTCGCAAGCCTTCGATAGCCTGGCCGAATCGAATGGCCTGCTCGGTGGACCACGCGCCGTTTGGATCGAAGCGCACGTTGTCGCCGGGAAATGCCTCGGCTAAAGCGCGGTACGCTTCAAGCTCATAATCCGGATGGAAAACACCGCCCTTCAGCTTGTGGCTGGTGAAACCATATTTTCCCTTGGCTTCCCGCGCAAACGCGACAAGCTGATCCGCGCTTCGCACTTCGCCTTTGCCGTCCTCGCTTGCGTACCGCCAGAAACAGTAAGAGGCGAACGGTACGCGGTCGCGCAGCTTGCCGCCTAAAATGGCATGCACCGGCACACCCCAGGCCTGACCTAAGATATCGAGGCACGCAAATTCGAGAGCCGCTAATAATTGCGTCCGGTTGTTGTAAAGCGACGCCGTTGGATTGGCGATGCGGAACCGCATCTCCTCCAGGCGCGCCGGATCGTGTCCCACGAGATATGTTTTGAGAGACCGGAAGAGCGCCTCGGCGGATTCTCCCCCTCCCCCCATTTCACCCAGGCCGATCAGCCCGCTGTCCGTTTCGACCTCGACAATAGTTCGCACAAAACGCCCCCAATGGCATCCGTTCGCATGCCGCAGGGCAGCATTGAGAGGCACCGTCACCGTGTATGCGCGTATATCAACGATCCGCATAGCTGTCACTCACTGAGTCTCGCAAAGCCCTAAGTGAGCCGCGCGCGTCGATCCAGCCATGCACTTGCTGCAACACTGTTTGATGTAAAATCCCAAAGGAACTTAGTACGCGCCTCAAACTATATACATGCCTCACGTGCTTGTCAAGGCTGCAAGCCTTGGGAATCGCCGCCGCGGCGTTGTTGCTGCTCGCAAGTCCCGCCTCCGCCCGCCTGGCTATCGACGCCAATACCGCAATTGTGATCGACCCGGCCGAGCCGGGGCCCATTCAAAAAGCGGCGCGCGATCTCGCGGCGGATTGCAGAGCGGTTTTCGGGCGGCCGGTGCGTGTTGTTCCCAATACATCGGCGGCTTCGAGCCCGCTGATTTGGATCGCGTTCCAACACGATTTGCCGAACGCAGTAAAACGGCCATCCGGATGGGAACAACTGCATATACAAGCGCTCCAAGACCGTCGAGCCGTGGTGCTGACAGGTTCCGACATGCGTGGCACGATCTACGCCATCTACCAATTTTCGCAACAATTCCTGGGCGTAGATCCGCTCTACTGGTGGACCGATCATGCACCGCAGCGCCGCAGCCGAATTGAGATTCCGGACAATTTTTCGGAAACTGCAGGACCCCGCGTTCGTTATCGCGGCTGGTTCATCAATGACGAAGATCTGCTAACTGGCTGGAAACCGGGTTTCCGCGATGGTACTGGAATCAGCCTGAGTACCTGGGATCGCATTTTCGAAGCGCTGCTCCGGTTAAAGGGCAACATGATCGTGCCGGGGACCTGGATCTTTCCTTACGAGCCGCAGATTCAGGCTGCCGCTGACCGGGGGCTGGTCATCACGCAGCACCACGTGAATGTACTGGGACTGGACACGTATCGGTGGCCAAAGAATCAGCCGTATTCATTTTCCGCGCATCCGGATCTGCTCGAAGCCGCATGGAAACTTGCTATGCGCCAGTACCCGCCCCAAGCCGAGCTCATCGCGAGCGTAGGATATCGCGGCCAAAACGATTATCCTTTCTGGCTTATCGACAAGGACTCGCCCCAAACGGACGAAGGGCGAGCGCGCGTCATTCGCGCTGCCGTCGATAAAGAAATCGAAATCGCCAAACAAGAGCGCCCGCACGTTCCCATCGTGATGAATGCCTGGCGCGAGGCCGCTCAATTCATTCTGGAAGGATATTTGAAAGTTCCCGAAGGCGTCACGCTGGTATGGCCGGATAATGGACACGGGCTGATTCAAGACCGCGGCAAAATCGCCGCCGGGCAAGGCGTCTACTATCACACGGCCATGTACGACTATCGCTCCAATCATTGGACCGAGATGGTGCCGCTGGAGCGAATTCAGCGCGAGCTCGGACGCATGGTGAAAGCCGGTGCGACCCAATTCCTCCTGGTGAATACTTCGAACCTTCGGCCCGTCGTGATGACCACGCGCGCCGTGATGGAATTGGCCTGGAATCCCGAACCGTGGAATAAGCCTGACGCCAGCGCTTCCTACCTGCATGCCTGGGCGCGCGACGAGTTCGGCGCTTCCGCCGCGGATTCCGTAGCTCGGTATTACCAGGCGTATTTTACAGCTCCGGGGCGATTCGGAAGCAAAGAGGATGCCACCATGGCGGATAATTTCTATCAAACCGCGGCACGTCAAATATTATTGCGGCTGATCAAAGGCGATGCAAACGCCACCGTTCCCCTCGGACGGCTAGTCGCCAATAACGATCCTCATGGAATGCTTACCTTAATCGAAAATGCTTGCAGAGAGGCGGAGCCTCGCTGGCGTGAAGTGGATCGCTTAGCCGCAAGCGCATGGGCTGACATCCCGCGGGAGCGGAGGGATTTCTATACATCGAGTGTGTGGGACCAAGCCGGCGTGCATTTGCATTCCAATCGAATGCTGGAGGAAGTTACCGAAGCCGCGCTGGCCGCCACGCAAGAGGATCGTTTGGCGCACATCGAAAAAGCAAGTTCCGAAGCTGCGGCAACGGAAGGCGTCCTCAGGGCTGCCGACTACGGCAAATGGGAAGGCTTCTACATTGACGGCGATTGGCTGCTCGATCTCTCGCGCACGCGTGCACTTCTCGCGGCTTATCTGGACAAACTAGAAGGACGGCCTGTGCCGGAAAACGCAATCGTCCGCGCGCAGGATGGTGGATTCGCGTATCACATGATTACCGCATACCAAGGCACTCAGGAGGTCAAGTTTTGAAACTCTTCGCATTGTCGGTTTTAATTTTGTTGCCATTGACGGTCGCCTGGACGCAAATCACCGCGTCTCCCGCGGAGCGCGCGCGAGACCTGGTCTCGCGCATGACCCTCCAAGAAAAAGTCGGGCAAATGCAGAATACGGCGCCTGCCATTCCGCGCCTGAATATTCCGGCTTACGATTGGTGGAACGAAGCGCTGCACGGAGTTGCTCGCGCCGGTCTGGCAACCGTTTTTCCGCAGGCGATCGGGCTGGGCGCGACCTGGGATACCGGTCTCGAACATCGAATCGCGGATGTAATTTCAACCGAAGCGCGGGCCAAGTATAACGACGCGATCGCGCACGGCAATCACAAGCGCTATTACGGCTTGACGTTCTGGTCGCCGAACATCAACATCTTTCGCGATCCGCGCTGGGGACGTGGGCAGGAGACCTACGGCGAAGATCCGTTTCTGACCGCGCGCATGGCGGTTCAATTCGTCAAAGGCATGCAGGGGAATGATCCGCACTATTTCAAGACCATCGCGACCTCGAAGCATTTCGCCGTGCACAGCGGGCCGGAAACGTTGCGGCATGGCTTCGATGCGAAAGTGACGACGGAAGAGCTGAACGATACCTATTTATACGCATTCAAAGCGACTCTCACCGAAGGCGGCGCCGATTCCGTGATGTGCGCCTACAATGCCGTGAATGGAATTCCGGCTTGCGCCGATGCCTTCTTACTCCAGGAAAATCTGCGGAACGCTTGGCGTTTCCAGGGATACGTGGTGAGCGATTGCGATGCCATCGCGGACATCTACAAGGGACATCACTATACGGACTCTCTTGCCGAAGCGTCCGCCAAAGCTGTGAAGGCTGGAACGGACCTGGATTGTGGAACTTCGTACAAGACCTTGGTGGAGGCGGTCCAAAAAGGATTCATCAAAGAAACCGATATCGACCGTGCAGTCGAGCGTTTGTTCGAGGCGCGCATCCGTTTGGGCATGTTCGATCCTCCGGATCGTGTGCCGTTCTCGAAAATCGGCATGGATGAAGTGGAATCGACGGCGCACCGGCAATTGTCCTTGGAAGCGGCGGAAAAATCGATCGTGCTGCTGAAGAACGATCACGGAGCATTGCCGTTCAAGAGCGTTCCGAAACACATCGCGGTAGTTGGGCCCGCGGCCGACGATCCGAATACATTGCTCGGCAACTATAACGGGATTCCATCGCATATTGTTACGCCGCTCGAAGGAATTGAACGGCAATTCGGGTCTCAAGCGGAGGTGCGCTTTTCGTTAGGCAGCACCTACGTCGAGTCGGCGCTGGCTTTGCTTCCGCAGAACGTTTTGACCCCAACCGGCAGCACGGAGAATGAGCATGGGTTGCGCACCGAATATTTCGATAACGAACAGTTCTCGGGAGCTCCGCGGTTATCGCGCGTGGAGCCGCGCGGTTATTTCGTCTGGGAGATGCAAGATCCGGCTGTCGTAAAAGCGGTTCCACGGCAGAGTTTCGGAGTGCGCTGGAGTGGATCGCTAAAAGTAAACCAGACCGGCGATTACCGGCTCGGGCTGATTCGAGCCGAATGCCACGCCTGCGGCCGTGTCGATGCCGCGCGATTGTATATCGATAACAAGTTGCTTCTGAACGATAACGGTCGTGCCGGCGAATCCACATCTCCGAAGACCGCGACCATGCATTTCGAAGCTGGGAAGCCGTATAACATTCGGATCGAATACAACCAGCATGGCGGCGGCGGCGGTGTGGAACTGCTGTGGAAACCGCCGGCCGATGCAGCGCTGGCCGATGCGCTTGCGGCCGTCAAGCAGGCTGATGTAGCTATCGTGTGCATCGGATTGAACTCGCGATTGGAAGGGGAAGAATCGAAAATCGAGATCCCGGGCTTCAATGGCGGAGACCGGACCACCATCGATTTGCCCGCGGCGCAGCAGAAATTGCTCGACGCCGTTCTCGATACCGGCAAGCCAACCATTGTTGTGCTGATCAACGGAAGCGCCCTCGCGGTTCAAACCGCGAAGGAGCGGGCGCAAGCGATCTTGGAAGCATGGTATCCCGGGCAGGAAGGCGGCACCGCGATTGCGAACACACTGGCGGGCAGCAATAATCCGGCCGGCCGGCTGCCAGTCACTTTCTACAATTCCGTGGACGAACTGCCGCCATTCACCGATTACTCGATGAAGAATCGCACGTATCGCTACTTCACCGGTACGCCTCTCTATCCTTTCGGCTACGGGCTGAGTTTTTCGGATTTTCATTACTCCGATCTCTCCATCAAGTCCGGCTCGACTTCCGGCGAATACGAAATCACAGCCTTCGTCAGCAACGATTCTTCGCGGGACGGCGACGAAGTTGCGCAGCTCTATCTGAGCCGTGCCGGCGGAAGAGATCCGGAGCTGAGAGGCTTCGAGCGGGTGCATCTCAAAGCAGGCGAAAAGAAGCTGCTTCACTTCACTGTAAGTAAAGAAGACGCCAAGAACAGGACCGTCGTCAGTGTCGGCGGGGGCCAGCCATTGAAGCAATGGACGGGCGATCATTACGTGGAGCGGATGTTATAGTTGGAATCCACAACAAATGCTGCGCCTGAATGCCGGTGAGCTGCCCGTAGCCTCCAGCGAAACCGCGCGTCACATCAATCGCCGCATTGTTCTGAATCTCATCCGCAGTCGCCAGCCGATCTCGCGTGCAGACCTGGCGCGTTTCTCCGGCCTGCAACGCAGCACCGTCTCTTTGATTATTGAGGAGCTTATGGCGGACAAATGGGTGGTCGAAGGCGCGACTGGACGTTTGCCGCGTGGACGCAGACCCACCTTTCTGCGATTGAACCGGCATCGCGCCATTATCTGCATCGACATTCGCCCCTCGCGCATTACTCTCGGCATTAGCGATGTAAACGGCACGTTCAGCTCTCAGGACGTGCTGCGCACGCCGGCCGATCCCGAAACCGCGATACGCGAATTGCTGCAGCGCATTCGCCCTCTGTTGAAGACGCGTTCGGAAACTTCTTTTGAGGGCATTGGGATCAGTCTTCCCGGGCGCATCGATGCCAGTACCCAGCAGCTTGTATTCGCGCCGAATCTAAACTGGCCCCAGGCCGATCTCAAGCAGCGCATCGAATCCGAGACGGGGCTTGAAGTCGCTCTCGAGAATGCGGCGAACGCCTGCGCTTTGGCTGAGATGTGGTTCGGGCAAACCGACGGCGTTCGTAACCTGGTGGCCATCACGGTCTCGGAAGGAATCGGGACCGGCATCATCGCGGACGGCCATCTGTTGCGAAGCCGAAGCGGCATGGCGGGCGAATTCGGTCATGTGCCGCTCGATCCCGCTGGGCCGGTGTGCAGTTGCGGCAATCGTGGATGCTGGGAGGTGCTGGCCTCGAATCGCGCGGCGCTGCGTTACTATTTCGAAGCTGTGAAATCTTCCAAATCGTTCCGCCGGAATCGCCTGGAGTTCCAGGATTTATTGGCTCTGGCCGATCAAGGCGATACCCTGGCCGCCAAGGCGGTGGACACTATGGCCATTCAACTGGCGCGCGGCGTCCGCATGATCGTGGGGGGCCTCGCCCCGGAAACCATCGTCTTCATCGGCGAACTCACGGCCGCTTGGCATCGCTTCCAACCTCGTCTGCAGAAGGAAGTCGAAGAGCAGACGATTTCCGGCAGTCCGGTTACCTTGGCAGCCGGTAACGACGGCGCCATGGCTCGCCTCCGCGGCACTGTAGCGCTGGTTCTCGATAAGCACTTCGGCATTTCTCTGCCCGCATAAACAGAACCGCGCGCGTGAGAGGGAGCGGAATGCGTCAGGAAAGAACCGGCGATTCGAAGCGGTCGAGAACCTCGCTCAATTTTGCTAACCCAACCGGCTTCGAAAGATAGTCGTCCATGCCAGCCTGCAGGCATCGTTCCCGGTCGCCTTTCATGGCATGCGCCGTCATGGCGACGATCGTTTGATGTCGGGCGCTGCCTTTTTCCCTTCGGCGAATTTCTTCCGTCGCTTCCAGGCCATCCATTTCGGGCATCTGAACGTCCATCAACACGATATCGAATTCTTCGCGTTCGACGGCTTCGACGGCTTCAACGCCGTTGTTGACGACCACTACTGTGTGTCCCTGTTTCTCAGCCAGGCGCTGAATAACTTTCTGATTGATTACATTATCTTCGGCCAGAAGGATGCGCCGGCTGCGGCGCTGAGCTTCGTGTATCGAATGGCGCGTGACGGGTAGGCTCGAATTTTCGTAGTCGTGCGATGTTCCGAGCGCGGCGGCAATCGCTTCCCGTAGCTCCGATTGCCGAACCGGTTTAGTGAGATAGCTGGCAATTCCCAACTCCCGGCACCGTAGAGTATCTCCGCGCTGTCCCGCGGAGGTCATCAGAATCATCTTTGCCGAACCGATTTCCGGATCGTTCGCAACCCGCGCGGCCAGATCGAAGCCGTCCATTTCGGGCATATGGACATCGCAGACCAACAATGTGTAGGGCGACCCCGCCTCGGCCGCCGAACGCAGCATGGCAAGCGCATCCTGAGCCCGTGTGGCGATGGTGGTCCGCATGCCCCAACGCGTGAGCATGTCGCCGAGAACGCGCCGGTTGGTGGCATTGTCGTCCACAATCAAGACGGGAACACCATCGAGCGGGATGTTGGCCGCCGGCCGCGCGATCTCAATTTTGCCGCTCGCAATTCCGAATTGAGCCGTGAAATGGAAGCGGCTGCCGCGGCCCGGCTCGCTTTCCACCCAGATCTTCCCGCCCATCATCTCGACCAATTTGGCCGAGATGCTCAAGCCCAGTCCAGTCCCGCCATATCTGCGAGTGGTTGAGTTATCGGCCTGCGTGAATGGATGAAAAATCGCCTGTTGCTTATCCGCCGCGATTCCTACACCGGTATCGGCAACTATGAAATGCAACAGAACCCGGCCCGCGGCGGCCGGCTCCGCCGAGACATCCAGCGTTACTTCGCCGTGGTCGGTAAACTTAACGGCGTTGGCGATGAGATTCGTCGCAATCTGGCGCAAACGCGTGGGATCGCCAACCACCGCGGCGGGTACGTCGCCGGCAAAACCGCACACCAGCTCCAGACCTTTTTCGTAGGCGCGCAAAGCCAGAGCGCGGACGGTTTCCTCCAGGCTGTCGCGCAGACTGAATTCGATGGGATCGAGCTCGAGTTTCCCGGCTTCGATTTTAGAGAAATCGAGAATATCGTTGATGATCGTCAGCAGCGAATCGGCCGACGATTTCACCGCCGTGAGATTATCCCGGTGCTCGGGCGACAATTCGGAATCGAGCGTCAACTCCGTCATGCCCAGGATGCCGTTCATGGGCGTGCGAATCTCATGGCTCATGTTGGCCAGGAACTCGCTCTTGGCAAGGCTGGCAGCTTCCGCCTGCTCCTTGAGCGACTCCACCTCCGCGAGTTTCTGCACAATGATATTGGTCTGTCTGCGCACGCGGCGGCGAAGCACCAGAACCCAGCACAGCACCGCTGCAATTCCGAATATGGTGGCGGCCAATGCGCGAAACGTAAGCTCCGGCGTCAGCCAGGGCGCGTTTCGCAGCAGCATTACATCGGCGGGTGACCGCACGGCTAGCTCAAAGGAGCGGGGTACCAGTGTGTCCTCGAAGCGCTGCGTTGCGATAGAGCAGATGCCGGTGATGCGCAGCACGGCCCCGGCATCGAAATACGGTAGATTCTCGCCGCCGCGCACCGTGAAGGTCGAACGGCCAACTCGCATTAGCAAGATTCTTTCCTCGCCGTTCGTGAACTGATCCATCAGTCTGCCGTCGATTTGAATGAGCTGCGCATCGAACAAGCCGGAGAGCGCCTGATCCGCAGTGACCGGAATCGGCTTGATCGCGGGGCCTCGCGCCACTTTGCCGATGGTCGCATCCTGGATTTCGGGTGAGAATGGGCCGGGAACGGCGAATCCGGCCACATCGACGATGTCCCCCGGCGCGATTACGATATCGTTGTGATCGCGAATCTCGACCGCCCCCGAGGGGTCGCGTATCCAGGTCGGCCCATGTGGATGCGCGGCCGTCACAGTTCCGCGCAAATGCATGCGGTGTCCGTTCGTTTCGCTGGCCGAAAATTGCAGCAGGCTGTTGATGGGCCGAATCGCCGCTCCGAAAGGTCCCGAGTGCGGCTTCTCCAACATCGTGAATTGGCGCAGGCTGGGAACAAATAGCCGAATGCCGACCAACTGCCGCTTCGAGTTGAACAGGGTTCCGCAGGCGCCTCGAACCCGCACCCGGGCATCGATCCAGGCAGCAGGCACGGGATCGTTTCCCGCCAGGCGGACTTTGAACTGATGCGGCCCCCAGACCAGCAGCGCGACCGGACGATCGCCGTCCGAGCCGCTGCTCTGAACAATGCCCTCGAGTTCGACCCATTGGCTGTCGGCACGCCCGAGGAAAATATCTTCCGGACTCATGTGCAGCGGCTGCGGCAATGCCGAGTGCCCAAGCAGCCGGAAATGGGGCTTTTCCACAACGGGGGCGAAATCCCCCGGGCCGGAAACGCCGGAAAGCAATACATGATCTCCCGCGTGTAGTGGCTGTAGACCCGCCGAATGCATCGAAACGTAGATGCCGGCAGTGCGGTCCTGAACAAACAAAGTCTCAGAGAGCGGGTCGTAAAAAGTGATTACGGCATCCAGACGTATCGGCTGGCCTAAACGCGCCTTGTCGGGCGTAAGGCTGTGTACCTCGGCGGCGGTGGTTAGAACCCGGCGGCTCCCAGGCCTGCCGGGTTGCTCGTTTTCTGCCGGATTCGCGCGGATGACCGTCGCATCTTCAAGCACCGGCTTGCCGTCTTCAAAGGCGACGAAAGCGGCCAGATCGACATTTTGCCGATCTACAAAATCGGCTCCCGTTAGCGCGCGCACCGGAATGGACCCGCTTCGATCGGCAAACTGCAGGTCGGCCGAACCGGCTGGAACGCGAATCGCCCCGCGCAGGTGCACGCGGTGTTCATTCCGTTTGGAAAAAGTGGAAATCTCGCCCACGGTTGTGACCCGCAACTGGCTCGCATCGGGCGCCGGTTTACTAAGTGCCAGGGAGTGAAGATCTGGAACCAGCAGGGTCAATCCGGTCACCCGGCCATCCACATCCAGGCTGGTTTCGGCGACACCGGTGGCGATAATATCGGCGTCGGTTAACGGATAATGCAGACGTGCGTGGTCGTCCATAACACGCATGCTTACTTCCGCGCCTTTGACGTTGAGAGGAATACCAAGCTCGCCGAAGCTTCCCACCCGCCCCGAGCGCGGCACTCCCGGCAGCGTGACAAGCATGTCGTCGAAGCGGTCCGAACTGAGATCTTTGGCCGAAAGGCGGCGCGGCTGGATTGCCGGGGCGAGGCCAAGGTCCTCCACCGTAGCGTCGGTAATCGAGTCTACGTCGGCCCCCACCGCGGCGCTCCCATCGATTTGCACCTGGTGCCCAATCCACGAATTGGCCACGAAGGCGGAGGTTCGGACGCGAATACCGGCCGTGGCGTCCTCGACAATCACAAATCCAAAAACCGGATCGACCAAGGTGAGCACTCCGCGAAAGCGCACGTTCTGCACGGGCGTGCGTCCACCGCACAACTCTCTCGCTTGCGCGATGGTGATTTCCGATTGGTCCCCGCGACGGCGTGCTCTGGCGCATCCAAACTGGAGCAGAGCCGCCAGAAGCAGCGCCGGTATCACGGTCGCGAGTGTGGCGATGCGAACTTTCGCAGTCATATTAATTGCGAACGCGCGCCGTACGCTTTCACGGGCGCTTAGCCGGTACGGCTAGGTATAGACGCTCAGCTAACTTATCGGATGTTTTTACTATTCCTTAACGGTCGCTAGGCATTCGAATGTGCTTATTCCGGCGGCGGTAGAGGGCGCTCGGGCGGCAGCAGCAGTATGTTCCAGCGGCCGGGCTTACCGCTGGGCAGTTGAACGTGATAGCCGGTTCCAAATGCCGGATTCGGCACATAGTAATCCGTGCTGATTACTTGCGCGCCGCTGATCAAGGCGGCACGCCATCGGCTGTAATCGCCTTTGCGTGCTTCCATGGTGTCGGCATCCGCTCGCGTCCGGACAAAGTATCCGGAGCGCACCAGGTACTGAATGTAAGCCCAATCTTTGAGCGGTTCGTTCACGATGCGGAAGGCGGCTTCCGGCCTGCCTTCGTTCGCATTGACAAACATGATGCGTCCCTTCAGCGAGGGATGGCCTTCGAGATAGGTTTCCTGCTTGGCGCCGGTTTCATCCAATACGAAAAAAAACTTCCCTCTAGACTCGGCAAGCTTCGGCCAGGCATGGGCCAGAACCGCTTGCTCCAGTGTTGGGTAGTGGCCACGGACGTTATCCGGTGTAATCAAGCGATCCCGCCCGAGCCCACGCACAATTTCGGCATCCCAGGCATCGAAAGCGGCTTTGTCGAAGGGCAGCGGCTGCACGTAGCCGGGCCGGCTGGTCCCGCCGTCTTTCGCATTCATGGTGATGGGGATAGGAAGATGCCGCGGGTGAGCGTCCGACCATGTCTTCAACAACGCCAACTCCTGCTGAAAGGTGTAAACATTAGCGCGAAAATCGATATCCGGTTCATGCAGCACCTTAAACCCCGGAGCTTTCATGAGTCCCTCGGGATCGTATGGAGGCCCGTGCGGCAGATGATTCTCGCGCACTAAGTCGAGTCCTTTGGGATGCGCATAGAGGCCGCCGCGCGGATCGTACACAACATCGATTTCAAGCGCGCGCAGACCCATATCGAGCTGCTTCTGAATGGGCAAGTGCCAGTATTCGAGATGCTCAATTCCCGGCCATTTATCCTTCTTTAGCAAGGAGAGGAGAGACGGATCGATGGCTTGCTTGTAACTGTTATGGCTGCCGAGCACCTGGATCTGATTCATGCGAGCGTCATCCGCATTCTGGGCTTGCAGGATCATGCACGAAGACAAGACCGCAATCGCGCATGCGAATGAAGTTCGGGCTTTATTGCGCATAGCGCACGCCTCGTCCTGGATAGACGCCTTGCTGCAGTTGCCCGTTCTTTACCACCCAAACGCCATTCACCATTACGTAGGGAATGCCTTCGGAGTACTGGGCGGGTTTCTGGAACGTGGCGCGATCGATCACGCGCTCGGGGTCGAAGATCGTGATGTCGGCGTCGGCTCCGGGCTGCAGCCGGCCTTTGTTCGATAGTCTCAGTACCTGCGCCGGCATAAGGCTCATTTTTTCGATGGCTTGGGTCAACGAAAGAACGTGCTCTTCGCGCACATACTTGCCGAGCACGCGCGCGTAGCTGCCCGCGGCTCTCGGATGGCCGACGCCGTGATCCAGAATGCCGTCGCTTGCGATCATCACCTGCGGATCGGCCATTGCTTCCCGTACGACCTCTTCCGGAATGCTGTGAATTGCGACCATGCCGCCCTGCTTGCGATAGCGCGCGAACGATTCTTTGGTGAGCCGCTCGCCGGTTTGGGCCCACTGTAGGTCTTTGTAGGTAATTCCGCCGTTGCGCTGCTGCCAGCCTTCCGAGAAAATTGCGGAACTAAGGTCCGTCATGCCCGCCGTGTAGGGGTACGCTTCGGTCGTGAAATCGAGATTGTGCGCATGCGCATCTTCGATCATCCGCAGCGCTAAGGGCGTGTCGCGCAATTCAGTACTGGTGATATGCACGACATGCAGCGATGCGCCGCTGGCCGCTGCGTCCGCCATAACTTCCTGCAGAGCGTCTATACCTCCAGGTTCCACCGGGCCCGCGCTGCGGAGGTGTACGAATACCGTTCTGTTGCGTGCCGCTGCGAGTTGGAACACGCGAAAAATTTCGTCGCGAGTGGCGCCGGGAACGTACGCGATTCCCATGCCGACGCCCAGCGCTCCTTCGTCGAGCCCGCGCCGCAGAAGCGAGAGGATTTCGTTCAACTGTTGATCAGTCGCCACAGTATTGACGGCCCGATCCCGCGGCAGAAATGTTCCAGTGTCGTGCATCACGGCGATGCGGGCCGGAATATGTCCTACGCTCGCTCCGAAATTGATTAACGACTTTCCTTCGCGCTGCTTGTACCAGGCATCCACCGGCGACACGCCAACTTCCAGTTCTAGCGCCGTGGTAACGCCATCGCGCGCTTTGAAGCCGTAGTTCTCCGGAGTCTGCCCGTGTTGGTGCAGATCGATAAAGCCGGCTGTCACCACCAAGCCCCGGGCGTTTACTACGCTGCGGCCTTCGAGCGGCGCTTCAGAGACTGCCGCAATCTTTCCGCCATCGATCCCCACGTTCCGCACCGCGTCTAGTTTGGTCTCGGGATCGATGACACGGCCGCCCGAGATCACTACGTCATACTGCTGCGCTGCTGCTCCGGTGGCGAATGCAGCCACTAACAGCAACAATTTGATTGGCTTCACTTCACTCCACCCGCACCGGAATTTTGAACACGTGGTGTACAGCGTAATGCCGTTCTTCTTTCGGATGATGGAACGGTTGTGAGCGCCCGTCCTTGTCTGTCGCCCGCGCCATCAGAGTCACTGAGGCGGGTTGAGCGGGCGTTTGCCATTCATACTCCCATCGAACCCAGCAATAGCGGCGAGGTATGTCGAGAAGCCGGGCGGGATTCCAGACGCCGCCTTCGTTGGAGCTGATTTCCACCTTCGCAATCTCCGATTCACCGGCCCACGCAATGCCATTTATCCGGCAAACGCTCGCGCGCTTTATCGATGCGTTGCTGCATGGCCCGGTGATTTCCGCTTTCACTGCGCTTTCTCCCAATGCGACCAACTCGGCCATTCCGTCGCGGCGCTCCCAGCGGCTGTACTCGAAAGTCTGGAAGTAACCGCCGAAAGGACGGGTGCTTACGAAGATCCTTTGCAGCCACTTCACGGACGCCATTCCATACCAGCCCGGCACTATGGCGCGCAACGGGAATCCGTGGTGCCGCGACAATTCCTCCCCGTTCATCCGGTAGGCCAGCAACACATCCGAACTCAAGGCTTTGCTCAAAGGCAAACCGCGCGCGAAATGAATCGGCCCGGGAGTTTTTGGCTCTTCGTCGATGCAACCCGAATCGGCGCCTTCGAGCACGATCTCGCTCGCCTCCTGCTGAAGGCCGGCCTGCTCTAAAACGGTCGGCAGCGGCACGCCTGTCCATTCGGCGGTTCCGACGGCTCCCAGCGCCCATTGCAAGCCTGTCGATTCTTCCGGCAGAAAAGTCCGGCCGTTACCTGCGCATTCCACGGTCGCGACAACGGTGCGCGAGGGCATCGCGAGGAGCTCTTCATAGCCGAAATCGACGCTTCGCTCCACGGCTCCCTCGATTTTTAGCCGCCACGCTGCAAGATCGAATTCGGGTATTTCGAAATGATTGCGCACATAAAAGAGGTCGGCGGGCGTGAGGAACGAATCGAAAACCAAACACGGCGATTCGAGATTTTCGGGATCGTCTTGCCGCACAATCAGCCGGGCGGTGTTTTCCATGGCCAGGGTTATTTACCGCCACCGCCGACGATCAGCAATGAAGATTCTGTTGAGCCCGCGGTCTGCTGGAATTTCGGAACGTCGGTGGCGACAATAGACGACCAGCGCTTTGCGTAGCCATCCACCTCGGCTTTGAGTTTTTCGAATTGCTCGACGGAAGCTGCCGTGGGAACCGAATCGGAATCGCCGCCGACGATCATGGCGAGATCGGCCAGGCCGCCGTCCACTCCGAGCCCGAACTTCAAGGAATCTTCGTTGGCTCGCACTTTCAGATTGATGAGCTTATCCTGCAACGCGCCGAGCCTCTCGTCCAGAGCTTGCGCTTCCACCAGCAGCGGTTTGCTCTGGGCCGCATCGACACGCTTTTTCACATCGGCGACCTGCTTGCGCAGATCGATAACTTCGTTCGCGAGGTTGTAAACGCGAGCCAGTTGATCGCGAATATCCATCTCGAGAGCGAACTGCTTTTGGAGATCTTCCGCCGAGACATGCAGACGCGGATCGAGTTTCACTTCAAGCGGCGCACTCAGCGTCCGGCCATCCACCGTCAGGCGCGCCTGGTAGCGGCCGGGCAAAGCACGCGGACCGTTCGCGCCTCCCTGATATTCGTACAGATAGTAATTTTCAACGTTCGGCGGACCTTCGTAGCGGAGATCCCAAACCAGGCGGTTGAGTCCGGCTTTCATTTCCAATTGCTTCTTGGGTTTCTCGTCGTCTGGATCGAGTTGCTCGTCGGGCCGCTTTTCGGCGGCGGAGGAGAGCGTCCGAATCACTTTGCCGCTGCTGTCGAGAATCTCGAGTTTGGCATTCTTTGGCTCAGCTTTTGTGTAGGCGTAAAGGATTGCGCCATTAGGCGGGTTTTGCCCGGCGGTGAGGGAGGGAGGCTCGTTTGGCGTGAGCACGCGCAACGCATCGGCGGGCTGGTAGAGCCAAAAATCGGCCTTGGCCGTCTGATCGCTTGCCTGCCGGAGCGGAGAAATATCGTCCAGAATCCAAAACGCGCGCCCGTGCGTGGCAAGCAGCAGATCGTTGCCTTTGATCACCAGATCGTGAACCGGAACGGTTGGAAGGTTCAATTGCAAGGACTCCCAATGCTCGCCTGCATTTTTCGAAACGAATACGCCGGTTTCGGTACCTGCGAACAGCAGGCCTTTGCGCTTGGGATCCTCGCGAACGGCGCGCACGAAAGATCCGTCGGGAATGCCGTTGACCAGCTTCTTCCAGCTTTTACCGTAATCGCTGGTCGCGTAGATATACGGCTTCATGTCGTCGTTGGCATGCCGGTCGACGGCAATCCAGGCGGTGCCGGCGTCGTGCGGCGACGCATCGATCTGGCTGATCTTGCTCCATTCGGGCAGATCTTTGGGCGTGATATTGGTCCAGTTTTTACCGCCATCGCGAGTGAGTTGGATCAAGCCATCGTCGGTTCCAGCCCAAATTAGACCTTTTTGAAGCGGAGATTCGGCGACAGCGAAAACTGTGTCGTAATATTCCGTGCCGGTGTCGTCGATCGTGATGGGGCCGCCGGAGGGCTGCTGTTTGCTCTTGTCGTTGCGCGTCAGATCGGGACTGATGGCGGTCCAGTGAGTGCCGCCGTCGCTGGTTTCAAAAATGCGCTCGCCGGCGTGATAGACGACGTTCGGATCGTGCGGAGAAATCAGCAGCGGCGCGGTCCATTGAAAACGATGATCGAGCACGGCGGCGCCACGGCCGTCGCTGAGCACCGGATGCACGGTGATGTTTCGAAGCTCGCCGGTGTGTTTGTCGAAGCGCGTGATGTTTCCCTGATAATCGCCCGCATATACGATCAGCGGGTCGCGCGGATCGGGCGCGATGTAGCCCGCTTCTCCGCCGCCCACCGGATACCAGTCTTCGCGTTCGATGTTGCCTTCCGAGCCGCGGCTTGCAATGGCCACGGTGCTGTTGTCCTGCTGCGCGCCATAAAGATAATACGGAAAGCGGGTGTCGGCAATCACGTGATAGAACTGCGCGGTCGGTTGATTGTTCTGCGGCGTCCAGTGCTCGCCGCCATCGTAGGTTATGGTCGCGCCGCCATCGTTGCTCGCGATCATGCGGCGGGTGTCGGTCGGGTCGATCCAAAGACCGTGATTGTCGCCGTGCGGCACTTTGATCTTCTTGAAAATGTGCCCGCCGTCCGTGGAGCGATGGAAATCCACGTTGAGAATGTAGAGCGTATTGGCGTCTTTCGGATCGGCAAAAATGTGCATGTAATACCAGGCGCGCTGCGTAAAGCGATCGTCCGGATTGACGAGCTGCCAGGAATCTCCGCCGTCGTCGGAGCGATAGAGCCCGCCTTGCTTCGCTTCGATGAGCGCATAAATGCGGGTCGAATTGGCCGCGACCGCGACGCCGATTCTGCCGTACGGCTTCTCGGGAAGTCCGTTGCCTTCGAGTTCCTCCCAGGTGTCGCCGCCATCGTCGGAGCGGTAGAGACCGCTGCCCTCGCCGCCGCTGGTGAGCGTCCACGGCCGGCGCCGAACCTGCCACATTGAGGCAAACAGGATGCGCGGATTATGCGGATCGAAAGCCACGTCGACCGCGCCTGTGTTGTCGTCGACAAAGAGCACTTTCTGCCAGCTCTTGCCGCCATCGGTGGTGCGAAAAACGCCGCGCTCCGCATTGGGACCGTAGGGATGTCCAAGCGCTGCGACATAGACGATGTCGGGATTGGTGGGGTGAATAATTACCCTCCCGATGGTGCGCGAGTCCTTCAGGCCGACATTCTTCCAGGTCTTTCCCGCGTCCGTGGATTTATAAACGCCGTCGCCTTGCGCCAGATTGCCGCGAATGCAGGCTTCGCCGGTGCCGGCGTAAATTACGTTTGGGTCCGAGGGAGCTACCGCGAGACTGCCGATGGAGGACGAATGCTCATGCTCGAAAATCGGTTTCCAGGTGATGGCGCCGTCAGTCGATTTCCAGATGCCGCCGCCGGTTGCGCCCAGATACCAGGTGGTGGGATCGCCCGCAACGCCGCTTGCGGTAAGGGAACGGCCGCCGCGAAATGGCCCGATCAGGCGGTACTGCATCCCATGCTCTTCTTCTTTCTCTTTTTCCTTGGTTGTGTTCTCGGGCTGCTTCTCTTGGATGCGCTTCTGCTGGATAGCTTCGGACTTGGTAGCTTGCGGCGCGGCGGACGCGGCGGCGCACAAAGACAGTACTAGTGGAATGGCGATTAAGGAACGCATGAGAAACAGCCAGTGTAGCTTGAATCGCGTTACGCGGCAGCTTTAATGGCAGCTACGCTGCCTGAGAATGGGCTTCCTTCCGGTCGACGAAGTGGATTTCGCCGTCCGTGGCGGTTGCGCGGGCGATGACTCCGGCGATCCAGGAAGGAGAGCAGCGTTCGAGATAACGTTCGATTTCGGCAGTTGAAAATTCGAACCCATTTGCTTCGGGGACAAATGGCTTATTGAATTCGCGGGCGATCAGGAATTGCCTGGCGGCGTTATCGAGCGCTTCCACTTCCCTGCTTTTGCGAGCCTGCTGGAGTTTTTGCAACTCGGCCGTTTCTTTCTCGCGGCGGCGCGTGAGGCGGGCTTCCTGGAGGTGCAGATTACGGAGCTGCTTTTCATATTTGGCGAAGGTTTGGAGTTCGATCATGCCAGCGCGGAGCGAAGCGTCGTATCGATCGAAGGCGCCTTGGAATTCGACGTGGCCCTGGGCGAAGATGGCGGCTTCGAGGCCTGGAATGCGGCGGAGACGCCAGAAGGTGTCGGCGATGGATTGGACCAGCTCGCGTTCCACTGCGCTGGCGGGGCGAAGCTCGCCTTCGATGGCGCGGATGTGGCGCTCGTATTCGGCAACATCGTCGCAGGGAAGCAGGACGGTGCGGCCGGTGAGAGCGGTTTTGACGCCGTTTAGAGAGGATTTGGCTTTACCTTCGGGGCTGGTGGCGCCGGTGCTGAGTTGGGCGTTGGCGCGATTGGCGAAAAGCTGGCGATCGCTGATTGGATTTGCGCTGAATTCCAGTTCGGCTTCTTCCTGGAGTTCTTCTTGTTGGATTTCTTCGCAGGGCTGGGCGTCGGGAGTGAAGGAACGCTGATTTTTTCTTTCGAGCTTCATGCGTTTGCGCTCGGCGGCGCGGCGGATGGAACGAGGTGTCATATGTGGCTCCTTAAATAGAAATGGCCCGCCAGGATGGATTGCCCGGCGAGCCTTGGTTGCTAGTGCAAGACCGCTTGCTTACGCGCGCGGTTCTGTTACGACTTTAGAAACTAGCACGGGAAGTGGCGAAAACGTACTATGTACGTTTGAAAATGGAGGTAAGGGGCTGAAATGAGAGATAGATATAAAGTTGGGCCGGGTTGTGATTGGGATGCGATACAGCAGAAGATTGCGTGCGGAAACGGGCTGAGAACTTGCGCCGCGGGCGCTAATAGCGTAAGGCTTGAATAGTTTCCGAGCCGCGGATTTACCGGCGGGCACAGCGATTAGACGCTTGCTAACATCTGATCAAAACGGCTTCGTCTTTTTCGGGACGCCCATCAGCTGCGTAAGCCCTTGCCACTCGAAATCCAAGTGCGAAGCCCCGTAAACCACCAGTACGCGGTTGTGACTTCGCAGCAACGTCTTGATTGTCGCCGCGACATTCTTGTCGCGCGCCTCCGTACAAAGAGCAGAGAGCGTATGCAGCACCGTCTTCGGCTCCTCTGGCGGAGGATAGGGAGCGGCGTCCTCATTCGTGAGATCGAGGTAGTTTCGAGGCGTCTGGATGTGCTTTGCGTACCACGCAGCGAAATCGTCGGGCGTAAAGCGGACCGAGGCGCCGAGCGAATGGTTTAGGTTTGCTACGACATCGCTGGCAACTCGGCGGAATTTCGCCTCGTTCATTTGACCTTGGCTCTTCTCGAACGAGATGTTGGCCATGATCCAAAAGGCTAAGAAGTCCTGGATGGAATACCCGTGCGATTGAAAGAACGAGAGTTCGAAGCGAGCAGTCGGCTCGCCTGTGTAGACCGAGATTCCTCTTTGCTGGGCGGCGTAGGCGGCAAGGTCAGGTTCGCCGCAATGCGTGCCTGGAACATTGAACTTAGCGGCAGCGCATTGGTCGGCATGATCGAGAAATCCCGAGATCTGGGACGGATCCACTCCTTCGACAATCACTGCTTCCGGAGGAGTTTTCAAGAAGACGCTATCGATGATCTGGAAGGTGGGGTCAGCGAACGCATCGGGATACTTCAACGGCGAGTGGTGCGCGGCCGCGACATAGATCAGCGTCTTGTGATTGCGATGGAAGGTTTCGATGAAAGGAGCATCCCTCGTTGAGGGAGGCGGGGCCGCAGCGGCAGCGAATGCGGCGCCAATTAGATACAGCAAAGCAAAACTACAAGAGATCTTCCAGTTTTTGTGCATCCAGCGTTTTCGCGATACGGCTGATATCCGGGAGTTTAACAGTCGCGATCAGTTGCCCTACCATCTAGCAATAGTCTTGTGCGATTGCTTCCGGATTGATCCCGTGTTACGGGCGATCAGTAAATTGAGCCGGCAGTTGCTGATGAAGAGCTTTTCCGGTCCGGTGGCCGGATGTCGTGAATCGTTTTCGCGGGCACGCATCTTTGCCACGTTCTGCGCGCGGTGCCGCTTACGATGGAGAACGCAATGGATCTTCAATGTTACGACTTGCACGGTGTACGAGTGGCGGAGTTTCCAAAGATCGGAGACCAACTGAGAACCGATAGGCAGGCGATCGACATCATCTCGGAAGCCTCGAGGTGTCAACCCGAACTGATTGTGATTCCGATAGAGCGCTTTGCCGGCGAATTTTTCGACCTGAAGACCCGGGTTGCCGGCGAAGTCCTTCAGAAATTTGTTACCTATCGAAAACGAGTGGTGATTTTGGGAGACATTTCCGCCCGTTTGAAGGAGAGTTCGAGCCTCAGAGACTTCGTTTATGAGTGCAATGCGGGCCGGGAGATTTGGTTTATGAAAAGCTTAGACGAACTTGATCAAAAGCTACTGGCGCACACGCGCAATTCTGATAGCTGACCGGAGATTACGTCCGCTGCCACGGCATACAAATCCGACTACTAACGTGTGCCTAACTCAGGCAGGTTCCGGGATAGCCTCGTAAGGAGTCGCTCGCTTTCGTAGCGGGACCTCGGTAACAGTGTTTTCCATGAGACCAGGAATCAATCTCAACGCAACAAGGCTTAACGAATAGGCGGGTGGAGGCATTGTGCGGCATCCGGATGGGACAGTTATAAATCAGTAAATCACGATAGGCTAATAGCGACGAGAGGCCGCCTTGAATAAGAGAGATTTTTTGAAAACGTCGGGCGCGTTAATTGCCAGTGGCATGTGGTCGCGCTTGGCAGCCGACGAGCAGCAGACCGGAAGCCGCCAGAACTGGGCCGGCAATTACAACTACCGCGCAAAACGGTTGGATGTTCCCCAAACGGTTGACGAGGTTCAAAAGATCGTGAGGCGTTCCGGGAAATTGAAGGCTCTAGGGTCGCGCCATTCTTTCAATGGGATCGCCGATACCGACGGCGATCAAATTTCGCTGAAGGAGCTAAATCAAATCAGGCTCGACGAAAAGTCACGAACGGTAACTGTGGGGGCCGGAGTCAGCTATGGACAACTGTGTACGCAATTGGACGGGCAGGGCTATGCGCTACACAATTTAGCCTCTTTGCCGCATATTTCGGTGGCAGGCGCGCGCTCCACTGCAACTCACGGCTCGGGTGTCGAGAATGGAAACCTGTCCACGGCGGTTTGTGCGATTGAGTTGGTCAGGGGGGATGGCGAACTCGTGACCTTGTCGCGCGAGCACGATGGTGAGCGGTTTCAGGGAGTGGTGGTCGATCTCGGTGGCCTCGGAGTGGTCACAAGAGTCACACTGGACATTGAACCCCGCTATGACATGAGCCAAGTCGTTTACCAGAAGTTATCGATGAAGCAGTTGGAAGGCCATCTTGACGAAATTTTCGCTAGCGGTTATAGCGTGAGCTTATTTACCGACTGGCGGAATCACGAGATCACCCAGGTGTGGATCAAGAGCCGCCTCGAGCGCGGCGTTTCGGTCCAGGCCAAGCCGGAATTCTTCGGTGCAAAGCCGGCCACAAAGAACCTTCACCCGATCGAGGGGCAGCCGGCAGAGAATTGCACGGAACAGATGGGCGTGCCTGGGCCGTGGTATGAACGGCTGCCGCACTTCCGCATGAACTTCACGCCGAGTGCTGGAAACGAGCTGCAATCGGAGTATTTTGTTCCACGCGAGAAAGGGTACGAAGCGATTCTCGCGATTGAAAAGCTGCGAGAGCACATCACGCCACATCTGTTTATCTCCGAATTGCGCACAATTGCCGCCGACGATCTTTGGATGAGCACTTGTTACAAACGACCATCGATGACGATTCACTTTACGTGGAAACCGGACTGGGCCGCGGTTACGGATGTGCTGCCGAGGATCGAAGAGCAGTTGGCGCCGTTCCATGCGCGGCCGCATTGGGCGAAGGTGTTCACCATGGCCCCGTCGCGGCTGCAGTCGCTTTATGTAAAGTTGCCGGATTACCGGGAACTGCTGAAGCAGTACGACCCAACGGGTAAGTTTTGCAATAATTACCTGAGTACGAATATCTTTGGCTGAGACACACAGCAACGGCGCTGGCGCGAACGCCATCTAAAAAAAAGAATGCTTCGACTTATCACAATTGAGCGCCCTTTGACGTCACTCGCTGCCTTTGCGATCTCGTTTGTATCGCTGCTGAGCGCGCAGACGGCCGCGCCACCGGCTCCGCCCCATGCTGCTTCAAACGACAGCGTACCGATTTATCGCCTGACAGTCGTGCAGCGCGCCCTCGAGGCTGTTAATTTCCAACGCCATAGCGGTCCCACCGACATCGATATGAAGGGAACCGTCTTGATGCCGAAGGTGGAAGGCAAAGCCATCGTCGATGTTAAAAACGGCTACACCAGGATCGATCTGAATCTGAAACACCTCGCGCCTCCGACCCAGTTCGGTACCGAGTTTCTCACGTACATTCTTTGGGCCATCACGCCCGATGGCAAGCCTGTAAATCTCGGCGAAGTGATCGCCAGCGGCTCGGACAAGGCAAGTATGCACGTGACCTCACCGTACTCCACGTTCGGACTTCTGATCACAGCAGAACCGTACTTCTCCGTCCCATACCCTAGCGATGTCGTCGTTGCGGAGAGTGCTGTGCGTCCGGATACTGTAGGCCGAGTTGAAGAGGTCAAAGCAAAGTACGAGCTGTTGCCGCGTGGTCAGTACACGCTGAATATTCAGCCCGCACAGCTTCCCTCGGCTTCCATGAACGCCCATACTGGTGTCTCCACGACCGAGTACGAAGCGATTGTTGAGCTTTATCAGGCACGCAATGCAGTCCAGATCGCGCGGGCGGATGGAGCCGGGCAAGCTGCTTCCGACACGCTCAACAAAGCGCAGAATTACTTGAATCAGGCCGAAGCCGCTTATACCCAAAAGAACTTCCAGGCGATGACCGATAACGCCCGTCAGGCCGTGGAAGCCGCCTCAGACGCACGCACCATCGCTGTAAGCGCGGGACGCTCCAACAAGAAATAGCGGCCATGCCATGAGGGGATCTGGTGCCCCGGATTGGCTGTTATTCTGAGGTAACGGCTGCATGCCACAGTTGCGCTATACGACGCCGCATGGAATCGCGGTTACGCGGTCGAGTTCGAAGATTCCGTATGCGCGCGGGCTGCGGCGGATTTTAGCGCAGCTCGACACGACACGCGGCGTTTATCTTTCGTCCGGTTATGAATATCCGGGGCGCTACTCGCGTTGGGACGTGGCGAGCGTTGCGCCTCCGCTCGAGATTGTGGGACGGCGGCGGAAGCTCGAGTTTCGCGCGTTGAATCAGCGCGGCGAAGTGCTGCTGGAGCTGTTCAGCGGTTTGCTTAAAGATCATCCGCACTCGCAGAATAATTCTCGAACGCCGTATTCACTCATGATCGAGCTGAAACCGCTGGCAGAACGGTTTCCCGAGGAAGAACGCAGCAAGCAGCCCTCTCCTTTTTCCATTTTGCGAACTCTGGTTCAGGAGTTCCGTCATCCGGAAGACTCGCGGCTGGCGCTGGTTGGAGCGTTCGGGTACGATTTGCTGCTGCAGTTCGACCCCATTCGAATGCGATTGCCGCGCGAAGAGCAGAAGGATCTTCATTTGTTTCTGTGCGACGACATTTACTTCATGGATCGCAAGAAAGAAACGATCGAACGGTTCGAATACGATTTCGCGGGCGAGGGCCAGGATACGGCCGGGCTGCCGCGGAGTTCGGAGAAGATCGAGCGCGCGAAACCGGCTGGCGAACGGACCGAGATCGTATCCGACCACACGGCGGAAGAGTACATGACGAAGGTGGATGCGGTTCGCGAAGGCATGCGCCGCGGCAATTACTACGAAGTGGTGCTGCGGCAGACGTTCAGCGCGCCCTTCGATGGGAGCCCGTCCGAGCTTTTCGAGCGTATCCAGAAATCGAGCCCGAGCCCCTACGAATTTCTATTGCAGATGGGCGAGGAACAGGTAATCGGCGCATCGCCGGAAATGTTCGTGCGGGTGGAAGGCGAGCGCGTCGAAACCTGTCCGATCGCGGGCACAGCGCGGCGTTCGGGAGATCCGCTGCGCGATGCGGAGAGCATTCGCGAACTGCTCAATTCGACGAAAGAAGAGTCGGAGCTGACGATGTGCAGCGATGTGGATCGGAACGACAAGTCGCGGGTTTGCGTGCCAGGCTCGGTACGCGTCATTGGGCGGCGGCTCATTGAATCCTACGCCGGGCTGTTTCATACGGTGGATCACGTGCAAGGCACTCTGGCGGATGGCTTCGATGCGCTAGACGCTTTTCTGACGCACATGTGGGCAGTGACGATCATCGGCGCTCCGAAAAAAGCCGCGGCACAAGCGATAGAGGATCTCGAGAACACGGCGCGCGGCTGGTATGGCGGAGCGGTGGGGATGCTCAGTCTGAACGGCGACATCAACACAGGGATCACGATCCGGACGGTGCACTTGAAAGAAGGCGTGGCGCGGTATGCGGCCGGCGCGACGCTGCTGTACGATTCGGATCCGCGAGCGGAAGATCAGGAGTGCCGATTGAAGGCGACGGTGTTTTTTCGCGCGCTGTTTCCGACGATCGCCTCCGGGCCGGAAGCTCACCGCACGCGAGAGGTTGGCAGCGGCGCGCGTCTGTTGCTGGTCGATAACGACGATTGTTTTATTCATACGCTCGCCAATTACGCGCGGCAAACGGGCGCGAGCGTTTCGACGTACCGCTCGAATGTAGCGCTGGAGGCGATTGAGGCGGTGAAACCGGACGTCGTGCTGATTTCGCCGGGACCGGCGCGGCCCGCGGATTTTGGCGTTCCGAAGCTGGTGGAGGAACTCGCGAAACGCGGGATTCCGACGTTTGGGGTTTGTTTAGGCTTGCAGGGCATCGTCGAAGCGTTCGGCGGAGAGCTAGACGTGCTGGAATATCCGATGCACGGGAAAGGTTCGCTCGTGCTGCATTACGGGCGCGGCGTTTTTCACGGGCTTCCCTCGCCGTTTCGGGTGGGACGGTACCATTCGTTGTACGCGAATCGCGAGACATTTCCGGAGTGCCTGGAAATTACGGCTGAATCGGAAGACGGCATTATTATGGGCGTGCGGCATCGGGAGCTGCCGATTGAGGCGGTACAGTTTCATCCGGAATCCATTCTTACGCTGGAGCGCGACTGCGGGCTTCGGCTGATGGAAAACATGATTGAGATGTACGCCCAAGCCGCGACTCTCGCGGGGCGAAGTTAGCTCACTTTGGAATCCGGGAAACACGTTGCAATCGTGGGCGGCGGGCTGGCCGGTTTGGCAGCCGCTGCGGCGCTCGGATCGGCGGAACAGCGCGTCACGGTTTTCGAAGCGCGGCCGTTCTGCGGCGGGCGGGCGGCGTCTTATCCGCTGAATGCCGCGGATGAGAACAGTCCGACGATAGATAACTGCCAGCACGTGCTGCTGCGCTGCTGCCGAAACCTGCTGGATTTTTACGAGCGGCTGGGCGTCCGGGACCGCATCCGGTTTTACCGCGAGTTTTATTGGATTGAGCCGGGCGGGCGCAGGTCGGTGATGCGGCGCGGCCTTTTGCCGGCCCCATTGCATTTTACGGAATCTTTCACGAAGCTGCATTTCCTTTCGCTTTCCGACAAGCTGAGCGTGGCGAGCGGGCTGCTTTCGATCCGGTACGAATGGGGCAAACGGGCGGATCTGGACCGGATCACGATGCTCGAATGGCTGCGCGAAAAAAAACAGACGCCGCGGGCGATTGAGCGGTTCTGGAAACAGGTGCTGGTGAGCGCGGTAAATGAAGAGCTGGACCGTATGGCTGCTCTGCATGGGCTGCAAGTTTTCTATCGCGGATTTCTTTCGCGGGCAGATTCTTACGAAATGGGCGTGCCAGCGGTTCCGTTGGGCCAGTTGTATTCCGAAGACGCGTGGACGAAGCACCCGAAAGTGAAAATTGTCCGGCGCGCGCCAGTGCAGCAGGTCCGGATGGAGGGCGGGCGAGCGACCGGAGTAATGGTGAATGGCGAATGCGTAGCGGCCGATGCCTTTGTGCTGGCGGTCCCGTTCGAACGCATGGCCGCGCTGATTCCGGAGCTGCCGCTGGATTTATCGGGGTTCAGTCATTCGCCCATAACCGGGATTCATTTGTGGTTTGACCGGCCAGTGACGGATCTGCCGCACGCGACACTGCTCGACCGCACGATTCAATGGATGTTCAACAAACACGAAGGGCGGCACATTCAGCTTGTCGTGAGCGCATCGCGAAATCTGATTGAGACATCCCGGGCGGAGGTGATTGCACTCGCGCTGCGAGAGCTCAAGGAGTTTTTCCCGCGCGCAGGAGAGTTGAAGCTGGAGCGAGCGCACGTGGTGAAGGAAGTTCGCGCGACCTTTTCGGCAGCGCCGGGGCTGGAAGAACGGCGGCCCGTAAATGCGACCGCGATTCCGAATCTGTTTTTGGCCGGCGATTGGACCCGGTCGGGATGGCCGGCCACGATGGAAGGCGCAGTGCGCAGCGGCTATCTGGCGGCAGAGGCGGTTATGAAATCGTTGGGAGAATCCTGGCGGTTTTTGTTGGCGGATTAGAACTAGCGCTGGTTCGCTTTCAGAATTTTTTTGCGGAGGCGGATGGATTTGGGAGTTACTTCGACCAGTTCGTCTTCGCGGATGAATTCGATCGCCTGTTCGAGATTCAAGACGCGCGGCGGGACGAGGCGAATTGCTTCGTCGGAGGTTGAGGCGCGCATGTTCGTGAGTTTCTTCTCTTTGACGATGTTTACGTTCAAATCGCTGTCCCGCGAATTCTCGCCGACGATCATTCCTTCATAGACTTCCTTGCCCGGCGATATAAAAATCACGCCGCGCTCCTGCAAATTGTAAATTGCATAACCCGTGGCGACACCCGCCCGATCAGAAACCAACGAGCCGGTGGGCCTCATCTCGATATCGCCCTGCCATTCGATGTAGCCATGGAAAAGCGAATTCATGATGGCCATGCCTTTGGTGTCGGTGAGCATCTCGCCGCGAAGCCCGATCAATCCGCGCGTAGGCACATGAAATTCGAGCCGCACGCGGCCAGAGCCGTGATTGACCATCTTGCTCATCTTGCCCTTGCGGCTGCCCAGCTTCTCTATGACAACGCCGATGAATTCCTCCGGACAATCGATGATGAGCAGCTCGAGCGGTTCATGCAAAACGCCGTTGATGGTGCGCGTGAGGATTTCAGGATTCCCGACCTGCAGCTCATAACCTTCGCGGCGCATCATCTCGATGAGAATGGCGAGCTGCAATTCTCCGCGGCCCATTACTTTGAAAGCGTCCGGACCGCCCGCTTCTTCGACGCGGATGGAGACATTGGTCAAAAGCTCCTTATCCAGCCGGTCGCGGAGATTGCGCGAGGTCACAAATTCCCCTTCGCGGCCGGCGAACGGCGAATTGTTGATGGTGAAGGTCATCGCGATGGTCGGCTCGTCTACGGGAATGTTGGGCAGCGCCTTTGGCGATTCGGCGCTGGTGATGGTTTCGCCGATGGTGATGCCTTCAACTCCCGCGATGGCGAGAATGTCGCCGGTTTTTCCGATGGTTTCGTCGACGCGCTTCAGGCCCTCGAATGAGTACAGCTTGGTGATGCGCGTCTTCTGCACGGAGCCGTCGAGCTTGACAATGGCGACGTCGTCGCCGTACTTGAGAGTGCCATTGAATACACGCCCAATCGCGAGGCGCCCGAGATAGTCGCTGTAATCGAGATTGGCGACCAGAAGCTGAAGCGTTTCGTCGGAATGGCCGCTCGGTGGCGGGATGTATTTGACAATCGTTTCGAAGAGCGGTTGGAGATTGAGATTGGAATCGTCCAATTCCAGCTTCGCGATGCCGGCCTTGGCATTGGTGTAGACGACCGGGAAGTCTAGTTGATCTTCGGTGGCGTCGAGATCGATGAAGAGATCGTAGACCTCATTCAACACCTCCTGAACGCGGGCGTCGGCGCGGTCGATTTTGTTGATGACGAGCACGGGCGGAAGCTTCGCCTCCAGCGCCTTCATGAGCACGTACCGCGTTTGCGGGAGCGGGCCTTCACTGGCGTCGACCAGCAGCATGACGCCATCGACAATTTTGAGAGCGCGCTCAACTTCGCCGCCGAAGTCGCTGTGACCGGGCGTATCGACGATGTTGATTTTGACGCCGTGATAGCGAACGCCGGTGGTTTTGGCGAGAATGGTGATTCCGCGCTCGCGTTCGAGTTCGTTGGAATCCATGACGCGCTCGGCGACTTCTTCGTTGGCGCGAAAGATGCCGCTTTGCCGCAGCATGGCATCGACGAGAGTTGTTTTTCCGTGGTCGACGTGCGCAATGATCGCAATGTTGCGTGTCTCGATAATTTCCTGTGCCGCTGGCATCTGCAATTTTATGGTCGCATGCGTGTGCGAACCTGTTAGCGGAATGGCGGCGGAAGAAGCATTACCGGCGGTTGTAATTGTAGGGCGGCCGAACGTCGGTAAATCGACGCTGTTCAACGCGATCTTGGGAAACCGGCGCTCCATTGTGGGCGATGAGCCAGGAATCACGCGCGACCGCATCTATGGCGAAGCGGAACATCGGGGGAAGAAGTTTGGCCTCATCGATACGGGCGGCATTATTCCTCACGATAAAGAACACATTCCGGGCGAGATTCTGAAGCAGGCGAGGGTGGCGTTCGAGCTGGCCTCGCACATTCTGTACGTGATCGACGGACGAACGGAGATTACAGCGGCGGATCGCGATCTGGCGGCTTTGCTTCGGCCGCTAAACAAGCCGTTGACGCTGGTGGTCAATAAAATTGACGTGAAGGCGCGCGAAGATCTGGTCCCTGAATTTTATTCGCTTGGGTTGGGCGATCCTTTTCCGGTTTCGGCTGAGCACCGGCTTGGGCTGGACGAATTGTTGGAGCATGTGACGGCGCCGTTCCCGCGCGAAGAGGCGAGGGAGGAAGCGGAAGAAGACGCGCAGCGGCGCATCAAAGTAGCGATTATCGGGCGGCCGAATGTCGGGAAATCGACGATGCTCAATGCGCTGGTCGGGGCGGAACGGGCGATTGTTTCACCCGTTGCGGGCACGACGCGCGATGCGGTGGATGAAACGATCCAGCAGGGCAACACCGTATTCCGATTCGTCGATACAGCGGGTATCCGGCGCAAGGGCAGAACCACAGAGATGACGGAGAAGATGAGCGTCGTCATGGCGCGGCGGAATATCCGGATGGCGAATGTGGTGCTCCTGATTATTGACGCGACCGAAGGCGTAGTGGGGTCGGATGCAACCATTGCGGGCTACGCGCACGAAGAGGGCCGGGCGGTGATTCTGGTTGTGAATAAGTGGGATGCGGCCGAAGGCAAGAGCAAGCGCGCGTTTACCGAAACGATACGGGATGAATTGAAATTTCTCGATTACGCGCCCGTTGTTTTCGCATCCGCGAAGAACGGGGAAGGCATCCGGCGCATTATGACGACGATTCGACACTGCTTCGAGGCCGCTTCGAAGCGCATCACGACGGGCGAGCTGAACCGTTTTATGGAAACGCTAAAGTTCGGGAGCGACATGCGGATTTACTACATCACGCAGGCATCCATCCGGCCGCCGACGTTTGTGGTGTTTACGGATAAGGCCGGCAGCATGCATTTTTCGATTGAGCGCGCGCTGGTTAACCGGCTTCGGGAGCGGTTTGGTTTTGAAGGGACGCCGGTCGTGATTAAGACGAAACGACGATAAGCTGAATTATATGGCGACAGCAGCGCATGTCAGTCTCGCCGAGTACCTCAACACCGATTACGAGCCGGATTGCGAGTACATAGATGGGGTTCTCGAGGACAGAAACGCGGGGAAGAGAAAGCACAGCAGGACACAGTTCCTGCTCTCGAATTGGCTCGGATCGCGCGAGAAGCAGTACGGGTACGAGGTTCTGGTTGAGCAACGGGTGCGGCTGTTAGCGTCGCGTTATCGCATTCCGGATATCTGCCTGGTGTCTCGCGACAATGCCGACGAGGTGACGCAACGACCTCCACTGCTTTGGGTCGAGATTCTTTCGCCCGAAGATCGCTGGAGCCGCATTCAGGTGAAGATTGCCGACGTTCTCGCATTTGGCGTGAAAACGATCTGGATCGTCGACCCGTATTCAAGACAGGCGTGGATCGCAACGCAAGGTAAGCCTGTGATGGAAGTGCAAGATGGGGCGCTGCGATGCAGTGAGCCCAATCTAGAAGTTCATCTGGACGAAATTCTTCCGGAAGATTAGCCGGTCTTATTGCGTCGGGAGTTGGCGGACGGCCAGGTTGTCGTATTCGTCGAAGACGCGGATCGCGACCATTTCGCCGGCGTTGATATCCGAGCGTGTAGGTCAGCTCCCGGGAGTCGGTGACTTTGTTCACCGGCGCGAGCAGAGTCCAATCGCCACCGTTGATCGAGTATTCGGCCCGGTCGATCCAACCTAGCGTATCTTTCGCGGTGAATCTGGCATCGCGTGTTGCGCCGCTTTTCGTAATGGAAAGAATCGCGATCTCCGGCGGGGTATTGTCGATGGTGAAGGGATCGCTTTCGAGGGATGAGGTTAGGGCATCGGCGGGTGTGTTGCCGGGAGCATCGCTGGCGGTCACGCGCGCCACATACTTGCCATCCGGGAAGGTCTCGCTGTCGAACGAGTAGAAGCGGTCCGTGAGTTTGTCTTTGAGCGTGCGCCACAGATGGTCGTTCTTGCCGCGCATTTCAACCTTATAGTTAAGCGAGTCGCCGTTGGGATCGCTGGCGCTCCAACGTATGGTGAGATAGCCTTTGCTGTACTGCAGGGTGGCGTTGCCGGAACTCTCGAGCGATGGGATCGCGGGAGTGGATCTTCTTTGTCCGACCGCGGCCACGGTAATAGTGGCCGGGGAACCGGAAGGCATTACCGTCCGTTCCAATAAGGTGCTGGAAGACTCGCGATAGTTGAAGGGCGCGATGTCGATGGCGTCCACCTTGGGCGCGATGTTCTTTGGAAGATACGCGATATCGACGACGCTCAGCTCCGGCGATTCGCCCGCGGTAGAGCAATCGAAAGTAAGTCGGTACTGTAAGAAACGCGCGGGAGGCGACTGGATCTGGCCTCCGAGCGGCGTCACATTCACCTTGGTCCAGGGACTCCAATTATTTTCCGGATTGTTGACATTTCCGCTGCGCGTTTCGAGCTCGACGGCGCCGCCACCGAGCGTATCGGTGAGATGGGCTTTGCCCCAATACGTGAAATCGCCCGCATCGTGGACATCACTCGCGAGCGTGCCTTTCATCGCCAGCCCGGGTCCAATTGAATAAAGATTGCCTACGTTTCCAGTCGCCGCGTAGACGATGCCGTCCTTGCCTTGCAGAAAGGCAGTGACCTGCGTGGGCGGGGCATTGAGAAGCTGAGTGGAGAGCTGATTGGAATCGACGCGGTAAATGATTCCTTTATTGCCGGTGCCGAGCAGCGGTTTTCCGGCAGAGTCGAAGGCGATGGCGTAGATCAGGTCTGAGGGCGAGCTCCAGATGCGTTCCGCGAAGCCGTCTTTTTGGATGCGGTAGAAATCAGAGCCGCCGCTGACCGAGGCGTGTAGCGATCCAACCGCGGGCGCGAGCAGAGGCGGATTCGTGCCGGTATGCGGCGTGCCCGCGGCGCTAACCGGAGCGGGCCTGGAGGGAAGAACAGGAGCGGGCCCTGTGACAGAGAGAGCGGCTGCCTTGCTGCCGACGGCGGCCGCGTAGATGACGCCGTCGTGCTCAGCGACGGCTGTTACCTCGCGTTTATCCGTTTCGTAGAGGACGAAGCTCTCCCCTTTGGGCGTGATGCGGAGAACCAGGCCGCTCGGCTCGGTTCCGACGATGAGATTGCCGGAGGAGTCGATAATCATGGAGCGCGCGTGCGCTTCTTCGGTGTCGAAAAACTTCGATCCCTTTCCATCGGGGCCGACGCGGTAGATGAGGCCGCTATCTCCCGTCGCGACGAACAAATCGCCGGAGCGGTTGAATGCCATGGACCAGATGTATTTGCATTTGGGGTCGAAGAAGAGCTCGGGTTTGGCGTTCGGCTGCGAGGGATCGATTCGATAAATCTTGGCATCGGGGAGAACGGCAGCATAGAGGCGGTCGTGCGAATCGACGGCGAGCGCGTGGATTTCGAGACCGGTAATCTCGGCGATGACTTTTGGCTTGCCATTGCGCGACAGCTCAAATATCTTTGCCGTAGCACCGGTGGGCGCGCCGCCGGCGTAGTAGAGATTGCCTTTGGAATCCTGCGCAATGGCCCACAGATAAGGGACGCTGGTACTATCGAGTTCCTTGAATTCGGGCGCGAGCATTACGCGGCCATCGCTGCGAATGGAAAGATGCTCGATGGTGCCGCGCGCGAACTGATCCTGATCGGATTGTTCCCAGACACGGGTATCGACAGCGAATAAGAGGGGAGGCGCGGCCGTGAGCAAGAGTAAGGCGGCGGCCCGGTAGAAGCCGGAAAAATGAGGCATGAAAGGATTGGAGATTTTTTAGTTCACGTAAATCTTGAGCGAATAACTGCCCGTGACGACCTCGTCGAAGGGCACCGAAAGCTGCTCGTGCGCACTTTCCGGCGAACTGACGAATTCGTGGTTGGTAGCGCGGCCGCTTTGCATGACGTTCAGCACGGATGCGGGCAGGCTTGGCAAAACTTTCTCATCGGAATAGACGGTGGGCTGCGACTCGATTAACGAGACATAGAGGCGATTGTTACTACGCTCGTCGTTCAGCATGGCGACCGTCTGTGGAATATCTTCGATGCGATTGAGTGAGCTGGCGATGTTCTGAAAGCGGCTAAGCGTTTCGTCGTCGCTAAAGAGAATCTGGTGCTGCCCGCGCGGCAGGCCCGCGGGAATTTTCACGTTGACCGTGCGCTCAATGCGGTCGCCGCGGTAGGGCCGCAGAAACACTTTCACGGGAACTTCGGTACCCGGGGTGACCTTGTTGTCGGCGATCCAAGCGGATTCGATTTGGGCGATGCGGCGTTCGGGAAGCAGATCGACCGAGACATCGACCGCGTCGAGCTTCGGCAACTTATTCGAATTGGCGAACAAGCGATTGAATTTATCTCCCCACCAGCCGGCCAGCAGCATGGGAGTGGGAATCTGCGTGCCGGCGGGGGCCTGCATCGTGGTGAGCGTGATGCGGTGCTGGCCCTCGACCTGCAGTTCTCCATGAAGACGATAGGTGGCTTCTTCGGAGAAGTCGTTCAAGTTCGAAATGGAGTTGAAGAGCGTGGCCATCATGAGATACGGCGTCCATTTCTGGTCGACGATGACGCCGAAGTGGAAATCCTGCGCTTTGCGGACGCTGTTGTCGCGACCGTAGGATTTGACATGCATGGTGACGGGGATCATCTGGGCGGTTGCGCCCAGTTCGCCCCCGATGCCGCTGTGCCGGTCCTGAAGCAGCGCGCCGACAATTTCTGAGGCGTTGCCCATTTTGGTGGGTTGATAAGAAGACGCGAGCGTGGTGATGACGTCTTCTTTGGCAAGCGGCATGTCGACCGGGCCGAGATTCAACATGGGATGCCCGAAGGCGAGGATGTGCCGGCCATCGTTATAGGTGACGGTGCCGCTGCCGGTCATGGTCATGTCGCCGGATACGAGGACCGCGGCAACGCTTTCACCGGGCCGCAGCGAGGTAGCCCAATCGCGGGCGGGCTTAGCGGAATCGAGCGATCCACCGGCGCCACCTTCGGAAACGGTGAGCCCGAGCTGGGTGAAAACGGGCGCGAATTCTTTCATGGCGGCCGGCGTGAAGCCGGACATCGCAATCGGGGTAGCGATGGGCGTCATGGTTGGCGTTTCCGCGAAATCGGCGGCAGGCGCGGCGGCCATCACGCGCGCGAGCAGATCGTTCGGGACGGGCGCAGAGGCTTGGGCGCGCAGCAGTTTATCGGGCGTGCGGCTATCGGCGGGGCGGGATTTGTCGAAATCGTTGACTTCGAGCATCAACTGAATGGGGGTGATACCACAGATCGCATCGGGCGAGAACACGCTGAGACGGAGGGCGATGGCGCCGACCAGTTTGCCATCAATATAGACAGGACTACCGCTCATGCCGGCGGCCACGTTGGTGCGTTCCGCTTTGCCGCCGAGTTTGGCGACGATGACGTCCTGGTGAGGACCCCACATGTTCTGCCAGACGCCGATGATTTCTACAGGCACGGCATCCGGTTTGCTGCCTTGGAACACGGTCCAGGCGACGCCTTTCATTCCGGGCTTCAGCGCGCTTTCGGGGAAGAGACTGACTTTGCCGGCCCTCGGCGGAATGGTCATATTCGGAATGCCATTGGCCACGGGGGCGGCGGCCCACAGGGAGCATGAAACGATAAGGGAGCAGAGCAATGCTCGCTGGAGCATGAATATACCTTCTTTAGGAGATCGGGTTTTCTTTATTATCCCGCAGATTCGACGAGCCCCCGCGAAATAGGGCTTGGCGCCTTAAATCGGTTGGACGCCGGACTCCGAAGATGAAGTTTCTCTAGCGTTAACATTTCTCAAAGTGATGCATTTGCACGGGTACGGGATCAAACAGGCAGGCTCGCGGTTGTAGACTGAAATTGCCGAAGCTTCGGAGAAAGCAGGAGATCGAAAAAATGGTTCGATATACATTCGCCCTGGCAGGTTCTGTTCTGTTTTTTATGACGCTTTCTGTTGGCATGGCCGCCGAGAAAGGCGACGCGGCGAAGGGTAAAGAGGTATTCGAGCAGTGCGCGATGTGCCACAACGTGGATACGCCCGAAAAGAAGATGGGGCCCTCGCTGCAGCACTTGTTCCAACGCAAGACGATGACGAACGGCAAACCGGTGACGGATGCGAATGTGCTGACGCAGATCAACAACGGCGGAAACGGGATGCCGCCGTATAACGATATGCTTTCGGCTCAAGACAAAGCGAATTTGCTGGCCTATTTGCATACGCTGTAATCGAAACCGGTTCGGGCCACGAATGCACACGAATAAACGCGAACAGTGTAGACGCGGTACTGTTGTAAGCCCTCTTACTGAGGCCCGATTACTTCCAGCTCGGCCAGCATCAGCCACTGCTTATAAGTGAAAGTCCAGCGGACGTAGCGTGCGGAAGCGGAGGCGTCTACCTCGCCCCACATCACTGAGAAATTCTGCGTGTCGGAGGGGAAGGAGTTCGCGGAACCGAATGGGGCCCAGTTCAGTCCATCCTGGGAATAATCCACTTCGATTTGATCGGGATGTAATATGCCTGAGGGAATCCAGGACATGGTAAGGGCTCGGGCGGCGGAGATTGTCCTGATGCTGCCCAGATCTCCGGTAATTTGCAGCGTGGCGTCGTCCGGGTCCGGGTTTGAAAATCCGACCCAGGAGGTAAGCGAATAGCCGTTATATCCGCCGCCGGTACGATCGGAGAGCTTCGGGGTGGCGCCGGAATCGGGATACTGCGAATCGGGAGGCGAGCTGTACCAATAACTTTGGAGCGGGATCACATCGTAATTGGGGCGCGTCCCCTGCGCGAATAGGTATTGGTAGCGCCGGTTTAACTCACTGGCTTCCACCGGATAGTAGGTTGCCTGTTGCGACATATCGTCGCCGAAAATCCAACCGATGTAGCCGGTCACGTAAGGGCGAACGGCGCTGACTTGCTGTTGAATGCGGCTGGCATCGGCTGGTGGATACTGCTCGCTGCTGACGCCGGGAACGTATGAGAATGTCTCGGTTGTACTCCAGAGTGCGGTATTCGTGTTGGCGGCTTGGGTTGCCGCTGCCATCGCAGCAAAGTAGTTGGGGAGATCGTCAATTCCCGGCGCGCCCGCTTCCGCTCCCGCCCCGTCTTGCGGCATGAGGAGATCGATTTTGGTTGCTTGCAGAAAGCTGGTCATCCAGTGCTGCAGCTCCGCTGCGCTCATGCCAGGCATCGCGCCATCGCCGGTTTCCTTGACGACCACGGCCGCCGTGGTCAGCTTGGTGGGATCGAGGCTCTTCATACGAGCAACCCACTTCCGCATCAGCGTGGTTCCGTAGTAAGCGGAAGCGTTGTAATTGGGGCCGCCGTAGTATTTCACCCAATTCATCCAAATCTCCTGGGGGAAATACCAACCCTTCAGCGACGGATGTTGGCCGTAACGGTGGAGGATCTCAGACGCAACCTGTTGGTTCCAGTACTGGAGTGCGGTGAACTCAGTTTCATCGCTCCAGTCCGTCGCGGTTTGCAACGAACCGATATAAACGTGCATCCCCGCCGTGTCGGCTAAGGACAGAATCAAGTCGATAACATCGTTCGCCGGGCGTAGCGGCTGCGATAGGTAATTACTTGGATAAAGAAAGCCGTCCGGCGCGAGGCTATAGCCTCGGGGATCCTTGGGATTGGGTTGCAAGTGGCCCACGGAAAGTATGACAACTGTGTCGATATCGACGGCTTTCATGTACTGGAATTCCAGCGCCCAAAGCTCCGGTGTCAGGTTGCGGTAGAAATCCAGAAAGGTTCCTTGAATCGGGTATGCGGGCGGCGTGGACTCAGCCGCGATTGGCCCCTTCTCGGGCGCGAATTTTGTGGCGCGGACAGGATCAGCCGACTGACCCAGAAGAAGGCTGCCGCTGCACAGGAAAAAGAGCAAGGATAGTAACTTCATTTCGTCCGAAGCCTGCTAACAATCTGACATGTAGTAGAGCAACGGACGGTAAAATTCTGGTTCGTTACGTACTGCGGCAGGAAACAAACGTACTACGGAACAATCTGATTGCGGACGGCGGCTGGGGCGAGGCTGTCTGGTAAATTGATAGAAGTTCGCTTCTTTCGTCGCGTCCCCATCGTCTAGCCCGGCCTAGGACACCGCCCTTTCACGGCGATAACAGGGGTTCGAATCCCCTTGGGGACGCCAATTCCGGCGGATCCGCTTGCTTACGCGCGCGGTTCTGTGGAATTTACGAGAATGGATGGCGTGTCGCAGGGCTTCGGAAGCTGGTGGGTTTTGATGAAGGCCTCGGCGGCGGCACGATTTTCGAATGCGCCGCAGATGCCGGCGTCTCGCATGCGGGCAACCAGGAAGATGTCCTCGATTCGACATTCAACGATGTGGAAGAGGTTGTGTTTCAAGAGAACCAGGGCACGAACCAACGGCACGGTTTGTCGTCAACCTCTGAGGTAGTTATCGGTCTTCTCGATCCAATCGGCGCGCGGCGGGGTGAAGATATCGATATCGACTGTGTCTTCCAGCGCAACGGCGGTGTGGGGCATATTCGGCGGAATGGCGAGGAATTCGCCGGGGCGGACCGTGATCTCGCGGCCGTCGATGGTGAAGTGCAGCGCGCCGGATTGCACGTGGGTCAATTGCTCGTTGAAATGGCTGTGGAGCGGGACGACGCAACCTTTTTTCAGCAGAACTCGGGCGACCATGATCCGATCGCCGACAACGATCTGGCGGTCGAGTAGTGGGTTTAGGGATTCAATCGGGATTTCGTCCCAGCGAATGTGCGCGAGTTCGCTCATTCATTTCATCGTATTACTTAAGCTTTCAGAGGCCTTTATACAGGCCCCCATCGACCAGGATGGTTTGGCCGGTGACGTAGGAAGCGCGATCGGAAGCGAGCCAGACGATCGCGTCGGCGATCTCCTCAGGCTGTGCGAGGCGGCCGAGGGGAATTGGGGGAATTGCAGCCTGTGTTAGTTGTTTCAGGCGTTCCGTGGCGGTGTAGCCGGGGGCGACGTTGTTGACGGTGATGCCGTAGCTTCCGAATTCGGTTGCGAGACTGCGGACGAGGCCCATGATTCCAGGGCGAATGGCATTCGAGAGAACGAGCGGGGGCTGCGGCTGGCGCACCGTTAGCGAGGTAATAGTAATGATTCGGCCCCATTGCCGGCGCTGCATCCCGGGAATCACGGCGCGGGCGAAGGCGACCGCGCTACGCAGATTGAGCGCGAACGCGTTGTCCCAATCGTCATCGGTAGTTTCCAGAAATTGTTTCGCGGGCGGGCCGCCTGCATTCGTGACGCAGATATCGATCCGGTCGAAGGCGGCATCGACATTCTGGACGAAGCGCTCGACGTCCGGGCTGTTTCGCACGTCGAGCGCTTCGGCATGCACTCGGACTTTGAATCGCTCCCGGATTTCGGCCGCGGTGCTTTCGAGCCTATCGGGATTGCGCGAGCAGAGCGCAACATGCGCACCTTCGGCGGCGAGAGCGAAGGCGGCGGCCCGGCCGAGACCCTGACTTGCACCGGCCACGATGGCGACTCGATTCCGGAGACCGGTTTCCATGCGCTACGATTTTGCCCGATTGGGCGCGGGCACGGTGAACACGTTGCGCGAGTGAATTCCCGCGGCCTGGCGGGCAGCCTGCAAAAGCTCGCGCGCGTCCTTTTGTAGAGCGTCGACGCGTGGGTCGGCCGCACCAGGGCAGCTTAGATCGGGAGATTTGCCGCCGTCGAATTCGATGGTGAGACGTGAGCCGAAGGAGGCGCTTTTGAAGCAATGGCGCGCGGGAAGCAGGTTGAGCGGTCCGGCGTCTTTGAGATCGCGCAGGAACTGAACGCAGAGAGTTTTCTGAAGTTCTACGCGCTGCGACTTGCCGTTGCGCGGTTGGACTGTAGCGTGGCCGTCGCCGTCGATGGTTACCCGCAAACCGGGCGAGTTGGTGGAACCGGAATCGTCAACAGTTGCCTGGGGAGCGGCGGCAGAGAGCAGCACGGGGATCAGAAAGGCGAGCCAATAAAGCGCTCGTTTCCACACGACTTCAGTTTATGCCCAGCGATTGGAAACGGATTGGATGCGCTGCACCGCTTCCATCAGGTTTTCGATGGAATTGGCGTAGCTGAAGCGAAGGTAACCGGCGCCGTATTCGCCGAAGCTGGCGCCGTTCAAGCAGGCGACCCCGGCTTCTTCGAGGAGAAAATCCTGCAATTTTTTGGAATCGATGCCGGTGCCGCGCACGTTAGCGAAGGCATAAAACGCGCCTCCGGGCATGCGGCAGCGGAAACCCGGGATCCCGTCGAGCGCGGCGCAGAAAGCATCGCGGCGGCGGCGGAACTCGCGGACCATGTTGTCGATTTCGGTTTGCGGCCCTTCAAGCGCCTCAATTGCCGCCCTTTGCGTGAAGCTGGCCGTGCAGGAGTTGGAATTCACCATCAGCTTGTTCACCGCATCGACAAGCCATTCGGGCATGACGCCGTAGCCGATGCGCCAGCCGGTCATGGCGTAGGTTTTCGAGAAGCCGTCGAGAATAATGGTCTTCTCCAACATGCCGGGAATGCTGGCGATAGAGAACGGCGGCTTGGGCGTTATAGAAGATGCGGGAATAGATTTCATCGGAGAGGACGATCAGATCGCGGTTTTCGACCAAGCGCGCGATCTCGCGGATGTCCGGCTCGGGGATTACGCCGCCGGTCGGATTCTGGGGCGAATTGAGGATCAGCATTTTGGTGCGATCCGTCAGGCTGTCGCGCAGACGATCCAAATCGAAAACGAAATCGCGGTCTTCGATCAACGGGATCGGCACCGGCTTCGCACCGAGGAAGCGAATCATGGAGCGGTAAATGGGAAAGCCGGGATCGGGATACACCACTTCATCGCCGGGCTCGAGCAGCGCGAGCATGGGGAAGAAGATGATGGGTTTGCCGCCGGGGACCACGCAAACATGCTGCGCGCCGGCTTGGATGCCTCGGGTGCGCGATACGTATTGGGCGATGGTTTCGCGTAATTCGGGAAGGCCTTGCGTGGGCCCGTAGTGGGTCCAGCCCTCATCGAGAGCGCGTTTGGCGGCTTCCACGATGTTGCGCGGCGTGGGGAAATCGGGTTCGCCGATCTCGAGGTGGATTACATTGCGGCCTTGCGCTTCAATGCCGCGCGCTTTGAGCAGAACATCGAAGGCCGATTCGACCTCGATGTTCTGCATTCTTTCGGCAAGTTTCAGAACAAGACCTTTAGGGAAAGCTGAATAATGCGTGGGAAGTTGTATTGCTGGTCGTTTACGGTTCCGAAGCCGTTCCAGACTCCGCCCTGGTACTTGGCGGGGCCTTTGGTGGGATCGGTCTGGACGGCCTGGCGAAGGTCGGTGTTGGTTATGTTGAATGCGTCCGCGCGGAATTGCAGCTTCACGGATTCCCAGATTGCGAAATTCTTCTGTACCGAGACATCCAGGTTGGGAACGGAGGGCGCCCGCACCTGACCGATGCGCTGCGGAAGATAGTTCAGGAAATACGGCGAGATGGTTGAATTCGTGATCCAACAGCCGGTGGGAGAGGTCTTGCCGTTGTACTGATAGTTGTAGTTGTTATACAGGTAATCGGTATTTGTGGGGCCGCCGTCGGGGCTGTAGGGGTGATTGCACTGATAGTCGTTGCCTTGGCTGATGCCTAACGGGAACCCGGTCTGCACAGAGGCAACATAACTGACGTTCCAATCATTGACTATTTGTCCGACTACTCCATGAGCTCTAAATTTCTTTCCTTGGCCGACGGGGAGAGCATACTCGGAAGTCATGGTAAATACATGCGTGCGATCGGTAGGAACAAGTTGATACAGGAGATGCGCGTCCTGATACGGCCAGCCGTTGATGTAGCCGTTACGCTGCATCGTTTTCGAGTAAGTATAGGACGCCTGGAAACTCAATCCTTGCGAAAATTGTTTGTTAACCTTCACTTCCAGCGCGTTGTAGCGCTCTTTGCCGAGAGGATCGTCGTACTGACCAATCAGGTTGAAGTCGGAGTAAGGCGTCATTAGCGCTTCGGCGTTAATGGTGGGATGCTGTCCTCTGCTTGACGTGATCGGTTCCACGCCGTAATAAGGATTTGGCACCTGCTTGCTGAAGTAATTGGGATCGGCGAGAGCAAGTTGGTACTGGGAGAGCGGCATGGTGCCGTTCAGCCAAACCGTGCCGCCGCTGCTGCCGGCTGTACCGTTGCGCAGCCGGTCGGTGTAGTTACCGGCGTAGCGGGCGTCCAGGACGATTCGTCCCGGCAGTTCCCGCTGAAAACCGAAAGAAAAGATCTGCGACCGGGGAATCCTTCTTTCCGGAAAATCAACCGCGAGCTGATTGCCGAGGTTGGTCAGCAAGCCCAGCGTGTTGCCCGTGGGACTGGCGACACCGTTTGGATAGGGGTTGCCGCTCGCGAAGGAATTGGTAGGGGTGATTCCATCCGACAGAGTGGTGACGTATCCGGTGTTCTGGGTTGCGCCATAGTCATTGCCGCCTTCCAAGCCGACCGCGAACTCGATACCATATCCGCCGCGAATAACCGTTTTGGGATTGATGCTATAGGCAAAGCCGAATCTAGGCTCGATATTCGAGTAATCGGTGCTGTAAGCATTCCGGGGTTGGCCGTTGACGCCGGTAAACTCCAGCCCGCCATAGGCAACTTTCAAAGAATTGGGATCAATGCCCGCCGCTGTCCAGGCTGCAATGTTTGCGGGGTCGTTGACGTTGGCCTGAAACTGCGGAGTATAGGTAATTGGATTGACGCAGGTCATGCATATGCCACGATTCAGAAAATTGTGATGCTCCGTGGTGCCGACTTGCACGTCGTAGCGCACGCCGATATTCAGCGTTAACTTCGGAGTAACTTTCCAGTCGTCCTGGGCATAAGCCGCCCATGCGGGCGTGACGTCGAACAGAGTCCGGTTGTAATCGACGGACCCGCTGTCTGGATATCCGAGCAACAGATCCGCTACGTCGAAGCCGTCCTGAACATTGCTCGAGCAACCGGGGCATTTGTTGGCCTGCTTGGGGTTGTATTGGGTGAATGAGGACTTGAAAGTAAAGACGCCATTCGGGTGATTCGACTGAATTTGGATTGGCTTGTGTATACTCGGCCAGCTCGCCTCCGAAGTGGATGGTGTGGTTCCCAATTGTCTTTGTCCAGTCGTTGTCGAAGAAGAAGTTGTTGTACACCCAATCCGAAATGCTATTGCCGACCACGCTCGTAAACCCGCCGTTTCCTTGCATGGTGATTTCGGGCAGGTCGGCAACCGGCCTGGTGGGAATAACAGGCATATTCAGTCCGATGCTGCTGGCCGGCTGAGCGGCGGTTAAGTTCCCGTCGGCTGAGTTTTCCACGTAGCGGTTGAAGGAAAGTTTAAAATCGGCGAGCAGAGTGGGCGAGAAGATATGGGTCATATCCTGGCTGGCGGTCAGATCCTGGCGCATGTGCGCGCAGTTGCACTGCTCCGCCACGCCGGAGAAACCGTTTTCATTGCGGTCTTCAGTGCCGTGCTGGAAGGCAAACATGCTGTACCAGCGGGTTTTGTCGCTGGTGTCATAGTCGACTCGAACCATCGGCTGGTTGTAGCTGTATACGTCGGGTGCATTCGTCACGAAATTGCTATTCAAGGACCCGGCGCCGCTATTTGGCGCAGGATACAGTTTCAAAAGCGCCGCCCCCGCGGGACTTATGCGGCTGACCGGGATGGTGTTGTTCGGAAATATCGTGCGTGCGTAGTTATTGCCGGGGCAGTTGGCGAGCGTCCCACCCGGGGCCTTACAGACGGTGGTCAATGGATCGTAAATCTGATAAGTGACGCCGCTTTGAGCGGTGTTATTGAAGTCGACGCCGTTGGCAGTGGGCTGCAAATAGGACGGGACAGTGCTCGAGACAGTGGTGAACGGGATTGTTTCCCGGTAGCCTTCAAAGCTTCCAAAGAAGAAAATCTTGTCCTTCTTGACCGGACCGCCAATGGTGCCGCCGAACTGATTCTGGTGAACCATGGATTTGGGATTACCCGAGACATTGTTTTCAAAGTTGTTGGCGTTCAGATGACCGTTCTCGAGGTAATCGTAGGCGTCGCCGTGGAACTGATTGCTCCCGGATTTCATTACCATATTGACGGTTCCGCCACCGGTGCGCCCGTAGCGTGCGTCGTAGGTGGTGGTCATTACGTTGACTTCCTGCAGCGCGTCGACGTTCGGCGCCATCGTCCACGTTCCCTCGCCTTGCGATCCACCACCCTCTTGTATGGTCATGTTGGTGCCGTTCAAAGTGAACTGCTGGTAATTCTGAACTCCTCCGCCGAGCGTGTAGTTATTCGAAACGTCCCAGCCGCGCGTGCCCGAATATCCGCTCGCGCCGAACTGGGTTTGCGCGAACTGCGAACCCGGCGTGGTGCCGAGAAGGGTGTAGACCTGACGGCCGTTCAGCGGCACGTCCTGCAACTCGCGCGTGCTCAGAATTGTGCCGCCGGAACCATTGGCGGTTTCGAGAGCGGCGGAGCGGCGGTTACCTCAACCGTTTGGGTGGCGGAGCCCATCTGGAGCTGAAGATTCAACCCAAACGATTGCGCCGCCTGCAACACGACATTCGCCTGTACTTGCTTGGCGAATCCCGGCGCGGTCACGGTTACCGTGTAGGTGCCCGGCAGCATATAGGGAATAAAGTAGTCGCCCTTGCCGGTCGTAACCACGGTGTACTTCTGCTGGGTGGCGTTATTGACCGCCTGTACGCTGGCGTTCGGGACGGTGGCGCCGCTGGGGTCGGTTACCGTGCCGGTTAGAGTGGAGCGAAACTCCTGTCCTGGAAGGAGCGTGGAGCTCAGAAACAAAACGGCGATCGCGAAGGCAAAATTGATCCAGTTCTTCTTGGAACCGCGCATAGAGAATCCTCTCTTGCGGGGCTAAGCAGTAGAACGATCGTGTTACTTCAGCCTAGGAAAACTACGGCAACAAACGTTCGCGAGCAAACCCCACACTGTTTTTCTGGATGCGGCCTTCAGACATTTCGTAACGCCGTAATTGTCGATGAATTATTGTGATGTGGATTTCCAAAAATAAGAAAAGGGAACCTTGCGGTTCCCTTTTGTCGCGTCGATCGCGATTGACCCTAGAATTGTGATCAGTTGGTCCCCTTCGCATCGGGGCACTCACAAGTATAACGGCAGCGCCTCAACTTATTTTTTCAGCGACGGATTTGCCCTGCACGAATTGCAGCAGGTAATCGGGGCCGCCGGCTTTGGAATCGGTTCCGGACATATTGAAACCGCCGAATGGATGAGCGCCGACCATTGCGCCGGTGCATTTGCGATTGATGTAGAGATTGCCAACGAAGAATTGCCGCTTGGCTTTTTCAGCCTTGGAGCGATTAGTGGTGAAGACAGCTCCGGTGAGGCCGTATTCGGAATCGTTGGCGAGCTGCAAGGCGTGATCGAAATCTTTGGCTTTGGTCACGGCCAGAACCGGGCCGAAGATTTCTTCCTGAAATACGCGAGCCTTGGAATCGACATCGGCAATAACTGTGGGCTGGATGAAGTAGCCTTCGCCGGGCGCGGCGTGGCCGCCGATGAGCAGGCGTCCTTCTTTCTTGCCGGTCTGGATGTATTGGAGAATGCTTTCTTTGGCACGGGAGCTGATGACCGGGCCCATGTAGTTTTTGGGATCGTCGGCGGGACCGACGGTGAGCGTCTCCACTTTCGCTTTGAGCTTGTCGAGGAACTCATCGTAAACCGATTCATCGACAATGGCGCGCGAGCAGGCGGAACATTTCTGGCCCTGATAGCCGAAAGCGGAATAGAGAACGCCGAGGACCGCCTGATCGAGATTCGATTCGCGATCGACAATGATGGCGTCTTTGCCGCCCATTTCCGCGATGACACGCTTGATCCATAGCTGGCCTTTGGGAGTCTTTGCGGCCAGCTCATTAATATGAAGGCCGACATCGCGCGATCCGGTGAACGAGATGAAGCGCGTTTTAGGATGCGCAACGAGGATGTCGCCGATTGCGCCGCCACTGCCTGTCAAGAAGAGAGAAGCTTTGAGGTGGAAAGCCTGCCTGGAGTAAAACCTCCGCGAATTTCGCCGCGATAGTAGGAGTATCGCTGGACGGTTTGAGAACAACCGTATTGCCGGTGACCAGTGCGGCGGAGGTCATGCCCACCATAATGGCGAGCGGAAAATTCCAGGGTGGAATGACGACGCCCACGCCGAGCGGCAGATATACCAGTTCATCGCGTTCGCCGGAAAGCTGGACGAGCGGCTCCGGATGCGCGAGCTTCAGCGCCTGGCGGGCATAGTACTCGCAGAAATCGATCGCTTCGGATACGTCGCCTTCGGCTTCGGCCCAAGTCTTGCCCGACTCAAACACCAGCCAGGCATCGAATTCGTACTTGCGCTCGCGCAAGATCTCCGCGACACGGAAGAGCAAGCCGGCGCGTTCGTCGATGGGCTTGCCGGCCCATTCACTGAAATACGCGTAAGCGGCTTCGACGGCGTCGCGGGCGTCCTGCTCCGAACCTTTTTGGTGAATGCCGATGGTTTCCGAGGGCCGGGAGGGATTGACGGATTCGAGCTTCGATGCGGATTTGCGGCGGTCGCCGGCAATCAGCAAATCGTATTCTTTGCCGAATTCCGAGCGAACCTTGGCGAGCGCGGATCTGCATGCGCTGCGCGTTTTCCGGTTTTGCGAAATCGGTGTAGGGCTCGTTCGTGAAAGGTGCGATTTGGGTGGGTGGGCTGGCGAGTGCGGACATGTTCCTCTACTAATTAGATGCGAGAGGCAGGTGCTAGATGCGCTCGTCGATGTTCTTTTCGGCGATGCGGCGGCCGCGCTCGAACATGTCGGCCGCATCTTCGGCGATTTCGCGGCCACGCTCGTACAGCTCGCGTCCACGTTCGATGATTTCCTGCCCGGTTTCGAAGATGGATTTGCGCCCATTCTCCAGATTCCCGGCTAAGCTCCGTCTGACGCGGGCACCCGATTCCGGTGCGACAAACAAAGTTACCGCTGCGCCTACCAACGCTCCGACGGCGAACCAAATCATGACGTTGCTGCTATCGCGTTCCATGGGGAGTTCCTCAGGTTCCATTCTATGCTTGGGAGCTTCGGCCGGAAACTCAAAGCGACGCCGGGGCTCTTCCTCGGCTGGAGCTTCGATGAGATGCTGGATCGCGCCCGGCACTACCGGCCAAAGAATTTTTCAAGCTTCGTCAATTCTTCTTCGGCGTGATCCATATTCTTCTGCGCCAGATCCAGATTGCCGCTCTGAATCATCCGGTCAGCCATTTGCAGATAACTATCCAAGCGGCTTGCGGAAGAGGCAATATCCTGGCGCAGACCATAGCCCGATTGCGCTTGCTCCTGCCGCAGTTGTGTGAGGCTGCCTCTAACGGCCTCGGCACGGCTATTCAGCTTCATGAGTGCTTCGCTGGCATTGTTTAAGGCTTCCTGCGATGGACCCGGCGGGGGCGCGGGCGGTGTTTTCGCCGTATCGCCGCTCGGCTTCGGAGCAGAAGTTGTTTCGGGTGCGCGCGCCTGCCGGCCGGTCTCGCGCGGTTTCGGCTCCGGGCGCCGGCGCTTCGCTATAGAGGATGATTCGCCCAAAGCGGGCACCGCAATTGGGGAGATCGCACCTGTCTTCAAAAGCGATTGCGCCGAGCTATCGGTTGCGGGCGCAGTACTGCCAGGCACACCAGCCGGCGGCGTCGTAATAGCCGAACCGCTAAGCGGCAACTGGCCGCCTATGCCTGCCGGATTCGAAGCAGCCGAGCTTCTTCGGAAATGCGGTACCGCAATTACCGCAGCCGCCAACACGCATAAACACGCGATAGCGCCTGCCGCCATCCATAAACTCCGCTTGCCCTTGGCGGCAGGTTGGACCGGCGCAGCCGCAGCCGGCATCGCAATCGGAGCCAGGCGCTGGATTTTGGGGAGGCATCGCAATGGCAGCAGGTGCCGGAGTCTGCTGGACCGCGCTCGCGACGAAACGGGTTTTGTCAGCCGCGCCGCCTGCTATTACACTTTCCAACGCTTTCTGAAAAGCCGCCGCCTTTTGGAATCGGAGCGCTGGGTCCTTTTCGAGAGCGGTCAGAATAATATCGTTCAGCGGCTTCGGAACAGACGGGTTCACTTCTACCGGCGGCGCGGGAGGCGTGTTCAGTTGCGCCTCCAAAACCGCGTAAGTGCTCTCGGCCTCGAACGGGCGTCGGCCCGCCGCCAGCTCATACAGCACGATCCCCACGGAATAGAGATCCGAGCGTGCATCCACAGCCGTGCCGCGGACCTGCTCCGGCGACATGTACAGTAGCGAGCCGATGGTAGTGCCGGGCTGCGTGAGCAGCGGCTCCAAATTAGATTTCGCAATGCCGAAATCCATCAGCTTCACGCTCCCTTGCGGCGTGATCATGATGTTGGACGGCTTGATGTCGCGGTGTACCACTCCGTTCTCGTGCGCATAACCGAGCGCCATCAGCACCTGATTGACGTAGTCCAGCAGTTTGTACAAAGGGACGGAACTCTGGCCGGCCTTGTCCCCGAGCGTGGTCCCTTCCACAAACTCCATGAGCATGACAAGCTGGTTATCGATCTTGCATGCGGTATGCAGCTTTGCGATGTTCGGATGATCCAAACGGGCGAGCGTTCGAATTTCAGCCACGAAGCGCTCACCGAGGCTCGATTCCGCCTCGAAATCTTCCAGCAGAACCTTCATTGCCTCCGTGCGGTCGGAGATGACATTCCGCACGCGATAGACGCAGCCCATCCCGCCTTTCCCGAGCACGCCGAGAATCTCATAATTGCCAGCAAGCTGGCCGACTGCGAATGCCATGGCCTATCTCCTTACGCGCAGAACCGTTCTGCACATCATATGCCAAACGGAGATCTCGCGCACGGTGGGGTAGACCGTCACCCTTTGTGGTTTGCCCTCTTACCGGTATCCTTGCACCTTTAACCAATCCGCCAATCTCTCGGTCCAGGTGTGCAAAACCGGATCGTTCGGCGCAAGCCCCACGCCGTGATGGCCTTTGAGGTAAATATGCATCTCAACCGGAACCGCCGCTTTCCGGCAGGCAAGGTAAAAGAATACGCTGTTTTCCACCGGTACGGTTTCATCTTCCGTCGTGGCAAACAGAAAAGTAGGAGGCGTCCGGGTCGTCACCTGGCGCTCGTTGGAAAGCGACTCCACCAGCGCCGGATCGGGCTTTTCGCCCAGCAGGTTCACGCGCGAACCCACGTGCGCATAGGGATCTTCCATGGTGATAACCGGATACGCCAGGATCATGAAATCGGGTCTCGAGCTCTGGCGTTCGATCAACTCCGCGGCCTTCGAATCGCCCTTATCGAAGTGCGTCCCCGCCGTCGAAGCCAGATGCCCGCCCGCCGAGAACCCCCAGATTCCAATGCGATCCGGCCGAATGCCGAATTCATCCGCGTGCGCCCGCACATAGCGAATCGCGCGCTGCGCATCCCAAAGCTCAACCGGATAGTGATACTTGGGCCCCAGCCGGTATTTCAGTACGAAAGCCGAAATCCCGAGCCGGTTCAGCCATTCGGCGACCTCCGATCCTTCATAATCCATGGCCAGGTGTGTATAACCGCCGCCAGGGCAAACCACAACGCCCGTAGTCACTCGATTCGCACCCGAAACAGGGTAAAGCGTGAGCGAAGGCTTATCCACATCGGCATCGCCCTTCGCCCCCGGAGCGCCGCCGGGCCACAGTAGCACTGTCTGCCGCGTAGCTTCCTGCGCCGCAAGCTTGGTTGGCCCGAAAACCATTGCACACAGAAGCAGCGGAGCGCAAAAAAGGAAAATAGACACGCTTACCAGAGTAAAGGAGACGAGATTTCACGCCCGCCGCACCAACCTTTCTATTAGTGCGCGACCTGGCGGGAAAATTATGCATCCTTGCGGTAGCCACGGCTCTCTGCGCCGGAAACGCTGCCGCCGCGCTCGATCCCGCCAAACCCTTAACTCAGTACACGCAGGAAGTCTGGGCGGCCGACGCCGGCTTGCCCCAGGCCTCCGTCCTCGCCATCGCCCAGACGCCCGATGGCTATCTGTGGGTCGCGACCGAACAGGGTCTGGCGCGCTTCGACGGCGTCCGGTTCACCGTTTTCGACAAAGCCAACACGCCGGAGCTCGGCATCGATGGCATTTCGGCCTTGCTCGTCGATCGCCAAGGCGTCCTGTGGATCGGCACCAACGGCGGCGGGCTCAGCCGCTTTCAAAACGGCATCTTCAAAACCTACACAATCCGAAACGGCCTATCGAGCGATGTCATTCACTCGCTATACGAGGACCATACCGGCGCGCTCTGGATCGGAACCGAGGGCGGCGCCGATCGCTTCGAACGGGGCGTATTCCATGTCTACACCGCCAAAGACGGTCTGCCCGACAACGCCGTCTTCGGAATCTGCGGCGCCAAGGATGGAACCATCTGGCTCGGCACCCACGCTGGACTAGCCAGCTTTCAAAACGGCAAATTCACCGCCTATACAAAACACGACGGCCTGCGGGACGACTACATCAAATCCATTTTCCTCGACAAACAGAACACCCTCTGGTTGGGCACGAATGCCGGCGGTCTCAGCCGTTTTGCCGACGGCCGGTTCACTAACTACACCACTTACAACGGCCTGTCGAGCAACACCGTCTGGTCGGTCTTCGAAGACAGCGCAGGCACGCTGTGGATCGGCACCGGAGACGCCGGCCTCGACCGTTTCCGCGATGGAAAGTTCACCGCGTATACAGCCAAACAAGGTCTGCCCTCAAACCTCGTCTGGACCACATTCGAAGATCGCGACGGAAGTCTTTGGATCGGCACCAAAGGCGGCGGTCTGGTCCGCTTGCGCGATGCCGCCTTCACCACCTTGACCTCGCGCGAAGGCCTCTCCAGCGATGTGGTGCTTCCTATTTATGAAGACCACCAAGGCGCAGTCTGGATCGGAACCAACGGCGCTGGGCTGAATCGTCTGAAAGATGGCCGGGTCACCACCTACACCACCGCGGACGGGCTCGCGGGCAATCTGGTGTTCTCCATCGCTGAAGATCCGCAAGGAGAATTTGTGGATTGGAACCAGCAAAGGGCTGAGCCGTTTTCGTTCCGGCGAGTTCCTGACCTACGGCGAACTGAGCGGCCTGCCCGCCGGGCCCGTCGTCGCAGCCTATGTCGATCGCGAAGGCAAACTGTGGGTGGGAACCCGCAATGGCCTGAGCCGATTGGACGGCTACCACTTTACAAGCTTCACCAGAAAAGATGGTTTGTCCAGCGATTACGTGGCTTCTATCTACGAAGACCCTGCAGGGACCCTTTGGGTCGGCACTTTCGGAGGCGGATTGGACGCCTTCAAAGACAATCGCTTCACCTCTTATACAACCAAAAACGGCTTGTCCAACAATGTCGTGTGGGCCATCTCCGGCGATGCTGATGGCGGCCTTTGGCTCGGCACCAACGGAGGCGGTCTCGATCGCTTCAAAAATGGAAAATTCACCGCCTACACCGTTCGCAACGGGCTGTTCGACGATACCGTTTACGCCATTCTGGACGATCAGCTCGGCAATCTCTGGATGAGCTCCATTCGCGGTGTGTTCCGCGTCTCGAAGCGCGATCTCGATCTGTTCGCCAAAGGCCGTCTCCCGGCCATTCATTCCATCGCCTACGGCACGCTCGACGGAATGAAAAGCAAGGAGTGCAACGGAGCCTTCCAACCCGCCGCTTGGAGAACTCGCGACGGGCGCCTTTGGTTCCCCACCATGCAGGGCGTGAGCATCGTCGATCCGCGCCATTTGCAAATCGATCGTGTTCCCCCGCCCGTTGAAATCGAACGAATATACGCCGACAACCGGAGCATCGCGCCCGGCGAGCCGGTCCGCATTCCGCCCGGCAACAAGCGGCTCGAATTCGAGTTCACGGCCCTAAGCCTGGTCGCTTCGTCCAAAATCCGTTTCGAATACATGCTGCAAGGCTTCGACAAAGATTGGGTCGATGCCGGCGCAAGCCGTGACGCCTATTACACCAACATCCCTCCAGGCAAGTACAGGTTCCGAGTCATCGCTTGTAATAAGGACGGCATTTGGAACAGTCGCGGCGCAATCTCCGCCGAAATCACCCTTCTTCCGCGCTTTTATCAGACCCACACGTTCGCCTTTCTCTGTTCGCTTCTCGCGGCCGGGCTCATTTTCGGCGCCTATCGCCTGAAAATGAAGCAGTCGCGCGCCAAAGAGGCCAAGCTCATGCTGCTGGTCAATGAGCGCACTGGCGCTCTGGCCCATCACACTCGCGCCCTGGAACAGGCCGAAAACGAAATGCGCAGCTCGCGCGACGAGCTGGAGCTGCGCGTTCTTGAGCTGAAAGCCGAAAATCTGGAGCGCAGGCGGGCAGAACAGCAGTTAAAAATCGCCAAAGACGCTGCCGAAACGGCGAATCAATCGAAGAGCGAATTTCTGGCCAACATGAGCCATGAGATTCGCACGCCCCTGAACGGCATCATCGGCATGATGCAACTCGCGCTCGACAGCGAGCTGACTCCCGAGCAGCGCCAGTGCCTCGAATTGGTGGAATCCTCCGCCGATTCGCTCTTGAGCATCATCAATGACATTTTGGATTTCTCCAAGATCGAAGCTCGAAAGCTCCAGCTCGAATCCCTTGAGTTCGACTTGCGAAGATACATCGATCAATCGCTGAAATCTTTGGCAGTGCGTGCTCGCGAAAAAGGGCTCGAATTGATTTGCCAGATTGATCGCGATGTCCCGCAGTTCATCGCCGGCGATCCCATCCGCCTGACGCAAATTGTCGTGAACCTCATCGGCAATGCAATTAAATTCACCCAGCGCGGCGAGATCGTCTTGTCGCTTCGGAAAGAATCGCAGGATGCCGCGCGGGTCTGTCTCGAATTCGCCGTAAAAGACACCGGAATCGGCATACCCCACGACAAGCAAAAAGCTATTTTCGATGCCTTCACGCAAGCCGACGGTTCCTCCACGCGCAAATACGGCGGCACGGGTTTGGGCCTTTCCATCGCCTCGCAACTGGTTGCCATCATGGGCGGGCAGCTCTGGGTCGAGAGCGAAGTGGGGCGGGGTAGCACCTTCGGTTTCACGGCCTGCTTCGGCCTCTGCGACAGTTTGGAATCCGCCCGCGCCGCGCTAGATCTCGACTCGTTTGATTTGCGTGGTCTTCGCGTCCTGATTGTGGACGACAACACCACTAGTCTGCGGACTCTCGAAACCTTGTTGCGAAGCTGGGGCGCGCAGCCTACCGCTGTCGAGCGTCCGGGAGCCGCTTTGCGCGAGACACAGCGCGGCGCCGAAGCCGCGTTGCCGTTCCCGTTGATCCTGCTCGATGCCGAAATGCCGGAAATGAGCGGGTTCGAGCTCGCCGCCCGCATGCGGCAGGAAACCGGAGTGAGCGGCAGAATCGTGATGATGCTTGGCTCGGCCGGCGACCTGGCCGACGCCGCGCGCTGCCGTCAGCTCGCGATTGACGAAACTATCGTCAAGCCGATTGATAACGCCGAGCTGCGCGAAGCCATCGTGCACTCCCTGCTCGGCATGGATCGGCAAGTCTCCATTACCAACCCGCTCGTGACTCCGCTGCCGAAAAGAAACGGCGCGGCGGCCCTGCGAATTCTGCTGGTGGAAGACAACGCCGTGAATCGCAAGCTGGCCGCGCGCATGCTCGAGAAGCAGGGCCACACCGTAATTGCCGCCCACAACGGGCGCGAAGCCATCGATACTTTGGAAGCGCTTGACTGGCAATTCGATCTGGCGCTTATGGACGTCCAGATGCCCGAAATGGATGGTTATCAAACTACGGCCGCCATTCGCGAACGCGAAAAGGATCTAAGCACTCGCCTGCCCATCATCGCCATGACCGCCCATGCTCTAGAACGCGACCGCGACCGCTGCCTCGCCGCCGGCATGGACGCCTATCTCTCCAAACCGATCCAGATGGAGAAGCTGTTCGAACTCATAGAACAAACCTTACTCGCGCATTCCGCCACGATGTTACAGTAACCATTGCGCTGTTTTGTAACCGGCTGTGCCGGATTCATTGGTAGCAATCTGACGGACCGCTTGCTCGCGCTCGGTCATAACGTCACCGGTTACGACAACTTATCCACCGGCTGCCGGCCCTTTCTTGAGGGCGCCCGCGCCAACCCGCGCTTTCGATTTGTCGAAGCCGATTTGCTCGATAGCGCCCGCCTGAGCGAAGCGCTGAGCGGCAGCGACATCGTTTTCCACTTAGCCGCAAACGCCGACGTGCGCTTCGGCGTCGAGCATCCCACCAAAGATCTCCAGCAGAACACCATCGCTACCGTGAACGTGCTGGAGGCCATGCGAACCACTGGCGCGAAAAGAATCGCATTTCCTTCTACCGGCTCCGTTTACGGCGACACTGAAGTATTCCCGACGCCCGAGACTGCGCCGCTTCCGCTGCAAACCTCGCTCTATGGCGCTTCGAAACTAGCCGCCGAAGCATTCATCGAGGCCTACTGCGAGAGCTTCGGTTTTCAGGCCTTTGTCTTCCGCTTCGTCTCCATTTTGGGCGAGCGCTACACCCACGGCCACGTGCTCGATTTCTACCGCCAATTGAAAGCACATCCTGAAGTGCTGCACGTGTTGGGCGACGGCCACCAGCGAAAATCGTATCTATATGTTCAGGACTGCATCGACGCTATCCTTATGGCTGTCGAAAAATGCGAGGCGCGTGTAAACGTGCTGAATCTCGGCACCGATGAATATTGCGAAGTAAACGATTCCATCGGCTGGATCTGCGGTGCGCTGCAAGTGTCTCCCCGGCTCGAATACAGCGGCGGCGACCGCGGCTGGATCGGCGACAATCCATTTATCTTTCTGGACTGCTCCGCCGTCCGCGCCCTGGGCTGGCGCCCGAAGTTGACCATCCAACAAGCCGTCCTCCAAACCGTCCGCTACTTAAGCGCATGACCCATCCGACACAGGGACAGCGATGAAAAATGTTCGGGCACGACGCATTGGACCTTGGTTTGAGACCGCCGAAACCGAGCCGGGAGCGTAAGCGACCTAATATGGGGCCTGTTTTTTCGACACAGAACCGCGACCGTGAGGGAGCGGACGCCGTTCTAAAAGATAAAACCATTCTGATCGCCGGCGGAAGTACCGGAATAGGCAAAGCCGTCGCCAAGGCTTGCCTGAATGCGGGCGCCCACATCGCCATCTCCGCCCGCAACGCGGCCACGCTCGAACAAACCCGAGCCGAGCTCCACGCCGGCGCTTCAAACACTCAGCAAGTGCTCGCCCACGCCACCGACATCTCGGATCCCAAGGCCGTCGAAGACCTAATCGCCACAGTAACCTCGAAGCTGCCAAATTTTTCCGGACTCGTGAATTGCGCCGCCATCCTGGGTCCTAAAGGCGATCTGGACAAAGTCTCCATCGACGAATGGATTGCTGCCATACAAATCAATTTGATCGGAACCATGCTGCTCTGCCGCGCAGTTCTGCCGCATTTTCGAGCGCGCGGCTACGGCAAAATCGTGAACTTCTCGGGAGGCGGCGCCACCTCGCCCCGCCCCCGTTTCGGCGCGTATGCAGCCTCAAAAACGGCTGTCGTCCGGCTAACCGAAAATCTGGCGCGTGAAGTAGCCGAAGCCGGCATTCGCGTCAACGCCGTTTCCCCCGGCGCCGTCAACACCCGCATGCTCGACGAACTCCTCGAAGCCGGCCCGGTCCAGGTCGGCGAGACCGTTTACCAACAGGCTATCCACCAGAAAGAAAACGGCGGCGCGTCGGCCGAAAATGCGGCAAACTTATGTCTAATGTTACTTAGTGATGCCGGGGATGGCATAACCGGCCGTTTGATCAGCGCCGTTTGGGACCCATGGGAATCGCTCCCAGCCCGCGCGCGGGAACTCGCTAACACGGACGTCTACACGCTCCGCAGAATCGTGCCCGTGGATCGAAATCTCGATTGGTCTTAAGTGATCGAAAACTTATGTTGCGCGCTGCAATTGTCGGATGTGGGTTAATCGGCTGGAAACGGGCCCAAAGCTTGCAGCAGCGCGCCGTTCTCTCGGCGTGCTGCGATCTCGACTTACAGCGCGCCGAAACTCTGGCCCGCGGCCACGGCGCGGCCGCCAGTGCGGATTGGGAAGCGACCGTGGCGCGCCCGGATGTCGACGCTGTTTTTATCTCCACCACGCATAACATGCTCGCCCCCATCGCCGCCGCCGCGGTCGGACACGGAAAGCACGTCCTCATCGAAAAGCCCGGCGCTCGCTGCGCGGCGGATCTGGATCCCGTCGCTCTGGCCGCCGAGCGGACCGGCGCACTCGTGCGAATCGGTTTCAATCACCGTTTGCATCGCGCCTTCCGCAAAGCCCGCGAAATTTGCGATTCAGGCGCTCTTGGCGACCTCTTCTTTATACGCGGGCGCTATGGACACGGCGGCCGCCTCGGTTATGAGCGCGAGTGGCGCGCCTCTCCCCGCTTTGCCGGAGGTGGCGAAGCCATCGATCAAGGTATCCATCTGCTCGATCTGGCTCGCTGGTTTTTGGGAGATCTGTCGCTGGTCGGCGGCCGCGCGCCCACTTATTTCTGGAAAATGCCGGTCGAAGATAACGCCTTCTTCCTGCTCGAAACCCAGCAACGCCAGGTCGCTTTCCTGCAAGCAAGCTGGACGGAGTGGAAAAATCTCTTCTCCTTCGAAATCTGCGGCCGAAACGGCAAACTCGAAATCAACGGCCTCGGAGGAAGCTATGGAACCGAAAGCCTGGTGCACTATCAAATGCAGCCCTCCATGGGCCCGCCGCCTGCCACCACGTACCAATATCCAATGCCGGATGATTCCTGGGAGGTCTCGACCAGCGAGTTTTTCGAAGATATCCGCCTCGGAAGAGCGCCTGAACCCGGCATAAAAGACGCCCAGGCCGCTCTAGCAACTCATCGAGCAACTCTACCAACAAACAAAATCGTGATCATCACCAGAAGTCCTTTGCGCATTTCTCTGGGTGGCGGCGGAACGGATCTGCCCTCTTATTACCGCGAGCACGGAGGTTTCGTCCTCTCGGCCGCCATCGACAAGTATGTATATATAACTCTCCATCAAACCTTCTTCGACGAACTAATTATTAAGTACTCGCAACTGGAACGCGTAAAGAAGCTGGAAGATATTCAGCACCCTCTCATCCGTGAGGCCCTCCGGCTTTATAACCAACAGGCGAGTTACTTGGAAATTACAAGCATGTCCGACATTCCCGCGGGAACCGGCTTGGGGTCAAGTGGGAGCTTCTTGACTGCGCTTCTGCATGCCTTGCACATACACACCCAGGCATCCCTCGCAAAACGCGAGTTAGCGGAGCAGGCCTGCCATATCGAAATCGAGCGGCTCAGCGAGCCGGTTGGAAAACAAGATCCCTATATCGCCGCCTTTGGTGGCATCACCTGCTTCGAATTTAAAACCGATGGAACCATCTCTGTCCATCCGCTAAAACTAAGCCTTGAAACTCTGGCCAATCTCGAAGATAATTTGCTGCTGTTCTACACCGGATATACCCGTTCGGCTTCGGAAATTCTGCGCGAGCAGGATACGAGAACGAAAAGCAACGATGCTGGGATGCTCGACAATCTTCATTTCGTGAAGGAGCTTGGCCTCGAAAGCCGAAAAGCGCTGGAAGCGGGCGATCTGCGACGCTTCGCTGAATTGATGCACGTCCATTGGCAGCACAAGAAGAAGCGATCCGGTGGTATGACGAATGACCGCATCGATACTTGGTATGAGCAGGCGCGCAACAACGGCGCGCTCGGTGGCAAGCTGATCGGTGCGGGCGGCGGAGGATTCCTGATGTTCTACACGGAAGAGAAAACGCGCTTGCGGCATGCCATGCGCGCAGCGGGCGCCCGGGAACTGCGCGTGAGATTCGATTTCCAAGGGACCACCGCGGTGATCCAATCGTAATCCGGAATGCTACCCTGCGCCATTTTGTGTGGTGGGCTGGCAACCAGGCTCCGGCCGCTTACAGAGAAAATCCCGAAATCCCTGATCCCTATAAACGGCGAGCCCTTCATTGCCCATCAGTTGCGTCTTTTGCAATCGAAAGGTATCCACAGCGTCGTTCTTTGCGTCGGCTTTCTGGGCGCTGCGATTCGAGAATTCGTGGGCAACGGATCCAGCTTCCATCTGGACGTCCGATATTCGTTCGATGGTGAGACGCCTCTTGGCACGGCGGGCGCTGTCCGCAAAGCTTTGCCGCTCCTCACTGACGCTTTCTTTGTGCTCTATGGGGATTCCTATCTGAACTGCGATTACGCGAGCGTCGCCCAGGCGTTCACTCTCTCGCGCAGACCCGGCCTGATGACCATCTTCCGCAACCACGGCCAATATGACACCAGCAATGTACAAGCCGCCGGAGGTTTGATCCTGCGTTACGATAAGCGGTATAAAACGCCTGAAATGGAATATATCGACTATGGTCTCGGCGTGTTCGCCCGGGCGGTCTTCGAACGCCAGCCTCTCAATCGGCATCGAGATTTGGCGGAAGTCTACCAAGAGCTGCTTGCGGCTGGTAACTTAGCCTCTTATGAGGTTGACAACCGCTTTTACGAGATAGGTTCCGCGCAGGGAATACGGGACTTGGAAGCATATCTCTCTAACTTATGAATTTCTCCGAGGAGTTTCTAAGTGAGGTGCGGCAAATCGCGGCACAGCTCGACACCGGGGATTTGGAACGAATGGCATCTCTGCTGCGGCAAGTCCGCGAAACCGGAGGGCGTCTTTTCATCCTCGGCGTCGGTGGAAGTGCGGCGAACGCCTCCCACGCCGTCAATGACTTTCGTAAGATCGCCGGATTTGAGACTTACGCTCCCACCGATAACGTTTCCGAACTTACCGCTCGCACTAATGACGAGGGCTGGAGCACGGTATTCGACAGTTGGCTGCGCGTCAGCCGCTTGAGGCCGGAGGATGCCGTACTCGTTCTATCGGTCGGCGGCGGAAACCTGGAAAAGCAGGTCAGTCCCAACCTGGTAACCGCTCTTCAATATGCGCGTTCTATCGGAGCGAAGATTTTAGGCATTGTCGGCCGCGACGGAGGATACACCGCGACTGTCGCCGATGCTTGCGTGCGAATCCCAACCGTAAATGCAACTCATGTAACTCCACACGCCGAAGCGTTTCAAGCTATCGTCTGGCACCTGCTGGTATCCCATCCGCTGCTCAAAGCCGCCCAAACTCGCTGGGAATCCCTCTAAGGTGCCAAGCCGGGCCGTTTTCCTGGATCGGGATGGAGTCCTCAACGCCCCCATCCTCCGCGACAACAAGCCGTACCCGCCGCCAAACGTCGCGGCAACCGCCCTCGTCCCGCGAGCGCAAGAGGCCCTAACACGATTAAAAAATAGCGGATTTCTCTTGATCGTCGTCACCAATCAGCCCGATGTCCGCCGCGGAACCGCCGCCCGCGAAGACGTCGAAGAGATACACCGCTTCCTGGCCGCCCATCTCCCGCTCGACGATTTTTTCGTCTGCTACCACGATGATGCGGATCGCTGCGACTGCCGCAAACCCCTGCCCGGCCTGCTCTTCCAGGCTGCTGCCAGGCACGGCATCGATGTCATGCGGAGCTATTTGATTGGCGACCGTTGGCGCGACATCGATGCAGGCGCGGCTGCAGGCTGCCGCACCGTTTGGATCGACCATCGCTACAATGAGCGAAGTCCGGCATCGAGTCCCGGCGCTATCGTGTCTTCTCTAGAACAGGCAGTGGATTGGATTCTGCAGCAAGAGGCCGCCTCGTGACGACGGGTACCGCCGCCGCCCGAAGCAAGCGCGAACCTCTCGGCGAAACACGGCGGCAGTGCCCGCTCTGTGAGTCGTCCCATCTGGAATACCAGTTCATCGTAGACCGCATACCGGTGTGCGGTTGCGAGGAATGCGGGCTATTGTTTCTGAACCCGCAGCCTTCGGTCGGCCCGGGCGAGGAACCGTCCTCTCCCTCGGATTCAGACTTACTAAGCGATGTCTACCGGACCAATGCCGCCAAACGTCTCCAACAGTTACTTGCTTACTCGGGTATCCAAAACGGTGCTCTCCTTTTAATAGGAGCGGATGCGCACCTGGCTTCCGAAGCGCGCGCCCGCGGATTCGAAGTCTGCGCCTTTACTCCGCGGCACTTCGAACGGTCCCAACCCTCGGAGTGGCCCGCGCGAGTCGATGCCTGCGTCCTGTTTTGCGCGCTCGAGAAAATGCGAGATCCGCTCGCGGCGCTCCGAGCCATCCGCGGCGCTTTGCGGCCCGGCGGCTCGCTCATGGTCATCTCTCCAACCACCGATAGCAAAACCGCGCGCTTGCTGCGCACTTCCTGGTGGGAATTCAATCGCGCGAACTTCTTCTACTTCTCAACCGGGACGCTGCAAAGTCTGCTCATCAAGGCCGGCTTTGGCGATCCTGTTATTTCGCCCGATCGCACGTTGGCATCGCTCAACTACCTGCGCCAAAGGATCGCCGGCAGCCCGCGCAATCTGCGCAGGTACCGCTGGTTGCGCCAGATGTTGTCCCTCAGTCCCGTGCTGCGCAACAGGAAGTTCCGTTGGCTTTACGGTCGGACCCGCTTCCTGGTCCGCCCATCGGCGCTGCCCGCGACACCGCTGTTATCCGTCATTCTTCCCGTTTACAATGAGCGCGCTACTTTCGAAGAACTCATGGAGCAATTGCTCGCGAAAACTATCGACGGAATCGATATCGAAATCGTTGTCGTAGAGAGCAATTCCACCGATGGCAGCAGGGAACTGGTCCTGCAATATAAAACCCATCCCCGCGTGCGCATCATTCTCGAAGACAAACCTCTCGGCAAAGGTCACGCGGTCAGAGCCGGACTTCACGCTGCGGACGGCAACCTGATTCTTTTTCAGGATGCCGATCTCGAGTACGATATCAACGATTACGACGCTCTAATCGCTCCGCTGCTCCGCTACCAGCAGAATTTTGTGCTCGGGTCCCGCCATATCGCCGGAAATAACTGGAAAATCCGCCAGTTTACCGGCTCTCCTGGGGTGTCGGCCATCTTCAATCTCGGCCATGTCGTATTCTTAGCGCTATTCAATCTCTTGTACGCACAGCGGCTCAGCGATCCATTTACGATGTTCAAAGTTTTCCGTCGCGAATGCCTCTATGGCTTGCAGTTCGAATGTAACCGCTTCGATTTCGATTACGAAATTGTGATTAAGTTCCTGCGCAAGGGTTACAAGCCCTTGGAATTACCGGTAAACTATCGCTCGCGGTCGCTCAATGAGGGCAAGAAAGTCGCTGTTTTTCGCGACCCGCCCACCTGGATTCGCGCGCTCTTCAAATTCCGCAAGAGCCCGCTCTATCCCGCCATCCGGAGCTGAGATTCTCCGCCCCGCATCGTCTATAGCTTCTTGCCAGGTATCGAACAGCGTGAAGCCCCGATACTTGCCGAATCCCCGCAAAACCCAGAAAGTGTAGCCAACCTCCGATCGAGTGCGCCGGATCTGAAAATAGTCCACCCGCGCAGCGCGCGGCAGCGGCTGTGCCGGTTTCACCGCCAGCAAATGCTCCACGCCCGCAAGCACCCCAATCGCTCCCGCAACCAAAGTGCATCCACCCGAACTTCGGCACAAACCGCGCAAAATGTTCCGTAGCATTCCTACCCTTCTATCACAGGACAAGAATGAACGTACTGAAGGTACGCCGCTGCATTCTTGCATTCCAGGCAGTACCTCTCCCCGATGGTAGGGTGCGAGAACCTCAAGTCATTACTGAAACGATTGGGATATTCACTCGTTGCCCGATCGCAGCTTGCTCGTATTGCCTGGTACTTTGCGTTAAACACAGGCGGTGTAGCACCCTACGCCAGGTGCGCCCCAACTCCAACGCTCCCCACTGGATATCCCACCTTAGTGAATTGTTCCGTCTTCTGAAAACCGCCATTGTGGACTCATGAAAACTTCTTCAATCATCAAATCCGCGGTGCTGGCGGCCGCTCTTTCGACCTTCGCCATATGCAGCAATGCAGATCCAATTTTCCTTTACAGCAATGCCACCGAGACCGCTAATAACTCGGGATCGGCAACCGTGAACATCCCGAAAAACGCGGCCTGGGCAGGCCCACTTCCCGGCTCCTCCTGGGTGTCTTACGTTCAGTCGGGCGACCCCAACGCCGATGGCTTCGTTACTGTGCCCAACGGAACAGTCGTCGCATTCACCGACACGTTCACGATCACCGGAACTCCTCTCGACGGCATATTGAATGTCCTCGCGGACGATTCTACTTCGGTAATCCTTAACGGCGTGCAACTGGTAGCCGAGGCGAATCAATCCGGCAACGGCTATGCGACCTGCTCCGACTCCACGATCGGCTGTCTCGCGATCACGGAAGGAAATGTCAACTTGACAGGCACGCTGCTATCCGGCGTGAACACGCTTGAGTTTGATGTCGCCCAGCGGGACGGCGGCTCTTTTGGCCTCGACTACGCCGGAACCGTTAACGAGACTCCGGAGCCGGCCACTTTCAGCCTACTCGGTCTGCCTCTGATAGCGCTGTTCCTCAAGAAGCGCAAGCAAGTGGCGTAAGCATCAAAAGGGGTGGTGCTCAGTCACCACCCCAAAAAATAATCCAAGCCCCTTCTTTCCAGCACTTACATACAACCCCCTCAAGCTCGCCGAGAACGCCGCGAAACCGAATGCCTCAAAGCCGAGCCATTGGCTTCGTTTCGTAAAAACCAGTCAGTTCGTTTGGTAAAAACCAGGCTCCGCCCCGCGTTGCGTCTCCTTTAACCACCTTTTGCGTCCGCTCTGGTATTCTGCAAAAAACTTCGCAATGCACCCCTTCGAATTAACCCGCCGTCTGGTCGACATCGATTCAACAACGGAGAATGAGCGCGAAGTCGGAGATTTCCTTTTCGGCTACTTGGAGTCGCTCGCGCACAACTTTAACGGCCTTGTCGAACGGATGCCGGTTGAGCCGGGCCGCGACAACATCTTTGCCCGCTTCGGCCATCCAACCGTCGTTTTATCGACACACATGGACACCGTCCCGCCATTCCTGGGCTCGCGTGAAGACGATGATTTCATCTGGGGGCGCGGCGCCTGCGATACCAAAGGCATCATCGCCGCCATGATCGCCGCCACCGAAGAGCTTCTCGCGGCTGGTACGCGCAACCTCGGCCTGCTGTTTGTCGTAGGGGAAGAGCGCAACAGCGCCGGCGCCCGAGCAGCCGCCCTCACTCCCCGCGGCAGCCGCTTCCTTATTAATGGCGAGCCCACCGAAAACAAGCTCGCACTCGGCTCGAAAGGCGCTTTGCGGTACGAGATCACCGCCCACGGGCGTATGGCCCATTCCGCCTACCCGGAGCTCGGCGAATCGGCGATCGACAAACTGCTAAATGCCCTCGAACGCATCCGGCGCGTCCCGCTGCCAACCGACGAACTTCTCGGCGCCAGCACGTTGAATATCGGCACCATCCAAGGCGGCCGTGCGCCCAATGTCATCGCCGACCAGGCGCAAGCCGAGATTTTCATCCGCGTAGTCGGTGATGTCACCAACCTGAGAAACGATATCGCAACGGCAGCGGCGCCCGACGCCGAAGCCAACGAGGTCTTGTTCATTCCGGCCGTGCGCCTCGGCTCGCTCGACGGCTTCACCACCACCGTCGTGGCCTTCACCACGGACATTCCCGCTTTCGACAACGCGTGGGGCGAGCCATATTTAATCGGCCCCGGAAGCATTCACCTCGCCCACACCACCGAAGAGCGCATCCCGAAAAGCGAGCTGCTCGAAGGAGTGCGGTTATACAAAGGTCTTATAGAGAGGCTTTCCCGGTGACACGATGACACCCATTGAAGTCGGCATTTTAGGCGGCACCGGAATGGTCGGCCAGCATTTCATTCGTTTTCTGCAGGGCCATCCCTGGTTTCGCTTGACTTGGCTCGGCGCGAGCGATCGCTCTGCTGGAAAGAGGCTCAAGGACGCCGCCGCATGGCGACTCGATGGCGAGATGCCTGCCGAAGCCGCCGCCCTCCAGGTCTGGGAATCCAAACCGGGCCATGCCCCGCGCCTCATGTTCTCCGCCATGGATGCCTCGGTCGCAACGGAAATTGAGCGCGACTTTGCCCAGGCGGGCCACGTCGTCGTTTCCAATTCGCGAAATCATCGCATGGAGCCCGATATCCCACTGCTTGTGCCGGAAATCAACCCGGGGCATCTCTCGCTTATTCATGCTCAGCAGAAGAATCGCGGCTGGAAGGGCATGATCGTTACCAATCCGAATTGCTCTACCGTGGTCTTGACCATGGCGCTCGCCCCACTCAAGCAGTTTGGAATCGAGCGCGTGATTGCCGCCACGATGCAAGCGGTAAGCGGCGCAGGCTATCCCGGCGTCCCGTCCGTCGATATTCTCGCCAATGTCATCCCTTACATCGGTGGCGAAGAGGAGAAGATGCAGCAGGAGACGCAGAAGATTCTCGGAGTCGATGCGCGTGTTAGCGCGCAATGCCATCGCGTCGCTGTCAGCGACGGCCACCTGATCGCAGCCTCCATCCAACTCCGCGACAAGCCGTCCCTCGAAGAAGTGCGGTGCGGGTTGCAGGACTTTCGCGGCCTCCCGCAAGAGCGCAACCTGCCCAGCGCTCCGCCCCATCCTATCCTTTATATGGAGCAGCAGGACCGCCCCCAACCTCGCCGCGATGCTGTACGAGAAAACGGTATGGCCGTGTTCGTCGGACGCTTGCGCGAATGTCCCGTCCTCGACCTGAAATTCGTGGCATGTGGCCACAACACTATCCGGGGAGCCGCCGGAGCCGCCGTCCTAAACGCCGAGCTCATGCTCTCAGAAGGTTTTCTCGATTAGGCAGCACTGCGCATGATCGTCATGAAATTCGGCGGCACTTCCGTCGAATCCCAGCAAGCCATCGCGCGCGTCGCCGCCATCGTCCAAGCTCACGAATCGCGCCGTCCCATCGTGGTTGTTTCCGCCATGGGCAAGACCACCAATAAGCTGCTCGAAGCTGCAACCGAAGCAGCGGCGGGCCGGCGCGATCAGGCGCTCGCCATAGTCGATGAATTGCGCGGCCTGCATCTGACGCACGGCCTCGCGCTCGCCGGCGCAGCCGCCGCGGATCTCGATCGCTACATCCGAGCCCATTTCGATTGGCTGGATGAATTGGTAAAAGGTCTCTCGGTCGTCGGCGAGCTTTCGCCGCGCTCCATGGATGCCATCGCCAGTGTCGGCGAGCGGCTCTCCAGCCTAGTCGTCACGTTTGCATTTCAATCCGCTGGGATGCGAACCCAGCACGTCGATGCGCGGCGCGTCATCGTCACCGACGATCGCTTCACCCAAGCCCAACCGCTTCTCGATCAAACCTACGCTCTTCTCCGCGAGCAAGTCAAGCCGGTAGCCGAATCGGCGGTAGTCGTCTTGGGCGGCTTCATCGGAGCCACCAAAGATGGCCAGACCACCACGCTCGGCCGCGGCGGCTCCGATTATTCAGCCTCTCTTGTGGGCGTCGCAGTCGAAGCCGAAGAGATCCAAATCTGGACCGATGTAGACGGAATGCTCACGGCCGATCCCCGCATCATCCCCGGCGGCCATCGCGTCAAGAGCATCTCGTTCGCCGAGGCCGCCGAGATGGCCTATTTCGGCGCCAAAGTCCTGCATCCCGCCACGGTTCTTCCGGCGATGGAAAGGAATATCCCCGTTCTGATCCTGAATTCGCGGCGCCCGGAAATTCCAGGCACGCGGATTACCGCCGCCCCAGTCCCCTGCCGCAACCCGGTGAAGTCTATTTCCTGCAAGCGCGGCATCACCATTTTCAATATCCATTCCACGCGCATGCTGCTCGCTCACGGATTTTTGCGGCGGATCTTCGAGATTTTCGATCGCTACGATACCAGCGTCGACATGGTCTCTACTTCCGAGGTCAGCGTCTCCCTCACCGTTGACAATCGCGAACAGTTGGAGGCGATCTCCGGTGAGCTGCGCCAGTTTGCGGAAGTGAGCGTCGAAAATGAGCAGGCGATCGTCTGCCTGGTGGGAGAAAATATTCGGCATACGCCCGGCATCGCCGGACGCGCGTTTCAGGTGCTGCATGATAAGAACATCCGTATGATTTCGCAAGGAGCGTCGCTGCTCAATTTAGGCTTTGTCGTCGCTGAGACCGATCTCGAGCGGACCGTTTCCGCTTTGCACCGCGAGTTCTTCTCCGAGCTCGATCCCGCAGTTTTCGATTAGGGAATCGAATGAAGAAGCTCGCGCTTGTCGGGTACGGCAAAATGGGACGGCTCGTCGAACAGCTTGCGCCGCAGCATGATTTCGAAGTGATTCTCCGGCTCGATCAAACCGAAAATTCAGACGGCAGTGCGATCACGCCTGAAGCCTTCGCCGGAGTTGATGTAGCGATCGAGTTTTCTAGGCCGGAGGCAGCGCCGGAAAATCTGATGCGGCTCGCTCGCGCCAATGTTCAGGCGGTCGCCGGAACTACTGGATGGACCGGCCGTCTCGCAGAAGTCACAGCCGCGGTGGAGCAAGCCGGTACAGGACTGGTCTGGAGCCCGAACTTTTCCGTAGGTGTCGCGGTATTCCGGAAGTTAGTAGCTACGGCGGCGGAGCTTCTGGCGAACCAAAACGACTACGGCGCCTGGGCTTGGGAGATTCATCACGACGCCAAAAAAGATGCACCCTCCGGGACTCTCTTGCACTTGGTCGAAACCATGCGGCGGCAAGGCTTCGCGCGCGGAATTGACGTAAGCTCGAGCCGTGCCGGAAAGCACCCCGGAACTCATGAAGTGGGATTTGATTCCGCGGCTGATACGATTACTCTGCGGCATGTGGCCCGCAGCCGCGAGGGATTCGCTCACGGAGCGCTCCAAGCTGCCCGATGGATTCTGGGCCGCAAAGGCGTCTACACCTTTGAACAGGTCTTATTCGGAGCCGAAAAGGAGGAATAGATGTTTACCGGTTGTGGCACGGCATTAGTAACGCCGTTTCGATCCGATCGCTTACTCGATGAACCCACTCTACGTGCGCTCGTCAAACGCCAGATCGATGCCGGTATCGATTTTCTTTGCCCCTGCGGCACCACCGGTGAAAGCCCCACGCTGCGTCACGAAGAACAATTGCGAGTGGTCGAAATTACCGTCGAAGAGTCGCGCGGCCGGGTGCCCGTGCTCGCCGGAGCTGGCGGTTACAACACCGAGGAGATCATTCACCAGATCTCGTCCTTGAAAGCTATCGGGGTTTCCGGAATTCTCTCTGTGACTCCTTATTACAACAAGCCCACGCAGGAAGGTTTATACCAGCACTACCGCAACATCGCCGAATCGACGCCGCTTCCCATCGTGGTTTATAACGTCCCGCCGCGCACTATGGTGAACGTCGAGCCTGCCACGCTCGTACGGCTCGCCGAAATTCCGAACATCGTGGGCGTAAAAGAAGCATCCGGCAACATCTCGCAAATGGTGAGCATTCTCGCGCGCGTGCCCGATTCTTTCCTCGTGCTCTCGGGTGACGACGCCATTACGCTGCCGCTCATCGCCGCCGGAGGCCGCGGCGTTATCTCAGTCGTCGCCAATGAAATTCCCGCCGAATTCCGCCGGCTGGTCCGCGCAGCGCTCGATGGCGATTTCGTCCGCGCGCGGGAACTGCAGCGCAAGTACCAAGGCCTTATGGAAGTCAATTTTGTCGAAACAAGTCCGGGCCCGGTAAAGTTCGCCATGGCGCGCATGGGCCTTCTGGAACCGGTTTGGCGCTTACCAATGGTGCCGCCGCAGCCAGCTTCGCAGCAAAAGATCGAGACCGTTTTGGAATCGTTGGCGTTGCTCTCCGGAGTTCATGTTTGATCTCCAGCAAAGCATCGAGGCGTTGTTTGAACAACGGCCCGAAACATATTCGGAACAGCACCAGGAACTCTTTCGAGAGTTTCGCGATCTCCTGAATCAAGGAACCATTCGCGCCGCCGAGCCCGATGCCGCGCAACCAACCGGCTGGCGCGTCAACGCCTGGGTCAAGAAAGGTATCCTGCTCGGATTCCGCATGGGAATCGTGATTGCCGTGCCGGGTTCCGGCGCTCCCTCGCAGTTCTTCGACAAGTCGACGTATCCGCTGAAAACGATCGGCGTTGCTGATGGAATCCGCATCGTCCCAGGTGGATCCAGCGTTCGCGACGGCTGCTATCTCGGCCGGGGTGTCACCTGCATGCCGCCCATGTACATCAATACCGGCGCCTATGTCGGCGATGGAACTATGGTGGACTCGCACGCTCTTATCGGAAGCTGCGCGCAAATTGGCCGCAACTGCCATATCTCCGCCGCATCGCAAGTCGGCGGAGTCCTGGAGCCTGTCGGCGCGCTTCCGGTCATCATTGAAGATGACGTGCTGGTAGGCGGCAATTGCGGTATCTATGAAGGCGCCATCGTCAAGCGCCGCGCTGTGCTGGGGAGCGGAACCATTCTGAATCGCTCCACGCCCGTCTACGATCTGATTCGCGAAACCGTCTACCGCGCTACCGAAGATACGCCGCTCGTTATTCCAGAGGAAGCGGTGGTCGTTGCTGGGTCGCGGAACGTGAATGCGGGACCGGGCAAAGACTGGGGTATTTCGTTGTATACGCCCGTTATCGTGAAGTACCGCGATGCCGGTACCGAAGCGAAGCTCCAGTTGGAAGACCTTCTTCGTTAACTCGCTCGGCTTCTTCACCGTCCGGCCGCGCGGGTTCAATCGCGCCGCTCGTCGATTCGAGCAGTTTTGCGCCCGTGGGAGCCGAGCTTCCACCATCTGGCTCTTCGGTCACCTCCACTTGCGCGATGCCGGAGAGAATCGATGGCTCGTCATAGCTCATGAATGCCCGACGCGTGCTGTCCGGCGCGAATACGCCCGCGCTCACGAATTTCGGATCTTCCTTGCGCACCACCCAAACCTGGAACTGTTTGCCGTTTTCCAATTCAGGCAAATTCGAAGCGACCACCAGCAGCCGTGAGTTCTCCACCAGTAAGGCGTATGCCGTCGAATCGGCGGCCGCTTCGGAGCCTTTTAGTGGAAGTAAGTACGCGCGCGGATTCGAAAGCGCATCTACCAGCCGCGAATTGTCCGTGGCCGATTGCCGTTCGCGCTCGATAATCTGTTTGTAGTTGTTAGCCTCCGCCTGCGCCTTCAAGAGCTGCTGGCGAAGTTGAGTTTCCCGTGTAACTGCAGCCGCTTTACCTGAAGCGGTCAAGGCTTTTTGTAGCTGATCCGTTTGAGCTTTCTGCTGTTGGAGCGCTAGTTGCGTGGACGCGACCTGGTGCGCAAGCTGGTCCACTTCAGAGCCGATTTGCTGCGCATCCCGACCCGCCGATTCGCGCCCCGCATACCAGGCGCCTGGAACCAGCAGCGCGAGAATCACTGCGCCGATTGCGAACGGCCGCCAGCGATTCATGCCCGAACCTTCAAATGGACTGGAGATCTCTGGAACGGAGAGAGCCCTTTTGCTCAATGCGGTGACACGTATCAAGCCCGCCCTGATATCAGCAGAACGCATGAAAGACTAGGTGCTAATTTTCGATTAACTCTGAGTATACGCGGTAAGAGGTTTCGGGTAAACACAAATTCGCATTGCAACCCACGCCATGTGACGCTCATCGTACATAGTAGATGCCTGGCCGTAATTGGGCCTTTTTCTTCCTGCTTATTCTCGTCATGCCGAATGTCTTAAGCGCCGCTCGCGTGCATGCGCCGGAAGTTATAAACGATGTTGAGTATTCACGTCCGGGTGGTGTTAGTTTGCGCATGGACGCGTGCCTTCCGGGTAATTCGGAACCTACGGCAGGGGTCATCATCGTTCACGGCGGCGGGTGGGTGCGCGGCGATCGGCGCATTGACGTTCAGCCGCTGTTCAAACCGCTCACTGATGCGGGATTTGCCTGGTTTTCAATCGACTATCGCCTCGCCGAGAACGTAACTCAGTTCGGGCTCGCCATCGACGATGTGCAGGCGGCAATTCGGTATGTGAAAGCCAATGCGGTTCGATTCCACATCGACCCGGATAAGATCGCTTTGATCGGCGAATCGGCCGGAGGACAATTAGCCGCCATGGCCGTTCTGCGCGGCGGCCCGGATACATCGGTGAGAGCCGTAGTTGCGCTGTACACGCCGACCGACCTGGTTGATCTGGTGAAGAACTCGAACTATGTGCCGGCCCAAATTCGCAATTCGATCCGCGGCACGCCGTGGGAAGGCTTCATTCTGGCAGGGTTGAAGCAACTCTCGCCGATTGATAACGTGCGGCGCGACATGCCGCCAGTCCTCTTCATTCACGGAACGGCCGATCCTCTCGTCCCCTTCCGGCAGTCCGTCGAAATGTGCGACCGCATGAAGAAAGCCGGTGCGACCTGCGAAATCTATCGGGTGGAAGGCGGCGGCCATGGGATCCGCTGGTGGGATCCGCGACTCGCCGCGGGTTATAAGCACAAGATGATCGAATGGCTGCGCGAAGAACTGGAGCCGGCGCGAGCCTGAATCCTAAAGATTGCCGCGGCGGCCCTGCTCGCGCTCGATCGCTTCGAATAAAGCTTTGAAGTTGCCTTTTCCGAAACTGCGGCTCCCTTTGCGCTGGATGATTTCGTAGAACAGCGTGGGCCGGTCTTCCACCGGTTTGCTGAAGATCTGCAGCATGTAACCTTCGTCATCCCGATCCACCAGAATGCCGAGCGCGGCCAGTTCCTCGAGCGGCTCGTCGATCTTGCCGACTCGCGCAGTCAGCTCGTCGTAATACGTCGTCGGTATGGAAAGAAATTCGACGCCTTGATCGCGGAGCTGCGTCACGCTTTGAATGATGTTACTGGTTGCCATGGCGATGTGCTGCACGCCGGGTCCGCCATAAAAATCGAGGTACTCTTCAATCTGCGATTTCTTTCGCCCTTCGGCTGGTTCATTGATCGGGAAGCGCACCTTTTCATTTCCATTGGTCAGCACTTTCGACATCAGGGCGGAGTATTCGGTCGAGATATCCTGGTCGTCGAAGTGCTTGAACATGCGAAATCCCATAGCGGTTTCATAGAACTTCACCCATTTGTTCATCTCGCCCCAGCCGACATTCCCTACAACATGATCGATGTGCAGGAGGCCGGCCGGACGCGCCAGGCGATCGGGGCGGGGCATGTCGGTGAAGCCGGGAAGAAACGTGCCGCGATAATTGCGCCGTTCAACAAACGTATGAATCGTGTCGCCGTAGATGGCGATGGAAGAGAGCCGCGCTTCGCCGTTCTCGTCCTGCATCGTGAACGGAGATTGAACGCTTCGTGCGCCTCTGGCCGTGGTCTCGCGCCAGGCCGCTTCGGCATCGTCGACCCACAGCGCGATGGAACGCGCGCCATCGCCGTGCCGGTATATGTGATCGGCAATGTCACCGGACGGCAGTAAAGGTGTCGTGAACACGAACCGAATTTTGTTTTGTTCGAGCACATACGACACGCGGTCGCGCGTGCCGGTCTCCGGACCGCGGTAAGCCACCAGCGAAAAGCCCATCGACTGGCGATAGAAATATGCCGCCTGCTTGGCGTTGCCCACATAAAATTCAACGTGATCCGTTCCTTGAATGGGAAGGAAATCTTTCGGAGCCGCCGAAACGGCTTCGGTCTCGTTCAGAAACTTGTGGCATAGCGATTCACCTCCATTTGCTCGCGCACGCGCCGCAGCGCGTCGATGCAGATCTGGTTTTCTTCCGGCGTTCCCACCGAAATTCGCAGGCAATGCGGCAGGCCGGTGGCTTTGAGCGGCCGCAGGATCACGCCCTGGCGCAGAAGCTGCTCGAATATCTCGTGGGCCTCTTGCTCCGTTTCTAAAACGAGCATGAGGAAGTTTGCCGCCGAAGTCACGATGTCGAGATCCATCCCGCGCAGCGCTTTGGCCAAGAATGCGAGACCTTGCGCATTATTGGCGAGCGTCCTGTGCAGGAATTCGCGATCGTCCAGCGCACCCAGCGCAGCGGCGGCCGACACTCCGCTTGGCTCAAAAGGCAGCTTCACCTTCAGCAGCACCGATATCAGATCCTCATGTGCAAATCCATACCCGACGCGCGCGCCTGCAAGACCATAGGCCTTTGAAAACGTCCTCAGCGTGATGACATTATCGAAGCGGTAATGCATGGAATCCGGATACGACGGTTCATCCATGGCAAATTCGAAATAGGCCTCATCCAGAATAATCAGCACCCGTTCGGGAACGCGGGCGTGGAACTCTTCGAAAGTCTGGCGCGTGAAGAACGTGCCGGTTGGGTTATTCGGATTAGCCAGATAGACGAGTTTCGTTCGTTCGGTAATAGCGTCGGCAAGCGCCGGCAAATCGTAACGCCAATCGCAATAGGGAACGGTGCGGTAAGCGATTCCACGTCCTCGCGCCAGCACCTGAAAACCGGCAAACGCGGCTTCCGTGGTCAGGACTTCGTCCTGGTCGCACAGGAACGTGCGGACCACGTTTGCCATGATCCCTTCGCTTCCCGAGCCGGCGATCACGTTTTCGACTTTGGTTTGAAAGCGCTCCGCCAGCCTGCTCCGCAGCGCGAGACCTCCATCGGGGTACACGGACATGTTTGCAAGTTCCCGCTGCGCCGATTCGAGCGCTTGCGGCGAGCAACCGAGCGGATTCTCGTTAGAGGCCAACTTCACGACTCTGGAAAGACCAAAGCGCCGCTTCACCTCTTCCGCATTTAAGCCCGGCTCGTACGAGCGCAGCTTAAAGATATGAGGGGGAACCAATTTATCGGGAGAGATCAAAATGGATATGCTCCGTTTTACGGCAATATGCTTATAGTATGTAGCGTCGGGCCTGAGGAGGTCGAATGCCGGTCTATTGCCGTCTCGGGGAAATTCCCTCGAAAAGACACAAGATTTATCGAAAGCCGTCCGGTGAGCTATACGCCGAAGAGTTGATGGGCAACATGGGTTTCGTGGGCCCGTCTTCGCTGCTCTATCATGTCCGGCGCCCGACGGCGGTGCGCGCGCTCAAGACTTTAAAAGAGCTCAACTGGGAACCCGCGCCGTGTCAACCGCTGCGGCATCGTCATTTCCGAACCAAACAGTTAACGCGGCCAGGAGACGCGATCCTGGACCGCGTTCCTCTGTTATTTAACAACGATGTTTCCATGTCCCTGGTGCGTCCCGTGGATGAAATTTCCCATTTCTACCGCAATGCGCAGGGCGATGAGATCGTGTATGTGAGCGAAGGCGCGGGCGTTCTCGAATCGCCGTTCGGGAGCATCGAGTTCAGCGGCGGCGATTACCTGGTGATTCCTCGCGGCATTCTCCATCGCTACCGGTTCACATCGGAGAAGCGCGCGCTGCTGGTCATCGAGAGCGCCGGATACGTGCGCACGCCGAAGCGGTATCGCAATGAGTTCGGGCAGCTCACCGAATCGAGCCCTTATGGGGAGCGCGACATCCGCTGCCCGCAAAACCTGGAAACGCGCGATGAAAAAGGCGAGTTCAAGCTGATTGTTAAGAAAGCGAACACGCTCACGCAGATGCTGCTGGCCTATCATCCGTTCGACGTGGTCGGCTGGGACGGATATTACTACCCGTGGGCTTTGAACATTCACAATTTCGAGCCGCGAGTGGGCCGTTTTCACCTTCCACCGCCGACGCACCAGACGTTTGAAGGCGATGGATTTGTGGTGTGCTCCTTCTGCCCTCGTCCATATGATTTCGATCCGGAAGCGGTGCCGGCGCCGTACAGCCATTCGAATGTCATGTCGGACGAGGTGCTCTATTACGCCAATTCCGAATTTATGAGCCGCAAAGGTATCGAATACGGCTCCATCACGCTACATCCCGACGGCTTGCCCCATGGTCCGCAGCCGGGGCGAACAGAGGCGTCGATTGGACAGAAGGAAACGAATGAATTGGCGGTGATGATGGACACGTTTCACGGCCTGTACGTAAGCCGCGAGGCTTTAGAAGCCGAAGACCCCGAGTATTATTTGTCGTGGCTCGATTAGCCGCTTCGAGCCGGCTGGATGGAACGCACGATCCCGGGCTGAAGAGCTGGGTGGAATCCGCCAACCGCCCGGGCTGCGATTTTCCGATCCAGAATCTGCCTTTGGGTGTATTTCGCGCGCCGCCTGAAGCACGCTCCCGTTTAGGCGCTGCTATTGGAGACTTCATTCTGGAGTTAGGCGAGTGGTTGCCAGGCGAAACGCTGAACTCTTACATGAGCCTCCCGGCAGTGCAGCGGCGCGATCTTCGCCGCGAGTTGAGCAAGGCGTTGCGCCACGGCTCACCGCGACGGGAACTGTTCGCGCAGGCCGATTGCGAGATGCTTCTGCCGGCGGCGATCGGCGATTACACAGATTTTTACGCCTCCATTCACCACGCCACTAATGTGGGGAAAATGTTCCGGCCCGGCAATCCGCTTCTGCCGAATTACAAACACGTGCCGATCGCCTATCATGGCCGCGCTTCCTCCATCGTGGTCAGCGGTACGCCCATCCGGCGTCCGTTCGGGCAGCTTGGCGAAGGCGAATTCGGGCTCACGAAGGAGTTGGATTACGAGCTGGAACTGGGCGCGTTTCTCGGTCCGGGCAATCCGCTGGGCGAACCGATTCCAATCGAGCAGGCCGAACAGCACATGGTGGGCGTTTGCCTTTTGAACGACTGGTCGGCGCGCGATATACAGCGCTGGGAATATCAGCCGTTAGGTCCGTTTCTCGCGAAAAACTTTGCGACTTCCATCTCGCCGTGGGTCATTACCGCGGAAGCGCTGGAGCCTTTTCGCGTTCCCGCAAAAGAGCATGACGTCGAGACGCTTCCTTATCTCGAAGCCCACGGCGAAGGCGCTTTCGACATCACGCTAGAGGTGTGGCTGCGCACCGCGAAGACGGAAAGTCCCATCCGTATCAGCCGCGCATCTTTTCAAGAGATGTACTGGACTCTCGGGCAGATGATTGCGCACCATGCGTCCAATGGATGCCCGCTGCGGCCGGGCGATTTGATTGCGAGCGGTACGGTTTCGGGGCCGGAGAAAGAAAACCGCGGCTGCCTGCTCGAGTTGACATGGAAAGGCAGCGAACCGTTGAGCCTGCCGGGCGGCGAGACGCGTTTGTTTCTGGAAGACGGGGACACAGTCATTCTGACCGGCTATTGCCAGCGGGACGGTTTTGCGCGCATCGGGCTGGGGGACTGCCGCGGCACGGTTGCTTACAATCGGATCAGTGCCTGAAACACAACAGCCGGTCGCGCACCGGTCCAGTAGCGTTGTGCGCGCGTACCGGCTATTGGTTTTGGTCCTGCTGGTCCGGCCGTTCGGCAACCTTTCGCTGGCGTGGGGAATGAAACACTTCTCGACCATGCTGTCGGCGAATCCTTTCTTTTATATCCGGGCCATGTTGAACCCGTTTGTGGCGGGCGGCATTGTGCTGCTGGCTCTGGCGTTGCTGCTGCGCATGGCACTGCTGAGCCTAGCCGATTTGAGCTACATCCTGCCGCTCAGTGGGATCGGCTACATCCTATCCACTTTGCTCGGCAAATTTTTCTTGCGGGAGCACATCAGTCTGGAAGGATGGGCCGGTACTCTGCTCATCTTCCTGGGAACGGCGCTGGTTGGATCGAGTTCTATTAAAACCACCCCGGTGACCGAAATTCCGGAGTGAACGGTTGTTACAAACTTTATTGTCAACCGCGCAGCGTTGAATGTCGTCTGTAGAATTTCGACACTATTTTCTATTTCGTGGAACAGGAGTGATTCGAATCGCAACATGAAGATTTGCGTGCTTGGAGGAGACGGCTACTGTGGTTGGGCTACCGCGCTGCATCTGTCCGCGAAGGGGCATACGGTCGCAATTGTAGACAATTTTGCGCGCCGCCAATGGGATTACGAACTGGGAGTGCAGACCTTGACGCCCATTCGGCCGCTGGCGGAGAGATTGCGAGTATGGCAGGAACTCACCGGGAAAAGCATTGAGCTTTTCGTGGGCGATGTGAACGATTACGAATTTCTCGCTGCAAGTCTCAAGACTTTCGAACCGGAGGCGGTGGTCCATTTTGCCGAGCAGCGGGCCGCGCCGTATTCGATGATAGACCGCAAACACGCGGTGTTCACGCAAGTCAATAATGTCGTGGGCACACTGAATCTGCTCTTCGCGCTGCGCGAGTTGCAGCCGGATTGTCACTTGGTGAAGCTCGGTACGATGGGCGAATACGGAACGCCGAATATCGATATCGAAGAAGGCTATCTCGCCGTCGAGCATAATGGCCGCAAGGATGTACTGCCTTACCCGAAGCAGCCGGGTTCGTTTTATCACCTTTCGAAGGTGCACGACAGCCACAACATCCTGTTCGCGTGCAAGATCTGGGGACTGCGCGCGACCGATCTGCACCAGGGCGTGGTGTATGGAACGGTTACGGACGAGGTCGCGTACGACGAAGCGCTGATTAATCGCTTCGATTATGACGAAGTGTTTGGAACAGTCCTGAACCGCTTCTGCGTGCAAGCGGCGGTTGCACACCCGCTGACGGTTTACGGCTCGGGAGGGCAGACGCGGGGATTCATCGATATCCGCGATACGGTGCGCTGTATCGAGCTGGCGTGCCTGAATCCGGCACAGCCTGGCGAATGCCGCGTCTTCAATCAATTCACGGAACAATTTTCGGTTCAGGATTTGGCCGAACTGGTGCGGACGGCGGGCCGGAAATTAGATTTCGATGTCGAAATCGAGCATCTGGAAGATCCGCGGGTTGAATCCGAGGAACATTACTACAACGCCAAACATTCAAAACTGATTGATCTGGGATTGAGGCCGCACTACCTTTCCGACTCGCTGCTCGACTCGCTAATGAACATCGCGATCCGCTATCGCGACCGCGTCGACGCGTCGTTGTTTTTGCCGCAAGTGAATTGGCGAAACGCTACCAACGCGCGCAAGCGGCAGCTCAGCATGGCGGCCGCCGCATTCGCCGGCCGCGAAGGTTAATCCCCATTAGCTTGAGCCTTCGGGTTGGCGTTCTCCCCAGGTTGTCTGGGGTAACGAACCGGTTTCCGACTGCAGCGGCTCTCTTGCACGAGTTACTTCTACGAGACGCCGACTAACCGTCCAGGGGGGTTACTCTACACTTGGCCGCTTTGGGCGAGTGATCCTGACTGGGGTCGAACAATAGCGGAACGAATAGCCCTAGAGTCGGCTCACCGATTTGTCCTTACTCGTGGCCTGGCATGTTCATGTGCCGCTTCGCTAACCTTCGTCAGGTGGATTGGCGTCGGCGCGGGAGTCCCTTTGCCGAGGACTCGGCTCCAGGTGGTTTCAAGGGTGGGTCGACAAGTTTTGTGATAATCTGTCGCTCGCACAGTACATCGGCATTCCGTGGCTGAAATGAAGCAGCCCGGCGATCAAGTCGCTGCAAATGGAGTAACGCTCTGAGTTCTCTAGGCTAGGAATCCAGCTTTCTTCAAAAATATGTAACTGCGGCGCAAGCTCGCAATGGGGTCATTGCTGAAATCCTGCTCAACGAAAACATGCTTCGCGCGGGTCTGCGAAATGGCATCAAGAATTTCGCGCAGAGGCAAATCGCCGGCGCCAAGTTCACGATATGTACCGTTCGGAACACTTGCTATGTCGTAATGGACGGGAGTTCCTTTGGCCCGATCCTTTAAGTGGACTAGCTCGACCCGGTTCGCGTTTTCGCGAAGAAACGAGGCGGCGTTCACCCCCGCCATGCTGACCCAAAACGTATCCACTTCTAAGCCGACCAACTGCCTGTCCAGGTGCTCCAGCAAAACATCCATGGGCCTGCTTCCGGACATCGGCTGAAATTCAAAATCATGATTGTGATAACAAAACCGCAGGCCCGCGGAATCAGCCTTGCTTGCGGCCGCATTCAGCTTGTCCGCCAGGGAGCGGTAGAAGTCCAGTCCAAGCCGCTCCTCGGGGGAAAGATAGTTGAACACTATGTAACGAAAACCATGATCTCGCGCCAGGTGAATGCAATTGTCGAATGTCACTCCCGGCTCGATGGGAGGCATATCGGCGTGCTGCCATGCAGACCAGTTACCGGTGAGAAGGGGAGTCTCGAAGTGGAGGCTGATGGGGTTGAGATTTACCCGTTTCAGGAGGGGCGCCAACAGCTTCACCTGGTTGCGCAACACCTCTACCTCACGGTAACCGATGTCGCCAATCGCCTGAAGCGTCTGGAGCGGACGCTTCTGTATCAAATCGCGAACGGTATACAGTTGAACGCCCGCCGCGAACCGCTGATCGCCGTAGCCGGGAATGGCGGCCACGCCGGCCATGCTCATCAACAATCGCCGGCTCAACAGGCGCGCACCAGCCATAATCTCGTCAGTTTATTACAGCCTGTAGGGCGCACGACTCCACGCCTGGGGTACGCTAATTACTCTCTTTCCGAATTATGTTCCTGAGCCGAATCTTCATCTATCCCATCAAATCGGCGCGTGGCATCGCGGTTGCGGAGACAGAGTTGGACACTAGCGGCCCCGACAACGACAGGCGCTGGATGTTGGTGGACGAAGAAGGTCTCTTCCTTTCTCAGCGTAAAGTGCCGCGCATGGCGTTAATTGAACCGCGTTTGGAAGGGGCTGATCTGGTCGTCGCTGCGCCCGGCATGTCGCCACTGGCCATTAGCGCAGCTTCCAGGGGCGCCGGAGAGCTGGTGCCCGTCACCATTTGGCACGATCACCTGAAAGTGCCGCATCCGAAACCGGCCTACAGCGAGTGGTTCAGCACTTTTCTCGGCCAGTCGTGCCGGCTCGTTTACTTACCCGACAACGTCGTTAGAAACGTTGAACCGCCGTTTGATGGAGCTGGGTGGCGAGTCAGCTTGGCTGACGCCTATCCGTTATTGGTGATGACGGAGGCTTCAGTCATGATGCTGAACGAACAGTTGACATCGCCCGTCGGGATCGAACGCTTTCGGCCGAACCTTGTTATCTCGGGAACAGCTCCTCACGAGGAGGATGACTGGCGGCGAGTACAAGTCGGGTCCGTTCAACTCGCAATCGTTAAGCCGTGTGCCCGTTGCTCAATCGTGCTTGTTGACCCAAGCACGGCTGCGGTGGGCCTGGAGCCACTGAGGACGCTCGCTCGATACAGAAACATGCCACGCGGCGTGATGTTCGGGCAGAATGCCCTGGTGATCAATCCGGGCAAGCTTTGTGTAGGCGCAGAGGTTCAGGTTCTCGACCCGACGGTAGTCCGGTAGAACTCGAAGTGTCCCGGTATCTATAATGCCGGCCCGGTGGCGAAGACAATAACTCAGACGCGAGTTGCTCATACACGTGAGTAGGCCGGCTTCGGAAGATTGGTACCGGTAAACGCTATGACCTCCGGAATGCACTTGGTGGAATGCACTTGGAGGGTTGCTCGGCGAGTCGGAGAAGTGAACGCGACAGATAACTCGTGTGAAGTCGCCAAGGGTAGATCTACACACGCCGTTTTGGCGAGCAATCCTGACTGGGGTCGAACAATGGCGGAACGAATAGCCCTAGAGTCGGCTCACCAATTTGTCCTTACTCGTGGCCTTGCATGCTCATGTGCCGCTTCGCTAATCTTCGTCAGGTGGATTGGTGTCGGCGAGGGAGTCCTTTTGCCGAGGACTCGGCTCCAGGTGGTTCACGGAACGGTTCCACCGAAATGCGCTCGTAACACACTTCCAGCACGGTCAGGTATTCTGTGCCGCTCGGAGCTTGGAGAACTACGCGATCGCCCGCTCTCGACTTTATCAACGCGCGCCCCAGAGGCGACACCCAACTGATGTGGTTGCGGTTGAGATCGACCTCGTCGGTGCCTACGATGCTCACCACTCGCTCCGTTCCCGCAGCATTGGCATAGCGCACGGTCGCTCCGAAGAATGCCATCGTCGCCGCCTGCCCCGCTCGCCGAGTTTCCGGGTCAATTACTTCCGCGGATTCGATTTGTTTCGTGAGAAAGCGAATCCGCCCATCGATCTGGCGCAGGCGCCGCTTGCCGTACTGATAGTCGGCGTTTTCACTGCGATCGCCGTTGCTCGCAGCCCACGCCACCACCTCCGTCACGGCCGGGCGTTCCCTGGTGACCAGAAACCGGTGCTCATCTTTGAGGCGCTGCAGGCCGCTCGGCGTTATGTAGTTCTTGCTTTGGGTCGCGGGTTCGTCACCTTGCGGTTTTCTCGTAAACCCTTTTCGCATATCTTAGTCTCTCCAGGGCGAATCCAGCGGGTGCCACAAAGCTCTTAGGAAATGGATACTGCGATGCCTGTTCATGCGCTGTCGCCTCAATTCTGCCCTGAAATTGCTCAAGCACGATCCCCAAATGAAATTGGCGCAACGCCCAAAAGAGCTTGCCGGCGACGAGCAAATTGCAGCTCCGTCTCCTCGCGACGGGATCTTCGCACGGAGGAAGCCGTCAAAGAATCAGAGGCCCCCAATGAACGCGGATGACCGCCGATTGAAAACACTGTAGGTTGTCCGCGTTCCTGGGAGTTCGTCTGCGGCCCTAAGTGATCTCCCGCCACTTGGCCGTACAATGCGCAAGCCGTAGACTCGACGAACTGGCCGGATGGCTCGACGAAACGGGGTTCGCATCAGGTGCTGAAATTGGTTGTCACTACTATTCGGGAAACTGCGAATTCCTGATTTCCTACCGCTTATGCGGGCTGATCCCTTTCAATCGCCCGACGAGGTAGACCGAGCGGGAACCAGCATCCCGTCCCGAATGTAATAATCGCCGCCGCGCCAGCGGACCGTCTTGCGCGCAAAACTGGCCAGCCACATGGCGAGGGCAAGCGCGTCCCATAGGACGACCAACGGCATGAGCTTCCACAAAGTGGACTGCTTCAGGCCCCACACGCCGATGATCCAGGTTAGGGCGAGCCGCAGCGCAAGATAGATTCCAAGATAGGTCGAAGCTACCAGCAGCGACGGCGCGACGACCGCAGCCGCAATCGACCAAGGCAATCCCAGCGTGAAGATGAGACCTAAGTGTCCCCAGCGGCGCATGTGCCGCATTACTACCAGCCAGCGCAGGCGTTTGTGGAACAGTTCGCGCATGGATTGATAGTCGGCAACCGTCTCAATGGTGTAGGACAGCAACTCGATCTCGTATCCCTGTTCGGCGATCAAGCGGCCGACCAGAAGATCGTCCGCCGGGCGGTTTTCAATGGTCTGATATCCGCCAAACTCCTCCAGCCGCGTGCGGGTGGTGGCGATGGTCGGGCCGAGAGCGAATTTCATTCCGTCTAGCTGCTTCGCCACCAGCAGGCCCGCATAGAAATCGGAAATCATGCCGACGGTTTGCAGATTCTCGACAAATGTTTTTTCGCCCGTCGAGACATAGAAGCAGGTCACGGCTCCGATCTTCGGATTCGCCAGCGGAGCCACCACGCTGCGCAGATAATCGGGCCGCACCCGAACGTCGCTATCGTTGATGACCAGGTACTCGTAACGCGCTTCGCTGGCCAGGCGCGCCAGTTTCGCTACTTTGTCGTTGGAGGCCGCGCGTCCCGACCCGAACAGCACGCGGATGGAGCGCTCGGGAAAATCGCGCTGCAGCTTTTCAATAACCGGAAGAACCGGATCGCCGCTGGTGCCCACACAGAAGACGAGCTCATAGCATGGATAGTCCTGCCGGCAAAAGCTGGCGAAATTTTCGTAGACATCGGGATCGAGCCCGCGAACCGGTTTGAGGATGCTGACCGGCGGAAAAAAGCCGGGATTCGCCGCATCCGCACGCGCAGAACGCCGGAAAAAACGCCAGGAGCTATAAAGCGCGATTAGGTAATAGAGGAACGGCAGGGCCGCCAAGCCCAGAAAAAGACCAAGTACTGCAGTTAGGAACATTACACCTCGTCAAAAACCAAGTCGTGTTCTGCTCCCCGCCCCCGAAAGGCCTCCCCAACCGAACTATAACAGATGGTTGCACTTGCATCCGGGGCTGTGGCCAAGCAGGAACTCTGAACTGATATCTTAAGAACGAGGCCAAGCTGTTCCCTCAGGCGCTCTCGAGTGTCCACGTCCCTTTTCGATTCGCAAGCGAACCCGCCCATAGACGTACCCCGGCAGGAGCTCCCCAAAAGGAAGCGAAGCCGGAAGCACCTGTACTTGTATCTGGCGGTGATCGTGGTGGCGGCTGCCATCTACCTGGGCTGTATTATTTCGCCTCCATCGTTGATGGACGATGTGGACGCGGTGCAGGCGCAGATCGCGCGCAACATGCTGACTTCGGGCGACTGGGTTACGGCGCGGCTGGACGGGATCTTGTATTTCGAAAAGGCCCCGCTGGTGTATTGGCTGATCGCGGGTTCGTACAAGATTTTCGGCGCTTACGATTGGGCGGCACGGATTCCGATCGCGCTCTCGGCGATTGCGCTGGCCTGGTTGACAGCAGGTTTCGGCATCTGGGCTTTTGGGAAACGCGCAGGTTTCTATGCAGGGCTTTGCATTGCTACCTGCGTGGGCCTATTTCTTTTCACAAGAATCTTGATTCCCGACGTAATTCTGACCACCACCATTGCGCTGGCAATGTGGGCTTTCCTGCGTGTGCTGGACGAAAGAGAGCTGCATCCGCGCGCATGGGCCTTGGTGCTGGCGGCCAGCATAGGAACGGGATTGCTGTTGAAGGGCCTGATCGGCGCGGTTTTTCCGGTCGGGACGGCGCTTTTGTATCTGCTGCTGACTCGGCGGCTGTTTTCGAAGGAAACCTGGAAGCGGTTTCACTTAGTGAGCGGGATCGTGGTGATTCTCGCGATTGCAGCGCCGTGGCACGTTCTGGCGACGCTGCGGAATCCTCCCTATTTTGCGTGGACCCTGCATAGCGGCCCGGGTCAATATCACGGATTTTTGTGGTTCTACTTCATCAATGAGCAATTGCTCCGGTTTCTGAATCTGCGTTATCCGCGGGATTACAACACCGTCCCGCGCCTTTGGTTCTGGCTGTTTCATTTGATCTGGCTGTTTCCGTGGAGCGTCTATTTTCCCGCGGTTGCGAAACTCTCATTCAAGCCCACCGACCGGGCCGGGCAGGCGCGCTTGTTCGCCTTGTGCTGGGCGGGCGTGGTACTGGTGTTTTTTACTTTCTCAACGACGCAGGAATATTATTCGATGCCCTGCTATCCGGCACTGGCGCTGCTGTTAGGGTCGGCGATGGCTGCCGGTGGTGCGTGGGTTCGCCGCGGCACTCGCGTGTTGTGCGCGATTCTTGCATGCTGTGGGATTGCCGCAATCGCGATTCTGATTGCGGTGAGAAACGTGCCCGCGCCGGGCGATATTGCTTCGGCTTTATCAGAGCATCCCGGCGTGTACACGCTTTCGCTCGGCCACATGGAAGACCTTACGCTGCGGTCCTTTGCATATCTTCGGTTGCCCCTGGGGCTCGCAGCCGTGGCTTTTCTTTTGGGAGCCGCGGGAACGTTCAAAGCCACCGGCAAACGCGCCTACATCGTACTCGCGCTGATGATGATTTTGTTTTGCCAAGCCGCCCGCCTCGCGATGGTCGCTTTCGATCCCTACATGTCCTCACGGCCGCTCGCGAATGCACTGCTGCGATCTCCCCAAGGCGAGCTGATCGTGGATCATCATTACTACACGTTTTCGTCTATGTTTTTTTATACCGATAGAACCGCTTTGCTTCTGAATGGCCGCTTCTTCAATTTCGAATACGGCGCGAATGCGCCCGGCTCGCCGCACGTGTTTATCGACGACGCGCAGTTCAAGACGTTGTGGATGGAACCGGAACGATATTACGTGGTGGCTGAACAGTCGGGTGTGGACCGGATTGAAAAACGGGTCGCGCCGTCGGATCTGAATGTGGTTGCGAAAGCGGGCGGGAAATATTTGCTGACGAATCACGCTTTGCCGAATACGAAGCCGCTATAGGAACCGCTCCCCGCCGAGCGGGGTTGCGGCTCGGTTTCAGGCTGTCTCTCGCAGTGAGGAGAGCACCAGGCACGCGCAGCTTGCGGCGAGCACGTCTTCCGCGACCGCAATCACCGGATCGGGCAGCTCGAATTTCCGGCCTGCCCAGCGGCGTAATTCGTAGGCTCCGTATGTAGCGCCGACGGCTGCTGCTGCGCCGAGCATTGCGCCTGCCAGCACGGACCGTTTCTTAGAAGAACAGATCGCCGCTCCACTCAGTGCTCCCGATATCGTGCGCCAAATTAGCGAAGGCGCATTAGTACGTTTCGGCAGGAACGGCAGTTTGTCCGCGATCACTTCGGCAATCGCTATCGCCGCCGTACTCTTGGCGACAACTGGGTGATTGAGCAACCCGAGACGGCTGACGATGGCCGGCGAAGACATGGAACGCATGCCGGCCACTGCTCCAACCACGGCCGCTCCGGTATACACTTGCGCATCTGTCATGTAGAGCCTCTTCTTACAATGGATGAGCGAAGGCGGCGTTTTCATACATATATGAGTTATCAGGTTGAAGATGGGGATCGCATCCTGACTCCGGCATTGCTGATTTATCCGGAGATGGTGGAAGCAAATATCCGGGCGACGCTGAAAATGGCGGGTGGCGATGCGAATCGCTGGCGGCCCCACATCAAAACAGCTAAAATTCCGGCGGTGCTGCGGCAGTTGCTGGCGAATGGCGTACGGAATTTCAAATGCTCCACCACGCTCGAGCTTTTGACGGCGTGCGAAACGGGCGCCGCGGATGTGCTGCTCGCTTATCCGGTGATGGAGGCGAACGCGCGGCGCACGCGGGAAATCGCGGAGGAGTTTCCGGCCACTCGCGTCTCAGTGCTGGTCGAAAGCGGCGAGCAGGCGGCCATCTGGCGGGGAACAAACATCGGGATTTTTATCGATGTGAATCCGGGTATGGACCGGACCGGAATTGGCGAGGATCGCATCGCGGAGATTGCCGGCCTTGCGCGCGAGGCGGGTGCTCAGTTTCGCGGCATTCACTATTACGACGGGCACATGTCCGGTGTTCCCGCGCCAGAACGCGAAAAACGCGCGCACGAAGGGTACGGTCATGTTCTCAAAATCACGGGCGCACTTGCGGCGGCTGGCCTGCAGGTGGAGGAAGTGATTACTTCGGGAACACCGGCAGCGCCTTACGCAATTTCCTATGCCGGTTTTGGCGGCGCGCCGTTTGTGCATCGCATTTCGCCAGGAACTGTGGTGTATAACGACCTGACGAGTCTTGAGCAGCTTCCGGGATTCGGGTATCAGGCTGCGGCGCTGGTGCTCGCGACGGTTGTGAGCCATCCGGCGGCGCACCGGATCACCTGCGATGCGGGTCACAAGAGCGTTTCCGCCGATGCCGGCGTTCCGACGTGCGGTGTCGCCGGGCATCCGGATTTCCAGCCTGCCAAGCCGAGCGAAGAGCATCTGCCGATTGAGGTTCCAGCGGATTCCGCGATTGCGTTGGGGCACAAGCTTTACCTCATCCCACGGCATGTTTGCCCCACGGTAAATAATTTCGACGAAGCGCTGATGGTCGTAGATGGAAAAATTCAAGCGGTAGAGCGGGTGACGGCGCGCGGCCATGAAAGTCCTTTGCAGCCGCGGCGCCGGTGAAGTAGCGATATGCTGCTGGCTTCGCTAGTCGAAACATCGCGCCGCATCGCGAATACGACGAAGCGGCTGGAAAAAACGGATCTGCTGGCAACGCTTCTGCGGCAGCTTCAGCCGGATGAGGTGGAACCGGCCGTCGCGTATCTTGCGGGGGCGGCGCGCCAGGGGCGGATTGGAATCGGCTACGCCACGCTGCGAAATGCAACGGCATCGGCAGCGGAGCAGGCGAGTCTTGAAATTCTGGATGTGGATCGAACGCTGGAGGAACTCTGCGCCGTCAAAGGCGCCGGTTCGGAAGCGAGGCGGAGGGAACTGCTGAATCGCCTGCTGGTTCGAGCGACGAGTCCGGAGCAGCAGTTCCTGACAGGCCTGCTAATGGGCGAGCTGCGGCAAGGCGCGCTGGAGGGGATCATGCTGGATGCGCTGGCCAAGGCTTCGAAAATCCCCGGCGAACGGATCCGGCGAGCCGCGATGCTGGCGGGAGGAGTGGCGGCGATTGCTCACGCTGTTCTCGAAAAGGGAGAAGCCGGCCTGGCGCAATTCGACATTCAATTATTCCGGCCAGTGCAGCCGATGCTGGCGCAAACTGCGGAAGACGTGAACGAGGCGCTCGAAGAGCTGGGAGAAGCGGCGCTCGAGTATAAATTCGATGGCGCTCGCGTACAGGCGCACAAGTCAGGGCAGGACGTTGTAGTGTTTTCGCGTGGATCGAACGATGTTTCCGCGGCTGTGCCGGAAGTTGTCCAGGCAGTGCGGGCGCTTCCCGCGCACGATCTGATCCTCGATGGCGAAGTCCTGAGCCTGGATGCGCAAGGCCGGCCGCGGCCGTTTCAGGTGAGTATGCGGCGGTTCGGGCGCAAGCTGGATGTCGCGCGCCTGCAAGCGGAACTGCCGATGTCGCCGTTCTGGTTCGATCTGATTTATCGTGACGGCGCTCCTTTGCTCGACGAGCCGCAAGCCCGGCGCTTCGCGGAATTACAGAGTCTGGTACCAGCCGAAACGCTGGTGCCGCACCGGAGCACGTCCGATACGAATGCGGCGGAGGATTTCTTGCATGAGGCCTTGCAGCGGGGTCACGAAGGCATCATGGCGAAATCGCGGACGGCAGGTTACGCGGCCGGAGCGCGCGGGCAGAGCTGGCTCAAGATCAAACAGGCGCGCACGCTGGATTTGGTGATTCTGGCTGCGGAATGGGGTAACGGACGGCGCCGCGGCTGGCTCAGCAATCTGCATTTAGGAGCGCGCGACACGCATAAGGGCGGATTCGCGATGCTCGGGAAAACGTTTAAAGGCTTGACGGATGAGATGCTGGCCTGGCAGACGCAGGAGCTGCTAAAGCTCGAAATCGGGCGCGACAGCTACACCGTTTATGTCGAGCCGAAGATGGTCGCGGAGATCGCGTTTAATGAAATCCAAGTGAGTCCGCGCTATCCCAGCGGTCTTGCCCTGCGTTTTGCGCGAGTGAAGCGATATCGCTCCGATAAATCCGCTGAGGACGCGGATACATTCGAGACGGTTCAGAAGCTGGCGGGAACGATATGAGGCTCGGAGAAGCAGCGCCTATTTTTGTGACCCGGCGTTGTCGCTTTTCGCCTGCTCCTGGTCTTCGGGAAATACGGAGTAGCCCGACGGCGGGGGATAGAGGCTCTTCAGTAAATTGAGCCTGCGGCGGAGATAGCGGCTCGGAAGCTGGCGCGGTCCGGTCTCGACGTCGATGTCGCAGCAGATTCCGTGCAGGTACAACGTCAGCGTGTCGATAAACGATTGCCGCACATAATCGCCGAACAGCGGACTTTCGCGTTTCATGTTCGCTTGGCGGCGCAGCAGAGTCTGCTTGGCTTGCCAGCTCTCGTCATCGACTTCGCCATGGACACCGGCGGTCAGTTCCTCGCGGATGATGGCTTTGTAATCCGAGGCCGCTCCAGTGGACCATTTTTCGACGATCAGCGCCGCTAGACGGCGGTACAGCCGGTAATGATACTCGGCCACATCCTGTTCTTTCAGCGCGAAGACGAGGACCGTTTCATTTTCGAAGCTGACCTGGGAGGCCCAGGACTGATGCCCTTCGAGCGGCCGTTCCGCTACAACGAAGTCGCCGAATTTTTCGAGCCCCGCCCGCGCCTTCCGCTTCGTCCCGGTGCCACGTTCGCCGCAGCGCTCCAGGTACGGAACCAAAAGAATCGAGATGCGCGGCAGCACGGCGCCTAAGGAAGAAGGCAGCGCGGCGACCGGTTCTTCCAGATATTCTTTGAGCACTTCCTCGCTCATCGGCACGGAGGCACAGAAGTAGCCGAAGGTGTTGCTCAGGGGAATGACTTCGCTCCTGAAGCGCTCCGCAAATTGACCGACACTGAGCCGCGAAAGACTCAATTGGCCTTGATTGGCCGGAGCCGGTTCCCGTTGGGTGGGCATCTGGTTTTTTCGACCTCGATTCTAGCAGAGCGGCTTTCCCGGGCCGGGTTCGCTGGAGGGCGGCCCCTCGCGCCGGGCGTTCGCGCGGACGGCGAATTGCGCTGCTACACTTGGAGCAAACGCAGTGCAGTTCCTGGTCTCCGCCGGCGAAGCATCCGGCGATTTGTACGCCTCTGGCGTAGTTTCCCGCCTCTCTAAGCTCGATCCGGCGGCGAGTTTCTACGGCTGCGCGGGTCCCGGGCTCGAAGCTGCGGGGGTGGACCCCGTCATCCATTCCGCGGATATTGCCGTGGTTGGGCTGGCCGAGGTAGCCGCTCACCTTCCGAGGATCTATGGGAAGTTCCGCAAGCTGGTTCATTTCGCGCGCCAGCACCGGCCCGATGCGGCGCTCCTGACGGACAGTCCCGATTTTCATCTGCGCCTGGCGCGTCAACTGAAGCGCTTGAACGTGCCGGTTTTCTATCTAGTCGCGCCGCAGGTTTGGGCTTGGCGTCCGGGAAGGGTGAAAGCGATTCGCGCACTGGTGGATAAACTTTTTTGCCTGTTTCCATTCGAGGAGGCCTGGTTCCGGGAGCGGGGCGTGGATGCAACATATATAGGTCACCCGCTAGCAGCGATTGCGCGGCCGAACTTTTCGCGAGAGGAATTTTTCGAGCGGCACCATTTGCCGGCCGGCTCCCGTGTAGTGGTTTTGCTGCCCGGAAGCCGTGTCGGCGAGGTGCGGCGTCACTTGCCAATTCTGCTGGACGCGGTCGCGGCGCTTCGCCAGCGCTTCGCCCTAACCTTTCTTCTGGCCACGCCTCCGGGTTTTCGCGCAGCTGAGGCTTTTTCAAGATTTCGGGAACGCATGCAGGCCTTATCCATCCAAGTAATAGAAAACGAGACCTGGGACTCGATTGGCCATGCCGAACTCGCGCTGGCGGCCAGCGGCACGGTCACTGTTGAGGCGGCGGTATTGGGAACTCCGATGCTGACCTTTTATAAGGTCAATGCCCTAAGCTGGTACGGCGGGCGCCACCTGGTCAAAGTTCCGTTTTTTTCCATGGTGAACCTGATTGCCGGACGGCGAATCGTCCCCGAACTAATTCAGCAGGACATGACGGCGGCGAAGATCGCGGAAGCGGCTGGGGAATTGCTTGCCAACCCGGCCGGAGCGGAGCGCATGCGGGGCGACTTGGCGGACATTCGGAAGCTGCTAGCGTGCGAAGGAGACCCCTTCCAATCCGCCGCGGAGCTGATTGTTCGTGCGTGCCGAAGCAAGCCAGGTGCGGATACCAGGACTTCTGGGTTGATCGAGGAGACAATAAGACCATGATGCGCGGTTCCAGATGGATCGTTCTGTCCCTGGCGTTGGCGGCCAGCCTGTGGGGCCAAGCGAAGCAATCGCGCATCCAGGTGCAGAATTACACCATCGACGCGGCCATCAATCCGCGCACGCAATCGATCGTCGCGACTGCGAAGATCGACTTTACGCCTCTGCAGGCGACGAACGACGCCACTTTTGAGCTCAATGATGCGCTGAACGTTTCAAAAGCTGTGGACGGGCAGGGACAGCCGCTTGCGACCTCGCGCAACGCGCAGGACTTTACGATAAAGGTTGCGTTTCCCAATGGCTTGCAGAAAAGTCAGCATTGCCAGCTCTCGATCAGCTACGACGGCAAGTTCACGGGCAACGAAGACTCGCCGGTTCCGGGAATTAAATTCGCGGCACTGCACCCGGATTTTGGATTTCTGCTGTATCCGGCGCGATGGTTTCCGGTGAGCGGATATACGGTGGACCGGTTCACCGCGGACCTGCACATCACGACGCCTTCGGAATACCGCGTCATTGCGAGCGGCGATCTGAAAACCGATCGCGCCGCAAATGGCCAGACGGTTTATTCATTTCACTACGACAAGCCGAGCTTTCCCGGCAGCCTCGCCATTCTGAAAGACGATCCGCAGAAGATTTCTTCGCAAGGAATCAATACGGCGGTGTTCTTCCGGGACCGGCAGGCGGCGGATGCGCGCACTTATGGCGACGAGACGGGAAAGATCATGACGTTTCTGACGTCTGAATACGGTCTTGCTCCGCAGGCGAACATGACTCTGGTCGAAACGGAAGCCGGTGCTGTGAACGGCTATTCGGCGCCGGGAATCGTGTTTCTCGCTCCAGGTTCAATTACCGACCAGGTGAATACGCGCGTGCTGGCGGACCAGCTCGCGCGGCAATGGTGGGGCGTTCTCGTATCTCCGGTGAGCCGCAATCACATGTGGCTCCAGAACGGGCCGGCCCGCTATTCAGAGTTGCTCTATGTGGAGCACAACGCCGGACCGGGCGCGATGGAGGCCGATTTGAAATCGACTTATGTCGAGGCTCTTACGGTGAAAGATCCGCCAGTGCTGCAAGCCGCGCGCCTGGACGATTATTCACCCGAATACTGGGCTCTCACGGCGGCCAAGGGCGCGGCCATTCTGAACATGCTGCGCAACGTGGTAGGCGATGCGAATTTCAGAAAGGGCCTGCACGTTTTCCTGGATAAATATAGTTGGCAATCCGTGACCAGCGAGGATTTCCGCAAAGTGATGGAGCAGGTCTCGAACCAGGATCTGCGTTATTTCTTCATTCAGTGGCTGGAATCGAGCGGTTCCCCTCAATTCAAACTAGACTACACGGTTTTCCGTACGCAACAGGGGTTTCGGGTGGTGGGGAAGATTAATCAGGATCTGGATACGTTTCGGATGCCGGTGGATTTGAGAATCGAAACCGAAGGCAATCCGGAAGACAAGAAGATTGAGGTGACCGGCACTTCTTCCGAATTTAGCGTCGATACTTTCGGCAAGCCGCGCAAACTCACGCTGGACCCCAATCACGTGCTGCTTCGCCTGGATCCGGCCATGCAGATAGCAGTTGCAATCCGGCGCGGCGAGCAGTTTGTCGAAATCAACGACTATTCGAATGCGCTGAAGGAGTATGAGAACGCACTCGAAGTGAACCGGAACAGTTCTCTCGCGCATTACCGGATCGGCGAACTGTTTTTTAAGCAGAACAATTTCCAATCGGCGGCCAATGAATTTCGTGCTGCGATCAACGGCGATCTCGATCCCAAGTGGACCGAGGTGTGGTCGCACGTGAATCTCGGAAAGATTTTCGACATTACGGGCCAGCGGGACCGCGCGGTGAACGAGTACAAACAGGCGATCCGGACGCACGATAATACCGCGGGGGCGCAGCAGGAAGCGGCGCGCTACTCAACCAAGCCATACGAACAGAAAGATTCAGAGCTCAGCAGCCGTTAGTTGTACTAGTCCGGTACGGATTTCCGTATTCGAAGGTACCCTACACCTAGCGAATCTCCGATACAACGAGCACAAATCCTAGAGTCTGCGCATCAAATAAATGGACAGATGTTATGGCCCGCGCACACTAACACTGTGAGGCTGGTGATTATTACGAATACGGTCATACCGAGAGCTTTAGAAACCTCGAAACAGGTGATACCCTGAAAATGCCCGAGAAGGGGGACATGTTGGACGACAGATTGAAGGAGCTGATGCAGGAGCTCGGCAATGCTATTAACGAATCGCTTTCCGATTCGGATCGCATCGCAGGCGCAATCGGCGAGATCAAGCGGGCTGGCTACGATGTCTTCCTGGTGCTCGAGGCAACCATAGGGTTCAACAAGCGCGATGAGGACGACGATGCGGAAGGCGATGGCGATCATGAACCGGAGCACCGCGTCTTCGAATCAACGGGAAAAATCCGCCTGACATCGCAAGACCAGAAGTTCCTTCGCGCGTTGAAGATCTCAATCGAAGAGGAAAAGCAATAGCCCCGGTTTACCCGGCGCTGCTTACCTGTCCAGCAACTCCCGGTAAACGGAGTGCGTTTCCCGGACCGCCCGCTCCCAACTGTAGAGTTCCGCGCGCGCGCGGCCAAGCTCAACGAGGCGCGACCGAAGCTCGGAATCGTGAATGAGCCGGTATAGCGCGTCGCGCAGGTCGTCCGTTTGCTCAGGATCGATGAGAATGGCTGCGCCATCCGCGATTTCGGGCAGCGCGGAGCGGCTGGATGTGATCACCGGAACGCCGTAGGCCATCGCCTCCAGAACGGGTATACCGAACCCTTCATCGAGCGAGGGAAAAGCGAAAACGGAAGCGCGTGAATACAAGCGCTGCAACTCAGTTTGTGAAATGTACCCGGTGACGCGGATGCGCTCGCGGCAGGGGCTTCGTTCAATTCGCTCGAGGATACTTTGCGCCCCGTAGCCGGAAGGAGAGCCGGCCAGCACCAGTTTCCAGGGCTTCGGTACGGACTCGAAGGCCTCCACCAGCCGCGCTATATTCTTGCGGATTTGCAAGGCGCCGACGAACAACACGATCTCCTCGCGAACCGGCGCATCGGCGGAAAGAGGAAGATGCACGCCGTGGGGGACGACCCGGATTCGCGAGCGGTCGAAATGCAGTAAGCCGGCGGCCTGATCTGCCGTGAATTTTGAAACGGCGATCAGGAGATCGGAATTTTCGGCTGCACGGCGCGCTTGCCAGGCGAAGCGCGTTCGAAATTCGAGCGACGAATATTCGCCCGTCATCACGAAGAGATCGTGAAATGTAGAAATTACCTTCTTCGCAGGACGCCGGTCCACTCTCTGATTGAGCGCGTGAAACAGATCGGCGCGAAACGTGGGCAGCGGTGGAAGCAACAATCGCCGCCGCCCGCGGGCGTTTGTAAACTGCTTGGCGCGATAGCAATGCAGAAATTCGTCTTGCGGGAACATTCGCGCCAGGCCGGAGAGCAGCTCCCGCGAGTAAATAGCGATTCCCGAAGGGTGTGGATCTACGCTGTACGTGGCATCGAGCGCGATTCGCACGCTCCCAATCTTACAGCCCGTACTCCTTTAGCTTGCGATAGAGAGTGGTCCGTCCGATGCCCAGCATGCCGGCGGCCACTGTGCGGTCGCCTTTGGTGTATTCCATAGCGTGCAGAATCGCGCGTTTTTCTACTTCCGCCAGCGGGATCACGCTTTGCGCGGCGAAATTCGCGGGCCAACCCGCGGCTCCGTTCGACGCAGCGACGCCGGCGGCGAGAGCGGAAATCTGCCGCTCGAAGGAGCTGTTGGTCAACGTGGACGGAAGATCGGCCGCGGTCAGCCACGGACCCGAGTTCATGGCAACCATCCGCTGAACCGTATGTTCGAGCTCGCGGATATTCCCAGGCCACTCGTAATGCAAGAACGTATCCATCGCTTCGTCGGTCACTTTGTGGCCGTTGCCGTGGCGCTGCAGAAAATGCGCGATCAGGGTGGGGATATCCTCTTTGCGTTCGCGCAGAGGAGGAAGCCGCAAACGCATTACGTTGAGACGATAGTAGAGATCCTGCCTGAAGCGCTTGGCTTCCACTTCCGCGGCCAAGTCGCGGTTGGTAGCGGCGAGCACTCGAAAATTTGAGCTGCGTTGGCCGACGCTGCCGATAGCGCGAAACTCTTTATCCTGAAGCACGCGCAGCAGCTTCATTTGCAGATCGATGCCGAGCTCGCCGATTTCATCAAAAAAAGCGGTGCCGCCGTTGGCCGCATCCAGCAGACCTAATTTCTGATTATGCGCGCCGGTGAAGGCGCCCTTGGCGTAGCCGAAGAGCTCGCTTTCCATCAGCGGTCCGACGAGCGAGGAGCAATCGACCACCACAAAAGGTCCACGAGCGTCCATATTGTGAATGGCGCGAGCAGCTACTTCTTTGCCGGTACCTGTCTCGCCCAGAATCAATACCGGGAAGCGCGATTTCCCCATGCGCGCCACTTGGCGGTGGACCTGGCGCATGGCGGCGGAATTGCCAACCAGCATGGAAAGCGGCGAATGATCCAGGGCGATCTGCGGCGTCAAGAGGCGAACACTTCCTACGTCAGGGTAGTGGCAGCGCGGTTCGTAAACTCTCTCAGGTGTGGCGGGCTAGGTATGCGCGCTCATCGCTGTGGCGATTGGGAGACTGGGGCGGCGCCCGCGGCCGGAGGCGCCGATGGGTTGGGCGGGGTTTGATCGAGGCGTACCACGAAAACGTTCCTGTCTTCCGCTCTGAGCCGATTCGCCAACTGCTCGGCGTCATCTATCGAAGGCTGCTTGCCGACCAGGACGCGCCACATTGGCGTGGCTCCTTGTTTCTCGGCAATCTGAGCGGCGCCGAAGCGTTGGGCATAACGGTCGCGGGCGCGTTCGGCATTGGCGTAAACGGTAAACGCGCCGACTTGCACGGCATAGAAATCGTTGGAAGCGATGTCGGGCGGAGCGGCGATCACTTCGAAGCGAACCTTCCCAATGCCCGGCCCCAACAGATCGATCTGCCGGGCGGCCGCCTTCGAGAGGTCGAGGATGCGTCCGCGCACGAATGGTCCTCGATCGATCACCCGCACGTCGACCGATTTGTTATTCGCGAGGTTGGTGACCTTGAGCCAGGTATTGAACGGCAGCACGCGATGCGCGGCGACCAGCGTTTCCATGTTGTAAATTTCGCCATCCGCCGCGGGCCTGCCATGGTACGGGATTCCATACCAGCTCGCCACTCCTTCTTCCGTATAGCCGACCGGTACCGCGGCGGGTTTGCTTGCGGCTCCTGAACGCGATCGCGCGACAGCGCCGCCCGGAGCAGGGGCGGATGGCACTCGCGCGACGCGGTGCTTTTTCCGGCAAGCGGGCAGAATTCCCAAACACGCTGCGATCGCGATCACTGCGACGATCCTCAATTTCCGTTGCGTCCGCATACAAAACGCGCCAGCACTTGGCGCCCGCTCGAAACAAGGATAGCTTGCAAATGCGCCTTCGTGAAAGACGCAAATTGGTTCTTTGGGGGGTAAAACAAATTTCAAAGTTACGTTTTGGACCCGATTCGGGGTTGCGGAGGGGCGCCCGGCGGCCGCTCAGCAATTTTTTTCTTGACTTCTCTTGCGAACAACCTTATATATGAATCACACTGCGATCTTGTAAAAGATTGCAAATTTACGTTAGGGAGAATCGCTCGATGAAGAACGCAACTAAGAAGTCCAGTTCGAAAAAGAGTTCCTCTTCTTCAAAGAAGAGCTCGTCGAAGAAGTCTGGCAAGAAGTAAAGACGACCCGCGCTAGCGGGCGAATTGAACCTTCCGCCCCCGGGGAACCGGGGGCGTTTTTATTTTGCGCATGCATTTCAGGAGGCAGCGAGTCGTTCGCAATCCGGATCTCAATGCGATTGAGAGTTGCAGACGTGTGCGTGGGTAAATGCTTTCGCGCGCCGCTAAAATAGGAGTGATCCCGCAATGCCCGAACCGCCCTTCGTCCACCTTCACTGCCATACCGATTACTCCTTGCTCGATGGCGCCTGCGACATAAGAAAACTTATGAAGCTGGTGAAGCACCAGCAGATGCCGGCGGTCGCAATGACCGACCATGGCAATCTTTTCGGGGCGGTCGAGTTCTACAACGAGGCGAACAGCAACGGCATCCATCCGGTGATCGGCTGTGAGGTATACGTTTCCCAGCAAGGCCACAAAACGCGAAGCGAATCGGATCGCTACAACCATCTGGTGCTTTTGTGCGAGACCCAGGAGGGCTACAAAAATTTAATCCAACTCGTTTCCACCGGATACCTGGAAGGCTTCTACTACAAACCGCGTCTCGATAAGGATCTGCTGGCCCGGCATTCAAAAGGACTGATCGCGATGTCCGCCTGCCTGCGGGGCGATGTCAATGAGACGATTCTGGCCGGCAAGTACGATGCAGCGAAGCGTCTGGCGAACGAATACGTAGACCTGTTCGGCAGGGGCAATTTCTTTCTCGAGATGCAGGACCACGGACTCGATCAGGATAAGCGCGCCATGCCGGAGATCCGCCGCATGTCGGCCGAGACCGGCATTCCGCTGGTGGCGACCAACGACGCGCACTACCTGACCCACGACGATGTCCGTGCGCACGAGATTCTACTGTGCATTCAAACCGGCAAAACCATGTCGGATGCCAACCGCATGCGTTTCTCCACGCCCGATTTCTTTGTGAAATCGCGCGCCGAGATGATGACGCTGTTCGGCGAGGTGGAAGACGCGCTCGACCGCACTTGGGATATCGCGCAGCGCTGCCACGTGAAGCTCGAAAAGGTAAAAGATCCTTTTCCGCGCTTCGATGTCCCGTCGGCTCACACGACCGATAGCTATTTCGCCTGGATTGCGCGCGAAGGTTTCGAGAAACGGCGACCCCGGCTGGAAGCGCTGCGGCAGCAGGGCCGCCTGAAGCATGAGCTGGCCGAATATGTGGAGCGGCTGGAGCTCGAGATCCGCATGATCCAGCAGATGAAGTTCTCGGGCTATTTTCTCATCGTGTGGGATTTCATCCGCTTTGCCAAGCAGAAAGGAATCCCGGTTGGTCCGGGCCGCGGATCGGCGGCGGGAAGCCTGGTCGGCTACGCCATGGAAATCACCGATATCGATCCTCTCGAATACGGTCTGCTGTTCGAGCGGTTCCTAAACCCGGAGCGCATCAGCATGCCGGATATCGACATCGATTTCTGTACAAACCGGCGCGGCGAAGTGATTCAGTACGTCACCGAAAAGTACGGCCGGGAACAGGTGGCGCAAATCATTACGTTCGGCACGCTGGCCGCTAAGGCGGCTATTAAAGATGTCGGCCGCGTGCTTGATATGAGCTTCGCGGAAGTCGATCGCATTTCGAAACTGGTTCCGCGGCAATTAAACATCAAGCTCGAGCAGGCCGTTGAAGATCCGGAGCTGAAGGCGCTGGCGGCGAAAGAGCCTCGGGTCAAGGAAGTGCTGGATATCGGCATGAAGCTGGAAGGCGTGGCGCGCAACGCCGGGATGCACGCCGCCGGGGTGGTCATCTCGTCGGTTCCGCTGCGCGAACTGGTGCCGCTATTTATCACCAACAAGACCGAAATTGTCACGCAGTACGACATGATGGGCCTCGAAAAGCTGGGGCTGCTGAAAATGGATTTTCTCGGCCTGACGACCCTCACCATCATGGAACGAGCCGTCAAGCTGATCGAAAAATATCGCGGGGAGAAGATCGTCCTCGAAGATCTGCCGCTCGATGACCCCGAAACTTACCGGAAAATTTTCTGCACCGGATTTACTAGCGGCGTGTTCCAGTTCGAATCCTCGGGCATGCAGGACATTCTGCGCCGCTACCAGCCCAATCGCATCGAGGACCTCTGCGCGCTGAATGCGTTGTATCGTCCGGGACCGATTCAGGGCGGCATGATTCCAGATTTCATCGATCGCAAGCACGGCCGCAAGCCAATCGTCTACGATCTTCCCGAGCTCAAGGAGATTCTGGAAGAAACCTACGGCGTCATCCTCTATCAGGAGCAGGTGATGCAGATCTCGAATAAGCTGGCGGGCTATTCGCTGGGCGAGGCCGATATCTTGCGCCGCGCCATGGGGAAGAAGAAGGCCGATGAGATGGCGCAGCAGCGCGAGCGTTTCCTTACGGGCGCCGGACGGCTTGGATTTCCAGCCAAGAAGATCGCCAAGATTTTCGATCTGATGGAGCAGTTTGCCGGCTACGGGTTCAACAAGTCGCATTCGGCCGCCTACGCCTACCTGGCATACATCACCGCGTATTTGAAAGCTCACTATTCGGTCGAGTTCATGTCCGCTTTGCTTACGTCAGAGGCCGGCAACACGGACAAGATCGTCAAATACATCAACGAATGCCGCGAGATGGGAATTCGCGTGCTTCCGCCCGATGTCAATCAAAGCGATCTGCACTTCACGCCCGCCGCGGATGCCATCCGGTTTGGATTGGGAGCTGTAAAGAACGTGGGACAAGGGGCGATAGAAGCGATTGTCGCGGCGCGCGAGCTTGGCGGCCGTTTCGCCTCAATCTACGATTTTTGCGATCGGGTGAATCTTGGAAACGTGAACCGGCGCGTGGTGGAGAGTCTGATCAAGGCCGGCGCGCTCGATTCGACGGGCGCGAACCGGGCGCAGTTGACCGAAGCTCTCGATCGCGCGCTTGAATCCGGTTTGCGCGCCTCCCGCGATCGCGCCATGGGGCAACATGGGCTTTTCGGTTCTGCCGACGACGAGCGGAAAACCGAGTACCCTTTGGCCAACTTGCCCGATTGGACGATGGAGCAAAAGCTGGCGGGCGAGAAAGAGATGCTGGGCATCTATGTCTCGGGCCATCCGCTCGACCGGTTCAAAGATAAAGTAGCGGAGTTGGCAACGCACTTCACCGACCGGCTCGAAGATCTCGAGAAAAACACCAGCGTGGCGCTGTGCGGTATCGTGACGAATATTGTCCGCAAAACGAACCGTGAGGGGAAGTACTGGGCCGCGCTGAAAATCGACGATGCGCGCGGAACGGCGGATGGCATGGTCTTCGCGAATAAGTACGAAGAATTGCTGCCGGCTTTGAGAGAGGACGCGGCTGTCTTTGTCCGGGCGTCGGTATTACCCGAAGAAGGAGGTCCGCCGAAACTTTCTGTTCAGGAAATGGTCAAGTTGGAAGATGCGCGCGTCAATCTTCCGTCGCTGATTTCGATTCGCATCTGGCTTCGGGACGAAGGCGCGGTCGAAAAGGCGGATGCTTTGAACGAGCTTTTTGGCAGAAAGCGAGGCAGCACGGAAGTGCGGTTGCGCCTGGAAAAGGTCCGGGATTTCTCGGTAGTGATGGACGTGGATAGCAAAGTGCGGCCGGACCGCGAATTTCGCGCGGAGATCGAGAAGATTTGCGGGCCTGAGTGCATGGAAATTCTGGCGAGCTGATCCATGTCTGAACAAGAAAGGGCTGAAGAGGAAGGCGCTGAGGACGAAAGCCCGGAGCAAGAGACCGCGGCCGAGCCGCAAGCGGAAGATAACCCGAGCTGGCAACGCGTGCAGCTCGCCCGTCATCCTAAGCGTCCGCACTCCAGCGACTACATTCAAGCCTTAATCACAGGATACGAAGAGCTGCACGGCGACCGCTTCTATGGCGACGACGCATCCATCCTGGCCGGCATGGGTTTCTTCGAAGGCAATCCCGTGATGATTGTCGCGCAGCAAAAAGGCCGCGACACAAAACAAAAACTCCTGCGGAATTTCGGGATGCCCAAGCCGGAGGGCTATCGCAAAGCGCTGCGGGTAATGCAGCTCGCCGCGAAATTTCACCGCCCGATTTTGACGCTGATCGATACGCCCGGCGCTTATCCGGGCATCGATGCCGAAGAACGCGGCCAAGCGGAAGCGATTGCCTATAATCTTCGCGAAATGGCCCGCCTGGCGAGTCCCATTGTTTCAGTCGTGATCGGCGAAGGTGGAAGTGGAGGCGCGCTCGGAATTGGCGTTGCCAATCGGGTCTACATGCTCGAGAACGCCTATTACAGCGTGATCGCGCCGGAGAGTTGCGCCGCCATCATTTGGCGCGATTCGGGAAAAGCGCCACTCGCGGCAGCCGCGCTGCGTCTGACCGCGCCCGATCTGCTCGAAATGAAACTGATCGACGGGATTGTCCCCGAGCCTGCGGGAGGCGCTCATCTCAATCCCGACGCCGCCATACAGTCCTTGCGGCAGACCTTACGGCAAGCATTCGAAGAGCTCGCGCTGCTTTCTCCTCAACAAGCAATCGACGAGCGCTATGCCAAGTTCCGGCAAATGGGTAACTTCTTTAACGAGGGATAGCTCTGAGCAAGGTTGGCCTGATTGTCGCGCTGTTCGTGGTTGCCGTCATCGCCCTAATCGCCTATTCCACGCTAAGCGGCCCACGCTATCGCGTTAAAATCTGCATGGCGTATCAAGGGCGTTCCACTTGTAAAACAGTTTCCGCTAAGAGCGAACAGGCGGCGCTGCGCTCGGGCGCGGAGAACGCTTGCGCGGATATCTCGTCGGGCGTGACGGATACCATGCGCTGCGAGCAATCCCAACCGCAAAGCGTGAAGTGGCTGCAACGGCCCGCGCGATAGGGCAGTTCTGTTTTCTAAACCGCGCATTCGCTATTTCATCTATTAGCTAACTGTACTTATCCAGTTTGTTCGACAGTTACACTTCCGCGCGCTCCAAGTCATTGAAAAAGCGCGCTGAGCCCATTGGCCTTTAAAGCGCTTCTAGAAAGGCGTCCCTCAACGGAAACGCTGGAGAGATCGAAGACAGAAATTCAAAACCCAAGGAGAATGACATGACACACCGATTTACTTACATCGCCCTGGCAGCCGGCCTCTCCGCCTTAATCGGAGGCCTGACGCTCAGTGCCCAGAGGAACTCAACTCGAAGTTGCGACAATTCCGTTCGCTTTCCAGGCACAAGGCCGCTTGTTGCCTGCCGGAGAATACCGGGTTCAGCAAATAAACTACAACGGAATCTTCCAACTCTCCAACGCGCAAGGTGGCTCGACATTCGTTTCGGCCCCGCTGCACGATACCGGTGCAGCGGAAAATCCGAGATTAACGTTCCACTGCTACGGCAACGAACGCCTGCTAGCGCAGATCTCGACTGTGGACGGCACGAGCTACAGCACAGGCGATACGTCGCACGAAAAAGAGCTGCGCCGCCATCTGGAGATGTCGCCGCTTATCTCAATCAAACTTAACTCTCGTTAAGTTGCGAGTAAACGTTCGACGGGCCGGCGATCTCACGGGATCGCCGGCTTTTTCTTTTGTGAGATCGTGATGTTCATGATCTCTTGCAGTGCAATCAGCCGCTCGTTCGGCGAGCACTTAGCGGTCGATCGGGTTTCTTTCGAAATTCCAAAGGGCGCCGTGGCCGCGCTGATTGGACCGAATGGCGCCGGAAAATCAACTCTCCTGAAGATGCTTACCGGCTTGCTCGCCCCCAGCGCGGGCAGCGCCACAGTGGCGGGGCTTCCGGTGAGAGGAAATCCGGTGGCGCTCAAAAAACTGATCGGCGTTGTGCCTGAGACGCTGGCGTTGTTCGATGCGCTCTCGATCGAGGAGCACCTGAAGCTCTCCGGACCCGTTTACGGTCTCTCGCGGAGGGAAACCGCATCCCGCAGCGAACAACTCCTGAACGTTCTCGCCTTGAGCGATGCGCGCGGACGCCTGCTGTCGGAATGTTCTCATGGCATGCGCAAGAAGACCGCATTGGCGCTGGCCTTGCTGCACAATCCGCAAGCGCTTTTCTTGGATGAGCCGTTCGAAGCCATCGATCCGGTGACGGCGCAGACTATCCGCGATCTTCTAAAAGCGATTTCGCGGCGCGGCATCACGATTCTGCTCACATCGCACATTTTGACGCTGGTGGAGCGCATTGCCGATCAATTGATGATCCTGCGAGGCGGCGCTCTGGTCTGGAATTCCGGCATCGCCGATTTGACGCAGCCGGTGGAAAGCATGTATTTCGATCTCGTGGAAGCGCCGCAAGTGAACGATCTGGAATGGCTCGCGTCGCGATAATTGCGGCGGCGCTGGTTCGCCTCGTCTGGCGCGAGATCCGGTCCTTCGGATCGGTTGCCGGAAACAATTTTTTCCTGGTCTTGCTTCTGATCACGTACCAGCAGGCGGAGAGCAGCGCCTTCATGTTCGTCCTGCTCGGCCTGACGCTGCTGTTTCCTCTGGGCTCCGACGCGTTGAGCAGAATTCCTCCGGAGCGCCTTGCATTGTGGCCATTGACGGCGGCAGCGCGCCTGTCGCTGCGCGTCTTCAGTCTTCTGCTTAATCCGCTGGTCTGGATTGCGGCCGGAATCTGGGCGGGAACCGGCCGCGTGGCCTTGGGTCTGGAATTTCTCGGGATACTGATCGCGGGTCAAGCGATCGCGCTGGCGGTGGAGCGGTTCGTTTCGAGACATCCGCAGCGAAGTCTGTTACGCGCCATCCCGGCCGGAAGTGGTTGGCTGCGCGGGCTCGTCGCAAAAGACGTCCGGCAGATCCTTACAACCCTCGACCCGTATCCTGTGGTTCTGCTCTCTGCCGCGACCTTTATATATCGAATTGCCGGCACCGCTCCGAATGCGAGCGCATATTCGGTGATTTCGGTGTTGATTGCAGTCGGGCTGAGCACCTATGCGCAGAGCCTTTTCGGCCTCGACGGGGAATCCGGCTTGACCCGTTACCGGCTAATGCCGCTGAGCGGATGGAAGATTCTGTTCGCCAAAGGGGCGGCGGTCCTATCTGTTTTGTTCGTCCTTGTTCTGCCGCTGCGCCCGGACATCGGAATGGCGGCGGGACTGGTTGCGCTTGCGATCGGGCATCATTCCTCCGTTCTGCGCCCGGTATTTCAGCGGAAATGGCGCTTTACGTCGGGACTGATGCCCATAGGGATTCTTCAACTCATCGCCATGGCGGCGATCGGAGCAGCGATTCGCACGACGCCGCTATGGCTGCTTTTTGCGGCGGCGATTTACGGCGCATCGCTGATTCTGTATGGGAAAGTCTGGGACGGGCGAATCCGAACCAGAGCACAATAGCCCGCGCTATGTTCTTAACAGCAGGATTGGAGCGCAAATTGACTACGCCGCTAGCCGTTGGCTTTGCCGCCGCGACACTGCCCGTCGCGGCCGGAACCATCGTGACCGATACCGAGGGTTTGGATGCGAGCGAGCTGAAGATCCCGTCCGGAGATTTCGAGATGCCCGCGTACCAGGCCCGGCCTAAAAAAAGCGGGACGTTCCCGGTCGTGCTGGTCGTAGAAGAGATCTTCGGCGTCCACGAACATATTAAGGATGTCTGCCGACGCCTCGCGAAGCAGGGTTACTGCGCCATTGCTCCGGAGCTGTATGCCCGGCAGGGCGACGTTTCGAAGATGACCGATATTCAGCAGATCGTTCAAAACGTTGTAAATAAAGTTCCGGATGCGCAGGTGATGTCAGATCTGGACGCGGCCGTCGTATATGCTCGCGCTTCAGGGAAGGGCGATACGGAGCGCCTGGGAATTACCGGATTCTGCTGGGGTGGACGCATCGTGTGGCTGTATTCGGCGCATCAGCCGAAATTGAAGGCGGGAGCGGCTTGGTATGGCCGCCTGGTCGCTGGACCGCATACGAATGCCTTGACTCCGAAACAGCCGATGGACGTGGCGGGCGAGTTGCACGGCGCCATTTTGGGCCTATATGGCGCCCAAGATCAGGGGATTCCGCTTTCCACAGTGGAGCAGATGCGCGCTGCCTTGCGAGCGGCCGGCAAGGACCGGGATTGCGAAATCGTCGTCTATCCGGATGCCGGTCATGCTTTTAATTCCGATTACCGGCCAAGCTATCACGAAGCCTCGGCCAAAGATGCCTGGGCGAGGATGCTGGATTGGTTCAGGAAGTACGGGGTGGTTTAATTCGGGATTAGACCGCAACCATAATAGAGACCCGCTACAAAGGTCGCGATCTTCACAATGGAACAGAAGAGCTGGGGCTTATATAATGACTTTATCGCTATACGACCACATTAGGATTTGCCCCAGGTTGTAGAATGATGTAAAGTAAAAAGGTTTGGGCGAGTTGATTCTTCGGCCTCCGCGCTACCATGCTTATTTTTCCAAATAGGCATCCGGCTGGAAGTCGGGCCCCGCTGTCGGACCAATAAGGTTTCCCGGTTACCTGGAGAAAGCGACATTGGAAGCCGGCATGGGCCGTTACCCGAAGCAGTTACCCTCGCGATTGGGGCTGGTGAAAACGCTATATCAGCCTCCTGGCAGTAGTCAACCGCAGCCGACAGTGTTCGTGCCTGCTTAAACGGAAGGCCCTGGTAAGGGCGTATCCAAAGTTTTGAGAGCAAACCCGCTCCCTGCGGCAAATAGAGCCGCGTGGGCGGGCGATGCAGTCTGAAGTTTTGAGGAAGGGATGGCTTTGAGCGCGCAGCCGTTGTGCGCTTTCAAAAGAGAATGCCGACGTTTAATCAATTAGTGCGCAAAGGGCGCCGCGCGACGCGCTACAAAACCGCCAGCCCCGCGCTGCAGGCCTGTCCGCAGCGCCGTGGAGTGTGCACGCGTGTTTACACCACCACTCCCAAGAAGCCGAATTCGGCTCTGCGCAAAGTCGCCCGTGTGCGGCTCACCAACGGAATCGAAGTAACCACTTATATCCCCGGTGTCGGGCACAACCTGCAGGAGCACTCGATCGTGCTGATTCGAGGCGGCCGCGTCAAGGATTTGCCCGGCGTCCGCTATCACATTGTTCGTGGAACGCTCGATACCGCGGGCGTCGCGAACCGGAAACAGGGGCGGTCGAAATACGGCGCCAAGCGTCCCAAGGGCGGAGCAGCCGCGGCCCCCGCCAAGAAGAAATAAGGAGAACGAGTCAGTATGCCACGCCGCCGACGGCCCGAGCCGAGAGAAATAGTTCCAGATCCGCTGTATAATTCCACGCTGGTCGAAAAGTTCGTCAATTCCATGATGTGGGACGGGAAAAAGCAGACCGCGCAGAAGATTTTCTATCACGCCATGGATAGTCTCCGCGAACGCTCCGGCGACGATCCGCTGAAGGCCTTCAAGAAGGCGGTCGAGAACGTCAAGCCGGTGCTCGAAGTCAAGACCCGCCGCGTGGGTGGCGCGAACTATCAGGTTCCGGTCGAAGTTTCGCAAAATCGCCGGACCAGTCTGGCGCTCCGCTGGCTCATCACGAACGCGCGTTCGCGTCCGGATAAGAGCATGGCTGAGAAGCTGGCGAACGAATTGAACGACGCCTCCAATATGCGTGGCGGCGCGGTAAAGAAGAAGGACGACGTGCATCGCATGGCGGAGGCCAACAAGGCGTTCGCGCACTATCGCTGGTAAGTATCGAAAGTTTTTAGAGCAGTTTTTATGGCCCGCACTGTACCCCTAGAGAAAATGCGCAATATCGGCATCATGGCGCACATCGATGCCGGTAAGACCACTACGACCGAGCGCATTCTGTACTACACCGGCCGCACGCACAAGATCGGCGAAGTGCACGAAGGCACCGCCACCATGGACTGGATGGCGCAGGAGCAGGAGCGCGGCATCACCATCACTTCGGCCGCGACCATGTGCCAGTGGCGGGACGTCACGATCAACATCATCGATACGCCGGGTCACGTCGATTTCACGGCGGAAGTCGAGCGCAGCCTGCGCGTTCTCGATGGCGCTTGCGCCGTGTTCGATGCGGTCGCGGGCGTGCAGCCGCAGTCGGAAACGGTGTGGCGTCAGGCCGACAAATACGGTGTTCCTCGGATCTGCTTCATCAACAAAATGGATCGCGTCGGCGCTGATTTCTACCGTTCCGTGGACACCATTGTCGAGCGCTTGAACGCGCGGCCTGTGCCGATTCAACTGCCGGTTGGCGCAGAGGATCAGTTTAAAGGCGTGGTGGACCTGATCGGGATGAAAGCCCGCATCTGGCGCGACGAAACGTTGGGCGCGGAGTTCGACGATGTCGACATTCCCGCCGATCTGATCGACAAGGCTCGCGAATATCGTGAAAAGCTGATCGAAGCCGTGGCCGAAAGCGACGACGCGTTGTTTGAGAAATTCGTCGAAGGCGCCGCGATTAGCGAGCAGGAACTGGCCGCTGGCATACGCAAAGCGACCATTGCCCAGAAGATTTTCCCGGTAATCTGCGGTTCCTCCTTCAAGAACAAGGGCGTGCAGAATCTTCTCGATGCGGTTTGCGATTATCTGCCTTCGCCCATCGATATTCCTCCCATCAAAGGAACCGCCATCGACGATCCGACGGTGACGCTTGAGCGCAAAGCGAGCGATTCGGAGCCGTTTTCCGCGCTGGTTTTTAAGATCATGACGGACCCGTTCGTCGGCCAGCTTGTTTTTATCCGCGTCTATTCGGGCAAGCTGAACGCCGGAGAATCGATTTACAACGTCACTAAGGGCCGCAGGGAACGCGTTGGGCGCCTGGTCAAAATGCACGCTAATAAGCGTGAGGAGATCCAGGAAGTGCTGGCGGGCGATATCTGCGCCGCGGTCGGTCTGAAGCAGGTTATTACCGGCGATACCATTTGCGATGAGAAGGCGCCGATTCTCCTCGAATCCATCGACTTTCCAGCGCCCGTCATCCAGCTTGCGATCGAGCCGAAGACCAAGGCCGATCAAGAGAAGCTGGGAATGGCGATCCAGAAGCTCGTCTCCGAAGATCCGACCCTGCGCGTGAATACGGACCCGGAAACCGGTCAGACGATTTTGGCAGGAATGGGCGAGCTGCATCTGGAGATCATCGTCGATCGAATGCAGCGCGAATTCAACGTGGGAGCAAACGTCGGCAAACCGCAGGTGGCCTATCGCGAAACCATCCGGCGGCCGGCTGAATACGATTACACCCACAAGAAACAAACCGGCGGTAGCGGCCAGTACGCGCGCGTTAAGCTGCGTGCCGAACCGGATCCGGAGCAGGATTTCGAATTTGTCAATGAAATCAGGGGCGGAAACATTCCCAAGGAATTCATTCCGGCGATTGAAAAAGGCGTGGTCGAAGCGCTCGAAGGCGGCATCCTGGCCGGTTATCCGCTGAACAACATCAAGATCACGGTCCTCGATGGCGCCTATCACGAAGTGGATTCGTCGGAAATGGCGTTCAAGATCTGCGGCTCTATCTGCGTGAAAGAAGCGGCCAGCAAGGCGAAGCCGGTGCTGCTCGAGCCCGTGATGCGTGTGGAAGTCACGGTTTCGGAAGACTACATGGGCACCGTCAATGGCGATTTGATCTCGCGTCGCGGGCGTCTGGAAGGCACTGAGATTGTGGGCGGCACGAACATCATTAAAGCTATGGTGCCGCTCTCGGAAATGTTTGGCTACGCGACCGAGTTGCGCTCGCGCACGCAAGGCCGCGGCAGCTTCACCATGCATTTTGGGCAATACGAAGAAGTACCGAAGAATTTAGCCGAGGAAATTATCAACCGCAATAAGGGCGGGATCGCAACGCGATAGGAGGGGGAAATCAAATGGCGAAAGAGAAATTTGACCGCAGCAAGCCGCACGTAAACATCGGAACGATCGGGCACATCGATCACGGCAAGACGACGCTGACGGCGGCCATCACCAAGGTGCTGGCCAAGCACAATCCGAAGGTGAAGGTTCGCAGCTTCGATTCCATCGACAATGCGCCGGAAGAGAAAGCGCGCGGCATCACGATCGCGGTGTCGCATGTGGAATACGAGACCGCCAAGCGGCACTACGCGCACGTGGATTGTCCGGGCCACGCCGACTACATCAAGAACATGATCACCGGAGCGGCGCAAATGGACGGAGCGATTCTGGTCGTGGCCGCGACCGACGGGCCGATGCCGCAGACCCGCGAGCACATTTTGCTGGCGCGGCAGGTGGGCGTGCCCTACATCGTGGTGGCGCTGAACAAGGTCGACCTGGTGGACGATCCGGAGCTGCTCGAGCTGGTGGAGCTGGAAGTGCGCGAGCTGCTCAAGAGCTATCAGTTTCCGGGCGACGATCTGCCGGTCGTGCGAGTGAGCGCGCTGGGAGCGCTGAACGGCGACGCCAAATGGGAAGCGGCGGTGGACGAGCTGATGGGCAAGGTGGACGAATACATTCCGCTGCCGCAGCGCGCCACCGACAAGCCGTTTCTGATGCCGATCGAAGACATCTTTTCGATTCAGGGACGCGGCACGGTGGTGACCGGGCGCATCGAGCAGGGGATCTGCAAGGTCGGCGAGGAAATGGAGATTGTAGGTTTCCGCGACACGCGCAAAACGGTGGTGACGGGCGTCGAGATGTTCAAGAAGCTGCTGGATGAAGGGCGCGCGGGCGATAACGTCGGATTGCTGCTGCGCGGCGTGGAGAAGGATGAAGTGGAGCGCGGGCAGGTGATTGCGAAACCGGCCACCATCAAGCCGCACAAAAAATTCAAAGGCGAAGTCTACGTGCTGTCGAAGGAAGAGGGCGGGCGGCACACGCCGTTTTTTAACGGCTACCGGCCGCAGTTCTATTTCCGGACCACGGACGTGACGGCGGTGGCGAAGCTGCCGGAAGGCATGGAGATGGTGATGCCGGGCGACAACGTATCGATTGAAGTGGATCTGATCACGCCGGTCGCCATGGACAAAGGCTTGCGCTTCGCGATTCGCGAGGGCGGAAGAACGGTTGGAGCCGGAACGGTCGCGGAGATTGTGGAGTAAATGAAAGAACGCATCCGCATCCGCCTGAAGGCCTACGATCACCGTATTTTGGATCAATCGACGGGCGATATCGTCGATACGGCCAAGCGAACCGGCGCAACCGTGGCGGGGCCCATCCCGCTGCCCACGCTGAAAAATCGCTATACCGTTTTGCGCTCGCCGCACGTAGATAAGAAGTCGCGCGAACAGTTTGAGATTCGAACGCATAAGCGCCTGCTCGATATTCTCGAGCCGACGCAGGATACCGTCGACGCCTTGATGAAGCTGGATCTGCCGGCGGGCGTGGACGTCGAGATCAAGGCGTTCGGCAAGAAGTGAGAATTGATCAAGTTAAGTCGTGAGAGTCGAGGAAATAAGTCGAAGGTAACGGTATGAGTCCAGGAATTCTCGGCAAAAAGATTGGCATGACGCAGGTCTTCAATGCGGACGGGCAAGTGGTTCCGGTAACGCTGGTCAAGGCGGGGCCTTGCATTGTGACCCAGCGCAAGACGCCGGCCACGGACGGCTATGACGCGGTGCAGCTTGGATTTGTCGAATACGCGAAAAAACCGAACAAACCGATGGCGAAGCACTTGGCGAAGTCCGGTGCGGAGGGCGTGAAGTTCCTGCATGAGTTTCACCTCAACCGCGGAACCGGCGACCTGAAACAAGGCGACCGCGTGCTGGCCGAAGAGTTCAAGCCGAGAGAACTGGTGGACGTGATCGGCACCAGCAAAGGCCGCGGCTTCGCCGGCTTGGTGAAGCGGCACCATTTTCGCGGCGGCCCGGCTTCGCACGGCTCCATGTTTCACCGCGCGGCCGGCTCCATCGGTGCGTCGAGTTTTCCCTCGCGCGTTTTCCCCGGCATGAAAATGGCCGGCCGCATGGGGACCGCGCAGGTCACGGTGCGGAATCTGGAGATTGTCAGCGTAGATGTGGACGACAACGTGATCGCGGTCAAAGGCGCAATTCCCGGGCCGAACGGCGGCTACGTGCTGGTCCGGCGGGTGAACCGGTAAGAGGTCAAAACGATGCCGAGTGTCAATGTTGTGGATCTGAATAATGCGACCGTGGGATCGATCGAGCTTGCCGACGCAGTGTTTGGCGCGGAAGTGAACGAAGCGCTGCTTTACGAAGCCGTACGGCAGTACACCGCTGCCCGGCGCAGCGGAACGGCCGCCACCAAGACGCGCCATGAGGTTTCCGGTTCGGGCAAGAAATTATGGAAGCAGAAGGGCACCGGCCGCGCGCGCATGGGTTCCATTCGCTCGCCGCTATGGCGGCACGGCGGTACGGTTCATGGCCCGCAACCGCGCAGCTATGAATACAAGCTGCCGCGCAAAATGCTGCTGGGCGCGCTGCGCTCGGCGCTTTCCGCCAAGCTGCGCGATGGCGAGCTGCGGGTGGTGCAGGCGTTTAACCTGTCCGATCACAAGACCAAGAACATGGCGGGCGTGCTCGGAAAACTGGGTGCGAAGAAAACGGTTCTGCTGGTCGAAGCGAGCGAGAACACGAAGCTCGAGCGCGCCTCGCGGAACTTGCAAGGCATCAAGCTGGTGCCCACCAAGGACGTAAGCGTGTACGACTTGTTGAAACATCAGGAAGTGCTGCTGACCGAGCCAGCCGCCAAAAAGCTATCGGAGGCATTGGCCAAGTGAACGTTTACGATGTGATTCGCCGGCCGCTGATTACCGAGAAGGGCCACGCCAAGCGCGAAACCGAGCGCACGCTCACCTTCGAAGTGCATAAGGACGCGAACAAGATTCAGATCAAGCAAGCTGTCGAAGCCGTCATGAAAGTGAAGGTCGCCGAAGTCCGCACCAGCATTACGTCCGGTAAGATGCGGCGGCGCGGGCGCTTCACCGGCTACGCCTCGGATTGGAAAAAGGCGTATGTCCGGCTGCAGCCCGGCTCGAAAATACCGGAGTACTCGGAGATTTAAGGAAGCGTCATGCCCATCAAAAGTTTTCGACCTGTAACGCCGACGCGGCGCTTTCAGACCTATATCACGCGTGAGGACATCACCAAGGACCGGCCGGAGAAATCGCTGGTGGAAGGCAAAAAGCGCACCGGCGGACGCGATGCGCGCGGGCTCATTTCCAGCCGTTTCCGCGGCGGCGGCGCAAAGCAGGCCTACCGCATCATCGATTTCAAGCGTGACAAGTTCGGCGTGACGGCCAAAGTCGCCGCCATCGAATATGATCCGAATCGCTCGGCGCGCATCGCGCTGCTGCACTATACCGACGGCGAGAAGCGCTACATTATCTGCCCGGTTGGCCTGGAAGTCGGACGAACCGTGAGCGCCGGTCCGGAGGCCGATATTCTGGTCGGCAATGCCTTGCCGCTCAAGAATATTCCAGCGGGCACGGTGGTGCACAATATCGAGCTGAAACCCGGCAAAGGCGGGCAGATGGCGCGCTCGGCGGGCGCGCAGGCGCAGCTTGTTTCCAAAGAAGGCGATCTCGCGCTGCTGAAGCTGCCGTCGGGTGAAATTCGCCGGGTCGCGGTGGAGTGCATGGCCACGGTCGGTCAGGTTGGCAACGTCGAGCATGAAAATGTATCGCTCGGCAAGGCGGGACGCAGCCGCTGGCTGGGCCGCCGTCCACACAATCGCGGCGTTTCGATGAATCCGGTCGATCACCCGCACGGCGGCGGTGAAGGCAAAACCTCCGGCGGACGCCATCCGGTGACGCCCTGGGGCCAGCCGACACGCGGCTTCAAAACACGCAATAACAAGCGCACGGACCGTTGGATTGTGACGAGAAAAGCGAAGAAACGGTGAGCGTAGGAGAAATGAAAAATGAGTCGATCGCTTAAGAAAGGGCCGTTCACCGACGACCACCTGATGAAAAAGGTGGGAGATCTGAACGCAAAAAATCAGAAAACGGTGGTGCGAACGTGGTCGCGGCGCTCAACCATCGTGCCGGACTTTATCGGCCATACACTCGCGGTGCACAACGGCAGGAAATTCATCCCCGTCTACGTCACCGAGAATATGGTCGGCCACAAGTTAGGTGAGTTCTCTCCGACGCGCACGTTCAAAGGGCACGCATCTTCAAAAGCGACCGAGAAGGCGGCGAAATAACCATGGCTGTTCTAACCCCGATCTTGGTGAAAGCAGAAGCGCGCTACGTGCGAGGCTCGGCGCAAAAAGCTCGATTGGTAATCGACCTCATCCGCGGGCGGCAGGCCGGCGATGCCATCAATATTCTCAGCGCGACCAACAAACGTGCTGCGCCGCTGATCGAAAAGGTCCTGCGCTCGGCCATTGCCAACGCGGAGAACAAGTCGCAAGACGTGGATGTCGACCGGCTGTTCGTCGCCGAAGCGTACGTGAATGAAGGACCCCGCCAGAAGCGCATCCGGCCGGCTCCCATGGGCCGCGCTTTCCGCTATCAGCGGCGGACGTCTCACATCGTTGTTAAGCTCGGCGAGCGGGCGGAAGCGGAAGAAGAGGAATAAGCAAATGGGTCAGAAAGTACATCCCTACGGGTTCCGCCTGGGCGTAACGAAAACCTGGCGTTCGCGCTGGTTTGCCAAGCAGGATTATTCAAGATTGCTGCATGAAGATCTCGAGTTGAGGGCATCGCTGCAGAATCGGCTGAAGGCCGCCGGCGTCAGCTCCATCGAGGTCGACCGGCCCGGCAACAAATTACGCATTACGATTCGTACCTCGCGTCCCGGCATCATCATCGGGCGCAAAGGCGCGGAAATCGAAAAGCTCAAGGGCGATCTCGCCAAGAAAACCAAGCGCGAAGTCTATATCGATATTCAGGAAGTGCACCGCCCTGAGCTGGACGCGCAGCTTGTTTCCGAATCGATCGGACTGCAGCTTGAGAAACGAGTGGCGTTCCGGCGCGCGATGCGCAAAGCCGTCGATTCGGCGCTGCGCTTCGGGTGCAAAGGAATTAAGGTGCGGGTTTCTGGCCGCTTGAATGGCGCCGAGATCGCGCGCAGCGAATGGTATCTGCAGGGGCAGCTTCCGCTGCACACCTTGCGCGCCGATATCGATTACGGTTTCAGCGAAGCGTACACGACTTATGGCGTGATCGGCGTCAAGGTATGGATTTATAAAGGCGAAGTGCTGGACGGCGCGACCCGCCGCGACTCGCTGCGCAATGAAGGCGAGCCGCGCCGGCGCCGCCGGGAAGAACGGGAGCGCAGATTGCCGCCGCAGCCGGCTGATATAGCCGGACCGGCGGTGCAAGTGGCGCCGGGCGAAATGCCGCGGCCCGCCACCGCGCCCATTATTCCGCCGCTCGCGCCTGTCGCGCCGGCCTGGAAACAGGAGCAGCAGGTGCGCCCGCAGGCTGAAGCCGAGGCAGCTCCGGAAGCGGCGCCCGCCGAGGAGAACGAAAACAAGGAATCCGGCCAATAGCCGCTAGAGGTAACCGCTATGTTGATGCCAAAGAAGGTCAAATTTCGAAAACAGCAGCGCGGCCGCATGGCTGGTAAAGCCTGGCGCGGATCGAGCCTCTCCTTTGGAGAGTTCGGCTTGAAAGCAATGTCGTGCGGTTGGGTGACGAACCGGCAAATTGAAGCCGCGCGCATCGCCATGACGCGCTTCATCAAGCGCGGCGGAAAAGTGTGGATTCGCGTTTTCCCCGACAAGCCCATCACTAAGAAACCCCCGGAGACCCGTATGGGAAAAGGCAAGGGCGCTCCCGAAGCTTGGGTTGCGGTCGTGAAGCCCGGCAAAATGCTGTTTGAGATGGAGGGCGTTTCGCTGACAACGGCGACGCAGGCGATGAAACTCGCCGCAAGAAAGCTTTCCGTTCCGACCAAATTCGTCGCGCGAGCGCAAGCCGAGACTACGGAGAAGGCGAGCTAAATAAATTATGAGAGCGGAAAAAATGCGCGGTATCGATGCCGCCGATCTGCAGCGCCAGGCACAGGATGCTCAAGAGCAGCTCTTCCGGTTGCGCTTCCAAATGGGAATGGGGCAGGCCGAAGGTCTCAAGAAGTACCAGAATCTGAAAAAGGACCGCGCGCGCATGAATACCGTGCTGCGCGAAAAGGAGCTGGCCGGGGAAACCATCCCCGCGGCACCCGAGCCGAAAGCGTCCTCCACGGGCAAAAAGAAGAAGAAGTAAACGACGGGATTTGAATTAAACATGGCCGCGCCAACACAGAGCAGCGAGAAAGCCTCGCACAAGAACGAAAAGATCGGGGAAGTCATCTCGACCAAGATGGCGAAGACGATCGTGGTGGAGGTCACGCGCCGCGTGGCTCACCCGGTCTATAAGCGGATCGTTACGAAACGAAAGAAATTTTACGCGCACGATGAAGAGCAGTCGGCGCGCGTGGGAGACGTAGTGCGGATTGTGGAGTGCCGGCCGCTGAGCCGTTTGAAACGCTGGCAGCTCGGCGACGTAGTCCGGCGCGCGGTGCAGGTCGCTGTCGACCACCCGGCGCTGGCGGGGACCGCGGATACACGCGTGAAGAAGACGGTCAAAAAGAAATAATTTGCGGATGAGCCCGCGCCTCTCGGCGAGGTGAAGACTCAGGCGGATGAGCCCGCGCCTCTCAGCGAGGTGAAGACTCAGGCGGATGAGCCCGCGCCTCTCAGCGAGGTGAAGACTCAGATAGATGCGTTGAGGAGAAGACGTCATGATTGGGATGCGAACCATGTTGGAGGTGGCCGATAACAGCGGCGCGCGCAAGTTGCAGTGCATCTTGCCCCGCGGCGGCGACCTCGGGCTTCGCGCCGGTTTGGGCGATGTGATCACGGCCAGCGTGAAAGAAGCTGCGCCCGATTCCGCCATTAAAAAGGGCAAAGTGGTGCGCTGTGTGGTAGTCCGGATGCGTAAAGAGACCAGGCGGAAAGACGGCACCTACATCCGCTTCGATTCGAACGCCGCCGTGCTGATCAACGACGTGGGGGAGCCGATCGGCACCCGCGTATTCGGCCCGGTCGCGCGCGAGCTGCGCGACAAGCGTTTTATGAAGATCGTTTCGCTTGCGCCGGAGGTGCTCTAGTTTTATGAAGATTGCATACAAGCGGCGGCAGGAACGCGGCGAGCGCAAGCCGCTGCGCATCAAGATCAAGAAAGACGATCTGGTGAGGATCATCGCGGGCCGCGACAAGGGCAAGACGGGCAAGGTGCTCGAAGTGGACCGCTTTTCACGCAAAGTGACGGTGGAAGGCGTGATGGTGGTCAAGCGCCACACCAAGCCGAATCCATCCCAACAGATCAAAGGCGGCATCGCCGATAAACCGATGCCTATCGATGCTTCGAACGTGATGGTTTTGACGGCGGGTGGAATACCAACCCGCGTCGGCTACAAAATCGATACCGTCGGCGGAAAAGCGCGCCGCACGCGAATCGCGCGCAAGGGCGGCGAAACGCTCGAAAGAAGGTAATAAGCCATGGCGAAAAGTGACAAAAATCCGGGTGGAGACGTCAAGCCCAAGGCTGACGCGAAAGCAAAGCCGGACGCCAAGCCCAAGGCTGCGCCGAAAGCTGCAGGCGCAAAAGGAAAAGCCGCGGCTGAAGCGCAACCGGAGCAGTCGGCCTCGAAAGCGCGTCCACGCAGCGGCGGCGCAAAAGCGCGGCTGCGCGAACAGTATGCCAAAAACGTGATTCCGGCCTTAAATAAAGAATTCGGCTATAAGAACCAGATGGCCGTTCCGAAGCTCGAAAAAGTTTCCATCAACATCGGACTCGGGGAAGCGACCGGCAACAGTAAGCTGATGGACGGCGCGGTGAACGAGCTGGCCGCCATCGCGGGCCAGAAACCGGTGGTCACCAAAGCGAAAAAGTCCATCGCCGCCTTTAAGCTGCGCGAAGGAATGTCCATCGGGTGCATGGTCACTTTGCGCGGCGACCGCATGTACGAATTTTTGGACCGGCTAATGAACGTGGCCTTGCCGCGTGTCCGCGATTTCCGCGGCGTCTCGCCCAAGTCGTTCGACGGCCGGGGCAATTACACGCTGGGATTGAAAGATCAATTGATTTTTCCGGAAATCGATTACAACAAGGTGGAGAAAACGAAGGGCATGAACATCAGCATCACCACCACGGCAAAGACGGATGCCGAGGGCCTGGCGCTGCTGCGCCACATGGGCATGCCGTTCCGTCAATAGTGAATAAAGGATCGTAATGGCTACTACTGCGAAAATCGCGAAAGAAGAAATGAAGTTGGCGGAGATTATGGCCGCCAAAAAGACTGGAGCAACCGTTAAGTTCCCCACCCGATTGCGCAACCGCTGCAGGAACTGCGGCCGGCCGCGCGGCTTCCTGCGCAAGTTCCGGTTGTGCCGCATCTGCTTCCGCAAGTTTGCGCTCGCCGGCGAGATACCCGGCGTCACTAAGGCGAGCTGGTAACGATTCAACAATGAAAGGTGCTGAAAGGTAAGAAGTAAATGACAGCAGACCCCATTGCCGACATGCTGACGCGTGTGCGCAACGCTCTAATTGCGCGGCATCCGAAAGTGGACGTGCCGGCCTCGCAGCTCAAGAACGAGATTGCCCGCATCTTGAGAGAAGAGGGTTATATCCTCAATTTCAAGCTGACGGAGGAAGGCTCGAAGAAATACATCCGCTTATATCTCAAATACACGCCTTCCAATCTCCCGGTCATCTCGCGCATTGAGCGCGTGTCGCGGCCCGGCTATCGCGTGTACGTTGGCAGCAAGGAAATCCCGCGCATCCTCGGCGGTTTGGGGATCAACATTCTCACCACCCCGAAGGGTGTAATGACCGGCAACACCGCCCGCAAGGAAGGCGTTGGCGGCGAAGTGCTCTGTCAGATCTGGTAGGAAACGTCATGTCACGAGTAGGAAAGAAACCGATCCCGCTGCCGCAAGGCGTCAAAATCAACATTGGCGAGCAGCTTGAAGTCGAGGGCCCCAAGGGCAAGCTCACCGTTCCCATCCCCGCTGGGCTCCATTTTGAGCGGAAGAATAATCATCTCGAACTCGCGCGGGACCACGATAGACTCGCGGCGCTGCACGGTTTGACGCGCGCCCTTGCCGCGAACGCAGTCCAAGGCGTTTCCACCGGCTTCACGCGCGAGCTTGACATCGTGGGCACCGGCTACCGCGCCGATGTAAAAGGCAAGATAGCCACCTTTACGCTCGGCTATTCGCATCCCATCGAGCTGCTGCTTCCCGCTGGAATCGATCTTAAAATCGATAAGCAAACCCATTTGGTTCTGTCCGGCTATGACCGGCAGATGGTTGGCCAGATTGCTGCGCAGATTCGCGCTCTGCGCCCACCCGATCCGTACAAGAACAAAGGCGTGCGCTATACCGGCGAAGTGCTGCGCAAGAAAGCCGGAAAGACCGGCGCGGGAGGTAAATAATGGCTCGCGAATCGAAAAACGAGATACGAATCCGTATTCATGAGCGGCTCCGCAGGCGCGTGGAAGGCAGTTCGGAACGGCCGCGTCTGGCGGTTTTTCGCAGCTTGAATCATATTTATGCGCAGGTGATCGATGACCAGCAAGGGCATACCTTGGTCGCGGCTTCGTCGGTGGAAAAAGATCTGCGCGGCAAAGGCGGCAACGTCGAAGGCGCGAAGCGGATCGGCCAGGCGGTTGCGCAGCGGGCTAAAGAAAAGGGCATCACACGGGTGGTGTTCGACCGTGGAGGTTATCTCTACCACGGCCGCGTAAAAGCGCTGGCGGACGCGGCTCGCCAGGCAGGATTGGAGTTTTAAATCGAATGCCATTCATTCCCACCCGTAAACGCATCGACACGCAAAATCTGAACCTCAAAGAACAGGTGGTCAGCATCAACCGTGTCACCAAAGTGGTCAAGGGCGGCAAGAACATGAGTTTTTCGGCGCTGGTCGTGGTAGGCGATCCCAACGCCAAAGTAGTGGGTTACGGAACCGGAAAGGCGAAGGAAGTTCCCTCCGCCATTAAGAAGGGCATCGAGGCGGCGAAGAAAAATCTGCGCAAGGTCCACGTGCTCGAAACCACCATCCGGCACCCTGTCCTGGGACGTTTTGGCAGCGGCCTGGTATTGTTGAAGCCCGCTCCGGCAGGTACTGGCGTGATCGCCGGAGGGCCGGTTCGCGCGGTCATCCAAGCAGTTGGAATTCCGAACGTGCTGACCAAATCCATCGGCTCGCATAACGCTCACAACGTCGTGAAAGCGACCATTGCCGCGCTCGAGCAGCTCCGCGAGAAAAGCGCCGTCGCGGATATGCGCGGGCTGCCGATAGAAAAACTCTAAAGGACACTGACCCCAATGGCCGAAGGAAAAATAAAAATCAAGCTGGTGCGGAGTCCTATCTGCACGCCGAAAAAACATAAGGACATCGTGAAGTCGCTGGGACTTCACAAGATCAATCGTGTAGTGGAGCGGCCCGACACGCCGGGTTTTCGCGGGATGGTGGCGAAGGTGCCGCACCTGCTCGAAATCGTAAAGGAATAGCGGTTTAATCAAAATGAATCTCAGTAATTTGCGGCCTCCCAAGGGCCAACGCCACAAAAACCAGCGCATCGGCCATGGCATGGGCAGCGGCCGCGGCAAGTATTCCGGCCGCGGCGCGAAAGGCGCCAAATCCGTCTCGGGCTACAGCAAGATGCGTGGTTTCGAAGGCGGCCAGATGCCGCTGCATCGCCGCCTTCCCAAACGCGGCTTTACCAATATCTTCCGAAAAGAATATGCGATAGTGAACGTCGGTGTCCTCGAGAAGCTCGATGGCGATACCTTTACCCTCGAGTCTCTAATGTCGAGCGGCGTGGTAAGAAAATCGAACTCCGGACTTAAGATTCTTGGCAATGGCGAGCTGACCAGAAAAATCAGCGTCAAAGCGCACGTGTATTCTAAATCGGCTCTCGATAAAATTCAGAAGGCCGGCGGAACCGCCGAAACGATCGAAACCCAAGCCCCTAAAGAGGCTAAACCAACCGAAGCCGGAAAGAAATAACCACATTGCTTCCCGGCGCGGGAAGTATGGATTGAAAGATGACAAAGTTTTTCGAAGCTCTTGGTAATGTGTTCCGGATTCCGGACCTGCGGAGGCGCGTTCTCTTTACGCTCCTTATGCTGGCCGTGTACCGGATCGGCGCCTATATCCCCACTCCCGGTATCGACACCAACCGCTTTGCGGCATTTTTCCAGCGCAGCGCCGCGGGCGGCTTTCTCGGTTATTTCGATCTCTTTAGCGGCGGCATGCTCCGCCGCATGACGATTTTTGCGCTCGGCATCACGCCGTATATCACCGCATCCATCATTCTGCAATTGTTGACCGTTGTGATCCCCACGCTCGACAAGCTGCAGAAAGAAGGCGAGCTTGGACGGCGCAAAATCACCCAGTGGACCCGCTATCTGACGCTGGCGCTGGCCTTCGTTCAATCCATCGGCATTGCCTTCACGCTGCAAAATTCCGATGGCAACTTTGTACTGCATCCAGGGCTCGGCTTCCTCTTCATGACCACCCTGACGTTCACCACCGGCTCCGCTTTCATCATGTGGCTGGGCGAGCAGATCACAGATCGCGGCATCGGCAACGGCATGTCGCTCATCATCTTCGTTGGCATCATCGTCGGGCTGCCCACGGCCATCCTGAATATCTACAACAACACTTTTGTCACGCACCAATGGCCCGTGCCGCAGATGGTCCTCATCCTTATCGTCATGGTTGCCGTGGTCGCGTTCATCGTGCTGGTCGAGCGCGGCGAGCGCCGCATCCCGGTCCAGTACGCAAAACGCGTCATCGGCCGCAAAATGATGGGAGGTCAGTCCACCCACCTGCCTCTCAAAGTGAATGCCGGCGGCGTCATCCCCATCATCTTCGCGTCATCGCTGCTTGCCTTTCCGCAAACTGCGCTGCAGTTTCAGCCCGTCAAGAATAGTCCCTGGTTGAGCAGCATGCTCGGGGCGCTGGGCGGCGCGGAACCGCTCTACTACCTGACCTACATCATTCTCATCATCTTTTTCTGCTTCTTCTACGTCTCCATCATCTTCAATCCGAATGAAGCGGCCGACAACATGCGCAAGTACGGCGGCTTTATTCCCGGCATCCGCCCGGGCCGCAACACCGCCGAATATATGGACAAAATTTTGTCCAAAATCACCGTAGTCGGCGGCTTGTATCTCTCTATCTTGTCGCTGATTCCGCAAATCATGATCCAGGGGATCAAGCTGCAGCGCCTGCCGGTGGTCGGAAACTTTATCGACGCGCACTTCCCGCGCTGGCTGCTGGATGGCTTGAACGTCAACTTCTTCTTCGGCGGAACCTCGCTGCTCATCGTGGTCGGCGTCGCCATGGACACCGTGAACCAGATCGAAGCGCAACTGATTATGCGCCATTACGAAGGGTTCACGCCGCGTTCCGGCCGCATCCGTGGGCGGCGCAGCAGCACCAGTTAACCGCTTGCGTCCCGAAAATACCAACGCGCTAGTCCCAGCAGTAGTCTTGTTTGGGTCGCCCGGCTCCGGCAAGGGGACGCAGGCGAAATTGCTGCATCAATGCGTCGAAGGTCCGCACATTTCCACCGGCGAGATTCTGCGAAGCCATATTCAGGCCCGCGACCCCATCGGCCGCCAAACCGAGAGCGTGATCAAATCCGGCCGGTTGGTGCCCGACGAGCTGGTAAATCGACTAGTCGAGGAGCGGCTCCAGCAGCCCGACTGCCGGTCGGGCATTATCCTCGATGGCTATCCCAGAACGCTGAACCAGGCGGACGTTCTGCTCCAGTTCATGCGGCGTTTCGGATTTCGCCCCGCCGTGGTACACTTAGTGGTTGACTACGAGAGAATCGTAGCTCGCCTCAGTGGCCGCCGGCAGTGTCCTGTTTGTGGAACCCTCTACAGTCTGAAGACAAATCCGCCTAAGGTCGCCGGCATTTGCGATCTGGATGGAGCTGCTTTGGTGACGCGCGAAGACGATCGCGAATCGGTGATCCGGGCGCGGCTGGGTGAGTATGAATCGCAGACACGTCCGATTCTGAATTATTTTCGCGAGATGGACGTTCCGGTGTTTGAAATTCAGGGTACGGGGCAAATGCCGGAGCGGATTGGCCGGCAGATTTGCGACGAGTTGACTAGTTCGGGACTGATTCAACCTGTTCCGGACGCGAGTGTTCGATCGTGATTGTGCGCAGAAGTCAAGTAGAGCTGGAGAAGCTTCGCCGAAGCGGCTTGTTAGTGTACCGGATTCTACAGGATCTGAAGAACATGGTAGCCGAAGGCGTGAGCACCCAGGATCTGGAGTTGGCCGCCGAAAAGATGATCGCGGAAGCGGGTGCCAAACCGGCGTTCAAGGGATACTATACGCAGGCTTCCGGCACGAAATACCCGTTTGTGCTGTGTACTTCGCTCAATGAGGAAGTCATCCACGGAATGCCGTCGGCCAAACGGAAGCTGAAACCGGGCGACATTTTGTCCATCGATACCGGCGTTCAGCTCAATGGATATTACGGCGATTCGGCCATCACGGTGGCTGTGGGAGAGGTGAACGATTCGGTGAAGCGCCTGTTGAAGGTCACCGAAGAGAGCTTGGAGCTGGCGATTGAGCGCGTGCGCGCTGGCAATCGCCTGTTCGACGTATGTGGGACCGTCGAGAAGCACGTAACATCCAGTGGCTTCTCGGTGGTTCGTGAATTTGTTGGGCATGGGATCGGCACCTCTTTACACGAGGAGCCGCAGGTTCCCAACTATGTGGATCGAAGAGGCGAGAATCCGCGGCTGAAGCCCGGTATGGTCCTGGCCATCGAGCCAATGGTGAACGCCGGCAAAGCGGACACCAAGGTGCTCGCGGATAAATGGACGGCGGTATCGAAAGACGGATCTTACTCGGCTCATTTTGAGCATATGGTTGCGGTGACCGATAACGGGCCGTGGGTGTTGACCCGGCCGTAAGCGAAAGGATTCTATGAAAGTGCGAGCGTCAGTGAAGAAGTTATGTGATAAGTGCAAGGTGATCCATCGCCAAGGCGTGGTGCGCGTCATTTGCACAAATCCGAAGCATAAACAGCGGCAGGGATAAGGAATTACGTTATGGCGCGTATAGCAGGCGTGGATTTACCGGTAAGAAAGCGGGCAGCCATCGGGCTGACTTATATTTACGGCATCGGGCGCACTCGCGCTCTGTCGCTTCTGTACCGTGCGAAGGTCGACCCCGACAAGAAAGTGGGCGATCTTTCCGAAGAGGAAGTGAATCACCTCCGCAACTTGATTGAAGGCGAGGGTGCGATCGAGGGCGACCTCCGCAAGGAAACCTCGATGAATATCAAACGCCTCATGGAGATGGGTTCCTATCGCGGTTTGCGGCACCGCCGCGGCTTGCCGGTCCGCGGCCAGCGCTCGCATACCAACGCGCGCACGCGGAAGGGTCCGCGTAAGGGCACCATCGCGAACAAGAAGAAGTCCGCTTCCAAGACGTAGCGAAAAGAGATCATACATGGCGAAGGCACCCGCAAAATCCGGTAAAAAGAAAAGCTTCAAGAAGAAGGAAAAGAAGAACGTTCCGTTCGGAACGGTGCATATCCAGGCATCGTTCAACAACACCATCGTGACGTTCACGGACCCTTTGGGGAATGTGTTGGCCTGGTCGAGTTCCGGCTCGCTCGGATTCCGCGGATCGCGCAAGGGCACCCCCTTCGCCGCGCAGCAGGCTTCATTGACGGCTGCGAATAAAGCAAAAGAAACGGGATTACGCGCCGTCGAAGTGCGGGTGGCGGGTCCTGGCTCGGGCCGCGAATCGGCTGTTCGCGCGCTGGCGACCGCCGGTATCGAAGTCCGTGCGATAAAAGACGTGACGCCGATTCCGCATAACGGTTGCCGCCCGCCCAAGAAGCGGCGAGTTTAGATGACGGAACCGCGCGCGTAAGCACGCGGTGGCATTTTTTGTAAGCGGGAAGAAGGCCGCAACCGGCCGTAAACCGCACCTGACCGGCGCGATTTTTAAATCGCGCGTATTTTGGAGGTTTTTAGATTGGCACGATATAGTGGTCCCGTTTGCCGGCTTTGCCGCCGCGAAGGGATGAAGTTATTTCTGAAAGGCGAGCGCTGCCACACCGAGAAGTGCGCCATCGAAAAGCGCAACTTTGCTCCTGGCCAGCACGGCAAAGACAAGAAACCCAAGCTGGTCGGCTATGGGCTCCAGCTTCGCGAGAAGCAGAAAGCGCGGCGTTATTACCGGATTCTGGAAGGCCAATTCCGGAACCTTTACGAAAAGGCCGCGAATCAAAAGGGTATCACCGGCGAACAGATGCTCGGCATGCTGGAGAAGCGCCTGGACAACGTCGTGTACCGCATAGGACTCGCCACCAGCCGCGCGCAAGCTCGTCAGCTTGTGCTGCATGGCCACTTGAGCGTCAATGGCCGAAAAGTCAACATTCCTTCCTACACCGTGAAGCCGGGCGACCAGATAGAAATTCGCGAGAAAAGCCGCAACGACATCTCGATTCTGTCGGCGCGGGACGCCACGGCCCACACTCCAAGCCCATCCTGGCTGGAAGTAGATCGCGACGCGCTTCGGGCGCGTGTTTTGCAGCAACCCAAGCGCGATGAGTTGGTGCAGATTCAGTTAAACGAACAGCTCATCGTCGAGCTGTATTCGAAGTAAGAAGTAAGCGGAGAAGAAAAGAAAGTATGTTTAAAGGATTCCAGAAGCCGAAGCGTTTAGTTGCCAATACCGAGACGTTGACCGAGCGGTTCGGCCAGTTTACGGCCCAGCCGTTCGAGCGTGGATTCGGATCGACCATCGGCACCGGTCTGCGCCGCGTGCTCTTAAGCTCTATTGAAGGCGCCGCCATTACCGGCGTGCGCATCGAGGGCGTCTCACATGAGTTCAGCCCCATCCCCGGCGTGGTCGAAGACGCCACCGACATTATCCTGAACCTGAAGCAGGTTCCGTTCAAGATGATGGGCGAAGGCACGCGCATCGCGCGCCTGCGGTTTGAGACGCCCGGCGAAGTCATGAGCGGCCAGATCGAGACCGACAACGACATCGAAGTGCTCGATCGCAATCTCCACATCGCCACCGTCGGCGAAGGCGGCAAGCTAAGCATCGAGATGCGCATCAAGAGCGGGCGCGGCTACGTCTCCGCCGATCGCAACTACGACGAGGATCTGCCCATCGGCTACATCCCCATCGATTCCGTGCACTCGCCTGTTCGCAAAGTCAACTACACGGTCGAAGCGGCCCGCCTCGGCCAGAACACCGATTACGACAAGCTGATGCTCGAAGTTTGGACTAACGGCGCCATCTCGCCGCAGGACGCGGTCGGGCAGGCTTCCAAGCTGCTCAAAGACCATATGACGATCTTCATCAACTTCGAGGAAACGCCCGAGGTTGCCGAAGAGCCGGCCGAGCGCGCCGCCAGCCAGATGAATGAGGTGCTGAACCGCTCCGTCGAAGAGCTGGAACTCAGTGTTCGCTCCTACAACTGCCTCAAGAACGCCAACATTCAAACCATCGGCGATCTGGTGCAGAAGAGCGAATCGGAGATGCTGCGCACCAAGAACTTCGGTCGCAAGTCGCTCAATGAGATTAAGGAGATCCTCTCCGGCCTCGGGCTTTCGTTCGGTATGAAGTTCGACTCCCAGGGCCGCTTGATTGGCGGCGCGCCGCCCGCGCCCGCTTCCGAGTACGGTCAGGATGAGTACGCCGGAATCGAGGAATAATCATGCGGCATCGCAAAGCCGGAGTAAAGCTTAAGCGCAACATCAGCGCCAGGCGCGCATTGTTGCGCGGCTTGGTGACAAATGTCATCGAAGAGGAGCGGATCACCACCACTGTTCCCAAAGCCAAGGCCGCCAAACCGCTGATCGACAAACTGATTACGCTCTCCAAAGACGACAACCTGCACACCAGGCGTCAGGCTTCTGCTTTTCTCCTGAAGCGAGAGGCAGTTGAGAAGCTGTTCGACAAACTTGGCCCCCGCTTCAACCAGCGCAATGGCGGCTACACGCGTATCGTGCGGTTGGGCTGGCGCAAAGGCGACGGAGCGGAAACCGCCAAACTCGAGTTGGTTGGCTCGGAACTGGTGAAGCGAGCCGCCGAACGCGCCGCGCGACGGGAAGAGCGCCTCAAACAGATCCGCGAAAGCGGCGGCGAAGGCGAAAAATAACCGCGCTGTGAGGCAGCCAATCTTGGCTGCCGCCGCCTCTCCAGGCGGCGCCTCGGTCTTACATATCCAGCCCCGTAGTGGTGTGCTGATAATCCCCCGTGATCTTAAACGGCACCACCTTGTTTGCCTGCCGTTTTTTCAAAAACGGGCTCATCGCCTTCAACAGAAACGACTTGAACCCGGTTGCCGCATTCGACGGATGCTGGGTCAATAAATGCCCGTGCAGATCTACTTTGTACGGGCTCACCAGGCCGTACGTCCCGTGCATCCAAGCGGTTGCATCCGGAACGCGAAATGACACGTGCGACAAGGTCGCCACGCCGTCTTTCGCCACCGCATGACCTTTCAAATCGGAAAGCACGGTTGCGGCGTCCTCTTGCCCGGCCTTCTTGTTTTCCTTGCCGCCATTACTCAGCCGGTTAATGCCGCTCTGCGTCTCTTTATTGGTGAATTCTCCCGCGCCCACGCCAAAATCGCCCGTCAACTGTAGCTTCTTTACAAAATCTTCCGCCGTCGGAGGAACCAGGACATGCGCCCGAAAACTAGCGCTCCCGGTCATCGGCGGGTGCTTGGCGGAGATGAACAAATCCAGAAGATCCTCAATGCGCCCGTTGTCCGACGACATGTCCAGCGATACTGTCTTCCCTTTCGCGCCCGGCAAACCGCTGACCGTTCCTTTAAAAAAAACGGTTGTGCTGTCGAAGTTCGCCGTCAAGCTCTCGATCGTCGTGTTGCCGTGGGTGGCATCCACCGTGGCCTTAAAATTGGTGCTGAGCTTGCGAGTGTGACTGGTGTTCGTCAGTTGAAAATTCGGCACTTCCGCGCTTCCGCTGGTTTCCATTTGCCCCAGCTTTCCGGCGAAATTTCCGCTCGCCGAAAGCGTCCCGCTCAGTCCACTGAACACCGCCAGATTCGCGTCCTGATAAGTATAGGAGCCTTTCACCGGCGTGCTCGCCGGGTTGTCCGCATTCCACGGACCGAAAACGCCCGCGGATCGGATCTTGCCCGGCGGCAGCGAATTGGAAATCAGCGCTCGATAGGCAAGCGGCCGGTTATTTCCCACTCCGTCAATCGCCAACTTGTCAATGGTTAGGCGAAATGGCTTCTTCGTCCGGTCCGCCGGCAGAAAGTCCAGCACCGCGCCATCCGCAACAACCCTCCCGATCACCATCGAGGGACCCGAGTTATTGGTATGCGTGAGCGGCATCACCGGATTCGGTCCCCCGTTCGGAGCGGACGGCGGAACCGTCACATGCATCCCGACCACGATTACCTTGGAAAGGCTCCGGCTTATGGTCAACAACCGCGTGTAGCTGCCTTTAATAATTAATTTCCGGATGGTAATCAGCGGCGCCTTCTCTTTATGCTTCCGATGCAGGAAGCTGATGCCTTCCGCCACGCATCCGGGAGGCCAATATGTTCGATAAAAATGGTCAATCGTGACGGAGCGAACCGATCTCTCCTGAAGAACGTCGATGAGCGGCTGTTCGGTAAACGGCCAATTCAAAATCAGCAGCGTCACGTAAACGAGGGCCGCAACCAGCAGTCCGATAACGCAAAAAACCCACCACCGCCGCGCGCGAAACCACCCGTGCCGGCCCGCTGCCTGCTTTGTTGGTTGTTGAACTGAAACACTCGCCGCCATACCTGACCTTTCCTCCCGGCGGTCGAAGCTACCTGCGCAGTGCGCAGCTCTACTCCCTCCGCGCCCCCTGTTTAGGTGATCCGCTCCGGCGGAAAAATGTTACGGGAAGCGCAACACCAAGCCTTTCGTCTTTATTTCGCGACGCTCGATGGCTCCCGCTCGGTCAGTTTGTCCAGCGCCGATTGCATCTGTTGGACCCAGCCTGCCGTCTCATTCGCCATCGTCCGTTCCGTCTCGTCCACCAGCAAATCGATATTTCTGCGCCGCTCCCTTTCCCACACCGACAGCGCTTTCCACCACGCATCGATATTTCGTAGGCTGGCAAGCGTCTGGTTATATTGCACCAGCGAATTCTCCACCTGATCGGCCTGCAGTTTTGTAGTCACCGCTGTCACCAGCGCAGTCGCGAGCGCCACCCACACATATAGGCGAATCGCCGCCAAAAACGTGCCGGTCCCGCCAATAATGTAAATCAACATCTGCATTCTCGAAAGCCGGATAGACAGGCTGCCGGTTTTTCTTTCGAGATAATCCATCTGATTTTCAATTCGGACAACAATGTACCGGTCGGTCGTGAGAAGCTCCATGCGCTCGGCATCGGTCTCCTCATTTCGAAGACTCGCCGTTTGCCTCCTTCGCAAAAGCGCCATTCGCCTCACCAGGGATATCGCTTTGATCAGCTTATTCTGTTCGGAGTTCCCCAAGCTCGTCTTATTTACTTCGCTTTGCTCTAGCGCGGAGGTGATGTCTTTAATCTTCGCCGCCAGTTTCGATTCAGCCGAAATCTGCCCGCATTGCCTCTCGCTATATACGCCCGCCTGCGCCCGGAAGCGAAAAATTTCCCGCTTAATGGCTTCGGCCGCGCCGCGCAGAAGAATCCATTTATTGCCATCCCGGAAATGGCTGTTGTAAGTGCCGACAATCGAGATCAGGATCGGAATTATAATCACCAGGATGTGCAAGGTCGTGCCCGCCCCCGCCCACCATTGAAGTACCCAGGCCTTGAACGACGGAGTCAGCGCGTTGCCGGAGCTGAGAATCGCGAACAGCGTCGCAATCACTGCCAGCAGGATGAGAGTTAATTCTAAACTCCGGAATCGTATCTGTCTGATCACAGCCGCCTGGTCGAGCTTGTCGAACCAGCCCCAGGCCTCGCGCAGCGAGTTGGTGAGTATCGAAGGGTCGGACTGAATCTGCCCTAAGACAACGCGGCTGAAGTCGTCCATATTTGCATCGATGGCGACCTCATGGACGCTCGACAGTATCCACAATTTCGCGAATATCGGGATCGGCCGGAGACAGGCGCTTGCGCCGTTTCCGCATCCAGAATCTGATCCGCCAGCCTGCCCGTTCCTCCAATCGCCAGCACCGGCCAATCTCGCTCGCCACAGCGCAGGACGGCCTCTTTTTCAGCATCCCCGCCACCGGCCAAAATCGCCAGTGCCGGATTCGCGCTCCCGGCGCCGTTCTTAACCAGGCAATCGGCGATTTGCAGCGCATATTTAGCCCAGTCGTCCCACTCCGCTGGCAGGCGGAACACGATTTCATGATTCAGTTCAATCGCATTAACGGGCCGGTTGTTCGGAACCACTCCGAGCAGCAGCGGTGTCTGATCTTGGAATCGCGCCGCCGCGCCCATGGCGGCTGCGAATCCGGTGCAGCTTGCGTCGTCTAACACCAACGCCCCGGGATTCACGGCCGCCGGTGCTAAAACACGCCGGCAGATCGCCTGCACATTTGCGTTCAAACCGGGATCAAAGTCACCGAGCAGCAACAGCAGCGGCCGAGCTGGAAGCTGTAACTTCTGAACCGCGGCTTCTATGGATTCCCCGGCTTGGAGCTCGATAACGTTCTGAGGCATATCGATAACAATATCCTGAAAGTGTTCCAATGATCATCGCACTCGCGGGAAGACGAACTTTGGCAACCGGTAACATTCAGTCGATACGCGAGCGCGTGCGCGCGCTCCTCCTGCAACAGCACGCGGATGCCATTGTAAGCTCGGCAGCCTGCGGAGCGGATCTACTTGTTCTCGAAGAGGCAGGAGCGCTAGGACTGCGCCGCCGCGTGATTCTGCCGTCCCCTCCAGAGCGCTTCCGCCAAACCTCTGTCGTCGACCGCCCCGGCGATTGGGGAGCAATCTACGACCGCGTGCTCGAGGAAGTGCAAAGTCGCGGCGATCTGATCGTTCTGAATGGCTCCTACGCCGCCGTCAATTCCGCGATTCTCGACGAAGCCGTCGCAATGGCGCATGAACAAAACACCGAATCAATTGCGCTTATTCTGTGGGACGCCCGCCCGCGAGGCAAACAAGACCTCACTAAAGCCTTCCTGGAAGAGGCCAAAGACCGCGGCTTAAGAGTCCTGGAGATACAAATTACAGAACCCCGACCGTGAGGGAGGGGAGCATACCCTAGGGCTTGGTCGATTTGGTCGACTTCTTCTTCCCAAACTGATTGAACAATGAATTAATAGGATTCTGCTGCTGTTGCTGCTGCCCTTTCTGCGTCGAGCCTTGCCCCAGAATTCCGTTCAACACTCCTCCGGCGCCTTTCTTGCCCAGCACAGATCCGATGATTCCAGTCGTCAACTTCGACGGATCTCCCGTCGTCGGCAGCAAGTTGCTCAGCTTCATCTTCGCGATCGCCTGAACATCGGGAGCAAAAACAGGATGCGCCATGGTTCCAGTGACCAGCACCGGCAGCACCAGTTCGCCTTTGTTATTGGCAAGCGCGGTATTGAGGAATCCACCCACGCTCGTACCGCCCACCGACTGGCTGGCCCCGCTGTTCAGAACGGCCGTCATATGCATATCGATTCCCTCGTTCACCAGATTGAGAGACCCAGTCGCCGAAAGGGCAGCCGTATCCAGGTTCGCGACCAGGTTGTTCGTCGTCGCGACCCCGTTCACCACATTCAGCGTGCCGGAAAAACGCCGCAGCGCCGTTCCCGAGCCGCCCTGCGCGGGAGCGCTGCCCAAAAATTTGCCCACGCGCGCCAGCTCGCTCAGAATGTTGACATTCTTCAATTGCCCGTTTGTCACGTTGAAGTTCAATGTCCCGTTCAGCGTCTGCGCCAGCTCCGCGCCCGATTCCAGAGCAAAGTTCGTGTTTGCCTGTCCAGCCAGGCTTCCATACAGCGTGTCTTTCATCGAGCTAACGGCCGACAGCAACGCATTCGTATCCACTCCCGAAAACTTCATGTTGACCGAACAGAGAGGCTTAGCCGGTTTCGTGTCTACCGAAACCGTCCCATCCGCCGTGCCGCCAAAAATGCTCGCGCTCACCGGAGAAAGCTGCACCAGCCCCTTGCCGAATTTCGCATTCGCCCGCACGTTCGTCAGAACAAATCCTTCCGCCTTCAGCGTGTTTGCCGTCACAGACGCGCTGTCCTGCGCAAAATGCAGGTTGGCGGCATTGATGGCCAGCGGTTCGCTGAGCGACTTAGCCGAAAGAGTGGCATTCGGAATATCCGCAACGCCCGAATAGGTCAGCTTCGATATGTCCGATACCGGTCCTTGCACATGAACATCGAGCGATAGATTGCCCGACCCCGTCACGTCTTGCGACGCGATAAGGCCATAAGCCTTGGCAACGTTGAGTAACTCTGCGATCTTTGCACTGGTCGTCTTAACGCTGGCATCGACAAGCATGTTGTTTGTCGAGTAATGCGACAGCGCGAAATTGCCCGTTAGTACTGTCGACCCGCTCCGGACGGTGAACGCGCTGGAACGCAGCGAGTCGGAAGAGAGCGCCAGGGTTCCATTGAGCGCAACCTGTGGGTTGCCAGGTTCGGGGAGGTGAAGCGCCAGATCTACCCCGAACGGTTTGCCCGGCGCGAAGCCGCTAAGGCGCAGGTCGATGTGGTTGTAAACCGTTCGTGGCTTTTTGGTAAGTTCATCGGTCACTCCAACCTGCCCATCGGTGATTTTCAACGCGTCCAGGCTGAACTCGCTAGACTGGCTGCTGCTATTGTTCGCACTGCTGCTTTTGTTCGCAGGGCTGCTTTGGGTCACAGTGTTGCTTTGGGTCGGACCGCCAATCGTCGAAAAATTCCATACGCCCGCGGGATTGCGAATCAGCTCAATCTGCGGCTGATTGAGATTCAGCTCCTTTACATCGGGATTCCCGTGAATCAGCGACATCAGCCCAACACTCACGTACACTTCTTTCGCCGTGGCAAACGGTTGCGCCGACGGGAATTGCGGTCCTTCGCCAATCGTCAGCCCGTCCACCCGCAGGCCTAGCGGGAACAATCGCAGCCCGAGATGCCCCAAAGTCACCGGCCGGTTCAGCTTTTGCTGGAGTTCGGCTTGCACCCGCGGACGATACTTGTCGACGTTCGTGAGAAAAAAGGCGATAACTGCAATTACCAGCTAGAACAATAACAATCGGGATAACGACAAAGAGACGGCGCACGAGTAACCGTTAGACGCTGGCAGGGCGAAAAAATCTACCCAAAACCTCAGCCCCGCCTCTCCAGGCAGCGCAAAGTTCTAGAACACGAACCTGATACGCAGTTGCACCTGCCGGGGGATCGTGGTGGTTGCCGTAGCGCGGCCGAACGTTGTGGCAGCGATGCTGATGAAATTGATCCCGAATGTGCCCCCAGTCGGTACTTGGAAGATCGGGTGATTGAACGCGTTTACCATCTCGGCGCGAATCTCCATGCGGACTCTTTCGAAAATCGACGCGCTCTTTGCAATTGAAAGATCATCGGTTATGAAGTGCGGTCCATACAGATAGATGAAGCTTCCGAACTGGCCAGGCGTTGTCGGCAACGCCAGATAACTTGCATTGGCACGGCCGTTACTCGCGATTATCTGCGGGTTGAGGTAGTAAACGTAAGGATTGCCAGTCTTGAATACGCCTACGTTGTTCTGCAGCGCTGAGGCGCTCACCAGCGGGGTCACTCCAGAGTCCTGCTGGTTGACCGTCAATTGCCCGCTGCTTAGCCTAAACGGCAATCCCGTCTGATACCGGAAAATGGAACCCAAGGTCCAGCCCCCGGCGATCGCCTCGATGACGCGGTTATTCCCGGAGAACATGCGTCCTTTTCCAAATGGAATGTCATAGGTTCCGTAGATCTGGATAACATGGCGAAGGTCCCACGGCGATGGACCATAATCCAGCCTGCGATCCCGCAAAGTCGTGAAGTTCACGATGTTATCGACGGTCTTTGAATAACGGTCCGTTAAGGAATGCGAGTACGTGTAATTGGCGTTCAATGTCAAACCGTGCCAAAACCGCTGCCGAAGTTCAACTTGCAGCCCGTTGTAATTGGAAAACGAATTGGACGTCAGGAAATTTGCCGTCGCGACATAAGGATCAAGCTGGAAGAAGTTGATCGGATACGGCCCAGGTGCTTTAGAGCCGCGCGCGCTGCACGGGCTGAAACTGCTTCCCACCATGTTGCAGAAGTAATTAGCAGTTTGGGCTAGTTGGTTTGCCAAAGACCCCGCTTGCCCCGTCTGAAGCAAGCTGACAAAATTCGTGTTTGAAAATCCTTGAGCAGGAGCCAATCCCGCAAATGCACTTGCAAATATCGGTGTCGGTCCCTGGCCTGGCAAGCCATTGTTCGCAAACGTGTTGCCCTTTCCTGCGCCTTGATTGATGGCCAGATTCTGTTGGGCACTCTGGAATTGGCTCAAGAATCCGTTCTCGTAAATGTTCACCTCATTGACGTTGTAGGCGTGCCAAAGGTGGACGCCATGGTTGCCCGCGTAACGGACCTCAACTACAGTCCCTTCTCGCAGCTCTCGCTGAATACCAAACGACCATGTCTGAACGTAAGGAGCCTTGATATTCGGATCGATACTGCCCACGGTTCGATTGGCAAAAGCAAAATTCGATAATGCAAGCGGAAAGGTAAATGAGGTCGGAAACGCGGTGGCGGGCGGTATAGGATCACTTACGCTCAATGATCCCGGGACGAAGTTTACACCCGGCGTTACCGTTGCCGTTTGTGTGGGCCCGGGGTTATTCCCAACCAGATCCGTGAAGCTCAACATTCCTTCCGAGTAGTAGTTGAGTGAATAGCCGCCTCGGAGCACCGACTTCCGATCACCCAGAAGGCTGCCAAGAATCCCCTGCTGAAAGCTTGGATTCCAGGCAAATCCAATATGCGGCGCGGGATTGAAATAATCGGAGTTGTAAGCTTTCGATCGCTGGTAGATGGCTGGATTCGCAACTCCTGAGAGCGATCCCGGATCGAACAGATTAGGCGTGTACGGCAAACCTCCGATCGATCCTGATGGGCCGAAAAGATCCGCCACCGTTGGACTGGTGTAAACGCCATTCGGGTTCTCATTGTCACCCTGGAAATCCCACCGCAGGCCATAGTTCAAAGTAAAGGAGCGGTTTACCCGCCACGAATCGGCAAAATACACGCCGAAAGACTTCATCAACTCAGTCGTGTAAATGGGCTGAAAGTTGGCGTACTGATGGCTCTTAGCGTCAAGATTTCTGCTAATCGTGATGTTATTCACACGCCCGGTCAACAGCGCATACAAACTGGTCGCATTTGCCAGATCGGTTTGGCTGATCGCGGGCAGATTCGCGGAATTGAAAATTGCATTTACAGGATCGGCGGAAGTCACGCCGAACGTATACCTTGGAATACCTGCTGCCCCGGTGCTGGAGGTGTGAACGAAGCTCCTGATCCAGTTGCCTCCGAATGAGAGGGAGTGGCTGCCCTCCTCCCATTTCAAGTTGTCGTAGAGGTTCCAGACAGGATTGTTTCGAGCCTGAAAGGTGTTGCCTTGCTGAAGGCCGTTGAGCTCCTCGAGCCCGCTGGCCAATCCCAGCGGGAAATTCATGAGGCGCGGCTGGAATGTACTGAGATCGAACCCCGTGTTGAACGTTTCCTGTGTCCCTTGTATGCCGAAGTTAAAATCGTTGACCAGATTCGGTTTCATGGTCCAGATAAGTCCCGCTGTGGCGATATAGGGGTTCGCAATCTGGCCGTAAGACTGCTGCTGCTCAAAGGTTCCGGGCAGCACCGTCCCACGGAATCCGGCTGCGTTGACATTGCGCGACCATGTGTCCGAAACGTTGAAGCGCAGGTTCTGCGTAATGAGCCAATCGATTCGGCCCATCGGATAGTAGTTGGTTACCGGCTGAGGCGCCACCCAAACGAGCTGATTTCTGATCAGATCTGAAGACGATACAGCGCCCGCCGAGGCGGACTGCTGAATTTTTTGAAGCTGGGCGGCCATAATCGGATCTAGCGTGCTTGGAAATCCGTTTTGTCCTGCAAGATTCAGCAGATTTACGCTCCGCTCAACGCGGTCCGTTCCTATATAGCTGAAGATGCCGGCTTGAGCAGCCGGATTCAGTACGAGTGCAGAATACTGCCCTGAGGATGGCGTGATCTGCTCGGCGTAGCTAAGAAAGAAGAACAGGCGATTTCTTAGGATCGGCCCGCCAATCGTGCCACCCACGTCGTTTTGGATGAAGACGGGTTTCTTAATGCGATTTGCGTCATTAAACCAATCGTTTGCATTGAGCGCCGAGTTCGAATGCTGCCAAAACGCCTCGCCATGGAACGAGTTGGTCCCCGATTTCGAGACATACTGGATAGCCATTGCACCTTGTCCTGTCGCATCGGCGCCCAGGTTGGAAGTGCTCACCGTCACTTCTTGCACCGTTTCCAGGCGGGGAGTCACAAACGCATAGAAGCTCGTGCCGCCACTCTTAAACCGCTGGGCATTGTTCGCTATGCCGTTCAAAGTTATGTCGATAGATGCGCCCGGCATTCCTTCGAAGGTGCTGTCCCGCGAAGTCACACCCTGCTGTGCACCGGCCGAGAGAAGTGCGAATGGCAATGTGTCGCGGCCGCTGAGCGGCAGATTTTCCAGTTGTTTTTGCTCGACTGTGTTGGAAATTGTCGTGCTGGTGGCTTGCAGAACCGGGGCTGCACCGGTGACCTCCACGGTTTCGCTGACTTGTCCTACCTTCAGCGTCACGAGCTGATTGGTTGTTCGTGCCGCATTCACCACAACCCCCTTGTAGACAGCCGTCTCGAAGCCTTTCAAAGACGCGCTCAGGTTGTAAGTTCCGGATTGCAGCGTGGTGAACACAAATCCTCCATCCGCTCCGGACACCACGGTTTGAGAACTTCCGGTATTCGCGTTCTGCAGCGTCAGCAAAACACCGGGAATCGCGGCGCCGGAGGTATCCTGCACGGAACCGACAATCTGTCCATTGCCGGAGATCTGGGCGGATACAGAAAAAGCGATCACGAGAAGCAGCAATAGGGTTTTCATAGAACAGTATTCAAGATTGTATACAATCTTTTTGCTCCTGCCAAGACTTTAGTTAACCAATTGTCTTCCCCAAAACCACCGGAAGGCTGTGCGCCTTCAGCAGCGGCCCGCGCTTGCGACTCCCGCGCACCGGCAACAATAATCTTCACTTTCTCCTTATCCACTAAAAATGTCTTGACTCTACCGTTGCTGGAGGGATTAAAACAATAACGTGCTCAAGATCGGCGATTTCTCGGCCCTTACGCTGGTTTCAGTGAAGACCTTGCGCTACTACGACGAGCTGGGTTTATTGAAACCCTTCAGAGTAGACTCTGCTACAGGTTACCGATACTATTCGGCGACTCAGGTGCCTCGCCTCCACCGCATTCTGGCGTTGAAGGATCTCGGATTTCCTTTAGAGCGCATCACCGCACTTCTTGATGACTGCATTACCACCGAGCAACTTCGTGGGATGTTACTGCTTCGGCAGACCGAACAGGAGATCCGGGTTCAGGAGGAGCAAGAGAAACTCGTGCGTTTGAGAGCACGCATTCAACTGATTGAGCAGGAGAACGTAATGATGCAAGATGTCGTTATCAAAGAAGTGGCAACGCAGTGGATTGCATCCATTCGCGAAACGGTGCCGGCCTATCGGGAGGTTGGCGCTTTGTTCAACAAGCTCTACCGGCTGCTGGGGCCTCTTGCCAAGGAAGGACCAACGGCAGCTGTTTGGCACGATCGGGAATTCAAGGATCAGAACCTTGACGCAGAGGTGGGCGTCTACCTGAAACACGCGGCGACGGCGCCAGCGGGACTGTACGTCTGCGAATTGCCGGCTTCCACAGTGGCGAGTACAGTGCACAAAGGGGCATTCAACCGCATTGGCGAGGCATATGGAGGGTTGCTCCGGTGGATCGAGGCGAACGGCTACCAAATAGGGGGGCCAACGCGTGAAATCTTCCTTCACATCGTAACGCCGGTAAGCCGGGAGAACGAGTCATACGTAACTGAAATTCAAGTGCCTGTAGTTAAGGTTTAGGACTTACGTTCAACCCTCCAACAGATAATCGGCTATTAGCCCTTGTGGTGTGCAACAGCAGGACTGCGTTTAGCAGAGTATCCCGTCACACTGCGTTGCTCAGCCAGTCCGTCATTGGCACACCACGGGCCGGTCGAGCATTGTCGAATCTATCACAACCACATTCTCCCTGGGCACTAGGACGTGCTTGATCGTTTCTCGAAGATACCCGCTTCGCGTCAAAACAAAATCGTAATAGCCCGGCTTGATCCCCGCCAATACGAACCCGCCCTGCTTATCAGTAACCGAACGTAGTAGCGTCCGGCCGTTCTCGTTACTCGCACTCATCGCCAGTTTCACATTTGCAAGTGGCCGTCCGTCGTTGAAGCCGGTGATGGTACCAGTCACGCGAGCGCCTTTCTTGTCGACTGGTTTATAGTTGAGAGCGGCGTCAGGACCGCACGTGGCGTCGGAATTAGCAAGCTCCAGCACGATCCGCCTCTGTTCGGCTGATTTCTCTGAAACCGTTAAAGCCATCTGTTGCCCGATGAATCCTGGAGCCGTTACCGACAACTCATACGATCCCGGCATTACGTCATTAAAATAAAATTTTCCGTCGACCGCCGTCTTCGTTTGAAAAACACGCTCAAGCGAGATTAGTCGCACGGTCGCGCGAGAAACACCCGCCAACGCAGGGTCAAGAACCACCCCGCGCAGCTGTCCATTACTCATCAAGCTAAACAGGCAAGCCGCGATCGGAAGAAGCCCCATCTAACAATGTACCATGGAACGCAAAGTTCCACCCGCTTACGCTCATCGGCGTAATCCCCTACGGCCGCTTCATCCACTTCTCATATTCCCGCGTATGCCGCGATTCCAAACTTACTTCCCGCCCCGCAATAAACATCTGCCTAATATTCGTCTTCGCTTCCATCGGATCGCCGTCCGTCAGAATAAAATCCGCCAGCTTGCCCTTCTCAATCGAACCTAACCGATCTCCCACACCCAAAATCTCCGCGCTATTGATGGTCAGCGCCTTAAGCGCTTCCTCGTGCGGCAACCCGAACGCCACCGCTTGCGCCGCTTCGAACGGCACATTGCGCGCAAACTCGACATCGAACGTCCCGAAGCAAATCTTCACGCCCGCTTTATAGAAATCCTCCGGCAGCGTGTAGGGCGCGTCATACGGATCGTCGTCGTTCATCGGCAGTTGAAAAGTCTTGCCCAAAACCACTGGAATGTCGTGAGATTTCAGCAGCGGCCCCGCGCTCCCCAGCTCCCGCGGATCGGCAATGATGATCTTCACCTTCTCCTTATCCGCGAATTCCACCGCATCTTTGATCATGCGCTCCCGTTCGGCGCGCACCAGCAGCGGCAGCTTGCCTTCAATCACCGGAATCATCGCCTCCAGCCGGATGTCGCGGCGGAAATCCGGACCCGGAGCCGATTTCTCCTTTTCATACGCCCGCGCCTTATCGAAAAATTCACTCATTTGCCGAAGCTGCTCTCGATACTGCCGCTCCTCTTCGGCATAACCGCGCACCGGCGTTCCCAGCAGTGCCGCAAACCGCGCCGGCACGTTCTGGATCTCCGGAAACAGCGTGTCCATCACGGCGCTCGGCTTTACCGCCATGTCTTCCCAGGTCCAGCCTTCCAGATGCATCACCGCGCCCTGGCCTGCAATCACGGTTCCTCCGCCGCCTCTGCGAAAACCGCGTCCGCCGCTTCCCGGAAGGCTCACCACCGTCGTAATCCCCGAAGCCCGCGTCACGTCGATGTGCTCGCTCGACGGATTAAACGCAACCTCCGCTCGCAACTCCGGATTGAATGTCCCGATCTCATCCAGATCCACCGTGTCGCGCAGCGACGATATCTCCGATAACCCCACATTCGTCGCGGCATTGATCAACCCCGGATACAACTGCAATCCGTGTCCATCGATGACGCGCGCGCCGTCTCTCGCCGTTAGCCGCTGCCCGATCTCGGCAATCTTCCCATCCAGCACCAGAACGGACCCGTTACGAATGTCCGGTCCTGTAACCGGATGTACCGTCACGTTCCGAATCAGCAGCGAATTCGCCTCCGCTCCCGCCACCATGCACGGCGCGGCGCAAGCCAGCACAATCGCAAACAGTTTCGACGTCCTCATTAGCGCGCCACCTCCTCCATTGGAGTAGCGGCCGGTGCGTTCCGCCGCGAGCCCGGCCCGCGCGTGCTCTGCGCATTCTCTTTATCGAGCAGCATCTTCTTCTCCCGCTCGAACTTCGGCCGCGTCTCCAGATCTTTATCGCGATCGAAATATTCGTGCCCATCGATCCAAACCTTCTGCACCTTTGAGAAGTTCGAAAGTGGATGCTTATCGAACAGCACCATGTCCGCCGACTTGCCCACCTCAATCGATCCCACTTTGTCGTCGATGCCGAGCTGTTTAGCCGGATTGATCGTCACTAGCGCCAGCGCCTCCGTCTCGCTCAATCCGCCGTAGCGCATACTTTTTGCCGCTTCCAGATTCAAATGGCGCTGCAATTCGTCGGAATCCGAATTGACCGAGACCACCACGCCTTTGCGCGTCAACATCGCGGCATTGTATGGCGTAGCATCATAGGCCTCGCTCTTGTACGCCCACCAGTCGCTGAACGTCGACACGCTTGCCCCGTGCGCTTTGATCTCATCCGCCACTTTGTACGCCTCGAGCGCATGCTGCAGCGTGCGCACTTTGAATCCCATCTCATCGGCCACCCGCAGCAGCATCAGAATTTCATCCGACCGGTAGCAGTGCGCATGCACATACCGCTTGCCTTGCATCACCTCCACCAGCGGCTCCAGCCGCAAATCTCTACGCGGAGGAATCGGATGCTCTCCGCGCGCCACTCGCTCGTTGTATTCCTTCCACGCCGCTTCATAATTCTTCGCTTCGGTGAAGCTTTCGCGAATCACTTCTTCGACGCCCATCCGCGTTCCGGGATAACGCCGCTGCGGCGCCGGTCCCTGGCTGAAAAAGTTTTGGCTCGGCTCTCCAGCCCGCTTCGGGTTCTCGCCCAACGCGAATTTAATGCCTGGTTTCGCGCCTTGAAATAACATTTCCTGCGCGTTCTTGCCCCAGCGCAGCTTGATAACTATCGTCTGCCCGCCAATCGCGTTCGCGCTTCCGTGCAGCACGTTCGAAACCGTCAACCCTCCGGCCAGCCCGCGATAAATATTGATATCGGATGGATTGATGACGTCTTTGATATTCACCATCGAGGAATCCGAAAGCGTGCCCTCATTCACGCCGCCTTCGATCGCCGTATGCGAGTGGCAATCGATGATGCCCGGCATCAGGTACTTGCCCGTGGCATCCACCACCGTGGCATCCGCCGGAGCGCTCACGTTCTTCCCCACCGCCGCAATCTTGCCGTTTTCAATCAGCACGCTGCCGTTCTCCACCGTTCCTTTTGTAACGGTCAGAACCGTGGCGTTACGAATCAAAATCGTTTGGGCGCGGCTCAAACCCCCGGCCGCCGCCAGCGCAAATAGAATCGATAACACGCGCCGCATTAGTTCTCTCCTCCGTCTCTTCTTGCAGGCCTCGCCGGCGGCCCTTCCTGTGCTTGCTTCGACGGTTCAAATTCATTCCCATCGATGAAGACATATTCAATGGTCGATTTATCGTCGAACACATCGCCCCGAATCACCACCAGGTTCGCGATCTTGCCTTTATCGATGCTCCCCAGCCGGTCCGCTACCCCATACACCTCCGCCGGAGTTAGCGTCAGCGCGCGAACCGCATCCGCCCGCGACAATCCGGCGTCGATCGATTTCCGAATCGCTTTTCGTAAATCCGGCGCGGTGTCCACGCCATCGGAGAAAAACGCGAACTTCACTCCCGCCTTCGCCAACATGCCAGGGACAGCCGGCGCTTTTTCTCGCATCAGCAGCTCGCGGTAATTCGGAACGTCCTCCGGATTCGGATCGCGCGGCTTCTCCGGCCATTTCAAACTCACCAGTACCGGCACATTCGCCTGCTTCAATTCATCCACGCGCTCATAGGCTTCGTGCGCCCCATAGATCGCGAACGGCACTTTGAGTTCGTGCCCGAAATTCAAGATGCGGTCGATCTGCTGCGCTTCATCGGCGGGCAGCAGCAGGCGCGGCGATTGCGCCAAGCCCTCCAGATCGTGATCGTATTCCGGTCTGCGATTTCCCGCCGGATTCGACGCGTAAATCTTTTTCGCCTGCTCATATTGATCCAGATCCAGGTAGAGCTGCCGCACGTAAGCGATGTTTCCCATCAGAGAGGATGGAAACGAGCGCCCCATTCCTCCCGCTCCCATGCGGAACACGATCTGCTGCCCAATCGGCTGCTGTAGGACCATGTCGCGTCCGCGCTCTCCCGCCAGATTCACCAGCGCGCCTAGCCCTTCGAAAATGCCGCGGTTCGGAAACGTAGCCGCCGTGGTGAATCCCGCCGCCCGCGCCCCTTCGAGCCGGTTGTCCGCCGGCGTCACCAGGTCCGCCGCGCGCTCGAACGAGTAGGTTTCTGGTCGGTCTTCCGGGCCCCGGATTGGCGTGGGAGGTGCTTGTGCCGGCGTTTGGCCTGCCCGCCCGCCGCTCTCCCGGCCGCCGGAGGAGTCGCGGCTGGAATCCCCCAGGTGCTCAAAGCATCGATGAAACCGGGATAAACCGTCAATCCCGCGCCGTCGATCACCCAGGCATCCGCCGGAATATCTACGTTCGTCCCCACAGCTTGAATCAAGCCGTCGCGCAGCACCACCGTCCCCTTGGGAACATCGGAGCCGCTGACCGTGACAATGTGCGCGTCTTTAATCGCCACCACCGCCGGCGATTCGGACCGGACGTTCAACTGTGCATACAACGGCGCGGCAGCCAATAATGCCGCAAACAGGCAGGAATTTTTCATGCGAGCGAATCCCCAGTCACAACATCGGAATAAATTCTAATATTGTGTCATAGGGAGGCGTATCCGCTTCGCCCGCAGTTACTTGGACGAAAGATAAAATTTGCCTCCCGGCACCCCCGCGCCCGATTCCGCCGCGCCGCCATGCTACCGTTCCGGCATGAACTCCAGTGATCGCCAAAAAGGGCCGATCGCCAAGCCTCTGGTGAAAGAGCTGGCGAATCGCCAAAAGGCGGATTCCAAACTTGCTAATCCTTCGGTGGATTCGAAGCCGTTACCCGCTCCCGATATGTATCAGGATCCGGGCGGCGGCTATAACCCCGATTTCACCTTTCCACAGGAATAAGTGGATGCGGGGAGGAGGTCGTGCAGGGACTGCTACCCGCAAACTGGGCTTTCACGCTTCCTATCGCGGTATTCGCTACACTGATTCCTTCACGCAGTGAACCAGCGAACCACCTATCGGGATGCCGGCGTCGACATCGAAGAAGCCGCGCGCGCCGTATCGCGAATCAAGCGCCTCGCGGCCAAAACGCTCACTCCGCAAGTCCTCACCTCCATCGGTAGCTTCGGCGCCGGGTTCTCGCTCAAAGGCTGGCGCGATCCAGTCCTCGTCAGTTCCGCCGATGGAGTCGGCACCAAGCTCAAGATCGCCTTCGCAACCGGCCGCCACGACACCATCGGCGAAGATCTCGTCAATCATTGCGTCAACGACATCGCCGTGCAAGGCGCGAAACCGCTCTTTTTCCTCGACTATTTCGCCGTCGCCAAGCTTGACGCCGAAGTCTGCGCCAGCGTCGTCGCCGGAATCGCCCGCGGCTGCAAACGGAACGGCTGCGCTCTCATTGGCGGCGAAACTGCGGAAATGCCCGGCTTGTACGCGCCCGGCGAATACGATCTCGCCGGCTTCATCGTAGGCGCGGTCGAGCGCAAACGCATGCTCACCGGCGCCGCCGTCGAACCCGGAGACCTGCTCCTCGGCCTGCCCTCCCAAGGACTCCACACCAATGGTTACTCGCTCGCCCGCAAGCTCCTTCCCGAACTTTCCCCGAATTTGGCCGACGAACTCCTCAAAATTCATCGTTCCTATCTCGCTCCTCTGCAAGCTCTTCAGAACGCGACCCTGCTCAAAGGCGCGGCCCACATCACCGGAGGCGGGCTGACGGACAACGTTCCTCGCATTCTGCCCAAGAACTGCATCGCCGAAATAGATCCCGCGTCGTGGCCGAAACAGGAAATATTCGAACTGCTCAAGCGCGTGGGCAATATTCCGGAAGATGACTTTCGCCGCACCTTCAATCTCGGCATAGGCATGGTGCTGGTCGTAGCGCCCAAGAAGATTGGGTTCGTTTCGCAAATTCTGAAGAAGCTGCGCGAGCCTTTTTACCAAATCGGCCAGGTCGCCCCCAGGAAGTCGAAACGGCAGCCAGGGGTCGTCTACCTGTGACCGGCCCAAAACGCGCTCGTCTGGGCATCCTTCTTTCTGGCCGCGGTTCCAATTTCGAAGCCATTGCGCAAAACGTTTTGGGCGGCCGCCTCGATTGCGAAATTGGGTTCGTTTTTTCAAATAAGCCGAGCGCGCCGGGCCTCGTTCGCGCCCGCGAATTGGGCCTACCGTGCGGTTCCATACAGTCTACCGGAGCCGATCGCGCCGCTTTCGACGCGCAAGTTGTTGATTTACTTGAAAAGCACCAGGTCGATTGGGTTTGTCTCGCAGGATATATGCGCCTCCTGAGCGGACAGTTCGTTTGGAAATTTCAGGGCCGTATCCTCAATATCCATCCTTCGTTGCTCCCCGCCTTCCCCGGTCTCGACGCCCAATACCAGGCGCTGGCTCACGGCGTCAAAATCACCGGCTGCACGGTTCACCTCGTCGACGACCAGCTCGACAGCGGTCCCATCCTCCTCCAATCCGCCGTCCCCGTCCTCGACGGCGATACCGTCGAAACCCTCTCCGCCCGAATATTAATTGAAGAACACAAAATTTATTCGGAAGCGATAGCCTGGCTCCTCAAAGGCAACTACCGTATCGAGGGCCGGCGAGTCCTCAAAACCTGAAATTCACAACTCGATGTCACCATTCAAAACCGTAATAGCTGTTGTCGTAGTCCTGATCCTGATCGTCTTTGGGTTCGTTTGGTTCTCCGGCAAGCATGTTGATCTCAAGCTTGCCGAGGCGGTGCCTGCCATTGGCGCCGAAACGCCGGTTCGGGTCGAAGCCGACGCTCCGCACGGAGTCAAATCCTTCTCGGCCTTCATCGAGCAGGATGGCCAGAGCCAGCCGGTTTACCACGATGAAACCAAGTCGAAGCAGACCAGCCGCATCTACAGCTTCATTGCCGGGAAAAAGCAGGCCGCGTTTCTCAAAGAAGGCTCGGCCCGGATGGTGCTGAAAGCAAGTTCGAACGATCTGCGCGGCAGCACCACAACCCTGTCTCGGGACATCCCCGTCGTGCTTCGCCCGCCCAGCATTGTCGCCGATGGCCGCCAGCACTACATTAATCAAGGTGGCTCCGAGCTGGTGATGCTCGATCTAGGCGGCAACTGGACGGATGCCGGAGTGAAAGTCGCCAACTACTCGGCCGGAACGTTCCCCATGCCGGGCCAGCCCGATAACAGCAGCCGGCGATTCTCCCTGTTTCCGTTTCCCTGGGATGTCTCGCCTGAAACCATCCCGCTCGCGTTCGCGCGCAACGCCGCCGGTACCGAAGTCACAACCACATTCTGGGTGAAAGTCTTTCCCAAGAAGTTCCGCGAAAGCACCATCCAGTTGAATGACCGCGAATTGCAAAAGGTCGATGGCGAGCTCGATCCCGATGGTACGGGCAGCTTAGTCGACCGGTTCGTCAGGCTGAATCGCGAAATGCGCCGCGCGAACGCCAAGCAGATCTATGATCTTCGCAACAACACCGAGAAGCGCATTCTTTGGTCAGGCCCATTTATCCCGGTGAAAGGCGCGCGCGAATCCTATTTCGCCGATAAGCGCAGCTACTACTATCAAGGCAAGAAAGTCGATGAGCAGGTCCACCTCGGATACGACCTCGCGCAGACGGCGAACATGCCCGTCAAGGCCGCGAATTCCGGAAAAGTGATCTACGCTTCGCGTCTCGGCCTGTATGGAAATTGCGTGATCCTCGACCACGGCTATTCGCTGCAGAGCCTCTACGGTCACATGAGCCGAATTCTCGTGAAGGTGGGCGACATGGTGCAGAAGGAACAGCAGATCGGCATCAGCGGCGCAACCGGTATGGCGTTCGGAGATCACGTGCACTTCAGCATGATGATCGCCGGCATCCAGGTGGATCCGAAAGAGTGGTGGGATGAGCATTGGATCCACGACCGCATCCTCAGTAAAATCGGTTCCGGACAACAGAACGAGCAACTCACGGCGTCCGCTCCAGCGCGCGCTGAGCGCGTGATACACAGGCGCAGGAAACGCCGTTAGCGCGTTGCTGTTTGGTTAGGAGTGGTCAGGTAACCCGAAACGTCGCTTCTGCCGACGTGATTCACCACAAGTTCCATAGGCGCTCCATCGCCGATGCGGATCGCCAAGGCTTGATCCATTCCAACGTGCTTCTTATCGAAGCGCTCTCCGGCTACCAGCAGGCTCACATCGTAGGTTCCCCGCTTTTCGTCTGTCCTCCAGATTCCGACGCTAATGGGGCCCACGCGCTGGTAGTGTTTGGAACGGGTGATCTCAAACGGGATATAGGCCTGAACCGCCTGTACGCTGGCTTTAGGATTGCCGGACGCGCTCGTTGCTGGTGCTGCCGCTGGAATAGCCGAGGCGGTTTGCCGTACGTACTGTTGTGTTTCGTAGCGGCTCACCTGACGTGAGAACGCATGATCGCGTTCGCATAACAACAAAAACACCGCGGTCGCGGAGAGCAGAGCCACCGTGAGCGCCAGCAAAACTGTCTTCCGCGTCTCCCAGCCTCGGGACGAATGCGAGGCGAACGGGCCAGGGTAATATCTCGCGGTTGCCATATCAGTCATAGATTTTACATCTTCTGTCCGTGTGACTTGTCGAACGCCGCCCAACGTTTCCTGAATCCGCAACGTCTAAAGCGCGAAACGCAGGCGTGAGGGGCGCATAAAAGGAGAACGATCGCTCCACGCGTGCGTATATATGAGCTGGGAGATCGGATTGCCGCTTCCGTTCGCGGGTAGTTTGCCGGAAAATCCTACCGACGAAGAGCTTGCCGAAGGCTGCAAGCGCGGCAACGTTCGCGCCTACGAGCGGCTCTATCACATGCACTCCGGGCGGATGAAGAGCTTTGCTTTTCATCTACTTGGAAGCCGCGCCGATGCAGAGGACGCGGTGCAGGAAGCATTCTTGAAAGTGTACAGAGGCGTGCGCGGGTTTGAGGGGCAGTCCTCGCTTGTAACTTGGGTTTACCGGATTCTGATCAACTGCTGCTACGACGCGTTGCGAAAACAGCAGCGCCTGGCTGAAAAGCCGACGGCGCGCGAATTTCGCAGCGAGACGAAACTGCCGCTGAAAATCGCGCTTGACCGGGCGCTGGCGCTGCTCAACGAGCGGCAGCGCATCGTATTTCTGCTGTTCGAAGTGGAAGGCCTCAGGCATTCCGAGATCGCCGGGATTCTGCAATCGCCGGAAGGGACCTGCCGGAGCTGGCTTTTTGAAGCCAAACGTGAATTGAAACGAATGTTGACGGAGCAAAGGGCATGAAGTTCGAATGTGGCGATCTGGAACGCGCTCTCGCGATGTCGGAGCTGATGCCCGAAGCGCGGGAACACCTGAAGGAGTGTGCGGCTTGCCGCCGCGAATACCGGCTGTGGAACGAAATTTCAGCATCGGCAAAGGATCTGCATCAGGAATGGGAAAGCCCCGAGCTGTGGCCCAAAATTCGCAAGGCGCTCGAAGCCGAGCCGAAGCCGAAGCAGCCGGCGGTTTGGTGGCGGGAATGGAAGATGTGGACAGCCTCGGCCGCCGCGCTGGTTGCGGTTGTGGTGGCCGCGCTGCTGTTGTTGCATCCCTGGCAGGCGAACGCGCCGGCATCGAATACAGCGCCGCCGGGACAGACCGCGCAAGCCTCCGGGGGCCGCGATTTTTTGACCGAACAGGCCTTGCAAGAGGTGGAGCGCACGGAAACGGCCTACCGCCAATCCATCGGCAAATTATCGCGCTTGGCCGCGCCGCAGCTTCAGAAGCCCGCGACCGCGCTCGCGGTGAATTGCAAGGAAAAATTGCTGATGCTCGATTCGGCGATTTCCGACACGCGCGCCAACCTGGACCACAACCGTTTCAATGTCCGGCTGCAAACCGAATTAGCCGATTTGTACCGCGAAAAACAACAAACGCTGAAGGAGTTACTCACTCGTGACCGGAAAAATTAGCGTGCCCATTCTCGGTTTGCTGCTGGTGTTTTGCGCTTTCGGCCGCGAAGAGTATACGCGTACGTTCGACAAAACCATCACGCTGCGGCCCGGCGAGCGAGTCTATGTGGAGCATCGCTTCGGAGACGTGACTATCCACACGCACGCATCGCAGGATGTGGCGATTCATGCCGAGATCAAAGTCTCGGCCTCTGATGAAAATCAGGCTAAGAGCTTCGCGGATCGCGTCGAGATTTTCGTAGAGCCCGGCGCTTCGGAGCTCGCCATCCGGACACGCTACCCGCAGCATGAATCGAACTGGCTCGGCATGCGCAATGTTTCGTATCTCGTTCGCTACGACCTCACGATTCCCGAAACTGCGCCGCTCGAAGTGCGAAATTCCTTCGGAGCGGTTTCGGTCTCCGGCCTGAAGGCGAGCAGCGATATTATCAGCTCTCACGGACCTATCGATTTTCACGACGGGCGCGGAACACAGCGGCTCGAAAATTCGTTTGCCAAGGTGAGCGTCGGCAACAACACCGGAGACGTGGGCATCGAAACCAGCAATGGCCCGGTGGACGCGGAGAACATCGCGGGCGCGCTGACTGTGCGCGATCGATTCGCCAATGTGACGGCGGCGCGCGTATCGAAAGGCGTAAGTGTGACCAGCAGTAACGGCAGCGTGCAGGTGACGGATTCGGGCGGAATCGGCACTGTGAAAAATTCTTTTGGCAGCGTGACGGTGCGGAATTTCAAAGGCGACATGACCGTCGACAATACGAATGGCGGAATCGACGCGGCGAACATTCAGGGAGCGGCCCAGCTCAATACCACCTTCGCAGAGGTGAAATTCTCCGATATTGGGCGGCAGCTATCCATTCGCGCGAGCAATTCGAGAGTTTCCGGGCAGCACGTCGGCGGCGCTTTGACCATCGTCAATTCGTTTGGCGCCGTGACTGCGAGCGATGTTCATGGCGTGGCATCCGTTCAATCGGGTAATGGGAGTGTTTCTCTGACCAATGTCCGAGGCCCAGCCGACGTGAAAACCAGTTTCGCCATGGTGCAGGCCAACGATATCGGCGGTGCATTAACGGTCGAAAACTCGAACGGCGGTGTCCAGGCAAGCAACACGCGCGGAGCCAACGTCACCACCAGCTTCGCGCCCGTAGAGCTGGACGGAATCTCCGGGCCCATTCGCGTCGTGAATCAAAATGGCGCGGTGGATGCAACCAGCGTAGCCAAAGGCGCTTGCCAGCCGATTAATATCCGCACGTCTTTTTCGACGCTGCGCATTCATTTGCCTGGCGATGCAAATTATCGTGTAGCGGCGCGAACCTCTTTCGGACGGATTCGGACGGATTTCCCGCTGTCTGTTGCCGGATCTCTGTCAAACGACGCCGTAAGCGGAACCATCGGCGGTGGCAGTTGTGAGATGACGCTGACCGATACGAACGGCTCCATCGAAATTCTGAAGGCCGGTTCGTAATGGTACCGAAATGGCCGCTGCGGGAAACTGATGTTCAGAAATGAACAGCAGCAACGCGTTCGCCGGAGCGCTAAGTCTTTGAAACCGCAATGAGCGGCGGGAGCGCGTTAATGGCCACGTGTTTGCATATCTGAGACGCGAGGCTGGAGCGATATGGTTTTGGAAGCTGCTCCCGATTCGAAAATCGGTGTTCGCAAGGTGCTGGTAGTGGACGACCAGCCCGATGTACGGGAGGCTCTGCGCCTGCTGCTGAAAGGTGCCGGGTACCGGACGGAAACGGCGGAATCGCCCAACGATGCATTGGCCGCTGCCGCCTATTGCGATCACGATCTGATCGTGATCGACATGAACTATACCTCCGACACAACCTCCGGCGAAGAAGGATTGCGCCTGCTGGAGCGGCTGCGAACGTTGTGCCGCGATGTGCCCGTAATTGCAATGACAGGTTGGAGCACTATCGAGCTGGCTGTCGAAGCGATGCACCGCGGCGCATGCGATTTCATTCCGAAGCCTTGGGATAATCGCCACCTGCTGGCAATGGTCGAAAAGCATCTGAATGCCCCGCCAGAAGAACACCGCGCGCTTGATGCGGAATTGGCGATCGCGCGCAAAGTGCAGCGCAAACTGCTGCCGCCTGGCCGCTTCCGTTCCTGCGGTCTGGAAGTGGAATGCGCGTCGCTAGCGGCTGGGGATGTCAGCGGAGATCTTTACGATTTCTTTGAGGTAGAGCCGGACGGCATGGCCTTCGTGCTCGGCGATGTTTGCGGGAAGGGAATTGGAGCCGCTCTGTTGGTGGCGAACTTGCAAGCAAGCATCCGCAGCCAGGAACAATTGGCCCGCTATCCGTCGAAGCTGATGGATCGAGTCAATCGGCTGTTCTTTCAATCACGCGGCCGGAGCACTTCGCAACGCTTTTTTACGGCGCCTATCATCCCGCTGCGCGCGAGCTTCGCTATGTAAATTGCGGCCATCCATCGCCCGTTCTGCTTCGCGCGGGTGGCGAAATGGAGTTTCTCGACGCCTCCGCAACCGTGCTCGGCGCATTTCGCGAGCGTGGCTTTGAAGAGCGCGCCATCTCGCTTGAACCCGGCGATCGCGTTGTTCTGTTTTCGGATGGCTTTTCCGAAGCAAAGATGGATGTAGAGAGCGATGGCTGGGCGGTGGACACCATTCGCGCGCTCGGCCGGACTCGGACCGCGGGTCTCGCAGGCGCACTTGCCTCCGCGGCTGGGACCGGCAGCAAACTCGCCGACGACATTACGGTAATGGATATTCGGGTGCTGTAAATCGTTTGGCCACTGGCCATGTGCTATCGTGCGGTTCGGAAGACTATGCACAAGTCCTTTTCGCGCCGCGCGTTTTTAGCAGTTGCAGGTGCGGCGCCGTTTGCCGCGTTCGCTAAAAAGAAGCAGATCCCCATTGGGCTGGAGCTTTATTCGGTTCGGAATGAACTGGAGAAAGATCTTCCGGCAACCGTGCAGGCGGTGGCCAAGATGGGTTACGAGTGCGTCGAGTTCTTTGCTCCATATTACGAGTGGACGCCCGATTACGCGACGCAAGTTCGCAAGCAGCTAGACGATCTGAAGATCCGCTGTTACTCGACGCATAACAACGCCGTCTCGTTTACCAGCGACGGCATCGGCAAAGCCATCGAACTGAATAAAATTCTGGGAACTCGTTACATCGTGATGGCCAGCGCCGGAAAAGTCGCCGGCCTGGACGGCTGGAAGCGCGTCGCCGATACGCTCAACACCGCGAACAAACGGATGGCAAGCGAAGGATTGCACGCCGGCTATCACAATCATGAAGCTGAATGGAAGCCGATCGATGGACAGAAACCGCTCGAAGTGCTCGCGAACAATACCGATAAAAGCATCATGCTGCAACTCGATGTCGGGACATGCGTCGCAGCCGGAAACGATCCGGTAGCTTGGATCGACCAGCATCCGGGACGCATCCGTTCGCTGCATCTCAAGGATTGGTCGCCGGAAAAGAAATACCGTGTGCTGTTCGGCGAAGGAGTCGCGCCCTGGAAGGGAATTTTCGCCGCGGCCGAAAAGAAAGGCGGAGTGGAGTACTACCTCATCGAGCAGGAAGGCAGCGATTATCCGGAACTGGAAGCTGCCGATCGCTGCCTGGTTGCGTATCGGAATTTGCGCGGCGACTGACCGCGTTCTACTTGCCCGACCAGCACGGCACGCGCTTCGCGAGGAATGCTGATATTCCTTCTTGCGCATCTCCGGCCAAAGCGTTGGTCGTCATCACCTCTTTCGCATACGCGTAGGCTTTCGGTTGGTCGAGATCGATCTGGTTGTAATAAGCTTGCTTTCCGATGCTCACGGTGAGCGGGCTTGCTTCGGCGACTCGAATTGCGAGTTTGCGTGTCGCGCCTTTGAGTTCCGAAGCGCTCACGACGCTGTTGATCAGGCCCCAGTCCGCTGCCGTCGCGGCATCGATCGATTCGCCTGTGAGCAGCATATGCAGCGCGCGCTTGCGGCCAATGGCGCGGCTAAGGGCGACCATCGGAGTGGTGCAGAACAGCCCGATCCGCACTCCAGGTGTGGCGAAAGTGGCGTCCTCCGAAGCGATCGCGAGATCGCAAGTGGCGACCAACTGGCAGCCCGCGGCGGTCGCAATACCTTGCACTTCCGCGATGACCGGCTGAGGAATCGATTGAATTTTGAGCATAAGCTCGGCGCAGACATCAAAAATAATCCGGTAATCGCTGACGCTACGGCCCACCATCTCGCTCAAATCGTGTCCGGAAGAGTAAGCCTTGCCCGCCGCCGCGAGAATCACCGCTTCAATCGCGCGGTTTCCTTCGATTTCCTCAAGACAAGCGATCAGTTCGCGCATCAATCCGAGCGATAGCGCATTCCGGCGGTTCGGACGGTTAGCGTCACAATCGCCGTTGTGCCTTCCATCGCGAAAGTCAAATCTTCAAAAGCCATATCTTTAGGATGACTGAGAATAACAACGTGGGCTTTCCAGGCAACCAGCGGATTCGGGTTTTGATTACCGGCGGCACGTTCGACAAGGAATATGACGAGATCCATGGCGGCTTTTCTTCAAGGATTCCCATCTGCCGGAGATGCTGGCGCTCGGCCGCTCGAAGCTCAATCTCGAGATTCGGACGTTGATGATGGTGGATAGCCTGGAAATGACCGATGCCGGCCGCGAGATTATCGCGGAGCAGTGCCGCGCCAGCCCGGAGCAGCGCATTGTGATCACGCACGGAACCGACACCATGGAGATCACGGCGAGAATGCTCGCCTCCAGCGTGCCGGGGAAAACGATCGTCATCACGGGCGCAATGATTCCGTACAAATTCGGCAGCTCCGACGGGCTATTCAATTTGGGCAGCGCGCTCGCCTTTGTTCAGACGCTGGGCACGGGAGTCTACGTCGCAATGAACGGCGCCTGTTTCCGCGCGGAACGCGTACACAAGAACCGCCAAACAGG
>CAWBDW010000010.1:0-131252 GCA_963787545.1 uncultured Acidobacteriaceae bacterium
TGTTTCCGTGACCGCATAGAGTTTCAAAAAGGGTCCTTTCGCAGGAGAACCAGCTCGATGATGGCCTGCCGGTTTGCCGGTATTATGCTGCAACGAGGCGTGCCGATCCCCAGCGCACGCAGCCCGTCGGTATAACGGCCATGGTTCGTGAACCTCGCATCTTGGAGGCGGCCATCGAACCGAGGAATCTAAAACGCTAGCTGATTTTGCACTATTGGCAGTCGCCAAAAGCTATGCTGTCGTTAGCGGGCTGCACATGCTCCCAGGCCGACGCGACCGCACCGTGATCACACGCTTGCGCTGCGGCATTGCCGGGCTAAACGCTCCTAGCCATCCAAGCGTTTGAGGGATGGGCCGTCCGCATCGACCAGCAGGGCGGCACGCTCATTGCAGGCGAGGGCCAGCCCGCGCATCTACAGCGCGCCATTTTAACCGGCCCCGATGTCTGCGGCTACGTCGCTGTCGCTGGACTCTACTTCGGCACTTGGGGTTACATGATCTGGGTTGGCGCGGCATCCTTAGGGCCGTTCGGCGAAGCCGCCGTAGCTCTTGCCGCTCTGGGCTTAGGCATCGGCGGCGTACTTTGCGCTTGAGGTAATTTGTAACTATGAGCACTCTATTCGGCGACCGTACTATCACCGGCCCCGGCTCTGTACCGGGCCAGCGTGACCGCAGATTCTTTTTCTCTGCGCTCTACGCGCTTGCGGCGGCGTTGGTCATCGCTATTGCAGCCTGGAAGCACTGGGCGTTTTTCACCGGCTCAACCTCCGGCGAACTCATGCTCGCTATCCTGCTTATAATCGGCCTGTCAGTCCTGGCGCTCTGGGGCCGGGTGCTAACAGGCCGCACCGCTTCGAACACTTCCTTACAGTTGAGCACCTTGGTCCTCTTAGGCGTCCTGCTGCTCAGCTTTTTGATATGACCGCTTAGCAAAATGGAACGATTAGTAATGTTCGTATTTACGGCCTGCGCGGTGGTGTTGCCCATTATCGCGGTTTTGGCGATCTCGCAAGGCCAGTTTCCGCTGTGGAGCGGCGCGACGTTTAGCCTATGCGCTGCGGAGCTGATCTCCATTATGGTGATCGTCAAGACCCTAGTGCAGCATCACTCGAAGTGAAGAGACTAAAGTGCCAGCCGTAAAGTTGAAACTGGCCCCTGTTTTTATCCGGCATCGTAGACCGATGTAGATCGGTCTTTGGCTGCCGCTACTGCCGGGCTTGCTCGCACGGTGCTGTGTTTTCTTGGTGGTATTGCGACGTGCCCATGCCTGTCCTTGTAGAGCCTACAGCAGAAAGGGAGGATGCTGCCGATTCGAGTGGTGTGACGCGGGCGATGCTAGAGAATTCTGCCGCCGTGCCACATCCGTTTCGATGCCCAATTCATATGCGGAAAGGGAATTGACAAGGGTTGATGTTAGGGCCATTGCTGCAGCGGTCTTCGAAGCTCAGCGGCGCTTCTGGACGAGCAAATCTTGGGAATGTCCGCAATGCCGAAAAATGAACAGAAAGGATGTCCGGCAGTGTGCGTGCGGAGTCACGCGCGACGGCCTGCCGGAGTTCTGCGAGCGATGACGGATCAAGAGAAGCACGAGGGGCCGTGTCGGCGGATCGCAGAAGGCCGGTCGGCATCATGATCGGAATTTCGCCTACCGCCTCGTCCAGTTCCGGCCCGTGTAGAGTCTACGGGGCCGATGTTGACAGTCCCGCGCACGGCGCATATTGTGATTGGAGCGCTTTACTCATTGGCGCGGACGGGGAGGAATCATGAAGACGCTTCTGCTGTTTGTCGTCCTAGGGTGCATGACCTTGCATGGGGCTGTCGATCCGTTGGAGGGCCTGTGGCAAGGCTATGACGGCGAGTGGGGCCATGTTTCCCGGCAACTCGTCGCGCTGGCCGAAGCGATACCGGCTGACAAATATGCTTGGCGTCCGGCTCCGGGCGTGCGATCCGCCAGCGAAGTGATAATGCACATTGCGCTAGCGAACTTTTATCTGTTGAGCGTTACCGGGCCGCCGATGCCTGCCGAAATCAAATCGAACGAAATGGAGAAGACCGTCACCGCGAAGCCCGAAGTGATAGCTTGGCTGAAGCGGTCACTCGATGCGGTTAAAACTGCGCACGCGAATATCAAGCCCGCCGATCTTCAGCGGAAGGTCAAGGTTGCGAACCGCGAGGCAACGGTCAACGGGATGTATCTGCGAATCCTTGTCCATGATAACGAGCACATGGGGCAGTTAGTGGCCTATGCACGCATGAATGGGGTTATGCCGCCGTGGACGGAAAACGCGCCGAAGTGATGCGGGCGTACTGAATCAAGAAACTGTTTACAACATTCAATGGAGAAAAGATACCAGGTCTTCGTAAGTTCAACTTACGAAGACCTGCGGGACGAACGCCAGGAGGTTATGCAGGCGTTACTGGAGCTAGATTGCATTCCTTCGGGCATGGAATTGTTTCCGGCTGCTGACGAGGATCAGTGGACGCTAATCAAACGCATTATAGATGATTGCGACTACTACATCGTCATCATTGCCGGTCGATATGGATCTGTTGGACCCGAAGGGAAGAGTTACACGCAGATGGAATACGAGTATGCGATATCGAAACAGAAGCCGGTAATTGCGTTCCTTCACGGGGAGCCAGGAAAAATTGAATCGGGCAAAACAGATCCGGTGAATCGTGAACTCCTCGAAGCATTCCGCCAGCTTGCACAAAGAAAGCTCTGCAAAATGTGGACAACGCCTAAAGACTTAGGCTCGGTCGTTAGTCGGAGCATCGTAAAGCTGATACGGGACCGACCGGCGACTGGCTGGGTACGGGCAGATGTCATGTCAGAGGACGCCGCTAGGGAGATGCTCCGACTAAAGACCGAGAACGAGCAGTTAAGGCAAGCGTTGGAGCGGGCTAAGGGAGAACGACCGCCTGGCTCGGAAATTTTCGCCTTCGGAGATGAAACCATCGAACTCCACTTCTCATTTCGGCGGGGTAACGTGTTTGAGAGGGAGACACAGTCCATAAAATTTGGGTGGAACACCCTGTTCGCCGCGCTTGGGCCAATTATGATCGATGGTGCGACGGATGCAGCTCTGAAGAGCAAACTCGAAGAGATTTTCACCCATGTGAGCCTTGATGCAGGGCGCATCCGAATCTCAAGCGCGAACATCCGCGATGAAGACTTTCAGAAAATTAAAGTGCAGTTCCGTGCGCTCGGACTGGTTACGAAGATCGGCAACAACCCGGCACCCGGAATCGCCCCAGCGCTGTGGACTTTAACACCTTATGGGGATACCGCCCTGACACAGATCGCGGCTATTCGTTCGCAAGAAGCGACGTAAAGAGCACGCTTCGGCGTACCGCCTTTGTAGAGTCTACAGGACCAACAAAATCTAAAATCGGATCGAACCCGTCTCGATGTGTCCTTTTTGCTCTCTCGAACCAACCCACAAATGGATTGAAAACGATCACGCTATTGCCGTGCAGGATGCGTATCCAGTCACGGACGGCCATACGCTCGTCATTCCGCGTAAACACGTCGCGAGCATCTATGAGTTGACCGGCGAGGAGCAATCCGCTGTGTGGTCCCTCGTTGCCGAAGTGCGCAACCGGCTACTAACCGGGCTAAAGCCGGACGGCTTCAATATCGGGGTAAACGATGGGTGCGCTGCCGGACAGACCATCGAGCACGCTCATGTGCACGTCATTCCCCGGCGCAAGGGCGACGTGCCCGATCCGCGCGGCGGCATCCGCTGGATCATCGACGATAAGGCGAACTATTGGGCCAAATAGTGCAGCCGCCCGCGCCCGCCGAGCAGATCCGGTTCCTTAAGGGATGCGCACCGCCTATTCGCGGCCTCGCTGCACGAATCGAGAGCACCGTACCGATAAGATAATGAGCCGTTCTCAGAAGCGCGTGTCGCTCACGCCAACAGCTTTACCCATAGACAACAGCGAGATGAATTTCGATAATTTTTCTGTCGTGGATTTCTCACCAATAAATCAGGAACTTCCCGCGTTCGTTTACGTTCTGTTTTGGAATCGCGACTCGGAGGAAGTGCCGTTCTATGTCGGTCAGACGACGCGAATTTGGGGACGGATGGACGACTATTACTGGGCAATGTTCACTGCCTCGACGGATTTTCGCGTGGGTGAGGCCGTCAGACATTTGAGCGCGAAAGGCTGCCGAGTCATTATTAAGTACAAGCTCACGGCAGAGCCACTGAGAGAGGAAGCCGTTATCATCGCAGATCTTAGGGCCGACTTGAAGGCCCAGAGCCGCGAACTGCTCAACGATCATCCCGGCTTCGACTTCAGGAAGGCGAGCGAGTCTGGTGAAAGAAGAAAAATCCAGGACTTTATAGACGGGATGCTCTCGCCCGATATGTCGCGCTTCGGTAGCATCGAGGGATAGCCAAATAGTGCAGCAGCCCGCTCCCGCCGAGCAGATCCGGTTCTTCACGAACGTGCAGCGGCTGCTTGCTGAGGGCCTGTTCACGGCTACGTACAAATACGCCCTGATCGCCGCGCTGGCGGATCTGTCTGTCGAGTCCGGCGACGATTCCGGCAAACCGCTACCCCTCTCCACGTTCACCATTGCGGAGAAGTTCGTCGAGTATTACTGGCGGCACGCCGTGCCCTATACGACCGCGAATGACGCCCGCGTGCTCAGGCAGAACAGCGGCAGCCAAGCCAAGATCGTTGCCTTGGTCGCGAACGCACGCGGTGAACGCGGAGACTCGCTCGCCAGCACCATGCGTGACGCGCAGGCTTGGAAGAGGCTGGTTCGGAAGGTCGAGGCCGTAGTGAAAGAGCAGCCGCTGTGGAAGCTGCAAACAGTCGGCAAGGAGAGGCTCGATTTCCTGTACGGCCCAAGCGACGGGGAAGACAGCATCGAGCTACGACCCGGCGTCGCGTACTGCTTCCGGCAGTTCTATTCGCTGATTCAAGATGCGGTGCGGTCTGCGTGGCTACGGGACGTGCGGAGCTTGAACGGCGATTGCTTGGAGAGACGCTGGACCTGCGGGAGTTCCTGTTCGGAGCGGAAAGGAACGCGCTGGGAGCGGTCAGGCCGGTGCTGATGGACCTGCAATACGGGAAATGTTTCTACTGCACGCAAGCGATTCGGGGCGACGGCGGCCACGTCGATCATTTCATCCCTTGGGCCAAGTACCCGATTGATCTCGGTCACAACTTCGTGCTGGCAGACAGCCGGTGTAACGGCAAGAAGCGCGACCGGATGCCGCATGTAGATCACCTCGCCAGATGGAGTGAAAGGAACCGGGACCATGCTGTCGAGATCCGTTGCGCTGAAGGATGACCTTCTATGCGATCTCGCCTGTACGAATCGGATTGCGTTTTGGGCTTACAGCCAAACGGAGGCAGCAAACGGGCTGACTTGGCTGCGAGCCGACGAACTGATTGCGCTTTCGGCGACTGGAGAGACTGCTTGCTGCTGAGCCGTGCCTAGCTTCCCTGATTTGTCGCTATTCGTGCCGTGCTACCGAAGCCCGCGTGATCGCGCGGCAAGCATCCTTAACGCCACTGGTCATAATCCGCGTCGAGTTGCTGTAAATCAAGTCGTCTTTTTTTTCGAACACGGCGACCTTGTTCCCGTGCGTGAACGGCGTAGTCGGGTTGATCGCCTCGTGATCAAACTGGACGAGGTAGTCTGCTTTTTCGCGGTTCGCCGTCACGACGACAGCGGGGCAATACCGCTCGAACGCCCGTATGACTTCAATGTTTTGCGGGCTGGAGCCGCCTGTGAGCGCCAGCGAACCCTTCGCGTCCCCGACAGCGGTATCGCCGGACGCCTGTGGCGCAGTAGTCTCCGTAATGAAGATGTGGGGCTTTGATGGCGGTGCTGACAGCAGGCAAGTCGCAAGAACACCTGAAACAGCGAAGTAGGCCAGCTTGGTTTTCATATCGCCCTCCAACGCTCGCTCCCGCAGCCGAAGTGGACTTCAGGTGAGCGCCAGCAACATTCCTATTTGTACAGACGGAGCTGATGATTGGCACGTTACCGGCATCCGGTGAACTGGCGTCGCTTGCTGGCATTCTGTCCCAATGTTCCCTATCCGCTGGAGATCACATTGGGACAGCCGAACGCAATGTTGATCGTGCTATCCCAACAGTCCCAAGACCTCCCAACGCCTAAACGCTCTTCACACGTACGCGCTCCTTTGCAGCACCGCTGCGCTTCTCGATTGCCGGTTCGTGCACTTGGGACTTGGGAGTTGGGACTTCAGGAGCGCAGTGCTCATCGGGTGTAAAGTCTACACGGATAGCAATCGCCGGTGCGGACGGCGTGGTGCATTTCCTCGTCTTCAACGTGGCCAGCGGGGAAGAGATTAGATAAGCGTGTTATCTTGCACCAAGACGCGACGGGAGCGACACTTTCCGGTTAGCGACCGTATGCATACAAAAACAATATAAGCGAACCCGTGGCACCCACCGTCATCTAAGAACTCGTCACCGCTTTACTCGAATCGCGGCGTTCATCGGTCGCTTCATTCCCCAGTCCCCAAAACCAGCACGCGCTTCTTCCGCCTGCCGTCAAATTCGCCATAAAAGATCTGTTCCCACGGCCCAAAATCAAGTTTCCCCTCCGTAATTGCGACCACCGTCTCCCGCCCCATAATTTGCCGCTTCATGTGCGCATCCGCATTGTCTTCACCCGTCCGGTTGTGTGCATACGACGAAACAGGCTCGTGCGGCGCGAGTTTTTCGAGCCACTCGTCGTAGTCCCGATGCAGCCCGGCTTCATCGTCGTTGACGAATACCGACGCCGTGATGTGCATTGCATTCACCAATACAATTCCTTCCCGAACGCCGCTTTCGCTCAGGGCCGCTTCCACTTCGCCCGTGATGTTCACAAAGCCGCGCCGCGCCGGAATCTCAAACCAAAGCTCTTTGCGATAGCTCTTCATCTTTGCTCTCCACCTACGTAGAATGCCAGCCTCTTGTTGGATTGCTAACGGAGGTCGCTATTCCCGATGCACATCTTTCGCGCTCTTGTCTTCCCGACGAACAATGAACCGCGATGCCTCAAATTGACTATCGGGCATCCACTGTGGGAATCCTAATTGCCCCATTAGCACCGGCTTTAACGGGCCGGTCATTTCTTTCATCTTGGCCGCCGTCAAGCTCTGGGCCTCAGCCCGCTCTTCTGCACCGGCAGATTCGCGAACGGGCAGGTCTCGATCTGCAATCTCCTGAATCGCTGGAATGGCACTTGGAACTTGGGGATTAAACCGCATCCACTCTGGCGGATCAGTTCAGCATTGGAACTGGGGATACAATAAGCAGCTCGTCGAGTTTGCTCAAATCCCGGTAGTGAAGCAGCAATATTCCGTTCGTCGAGGCAAGCTGTTCTGCGGGTGCCGTGTAGCGGCTGTTCGTAACCACCACTCCGTAATGTGCCCTTTCGTGCGCTCTGCCCGCCGCTATCTCCTGAACTGCTGCGTTGCCGACAGGACCCGAATACAGCTTGCATTGCAGCACGACACGCTTCCCGGCTCTCTCGGCAATTACATCTACACCTTGGTCGCGGCTTTCCAGCGTGACCTGCGCGGTCCATCCAGCGAGCCTGAGTTGCTCGGCACAAAATGCCTCAAACTCGGCGGGCTTCATCGCATCCGAAAAAGCCGTAAACACTGGCTGCTGCTGTGTCTGGATGTAGGTCCGCTGCTCGATTATGCTGACAAGCTGTTCTCTTTGCTGAGCCATGATCCGTTGCTGAGGGGGCGTAAGCACTGGCCAGATCTGGCTATCGATGAAGTATTCCATCTCCTTTCGCCATTTGTCAAAAATCGTCTTCCCGTAGCCATCTTGCCGAACGAGTTGAACCCGCTTTCTGGTGAGTTGGGCTAAGTGATGGTCGATAACGCTCGCCGCCTTCTGCCACGCCACTCTGGCTTCCATTTTGCTCGGTTCCGGTATGCAACAGTCCCGAGGGAAAGCACAGTCGCAAAAAATAAGACAAATCCGGGGTGGGCGGCGATGGTCGCGAGAAGGAGCAGAAGTAGGATCAGGAGGGCAATCGCCGCGAACGGCAACGCTGGCACAAGCGCAACACGAGATGAGCGTTTTCGCGGCATAAGAGGCTCTCTTAAGCAAAGCTCTTATGTCTAATCGGCTCTGTCAGAGGATTTAATGTGTTGAATCTTTTGGAGCCTGCGCCGCTCGCCATTTGGCCGCGATGTAGACTCTACGCGCTGAAAGCGCTAATGCGCCCAGTGGTATGCGACGAACGCGCCGACTATGAACACGACACCAAGCAAGGAAGGCGGCAGCAACTAACAACGTCTGCCGCTGCCGTTTCGATTGCTCTACGGCCTGGTGCACCTCACGTCTTCGCAAATCACTGGCCCGAGTCATTTCTGTTTTGAGCTTCCGGCTCTCTTCATCCAGAGCTTCGGCGCGGGCAGTCAGCCCTTAAAACCTGCTCCGCCGCTGCTCCAGCTTGGATATACGCTCCGTTAAGAAGCCTCCCAGGGCTGTTGGCGTGCTGCCGACGTAATCGGATGTAGAATCGAGCAGAGTGCCGCCCGTTCTTCATGCCCCAAACAATCCAGGAGGAGTCAGCTGGAGGAGTCAGCTTTAAGGCATTTCCGCTGCTGATAAGCGAACTGCCGAATCGTGATCTTATTTCTCGTCGTCCGTGGCTCGGTCTTGCTCAAAGCCTCGATTTGCCTGTCTCTCCACGATCCCGACCTTCAGAAATCGGAAACCCACCCAGATTAGTAGCACCCCGAAACCAACAAAGAACGCTTGAACCTTAATCGCCTGATTTGAGAAGTCCAGAGTGCGGGTGGTCAAGAGAAACGTTAGCAGCGCGAAGTAGCCTAACCCAATCAATATTAGAAAGAGACCTATCACTATGCTCGTACATTCGCGTTTGTCGCCTTGGCTTTTATACCGTCTGTGTTTTTTGGATGCCGAAGCGATAGAAATACCCACGTACCGAAGCCATAGACACACGCGTTTATGGGCGGTCCGAGGCCAAAATGACTGCTTGTGATCGGGGATAGTGGGCACACCAGCAAGGCACCTAAATAGTAGAGATCGGCGAACATCCCATTGCGGCCATTGAATGTCACGAACCCCAAAATCATCCACAAGATCGGTACGAAGAAACCCACCGCAGCCGCAAGAACGATGTATTTAAGCACGCTGGTACAAACAGCATATAAAATAGGCATTCCTGCCTTAAATGCAATGGCACGGTAGCCGTCCAACTTCAGTTCGTATTCACAATCCGGTCCTTGCGGCAGCGAACTCGCAGGCACGCAGAGCATCGGTTCGACGAACGTGGCTTTGAATTTGGATGTAGGCACGAGAGGCTCGCTTCAGGCTGATACCGCTCGTGTAGACTCTAAACCGTTCGGCTCAATATGCTTATCTGTGAGTTAAGCAGCCAAGCCGCCAGCGTCGCCAATGCCAGCAAAACGACGCCCAGCCCCAACGATGCCATCGCGCGAAGAGAAGCAAGTGAGTTGTTTCCATCGGCTCAGCGCGGCGGATGGCGCTTCCGCCAGTACACCCAATTGCTCCAGGCGACCTTGATAAAACAGATAGCGACTATGGTTTTAAGCGGCCAGGACATTTAGCGGTTGAACTTGGGGCACTACGTAAAAAGCGCCAGAAAGAGCCAGGGCAATTACGGCCCAGAAGCTAGCTACTCGCCAGTTGCTTTGGGAGGCAGATAGTGCCGATACCACAGGGTGCGTCATCCGCCACTTAACGTACCAGAACGCCGCAAATTGCACGCACGCCGCTAAGAGAAGAAACGCGCTGGGGTAGACGTGGTTTGGAGTCGGTAGCAGCCAAGCCTCTACTGCCGTAAGCAGCAGGCAAAAGCACGCTGCGGCTAGGCAGAACCACTGGGCGAACACCAGCAAACGAGTGGGCATTTCCTTCTCTCAAGCATACTGCGGAGCGGGCCGACGCACACCGCGCCCGTAGTGAGAGCACGGCACCAGCGCGACCGCCCGAGCGGGAGACGGGCGAAGCTCGGCGAGCGGTGGGTCCGCACATGTCATTAAGAGGCACGGGGTAGCGGCAAGAAGCGGAAGCTAGAGGACGTCGTGCGTGTAAAGTCTACACGCGAGGCCTCCCGCCCCTTCATTAGAGACCGTTAAGCGCATTCTCCGCGCGGGCTACGCGTCGAGCACACGTCTGTCACCGGCTGCTGGACGCTGAGTTGACGGAGGCGGAAGGGATCTCAAGAATCTCGTGACGTTCGAGCACGTAATCGAAATACTTCTCGATAAGTTCTTCTTCGTCTTCGGGTTTGTCGTCGCCATCCATATGCCGGTCCCAATTTTCGCGCACGTATCGGATTAGTTCGGCTTCCGCTTCGGTCTCACTCTCATGGACCGAGGTAAGCGGCGGTCTCCCTGCCCAAGAGTGTCCTCGTTCCGCTATGGTCAGAACAAATGGCATCGCTGTACAACAGTCTCTCACGCACTCGCGCGTTGTATATTGGCCTGCATTGAGCTAGGGATACATTTTAAGATCGTTTTCGATTTTTCTGGCTGACGCCGATGTACCTCGCGGTGTTGTGTCAAACAGAATCACAGATAATTGTTATTTGTTGTCCGGGTCGGAGAAACCGCATCCCAAAGAACCACGAACATCACTGAAACCTATTTCGAGGAACGAAATGACGCAGAAAACCCGCAATGGTCTATCCTGTCTGGAATTGTGCGCCGGAGCCGGAGGCCAGGCGCTCGGCTATGAGCAAGCACGCTTCGATCACGCTGCGCTGTCGAACTCGACAAACACGCGTGTGCCACGCTACGCCTGAACCGGCCAGAATGGGACGTAAGGGAAGCCGATATCAACGACTTTGACGCGTCGTCATTCAAGGGCGTCGATGTTGTCACAGGCGGCTTGCCTTGCCCGCCGTTTTCTGTAGCGGGAAAACAGCTTGGCGACAATGACGAGCGCAATCTGTTTCCGGCTGCGCTCAGGATAGTGGAAGAAATCCGGCCACGAGCGGTAATGTTTGAGAACGTCCGGGGCATCCTCGATGCCGTTTTTTTGGATTATCGCGGATACGTTGAAAAGAAGTTGCGCAAGCTTGGATACGAATCGGACTGGAAGCTTCTAAACGCTTCGGAGTTCGGCGTGCCGCAACTTCGTCCAAGGGTTGTGTTTGTAGCGCTCCGCAAGGACCTTTGGCAGCATTTCTCGTGGCCTGAAGGCGGCGACACACAACCGGCGACAGTTGGTCAGACCTTAATGCATCTGATAACGGAGCGTGGCTGGAAAGGCGCGAAGGCTTGGGCGGAAAGGGCCGACGAGATTGCCCCCACAATAGTTGGGGGGTCGCACAAGCATGGCGGTCCCGATTTGGGACCTACGCGAGCAAAAAGGGCATGGGCGACTCTGGGCATCGATGGGCTGGGCATAGCCGATGCCGCTCCAGAGCGCGATTTTGTGGGCATGCCAAAACTAACGGTTCGCATGGTGGCGCGCCTGCAAGGTTTCCCTGAGGATTGGCACTTTGCAGGCAGGAAGACAGCAGCTTACAGGCAAGTGGGGAATGCGTTCCCGCCCGCAGTTGCACGAGCCGTAGCGGACCAAATTCGCGGCTGCCTTACCAAGCGCATTTTCGTGACGGTGACCGCTTAGTTCGCAAAGGCTTTCGCATTCTGTCGCAGTGAACTTCTTGCGCTGTCCGACTCTTCGTTATCAGATTTGGCAGCACGCGCGATTGAGCAGTAACGGGCAACTGACTTGGACACAATTACCGCAGAGCGCCGCAGCGATAACATGCGGCGCATCAGGAGCGTGGACACAGACCCTGAGATGCGGGTTCGGCGGCTGGTCCACAGCATGGGCTATCGATACCGTCTTCATGCGAAAGGACTCCCTGGCAAACCCGATCCCGTGTTCCCGGCCCGCAGAAAAGTGATTTTCATTCATGGCTGCTTTTGGCACCAGCACGGCGCAGCCTGCATTGACTCGCGCTTGCCGAAGACACGGCAAGAATATTGGATTCCAAAACTGGAGCGTAACCAGCGGCGGGATGCTGAAAATACTGCGACGCTCGAAGCGCTGGGCTGGCACGTGCTGACAGTGTGGGAATGCGAAAGCGCCAAAACTCCAGAAGTGCTGAAGCGTAACCTGCGCAGATTTCTCGACGCCGGAACCTAGCCGGTCTGGCGCTTATTGCGCCGCTCGCGTTCCAGCTCAAATTTCCTGATCGTTGCTGTTGGGTCGTCCGGCCACGGCTTGTGGCTCTTCAAGATGTAATCGACGAGCACCTTGCCTGACGCCGATTTATAACGCCTTGTCTCGATGTCCCACCCGATCACGGGGTAACGGAGTTCGCGCAGCCGCTTGTGCCAGTCGTCCTGATCGGCGACAACTTCGATCAGTGCAGATGGGGTGCGGTTTCCAACGCCAACCGCCTTCAGCAACTCCCCAATTCGGACGTGGACACTCTTGTGGGCAGTTATCGCTTTCATCATGTCCGCGTCGGCATTCAGCGACGAAAAGAACGCCTTTTTTCCCGCGTTGCACTCTTCGCAAATGGCCCAAAGATTATCGCGGTCATTTGTGCCGCCCCAATGACGCGGCTTTTTGTGATCGACGACCAATTTGATCTCGTCTTCCGCAACAGTTCTCCCGCACATCTGGCAGCGCCCATGCGCGGCATGAATGACTTCGGCACGGACGCGGATGCTGATATCGCCTTCGTCTGTGACGTTCGCGCGCTCGCCAGCGTACCGGTAGAGAGTGACTCTGCGGCGCACTCCACCAGTTTCCTGCCATGCTTCAGTTTTCTCAACGCGGAACCATTTCTTCAGGTCGCGTTTGCGCCGGTCCAGATGTGTTTGATCTTCGGCACGCAGTCCCTCTTTTTCGAGTTCCTGCCTGATCTGCCCTCCGCTCACACCTTCGGGAAAGCGCTTCATGACCTCGATAATCCGCAGGTGAATTGCCCCCGGTTTGCTCTTGCCTGATTTGTCCATCTACCGGGGTCATTATGCCTTACCCGGTATACACCTAGGGGAATAGACGGGAGTACTCGGCGCTGGCTCCCGACTGTGGGCAGCCGTATTCGTCTTTCTTTTCCTACACTGGGACGGCAACGCACCCGCCCTTCCATTCGACCCGAATTACCGTCTGCTGGACTGCGCGAATTGCAAACTGGAGTTCCGCTGCTCGTGCGGGGCAACGACGCCGTACCCGAGGACGCTGATAGCTCAGCGCGACGGCAAGCACACGTTCCGGCAGATTCTCAAACGCGCAAGGTGCAGCCGCTGCCAGTCGCGGCCCACCAGGCGTCCTTGTGCGCTGGCGAAAAATGGGACACAGGGCATCGGGGTGGTGACCCGGACTGGACCATAAAGAGTTGGTACTACCGCGTAGCTAACGGTGCTTAGCGTTTTTTTGTTGGCGCTTGCAGATCTTTCAGCAGCCGCTCGAACGCCTTCCGATAGAGTCATGCTCCTTCCAACCGCTGAAGTCCGCGATAAAGTACTCGCGCACTTCGCGGGCTGAATGCTTGCCAGCGTCAGCGCCGAAGCACTCCCAGTCGCGGATCGTCTCGAATCGGGCCAAAACTGATCGGAAACAGCACCTGCGCCCCGTCGCGCACTTCGCGCTTGCGCGCCTTCGATATCTCAGTCAACACCCATTCGCTGGCTGGTCATGCAGCGAAAGGATCAGCAGCAGCTTGGCATGCAGCCGGATCGCTTGATCGATTGCTCGTGCAGCTTGCCCCCGCCTTTCATATTGTGCGGGTGCCAACCAGCAACTGCTGTGAGGTTTTGCTGTTGTGGGGAGCAGCAGTTCCGACGTGAAAGCACGGCATCAAACCGACGAATAAAGGTTCGGCGACCTCTACCCTCGCACCACTCGGCAAAAGCGGCACGCGGCCTTCTAATAGGCCCGCCTGTATTCTTGTTGCGGATATTGGTGGTGAACAACCCGAAGAATCGCGGCGGACTTCCATCTCCGCCGATCAAGGCCGGAGTTTGCATCTGCCCGGGGTTCAATGATCCGGTTCGTTCATCGCAATGGATAGAAGACGTCCTTCTTCTTAAAGCGTTTTTCAACCCAATCGACGATTCCTTTCCGGAACCACAGGGACAGCGGGATAAGAATTGCCGTCAGCACCGTGCTCAGGACTGCCCAGTGGTAATTCAAAAACGTCGTGCACTCGTACCAGTAATCGGGAGTAACCGTGATGACTCTGGCAGGTTGCTTGAAAATCTTCAGCGTTTGTCCAATACCGTCCACGTACAGCATCGGAGCTACCCATAACAACAGGTGCAGCGTTCCGTGTTTTTGGGGAGTCACACGCCAGTCCCACTCAGTAAAGCTCTTCGGCTCCAACACCTGGGTATCCTTCCCCGCAGGCTGATCTTCAATCAGGAACGCTTCCTGCTCTTCCGAGCCAACTGTCATGGATACTTCGCAGGAGACTTTCTCGTTCACAACTACGAAATCCGAGGCGTTCAAACCTTCTGTGATCTTGACGCTCGAGTTTCGAGTTAAGCGAGCAAATACTGGGTACGACTGGCCTTGTCGCATTTTTTCCGACGGCTCAAACAGAAGCTGCCCATCGACGAGATTTTGGCAATCTCGCTTTACGACTTCGGGTACTTCGTGTCTCGGGGTCAGCATCCCTGAACCTGGCGGCGCAGGTAGCGGCGCGGATCTCTGCCTCAACGTCAAAACGAGTGACAAAACGAGTGACGTCAGAAGGAGGAGGAGCCCAAGCGCGCCTGCAATCAGCAATCTTTTTCGCCGTACAGCGCGTGATGAGCAGCCACATCCAGAGGGCACTCAGCCCGAGGTAGAAGATGGAGAAATACAACTGCATCAACGTCCCTTGTTACCCATCTGGTCGAGCCTATCACTTCGCCGCCCAAAATACTACATCATAATGTCCCTGTTCTTTATGTTGTAGTGTTCCTACAATTGCTTACGAAAAGCGTACCTTACGTGGCACCAACACTACCTGGGGTTCGCTGCCCTTGGGATACATTGATGAGGTACACAACGGTCACTTCCCATGGTGTTTGGTCAGCCCAGGTCTTGCTTAGCAGTTTGGGTCTCTCCGCGCGTAAGTTACCGAGAATCCCCCGTTGCTGAGCGTGTCCAAATAATCCCGCACATCCTCGAAGTTCTTGAGCTTTTCTGTCTCACTCATGCAATCCGCGCAATCCTTGTAATCGCGTAGATAGTCCACAAGGCCCGCAAACGCTTCGGCGGCGGCACCTTCCAGCTCCACGGCAGACGATGAAGAGTTCATATCGGCCACTTCCATAACGCGAACCAACTCCTGGCCGCCGCCCGCAATGTGTACCGGCAAGGTCACGTGCTCCCGCTTGACCCTCTCGGCTTCCGCCCGAATCTGCTCCGGGCTGGGCAGGTACAGCGGCTTGTTGAATACGTCCGTGTCCCAGCTCGAACGTCAGCGCGAGAGCACGGCGTGTTTCGGGGCTGGAAGGTTCTCCATTTTCAACCCGCTGTATCGTTCGCAGGCTCAGTTTGCTCAGGGCAGAGAGTGTATCCTGCGACCACCCGCGACTCTCGCGCAGCTGGCGGATGATAAGTGCCAGGTCTTCGGTGCTTACGCAGTGATTTTTGTCCATTTGGACGACGGCCATTTGATTATCTCCGGTCGAAATTTGCTTTCCCGGAATCAATCGTGCCATCTTGCGCCCGTTTTGAACACGACAGCAGCCCGACAGTGACCCGCCAGCTATCGCTCTTTAATGGACTTCCTTCACGCGGCAAGCGCGCAGCTCCGCTTTTGGCTCCGTCGCAACTTTTCGTTGCACGAAAAACGGCGCAGAGCGAATCCCCGCCGAACTGGCGCTGAATCTGAGCAATTGCCCATGAACGCGATTGGCGCACGGAGCGCGTCACCAACCGCGCCACTCCCAACAGCGGCGAGTACGCGAAGTGCGAGCGGTAACGTCACACACGCGACCGGCTATGCGTGGAACTTGCAAATTGCCCAGTAAGCGGCGGGCGGTCACCCAGGCCAAAAAGCGTGTGCCAAATGCTCTGGGACCGGCAGGCCCGTTACAGGCTGGATGCCTGCATGCCCCCGGCCAGCGAACGGAAAGCTCCGGGCCAAATTTTCTCGTTCAAAAAATCTTGTGTGGGCGGGTTCAAGCTGGATTTTGCGGCAGGCACCCCTTGGACAATTCCGATGCCCACGGCGTTTAGAGCCTACATGACCCGACCTAGCACAAGGCTCCCTGCGGTCCGCTGTCCAGCCCACCGCTCACGTCCTACGCGAGTCGCTACGACGAAGCGGAGGGGCGAAGCCCGGAAGCGGACGGAAGACGTGGTTAGTGGCGTTACCGATATTGCCGCTAGAGACCCGGAAGCATAGAAAGCACCACAAACAATTGCACAGCGAAAAAATTCTGTGTGGGCGGGTTCAAGCTGCAAATTCTGTGGACCCGAACCCCTGGACAATTCCGCCGCCCGAACGAGCTAGCGGGCGCTACTTTCGAGCGAATCTTGGCTCGGCTCCCAAGCCACCCGCGACTTGTGGGAGATCTTGTGGGACGACGGTTCAAAACATGTCTCAAGGGTGGGTGTTTGTGAGCAATGGACATCAGCGACGAGTGTGTAGCTGCTTTTCCAAATAGGCACATCGGGCAATGATGGGTAATGATAAGCGCCCGTGTTTTTGATAGATTCGGTAGCTGTTAACCGAAGGGTTGTAGGTTCGAATCCTACCTGAGGAGCCAAGTCCCTCTATTTCAATCGTTCAGGCTATCAAGAGAGCTGATTGGAACTTGCTTTTTTCAGCCCCGAAAGGGTGGTAAAGGCAGCTAGCTTATTGATTCATCGGGCCCGAGACCCTTCGGTTTGGTTTCTTTCGCGCAAAGTTCCGGACTGGCTAAGTCTCACAGCTGCTTGGATTTAACCAAATCACCCGTTCGCCTGTGCCTACAGCTTTGCCTTACCTCCCGGGTTACTATCTGAACTCCCACACGACCCGCGCGAATCACACTTCCACTTGCCGGTAACCGCCATCGTGGGCCCAAGGACACGACCTCGTTCCAGAGCACGTCAGCGGTGGAGTTCGCTTAATCCCGTTCGCGGCCAACCACCGGTGTGAATACTGTCTGTTGCATGAAGACGATTCGTATTCACCACCTTTTGTGCCAAAAATGGGGGCAAGTCCGCTCCCCGACGACATGCATCGCTACGATCACATCGGGCGCAGGATTTCAATGGTTCCGGGATTTGAGTCCTAAGGCTCTCGCTCAACACAACCGAAGAGTCTTATTGATGTCCGCTCCCAAGGATTCTCTTGACAATCCGCCACTCCCGCGCTTGCCAATCCAAACCCCCGATATGATATTTCCCAAATGCAACGGCTCGCTACAGCGGATTGAGGCCGAGAACTTGGTCCAAGGTATAGCAGGTATGGTACGTCGTCAGTTTCCGTGGCTAACTTATCCGCTAACCTCGGCCCGGTTGCTGGCGCGGCTTGCATCTCCTAGCATTTGCACGCCATATGCACAACACCGGCAATAAAATCTCAGATTTAAACTCCGGGGGACGCAGCCGTCACTCTCGCGAGGTTTTTTTTTCTGTTTTGGAGCGCGTTTGCTCTCATGCTGAGGCGCACCCCGATGCGATCGCGATTGTTTGTGGAGACCAACCGATTACGTACGGCGACTTGGTCGCTCGCGCGTTTGCCATGGCATCAGAGTTCAAAGCTCTGCTGGACGGCAGGCGGAATGGTGTCATCGCGGTCTCGACCGACGATGCGTACCATCTGGCTTTAAGCGCGCTGGCTGCCTGGAAAACGGCCTCTGCGTACTTGCCCGTGGCGGCTTCTTGCCCCTCCGAGCGCTTGCGACACATGCTCACAGAGGCGAACGCCCGGATCATCGTACGCGATCATGGCGACGATTCAACAATCCCGAGCGGGGAATGGAAGCAGGTAGACCTTCGGCCGTTGGCAACCGCTCCCGTCACTAAGCTAAGGGGTGCGAGTGAAGCTTGCGAACACGGCCTTGTTCCGGAGGATGTCGCTTACGTCATCTACACTTCGGGCTCGACCGGTACCCCTAAAGGCGTTGCGGTTACTCACGGCAATCTGAGCAACCTAGTCTCGTGGTACAAAGACGCGTTCCAGATAATACGAGAAGACCGAGCCACGCAGATACGGGCGCTTACTTCTGATGTCGCAGTAATGGAGATGTGGGGTCCGATCTGCCATGGTGCAAGCATTTTTCAAATTGATCGCGCAACTTACCTCATTCCGGAGCAGTTCCGTGATTACCTGGTTGCGCGTGAGATTACCGTTTGCGAGGCCCCCTCGCTCATAGCCGAACAACTTGTAGCGCTTGAGTGGCCATCGGAAACGAGGTTGCGATATTTGCAAACGGGCGGTGAAATGCTGCGAGTTTTTCCGCCCGCTACTCTGCCCTTCAAATTCGTCAACAATTACGGCCCTACGGAGTGTACCGTTGTAAGTACATCGTGTGTGCTAGCCCCCGGAACGGGTGACGCTCTACCCACCATAGGACAACCCATCACCGGAGTCGAGCTATTCCTATTGAATGCAGATTTGCAACCAGTTCGTGATGGCGAACGGGGCGAGATCTTCGTCGGAGGAGCAGGCGTAGCAGCTGGTTATCTTGGGCGTCCGGATTTGACCTCCGAGCGCTTCGTAACCGTTCCTTCTTTAAAGGATAATTCTCGATTGTACAGAACTGGTGATCTTGGACGAAAACTGCCCAATGGAGATTACGAGTTCTGCGGCCGTGTTGATGACCAAATCAAGCTTCGTGGCTACCGCATCGAACCTGCTGAAATCGTCTCAGCCCTGAGAACTCACCCTGCAATTTCCGCTGCGGCTGTGACAACGATTGGTGAAGGGGCTCACAAACAGTTGCTTGCCTACGTTGTTTTGAAGACCGAAACTTCAGCGGAAGCTATCCGCAATCAGCTAGCTGTTCGACTGCCGGACTATATGTTGCCGGATTTGTTTGCTCGGCTGGAAACTATGCCGCTTGCCGCAAATGGTAAGATCGATTACTCAGCACTTCCATTTCCCAACCGGTCAAATCTGCTGGATTTCGAAACGTCGTCATTGGAACCGATGACCGAGATTCAGATCGAGGTAGCGTCTATTCTGGCCAAGGTAGTAAAGCGGCCGAATGTCGGATTTACCGATAATTTTTTCCGCCTTGGAGGGAACTCGCTATTGGCCGCGCAAGTTGTTATCAGTGTCCAAAAAACCTTCGGCATAGACCTTCAAGTGCGCTCAGTGTTCGAGTCGCCCACCGTAAAAGGTCTGTCGGCTGCAATCGAGCAGCGCATCCTAGCAGATTCCGAATTGGTCGGGACAGCTGAATTGTCCACCGCCGGCCCGGTTTAGGCACGAGATCGCTCACGTGGCATCGATGTTTTCTTACGAGCCTGATCCGGATTATGAGCTAAGCCTCGTTCAATTGCTGAACTCCGATGTGCTCGCGAACCCGCACCCGCTCTATCACAGAATCCGCTCGACTGATCCCATCCATTGGGACGTCTTTCTGAGATCGTGGGTACTCACGCGGTACGAGGATGTTCTCTCGATAGTCAAGAATCTCTCGGCGAAGCGTATGCCTTCGTCGGAAGAACTGGCGGAACAGGGTCTAGGCGATTTGGGCGCTATTACAAGTATTTTGGGGCGGCAGATGTTGTTTTCGGACCCGCCGTACCATACGAGAATTCGAAGGCTGATTTCGTCCACCTTCACGCCCGATCGCGTTGCCGCCCTGTCCGGGTATATCAAAGCCACAGCGGAGAAACTGATCGCGCGCGTGATAGATCGCGGTGAAATGGATATTGTTCGAGACTTCGCGGCGCCATTACCCGGCCTGGTGATTGGAGCGATGTTGGGTGTGCCCGAGGACGACCAACCGGAACTTAATCGCTGGGCTTCCGATTTTGCCGAAACATTTGGAAATTTCACTCAAGATCCGAAGCGCACGTCCGAAATCTTGCACTCCTGCGCGGATATGACAAACTATTTTCGGGATTGCGTCTATCGCCTCCGGCGCGTCCCCAACAATGGCCTGATTCATGCGTTTGTGACCGCGGAGGTCGACGGGGACAGGCTTACCGAGGACGAGGTAATCGCGAATGCAATCGGCGTGCTCGTTGGCGGACAGGAGACAGCGACGACGTTGATCTGCACCGGCCTTCTTACGTTGCTGCAACATCCGGAACAGATTGAGCCGCTACGCCAAGACTCTGCAAACATGGGACCGGCAATCGAGGAATTGCTTCGCTACAATTCACCGGTGCAGCTGACCGGGCGTGTTGTCCGTCAAGATTTCGAAATCGGCGGAAAGCGGATTAGGGTGGGGGAACCCGTAATCGCGGTACTTGGCGCCGCTAACTGCGACCCCGCCCGATTCCCCGAGCCTGATCGCCTCGACCTTATGCGAGCCGATAATCGACATCTTGCCTTTGGCTGGGCGACTCACTTCTGTCTCGGCGCGGCGCTTTCAAGGTTGGAAATGCGGATTTCACTTGAGTATCTCTTACGTTTGCAGAACCTGCATCTAGCGCCGGCTGGGCTGAAATGGCGCGTTCACCTCGTGCTCCGCGGGTTGAGCTCGCTACCGATAACGTTCGATCCCGCCGCCCAACTTAGGGCCATAAATAAGGACTAAGCGCGTGTCGTCAATATCCGCTGAACTCCGGTCTTCTCGCGTCGCGAGTTTTCTTAGGAACCGGCGGGCGGGGCGTTCGGTCGCGGAAGACACGATCGAACGCCACACCTATGCCGCTCCAGTAGAAGTGTCTGAAGAGCAGAGTCGGTTATGGCTCCATTGCGCTGTCTCAGGCTGTAGCGAAATGTATAACGATATATTTTCGCTGCGTTACTCAGGCGATCTGAACGTACCTGCAGTCGAAAAGGCCATCAACGAGATTCTTAGCCGCCACGAAGCGTGGCGCACAAGCTTCGAACTGCGCGACGATAAGGTGGTTCAAAAGGTCACGGCGGAGCTGCAAGTTGTTCTACCAGTGTCCGATCTAAGAAGCCTTCCGGCTAAGAAGCGCGAAGCGCAACTTGCTGAACTAACTGCTCAGGATTCAAAGCGGCCATTCACGCTTACGGAAGCGCCCCTGTTTCGCGCACGTATTGTCCGCATGGGTGACAACGACTTCCGATTAAATCTAGTAATTCACCATTCTATCTCCGATGGTGTCTCTGTTTATCAAGTCTTCCTTTCTGAACTCCAGGCGCTGTACTCCGCGTTTGTACAAGGTTCCGCCCCTAATCTGCCTGCACTTCCCTTTCAATACTCCGACTACGCTGAGTGGCAGCGGCGGCCGGCGGCCCGCGGCAGACTCGACGCGCATCTGATGTTTTGGGATCAGCAGCTCGAGGGAGAGCTTCCGGTAATGAAGCTCTCACTGGACCGGCAAAGAGCGATCGTACGCAAGTTTGATGGCGGTGTTGAAAGTTTTCGGCTTGCGGCCGAAGTTACTCAAGGCCTTAAACAACTCGCGGATGCGTGGGACGTCACAGTCTTCATGGCCGCTCTCGCCGCCTTCCATGTACTTATGTACCATTACACGGGCGAGTGCGACCAGATACTCGGATGTGTCACTTCGACACGTAAACAGCTAGGCACGGAAATGTTGCTCGGCCTGTTCATCAATATGGTTCCACTGAGATCGAGATTTTCTGCAGATGACCTCTATCCGGTGCTGGCCCGTCAAGTAAGAGAAAACACCCTGACGGCACTCGAACATGAAGTACCTTTCGATCTCCTCGTGCGGCGTTTTAGGCGGCGCGTTGCGAGTATTACACCGCTGTTTCAAGCTGTTTTTGTGTTTGAGCCCTCAGCGGCGTCGGCTTCGGAACACTGGCATGTCGAAGATCGAAGCGCGGATAATCCTTTTGCTAAGTGGGATCTGTCTGTCATGTTACAAGAGAATCAGGGATATCTATGTGGCAACATCAACTACTGCCGGGATATCTTCAATTCGGAAGCTATTGCTGGCGTGAGAGATGCTTGGGTAAAGCTGCTGGGTGAGATAGCAGTCAATCCGAACCGAACTCTGCGTCAACTTTCAGCGTGCCTCGTGAAGAGCAAGGATCGCTCTTCCGGCTCGAGTTGGTTTCAAAGATATTTCACGCGTACGTGAGCGCAAGCGCGGCGTGAGACGCTGGAGCCATGCGTTTCCATCTGGATACAGATACGTGGGACGTCACACATAAACCGGGCGAGGTTTACCTCTGGTTGGTTGATCTGGAACAGCAGGTCAGCGACCTTCAGAGGCTCTGGCGAGTATTATCGAAGGACGAAGTGCAGCGCGCGGAGAGCTTTTGCTTTGCCCGGGACCAGCGCAGCTTTGTGGTTGCTCGGGGGCTGCTGCGCTTTTTATTAGCGGCTTACACCCATAAACAACCGGAGGCGCTCGAGTTCAGCTACAACGCCAACGGCAAACCGTGCCTCTCAGAGGGTGACGCATTGCCGGCGTTTAACATTGCGCATTCAGAGACGCACGCACTCTATGCCATTTGCGCCAACTGTCACATCGGTGTAGACATCGAACGCATTCGACCGTTCGACCGATATTTGGACATCGCGCAAGGCCATTTCGCCCCGCAGGAATATTCACAAATCACTTCAGCTCCGCACGGCGAGAGGGGTGAATTGTTTTTCCGGTACTGGACGTTGAAAGAGGCCGTCGTGAAAGCTATCGGGGTAAACCTTGATCGGCTCCGCGATTTTCAACTGCGTGTTTTTGACGACGGGGCTGCAGATGTGCAGTTCTTGCACGCCTGTGTATGTTCCGATATGCGATGGTACCTGCGATGGTTTTACCCCGCAAAAGACTTTGCTGGCGCCCTGGCGACCACCGGATGTGTCAGGCGCGTTATTGCACGCACTTGTCCGGATCTCGATAGCCTCATTTCCTATCTGTCCCTGGCGATAAGTCGGCCAGAATAAGCGAGCAGGTTGATGCTGAACCCGATCGACGATGATGATCTTGTCGAGGCGTTTCATACCGAGTGTCAGGACAGCGAGTTTCTATCGATTATCGCCGGACCTGCACGGATGTGCGATACAGGCTTTAGAATCACACCCTAGCAGCCCGAGGCGCAAGTAAGTCAAATTAACATGGGACAGCGGTGTGCAGGTAAACAGCGGGGACGTGAATTGGCGTTTTGTGTCGCCCGGAAGTAACCGGTAGCATGCCTGTTTGCTCGCAATCGGTCATTACGTAGAAATCGAGCCTCAATAACAATACGAAAAGAGTTGGGAAGCGGCTTCCTGAAGTCCCCTCGGCGTTCCCACACCTTATCGTGTGCGCATCAACAAGCCGAGATTGAGGCGACAGGCATGAATCAGCAGTCGCTTGCTGATGTTGCTGTGCCCGCGTAGGTGCACCCGTCCATCCTACCGGTCTCATACAGGTGCGCCATCGTTGGTTCCAGCCTCTCGCCCCTCTGGCGCAGTAACTGTTTGCCGCGCTCGCCTCGCACACGTCGCCGATTGCCGTATACCGCAGCCTGCTCCGCACTCTGGCCGTCCCAGCCTCGCCCGCGCTCGGGCTCGGAAATATAACTGCGAATTCCGGCTTCGGCCAATTGCCGCACTACTTCTTGACTGTGAGAGACCTTGTCGCTGACCAACTCTACCGGGCCTTCGTCCGCTATCGCTATATCTGCCTGACCATGGATCAGCTCCGCAACAACCTCCATGTGTTCGCTGGCCTGCGCGAGCGTCTCCTGTAGTGCGCGCATCGCCTGCATCGGCGGCTTGTACGGTGACGGCCACCACGGCCCTAGTCTCCACATCCACGGCATGCTCGGCTTTGTGCGCCAGATGCGTGCGCCCGTTCTTCATTTCGCGATCCGATGATCCGGATCGTGCGGGTGTGTCCAGTCCTCATGGCACCCCTTCTTCGCAGCTTCCGGTCTAGTCTCGCTAGTTGCGCACCGGTCGGCGCTCGATCCCGGGCTCCTCGGCCAAGCGCCGCAAGAACTCTTCGTATTGCTCACCTGGGTTGCGCCGCACGATGCTGTGCAACGCTGCGTTCGCTTCCAGCGTCGTGTGTCAATCCCGATTGTTTGCCCGCCCAACAGTCCGTGCTCGGCCAAATCTCCAGCAACCACACGAATACCAGCCGGTGCGTTTCTACATCGATCAAGCTGGGGCTCTACCCAACCGCTCAGGCATTCAGGACGAAATTTGGGAGCAACCCAAAAGAATGTTGACGCTCACACCAAGGTCTTTATGCCATTTAACATTCTTAACGACAGGTCACATTTTCGCACGTCCGACGACGGGTGCATTCCTTTTCGATTTTTGCGGAGAAAAGAAACCCAAAGATCCTACTGCTTAGTCAGCGTGACCACCTGCGGCAGGCAGGATGGATGCTCCCTTACTAACCAGGGTTTGATGTCGGCGTTATCGAAATCAATTCCGTTGTTGCTCCTCCCCCTGGGATCTGCCATATTGATTTTGCTCGCCACGCTTCGTTGGCGTCACAGAAGCTTAATCGCAGCAGCGCTTCTCATACTTTGGTTATTCGGCATACCAGCATTCTCCGACCGACTTATGAGCTCGCTTGAAGATCAATTTCCATACTGCTCCGATGAGACATGCCCGAAGGCGGACGCCATATTCGTGTTCGGCGGGATGTTGAGTCTGCGCGATCATTCAGGCACAGTTATTGCGTGGAATGAAGCGGCCGAACGGTTCGACAAGGCCGTGAATCTCTATAAGACGCGCAGGGCTCCTATATTGATCCTGAGCGGAGGACCACAACGTTACAAGGGTGGTCCGGACGAGGGTGAACTGTTAAGGGCACGAGCCGTTGCGCTAGGGATACCAAGCGATTCAATCATTGTCACGGGTGAAACGTTCAACACGAAAGAGGAAGCGAGCTTACTTCGTCAACTCGTCGCATTCAGGCGATGGAGACGCGTATTGATTGTCACATCCGCATACCATATGCGCCGAGCCATGCTGTTGAGCGCAGGCTGTTTCGCTGAATTGATTCCGGTGCCAGTTGCTTTTACAACTCCTGATCCCAAAACTTCATGGGCCTTCAGGCGCCCGGATTACTTTTTACCTCAAGCACATGCGTTATTGCTTTCGGAGCTTGCCCTACGAGAGTACCTTGGGATCCTCATAGACTGGGCCGCCGGCATCACTCATTTCTCAAAATAGACGTATTTTCAATCAACCCCTCCTTCCGTATGCCAAGTCACATTTCTGCAACACGAGGGCGCATTGCCAGAGAGACATCCGATTCAGCAATCGGCGCCAAGACCCGTCCTGGGCTGTTTTCCAAGGGAGTAGTAGTTATAGTACTTACATTCCCTACCCGGTATATCCCTTCTAGGGCTATAATTCGAGAAATAGAATATAGGCGCTACGAATACCACTATGAACTACATCAATGATTGGCAGTTCTGACGCCTGACGTTGATGACGGAACGATGGGATCGATTGAGCGCCAGAACGGACGCTGCGAAACCCGACCCCGCAAGAGCGTGGTCTCTTTTGGTCGGGGCTTTCAGCGCACCGGTCGGTGGATTTAAAGGGAATGCGAAGAACTCGCTTCGTCCCGACAGATCCATCAGTACACCAAAGCTCAGAAAGGAAAGTAGGTACTCGACCATTGAAAATACTGCGAATGTTGCTCCTTGGCGCTTATTTGTTGTCCGCTATGCACGCGGCGGCCAGAGTTATCATCGGTTCTCCTTCAAACGGAGCCACTGTCCCTTCTCCCGTTCAACTGAGTGCTTCCGCTAGTGGATCTCCAGCATCAATGTCCGTCTATCTCAACAACAGTTTGGTTCTTCAGAACTCGGGAGTATCATCAGTTCAAACAGCGCTGACGGTTGGGGCCGGAAACTACACAATCAAGGTCATTGCACAATATAATCGCCACTCCTCCTCGACAGCCACTACGAACATCGTGGTACCGACCACGTCGCCCGAGCCACCCGCTTCAATTTCGGTTGCCCGGCAGATCGCAGAAGACATGCAAGGGACGAATGAAGCATTACCTCATGGAGTTCCGTCGAGCTACGACTGGGCAACGGCTCCTCTGATTGACGATGGCAACAATTCGCATGGCGACCAGGCTATCACCGCTTGGGGCGTAGTTTATGTTCCCGCACAAGGCAATCCAGCGACCAACACCAGAGTGAATCTCCGCAATGTGCAGTTATATTTCCTGCAAAAGAGTACAGGTCAATGGCTTCTACTGCAGAATACCGACACTCCTGATGGAGCAGATTATCCAGAGGACTTTCAAGGTAATTCGGTGCTTGGGAATGTTCGAACCGAATCTGATGGAACAATGTCTGTCACAGCCGGTAACGGGTACTGCTTTCATTTCTATCCTTTTAACCGAGGCAGCATTAATCCGAACGACATCGGTGGAATCGTGGCGCTCTTCGAAGCTCGCCTCATCGTCGGAAATCCTGCTCTTCCCGATGACCGCAGTACCGCACTATACCTCGCCGGCGCAGGTGCTGATTATTATCCGAGTGTCACTGGGCCCGGTATTCAAAACAACCCAAGTGTTGGAAATGGGAAGTTGAAATACGTGCAGATAAATTGGCGGTCCTTTGCTATGACTACCCTAACGCAGAGTCAGCTTGCGAGTAATCCGCCACCCGTAAATCTTACCGGTATCCTGCCGTAACTGAAAAATGGGAGGATGACAAGAATGCTGCACGATGATTCAAATTTTCCTCTTCCCGCCTTTAGCTGCAAATCGCACCGGCGGAGAGAGCGGAAGTGCGAAATTGACCGCCTCAAGGCCGGTGACCTGCTAGAACATGATTGAAGGCCAAAGTTGCCTTGCGAATCGTTTTCTGAAGCGTGGCGAACAAACGATCGCTGGGAAGAAAGGTCGTCAGTAGATCGGAAGATTGGTCTTTCAGAGTCAAAATCGTTTTGGTCTTTACATTTACTGGCGTAGTCGATGCGATGTCTCGCGTAGGGCTCACTTCGCTGCTCGCCGCTCCACCTGTTCCGGCGTTTTGAGCCAAGCTCTCGAGAGCTTTCCGATCCACTTTGTCACTCGTATTTAGAGGCAAAGCAGGCAGTTCTCGAAACCACGTGGGAATCATGTAGTCGGGGAATTGAACGGCAAGGAATGCCTTGATTCCCTCCGACGTAATCGGCGTGGTCTTTTTTCTAACGTAATAACAACAGAGACTCTTGGTATCTGCGTCTCTTCCCATAGCGATCACTGCGGCGCAAGCCAAGCCCGGCATTAAGGACAGCGCGAGCTCAATCTCCTCCGGTTCAATGCGGTAGCCACGAATTTTGACTTGAAAATCGGTTCGCCCGACAAATTCGAGCAGGCCAGCGTCGTTATACCGTCCCAGATCCCCAGTTCGATATAGCCGTCTAAGGAGGCCAGGCTCAACTTCGATTTCCAAAAACTTTTCAGCAGTCACTTGCGGGCGGTTCCAATAACCGCGACTGAGCCCCTCCCCGCCCACGAATATTTCACCCGTTCTATCGTCATGAATTGGCTTGAGACATTCATCCAGTAAATAGACAGGCGAATCATCGACCGGCAATCCAATCGGAATCGAAGGCCGCTCGGTATCGGCGAGGCTTACTCGATGGCACGTGCTAAATGTCGCGTTCTCGGTAGGGCCATAGCAGTTGATTAACTCGCCTCGCTTAAGGTGGGCGAGCGCCATACGTGCGTGGCGCGGCGAGACGATATCTCCCCCTGTAAGCAAATGCTGAATCTCGCTGATTGCCTCAGGCTGCTCTTCCATGAAGACGTTGAATAGACCAGCAGTCAACCACAGCGTCGTGACTTTGAATTTCTCCAGTAAATCGCCGATTTCCGAAAGCGACGGTGATTGAGGCGCCGTGACGAGGCAACCACCACTTAGAAGCGGTCCCCAGATTTCAAATGTCGACAAATCAAATGAGAGCGCGGAGATCTGAAGAAAGACGTCCTCGGGAGAAAATTTAAGCCACGTCGTGCCAACAACTAATCGCAGTACACCTTGATGTTCGAGCATGGCCCCCTTGGGCTTTCCCGTGGAGCCCGAAGTATACAGAATGCTGGCGAGATCGCGGCTGGACGCCGGAAGTTCTGCGGATTGATCCGGTACGCCGTCGTCGCTTGTTGCGGGCAATAGTTCGACCCCGTGCACCTGGGCCCCGCACAGCTTCTCTTGTCCTTCGCTGTCGACAAAGATCTTTTGAACCAAAGCGTCTTCCGCGATATAACGGAGTCGCTCGTGCGGCAGCTTCAAATCGAGCGGAATGTAGGCTGCACGGGCCTTCAATATACCGAGCAAAACGCCAACAGTCTCGGCCGAGCGTTGCATGCAAACTCCGATCCGCTCTTCCGGGGTGAGACCGATCTTCAATAAGCGGTGCGCAATTCTATTTGCAAAGCGATTGAGATCCGAATAGGACCAGCATTTCCCATCAGCCTCGTATACGGCCGGAGCCTGCGGATGCAGCTTTGCTCTTTTCTCGAAAATCGACTGGACTGTTCTGCTCTCGCGAGCCGCGGTATCAGTGGCCTCTTGCATCGGTATTCTTCTTTCGGGACCGTGTACTAAGCAGCACTACTTGCGTATTGCTTTCCTCCATCTTTTTCTAAAATCCGCCGAGCGTCAACTCCTAGTCCGTCATGGCTAGCAATTCAGAAATTGGAGGACAGGCTTGAATTTTCGCGCCCCGGAGCAGGCTACTAGTAAGTTGTCCCAGCGATTTCCAATCGTTTTGCCTGGGCGCGGCACCGCCCGGCGCGAGGGGCAGTTGTGTTTAGGAGCCATGAGCGGAAGCAATTGGTGTCCTGCTTACGTTCACCACGTACGGAACACACCTCCACGGCGCCGATACGAAGCTCTGTATCCCACAATCGTCGAAACTGGGGATCTTCCACCGTACCGCTCGACCCGGCTTGGCGGACCAAATCCGGCGAGCCTAGGCACTTAGCGCCCGGTCTCTAGTTGAAAACATAGCGCACACTGGGCGCTCTGAACAAACATGATCCGCCGTCACTTGGGATTCGGATCGGCCGATGGCGCTAGCTCGATCGAGGCAGCCCTGGAGTTCACGAGCCAGTACCTGCGCATTACGACCTTTCACCATCGTGAGGTGGTTGCCCAAAACGATTTTCAACTCCATTCCTCCTAATGCCAGTGGGCTCCAAGCTAAGCGACGGTCTTCGTACGCCCGGTGCGCGGCGTCGCCGCATATCAATTGCACTATCTTGCCGGCATAAGGCTTAGCTTCGTAAGACATTAAGGCGCGGCGGTGCGCTGCTGCCACCTTCGCGGTAGCCTGAGCAAGGGAGCTATGTTCGCGCAAGCCAATGGCGCGTCCAAGACGGACTCCGCCATTTGCGAGCCATCGACCAACGTACTTGATTCGACCGGGGACGGATAGCAGCAACATCTCGCCCAAGTGCCTGTCGAGATACTCCGTTGAAGCCGATCGAGAGTGAAGATGGCGCACTTTACCAGGAAGGTAGGAATCAATCATTACTGTCAACGCGACTATTTCTCCAGCCGCTCGTAATTTCTGCGCAATCTCGTATGCCACAACGCCGCCCAGACAAATGCCGCCAATAAAGTACGGTCCGTGCGCTTGTTTCTCGCGAATCTCTTCGAGATACGCGGAGGCCATGCCTTCGATGCTGTCAAGCGGTTCCTGCCGCCCATCTAAGCCGTGTGGCTGAAGGCCGTATATGGAGCGATCGCCTCGCATCAGTGAAGCCACATTCCGAAAACTCACCAGGTTCGCGCCAAGCGAATGGATGCAGAAGAAAGGGTGAGCTTCCGTAATTCTCTCGGGCAAATGAAGCTCTACGAGCGGCGACCATGCGCTTTCATATGTGCGATGTCTCACCCTTTCTGCAAGCTGAGTGATAGTCGGAGCCTCGAATAGGGTAGCTATCGGAATGTTAATCCCAAATGTCTTCTCAATGCGAGCGACCAGTCGCGCTGCCAACAGGGAATGCCCCCCCAACTCGAAAAAGTTGTCGTTCACTCCGACGTCATCCACCCGAAGAAGCTGTTGCCACATCCGGATCAGTTCGACTTCCAAATTGGTTCGAGACGATCTACAGCTCTCCCCAAGAGTTATTGCTTTACCCGTCATATGCTTCTACCCTATCCCTTCTGTTGTACTTATATCGATGCGCAAGGGCCTAATCTATAACTCAAGCAGCAGTGTCATATAAAGAGGCCGCCTTCTCGCGAAAGTTCTTATCGGCTAGCACCCGACGCACGGTATTCGCAAAAAGTACCGGGGCGCTCGGGTGTGATACCAGATCATGTTTTTGAGATATCCGGATCGACTCCTCTTCCGAGATCGGAATGTCTATGATCCAGCGTTGCCGCGATTCCCTCTGACCATCGGAGTGGAACTGGCTCCCCGCCAATTGCATACCAATCGCATCGAAGCGGAATTCCGCACATCCGCTCTGAATCACCTTCCAACACTCGTCCGCCGTAGCTGCGGCTCCGAGACTCTGCGCAAAGGTCCGGACGGCCAGTTGTATGCCGATTTCATGCCGTATTTTTGCGCCAAGAATGACCTTGAAAAGCGTCTCAAATTCGGCATAGCGTAAGCGGCTGACGCCAAACGCGACGGCAGAAACGAACACCGCAATAACGACGCCTTGCCAGAGGTCCTGTGCCCAGACCAGGCTTAAGGCGAGCGAGCCAGCGACGCCGGCCATCACATATAAGACCAGAACTGTGTCCCGATGGCTTAGACCGCTCCCGAGTAATTGATGATGGATATGCGAATGATCTGCTTTGAAGATTGGCTGTTTGCGGAGAAAGCGGCGCGCGATGGCGAGTGTGGTATCGAGCAGCGGCACGGCCAGGGTCACCAGCGGGGCCGCCAATCTCAGTGGTGTAGTTGATGTGCCGTCCCATACGATGCTGTAACAACCGATCAGAAATCCGAGCAGTAGACTCCCGCTATCGCCGAGAAAAACGGATGCTGGGGCGAAGTTGAACAAAAGGAACCCCAGCAATGCGCCCGCCAGAGGAGCAGTGGCGAAAGCGAGGCCCATATTGCCGCTCACGAGTGACGCGATGAAGATGGTCATTGTCGCAAAGAGCGCAATACCGGCAGCCAAACCGTCCAACCCGTCTATAAGGTTTATGGCGTTAGTACAGAGGACCAGCCACGCGACCGTACCGATTGCTTCCAGGCCGGGATGCATATCCAGCGCCGGTATTCCGTGGATATAAACTCCTTGATAAACAACCAGCGCCGCTGCTAGAATTTGCAATGCAAGTTTTGGCCACGGTTTTAAATTAAAGACGTCATCGGCCAGACCGATTAGAAAGATAAGCAGAGCAGGCAGCGCAATCGACTTCACAACTCCGAAGCTAGAGCTAGCAATCGGTTGCCGATAGACTATGACTACCGCGGTAACAAGAAGAGCAATAAAATAGGCTGCCCCTAGTGCCACACCACCAACGCGCGGAATGGGTTTTCTATGGATTTTGCGCTTATTATCCGGATGATCGACAAGGTCGTAGCGCAAGGCCACCTTTATAACCACCGGTGTAAATATGGCAGCAAGGATCAGTGAAAGCGTAGTTATAGACAATAAGATTGCGAGCATGGATATCCCACCTAATTCTTGAGGTCTTTTACTTCTCTTGGAGCTAGTTAGCTTTGCGGAAATGCGGGCGGTGCGGGGAGACTATGCGGCGGGTTGCTGAAGAACTTGAGCGTTTTCCGTCATCGGACGACCCTCTGCTAGCTGCGTATAGAAGGTCTCTAATTGATCTACAACACGCTCCCAGGTGAATAGTTGCTGAACTCTCTGGTAACCTTGAGCCGCAAGCGCAGAGATAGCTGGAATATTCGAAAGGGCCCAGTGCATTTGCCGTTCGAGATCGTCCACATCCTTATTTCGAAACAGCACGGCTGCGTTCCCGACAACTTCCCGATTTTCCGGAATATCGCTGGCCAGGCACGGAGCGCCGTAGCTCATCCCTTCTATCAATCCGATGGATAGACCCTCAAGTTCCGATGGTTGTGCGAATAGGGCAGCGTTCGAGAAAAGTTCTTCGAGCAATCTGCCCTGCACGCGTCCGATAAACCGTATACGCTCATCGCCCTTCGCCAGATCGCGCAACTCTTGGTAATAACCATTGAGCGCGGGAGCTTCGCCGGCTATCACGAGTGAATAATTGATTGAAAGACGCCGGAATGCTCGGATCAGGTGATGTGCTCCCTTTTCAGGCACCAGACGGGCTGCGAAAAGAACATACTTTTGCGGTTCAATACCCATCTCACAAATGAGTTTTGGGCTCGCCGGCTCTTTGATATCTGCGGCGGTCGGAATATATTCACAAGGCCGCTTGTAATGCTTCAGAAAGTATTCACATTGCGTTTGCGATACCGCAGTGATCGCATCAGCCGAAGCGAGGGATGCGCGTTCCATTGTTTTCAGCACGCTCTTAGCAAAGCTTCCCCAGCGATTTCTCAGCCATTCGAGACCATGCATTTGAACAACGCATACGGCGCCCTTAAACCGGAGTACTGGCGCCAGTGATCCGGCAACCACACTATGCAAATGAAGAATATCGGGAGACTCCTGCCGCATTGCAGCCAAAGCCGCCGTCAGAGCACCTGCGCTCTTCTCGACCCAATGTGGCTTTATGCTTGGCAGCCAGATTAAGCGGATTCCTTGCCACTCTTCCACGCACTCGTCCTTGCCTCGGGTGGAATAGACGGTTATCTCGTGTCCACGCGCCGCAAGCCGCCGGCCGACTTCGCGGGTGTAGGTTTCAATACCGCCTCCGCGGAAAAAGTCTTTGGTCAGCAGAAAATGAATTTTCATAGAATGCCTCCTGGGGCAGTGATCTCAACAGCTAAAGACGGGGATGTGACTCTCCAGCGGCTTTGGAGCGCCGGAAGCGATTATGCGAACCGAAGTGCTAGAAGAATGCTACTTTCGCTCACGCAGCAGCGGAGCGCTTCTTCGGGATGAAGCGCGCAGGCATTCCGACCGCGATAGAGTTCGGAGGCACATCCGCCAGCACCACTGCATTGGCAGCGATTGTGCTACCCGAGCCTATCGTTAGAGTGCCCGACTTGCACAACACCTTCGCACCCGCAGAGATGTTGACGCGATCTCCAATTATGATCCGAATCGGCGGACCGTCAGGGCCGTCATGCCCGCCTCCGATGACCACCTGGTTATAGATATTGCAGTCTGAACCAAATTTAACGCTCTCATGAACCAGCACACACCATCCGTGGTGATGAAACGTTGTCCGCTCGCCCACCGAGACCTCAGCGGGCAAGATGCAATTGAAGAATACGTACATCGCCGCTTTGATCAATTTGGGAACCAAAGGTATTCGATGAAGGTAACACCATCGAGCGAATGAATGAACTTTTAAGAGCATATTGGCCTCGTAAGCTTGGATCTATCTTGTCCTTGAGGAAGTTAACAAGTCGGGAGAGTAGATCTCCTGAATTTTGGTCCGGCAAACAGATTTATAAATATTCAGCAGAGATGCGGTTCTGGAACTCTGGGCAAACTTGGTTTCTACAAGCCTGCGCGCGTTGCGCCCCATCGTGCGTTGCGCGTGACGATCGTTCCACAGACTGCAAATGGCTGCTCTCAGTTGTTCCTTGGAACCGTGGTTTACGAGATAACCGTTTTGCCCTTCTGCGATCAATTCGGGAATGCCGCCGATACGGGTCCCTATGACCGGTTTGCCGTAGGCGAACGATTCCAGAATCGACATCGGTGCATTTTCATACCATTCAGAAGGCACGACTACAAACGCGGCGTTGCGGTAAAGCTCAGCGAGCGCGCCTCCACCGCAATGACCTTCTAAAGTGATTGACCCACCATCTTTTTCAGCCATGCTTTTCAGGCTCGCTTCCAGCGGACCTGTACCGGCAATCCGTACTGGAATCTTAGTTCCGAGCATCGCTTCCAAAAACGTGGGAAGTCCCTTCTCGTGAGACAGCCGGCCAACCGAAAGCACATATTGGCCCTCATACGAGGGAACATAATCGTTCGGCTCTACGCAGTTCGCGTGATAGATAACCCGATCCTCTTGAATGCCGGATTCTTTTAACAGTCCGGCAATAAAGTGGCTTGGGCACAGAAATTTCGAAACTGCGCCATAGCTGCCGGTGAAACGGGCCCAGTACGCCTCAATCGAGTAGACCACCGAAGCTGCCGTTTGTCCTTTGTGGCAACGATTGACTGCGCAGCGGTAATAACCACCATCCACGCAGGCCGAACAGGGCTTCCCTTTTTTGAGGGCAACGTACGCGGGGCAGACGACCTTGTAGTCGTGTACCGTTAGGACTACCGGAATGTTCCGCTTTCTTGCAGTGGCAAGTATCGAAGTCGATAGTCTCCCGTACACGTTGTGGCAATGGATTACATCGGGCTTTGTTTCGGTGAGTGCCTTATCAAACGCATCGGCCGTGCGACGGCAATGAACGGCATCAATAGCAGCCCCGGCGCGTCCGAAAGCACTGGTAGCCCGGATGTCGGCGCCCGGTACAAAATACCGCGAGTACGGTGTCGCCACATTATCCGCATCCGCCGCGGCAAAAGGCACAATCTCGATGCCCGCAGCCGACATAGCCTGAATGTCATTAAACATGACACGTTCGCAGCCGCCGCGGAGATAGTAATAGTTATTCGCTACCAGAACTTTCATATTCTTCCTAAAAGTGGATTTTGTGAATGCAGACAACCGCTACGCCGCCTGGGCGCTTGCCCTCCAAATCACTGCTGAAGGTTTTTTAGCTTTGCTCTTGATTCCATTGCTCACCTCTCGTGCACACAGGCACAAGATGAGTAGTGCCATAAACGGGAAGTTGTCAAGGTTGTTTTCGCTAAAGGAATATATAGCTGCAATCAGTCCGACATAGCGAGCATGGCGGGGTGCAGATCTAATCATGCGATACCACGTAAACACAAAGAGCAGAAACCCGATGATCCCCTGCTCGAAAAGCTCGCGCAGGTATTCGTTGTGGGGAAGTTTCCCCAAAATGAGAGGGGAAGAACCAATTCCAAAGCCGACAATCTGCTGCGCCGGCGTTCCGTCCAAATATGTCTTGATGGTGAGGCGCCAGTGAGCTACTCTCCAGATACCAGATGCGCTTCCCGATCCCAGAACACGCTCTTGGTCGTAGTAAGATATGTCGCGACCATCGAGAACATTTCCTAGCTGCACCCGAATGACGGATATCTGGTTAGTCAGGCGCGTTTCAGGCAGCAGCCGTTCGCCACCCATTCCAAGAAACGTCAATAATGTCAAACCGCCGATGCCGGCGAGTCCCCAAACCGCCACTCTCGAGGTCTTAGAAACCATTCCGCTCAGATAAACCGCCAACCCGATTCCATAAGCGAGCACAGCACCGCTGGTTCCGGAGAAAACCAACACCATTACAACTACGGCGTGAGCCGCGATTCGAACAAACCACTTATCCTTCTGCGGGTTGAGAAACAACAAAAGAAGGAATGGAATTAATGCCAGATTGTTGGGATTGACGAAAAGCCCGGAGTGTCTGGTACCTCCATCCCAAGATGTGCCTTTGAACACGGTCAATGAAATAAGCAGAATCGTTAACACATGTGTGGCCAGCGGAACTCGGTTTCTAGACTGAGAGGCGGGCGGAAGCCGCAGCATTCGAGCGATGGCTATAACCAGGCACAGCGAGACATGTTTGAACAGAGCTTCGGGCACTGGCGCGGTAGAAAATGCCAGCTGCAAAACCGGAATGCAAGTGGCCGAAACCAAACTAGCGATGACGACGGCATCCAGCCGAACCCACAAACGTTCAACGGCTATCCAGGCGAGCACGCCAAGAACGAGAACACCACCCACGGTATTCAGTTCTTTCCGGCCCAGGACGGCTCCAGCCACAAACAGAATCCAATAAGCGGCAAATGCCCAGGTAATCCATGACCAAAGCACTTCGCCGTTAGCGCTTTTCCGCTGCCAGGTACTCCGAGCAGGGCCGCACGCCACCGCAAGTTCGGCATGCTCTGGAGATTGAGTCGATTTCGGTATCATTTCGCTACGTCCTTAAGGTCTAGGACACTTCGCGCTAATAAGCGGATGCAGGAAGCGCGTTTGCATTCCTGCAGGACTTCCAAAGCAGCCACGCGCTTCCCAGGCACTGGACAACGGCCGAGATGAGAATCGCTATGGCAACTCCTTTTAATCCGAGCGCCGGAACGAGGAAAATGCATCCCACAGTAGTGGCTAACGTTGCGCTGGTAAACAGGGGTAGCTGCGGTGTAAAGCAGCGCACGGCCGTTACTGCGTAACCAAGCGTAGAGCCCAGATAAAAGAATCCGGAAGAACCCATCAGCCAGATTAAGACCTCGGAGTGAATACTGTACTCAGGTCGATAAAGCAAAGTCATGGCTTGTTTTCCGAACAAAAGCGCGCCGGCGAATCCCAGAACGCCAAGACCCAGACTGGCTGTAACCAACCCTGCAAGCAGTAAGTTGAACCCGCGCCGATTGCCGTTCGCGAAATACCTCGCCAAGCGGGGCGCAGCTGCCTGGCCTACGGCGTTCGTAGCCACGCTCCCGGCCGCCAGCAATGTGGCGATTGCGGAGAATATTGCCAAGTCGTGTATTCCAAGGTGCTGCTTGATGAAATAGCGGGGAATATTGACATTTAGTGAAATCATCATGAGGACAACTCCCAGGGGCAGTCCCGCTTTTGCAAGCTTCAGCAGCTTTCGATATCCGCCTCTGGCTATAACTTCCTCACGAAACACATTCGCCTCGGTGATTACGGTCCGAAATTGGAGTTTTGCGACGGACAGCGTTTTTGGTATGTCGTAACTTAATAAAACCGTTAGCGATGAAACGAGCAAAGCGGCTGCTCCCCATACGAGAGAGTGTGTGAGATAAACCGCCAAGCTTAAGACCCCTACAGAAAGGAAAGCCCGCAGGATCATCGAAACTGCAATGCCTGCCATGCTTTCCCGCTGTTGCAACAATCCGTAGAGGATGTCGCTTACGTATTCAATTGCCTTCGCTCCCGCAATCATCGTGGTCGACAGAACAATCGAAAATGAATAGCCGGCAACGAACCCGAGGCCAATAATGAACAGCATGGACAAGCACAATGTGAGCAGCCGTAAGGCCAGATAGTCGAGAAAGCGATGAGAATGCTTGTAATCGGTTATTTGCAAAGAGCGAAGACTTAACGAGTTGAACATCAGAACGGGAACACAAACTGCCAGTGCCAACGCAAAGGTGCCCACGATTTCGATCGTTCCGATCTTGGCAAGAGCCACAAGTTGGCCCCACTGGCTCAACCCGTACAGTAGGTTTCCAACCAACATCCAGGCGACGTTGGCCAGCAATATCCGGTTGGAATTTGAAGGCTGCCCGCCTCCAAGTTCGCCGTCCATTGAATACGAGGTCGCCGACGGAGCGATGAGTTCGGTCTGGTCCAGAACAGTGCTCATGGTAGATATGCAGGAATGGAAGGATTAAGCAATGCTAATGACTTAGGCCTGGGCCGAAGTCGTCTGCACCAGTGCGTGTTCGGCAGTCGGCTCTTGATACGTTGAATAGTACTTATGCACTGACATTTTTGCGTTCCAACTATTGAGCACGACGCCTAGAACCGCTGTCCGATCTTCAAGAAAGCGCCGATAAGCCGTTTGCAGTGCACTTCGCGTCGTCTGTCCGGCCCTGGCGACCAGGATCACCGCATCCGCGACACGACCCAACGCGCGTGCATCCGGCATGACCAACATCGGCGGAGTGTCGATCAATACCATCTCATATTCCTCTCTGTATTGCGCTACAAGAATTGGCATTAACGTCGAAAACAGTAAATCCGCTCCAGCCTGGATAGCGGGGCCGCTAGTGAGAACATCCAGGTTCGGTATCGACGTCTTGCGGATAAAACCGCTAGCTTTCGTTTCATGAAGCGCAATCGACTTGAGCGTTGTGGTTAAGCCCGCCGCATTATCCAAGCCAAAGAGATTGTGCAGTTTAGGACTGCGGATATCGCCGTCAATCAACAATACTTTGCGACCCATATTGGCTAAGGACGCGGCGAGATTTGAAGCCGTCGTAGTCTTGCCCTCACTCTGGCTGGCGCTGGTTACAACCAGTACCCGCTGACGCTCTCTAGAGGCTGCAAAGATAATGGAGGCAATGATCGCTCGAAAGCTATCCGCAAACATGGAGGAGCGATTTGAAACGGAAAACACCTGCACGCCTTGCTTCTCGTTTTGCGGTTTCGGCGAAAATAGCTTCTGCATTGTCGACGCCGTGGCGGGTTTGCTTTCGGCTATGGGAACGAAGCCCAGTTCAGGGACTCCGAGTAGCATGCTTGCTTCACCTGGTTCGTTCAGGCAGTCATTAGCCTTACTGCCAATGACGATCCCGGCGACACCCAACATCAGACCTATAAAAAGTCCGGCTGCAGCATTCATCGGCAGATTCGGCTTATAAGGACGTAGCGGAGCTAGGGCGGGATCAATCACGCGTACATTCGTTGCCTTCAGCGCAGAAGCGATACTGGATTCCTTGACGCGCTGTAACATTATTTGATAAATTTGCCGGTTTGTGTCGACATCGTGCTTTAGCATGTCGTATTGAATTGAGTTCTGGGAGTCGTCCGTCACGAGCCGTGTCTGTAGAGCGTAGGCGGCCGAAAGCAGTTGTTCTCGCCGTTCGGATTCGCGTAATTCATCGTCCAGACGCTTCAGGATCACTGCGCGCGTGCTGGCGATATCCGATTCGAGCGATTCAATCTGAGCTTGGAGCTTTTTTACTTGCGAGTAATTCGGTTTGAACGTAACTCCCATTTCGGCTTCCTGTTTGCGCAAATCGACGAGATTACTCTCCATCGCTCGCAAGCTGCTGTCATTCAGAACCTCCGGTATGCTTTCCGGCGTAGCGGTGCGAGCGATTTCAACTCGAGATTGCTTGTCGACCCTGTCGGCCTGCGCTTTTGAGAGCTCTGACTGTACTTCTCGGAGCTTTTCTTCCGAAATGTTCTGCTGATCACCGGTGTAAATCAGCCCTTTGCGGCGTGCATACGCTTGCAAATCATCTTCAGAACGCTGTAACTTGCCCCGGGCTTCCTCAAGCTGGCTGACGAGCCAGTCCGAGGTCTTGCGATTCAACTGCAGACGAGCATCCAAATTCTGCTCTATGTATTCCGAGGTTAAGATATTGGCAAAATTGGCGGCCGTAGCGGGATTCGCTGCGTCAAATGACACGTCAACAACACGTGTTTCGCCGATTGCACTGACCTTAAGTCGGTTTGTAAGGTCATCAATCACGCTGTCGCGATTTGTTTGTGGCGCGGATGCAGGAAAAACCTTCGTCCATAACGCAAGCCAGGTCGATCGCCGGTCGAGATCCGGTAAAGATAGATGCGATTTGATTACCGCACGGTCTATGAGACTACGGCTCTGCAAGATTTCGATTTGCGTTTGAATGTCCGTCGTCGCATCGACATTTGGCGAATCGGGCTGCGGATTCAGAATCTTCGCGCCCAGATCGCCGTCCTTCATATTTTGCATCTCCAAGGACGTGGTCGCCCTGTACATAGGTGTCTGTGACACCGCTGCGAGCACGCCGAGGCCGAGACCAATCAATCCGAAGACTGCCAGCCTGAACTTGCGCTTGGAGAGCGAATGCCAGTAGTCAAGCAAGCTCCCGGTTTGCGGCTCCGCGGAATACTCGGGCTGCGAAGCGATGGGCGGAATAATCGTCTGAAGATCCACCGATCCCTGTTGTTGTGTCATTGATAGCATTTTCATTGCATTTACCTCTTTACCCACGCCAAATTTGGTTTACCGGCCGTAGAGCGCTACTCCCGTCCCTGCCTGAATCGCGGCCTCGAGAATTCGTATGGATGTGCTCTTAGCCATGCTGTTCGGGATAAAAAGAATGTCATTTGCCTGCAAGGAAACGTCCTTCGCCCGCCCGTCGAGAATCCTTTCAACATTGATCACAAGCTCAGTACGCTGCGCGCCAGGGCTTTCCTGCCGCAAAATGCGCGCTGCCTTTCCATTGGCAATTTTGTCGAGCCCCTCGGCCAATGAAACGGCCTGGAGAACCGAAATTTGTTCCCTCTCGGAAAGGGGGAATCCGCCGGATTTGTTGACCGCGCCGACTACGTACACCATGTCGGCCTTGGGAACGGTAATAACATCATTGGCGAGAACGGTTATGTTTTCCTCGGGATCTTTGGCTTCCATCACGCTTCGAACATTAAGTTCGGCGACGTAAAACCCGCTCATGTCCAGCCTGGCGCTGGACAAAGGCAACTTACCCGCTGAAGCCGCTCGGGTGATCTTTATTCGATTACTGGCGTCCGGATTCAAACCCCCTGCCAAAGAAAGAACCTCAAAAAGTGTTTTGGGGCCTGTAACCTGGTACACGCCGGGGTTTCTCACCGCGCCAAGAACAGAAACCGGATGGCTTCGATACTCTGCAACGGAAACGGAGACCTCAGGATTTTTCATAATGGTCGAAAGCCCGCGGCCGATCTGCCCTTCCAGATCGTCCACCGTCAAGCCCGAGGCGTGGACGCGGCCGACGATCGGCAGGCGAATGTTGCCCTGATGATCAATCCTGAGCACCCCGAGCGCTTTTGAATCAAGTTCCGGGACGTCGGTCACGCTAATGGATAAGCCGTCGTCCGGGCCGAGTACATACGCCCGGTCCAATACGGGCTGTTGACGCGCAAATAGCTCTAAGGAACTAAAGGCTAATAAAACTAATAAGCAGGTACGTATTCTCATCACGACTCCAAATAAATAAGTGATCGAACTAAACTTGCTCGGCGCTGTTAGGCCGGGCAGACCTCATCACCACTGATGTGCAAGGAAGCACCCTGATTAAGCAGCTCAATCGAAACAACTAGCCGTGCTCCTGCGCTATCTCGAATCAGCACGCCTTCGACGCCTTCCAGCGGCCCGTGCGTGACTCGAACTCGTTGTCCGCGCTCCAAGCACGTTACCGGAGAAGCGCCTGCATCCATCATTCTTCCGATATTGACGATCTCTTCTTCCGGAATTGGCGCCGGACCATCGGCAAATCCCACTATGTATTCCACACCTGGGCTGCTTATTATTGGCAATTTGTGGTTAACGTCGAACTGGCAGAACACATATCCTGGAAATGCTGCGATTTCAATAACTTTCATCCGATCGCTATAACGACGACGTTCTTTTCGCGTTGGGCAATAGGGGGAAAATCCTCGATTTCTTAGAGCCGCTACAGCTCCCATCTCGCCCCCGGTCCGGACTTTGAGGCCGTACCAACGGCTACATTCAAGCTGCGCTGTAACCGCCGGGGAATTCAGGATAAATCCCGCAGCATCACACGTTCTCTGCACGCAGGCTTCGCCCATTTTTTTCACATCCTCTTTCTGCGATTGATGCGCTCGATACGGAAGCCAAATAGCGAGGCCAAGTACAGCCTTGCAGCTCAACCGGCTCCGTTCAGATCCTATCTATCGAGCCTTTCATCGCTTCACCGTCGCGATCTTGAAGCGAGTCTAACAACCAGGGTCAGCAGCGTCAATTATTCCGGTAATGGTCATAAACGCCTAATCACAGGCGCTTACTTCAAACCAAAGACATGGAATAGAGCCAATTTTTATACGATGGGGCCGTGATATACCGTCCGTAGTACGTTAATATGGCAAACTAAGTTCTAGTTGCTGTTTATCTTTGTACGTGGCACACAGGGCTGGAATTCCCTTAAAAGTGCCGGAGTAAAGCAACGGATTGTTTCACTCGGCAGTCAGCGGTTCTAGTGTGCGCATAGAGTACTGGAGCACAAAGTAAAACGCATAGACCTAACGGAAATCCCGAACGGTCGCACGCTATTCGTCCTTCGACAACCGATCGAGACCGCCGTCTCGGTTGAGCCGCGTATCGAGAGCCTAAGGCGTTACTGTCACACTTGCGGTCTTACTCGCGCCGTTGTAGAAGGCGGTAACCGTATCTTGCAGAGTAGTAGTTGTGTAATTGGTCGTCACCGTGAAGGTGCCAGTGCTGGAGCCCGCAGCAACCGTGACGCTTACTGGAACAAAAGCTACTGTACCGGTAGTCCACAGTTCCACCACGATGCCTCCTGCGGGCGCTGATGCGCTCAGGGTTACTGTTCCTGTTGCGTTTGCGCCGGTGACAACGCTACTGGGACTGACGGAAACGGAAGAAAGGGCAACGGTTGCCGACGGCGTGATGGTGAGTGACGCGGTACTACTCGCACCGTTGTAACTGCCGGTGATGGTGATCGGTGTCGTGTAAGCGACCGAGCTGGTTGTCACTGTAAAGGTAGCGCTAGCGCTCCCTGCGGCAACGGTGGCCGAAGCAGGCACACTTCCTGCAGAATTGTTGCTGGATAACGCCACGGTAACGCCGCCGGTAGGAGCGGAACCGCTGAGCGTAACCGTTCCGGTAGCCGATGTGAAGCTGGCGACGCTCGTCGGGCTAACGGAAACGGAGGAAAGAGTAACGGTTGCCGACGGCGTGATGATGAGCGAAGCCGTTTTGCTCACACTGCTGTAAGTGGCAGTCACGGTAGCCGAAGTGGAGGATGCGACCGTGCTTGTCGTGACACTGAAGGTCGCAGTGGTGCTTCCGGCGGCGACCGTAACTGAAGCCGGCACGATTGCTGAAGTCGAGTTGCTCGAGAGTGAAACAGACACACCGCCGGTAGGAGCAGCACCACTCAAGGTAACTGTTCCAGTTGACGACGTACCGCCCGTAACGGTAGTCGGATTAAGCGAAACAGAAGAAAGCGACACAGACGCGGGCGTGATGGTGAGTGAGGCCGTTTTGCTCACACTGCTGTAACTGGCAGTCACGGTAGCCGAAGTGGAGGATGCGACCGTGCTTGTCGTGACACTGAAAGTGGCAGTGCTGCTTCCAGCGGCAACCGTCACCGAAGCCGGCACGGTTGCTGAAGTCGAGTTGCTTGCGAGCGAAACAGACACACCGCCGGTAGGAGCAGCACCACTCAAGGTAACCGTTCCAGTTGACGACGTACCACCCGTCACGCTAGTCGGATTAAGCGAAACAGAAGAGAGCGACGCGGGCACGGGCGTAATGGTGAGTGAAGCCGTTTTGGTCACACCGCTGTAACTGGCAGTCACGATAGCCGAAGTGGAGGATGCGACCGCGCTTGTCGTGACACTGAAGGTGGCAGTGGTGCTTCCGGCGGCAATCGTCACCGAAGCGGGTACCGTCGCTGAAGTCGAGTTGCTGGAGAGCGAAACAGGCACACCGCCGGTAGGAGCAGCACCACTCAAGGTAACCGTTCCAGTCGACGACGTGCCGCCCGTCACGCTAGTCGGATTAAGCGAAACAGAAGAGAGCGACGCAGGCACGGGGGTAATCGTGAGTGACGCCGTCGTGCTTACGCTGCTGTATCCAGCAGTTATGGTAGCCGAAGTGGATGACGCGACCGCGCTTGTCGTGACACTGAAGGTAGCAGTCGTGCTTCCGGCGGCTACGGTGACCGAAGCCGGCACGGTTGCTGAAGTCGTGTTGCTCGACAGCGAAACAGACACACCGCCGGAAGGAGCTGCCCCACTCAAGGTAACTGTTCCAGTCGACGACGTACCGCCCGTGACACTAGTCGGGTTGAGTGAAACAGAGGATAGTGACACTCCTACGTTCGCCGGAAGCGGTATGGTCACCGTGGAGTTCGCGGCCATCACAACATCGTCTTGGGTCTGTCCGCCGTAGGTGCCGCAGGAGGCCTGCGAGCACATTCCCGTTACCGGAATCGTCGCCGCGTTTGTCGTGGTTAGGACGACGCTCACACCTGGCGTATACACTCCGGTCACACCCGACGCGTTGTACTGAGTTCGCTCTGTGAGCACCGCCGCAATACCCTCGATATTCACACTCAGGACCGGCAGCGTAAAGACATTATCATACTTTATAATAGTTGCATCTAACAGGTCGCTATACACGGAGTGAACTCCGTCATACGCCGTCGTATTGGCCATGTGAAACGCTAGCGGATATGGCGCGTAGGTGAGCAGATTGGTCAGCAAAAATCCCTGGCTCTCGATATTAAGAATCTGACTGTATGTCTGATCCTGGCTATATATCGGAGTTAGGCCGGCTGGTCCGTAATTATCGTTGTATTCATCCGGCCATGACCCATAAACACCGCTTAATGGACTGGAGACATCGTAAAACATATTATTATTCATACGGGTGATCTCCAGGATCGATGGTACTAACGGATTTACGATTCCGGTATTGGGGCTGCCTGGATACTGTACAGCAACAATGTACTTAATCCCGACCTGGGCTGCAGCCTGCAAGAAGCTTGGGTTCGCTAATCCGCCGTTATATGGTGTCACCATGCCAATTTGATCGAGGGTAATACCCAGTTTAGGAGCAACTGCTATGTCCTGATTCAGTTCGGCAAGGGACTGCGATAGTGTGGCGGGTACGCACGCACCCTTCGTGTTTACTGTGAAGCAGTCCAAGTCGGTGTGGTCCCAGGTATGGCTGACCCACCAAAACTGGGAACCCAGCGAGGCTATAGCGGCAAACACAGGATCATCCGCGGGAAACCATGTCGTGCCCACGCCGTTAAGAGCGAATGTTCCACGGAAGCTCTGGAATAACGGATTCGACTGAACCCCGCCTTGCCAATTAGCCGTGGCTTGAAAATCTGGTCCGGTTTCGAAATATGTAGGACAGTTTCCCGCCGACTCGCACGCCGGATGCCGTGCGGGCGCATATATCCAGTTGCCAAGCAACAAGTCGTCGATTTCTGGATTCAGATAAACCTTGCGCGAACCTAGAAACACACCTTTTGTCGCCCAATTGATCACACCGTAGCCGAAAGCGAGAGAGTGGAGTAGCGTCGGAGCATCGTCCATCGTGAGCGCAAGAATTTCCTCGCCACCGGCGGTCGTGTGGGTTACACCGACCGTGTAGGCGCCCGCCATCAAAAGTGGCGTAGTGGTTTCATTCTGGGCCGCTGTAGGCGTCGCAAGATATGCTGTTATACCCGACGTTCCTTGGCCGGCCACGGGAATGGAGTTTGCGGAATTTAGGTACGGAAACACGAGCGCACCAGCTGTTGTGAGGGTCACGTTGAGAGGACTCGCGGCTGTGTAGCTTACGTCGGAACCAGCCGGTAGAAGCCCCCATTGCGCCGCCGGGGAGGTGTAATAGCTTGCAATGCGCACACTGAACTGGGTTGCGTACGTATTCAGGGTCGTCCAGTCGGCAGTGGACAAGCACGACGAGGAGCCACATTCAGCGAAGGTACTGTCTGTCAGAATGATGCCTTGATACAGCCCTTGGCCAGTGGCAGAATTCGACAAAGGCACCGCAGATAACCGGTTGCCCGATCCATCCGGCGTAATGCTGCTCAGCACCACGGCCTGATAGGGCACGCCAATCTGCTGTAGGATGGTGGTAATCGATTGGTAACTCGTCTCCTTTGTATTCCCGGCCAGAACGAGAATCTTCATCACGACCGGCAGGGACGCATAGCTAGATGTGTTAGTCAGTAATAATACAATCGCACACAGGACGAGGACCCGCAGGCACCTTACAACCTTCATATTTGTCAGTCGTTTCCTTTTATCCGAGCCTAAAAGACTTACGCATGGAATTCCTATATGCCGAGAGGGATTAGTAGTACTAAGTTGGGTGAGCTAAGATACGTCTCTTACATTCCGCGGGTTCATTTGTATAGACGGTGTGAACGAGTGAAAAGTCGATTCTCCGGACAACTGACTACACAGTCGGTCGAGCGTCTTACCTCTGTGCAGTTGCTATGTAAAGTGAGCGTTGGCGAACTAAATGACACGTACTTCAATACCCTAACGGGATATTACTTGGGTCGGGTATCGGAAGGCAGCGAAGCCACCGCATAATGAGGACAAATCCTCCATAAGCATGGGTGATCGGCAGAGAAGAGCGGTCACTCACGCTTCCTTGGCTGAATCGGGTCGCCTCGTTTTATCAGCCGCCAGTGGAAAAATGCCGTTTCCACTGATTGGGTGCAGGCCGACGGGCTGAAAGAGATCCAAACATTCGGACCGAGCAATGGTCTAGCTGTTTTTCGCAATGGACGTACTGGCGGAGAGATCCGCCGAGACCTTGGCCGCGTGGCTGGTGCAAAACCCAACCGTAACTTTGCAAACACCCACATCAGATTTCATCAACCTGCTGTGGGACCTCGACACCGGTACTTGTCTGCGTGTTTCGGTCACCGCGGAGGGGAGTATTTCGATGGAGGAGGCGCGCGAACCGACAGATTCTCTACAGCTCGAACACCTTCTCATCCTAGCCAAGGCTTGAGCTTGCGAGTCTATGCAGGGAGCGCTGCAACATCTCGGATGAAGTCGATGACTTTAGTCGCGGACAACGGGCCAATGAGCTACTGAGTGACTCATTGTTCTCCGAGAGTTTCACGCCTATATTTGGCGTTTAGGAAGACGTCGCGGCTCGAGCCGTGGGCAATGGGGGGCAATGCGCGACGGAATTTATGGCGAATCTAGCACTCGCGGCAATGAAGAATCTGCAACTTGCAGGCTCCCTTGGGATCGTCAGAGTTCGAATGCCGCTCTCTCCGCCATTTGGCCAACTATTGACCAGCTAGTCTAGCTCGCGCCATCGGTGCGCGAACTGGATTCAAAGACGGCGTTGAACGCACTGATAGGGGAGTACGATTGTGCCTTCTTTTGTGCCTTTTTTTCTTTCAAGCTAAGCGAAGCCCGGTCTGGCGGAGAGGGTAAGCTGTTGATTTTGGTGAGCGTGATTGATCCACGTTTGCATAGCTTCGTATTGAAATTCGGCTGTTAACCGAAGGGTTGTAGGTTCGAATCCTACCTGAGGAGCCAATTCTTTTCAAAGACTTAGCTACTTTACCCCCGCACTTCTGGACCTGATTTTTCCCCAACTGTAGGGACTTTTGTAGGGACACTCCTTCACTTCCCCGCGAATTCGCGAGCGCTGGATCACAATCCTGCACCGGACTGGCGATTTCGGGAGGGGTTGAGGAGGTGGTGTTCACGACTGATTCCAGAGCATCTCGTTTTGCCTGCATTCGAATAGCGATCTCCCTGGGATGCTGCGCCCGCTGAATACCAGTTACAAAGGCTGGATCCACGATCTTGAAACACTCCGCCAAGCTGACACTGAGATCAGGGTGCATGATTCAGCAGCCAAAAGCGGCATCGAAGTGGCGGGTAAAGCCCTCGAGCGGATGCAGGAGGGCTTGACAGTCCTCGAATCGAGCCCTGAAGCGCGAGATGCCTTCCGTTTCGCCAATCAAGCCATGGCATGGCAGCGTGTCCGGGGTGAGTGGATCAAAGCGAAGCAAAAAGACGCGAAGGCCGCATTTGCAGACTTCGATGTTCCCAAGAATCGAAGTTGGCGTGCATTCCAACTGGCCTTTCTGTTGATCAACCTTCCCAGTCTCACCAGTCCGGATCATCCGGACCGTTCAACGGACAAGAGCGCGATCGCCGATCTTCTATGGTTCCCAACGGGTGGGGGCAAAACTGAAGCGTATCTTGGACTCGCAGCATACACGCTCGCCATTCGGCGATTACAGCCCGGCATTGGCGGGCGTGATGGCGAGAACGGCCTGGCAGTCATCATGCGCTACACCTTGCGTCTGCTGACTTTGCAGCAATTTCAGCGCGCCGCCGCGCTCATTTGCGCCTGTGAAACGATACGGCGCACCGACGAGAAGAAGTGGGGTGCCGTGCCGTTCCGCATTGGGCTGTGGGTCGGGCGGAAAACCACTCCGAACACAACGGCGCAAGCGAATGAGGCGGTCGATATTTTGCGCTCCGGCCGACGGCCTCCCGTTGGCATTGGCTCGCCCGACCAGATGAGCGAATGCCCCTGGTGCGGCTGCAAAATCGATGCGGGCCAACACATCCGTGTGGAGATTTATCCCGGCGCACGGGCCAAAACCATCACATTTTGCGGCGATGGACTGGGTCGCTGCGAATTTTCACAGGCGAAATCGCCAGACGAAGGTTTGCCGATCGTTGTTGTGGATGAAGAGATCTACCGGCGTCCTCCATCGATGTTGATTGCCACAGTGGACAAGTTTGCCCAGATGGCCTGGGCCGGTGAGGTTCAAACACTGTTTGGCGAGGTGACAGGCCTGTGCCCGCGCCACGGGTTCCGTTCCCCGGAACTGAACGATGCGGATTCACATCAAGCGTCCGGTTCCAATCCTCCAGTTCAGTCGCGCTCCTGCAGGAAGCTTCGGCCTCCTGACCTGATCATCCAGGATGAACTTCACCTGATCAGCGGACCGCTTGACAGTTTGGTCGGAATCTACGAAGGCGCGATTGATCACTTGGCGACATGGGAGGTGGATGGTAAACAAGTCCGGCCGAAGGTCGTCGCCTCGACCGCTACCGTTCGCAGGGCGCAAGGACAAGTAAATGCGCTTTTCATGCGCGACGTTCGAGTTTTCCCGCCATCGGGGTTTGAAGCGGGACACAACTTCTTCTCGCACGAAGTTCAAGTCAGTGAGGCGAACCCGGGCCGTTTGTACGTGGGTCTATGCGCACCTGGCCGGCGGCTGAAGGCGGCGCTTATCCGAGTTTATGTCGCCGTGCTTGCGGCAGGTCAAACGGTTTATGAAAAGTACGGTGATGCTGTTGATCCGTTCCTAACGGCTGTTGGCTACTTCAACTCGCTCCGCGAGCTGGGCGGGATGCGGCGGCTAATTGATGACGATGTGCGAAGTCGGTTGACGCAGATCGATTCACGAGGCTTACGCCCGCGTCGCCTGATGCTTCCCGATGCAGTGCGGGAACTCACTTCCCGCGTGACAGCGGGCGAGATCAAGAAACTGCTGCAGATCGATATGCAGCGCCGTTTTCCCCCGCTCGGCCAGAAGTCGCAGCCAGGCCAGCGTCCCATAGACGTTCTGCTGGCAACCAATATGCTCTCAGTCGGTATTGACATTGGCCGTTTGGGGCTCATGGTTGTCGCGGGTCAACCAAAATCTACCGCTGAATACATCCAGGCAACCAGCCGCGTGGGGCGCGGATCGGCCGGAATCGTTTTCACGGTTTATAACTGGGCTAGACCGCGCGATTTGTCTCACTACGAAAGCTTCCGGTACTATCACGCCACGTTCTACCGCCAGGTGGAGGCTCTGAGCGTAACGCCGTATTCGGCTGGATCGATGGAGCGCGCGCTTATGGGTGTATTGGTCAGTTCGTTGCGGCAGAGCGATTCGCTATTCAACGCGAATCTTGGCGCCGGCAATCTTACAGCCAATCATCCCCGGCTCACATCAGCTATCGATGTGCTTTCTCGCCGAGCGGCGGACGCGTCTTTAAGGCCCGAACTGGAACAGGAAGCTCGTACCGCTCTGCATCATCGCGTTGACGGTTGGCTACAAAAAATCCAAAACAGGCAAGGAGGAACGCGCCTCGGTTACCAGGTCGCAAGAGACGGAATCACGGTAGGGCTTTTGAAACATCCTGGCGCGGCTGAATGGAATGAATTTACGGTTTTGAATTCCTTGCGGGACGTTGAACCGGAAGCCAATCTGAGCTTTAACGATGCCGGGATGGACACGTCAGGAAGCGCAAGCTGATGCCGGGCGATACGGTTGGGACAGTCCGCCCGACACAGGCTCTCTCTACCTACGGCGTGGGTTCGACGGTTGATCTACCGCAAATCTCTGTGATGGTGATGGGGCTTGACGACTGGCCCACTATTCAGATGGAGGAAATCCGTGAAGATCGCCTTCTGCAGCTTGTTAAGCACGTTCTGGGAGCGCAAGTACGCCAGCTTAAGGCGGCCCCGATTGCGGATCAGGACGGTCATGCGGGACACCGGTTCGGTGCTGCGCCAGGAGACGGAATTCCTGTTGCTGCGTTTCCACGCTGGCTCGTCTGCACACACTGCCGGCTGCTCGCACCCTTATCCAGTGGCTTATTTGATTTCCAACAAGACGTCTACCGGCCGGAGATGTCGAAGTACGTGCATACAAATTGCGTGCGCTCAGGAAGCCATCGGCCGGAGGCAATTCCCGCTCGCTTCCTGGTCGCTTGCGAAAGCGGCCATATTGACGATTTTCCGTGGCAGTCCTATCTGCATGGCGGAAATGGATGTCCTGGACCGCTCGAGTTGCGCGATATCGGGCCCACAGGGGAAGCTATCGATGTAAGGGTGACTTGCCGGGCGTGCAACAAATCTAAACCCATGGCGCTCGCGTTCGCGGAAAATGGCCGGGCCAATCTGCCGCGCTGCCGGGGATGGCATCCGCACCTACGAGTAGCGCCAGCCGAGCAGTGCGGAAACGAAGTTCGGCCCATGCTGCTGGGCGCGACAAATCAGTGGTTCGCACGCCAATACTCGGCATTGTCCATTCCGATCTCGGCTGATCCTCTTGAGCAGATCGTCGCTCAGGATCTTACGGCTTTGTTCGAAGGGGTGGAATCCGCGCGGGAGGCAGGATTCGCACGCCGAGGCCAGATTCGATACGATCCGTTCAGCGATTCAGATATCTGGCAAGCCATACAAAAGTTGCGGGCCAAGGAGTCAGATAAGACTCTCAGCCCGCAAGAGCTCAAGATCCCGGAGTGGCGGCTGTTCTCAAAACCAGATACAACGAAGAACAACCGCGATCTTCAGTTGCGTGCCATTGATCCGCCACCCGGCTATCAGCGTTGGATCGATCAAGTTGTCCTCGTTGAAAAGCTCCGGGAGGTTCGTGCCTTCGTCGGTTTTACCCGTCTGGAAGCGGCGGGCGAAGATTCGACGACACGGCTTGCGCCATTGCGCAGGGGAAGTGCCGAATGGGTGCCTTCGGCGGAAGTTCGAGGCGAAGGTATCTTCCTACGCGTGGCCGAGCAGGAGATCGACAAGTGGGCGCGGCGTTGCGGGCAAAGAAATCAGCAGTTTGTTGCAGCACATCGCCGTTGGCGGCAGCAGCGGAACCTCGACCCAGCGACCGGCTATCCCGGCATGCGTTATGTGCTGCTGCATTCGCTATCGCATGCACTGATTCGGGCGTTTTCGCTCGAATGTGGATATTCATCGGCCAGCCTGCAGGAAAGAATCTATTCGGCAGCTTCCGAATCGGTGAGGCTATGTCCGGCATCCTGATCTACACCGCTGCACCGGACAGCGAAGGTACGCTCGGTGGACTGGTCAGTCTCGGCGAGACAGAAACGCTCGAGCGGCATCTCGATCAGGCTCTGGAAGGCTTGGAAATATGTGCTTCCGATCCCCTCTGCGCGGAGACGCAACCGGATCAGGCTTTCTTGTCCCTGCACGGGGCGGCGTGCCACAATTGCCTGTTCTTGCCGGAAACTTGCTGCGAGCGAGGGAACCGTTATTTGGACCGGTCCACGCTTATGCCAACGCTCATGCACGGAGAGTTTGCATTCTTTGGCGATCAGATCCGGTCGTCTGCCTGACTGCCGTTACCGATTCTCCGAGTCGGAAAAGGGGGCAGGAGAATTAGCTCCGATGCGTGAATTGTTGAAGGTGATATCGTCATTCGGAACTCCGACGAAAAATGCTAAGTAGCTGCAAGGAACGGATGCGCAAGGAAGCCTCATCCTGGTGATTAGTTGCCGAGACTTTTAAAAAGGCGTTCGTCGAACTTAAAAGGAATTGCTATCTCAGCAACAATGCGGGAGAAATCGCGGTGTCGAGGATTCAGGACGTAATTGAATTCACTTGGCACAACTGCGGAAGGCACCCGTAAAACGGCCGATGTTTCACTCTCGATCCACTTGTCCCCGAATGCTTGCGGTTCGAGGTCTCCCTCCACAGCTCGGAGTTGATCGTATGAAAGGATCTCGACATTGCTTGGAATCACCGCCCCGATCACCACATAACCGAGAGGAAAGTCCTCCCGATTCATGTGAACCAAATTCTCCAAGACCGCAAGCGAGACGCTCTCGGCCATGTACACCACGGCTCTTCCGGGCGAATTCCATCGGCCACCTACGCGCCGGGCACCTTCGCCGTCCAGACGGCCGTTGACGGCTCGGCAGACTCGAAATACACGCTGCACGATTAGGACGGAATATTGTGTTCTATGCGAGTGAGGGTTTGCTCGACCAGATCGAGTCCTTCGTCAGTTTCGAGCAGGTCTTGGGGGGCGCGATTTTCAAAAAACGGCAGAGGCGTGGATAGCCAGTGCGTCGCTTTTCGCTCATCACCGAAGACACCGACTGCGTGAGCAATCACCGGCACCAAGCGGCTGACATTTTGAAGTGAACTGGCCATTTCTCCCCTCATTGTACGCTCGAAATTACTAGACGATTGGACGATACGAGGCTGTTGAGGGTATGTATCTCAAAGCGCATCTTGCCTTTGCGCTTCATTTGGGGGCGAATCCGGGGGAAAAGGGCCTAGTCGTTGCGCTTCACCCGCGAGATGAAAGCGTACAGGTTCAGCTTTCATTTCAAAACATCCGAAACCGCTACAGGAGCCAGTGTAGGGACTTTTGTAGGGAGACTCCTTAGAAATCCATCACAATCCCTGCACAATCCTGCACCTCGCGATTTCCTGGTGTTGACGCTAAGTGATTGACTAATGACAGCGTTGAGCAATCCGTAGCACTCCGTAGCAGTCATCGCGGTTAGCTGTTAACCGAAGGGTTGTAGGTTCGAATCCTACCTGAGGAGCCAAGTCATCCTACTTCAATAACTTCCAGGAGACTTCTGAAGTACTTTCTCGCTCCTTTCCGCCTTCGCGGAAGACCTTTTTGTGCATGTAACTTATTGATTTTTCGTTGCTGCAACCCTTCGGGCGAAAACCGAAGGTTTGCAACTCGCATCCGCCGAGTAGTCCTTGTCCGTCTTCAACTTGGCGGATTTCGCCGACGCCGCTAATTCTTTAGTGTAGGGATTTTTGTAGGGACACGAGTTGAACTTATCGCGCTAGACCTAGTCGACGGGCATGGATTTCCGATGCCACTTGTTCGTGGCCGCAATGCACAGTACGTCAACCAGCCGGCAAGTTCCTGAGCGAACCGTAAACGCCTCCCGAGTCACGCGAAGCGGATTTTTCGGGATCAATCCAGACTTTGGAATCGAAGGGTCGAACTGGTTTTCGGGGACGGATCTCAAACCTGTCGAGGTGCGCAGCGCCAGTCAGAACGTAGTACCGACGCCCTGTTGACGTGCTCTGCCTATACGCGATTAGTGAGAGCATAGATCATTATGGCCGACACTAAGCAAAAGAAATGTGCGCATCCGGCATGCCGATGCACCGTACCTGATGACAAGAAGTACTGCAGCCAGCGCTGCGAAGACGCGAAAGGAGAGATGGAGATCTCGTGCGAATGCGGACATCCGGGCTGCTCGCTTTCAGAGTAAGCTCATCAGTGTCTGAGTCGTCCGCTATTGGGGCGTGCCCGCCAGAGAACATTCCGCGGCCTTTCGATTCCAAATGAAGACAAAGTGGGTTCGTCGGGATCAAGAGCAGAGTTCGAATGTAAGGTCCTCGAGCCCGTTTGGGGCCAATATACCTAAACACCTACTTGTGTTCAGGGATTCCGTTTGCGATGAGAGTTCCTAAAAGTCGAGCGATGCAACATACGGTCGCACGGCAGAGTCCTTCAACAATCCGGATCACGTCGATATCGTCATCCATAACTATCGCTGGCGGCAGAGCTTGGCCAAAGGAGAGCCAAAAATACGACGACCTGGAACAGAAACTTTTCGCAGGCCCCGTTATTCACTGTGCCCACAATTACCGTCGCTAGTGATTTCGACGGTCCGGCCGCGGACGGCGCAGGTTATCGGAGCAAATTCTCGGGCAAATATTCGCACCTAGTTTTGAAGAGCATCGGTCACAGCGTGCCGCTGGAAGCCCCTCAAGCCTTTGCTCAAGCGATCGTCGACGTTGACAGCTGGCGAACCATGAGCCCGCGGACTATCGCACAGTCCGCGGGCCCTTGACGGCACTCAGATATCTGGAATCAGATATCTAAAAGGAGATAGCAATGAGACGGATCACTTACTTGTCGAGTGCTGTGGTCGCGCTGGGGGGTGTGCTCATCTACATGGCTCACGCATCTGGAGACGCCGATGGAGCGGCGGCCCCGATCTTCGGAGTCAAACTGCCCGCGGGATACCGCGACTGGAGGGTGATTTCCGTTGCCCACGAAGCAGGCAACAACAACGATCTTCGCGCCGTTCTCGGCAACGATGTAGCGATCGAGGCCTACCGGGAAGGGAAGCTGCCGTATCCGGACGGCACCATCATTGTGCGGCTGGCCTGGAGTTACGTTGCGTCTGAGGAAAACAACAAAGTCTTTGGCCGACCCCAATCTTTCGTAGCCGGATCCCCCATTAACGTTCAGTTGGATGTCAAAGACTCAAGAAAATACGCCTCAACAGGCGGTTGGGGATTCGCACAATTCAAAGACGGCAAACCTGCCGGCAAGGCGGTCCATGAAACCTGCCTTCCCTGCCACGAGCTTGCGAAAGCTCGCGACTTGGTCTTCACCCATTACTCACCTTGACATTAAGAGCGGAAAAGGAGTGACGCCATGGTAACTGCACAACACCAAAAACCAGAGCTACTCGAAAGGAGCACACATTGAAACAACCAGACGACAGATCGCGCCGTTGCTTTCTCAAGGCGAGCTCGACGTTGGGTCTGGCGGTCACGTTCGGCCCAAATTTAAAATCCAAAACTACTCAAAAGGAGAACGCCATGCCTCGAAGCAGTGCTACACAACGAGACAGCGAGCAGGCAGCTGACAACACCACTATTCGTCCGTTTCACGTGAATGTTCCGGAACCGGAACTCATTGAATTGCGCAGACGCATAAATGCGACAAAGTGGCCGGACCGGGAAACGGTCAAGGATGCATCCCAGGGCGTGCAATTGGCGACGACTCAGAAGCTCGCGCGCTATTGGGGGACCGATTACGACTGGAGCAAGTGCGAGGCGAAGCTGGACGCCACGCCGCAGTTCTTGACTAATATCGACGGGCTAGACATTCATTTCATCCACGTGCGTTCGAAGCAACCGAATGCTCTTCCGGTGATCATCACGCACGGATGGCCCGGCTCGATTATCGAGCAAATGAAGATCATCGACCCGCTGACGAATCCAACGGCACATAGCGCGAGTGTATCGGACGCTTTTGACGTCGTGATTCCTTCGCTGCCGGGCTACGGATTTTCCGGAAAGCCGACTGCGCCCGGGTGGACCCCCCTCACCATTGCTCGTGCGTGGGCGACTTTGATGCAACGCCTCGGCTACAAACGGTACGTGGCGCAAGGCGGGGATTGGGGGAATGCCGTCTCGGAGACGATGGCACTGCAGCAGCCGCCGGGATTGCTCGGCATTCACACCAATATGGCGGCGACGGTTCCACCCGATGTTTCAAAAGCTCTGTCCGTTGGCGGCGCGCCGCCCGCCGGCCTCTCGGCCGAAGAAAAACATGCGTGGGACCAGCTCGATGATTTCTACAAAAACGGCCTGGGCTATGCCCAGGAAATGTCACACCGGCCACAGACGCTTTACGGAATCGCGGATTCGCCGGTCGGGCTCGCCGCTTGGATGCTGGATCACGACATCCGCAGTTACGAAATGATCGCACGCGTCTTCGATGGAAAGATGGAGGGGCTGACTCGGGACGACGTCCTTGACAACGTCACACTCTACTGGTTGACGAACACCGCGATCTCCTCGGCGCGCCTCTACTGGGATACCGCGCGAATTTCGACGGGAGGAGGCTTCTTTGACGTCAGGGGAGTCAAGATCCCGGTCGCGGTGAGCGCCTTCCCCGACGAAATCTACGCGGCCCCGAGAAGCTGGGCAGAGCGAGCCTATCCCAAACTGATTTATTACAACCGGCCTACCAAAGGCGGGCACTTCGCGGCCTGGGAACAGCCGGAACTCTTCGCTGAAGAAGTCCGGGCGGCGTTCAGATCACTGCGCAAGTCAGAGTGAGGGACCGCCACGCAGTAACTCCACGGCTGAAAATTCAAAGGAGGCATTATGGCAACAACAAAAATCGCGATGGCGCCGATGAAAGTGGCGCAGGTCCCTAAGCCTGGAGCAGATTTCCAGATCGTCGACCGGGAGATTCCTAAACCGGCCGCAGGTGAGGTGCGCATCAAGGTTCAGGCCTGTGGTGTCTGCCACAGTGATGTGCTTACGAAAGAAGGCCAGTGGCCGGGCATCCAGTATCCCCGCGTTCCTGGACACGAAGTCGCCGGCATCGTCGATGAACTGGGTGCCGGAGTTTCCGAGCGGAAGATAAGACAACGCGTCGGAGTGGGCTGGCACGGTGGCCACGACGGCACTTGCGTTTCTTGCCGGCGCGGAGATTTTCGTAATTGCGTAAATCTAAAAATTCCGGGCATCAGTTACGACGGCGGATATCAGCAATACATGGTAGCTCCGGCCAACGCACTGGTGACGATACCGGAAAGTCTAAGCGATGTCGAAGCAGCGCCGCTGCTCTGCGCCGGAATCACTACATACAACGCTTTGCGCCACAGTGGTGCGCTCCCCGGCGACGTTGTAGCGGTGCAGGGCATCGGCGGCCTGGGTCACCTCGGAATTCAATTCGCTAATAAGTTTGGTTATAGGGTCGCGGCGATCGGGCGTGGATCCGAAAATGCGGCGCTCGCTAAAAAGCTCGGAGCAAGCGTGTACATTGATAGCAAATCCACTAACGCAGTAGCGGCATTGCAAAAGCTGGGTGGCGCACAGGTCATTCTGGCTACAGCACCACGTTCGAAAGCGATGTCCGGACTGATCGACGGGTTGGGGCCGAACGGTAAGCTCATGGTCATCGGTGTGGCATTTGATCCCATTGAGGTCACGCCGGTACAACTGATTACTGGAAGTCGAACGATTCAGGGCTGGGCCGCTGGAACTGCAGCCGATTGCGACGACACACTGCGCTTCGCCGAACTCACCGGCGTGCGTCCCATGATTGAAACGTATCCGCTCGAACAAGCGGCCGAGGCCTACGCGCGGATGATGAGCGGCAAGGCACAGTTCCGCGTCGTTCTCACGATGTGAATGAATATGGCTTCGAGAGCACAACGGGTAACCGGCGAAGATCTATCGGCGAGTGCCGAGCAGCGGTTGCAAGAACTGGGCATCGACCTCCCGGCACCGCCTCAGGCCTTCGGCACCTATGCGGAAGCAGTGCAGACGGGCAATCTGCTGTTTCTGAGTGGAATGCTTCCCACTGAAGGTGACGGAGCTAAATTCATCGGCCGCGTTGGTGGCCGAACTCGACCTGGAAGCCGGGCGCCAAGCCGCTCAGCTCGCAGCGCTGAACGGCCTCGCGGTCGCCCGTCAGCATTTGGGATCGCTAGATAAAGTCACCCGGATCGTCCGGCTCGGCGTGTCCGTGGCCACTGCGGGAGATGTCCGCGATCAGCCGAAAGTCGCAGACGCCGCTTCCGAGTTGCTGCAAGACGTCTTCGGAAGAGAAAAGAACCCGTGCCGCATGGTGTATGGCGTTTCGAGCCTTCCGCTCGGCACGCCAGTCGAGCTAGAGCTGATTTTCGAGGTGGCGCGGGAATGAAGTTGATGGTTCTCGTGCTGCTCGCGTCGGTTTCCCTGCCCGGCCAACATCAGAAAAGGAATGTCCCATGAAGTACCCGACCTTTTATCGCACGATCGACATAGACGGTCTGTCCATCTTTTACAGAGAAGCAGGCCCGAAAGACGCGCCGGCGATCGTCCTGCTGCACGGACTGCCTTCTTCGTCACGAATGTTTGAGCCACTCTTCGCCCAGCTTTCCGATCGTTATCACCTTGTTGCTCCCGATTACCCGGGCTTCGGACAAAGCGACTGGCCGGATCCCAAGAAATTCGCGTATACGTTCGATCACTACGCCGAGATCGTGAATCACTTCACTGAAGCGCTTGAGCTCTCGCGTTACACGCTGTACATGCAGGATTACGGCGGGCCGGTTGGCTTCCGCATGGCGCTGGCGCATCCGGAGAGACTGCAGGCTCTCATCGTCCAAGATGCGGTTGCTCACGACGAAGGCTTGGGAGCGAACTGGGCAACACGGCGCGCATTCTGGGCGAACCGGCCCGCTTATGAAGAAGCGTTGCGCGAAAACCTGCTGTCGCTTGCGACCACGAAGACGCGCCATATCCGGTTCAACGCAGTAGCGCCCGGCGTTGTGGACACACCAATGCACAAGGATGATCGCAAGGACTCGACACTGCAGCCAGCGAGGAAAATCGGCACGGTGAAAGATGTTGCCGACGCTGTTCTCTACTTGGCAGAGGCAGGTCATGTCAGCGGAGAGGTACTCCATGTGGATGGTGGTGCTCCCGCTCGCCGTTGGTAGTCTCTTCTTCACATAGAAAGTTGTGATGTTCGAACACGAAAGGCGGTTTTCCTATGAGATTTGACATCGTTCCTGGGGCGATCTTCCCCGACTATGAGCTCTCTGATCACACTGCGAAGCGGCGGAAGCTCTCTGAATTGCAAGCACAACATCCAATGGTTCTCGTCCTCAGCCGCGGAGGTTTCTGCCCTAAGGACCGCCGCCAGGCCGAACTACTTGTCCAGCTCCACCGTGAGCTGGAAGTTGCCTATTGCCGGCTTGTGACGATTAGCACCGACAATATCACTCAAACCACTGAATATCGCAGCGGAGTCGGCGCCCATTGGCCTTTCCTCTCCGACGTGGGGCGTATCGTCCAAAAAGATCTGGACATCGCCGAATACACCGATCCTGTCAACAATCCCATGATTCCCCACGTGATTGTCCTGGAGCCCGGGCTAGTCATTTACAAGATTTACAACGGCTACTGGTTCTTCGGCCGGCCTACTATGGAAGATCTCCGCCAGGACCTCCGTGCCGTTACCAAGAAATGCCGGCCCGACTGGGACATCACCACGCCCGACCTCAAACAGGCGTGGCAGCAAGGCCAGAAGGACCGCTTCTATCCGTATGGCAAAACGTACGTCCAGACTCTCGGCGAACAAGACTGAGAAGTAAGGAGATTCAAATATGAGTACGATCCACACGAAGCGCTCCTTGCAATCTGAATTATCAATTCGCCGCGCTCTGACACTGGCTATTTTTGTCGGACTCTTGGCCGTCGGTCTCACGGCAGGAAGGGGCGAATCTCAGATTGAGCTTGCCAACGAGGGTCCATTGCCCGACTTAAGCGGGGCCATCGGCTGGCTTAACTCGCCTCCCCTGAACACCAAGTTTCTACACGGGAAGGTTGTGCTGATCGATTTCTGGACCTACACCTGTATCAACTCTCTGCGACCGCTGCCGTACGTGAAGAGCTGGGCGGCGAAGTATAAGGATGCGGGCTTGGTTGTGATCGGTGTGCACACGCCGGAGTTCTCATTCGAGAAAGAGCGTGTGAACGTGGAAAACGCGGTGCGCGACTTGAAGGTTACTTACCCGGTCGCCGTCGACAGTAATTCCAGGATTTGGCAGGCATTCAATAACGAATATTGGCCAGCGCAGTATTTCATCGACGGCAAGGGACGAATTCGTTATCACCACTTTGGAGAGGGCGATTACGGCCAGTGCGAGCGAATCATCCAGGAGCTTCTTAAGGAAAACGGAGCCACCGACCTGGATGGAAGCACGGTTGAGATATCCGCTACGGGGGTCGAGGCGGCGCCGAGCTTCGCAAACGACCGATCTCCCGAAACCTATATCGGCTATCGGCAACCCGATGCGTGTAGCAACCGAGATAACGGAGGGCCTGTTCCGGTCCGCCAAACGGCCGCTTCGCATAGACAACCCATTTCTTACGAAAGGTCTGTCGTATGAGTTGCGCGAAGACTTTGGGCCGTCCGAGCGGCTTCATCAAACCGTGAAACCCGAGTTCGTCGTGCGCGAAGGCTTTCTTCAGCGCTTCGGTGAACTTACCGCGAAAGACTTCGGCCAATACGTCGACTGGGAGGAAGAACTTTTGCTGAGACGGGATCCAGTGCGTGCGATCTGGCGATAATCCGCCATTCGAGCATTGGAAAGATGCAGGTACAGCGTGGTCTCTTCCAGATCGCGATGACCGAGCAGCAGTTGGATGGTGCGAAGATCGGCACCTGACTCGAGCAAATGAGTCGCGAAGCAGTGCCGAAGCGTGTGGGGATGGATCTCATCTCCGAGCCCCGCACGTGTCGCAGCGTGTCGGCAGGCGGACCAAATCACCTTCGTGCTGATCGGCATTTTGCCCGTGTGCCAACGGTTGCCGGGAAACAACCAGAGTTCCGGTTCCCTTCGCAGTCCGCCTAAGTAAGACTGAAGTTCGTCTAGAAGTTTCGGGCTGAGCATGACGTCACGGTCTTTGCGGCCCTTTCCACCTTTGACGTGAATGACCATGCGTTCACGATCTACGTCCGTCACTTTTAAATGCGCCAGTTCGGCGCGCCGCAATCCGGTTGCGTAGAGCGCCATCAAAAGAACCCGGTAGAACCTGCTTGGAGCGGCATCAATGAGTTTCGATACTTGCTCTACGCTCAGGATCTTGGGAAGCCGAAAAGTCTTTCGCGGATAGGGTGTTTCAGCAATGGTCCATGGTTTCTTCAGCGTTGCCACGAAGAAGAATCGAAGCGCAGCAGTTCGCTGATTGACTGTGTTGGCGGCCAGTTTGCGCTCACGGAATAGATAGGCCTGATACTCGCGAAGCTCGTCTGGGCCGAGTTGATCCGGTGGACGTTTGAAATAGCGCGCCAGGTCTCTGATTGTTCTGACGTAGGTGCGTACCGTACTCTGAGAGTAATTCCGACGCTCGAGTTCCTCGAGCATCATTTTTCGTAACTGGGTCACAAGGGACCTCCTTTGTGACCCAAACTATCCCAGCTTAGAAACCGCCGCTACAACGCCCACGCGTAGCGTCTGCCGCTTCGGCTTCGTTCAAGTCCGCTTCTCAACTGCAATGTCAGCTAGGCAGTCAAGTTGACGTCTAACGCGCTACTGGTAGATGTGCCGCGCCGGTCCGGAGTGGACTGTCGGCAATCCGTCCATTGGGCCGGAAAAGACGGCGCGCCCTGGTCGGTGACGAACCAATTGACGGTTTGGGTGCGATCCGCTCGCAATCCAATCAAGGAGAGCTCTCACGCCGTCAGTCGCTGGATAGTTGATCTAAATCATAGTTCCGGGCAACGGCCGTACTGTTGACTGGAGGCAGCCAGGCATCGAGCTTCCAACGCGATGCCGAATTTGTCGTTCTTAGTGCTGGCAACCGAGCTCTCTATTGAAGCATAGATCTGGATTTGCCGGCTGAACAGGGGAGCGCTTCAAGCCGCCTGCCCGCGCAATTCCAACACGTAATACCGCACGGGAACCTGGCCGGCATTCCGAACGTTGTGCTTCTGATTCGATCCGAAATAGACGATCGCTCCACGCTCGGCAAGTTGGGTTTTGCCCTCCACCCACGTCTGGAGCTGGCCCTCTAGCACCACCATAATCTCCTCGTGCACGTGCTTATGCGGCGGGTGCGACTCCACCCCGGGGCCGAGCTCCGTTTGATGCATCTCGAGAGCAAACCCGGAATGATCCGTCCCAAAGAAGACGCGACTGCTCTTTTTCTCTTTGCCTGCAAGATTCATGCTCTGATCCGGTTCATAGACATGGCTGCCCAGGCGTTCTGGCGGTTGCTCCTGGCCAGCGGCGGCGGCCAACACCGAAAAGAAGAGTGCGAGTTCTCTGCGTGACAAATCCATAGCCGCAGCGTATCGCTGTTTATTCGAACTGACCAGCCAGCCTGGTTCCTAAAAGGTAAATCCGTGGCGTTCGGCGCGGATATCTGGCCATGTGCCGCAGTAAACCAAGACCGGCTACTCTAAGCAGAAGCAGAAAGAGAATCAAAACAAATGCGCATGCTTCTGGTTCGTAGCCGCCAATGGCCGCCAAGCGCTTGGACTGGCGCTGACCGCGATGATGCGCGACGGCGAAATCACGAGAGCCCGTGCGGTCCAGCTTGCCCGCATGGTCCTGCGGGATAACATGCAGCAGCTCTACGGCCTGAAGTAGACCCGGCGCGTAGTCGGTCCCCGCAGCCAGAAACCCTCACGTCGCCGCATCCAGCAATTGCGTCCGTGCTGTTTGAATGTTAAGTCGAGGGAGGAGGCGCGTGGTGTACAAAAACCTGAACTCAACGAGGACGTTGATTCAGAGAACAACCATGGAGACTCCTCAAATAGACATATGTATCACCTCGGGCTGGATGTACACAAGAAAACGATTCTCTGGATGATAGAGTAAACGCCGAGGAGTCAGGAAATGGCGACGGAGGTGCTACCAGAATTGGTTGTGCGTAAGGCACGGCCTAGCGACGCAGAGGTATGCGGACCCATCTGTTTTGACGCATTCAATAGCATAAACAGGCGGCACGGTTTTCCCTCCGATTTTCCTGAGCCCGAGGTTTCAACCTCTGTGCTCAAAATGATGTTCTCCCACCCCAACTTCTATTGTGTAGTTGCAGAGTCCGAAGGCCGGATCGTAGGTAGTAACTGCTTGGATGAACGGTCGCTGGTTGCCGGTGTGGGGCCAATCACGATCAATCCTCAAGTGCAGAATCGTGGGATCGGCAGGAAACTGATGAACGCAGTGCTTGAACGCGCTGCGGATCGGGCGATCGCGGGAGTGCGGTTGGTTCAGGCCGCGTTTCACAACCGATCCCTTTCGCTCTATGCAAGTCTCGGGTTCGATATTCGGGAGCCGCTTTCCTGTATGCAGGGGAGGACACTGCAAACGAGCGTGCCGGGATGCACTGTGCGCCCAGCTCAGACGCGGGATGTGCATGAATGTAATGCCATTTCGCGCCAAGTGCACGGCTTCGATCGCGGACAGGAGCTCACTGAAGCTGTTCAGCAACGTACGGCGATGGTGGTCGAGCGCGGTGGCCGGATCTCCGGCTATGCTTCGTCGTTGGCGTTCTTCGGCCACGCAACCGCTGAAACAAATGTCGATCTGCAAGCCCTCATCGCGTCCGCGGATTCTTTCGGAGGTCCGGGGATCCTGGTGCCCTCACGAAACAACGCCCTCTTCCGCTGGTGTCTCGCAAACAGCCTGCGAGTCGTGCAGCCCATGACGCTTATGACTCTAGGGCTTTACAACGAGCCTGCGGGCGCCTGGCTGCCGTCCATTTTGTTCTAGGCCGGTCGTGGACTCGGCGAGTGTCGGAACGGGTTTATCTGCTATGTAGTTTGATGCCCCCGAAATGTAAAGAGTCCGCGGGCCTCAATATCGAGTTGGCGCTTAAAATTTCTGAACTCATGCCGCGTAGCATCGTGGGATCGGCTTCGATGAAGCGGACGTGTCGCGGCAGTTTGAAATAAAGTCGGCTTCACAAGTTGTGTAATGTTGGTCGGCGATTCCCGCCAATGTTCGACCGCTTAGGGAGTACCCGCAATGGAAGGCGAAGCTTGAGTGGGTCAATTTCGAACCTGGGGAAGAGCCAAGCGTGCTCACTAGTGATCTATGCGCCGTCTTTGGGTGCGAGAAGTGTCCCGGACATGTGAGCGTCGGCGAAATACAGCCGGATCACCTGACGCCCGATGCGCCGATGTTTTGCTTGCACTGGTGTCATCGAGTGCCGCACAGCGCATGATTTGTAAACACAGCCAACGGACACAGATTTAGCGCACTACCCGAAATTTGTCATTGCGAAGGATAGGACTAGCGTACCGGCGAATTTCAAAACAAATTCGGCTATTCAAACGAGTGCCTGGTGGCAATTCTCACCTTGGCCGCAGTTACGGCACTTTGCCGCGATGTGATGCGAACGGCGACAATCCCTCGACTTCCGCGCCTGCCCTATCTGTTCGCAGATCCCAAGCACCCACTGTTTCCGTTCCAGCGTATATGGCTCATCGAACCAGCGATCTCGATACTGAATCCGCACGAACGGTGGGGTCGAGCCGCAATTCTCTTCTACCAGGATGCAATACGCGGTCGCTTGAATCAGATCGCTCTCGTACGGCCGTTTTGGAGCGCGGCTCTTCTTCCGTTCGATCGGAATGACGTCCCCTGACGGAAGCCGCACGAGCGCGTCAGGTCTGCCTTTCAATCCGTACTGGTGCGAAACGAGAACCGATATTTGTTCGCACGGCACATCCGAATACACGAGTTCGCCCGGTTGGCATGCCGCCTAGAACGCGATGTCGGCGATTCACAAAAATGAGGACCAGCGCCGCAGCAAAGAATACGATCGCGATGACAAATCAACATTTGTTAGCTTCTTGCTGTAAGGAATGCGTTAACGAGCAGTAGCGCAACCCTGAGCAGTACCAGCGATACGGCCCACCAGAGCGTCGTTGGGTTACTCGCGTTCTCGGCCTCGCCCGGCGCGCGCCTCGTGAAAAGCGATTCCAGCCTGGCGCTCGTCTATCGACCTTTCCGAAACGTTAAAACCGTGCCGGTTCAGAAACCAAGCCCGCTGGCAGAAGACGAAATCCTTCAATTCGCTGGCGCTGACCATCTCATCCGGCCCGAAAGACGGGCACCTGGAATCGTTAGCGTCCTCGTGGCCTTTGATAGTCGTCACGCTAATTTAGTAGTGGTTTGGGTTCTATCCTTCTCACCGACGCTTATACTCGCATGCGCCGAACCCTGTATCAGGAGTTCCAAGCTAGAGCGAATCGCGCCGATAAGAAGCGGCCCGACATGAGCGAGAGCAAGCACGACACCCAGCTCCGGCGGCAAAACCCAATAGCGGAAGAGCTGTTAAGACGGAGGCAAAAACGAAAAGGACCACGCCGAAAGCGATTGCCGGCAGAACGACGGCTAAAATTGCATTTCCGACGCTGCCGGCTTTTCGGCCACCTACGAATCCTGCAATCAGGGGCCCCAAAATTGGAAGCCAAAACAACAGCAACGAGAGCAGGAACATCCAGACAATTGCGCTTCCCACGCTGCCAGGACGCTGAGGCATTTCATCAGTGTCTCACGCAGAAGTCTCGTTCTAGGACAATTTGATCGCATCCTTAGGCGCATGCATTAAGTTCTGTTTTGTGCCGAGATAGCATTCCGTCGTCTGCACCGAGGAATGGCCGAGTAGCAATTGAATCTGCTCCAAGTCCCCTCCAGCAGCCCGGCAGAGTTTGGCCGTCGTGCGACGTAGGTCATGTGGCGCAATCTGCGGCAGGCCCACTGCTGCGACATATGGCTTCAGCATCTGCCAAACCACCTTTTCGCTAAGCCGCTGCCCAGAAACCTGATCGCCCCGATTCACACGGCGGAACAGGTATCCGTCGCTAGCCTTGGCTGAAGCGGCCCAACCATCAATTGCGCCTTTGACCCATGTGGGCATGGGCACCGTACGCACGCGGCCATGTTTGCCAACGAGATCGACGATGCACCAACGGTTATCACGCTGCTGAACGTGTTTGAACGTCATTGCCGCCACTTCAGAGCGCCGCAGTCCACAGCCAAGGAGGACTGCAAAGATGGCCCGGTCTCGCAGACCCTTTCGCGTGCTGACGTTTGGTGTATTCAGCAGCGTTTGCGCCTGCGCGAGCGAAAGCCAGTTGCCGGTGCGAATGCCGCGTGAGGGCACGCCGCGTATATGCCCGATTCCCGATGCAATATCCAATGCGAGCAGTCCATTGTCTGCCGCCTCGAACGCAAGCTTGCGAACAGCCGTGATTCGGACGTTGATCGAAATCGAACCAAGGCAACGCCGCTCCAGATCCACGCGCCAGGCTGCAACGGTCGCTTTCGTGAAGCCGGGGCGGGGCTCTTTTGTGTACCAGGCGATGAATTCATCCAGCCCGAGATTGTACACGCGCTTGGTAATCGGAGAGGAAACGCTGTCCAGAACAAGCGCCTTCAGCCGGCGCCATTCGGCAGCTTTGTCTGCAAGCACTACGAGATTGTTCATGAGTTTAGGTCTGTTGTTGGGCAATATCACTAGCCATCAGGACATTAGCTCCGTGCGCGTGGAACATCAAGGTCATTAGCGAAGGGATAACTGTGGCCGGAGTCCAGTGAGATGGCTGGATAGAAACGCGTTTCACAGTACTTAACCGTAGGGGGCCGTCCAACATGCTTAGCATCCATCGACTTACAAAACTTGTGAGGCGATAGCGCCTGCTCTGCGACTATTCTCTCGGAACTCCTCCGGCCAAAAGAGCTTTCCCCTGCAATAGGAGCACGCCGCGCGAATTACGAAACGGCATGCGCCGAATTCCCGTGTCCGATAGTCAAAAATGCAGAACGAAGCCAGGCAGTTCGATGAAGCGCCTTGAAGGCTCTGCTGAATTGAGCACGGGTTGCTACTCGGTGCGCAGCGCGATCATAGGTTCGACGCTCGCAGCCCGCGCAGCGGGAATCCAGGATGCCAGGAGCGCGGCGGCGCAGAGTAATAACGTAGCAATACTGAGCATGCGCGGATCCCACGGAGAGACGCCGAAGAGTTGACGCGCCATGAGCCGGCCGGCGGCGATGGCGAGCGGGATACCGAGTCCAAGTCCGATGCCGATCTGGGAAAAGGCGCCGCGAAGGACCATGCGGACCACGCTAGCGCGATCGGCACCGAGCGCCATACGCACGCCGATCTCGCTCGTACGCTGCTCGACTGTGTAGGCCATCACACCGTACAAGCCCACAGCGGCGAGAACAAGGCCGAGCACGCCGAACAGCATCGTGAGGGTGGCGATCATGTTCTCCTGTTGAAAATCGCCAGCCAGAATTTTCGAGTACGGATCCACGCCGTAGACCACCAGGTTGGGATCGATGCTGGCGAGTGCTTTTCGCACATCGACTTCGATACCGGGCGGATGGCCGGGAGCCCAGATGACGATGTTGTAGAGGAAGTGGGAGAAAAGGTCGAAGGTGTTGAATTGCGGATCATCGTATTTGACGCTTTGTGCTTCGGGGAGCCAGAACATCGGGCCGATCGGATCCTTGTAATCCCAGGGCATGTAGCGGATGTCGCGCACAACGCCTACGATTTCGAATTTGCCGGCGTACTGAATACGGTTCATGCCGAAGTGCCGGCCGATCGGGTTCTGATGTTTGAAGAAGCGTCGAACGAAGGCTTCATTGACGACGGCGACCGGGCGAGTAGTGGCGGTGTCCTGCTCCTCGATAGAGCGGCCCTGCACGATTTTTCCGCCGATAGTTTCAAAGAAGCCGAACATGACGCGGGCCCAGCCGGCGCCGGTGTCTTCCTTGGGTCCGGGTTCGGGGCGGCCTGCGATACGAATGCCCTCATTCCAGCTATCGCCACTCATGGGCGCGTAGAGAGCGGGAGCGACCGTGCGCACTCCGGGCACGCGCAGGATGCGCTCGTCGACACGGCGGAAGAACGGCTCCATTTGTTCGGGCTTGTAGTTGCCGAGCGTTGGGTTGATGGAGACGAGATAGCGGTCCTTCGTTTCGAAACCAAAATTCTGGTGCTCAAGATTGCGCAGGCTCTGGCCGAGCAGAGCGGCAGCGGAGAGCAGAACGAGCGACATCGCGGCTTGCGCGATAACCAGCGATTTTTGCGCGATGGAGCCGCCGCCGCGCACGGAACGGTTGCTGCCGCGCAGAGCTTCGACGGGATCGACATGCGAAGTCATCCAGGCGGGAGCGATACCGAAAAGTATTCCGGTGAGCACCGAAACCGCGAGCGTAAAGAGCAGAACGGGCCAGGAGGGCGACGCATCGACAGGGACGTAGTTCGCGGGGCCGCCGCCGTTGTGGAACGCGAGATAGAGAATCAGTGTGCTGCCCCCGCAGGCGATTCCGATTCCGAGAATGCCGCCGATGACGGCGAGCAGGGTGGACTCAACGAGCGCTTTGCGCACCAGCCGGCCGCGCGACGCACCGAGAGCGACGCGCAAAGACGTCTGTGAGCGCTGCTTCAAGCCGCGGGCGAGCATGAGATTGGCAAGATTGCCGCAGGCGACAAGCAGCACACAGCCGGCTGCTATGAGCAGCAGCTTCAATCCAGCCTCGTATTGATCGCGCATGGCTGCGACACCGGCGCCGCCGGGAATGAGATGCAGGGTCTGTTGACGCCAGGTCTGCTTTTCGCCGGGCTCCATGTCGGGCACATGGCTCGCTAGCCAGTCATGGAACTCGACGCGCAGCCTAGCTTCGAGCGACTTGGGATTCACACCGGCGCGCACGCGGCCGACGACGTCGAGCCAGTTCTGATTGGGGCGTTTGAGGCGCTGGGCTTCGCCATCAAGCAGTGGTTCGGTGTTGACCGGGATCCAGAGATCGGGCATACCCCAGCCGGCGAGCTTGGCGCCGTAAAAGCCGGGCGGAGCGACGCCGATGAGGGTGAAGAGATGGCCGTTGATCTGATAACTCGCACCCACAACGGAGCGATCGGAGGCGTATTTATCGCTCCAGGTGTGATAGCTCATGACGGCGACGGCAGGTGCGCCGGGCTGATCGTCGCCGTCGCTCATCAAGCGGCCGATCCAGGGACGGACACCGAGGGTGCGGAAGAAATTGCCGGAGACGAATTCGCCATTGCGCGTATCGACGGGGCCCTGCGCTCCTGCGCGGCGCACACCGAGTGGCGCATTGCCGGCTTGCAGTACGGCAAGGTCGGCGAACTCGGGCGTGTGTTCGCGCAAATTCTTGTAGGCTTCGTAGGAGAAGAGCGAAAAATTGAAGTGAACCCCTGGAGTGAGACAGCAAGTTAAGGGGGTAGTTGTCGTTCCATGAAAAATCATGGCACGGCGGGGTTGATATGGTCCATTCTGAGAGCAGCTGAGCGGAGGATAGGGCAACGCAGAGATGCGACCCGAGCGCTGGCTCAGATGCCGGAATGGCCGGGGCGGTGAAAGCCGCCCCGAAGTAAGGCGATTCTGGCGCAACAGCGATAAATCTCGGGGTTTCAGGGGCAGCGCCCCTGATAAAAGAAGCCGAGTTCCTCATTGTGCGCCTTTCTCAAAATCAGCCGGTGCGCGATAGCCCAGAGCCGAATGCAGCCGGTAGCGGTTGTAAACGACATTCAGGAATTGACCAATGCTTCGCCGCGCATCATCAAAATCCCGGTATTCATTCCTGTAGACCTCGTCATATTTGAGCGTCTTCATGAACGACTCGCAAGCGGCATTGTCGTATGGATTGCCTTTTCGACTCATGCTGATGGCGACCTCATGTTCCTTCAGAAGCTCTGTGTAATCATGCGATGCGTACTGGATGCCGCGATCGGAATGATGCACCAGGCCGGGCGCTGGGCGCCGGGAAAATAATGCCATGTGCAAGGCGGAGATGGCAAGCTCGGCTTCCAACGTTCTTCCGAGAGCCCATCCGATCACACGCCGCGAGTAAGCATCCAGCACCACCGCGAGATACACAAACTCCTCGCGTAATCGTATGTAGGTGATATCAGCCACCCACAATTGATTGACTGCTGTGGGCTCCAGCTCGCGTGCCAGATTCGGATACACGGGCAAGCTGTGACGTGAATCTGTGGTTCTGACAAACGAGCGGCGCCGAACGCAAAGCAGATTATCTTGGCGCATCATCCTCAACACGCGCTTATGATTGACGTCGAAGTTGCGCCTGTGCAGTTCGGCGGTAACACGGCGATAGCCATAGCTGGGCGACTCCAAGGCGATCTTCTGCATTTCGTCGCGCAGTTCCATTTCGACTGGAATGCCCTGGCGTGGCAACCGCCGCCGGTAAAATCCAGCCCGGCTTAGTCCTGTCATGGCACACAACGCGATCACGGCTTTGCCTTCTTTCGCGGCATGGCGGATTTCTTCAAACAGGCATCCGCGCCACTGACGACGGCTGGCGGGTGATGATCCCTGAAATGCTGTAAGGCTTTTTTTAAGAAGTCATTCTCCATCGTGAGCTGGCCGATTTTGCGCTCCAGCTCCGCGATCCGCCGCGCATCATCCAGCCCCAGCGCTTCTAGCCCGCGCCGGCCGATCCCCGGAAAAGCTAATTCGCCTTTAGCTCGCCACTCACCGCGCCAGCGCTCCAGCAGCTTCGGGCTCAACTGATATTTCCGCGCGATCTCTGTTGTGGTCGATCCCGCATCCAACGCGCGCATCGCCGTGATCTTCAGATCGCGGCTGTAAACAGCTCGGGACAAATCCATTCCTCTCTCCGTTCAATGTATTTGTTCCCTTAACTCGCTGTCTCAGTTTTGGGGTCCACTCCAAATCGCCATCGCTACCCTGCGTGTACCCGCCCCAGTTGCAGCAGCGGATTTTGTCGCCCACGCGCCAGAGTTCTTCGGGCTTAGTGACCGGCAGAGACTTGAGCATCACCTGGTGAACGAGGGTGAAGATCGCGGTGGTGGCGCCAATACCCAAGGCGAGCGTGATCACCGCGGTGGTGGTAAATCCGGGTGCTTTTCTGAGTTGCCGAAGCCCTTCCTGCAAATCCGCCATTTCGTTTCCTTTCACTGCGTTTGGTGCCGCCGCCCGTCGCCCACGCTCTAGGTCTCGTCTTAAATACGAACGCACAGGCGCGCGGTTAGCAAATTCTTCGCAGCACTTCTCAGTTGCAATACTGAGCAGAATCGGTTTAGTTACAAGCAGACCTTAATTTTGTGACTCACAGAGCGGAATACGCGCGGGCGGTTGACCTGAACCCCGAAAACTGGTCCGAAGTTAAGTTAGGATTTCGGACAAGGAGAGAGGGGTATGAAGAAGGGACGATTTGAAGTGAACCCCTGGAGTGAGACAGCAAGTTAAGGGGGTAGTTGTCGTTCCAATGAAAAATCATGGCACGGCTGGGTTGATATCGTCCATTCTGAAAACACCTGAGCGGAGGGTAGGGCAACGCAGAGATGCGACCCGAGCGCCGACTCAGAGGCCGGAATGGCCGGGGCGGTGGAAGCCGCCCCGAAGTAGCAGAGCGATTCTGGCGCAACAGCGATAAATCTCGGGGTTTCAGGGGCAGCGCCCCTGATAAAAGAAGCCGAGTTCCTCATTGTGCGCCTTTCTCAAAATCAGCCGGTGCGCGATATCCCAGAGCCGAATGCAGCCGGTAGCGGTTGTAAACGACATTCAGGAACTGACCAATGCTTTGCCGTGCATCATCGAAATCCCGGTATTCATTCCTGTAGACCTCGTCATATTTGAGCGTCTTCATGAACGACTCGCAAGCGGCATTATCGTATGGATTGCCTTTTCGGCTCATGCTGATGGCGACCTCATGTTCCTTCAGAAGCTCTGTGTAATCATGCGATGCGTACTGGATGCCGCGATCAGAATGATGCACCAGGCCGGGCGCTGGGCGCCGGGAAAATAATGCCATGTGCAAGGCGGAGATGGCAAGCTCGGCTTCCAACGTTCTTCCGAGAGCCCATCCGATCACACGGCGCGAGTAAGCATCCAGCACCACCGCGAGATACACAAACTCCTCGCGTAATCGTATGTAGGTGATATCAGCCACCCACAATTGATTGACTGCTGTGGGCTCCAGCTCGCGTGCCAGATTCGGATACACGGGCAAGCTGTGACGCGAATCTGTGGTTCTGACAAACGAGCGGCGCCGAACGCAAAGCAGATTATCTTGGCGCATCATCCTCAACACGCGCTTATGATTGACGTCGAAGTTGCGCCGTGCAGTTCGGCGGTAAACGGCGATAGCCATAGCTGGGCGACTCCAAGGCGATCTTCTGCATTTCGTCGCGCAGTTCCATTTCGACTGGAATGCCCTGGCGTGGCAACCGCCGCCGGTAAAATCCAGCCCGGCTTAGTCCTGTCATGGCACACAACGCGATCACGGCTTTGCCTTCTTTCGCGGCATGGCGGATTTCTTCAAACAGGCATCCGCGCCACTGACGACGGCTGGCGGGTGATGATCCCTGAAATGCTGTAAGGCTTTTTTTAAGAAGTCATTCTCCATCGTGAGCTGGCCGATTTTGCGCTCCAGCTCCGCGATCCGCCGCGCATCATCCAGCCCTAGCGCTTCTAGCCCGCGCCGGCCGATCCCCGGAAAAGCTAATTCGCCTTTAGCTCGCCACTCACCGCGCCAGCGCTCCAGCAGCTTCGGGCTCAACTGATATTTCCGCGCGATCTCTGTTGTGGTCGATCCCGCATCCAACGCGCGCATCGCCGTGATCTTCAGATCGCGGCTGTAAACAGCTCGGGACAAATCCATTCCTCTCTCCGTTCAATGTATTTGTTCCCTTAACTCGCTGTCTCAGTTTTGGGGTCCACTCCAATTCAGCGAAGAGCAGATCATCGGGATTTGAAGCGGCATGAAGCCGGGCAGAAGGTGACTGACCTGGCGCGGGAGCATGGCATCAGCGAGGCCACGATCTACACCTGGAAGGGCAAGTACGGCGGCATGGAGGTAAGCGAAGCGCAGCGCCTGAAGAGCCTGGAGGATGATGACGCTTACCGCGTACTCCGGGTCAGTCCTGCCGAAGAGCCAGCATCGGATCCACCGTCGCCGCCCGATGCGCCGGCACATAGGACGCAAGCAGTGCCGAGCCCAACAGCACTGCGCCCACCGAGGCGAACACGCGGTAATCAAACGCCGTCACCCCATATAGCATCGATTGCATCGCGCGGCCCACCAGCCATGCGCCCCCCAGGCCCAATACCAGTCCGGCCAGAGCCAGCGCCATGCCCTCGGAAATAACCAGCTTCAGCACCGCGATGCGTCCCGCCCCCAGCGCCATCCGCAGCCCTATCTCGTGGGTCCTCTGCTCGACCAAAAACGCAATCACGCCATAAATTCCCAGCGCAGCGAGCAACAGCGCCATCGCCGCGAAGCTGCCATAAAGAAACGTCTCGAAGCGGTCCCCGGCGCGAGATTCGTTCACAATCCGGTCCATAGTTTCCGTGCCCGCAAGGGGCAACGTCGGCGCCATGATGTGCACCGCTGCGGCAATGCTCTTCGTCATCGCCTCCGGATCGCCGGTCGTTCGCACCGCAATCTGCGCCTGCGGCCACGGGCTCTGCGCGAACGGTACGTACATGGTCGGAAAATCGTTCGGCCGGTCGCCATACTGGACCGAATGGAAAACCCCCACAATCTGCCACGCGACCGCCGCCCCCAGCTTCGTCACGCCCGGCACAAGTTCCTCGACCATCACCCGCTGGCGCAGCGGATCGACTTTTTTGAAATGCTTCTTGACGAAACGCTCGTCCACCATCGCGACGCGCGGCGCACCCGCTGTGTCGCGCTGATTGAGCTGCCGTCCCCTCACCACGCGCACGCCGAACGTATCGAAATATCCCGGCGTCACCATCTGGAACCCCGCGCCCGGACGATCTGCCGGATTGCCGAAAGGTTTTCCCTCGATGTAAAACGGCATGCCGAAGCCTGTCCCTTGCACCGGCATTCCCGTCGTGACTGTCGCGCGCGAAACTCCCGGAACCGCCTCAATGTTCGCCAGCATCTGCGTATAAAAATTCCGGATCTGGTCCGCCCCCTTTAACCGTCCATCTGGCACCGGCAAGTAAAACGTCAGGATGTGGTCCGCTCGTATGCCCAAATCGAGCTGCGTAATTTTCCAAAAACTGTGAATCGCCAGCCCCGCGCCTGCAAGCAGCGTCAGCGCCAGGGCAAATTCACCCGTCACCAACACTCTTCGCAACCAGTGCCGTCCGCCGCTCAACGATCTCCCCGTCTGCTTCAGCGTCTCGTTCAAATCGAGCCGCGCCGCCTGGAACCCGGGCGCGCATCCGGCTAAAATCCCCGCTATTAGCGTGGCGCCGAGGGTGAACAATAGCACCGGCACATTCAAGCTCACATCCGCCTCCGATGGAAGTGTCTGGTCCGGCATGAACGCAACCACCGCCTTCAGAATTCCCCAACCCAGCCCCACTCCAAGCGCCCCGCCCACCAGCGCTAACGCCAGGCTTTCCGTCAGAAGTTGTCCGAACAAACGCCGACGGGACGCCCCGAGCGATGCCCGCACTGCAATCTCACGCTGCCGCGCCGTCCCTCGCGCGAGCAGCAGATTCGCCACGTTCGCGCACGCAATCAACAGCACAAAACCTACGCCGCCCATTAGCAGCCACAATCCAGCGATCCGCTCCTTCGGCAGGAAATCGTTGCGCAGCGGCTCGACGGTCGCTCCCCATCCCTTGTCCTGCGGATAAACCTCGCCGATGTGTTTCGTCACCGCGTCCATATCCGCCTGCGCCTGCTTGATCGTCACGCCCGGCTTCAATCGCCCCATGACAAGCAGCCAGTGAAAATCGTGGTTGATCTGCTCCGGCTTGAATGCCAGCGGAACCAGCAAGTCGTTCGGCATCCGATCTTGCTGCCCAGCCGACATCACCCCCACCACCGTGTACGGCTGATCGTTTATGCGAATCTGGTGTCCGATAATGTTGCGCCTGCTGCCGAACCGCCGCGCCCATAGCTTGTGTCGCAGAATCACCACGTGGTCATGTCCCGGCAGCGCCTCTTCTGGTAGAAAGTCGCGCCCTAGCATTAGCTTGATACCCATTCCGTCCGTCATGCCCGGCACGTTCTGGCTGCCTCGCGCCTGCTCTGGTTCTTGCGTTCCGCCCAGGTTCGCGCTGAAACCCGTCCACGCCCACAAGCCCTGAAACGACCGGCTCTGGTTCTTCCAATCGAGATAGTCTCCCGCCGCCACGCCATTGCGGCCGCCCTGGATCTTCGACCACACCATCACCAACTGGTCCGGTTGCGGATATGGCATTGGGGCCAGCAGGGTCGCGTAAATGACGCTGAAAATCGCCGTATTCGGCCCGATCCCCAGCGCCAGCGCTAGCACCGCAATAAAAGTAAATCCTTTGTTCTTCCCGAGCAGCCGAAACCCAAACCGCAAATCTCGCCACCAGTCGCTCATTTCACATCCTTTTCCGTACTGCGTGCCAGCTCTTTATACTCGGCAACCTGCATCCGGTTACGTGAAGCGTGCATTTTCTCTTCCATCTCGCTTCCGTCGGCAGGCGTTTCTAACATGCCCTGGCGGCGCTGGAATTTTCGGGAAAGTCCAGCGGAGCGAAAGACGCGATTGCGGAGGCAGCTTACAGGGCAGCGCTTGCCGTTCGACAGGAAAGTAATTTGCCACGCCCACGCTCCTTGGCTGGTTTAGGTTTAAGCCGTAGTATGGTGGTCGGTGACCTGGCGACCGACGGAAGCCTCTCACGACCTGTGCACCATGCCTGAAGAACCGTACGTTTTCAAGGCCAGTCGCTGGACTGCCCGAAATCTTTGGTTTCCACTTCGAATCGAAGTAACGCCTCAGCGTGTATCTCGCATCAAACCTCGCCTCATCGGTTCCAACGAGGAGAGCATTTCAATCTCGCAAGTGGCATCTGTGAGCATTCGGACGGGTCTCATCTGGTCCACAATTCAGATCGATTCAACCGGCGGAACCGATCCTATTGTGAGCCGCGGGCACCGTAAAGCGGATGCGATCCGGATCCGCGACTTAATCGAACACTTCCAACAAGGGAATACAATACGGTGAATCGGCTCTTGGGCATGGCGAGTGGCTTTGCTCGGAACCACAGCTCTCGTTCAGCAATTTTGTGGTTTTCCACGCCGGCACTCTCGGCCAAGTTTCGCGTTACGCGCCGTTTGATATTGGAAACGCCAATGGTCTGATCGGTGCTCCCGTTGCCCCGCGAATATTCATTGGGGCAGCGATAAACACAAACTCATATATCCGGTCGCGGGCTAACTCTTCCAGATTCAAAACTTCAATAATGTGAATGCCCGATTCCACCAGCAGGTGCGCGTGTACGGACATCGCTGGGCTTGGAGTTCGTTCGAAAGCGACGGTGTCCGATCCTGCAGCGAAGATCTTTCGGGAACTGAGCCACTTGGCCGCTTCGATTCCCGGACCCGGTGCGACGACGTTGTTGATGTATTGTCTTGCGTCGGAAAAGAACCGTGCCCAGCCGGTGCGGATCAACACAATGTCACCCGGAGTCACTTCGATCTGGGAAGCGTAGCTAAGGTGGTCAGCCGTGATTTCAAAGTCCTCTGGAAGCACATCGACCCCTTCGAGTCTCGCAATGTCGAGAAGCAAGGCGCGTCGCACAATCGGGTCGATTGCGTCTGCACCGAATTCCGACATGCCTTGCTCATAACTATGTTCCACAGTTCGGCCGCCGTAGAACACTCCGCTGCATGAGAAATGACTGAGGGCGTCGATGTGTGTTCCAACGTGAGTTCCGAGCGCGATGGCGTCGGCCGCAGATGTGGCGCCGCCGGTGTACAGAATATCCCCGTGCTTCTTGGTCAAGCTGTAGAGAAACGGCGGATGGGTCGGGAAATGCGGCATGCCCACAAAGTAGGGCTGAGCTAAGTCATAGGGTTTGGTGGGCAGCAGGTTGTTGAAGTCCATAGTGATCCACAAACATATTGCCTGACTGCTTTTGCGCCACGCCTGGAGTCAAGCCATTGCTGTTCAGCGCTTAAATGATAGGACCCGTCGTTCGAGCGTGCAAGTCGAACCGCGAACCAGCATCCAAGTGAAGATATCCCGCATTATCGGAAGCTATGTCGTGGTATCCGAAATATCAGCGGGCGTGGATCTCCCCAGCGATAGATTTAAATAAGAAACCGCAGACGGCGAACCGCCTGCGGCTTTCCGTCGTCCATTGTTTCGATCACAGCGCAAGTTGGTTAGCATAAGTTCGAAACGCGTCCAGACTGGGGAGCCACGTACTTTAGCTTCAATCATTTATAGCGTAGTAACGTTCTTCCCCAAACCCGACAAGGTCATAGACGCGGTTAACTTGTTGATTCGCGGTCCTGCAGCCCTTCGGTTCTGTTCCTTGGGCTATGTCTCCCCAGACCGCCGCGTTCAGCTGTGCCCTCCTTGTGCCTGCTGCGCCGATCATGGTTTGTGGGCAGGGACGCAACCGGCTTAGCTCTAAATGTCGGATACTGTGTCAACCAAATTGTGTAAACGGCATTGGCCATATCACATTGGCAACGAAACAACCTCTCAGTGAAGCCCTCTGCCTCGCGCCGAAGGACCTGACGCTCATTGGGCTGTGGGACGGCGAGGCCGGGGATGGGCGCGGTGGTACACGACACATGGTCAGCTTGGCCAGCGCCCTGAACTACTTATCCCAGAAGCCGACCTGGGGAGCTTCGGCTTGCTCGAGTCTGATGCGGGTGCTGCTTGAGAGTGTGTTGACCTACGCCTCCGATTTCTGTTCGTTGGACACGACTGCCAAACTGCTCCTCGAACGAACACGGCATTGGAAGCCCGATTGAAATTGACGCCGCTCGACGTCTCACCTTTAGATATGAGCGGTCAATAGAGGCAAGATAACAAAGGTCATCTACTTGGTCACATTCTTAGAATTCTGTTCTGCTGCCGGTAATTGCCGAAGCAAGACATCATCGGTATACCCTATCTTCCAGTTCACTAATGCCGGTGAAAACAATCCGCCGGGTCCGACGGCAGCAAATCCAAGGCGAGAATCGACGTTCATTAGCGGTAGCAGATCTTCGGCATTCTTCCGATCGCCGAGCGCGATCGTTTGCAACCGGTTCGCAAGCTGGCGCCGTTGATCCTCCGAATTTGCCTGGAAAAAGCCGTCACGTGTTTGGAGCCAACTGATCAGGTCCAGCACAGTCTGCACCGAACGCTGAATCGTGACTCCTATCCGCCATTCTGAATCAACGGCGGAGCGATATTCTTCCGGCTCCGCCTCGCGGGCCTTCTGAAGTTCCGCATTTCCATCGCTGAATGCGTTCGCCACTTGACCTAGATACTTACCTGCAATTTCAGGCCCCCAAGGAGCTGTCCATTTTAAATCGTTTTGCCACGAACGCCATCTTCCGAAGCTCTTGATATTCGGATTCAAAAATAAAGGCTGGCTGGGGCCTTTTTGAACGGGACCGGGCACGCGCGCTATTGGATCTGAATATGGATAGGCGCGGATTCCCTCGCTGAAATCCTGCCATGCTTTTAGAATGTGGGGTGTGGCCGCATCACCGAAATCACGCTCGGCCTGATCGTGAAGCAACACGTCCATACTTGGAACAGGATCGAAAGACATGCGATTGATTAAGTCAGCGGGACGCGATGGCGTGTAACCATAATGGTTCCAATTGCCGAACCATCCACCCAAATCATATTCCCGCAGAGCTGCGATGCGGCGATACCATTGCTGCATTGACGGAATATAGGGAACAAAAATAAACTCCTGGCTAATCGCATGCTCCGTTTTCGCCATAACGGTCAGACCCTGCGCGCGCGCAGCTTTATATTCTTCTACGAATAACTGCGGAGGCCCGACATTCGAAATGTTGTAGTCTTCCGTCCGGTGGCGAATGCCGTCTTTTTCGGCGATCATACCTTTGTCGAAGTCCGCCTGGACGATGATGTCTTTGGGCAATAACGGAAGCAACTTAAGCACCCAATCTGAGGCAACGTTGTAATTCCACGCGATCAATTCTTTTTCCGGGCCGGCGGCGTCGCGCATCGCAGTATCCAGTGTTTTTAGTAATTCGGCGGCAACGTCCTGCTGCGTTCGATGGCTACAACGAGGACATTGCTTGAGCGAGCGCTCCGAGTTGCCGCAATACCAGAAGCCCTCGCTGTCATAAATGACAATCATGCCCCTTAATAGCGGAACGTGATGGAAAAGCGTGGCAACGGTTTCCGAATAATATCGGCGCACGCTATCGTTAGAAGTACACATCGGTGGACCCCATCCGTATCCTCTCGTGTCCGGATGTTTTTCAAAAAACGACTGCGGCAGATGGTGGTTATAACCGGTTGCCAAATACACATAGACATCAATGCCGAAGCGCCGGGCTCGATTGGTCAAATCGGCTAAACGATTCAGCCGCAATTCGGTGTCGTTATCGTTGAGCTCTGGAAAGATCTTCGAATTTAGGGTGATTTCCTCCGTGTTCACCCACACCCACAATGCGTTAAACCCGCTGTGTGAGATTCGCTGAAGAAGACCATCCGTATACGGGAGCGCTTCAGAGGTCTCTTTGTACATTTCTTGACCGGGATGTACAGCCGTCGTAATGCGCCGTGCGAAGCGGCAACGCTCCACAGTCGTGCCCTCCGGGATTAAAGGAGCGTGGCGAACGCGCATTGTTTCTTCCAGTTCGTAGATTCCACGCATTACTCCCCTTGGCGCCGAACCCACGATGTCAATGCGATCAGGCGCGGCAATGATTTGATAATCTTCCGGGTTCGTCACGACCGCCGGCGATTTGACTTCCAGAATAATTTCCTGGCGTCCCGTAGGGTTCGCGCTCAGCGGGATTTTGAAATTATTGAGTAGAAACTCTTTAAGATCGGCGGACGCTTGCTGGATTACAGAATCTGGATCGGAGCCGGCACGGATCGACCAACGCGCATCAATAGAGATTTCGTTAGACTTGCGTCGTGCTGTTGGTTCCGGGTAGATTTGAGGTCCACCTCGATAAGGCGCCAGCATGGGCCGCATAAATCCAAAGCGTTCCTCGGTATCATCATTCGCAGGCGCTTCGTTGTTGGCCAGAACACGATACGACAAAGCGAAATAAGGATCCACATCTTTACCGCCAAGTGGTTTCGGCCCATAAAAGACATAGTAATCATCTGGAGCCCGTCCTGAGGCCGCTCTAACCTCGAAGAAATAGAGCTTCGACGGATCGAGTCGCACTGGGTTGATGCGTGCCTCATACCACAAATCGAAGAGCGGTTCAATTTTGTCCGCTGAAATATGAGCCTCGCCGATATCGGCAGCTCCTTCGGTCGTTCCAAATCGTACAATGAGATCTCCAGGATGAGCTGTTCGCGATAACTTCAGTGCGAGGCCCGTAAACACCGGCGATCCTGAGGGGACATAAAACCTGCTTTTGATGACACTCTGTGAACGCGCATCAAGCTCGTGAGTGACCAATGGCATCTCAGAACCTTGGCCGGTTTGCAGTTGTTCTCCCTCGCTGTAAAGCTGAAGACTCGGCGGCAAGAGATTATAAGAATGGTCCTGATATCCAGGCACTTCAGGACGTAACCAGCGATTTAAAAATCTGATCGTTCCGTTCCCGTGTATCTCGTGCACGCCATCGTAATGTACGCGGACGATTTTCGCCTCGAGTCCTTCGAGGTTCCAGGCGTCTCCATAAGCCAGCACTTGCTTCCAGGCCTGCGCGTGCCATGCAGGCGTTGTAGTGGTGTCGTGCTCCCCAAATTCCACACAGACCGCACGCGGCCACATGGCGGCAATCGCTTCGACATGAGTGAAGAGATTCAAAACATTCCAGTTATAGAAGTCAGCATCAGGATGCGCCATGTAGCTGATCGACTGCTCTTCATCCGTGATCTTCAAGCGCCAATCGTTGAAATGTCCGGATATCACACTGGCCCGAATGCGAGGTTCAAGCGGCGGCATCCATGTTGCTGAGTATCCGCCATACGAGAGGCCGTAGTATCCGATGCGTTTAGGATTTACGAAAGACAAGGATTGCAAAAAGTCGACGATGCGGTGCAGCTTGGCAAGTTCCAGGCTGGTACGCCATTTGCCTACCGCAGCAGCTTGCTGAACCAGCGGGTTTACTAAAATCTCTTGCTTCACCGGCACAGTGAGATAAGGAGCAAACACAACGTATCCTAAGTCCGCGAGATGCGAGCCCAGTTCGTGGTACACCGTCGGCATTCCCGCGTCCACTCCTGTTATATCCGCAGGGCGGCCGCCAAGCCCGTGTTGGCAAATAACCACAGGCAGGTTCTTCTGAGCCGTTCGCGGGACCAATAGCTGACCGTATGCCTCCACGCCGGGAAGAACGTCTAGCAAAACGTCATATGCGGCAAACTTATCTGTTAGTTGAATCAGCTTACTGCGCGGGTTGAGTGGAGCAGTTCCTGGCGGCACTGCACCCATTAATTCCGTTAGAGCACTTCTCAAGGCAGCTGCTTTGTCTGCCCTCTCTGCCGCCGGAGTAGAAAGCAACTTCCAGTGTGCGTTTCGGACGACACCACTATTCAAATCCAATTTTTGGAGATAACCGTGTAGGGCCTCAAAATGCCGATTTCGCGCAAGGTCACTCTTCTCGGCTGAAATGTGTACCGAAATGTCCGGCGTAAAGCTTACTTTCTGGGCTTTTAATAGTCTGGCGATCCGCGTGGCCCCTTCCGCTAATAAGCTTTCGGCCGGCTCTTCTTCAAAAGTCAATTTATCGGATTGGCGGAGGCCGTCATAAAACCGCCTCGCCCGTGCAAGCTCCTTCTCAGCATTTGTTGACGGAATAATACCGTCGGCTGCGTAAAGCAAATGCAAGGGCTGCGGAGCCACCAATGCAGCTACTTCAGCATCTCCAAACTCGTTCAATTGCCCATAGAGCATTCGATCCACCGGTTCCTGCCAGCATTCTTCGCGCGTTTGGAAATAGTCCAGAACCGCGGCCCCTGCAAACGTTGGATCGGCGGCGGCGGCATACAATGCTGTCATTCCGCCTTGCCCGTCGCCTAGCAAGGCCACGTCCTGCTTGCGCAACAAGAACCTCGACCTCAGGTAAGCATGCAGGCCGAGGACTTCTTGCACCTCCAAACCGACAAGACTGCGGCCCACGACAAATCCGAGGCGGTATAGAAGGGTTCGACGATCAAGGTGATGCTGCACGCCCCATGGGAAGTCGACTTTTCGCTCGATTGTGAATGGAATACAAACTAAAACGTGCCGTGCCAAGAGAGACGATAGCCATGGCGCCGCTCTACCGTTCAATAGTCCAGCAAACTCGGCTGGCGACTCTTCCGCATCCGGAATCGCAATAGCGGCGCCGGCCAATTTACCTCGAGGAATAAAAAGCAGAGCTTGAAGAGGAAATGCGTCTCCCCAATTCAGCGTGACGTCTTCCATTCGAATCGGAGCAGCACTCAAGACGGCAATACTCGAATGCAGTGTGTGTGGATCGAAATCCGACAATCCAAGCATTTTCCAGAGGTGTTTGCGATGATCTTCAACCGAGGCGCGATAAGAAGCTATAGAGGAAAACGTTGGACGCCAAATTCTGTCGCGCAGCTCGGGAGTAAGGGCGATCTGTTTGAGCCAATACTCCTGCTCTTCTTTCAACTGTACGGCGAAGATGCTGCCTGCTTGCGGCCGAGTCATCGCCGACGGGAGAGGAACATTAGTTGGGAGAGTAAGTGGTTCGGTGCCCTCCAAATGAGGAAAAGGCTGTTGCGCAATATAGGCGGAGGCCGCGAGGCGCGCTACCGGTGAGAAATCGTTTTGAGCGAAAGTCCGCGTACAGAGGAAGGCAATTATTGTCAAGGGAAGGAAAAGGCGGCGCGTCAACATAATGTTTAGTGGACAGCTCGGGGGCCCGCAACTTATGAGGACTTTACCAGAACGGTGCGGGCACCGCTCTAAAGCGTACTGAACAAGGCCCTATCTGTCCAATAGAATGATCAGATTGAATCGATGTAATCGCGGCATACAGTTCGGGTGGTACGGTGTAACTGACGCTCGGCGATATTACTATGAAACCGACAGAAGCGCAGATCGAAAATCGAAAAGAAGAACTCACTGATCCAAGCTACAAAAAGGTGAGCCGCCGTGAACTGATTGAGAGAATCGGAAAGTCCACAATAGGCGCCGGTTTTGCGAGCCTGCCTGCTTCATCGGCTCCCGTCGGGCGGCAGCGGGTGGCAACCCAATTGGAAACGCCTCCGCCGCCTAGTCAATTGCCGGGCACGGAGCCGCTAACCCGAGAGGGCGACCTGGCGAAGCAAATGGTTGCGGGAATACACACCTTTCTTCTGGAGCAGACGAAGGCGTCAGTTGATAAGCGAGAAGCGCTTTGGGGGCGCGTCTATTCGTCACATGCGCTTTATGAAAAATCTGTCGAACCAAACAGAAAGCGGTTCGCCAAGGCCATCGGCCTCATCGATGAGCGTGTTCCGTATGCAGCTCCTGAGATAGAAGTGTCTTTTGGGCAGAGCATACCTGCCGCGATTGGCGATGGTTACAAAATCCACCAGGTCCGATGGCCTGTTTTGAAGGGCGTCGATGGTGCAGGGCTACTTTTACAACCGGAACGCGAGCCGGTTGCCAGCGTAGTTGCTTTAGGCGACGCCGATTGGTCTCCGGAAATGCTTGTGGGCCTTGATTCCGGAGTACCGGCGCAGGCGCAGTACGCCAGACGACTCGCCGAGAACGGATGCCTGGTCCTGATTCCGACCTTGATTAACCGCCAGGACACGTGGTCCGGCAACAACCGTATCGGAAAAGTTACTAATCTAACTCACCGCGAGTACATTTATCGCATGGCCTATGAGGTCGGGCGGCACATTATCGGTTATGAGGTGCAAAAGGTATTAGCAGCGGTTGATTGGTTTGCCCACAGCTATTCCTCGCGACCGATCGGATTGATCGGCTACGGCGAAGGTGGCTTATTGGCTCTTTACAGCGCCGCTCTCGACACAAGAATCGGTATCACGACGGTAAGCGGATATTTTCAGCCCCGACAGGAGCTTTGGGAAGAGCCTCTTTACCGAAACATTTGGACGCTGCTTTACGAGTTTGGCGATGCGGAGCTAGCAACACTCATTGCACCCCGAACTTTGATTGTGGAGGCCTCGCCAGGTCCCAACATTCCCGGTCCGCCGCCGGCGGGGAAGAACGTTGCCAATTGTGCTGCTACGGGCCGTCTTGTGAGTCCATCGTTTACCGAAGTGAGCGCCGAAGTGGAACGAGCTCGACCCGTCTTCGAAAAGCTTGGAGTAGCAACTCGCCTGTTGCTAATGCCCGGTGGAGGGAATGAAGGCAACCCAGGATCGGATAAGACTCTCGGGAAATTTCTTGAACAATTCGGTGCCGGCCGAAAGTTTAGAGACTCTGGACACGCGCCTCGATACCAGACTGCACCATCTGATCCAACAGCCCGGCTTTATCGGCAATTCGAACAGTTAGTAACTTTCACGCAACACTCCGTAATAGAATCGGAAGGCGTTCGTAAGTCGTTCTGGAGCAAGGCAGACGATTCATCAATACCAAAGTGGCGCAAGTCGACGGAATTCTATCGGCGCTATCTGTGGGAAGAGATTTTCGGCAAACTTCCAAGCGCTCCCAGCGGGTTAGCCGCCCAAAGCCGAAAAATATACGACGAAGTTGGCTGGACAGGCTATGAAGTCTTTCTTCCGCTTTGGCCAGACGTTTTTGCCTATGGCATTCTTCTGTTGCCGAGAGCTATGGAACCTCGCGAGCAGCGTCCGGTGGTCGTCTGCCAACACGGGTTAGAGGGGCGTCCTCAAGATCTGATCAAGCCCGATCGGGTAGGAGATCATTACTATCACCGTTTTGCAGCGGATTTAGCGGACCACGGCTTTGTTGTCTATTGCCCGCAGAATCCTTACATCGGGGGCGATGCGTTTCGAAAACTTCAGAGACTTGCAAATCCACTGAAGCTTTCGCTTTTTTCGTTCATTCTGAGTCAACACGAGCGAACGCTGGACTGGTTGGTGGAGCAATCGTTCGTCGATCCCGATAGGATTGGCTTCTATGGTCTGTCCTACGGTGGTAAAACGGCCATCCGAGTTCCGCCGTTATTGGAAAGGTACGCGCTTTCCATTTGTTCCGGCGATTTCAACGAATGGATTTGGAAAGTTAGCCGCGATGACGCTCCCTTCACATATGTTTTCACTCCAGAATACGAAGTTCCAGAATTCGATCTTGGCAATACGTTCAACCACAGCGACATGGCCAAATTGATGACTCCGCGCCCGTTTATGGTAGAGCGGGGCCACGATGACGGCGTGTCGATCGATTCGTGGGTAGCTTATGAATATGCGAAAGTTCGCTACCATTACGACTTACTTGGGCTATACGATCGCGCCGCCATTGATTACTTCAATGGACCTCATACCATACATGGAGTGCAAAGCTTCCAATTTCTTCATCGATTTCTGAATTGGGGAGAACCATTTCATTGGTAAACTTACCGAATCACAAAGTCTTTTCGCGCACGACAGCCACACTCCGTGGGGTTCGACCCCAGGCGACGCTTCAGAGCAATCCGCTTGCCGGTCAGATCCTTACCACGAGGCCGCAGCGACAGATTCAGTTAGCCCTCCGGTACCGGTTCTGATCGGATCAAGACATGCCAAATTCGATTGACCGCCGAACCTTTCTTTCTGTTGCGGCACTCGCGAGTGCGGCATCTATCGAGGCTGAAGTGAGGACACGGCCCAACATTCTTATTATCATGGCCGATCAGCACAGCTCGCATGCTCTCGGCTGCTACGGGAATCGGACAGTTCAGACGCCGAACCTGGATCGGCTCGCAAGCCGAGGTACGTTATTCGAGCACGCCTATTGTCAGGCTCCCCTTTGCGTTCCGTCGCGCATGAGCTTCTTGACAGGCCAGCAGCCTTCCGAAGATCGAGTCTGGATTAATAGCGATAGTCTACCGAGCGACACAGCGACATTTGCCCATGCATTGGGCGCCGCGGGATACAGTACAACCTTGATTGGCCGAATGCACATGAATGGTATTGACCAATGGCACGGATTTGAAAAGCGCTTGGTCGGGGACGTAGGCTCGAATCTGCTTTCGCCAAACTTGAGAGGCGGCGCAGCATCATCGCAACCTTCAGTGGATATCGCCGGTCCCGGCCATACAGCTTACGAGGCGTTTGATACAGATGTTACAAGCGCAGCGGTAGAGTTTTTGCGGAACGTTTCCACCGTGAAGCAGCCGTTTTGCGCAGTTGTAGGATTTGTTCTCCCTCACTCGCCTTATGTCTGCTCAAAGGAAGAGTGGAATTATTATTACGACCGGGTAGGCGTTCCTACCGTTCCTTCCGGCTACTTCGAGCAATTACATCCGGCTGTTAGAGCGTGGCGAAAAGCGAGAGGCGTCGAGGATTTAACGCCAGAAAAGATTCGGCGCGCGCGAACTGGTTATTACGGTTTGGTCACGGAAATAGACCGTAATGTCGGAAAGATTGTGGATACTCTCGAGAGCTTAGGTCTCGATAAAGACACGTGCGTTCTCTACACGAGTGATCACGGCGAAATGGCCGGGGAAAACGGGATGTGGTGGAAGTTCAACTTTTATGAAGGCGCCGTGACAGTCCCTCTCATCGTGAGTTATCCGAAGGGGTTTCCCCAAGGCGTGAGAGCCGGCGAAATTGTCAGCTTAGTGGATGTAAGCCAGACATTATGCGAAATTGCGGGTACAACTCCGATGTCCACTAGCTCGGGCAAGAGTTTATTGCCCCTCCTGGAGGGCCGTTCAGTAGATTGGCCGAATGAGGCTCTCAGCGAATTGCCTTTGATTAGTCCTGTTCCCGCGACGCGGATGATTCGCAGAGGGCCATGGAAGCTGGTGAACTTTGATGGAATGCGACCGCAACTGTTCAATTTAGAAGACGATCCGCATGAATTTCACGATTTGGGGGAAGATCCCGCCTACAGTGAAGTTCGCCAGGATTTATTGATAAGGTCCCAAAAGAACTGGACGCCAGAACAGAGCCGGGAAGCATTGGAATATCGCGAACTAAACCATGCTCTGATTGGCAAATGGTCGAGGGTTGCCCGTCCGAAGGGACCTTCAGCTCTCGGAGAGACGCTATTGTGGCGCCCTCCCGCCGGGGCCAATGTATTCCCAGAATAGACTTTCGGGTTCCCGCTTGCGTTTCGATTCACGACGGATTCACAGCTGATTCGTCGAGGCTTGGCATTGCTTTAAGGCAAGCTTGTGATCGTCTGTTGGAGATTGGCTTAGCTCGATGATTTTAGTTTCATGTGGTGCGAGTGTCAGAGTAAGGTGCGAACCTTGGATATATAGGCCCGCGATCGGCTTTTCGCAACTGTAGAGTTGCCATGCGTGGAGGCCGCCGGGTGGCATTTCCCCAAATCCATTTTCGGCGTTGAGGCCCAAGTCGGCCTTTTGTTCAATATTCGCAGGATTACGCAACGAGACGATAGCTCGCGCTCGCCGGAAATGAACATACCCATACACTTCAAATTTTGAAGGATTGCCGAGCACCATCTGCGTATCCGATAAGACGTCCCAATTGGCTTGACCCCATTTGAGCACGCGAGCAAGATAGTTCCACTTCTCAGGAGTCATCTGACGCAAATTCAGGAGCATTTCCCAGTCAGAAATCCCGCGGAGTAAAGTTGTGACGACATGATCGGCGAAATCGGATAAAGGCTCATCGCAGCATTTGGGCGACCCTTCGATTCCCGCTTCGGGATCCGGAGCGCCGCCGATCTGTAGCCAGTTGTAGAAGCCATGAGTCATGAGTCCCCACTCCGGGAAAGCATAGCTTTTATCTCTTAAATCCTCCCAGACCACGGAATCCCGATAACTGATCTCATCTGCCCGCTTACCGTATGCGGGAATTGTTTTTATCACGCCGGCTTTCAAGCGTGGAATGCCGGAAGGAGTTAGAAAATCCAGATCGCTGCCGCCTAGCCAAACCCAGTCGGCATAACGCAGCCACCACGGACTCAGCCACATTCCCGTCGTGATCTCGATCCTTACCGACGGGTTTCTCTTATGGATAAATTGCAAAATATCGATATAGCCATCGACCGCAGCCTCGCGCGCCTGCAGAGGTTCGATCGGATGCCCATGCCCGGCTTGACGGCAGTCGAAGGAATTGTAATCAAATTTGAAACTGCTGACGTGGTTTGAATCAATATAGTATCCAAGCGCCGCTTTGAGCGCCGCTCGATACTTTGGCCCAGCGATGCAGTAAGGCCCAAATGCCTCATTTGCCTGAACAGCCTCGAGTCCGTGTGCAATGCCCCAGTGGGTATCCAGTTTTGCTCCTGCCAAGCTCGCCCAAAGCCCTAGCCTCATACCAGAGGCACTCGCGTCTCGTTCTACAGGTGCGAATCCCCGCGGAAAGCGATGGCGGTCAACTGCCAAGATGGACGCAGGATCCGCCCAGCCGCTATCGATACAGTACACACCGACTTGAATTCCGCGGCGATCGATAAGTTCTTTTCTCAAAACCGAGATACTTTGCCGTGCAATAGTTTCAGTTGTAGATGATCCGCTGTTCCACGCCTCGTTAAATGTGATCACTGGCTTCGAAGGTGAGTGAACAGCAAATGAGGGCACATATTTCTCTAAAAATTCGCTTTTCACCTGCCCATCGGGCGCAACGCCCCAAACTGCGGATTTGCTAGCAACGCCTGTGCCGACACGCACACCTGGAAAATGACTTAACGTGATAACCCCGGCGTGATCGTTGTGGCCTTCCGGGTACTCTAGTCCAAAGAAATGGCCGCGCATCGGTAGAAAAATCGGTTGGCCGATACCTCCGCCTTCCATATGTGCTTCCGGATAACCGAAGCGCTCGACATCGATCCGCTCAATAAGCAGATCCTCTCCGGACTGCTGGTTGGGCGTGATACGCAGCTCTTTTCGCATCCAGGGTTTCCCTGTTTGAGCGCTATAGATCAACGTTACGTCCAGTGGAACGGTGCGTCCTTTCAGACGCACTACGAATTGCGGACCGTCAGGAGTTGATTCCGTGTGATCGCCGGAATACGTGAAATCATAGGCCGTCAATGGCTCTGCATCCTTTAAATAAATACCGAATTCGGACGAACTGACCCGCAAGGTTCGAAACGTGTTGGGAGCTGGCATCGATAATGGGGCTGACGGAGCGAACTTGTTCTGTAGCTCAACCGTGGTAAACACACCGTCTCGGATTTGGAACACACGATTCTGAAATTCGGTGGCGAAGTTCACCTCTCGATCTTTGAAAGGCTGACTGCCGCAGGGAAGACAACAGAAAGCCAAGGTAAACGTGACGATGGTTAACCTCATCTGATTTCTCATATGAACTGTCGCGATATTCGTTACAGTACCGCGAAATTCAGTCAAGAGTGCTTAGCGGAAATTAGATCGGAATCAGGCAGTTTTGTTATTTGACGCACCAGAAATGGGGTTGCTAGTCTGTCGCAAGGATGCTCCGCGATTGGAAACGAATCACTGGTTTTCTTTTATTGAGCGCGCCTGCTTTGGCCGCACAGATACTTACTTCTCACGATTACGATGCTGTTTCCGATGCGGTAATTAGCTGGCGCATCCAGCCTGGTTTTTCAGCAAGCCAAAGTTTCCGGATACCGCGGCAAGAGCGCATAGGGGGATTTCGCGTTAAGCTGCGGCGATGGGGAAACCCAGATCCGATTGAATATCGGATCGGAGGACATTTTGGCTCCAAGGATTTTGCGACGGGAACCATTGCGCCGGAGCAGATAAATCCTTGGTTCGAGAGTTGGGCGGAAGTGAGATTCCGGTTCCCAATTACCGCATCTGTCTCCCAGAACATCTATTTGCAATTGAAATTGTCTCAAGCGAGTTCAGGCGCTTATGAATGGTTCGGGACCGCGAGCGCTGGTGTTGCCCGGCCCGAATTCAGTCCTCAATTCCTGTACACAGATAATTTTTCATCGAGTTCAGAAGGATCGGCGATTTTTGAAAACCCGGTGAACATCGACTACGGGCTGCGCACCGCATCCTATGCAGGGGGATCCGCCTTTGATGCGCTTGGCGACGCAATACCGGCGATCGATTTTGCTTTTCAAATTGAGGGAACCCAGCGTATCCGCGACACGGAAGAACAGCGGTTTGCCTTCATAGGCGATATCACGGGGCCCCTGTACAGTCATTCGCTCAGAAATGCGGACGCCCGGCCTAAACCCGGCGAGATCACGATAAAGCCTTCGTGGGCGTTGGTAAATGATGCGCACGGTCCGGTTATCGACACGGCGGCAAGTGAATTTCGCGAGTTTATGCGGGTCGCCATGCAGACGCAACTCAAGGTGCACGGAAGCAAGCGCATTGAAGCCGGCATCGGATGCGAAACGCCGCCGAACCGAGAGGAAGGATTCGAAATAAATTCAGGACCAAATCTCGTACGGGTGTGCGGATACGACGAACGAGGCGCCATGCAAGGTATGCATTATCTTGAGGCACTGATGAAAATCAGGCATGGGCCGTTCCTGCCGAGAGGTAAAGCCGTGCATGCGCCTCGATTTTCTCCACGCATCACCTCCGCACCGTTTTACTCAAAGCTAGAACTGGATACGCCCATCGACCAATACACAGACGGCTTGCTGGGACGCATTACGCGCGGCGGTTTCAATGCAATTTGGGTGTGGGGAGATTTGGATGAGATAGCGCATTCCGATATTTATCCCGAGCTGGATCACGGCGTATCGGAACGCCAAGCGAAACTGAGGAACCTGATTTCTCGATCTGCGCGTTATGGGATTGATGTCTATCTTTACCTTGCGAATCGCCCCATGCCTGAAGCATTTTTCGAACGCCATCCAAACGTTCGCGGCAGTGCAATGCGGGCCTATGGTGGAGTGAATGTGCTTTGCACCAGCACGGCCGAAGTGCAACAGCACTTTCGCTCGGCGATGCACAATTTGATGACGGCCGTGCCCGCTCTCAAAGGCGTTATTTTAATCGTGGGCGGCGAGGGATTTATGCATTGCTACACGCGACGCAATACGTGTCCTCGTTGTTCGAAACGGTCCGCGCCCGATGTCGTGGCCGAATTGAGCGCAACCATTCTTGAGGGGGTTCGTTCTGCCAGTGCTTCGGCGACCGTGGCGATCTGGCCCTACAGCGCCTCTAATACGTGGTCGAAGAACGATGTCACCCAGTCGGAATTGTTGGAAAAAATGCCCGCGGGCGCAACCTGGTTAACCGAGTTTGCGAAGGAAGGCGCAATTTCGTTTGGCGGAATCACGATTCCGGCTTACGATTATCCAATCAGCATCGTGGGTCCTTCCGCAAGGTTCGTTGAGCAATCCGTATTAGCTCGCCAGAGACAACTCTCGTTGTGGGTAAAGACAGAGCATGCGATTGCGCTGGAGTTTGTGCAGACACCTTATATCCCAGTGTTTTTCCAGTGGTCCGAGCGTTTTCATCATATCGGCGATGCTCCCGGAATTTCGGGTGAGTTCGCTAACTGGATGCACTATGGCTTCATGCCGACACCCGCAACAGAACTTTTTTACTGGAACATCTGGGATCGCCCAGATGATGAAACCAAAATTCTAAATGAAATAGCCCTGGGCGACTTTGGTGCGGCAGCCTCTGTTCATGTGTTACGCGCTTGGCGTATGTTCAGCGTAGCTATTCAACAGTATCCATTTTCCGGTCCCATGGCCATGGGAGTAATACAAGCCGGACCATCGCATCCTCTGTTCTTCGATCCAAAATACCGCCCTGCACATGGAGCAGGCCGCCAGTTCAAAAACGATTTAAGCTGGACGCGCCCTTGGGGACCTGCTCTGGCGCTCTCGCAAATGGAAAAAATGGAGCGCTTGTGGGCGTCAGGCGTAAGCGAATTGCGTTTGGCCGCCCAAGTAGCCGATTCCACGCAACAGCCGCAAGTGAAACGCGAGCTCGGCATAGCGTCCGCATTGCTTTCCTGTATTCGAAGCACAATTAACATCGGCCGATTTTATATGTTGCGGGAACAACTGCGCGCAGATATGGATAAACAACAAGCCCGTGAAATCTTGAATTCAATGGAACAGGTAGCAAAAGATGAACTCGAAAACACACGGCAAGTTCTTCCGTACGTGAAGGCCGACTCGCGTTTGGGGTATGCAAATTCCGGAAAAAATGACCAGACAGGCGTCCCGCGGGCTGGAATCTATTCTCCCGGGAGCATCGAAAAGAAAATTTTGCAGGTCGAACACATACTGCTATACGATATGCCTGAGTACAAAACCGCCCATGGCTTGAACTAGAAAGCTATAACGCATTGAGATCTGGATTTGGCGCGGCGGGCGGGTCGATGTGATCACTCCCGCGTTCGGGCTGGAGATGAGTGTTACCGCGTTGGATGGGCCCCATTGCGTGTGATTCCAGATGTTGAAGAAGTCTGCACGCAAATCGAGCGCAGCTCCTTCATGCGGAAACTTCGCGCGAATTCCCTTCTGAAATGAAAGATCCCAGTTATTAATACCCGGCTGGGTAACAACACCCATATTTGAATTCCCAAACGTTCCGAACACGGGCTGCACGAAACATGCGGTATTGAACCATTCCTTGTAACTTCGGCCGCCCGGGACCGAGTTGGCGTTGCAGATTCTGTTTGGCATAGTGCCATAACCCGTTCCGGAGGTATCCACCGTAGTGACCCACGTCGGCTCGCCGGAGGTCATATCCACAATTCCACTGACGATCCAGGATCCAAATAACGCCGCAGGCACGCCCCCCGTTGCGAAATTCTTTCCCTTGCCCATTGGAAGCTCATAGGTGAAAGAATTCTCAAAGCGGAACCGGGGTGTAATTTGTGCCGGCCCCTGCCACATATAAGGGTAAGCTCCATCTGCATTACCTTGGTCGCTAACACCGAGATAGCCGCTGACAATATTCTTCGCAAACGTAAAGCTCGACATATATGTGAGGCCGTGCCATACGTTGTTACGAAGACTTGCAGAAAGGCCATTGTAGCGCCCGTATCCAATAGGCGCCCATGTCTCTACCCCACCCCACTGTGTATAGGGACGGCGCTGGTCGATCGGAACATTCGCCAAAGCGCCTTGCGGTAATGCAGGAGTATTGTTGTCTACATACTGTGGCAAATGAATCGCGTGTGTGCCCTGATAATCGATTTCCGCTACCCAAGAGGGAGAGAGGCGCTGCTGAATGCTCGCAGACCATTCCTGTACCGATGATGCCGGATCATACGGAGGAACATAGCGAAATGTCGCCAGAGGTGAACTGTTTGGCTGGGGTACCGTTGTCGCTGCCGGAAATGGGAATTGACCCGCCACGTGTAGGGTAGGGACCTGTTGGTTAGACGAGAGCTGCGGCTGATACCGCAACTGGAAGGGCCCCACACCGGCGCTTATATTTGAAAACTGATTCATGTTTTGGTTGCCGTCGTAGTAGATTCCATAAGCGGCACGAAAAACCGTTGATGGTGTAATCGAATAGGCAAGGCCAAGTCGTGGACCGAAGTTTTTGCTCCCGGTAGTGTAGCCGCTTTCTGGCAAGTGAGGATTGAGTGGTGCATTCTTGCCGTCACCTGTAGACGGATTCAGATAATCTAGCGGATTTTGCAAAACATATTCGATCTGCCCTGTAACTTGATTGAAAGTAGCAACAGTATGTCGCACTTCCAGCCACGGGGCCCAATATTCATACCGGAGCCCATAGTTCAAGGTCAACTTACCATTAACTTGCCATGAATCCTGAACATACCCGCCGTAATACCATTGGTTGCCTCTGTACGGATCGGCATTCAACTGAAATAGGCCGCTGATCGGAATTCCAAGCAGATAAGAAGCGAACGCATTACCTCCCAAACTGAGACCCGCCGTCCTTAGCGCAGCAGTACACGTCGCGTTCCCATCTGGGCAACCGGCGGTAAATGTGGGCGTAAAACTAAACGTACCTTTGTCGTCCGATTGCGTCGGATAATAAAAGCGGCGCTGATACATCTGATAACCCACCTTAAGATTGTGACGGCCGATTGTATGGCTCAAGTTGTCGTTTAATTGATAAACATTATCTGTTCCCTCCAAGTAGAATAGCTGGGTTGCATTCATGCTGTAGCCGGTCGTGAACGCTGGACCGCCTCCCAAAGACGACGTGTTCACAAGGCCAATATCTGCGGACGCATTCGGAATGTTGTTGGCTTTCGAGTAGAGCCAATATGGGCGTGAATAGCCGAGCATTAGATCGTTTACCGTCGTGGGGGAAAAAATCTTCGTCCAATGAATACCTGCATCCTGGTTTCGTGAGTTTTGGCTAACTCCTGCCAGAGATTCGATTGAATAGTTTGTCGATGGGGAGAGCATTCTGCCATATTCCCCATAGATACGGCTCGTTTCACTCTGCGTGTAATCGATGCGAATGAGTCCTTGATCACTGTCTAATATCTGCCGCGAGTTTCCTACATACGCCGGTTGGCCAGCGACAACAGCATTCGGCTCTTCTACGTATTGCTGGAGAAACTTAGCGGTAACCGGGTCAAACATACTCGCCGGAATCTGGTTGTTTGGGAACGGTTGACGCAATCCCGTGATGGGGTTGTAGGTATAGGGGTCGTAGATGGTTGGGGTTGGTAGAGAAGTCCCATTTGGTCCTGGAGGGTTGAAACCCGCAAAATTTCCGTTGCGGATGTTAGCAGGCGGCGGATTTACCACCTGGAACGAGGACTGCCGGACACGCAATCCTTCGTATGCTCCGAAGAAAAAAAGTTTGTTGTGGAGTATGGGTCCGCCCAAGCCGCCACCGAACTGATTCTGGCGAAACGGGGCTCTGCTTTTTCCGCTGGCATTGCTGAAATAATAATTCGCATCGAGAACGTCGTTCTGGAGGTATTCATAAGCTTCACCGTGAAACGTATTTGTTCCGTTTTTGGTGATCACGTTAATATTCGCCACTCCATTGCCAAACTCTGGGTTCATGCTCGACACGTGCACCGCGAGCTCTTCAATCGCGGATGGGGGTTCCTGAGGAGCGGCCTGACGATAGACAGAACTTTGGATGTTAATGCCATCGATTGAAACGTTAGTGGCTGAATCGCGATTGCCGGCCGCAAAAATACCGGACGATCGGAAGATTGGACTGGCTTGGCTGGACCCAAAAACCGCGTTTTGGGAAAAACCGGCGAAGGAGGTTTGAGGCCCTAAGTTTTCAAGGGATACCTGTGGAAGCAGGCTGGCCAAATCAAAGAAATTGCGCCCGTTCAGGGGAGTGTTATCAACAAGCTGAGGGGAAATGATGCCGCCGATTTCCGCTGACGTGGTATTAACTAGCTCCGCGTTGGCGGCCGACACAGTGACGGTCTGATTGGTTTGGCCGATTTCGAGTCTTATATCAACCTGAGCGCTTTGCGCTACTTGTGCAACGCGGTTTGTGACCTCTGCACGTTTAAAACCTGGATGATCGACAACAACATCGTATGTGCCCGGAATGATCGAGGGGAAAGCGTAGAAGCCGGTATCGTTCGTGGTTGTGGTTCTCTCCTCGTTTGTGCCGGTATTCCGCATAGTTACTTTCGCACCAACCACGGCTGCGCCGCTCGGATCCGTAACCAGACCCCGAATGCTGGTTGATGTTTCCACTTGCGCAAAGCAAACGCGCAGGGACATGGAAAACATGAAAAGCGTCAGAATTTTGATAGCTGTGCGAAGTCGCATTGGGAGTCTCTCTCGATGGGCGTTCGACAGAACAGTAGCCGAATCGGAACTCTATCGTCAAGAATAAAGATTCCGAACAATTGATCGAATTTTGATATGGCTCTGTCGGACTGTTTTTGGTTCTAGGCTGCCGAACGAAACAGCGCCATCAACTCGAGCAACGCCTTCGGTTTATAGTCAGTTTTGTGAAGAACCAAACCAATGTCTCGAGTTAGTTTTTCATTTTGAATGCGGAGGTAGTGTAATTCGCCACGTTTCGCTTCCACTGCGACGGCGCGGAGCGGCAAGATGCTGACACCGAGATTGATCCGAACTAATGGTTTGATCGTGGCTACACTTTCGGATTCCATAACAATCCGAGGCTGCAGCCCTATACGCTCGAAGTATTGATCGATAAGCCGGCGTGTAGCCGCGCCCGGACTGAAGAGAATCATTGGAAATCCCTTCAGCTCATCTGGATGTACGTGCCTGCGCCCCGATAAAACGCGGTGCTTGCGGCTAGCGACGAGAACGAGTTCTTCAGTAGCAAACGGGATAACCTCGAGATCTGGACAATAAACTGGCAAGGTCAGGACGCCAATGTCCAGCGCACTATTTCGGATCTGAGGAATGAGCTTTTCGGAAGTACCTGTGACAACTTTCACCTCGAGTTTAGGGAACCGTGTTTGGAATTTTTCGATGACAGACGGCAACAAGTACATACAAGCGGTCATGCCACTGCCAATCCGAATCGTTCCCCGGTGTAGTTGCGCTATATCGGAAACTTCTAGCGATGCGTTGCGCATGTCCTGAAAAATGCGACGTGTGTACCGAAGCATGACTTCTCCGGCGGGCGTTAAAAAAATTCGCTTATTAACGCGCTTAAAGAGCTTTTCGCCGAGTTCCTCTTCGAGGAGGCGAATTTTTCGGCTGATTGCAGACTGAGCGACAAACAGTTGCCGGCCCGCCAAGGTGAAAGAAGAATTCTCCGCCACTGCATGAAACATTTCAAGTTGCCGGAAGTCCATACCTAGCGTCATATCACAAATAGATCGATCTTTTGCGATCATTCAATTTGACGCAAGCATGAGCCACTGCTAATCTCGGTTCTGCTCATGATTGTGACGGACCTGCGCACCCGGATAGTGCATCTCGACTTCCGCAACTCAATCCTGGTGACGGTAGAGACAGATGCAGGGATCACCGGCATTTCCGAAACTGTAATGAAGCGGAAGTCTCTCACCGTCGAACAATCGATTCTTCAACTCCGAGACTTTCTGATCGGGAAAGATCCGACCGACATTGAAGACCACTGGGAGAAGATGTATCGCGATTCTTTCTGGGTAGGCGGTCCTATGCACTCGACGGCGATCAGCGCCATTGACTGCGCGCTCTGGGACATTTTGGGGAAAAGCCTGGGAGTCCCGGTTCATAAGGTGCTTGGCGGCCCGACACGCCGGCGGGTCCCGGTCTATTGTCATTGCCCGGGTGGAACAACACCCGACGATTTCGCCGCGAATGTTCTGACCTGCAAAAAAAATGGCTACGGCGCAATCAAGACAACCTTGCCGGTCTTTTACGGAAATTCCGGGAAAAGCTATTCGGGCACCAATGGCGCAATCGAGCGGTCATGGAAAGAAACCGAGTATATAGAGCCTTCAGTCTTCCGGCGAATTCGCGATTTCTTTGTGGCAGCGCGGCAGGCGAGCGGCCCGGATTTCGGGCTCGCAGTCGATTGCCACGGACGGCTAAATTTGAAAAATGCAGTTCGTTTGTGCCGGCAACTTGAAGATTTGGATCTTCTGTTCATTGAGGAACCGGTACCCCCGGAGAACGCCGAGGTACTTGCAGCCGTTCATCGCGAAACATCTGTACCGATAGCCGCGGGAGAGCGGTGGGCCACCATTTACGGAGTCCGCGAATTCGTGGAACGTCAGGCCGTGGATATTCTGCAATGCGATTTAGTGAACTGCGGCGGGATCACTGGTTTGAAGAAAATTGCCGCTCTGGCAGAGGCACACTATATTGGCATGGCTCCGCATAATCCAAATGGCCCCGTAGCGACCATGATGAACTTACAATTTGCCGCTTCAGTTCCTAACTACTATATGCTCGAAACAATTGGCGGCGAAGTCGATTGGCAGCTCTGGCGAGAGATTCTCCACAACGAGATGCCATTCAAAGATGGCTATTTCTCCGTACCGTGCGCGCCAGGTTTTGGAATCTTGCTAAACGAAGAAGCTTTAGCCCGACATCCTTACGTACCCCATGAAGGCTGGCGATAAGCAGAGGCGGTCAACGCACACAACCAGCCGAATCAAATGGACCGTTTGCATTTTACTTCTGCTGGCAACCGTGATGAACTACCTGGATCGCCAAGTATTATCACTTACGGCAGACAAGTTAATTGCAGAGTTTCATCTCACTGACGAGGGCTTCGGCCAGATACTCGCTGCGTTCCGTTATTCTTATGCATTCGTCCAACTATTCGGCGGCTGGATTGTAGATGCGTATGGGTCCAGGACGATTTTTCCGCTCGCGGTCGGTCTTTGGTCTGCAGCAAGCATTCTGACGGCATTTGCTCCGAATCTGACGGCAATTTCCGCATGCCGTTTTCTGCTTGGCACGGGTGAGGCATTTAACTGGCCCTGTGCGCTGAAAACAACGGAACGTCTGCTCGAACCGGCGGACCGGCCTCTTGGAAATGGCGTTTTCAACAGCGGGAGCGCACTGGGGGCCATGCTGGCTCCGCTGGTGGTTGCGGTTTCAGTGCCAAAGTGGGGCTGGCGCTCGCCCTTTGTTTTTACCGGAGCTCTCGGGGTAGTATGGATTTTTCTTTGGGCTATTTTCACACGCAATCGAAAGAGCGACTTAGGACCCACCCAATCGGGCATTTCAAAAACGCTACAGATTTTCGCGTCAATCGCGTGCAAGCGAAGATTTTGGCTTCTAGCCACCTCAGCCATAGTTATTAACAGCGTAAGTTACTTTCTCGCCGATTGGATCCCGCTTTATTTGAAAACAGAACGAGGATTCAGCTTCCAAACGGGCAACATGCTTTCGGTTTTGGTGTATGCCGGCCTTGATGCCGGAAATCTCGCGACTGGGGCTGGGCTGCGCATGGCAATTCGTCGCGGTCTTAGCCCTGAGACGTCAAAGATCGCGGCATTATTCCTGTGCTGTCTTTTTATGAGTTGCGCTGCCCCGGCTGGCTTCGTGCGTTTTCGTTATATCGCCCTAATCTTCATTGTTTTAGCCGCATTGGGAGTAGCAGGCTTTCTGGTCATATATCTAACGCTCGTTCAAGATCTTGATCCTCTGCACGTCGGCGCAGCCTCCGGGATGCTAGGAGGTTTCGGCAATCTCTGCTATGGTTTCCTTAGTCCATACATTGGCCGTCTCTCGGACTTCCATGAGACGAGGATCACGTTTCTTCTCGTCGGTTTACTTCCGTGGCTCGCATTCCTGACGATCTCCTTCGCCGCACGCAAGAATGAAGTAGCTGTAACACGCCACACTGGAGATGAATAAATGCCTTATTCGCTTGAAAGATTTCGCGGAATTTTCCCCGCAGCGTTGACTATGTTCGACCGCGATAACAATTTGGATGAAGAAGCTTCCGCAAAGCACTGGGATTGGCTGATTCGTCAGGGAGTCGATGGTCTTGTCATTGCCGGCACCAGCGGTGAATTCATTGCTATGGAAAACCACGAGCGGCTTCGGCTGTTTCGACTCGCAAAGGAAGTATGTAGAGGACGTGTCCCGTTGATCTTTGGCTCCGGACACTACAGCACCAAGCTCTCAATTGAAATGAGTCAGGAAGCTCAAAAACTTGGAGCGGACGCAGTCATTATCATCTTGCCTTATTATCAAAAGCCTTACAAAGCTGCTGTAATTCGGCATTTTCATGACGTACGGCATGCCGTCGACCTTCCGATTATGCTCTATGCCAATCCTGCAAACTCCGCTTGCGTCGATTTGACGCCGCTCGATATAGCACGCCTGGTCGAAGAAGATGTGGTTCATCTCGTAAAAGCCACCTACGAATCGGTAGTGCCTATACACGATTTGCGCGTGTTGACAGGCGATAAAATGGCTATCTTTTATGGCTCTTTTCAGGCTCCCTTCGAGGCCTTTGCCGCGCGTGCCGATGGTTGGATCAGCGGTATCCTCAACGTCGTCCCCAAGGCCGCCAAGCGTATGTATCAGTTGACGATTGCTGAAAATGACGTACAGCGGGGTTTTGAAGTTTGGAAACGTATTTTGCCGTTGGTGCACCTGTACACTCATCAGCAAATAGGCCCGGTGAGTGACTTGGCCACTTATAGATCGATACTGAATATCTGGGGATTGAAAGGTGGATACAGCCGTAATCCTTTTTATCCATTGAGTGATGAGCAGGAACAACGGCTTCATGATCTTCTCGAAAAGTCGAATTGGTTGGACCCTGAGAGAGCGATCGAGAGCCTTACATGCGTGTCGCACTCATAGGATACGGCGCTGTTGCGGTGATTCATTCTCGCCGGCTAGCTGGATACGCCAAATTAATAAGCGTCTTTGGACCCGACGAAACGAAAGCTAGAACGTTCGCGCAGGCGCATGAAATTCCGAACGCGTATGTAGATTTGGAACGAGCTTTAGCCGGTTCGGACGCGGCGATTATCTGCTCTCCGTCAGCGCTTCACTTTGAGCAGGCAAAAGCGGCCTTGGAAGCCGGGGTCCATGTTCTGGTTGAACTTCCGGCCTGTGTTTCTGTGGCGGAAGCGGAAACGCTCTCTGCGGTCGCCCGATCGCGCCGCCTTGTGCTGCAATGCGCTCACACGAGCCGCTACGCCGAGCCCTATCGACGCGTTTCCGAATGGATCAAAACGGGCGCGCTAGGGGAAATTCGCCATGTCCACTACATACGCTGTATTCCGCCCCGCAAGCGTTCGTGGACGGATGATGCACTGCTGCATCACGCCGAACATCCGCTAGACCTCTTTTTGCATTGGTTCGGCTTCATTAAGCCTTTAGGTTGCGCCGCTTATCCGTGTATTCCAGGCGCCCAGGATTTATCTCTGATCGCGTCTGTTTGCAACAATGTACCGGTTTCGGTATCGATCAGCTACACTTCGCGATTACCTGAAGTGAAGATGACTCTTATCGGAACAGAACACACTATCGCAACAGACGGGTTTACATATATTGCCGCTGATGAGCCGGGCTTTACATGGCAAGGAGATGAGCGGCAGGTTTACGAAAGCGCAATTCAAAAGCAGGATATTTCATTTCTCAACGCTTGTCGTGACGGTCAGGGAGGAGTACCTTGGCATGAAACAGTTAAGCTGACCAACTGCATATCGGAGTTTGCCAATCTATGGAATCGTTAAAGATCGGGTTTGTTGGCCTGGGCATAATGGGAGCGCCGATGGCGGGAAATCTTGTTGCAAAGGGCTTTCCCATATCGGTTTACAATCGCACATCGGCGAAGTGCCGCCCTCTTGCTGAAGGCGGAGCTGCTGAATGCGGGTCCTTATCTCAGCTTGCTGGGAGTAGCGACGTCATTATCACGATGTTGTCTGATACGCCGGATGTTGAGGCGGTATTGTTCGCACCGAATGGGCTCGCGACCGCGCTGCGGCCCGGTTCCATCATGATAGATATGAGCACAGTTTCACCCTCGGCAACGGTGAGATTTGCAAAACGTCTTGGCGAGAGAGGTATCAGTATGTTAGATGCGCCGGTCAGCGGTGGTCAATCTGGCGCCGCTGCGGGTACGCTTTCGATCATGGTTGGCGGCGACCGCGCAGCTTTCGAGCAGTGCTTGCGGATATTTCGGGCGCTTGGCCGGTCCGTTACCTATATGGGACCAAGCGGAAACGGTCAAAAAACGAAGCTGATCAATCAAGTGGTCGTAGCCCTTAATCTGCTGGCCACGGTGGAGGCTTTGCGGCTTGCTTCCGTTTCTGGGCTGGATCTTGAAGCTGTGCTGAAAGCAATCGGGGGCGGAGCCGCGGGTTCGTGGATGATATCGAATATCGCGCCGAAGATCGTGGAGAAAGATTTCCGCCCGGGCTTTGCGATTCGTCTTCAACAGAAGGACTTGAGACTTGCTACTGAATTTATGCAAGAACTCGGGATCGATTTACCGGGGACGCGTCTTACGGCTTCGCTGTTCAGCGCGGCCGTGGAAAAAGGGTTTGGCGAATCTGGAACGCAACGGCTTTATGAACTCTGGAGTTGAACCGCACCGCGATTTTCCAGGCTGGCCGATGTAGCTTTTCTATCGATATTAGCTGAACATTATATTTGACATGTGTAGCTTGTCGAGCATACCCTCTTGAGTTGATACTTCAACGCTTCCATCTGACACTGGAGCTTGTGCTTGAAGTAATCAGCCACAATCGGCAGCAGCTCACGCTGTTGCTCGTCCTCTTCTGTTGTATTTGTCTGTCCCAGAACGCAGTTGCAACAGGCCAAGATCTGTCTGTCATCCAGGAAAACGGTGTCGACGCGAACTATCAACATGCTCCAGTCGCCGCTGTCGAAAGATGGCAAGACTGGAAGTTTGGAATGCGAATTCACTGGGGCGTCTATTCCGTGCTGGGTCTTGATGCCTCCACTCCTCTTGTCGGCTCCTCGAGCGAATTCCATACCATTTGGTCCACCCTGTACCAGGTTTTCAACCCGACCGATTTCGATGCGAATGCCTGGGCCAACCTTGCAAAAAGAGCGGGCATGAAGTACTTCGTCTTCACAACGAGGCATGCGGACGGGTTTTCAATGTTTGATACAGCCACTCGAGTTCAGTCTATACGCCGTGACCCCGGGCAGGGGCCAGAAAATCACGCCGCGTCCGGTATTGGTCCAACAGAACGTTGCTACATCCAATACAGCATCATGGATACGCCCTATAAAAGGGATGTAGTTGCCGCTGTGGTCAAAGCGTTCAGGAAAGAAGGCTTGGGAATTGGACTCTATTACAACTGGGCTGACTTTCACGATCCCGACTTTCGGTGGGACAAGCGAAATGAATTCTATGATCCCACTTATAGCAAAGCATCAAATCCGCATGATTGGCATGAGTTTATTCACCGCGAAGGGGAGCAGGTGCACGAAATCTGCACGAAATACGGGAAACTGGACGACATCGAATTTGACCAAGGTACGCCCGCGGAAGCATGGCCGGACATCGTACGAATTGTTAAAGCAGTTCGGATCTCCCAGCCCACAGCAGTGCTTAGGAACCGAGGAATTGGGGCTTATGGCGATTTTTCTAGCCCTGAGCATTGGGTTCCGAATAGCCCCTCAGACCGGCGATTAGCTGGAAAACCTTGGGAAGCGATCGAGCAGTTGGGTAGCCGCTGGGCGTATCAACCTGACGATGCTTACAAATCCAAAGAGTGGTTACTTTCAACCCTTATCGACGTTGTAGCGAAGGGAGGCAATTTCATGCCGGGAGTCTCACCAATGGCAAATGGAGAATTTCCGCAAGAAACGATCGATCGCCTTGAATACGTTGGAGACTGGCTCAAGGTCAACGGCGAAGCAATCTACAATACTCGCCCATGGAGTGTTTATCAAGAAGGTAATGACATAAGATTCACCCGGAGCAAAGATGGCAACTACGTTTATGTTATAAGCCTGAAGTGGCCGGGCGAACAACTTACGTTGCATTCGGTGCAAGCGAGAAGTGGCTCTCGAATAACGATGTTGGGGCTCAATCATAGTCTCCAGTGGCGTCAGAATAGCAGCGGATTGACGATTCAAATGCCCTCATTACGCGCTGCGGATCGGCCATCCAGGCAAGCGTATGTATTTAAAATCGAATGCCAGCCATTCAGGCGCCAATAGCACGGAATGTATTCCAGGCGCACGCTTCTCCGAAATATCAGCAGGTTGGTTGCAGTTTCAGCGCTCGGAGTTAAGGCGGCTCCAGTTTTTGGACGAAACCAGCATGTACCGCGCCGCGGTGTAATCGCCATCGGTTTTGACATTGAACGGATGTTTGAATCCGAGGAACCGTATTTTACGGACAATCCTCCGCCGCTAAAAAGCGTTTCCTATCCTGGGCCTAAATGGCAACTCACTCCAGCGTGTATTCAATATGTTCGAAAGCTGATGGACATTGCCGATCGTCATTCGACAAAGGTCCAGTTTTTCGCGCTCGGGCACTCCGTAGAGGCATCGCCGGACATTTTTAGCGAAATACTCGCGCGAAAGCATGCACTCGGCCAGCATACGTATTCTCATTTGTCTCTCAATGCGAATACGAATCAGGTTATGGATGAGGTTTTCAAAACCCAGGAAATCTTTTTCCGGAAGCTGGGTCTTCGACCTATCGGGTTACGCGCTCCCGGTATGTATTCCCATGGAATCGACGCATTGCAAGAACTTCAGGGACGTCTCAAGACCGCAGGAATTCGATATGTAAGCACTCGTTACGACCAATCCAGGAGCATGGAAGAAATGCAGCCATATCTCCTTCCGTCGGGCCTGCTGGAGATTCCCTCTTTCGGGTATTCCGATCGTAACTATACTCATAAATTGCAGAACACGTTGCAGGCGTGGACCAGCTATATTCGTGATCAAGTGAGACAGGCCTGTGATAGGAAGCTTATTTACACACCCGATTTGCACCCGTGCCTGGAAGCCGTTTTGGATCCGCAAGCAGAGACGCTAGAGACGATTATCGCGGCGGCCCACGGAGTTCCTAATCCGTGGACAACAACTTTCGACGCCTTGGCTCGTTCCTTACTAGGCGCGAAATAGCCACTATCACAGAGTGAGATGAATCAGAAGAATGTGACCCGCCGTGAGCTGTTCGAAGGACTGGGTAAGTCCACAATAGCTGCCGGCGTTTCGGGTTATTCTGTCGCGCACGCAGCACTAAAGCCGGCGCGCCAGGCAACTCGATTTGATACTTCGCCCCCGCCCGCTCAATTGCCAGGAACGAAGCCGTTTACAAAACAGGGCGATATGGCTGCCGAGATGGTCGCCGGGATGCATAGATTTCTTCTCAAGGAAACCGAAGCTGCCATCGGCAAACGCCAGGCGTTATGGCATCGCGTCTATTCTTCGCACCGCGCCTACGAGGAATCAGTCGCGCCTAACCGAAAGCGTTTCGCCGAGATCATCGGCGTTATCGATGAGCGAACGCGGTACGCGTCTCCTGAAATTGAGGTCACGTTTGGTAAGGGCTCGGTCTTGGCCTCCGGCCAGGGATATAAGATTTATCGCATACGGTGGCCCGTCTTTCAAGGCGTAAACGGCGAAGGTCTTCTTCTGCAGCCCGACCGCGAACCGCTTGCGAGAATTATCGCCGTTGGCGATGCGGATTGGTCTCCCGAGATGCTGGTCGGGCTGACTTCTGGTGTCCCGGTTCAGGCGCAATACGCCAGAAGGCTTGCCGAAAACGGCTGTCTCGTATTAATACCCACTCTGATAGACCGGCAGGACACGTGGTCCGGCAATAAGGCGCTCGGCAAAAGCACCAACTTGACTCATCGCGAATACATCTATCGCATGGCGTATGAGATTGGGCGTCACATTATAGGCTTCGAGGTCCAAAAGATTCTTGCGGCCGTCGATTGGTTACTGAGCATCAAGCCTTCCCGAGGCGTTGGCGTCATTGGTTACGGCGAAGGGGGTTTGTTAGCTCTTTACAGCGCAGCTATAGATACAAGAATCGATGTCGCGGCCGTAAGCGGATATTTTCAGTCCCGGCAGCAACTTTGGGAAGAGCCGCTGTACCGGAATGTTTGGACTTTGCTCCACGAGTTTGGCGATGCGGAATTGGCATCACTGATTGCACCGCGAATTCTAATTGTTGAAGCCTCACGAGGGGTCGATATTCCAGGGCCGCCTCCAACAGCCAAAGGCGTATTGGATTCGGCCGCTCCGGGCCGCCTGACCAGCCCATCCGAAGCAGATGTGCGTGCCGAAGTGGAGCGCGCGCGCCGTGTGTTTGATCAGCTTGGCATAGAAAATCATCTCTATTTCACGTCTAGTGCAGGCGGACAAGGCGAGCCCGGATCCGAAGAAACTCTTCGGAAACTTTTCGACGCATTGGGCGTACGGGCTGATGTGAAACCGCTCAGGCCTCTTCCTCGTTATGAGCAAGCGCCAGTGGACGTGGAACGCCGGCTGCATCGACAGTTTCAGCAGTTATTGGATTTTACCCAACGCGCAGTAATTGAGTCGGAAGCTGTTAGAAAAACCTTCTGGAACAAGGCAGATGATTCCTCAATAGAAAATTGGCAGGGGTCCACAGAGCCGTACCGCCGTTATCTTTGGGAAGAGATCTTTGGAAAGCTTCCTGCTCCTTCCGAGCCGCTGATGGCGGAAAGCCGCAAAATCTATGAAGAAGCAAGCTGGACGGGTTACGAAGTATTTTTGCCGCTATGGCCCGACGTTTTCGCCTATGGCATTCTTCTGGTTCCAAGAGCTATACCGCCTGGTGAGCGCCGGCCAGTTGTGGTTTGTCAGCATGGCTCGGAGGGTCGCCCCCAGGATCTCATTAAACCTGGTAGAGCCGGCGACCGTTACTATCATCATTTTGCGGCTGACTTAGCGGATCACGGATTCGTCGTCTACTGTCCACAGAATCCGTATATCGGAGGCGATACTTTCCGGAACCTTCAGCGGCTTGCAAATCCGCTCAAATTGTCCTTGTATTCCTTCATATTGAGCCAACATGAAAGACTGCTTGATTGGTTAGTCGAGCAACCGTTTGTCGATCCTCATAGAATCGGTTTCTACGGGCTTTCCTACGGCGGGAAAACCGCTGTTCGTGTTCCACCGCTGCTCGACCGATACGCTCTTTCAATCTGTTCAGGAGATTTCAATGAGTGGATTTGGAAAGTTAGCCGCGATGACGCACCGTTTACTTATGTATTTACGCGTGATTACGAAATACCGGACTTCAATCTTGGGAACACGTTCAACTATAGCGACATGACCAAGCTGATGACGCCGCGCCCCTTCATGGTGGAGCGTGGCCATGACGACGGAGTGTCCGTCGATTCGTGGGTGGCTTACGAATACGCGAAAGTCCGCTATCATTACGATCTGCTGGGACTATACGATCGGACGTGTATTGAGTACTTCAACGGGCCCCATACTATCCACGGAGTTGGGACTTTCAAATTTCTTCATCGCTTTCTGAACTGGGGTGAGTCGTTCGAGTGGTAAACCTCTGGCCACGAATCTAGTTTTTAGATCAGTCATACGAAAATGTTCCATTTGACAGATCGGTTTTCGGGCTGTTAACAACATTCTATGAAACTCTTACGGTTCGGAGCGTTATCTCTGGTTGCCGTTATCGCCCCATCGGCTGTGTTAGTCGAGCATAATTACGACCCTTTGGGCGACCACGTGATTGCGCTTCCGCTCCGCCCTGGCGAGCACTTGACGCAATCTTTCACCGCTCCGGAATCTGCCGCTTCTGCAGTGGCCATTCGATTCAAGATAGAACGGCTCGGTGAGCCTGGCCCGCTGCATTACCGCATAGGGGCGGCGCTTGGGTCGGACGACATCGCTACGGGCGAGATTGCGCCGGACCAGATACAGCCATATTTCGAAAGTTTCGATTCATTACCTTTCAGAAATAAACAACTTCGTCCAGGACTGAAGTACTTTGTCGAATTCGATTTGGGGGTTAGCAACCATGGCTATTACCAGCTTTTCGGAACAAAAGCCGGGGCCGAGGGGCCAATCAACATCGATTATGGAGCTGTCACTCCTAACTACGGTGGCGGACAGGCCTATGATACCTCAGGTCGCACTATAACTGGGACAGAATTGGCATTTCAGTTAATTGGACCTGACGACGAGTCCACCCATACACAGGAGCCTTTTGAGTTTATTACAGACCTGATTGCGCCTATTCACTATAGACGTGCATCGTATGTAAAGTCGCCGATTAGCCAAGCTGACGAAGTGCTGCTGGATAACTCATGGTCTTTGGAGCTCTCTTCTTCGGCAGGGATTGCGACCCGTACGGGCGCTGCTGAGTTCGGGCGATTTTTAAACGATGAAATGGGGGTAAAGCTCGCTAGAAAGGCAACCGAAACGAATTACCATAACATCCGTTTCGGACTCCCCTTCGTACCGCTCGCAATTGTCTAAAACCGAAGCTTTTGTTATTAACGTAACCCGGAATCAAATTAAGATTGTGGGCTATGACGACCGCGGAATGATGCGCGGCATCTACTATTTGCAAGATGTTTTGGACCTTAGGCAGGCTCCCCTCCTCAAGCTTGGCGTTAGTGTTCGATCGCCCCGCTACAACCCTCGTATCACATGCGCCCCGTTCTCCGCAGGCCAGGAACTTGATCCCTATGGTGACCCGTACACGGACGGTTTGCTTTCCAAAATTTCACATGCCGGGTACAACGCAATTTGGGTTTGGGCGAAGCTGTATCAAGTTGGCAGTTCGGCTGTCTTTCCAGAATTGGGAACCGAGTCCTCAGTGAGGCTCATACGGCTGCGCGCGATCATCGAAAGAGCTGCAAAATACGGTATCGACGTTTACGCTTATGTTACTCTCGATCCGCTTCCCGCGGCTTTTTTCGACCGCCATCCCGAGGCGCGAGGGACACCATATGCGCTGAATCAGTTTTACGGCTCTCCCGGATTTGTGCTATGCACGTCAACCCATATCGTTCAAAAATATATTGAAGAGGCTACTGCAAGTATTTTCAGAGGCGCGCCCGGGTTACGAGGAGCCGTAATGATTCCTTATGGGGAGGGTCTTTACACGTGCCGTACGCGAGGTGCGAACATCTGTAAGCGTTGCGCCAACCGGAGCCTGGAAGATGTGCTCGCCGAGCTGGTGAATACCATTCGGCGCGGCGCGCTGGAGGGGAATCCGAAAGCAGAAGTTGCGACATGGACCTACACTTGGCCGCAATCTGACCCGTCTCGAGCGGCTTTTATTGCGAAGCTGCCGGCTGGCATGATATGGCTTGCCACATTTGAAAAGGAAGCTGTCGTTGAGAGAGATGGCGTGCATGACTACGCCTATGACTACAGCATTAGCTCTCTCGGTCCGTCTGAAAACCTCCGCTTGCAGTTGCCTCTCGTAATCAAAGCCGGCATGCCTTTGTGGATCAAGACGGAATCCATGATTTCGGAAGAATTTATTCAGGCCCCGTACATACCGGTCTATCAAAGATGGGAAGAACGATACCGGCGGTTGGCTGAATTCCCACACGTAACGGGACTCTTTATGAACTGGGATCACTATGGATTTATGCCTTCGCGGGTTTCCGAGCTCGTGAAGTGGTTTACCTGGGATCCTATGCCGCAAGGTGACGAACTTTTACGTCAAATTGCCGCCCGCGACTTTGGTCCAAACGTGGCCGACCGCTTCGTGGCGGCGTGGCGCATGTTGAGCGATAGCTTTGAGAACTTTCCGTTTTCAGACGGGACAACACGGACCGGACCCCTTCCGAAAGGCCCGGCCCATCCATTCTTTTGGGATGCCGAGTACCATCCGCACGCCTCGGCTCGGAGGCAGTTTTACAACAATCTCGATTGGACCAAGCCCTGGGATGTAGCGATTGCGACTAAGTACTACACGGTGGTTGAGCAGCAATGGGCCAAGGGTACCGAGCTTCTCCGTAACGCCGCCGCAGAAGTCGATGCGGACCATCGGCGCGAAGCAGAACAGGAGCTCGGAGTAGCTGAAATGCAGTTGAGTTGCTTCAAGATGGTTTTGAACCTGATCCGCTTTTACGATTTACGATTTCAACTCGAACAGGCGTCCGATCCGCAATCGATTCTGCAGCAGATGAGACGTGTGCTGGAAGACGAGAAGGCAAATGATCTCCACGTTCTTGCGTTCGTCCAAAAAGATTCCCGCTTAGGATATGCGAATGGCGGCAACGGCATCACCAATGGGGGTGTGCGGGCCGGCATATTCACGGCGGCCAGCATCAATAAGAAAATTGCGCAAATTGATCGAGTTCTTAATCAGGAGATCCCGAACTACCATCGAACCGTTGCGTCCAGATAAGATAGGCATCGAGAACGTGAAGCTCCCAATGAGACACCTTCGCTACGCGTATGAGCGATAGGCGTAATTTTTTGAAGCAAGCTGGCGCGCTGGCAGCGATTTCCTGGCAGCAGTTCCCAATTTCCGCCCAGGTCAATTCACCACCCCAACCTTTACCCAAAGCGAAATGGGTTCTTACCGGTGGTCGCGTTCACGCACAGGTCGAAAATAAGGTGATTCTGAAATCGCTGTTGCCGGGATATCGGGCCGGTGGTGTTTGGATGCCAGCGCGGAATTTGGCCGCAATTCAAAACCGGAGTTCGTACATGGACAAAACCGGACCAGGTTCTGCGATCGCTCTCACTTGCGAGTTGGGACAAATCCGCGGCACATGGCTTCTTATCAACTACGACGATGGAACGCTTGGCTGCCAACTGGAACTGGGAAATAACACATCGCAGCCCATCATTCTGGACCGGTATTCTCCCTTAATGACAAGCCCGGGCGAAGGTTCCATACAACTTTCTGGGGATCCGGCCGAGTGGCGCGTCTACGTTGATAGCGGACGTTGTGGCGGAAAGTGTGCCTCCTACGGCCTCACTGATAACGATGGGCAGAATGTAGCAGGTGCAGTGAGTGTACTTTGGTCGCCTGCGGAAGACCAAGCCCTGGCGATCGGACAGGTCGAGGTCGAGCGCTCGTGGACAGACATTTTATACGAGTACGGTGGACGAGGTAAAAACAACAAAACTTATCACTGGGCTTACACAAAGAACGTGACGCTTCGCCTCGATCAAGACGCAATTGGATATCGGCTAGATCCTGGAGAAACTCTGAAACTAGATCTTTGCACGGTCATTTATGACCCGAACCCATTCCATGCGCTTATCAGATTTCGCGACGAAATGGTCGCTTTTAATCACGTGCGAAATTTTACAAAAGCCGATGCATGGGTTGGCTGGATGACTTGGTACAACCAGGAAACACACCTTCGAGGCGGGTTCGGCGCTACCGGTACAACATGTGCCTCTCAGGCAGTAACGCTCGAACAAAGCCGGTTTATCGCCAATACCGGTCTGCAAAGTTACGGGCTAAAGGATATCGCAATTGATGATGGATATCAGCGAAACGTTCACCTGGGAGATTGGCTTCAATCGACGCCCGAGTTTCCGAACGGAATGAAAGGACTCTCGGAGGAACTGAAAAAGATTGAGATGACGCCTGGGGTATGGATTGCTCCATTTGTCGCGACGGAAGATTCCTTCGTGTACCAGCATCATCCGGAATGGTTTGTTCTCTACTCTTTCGACTGGTATCACGCAGGGCCGCCAGTGCGCGCGTATGAGTTCGATCCCACCGCGCCCGGAGCCCTCGAATGGCTGCTTAACGTATTTCGAACGTTTCAGCAATGGGGCTACTCGTTTTTCAAGAACGACTTTTCCGGAGGCCTGATTTCGAGCGAAGGCAAGCAGTACCACAACCAGAAACAGACCGGTTTAATGCGTTGGCGCTGGGCATGGAGAAACATTAAAGAGGCGCTCGGTGGAGATAAGACCTGCTCCATCCAGTTATGCGGAGCGAACAACATCGGGGCTTTGGGCATTGTCGATTCAGTACGGACCGGCAGTGACGTTGTCCCATGTGTAGGCGAACGACAGTGGCAGATTATCAAAGAGGATACGGCTACGACGGGAGTAAATCGGTGGTGGCAGAACAAGCACTTCTTTATTTGTGATCCAGATAATCTGGAAGTCGCTGAATATAGGAATTATCGTTTATATGCCGATCAGTTAGATTGTGAAAGTAAGTGGGCATTGTCTTTTGATGAAGCCCGCGTCAGGGCGGCGCTTGTCGTGGCTGTCGGAGGCAACATTATTCTGGGTGACCGCTTGACTCTGCTCGAACCCGAAAAAATCGCCATTATCAAGAAAACGCTACCTCTATTTGGCGAGAGCGCTATTCCGTTGGACATGTTTGAGCAGACCACCCCTTGTCTGTGGTGGCACCATATCGAAAAGCCGTGGGGGAGCTGGGAAGTATTATCGGTTGTAAATTTTGGCGAGGCCAGTCTGGTGAAAGAAGTTCCTCTCAGCCGGATGGGGATCAACCGGGAGCAAAGAGTGATTGCCTGGGAGCTTTGGGAACAGAAACAGCATCAGACGATTCAGGAAGGTGTTCTGCGTATTGCCGTAAAGCCGCACTCAATTAAGACGCTTCGGTTCACTGCGATCGATGAGCACCGTTCCGCCCTCGTGGGATCTTCGTTTCATATAACTATGGGTGCCGTAGAGATTGTTGATGTAAGCACTGCTGGTTCAACCGGCATCGCCGTGCGAATTGCGCGTCCGGCTCCGGAGGAAGGTGAGTGCTGTTTCTGGTCTGCAAGAGAGCAGGCCGTGAAAACGATAGGCTTGAAAGTAGGGCCTCATCCGATACAGCTCAGAGTGGATTGAAAAGGCGCTTTTCAGACCACCCGGTGAACATCCCAGTATCCGGTGCAACCATAGCCGCGCCGCACATGAAATAAGCCTTTGGACGGCTCTGCTATATATCCGCAGATCGAAAACAAGCCGTTTGCTCCATGACGGCAGATGCTCCCTGGGTAACCTTTGTGATCAGCAAGCATATGCTTTAAGCGGTCTACCGTAATCTTGCCCCATTGCTGCTGAACCATCTGGCTAAAACGTTCTCTTCGGGCGCAGGAATCAGGAAGCGTGCCTCGTTCGTATACCTTGAATCCCTTCGCAACATAGTTATTGGTGTGAACAAGGGCGTCTTTGTTTGCGTCCTGAAAGAGGCTGAGGGCTTCGGGACGGACCTCCACATCGGCAATTGAGCCGGAGCCATCGCACCAAACAAGGTTAGCCGCCGAACACGTTGGGTATTTCTTCAGGATTCTGAGACAACCCTCCACATTCTTTTGCTCGAGAAAGCATCGCCGGAGAGGATAGTACGGCATGGCGAGCCGCCAAGTATAGTTGTACAGCGCATTCGCGAAGTTTGCGACGCCGTATTGGTTCATCCCTGCATAGCCTAACTGGCCCGCAAACGTCAGCATCACAGCCGCAGGCCTGCCATCGTTTGGTTTAACTTTTAAAACAATGGCTACGTCGGCAAAACCCGCTTGAAGATCTTGATTCTGTCCAGCTAACGGAGCTCCTCCCGCCGTCGCCGAACGAGTCAGGGCGAACGCAGTACACCCGCGCTCCGCTGTCCGCATTGCCGCTTCGCTACGGACCTGGCAAAGCATGGCTTCCGCCATTGAAATGCCGGCCCCCTCCGCCAGTCCGGCAACTTCCTCCATATAACGGGGACTAAGCCTTTGGATGATTGGAGAGAAACGGAGAGCATTTCTTAGCAGGTCGTAGGTGGGCATCCCGCTAAGGCTACGCATCCAGCGTAAATACTTCTGGATCAATGGCGCGGCTTGCTTCCCATGCTGATATCCCATTTGACGGGCTGTGCCAGCGACGGAAATAACCGGAAATGCTCGTTCCATACCGCTAATTATGCTTCGCTCAGCTCGGAACAATTTCTTGGAATCAAAATTAAGTAGGCAAGAACACCGCAGATTAGGACCAGCCAAATCGCTTTCATCGCAGTTTCATAGCTGCCCGTACTCTGTATGAGCCATCCAGCGATCAGCGGAGAAAGAAATCCTGCAGTATTCGATGCGCAGTTTTGTATGCCAGCCGCGCTTCCGATCGCGTCCGCGGGAACCAACACCTGAGTAAGCGCCCAATAATTCGCACTTGCCAGACCCAAAGCTCCTAAAGAGAACACGGCGAAAAAAAGCGCTAGATCGCGGGATTGAGTATGTGCCCCGACGATTTCAGTAGATCCAAATAAAAAGCCTAGTATGATAAAGCTCTTTCGAACAACGATCGGATCTTTCCCATACGAAATGATGCGATCTGCTGCCCAGCCGGCGAGCGGGGTCATAATCGCAAGGCTGGCAAAGCTTACAAAGCTGTAGAAGCTCATTGCGGCCATCGACAATCCACGGCGCTCGACGAAATAGGAAGGGAGCCACGTGACACAGAAATATGCAAAGTAACTGTAGCAGAATGTGCCAATTACAACTCCCCAGATAATGTGGCTTTTAAATAGACGGCGAATCGGAACGCGTGAGGCGTTTCGCGCAGGACCGCTACCGTCATCGCGCACTAAATGAAGCCAGGGTACTAACCAGATCAGGCAACCTGCGCCCATAACAACAAACATAACGCGCCAGCTAAATCGCATCAGAAGCCACACAGCGAGTGGCGCGCCAACCGCCGAACCCACCTTTGTTCCCGCTTGAAAGCTACCAATTGCCAGCCCACGGTGCTCCTCGCCTATATGATCGTTGATCCAGCGGAGGCTTGCCGGAGTAGCAACGGACTCCGCAACGCCAAGTAATATCCGGATCACGATGAGTTCGGCCACCGAGCTAAGCCAGGCTGTGCTTGCCGATAGAAGACTCCAACCGGCGAAGGAGATGGCGTAAAGAACTCGGACCGAATAACGATCCACTAGCATTCCTGCCGGAATTTGCAAAAGCGCGTAGGAGCAAAAAAAGGCCGAATTTATCAAACCGCGGTCGAATTCGCTGAGAGCAAAGGTCCGGCGGAACTCGGTCGAGGCGAGCGCGATCGACATATTGGTGCGGTCTAAATATGCGATCGCGATGCCTACTGACAATAACGCCACCGCGGGCCATTGTCTCGTTGACTTCATGCGGCGGCGCTTTCTTGCGTGTTCGTGTTATTTCGCAACTATCCTAGCGTTCTGAAAGGCGGTGAAAACACTTTCACGTGGCGCTTCGCCGCAATCAAGATACATGCGCCCTTCGATTGGTATGGTTATTCCCGCATTGGTCTGCCGCATGTTGAGAGGCTTTCCCAACTTCGCCATCAACTGAATGCCGCCGCCTTTGAGAGGAACTTCCAGTTGCGCCGCTCCCGATGTGTGCCAATATACGACATACGTCTTGTGAGAGCGCTGAAAGACAAACGCTCGTGCGGGACGATCGCTGCCAGCCACATTTGTTATTTGGCTGTATGGGACGAGTTCGAACTCGCCTTGCTCATCAATTAGCAGCGTATGCTCTTGGTCAAGGTCTTTTAACATTGTTTTCTGCTTAGCCGTTAGCCAGTTCTTAGCCCGCACATCCTCCCACCTTTTAATCGTTTCCAGGTTGTCAGGCGTTCGAGGATGCGCATCCAATTGCGGCAGGTTCCCGACCAGCGAGACCGGGCAATCCCATGCGGCGGCCCGGCTGGTAGCATATTCGATCATGTCCGGTTGTGTACCAATGGTTTCGTGGCTAGGCGCCCAATAACCAATCCAGCCGAAATTGATGCTTGTGAAGTCTTTCGCTACCTGAGGCGCTTCCGCAGCCGGGTAAGCTCGAATCGCCGCCTTAAAGACTTCGGGCTTGAATACATCAAAGGCATTTCCGCGGGTCAGAATATGCCAACTGAAATGTGACTTGCAGGCTCCTTCGGCAAACAGCGGCGCTGGATTTAAGGTCTTGTACACGATCCATTGTGCTCGCGACACTGTATACCAGTAGTCGGGCCCTGGAACGTCTTCCGCCCCGTCGAAATAAACAAACTTGAATCCCGCTTCACTATAGATTTTCGCAAGGCGCTGGGCGACCTCTTCCTGAATGTCCGTATCTTGAGTAAATCGTACAAAAAGAGGCCACGTGTCTACATCCAATAAACCTACTCGACAACCCACAGCATACGAAGATGGATGTGTCCCGAGCGCTCCTCGCTCGCAATTGAGAAATTGGTAGGGCGCAGTCGTCGTATAGTTTTCATACGCAATCAGCTCGTTTTGAATTTTGAGGATTCGCCGGTCCTTATCTAGAGTGCATTGTCGCGGATTTTCTTCGATAGAAATCGTATTGGAGGTGCTGTCTAGCGCTTCCCGCAGTGTGAAGCTATTGCGAATATTCAAGCGAGGATCGGGTACCGGAGTAACGTATTCGTCTCCCTTATCCGCCTTGTTGTAGTGAATGTGAATCCCGGGAATTATGCCGGCCTGATCTATTTTAGAGACGATCTGTTTTACATCTTCCATGCCGTTCGGGTAATCGGGCCGTAGGGGAAAATGGCCGGAGGTTTTCGAAAAGGATCGGTAATAGAAATCCAGTGTTCGGAATCCCCCCTGCCGTGCGTACTTAATATGCCGATCTGCATCTGCAGGTGTAGTGCTTAGCAACTCGTAATACGATTGCTTGTACTCCTTACTGCGACGGCTCTCGACGCCCCGTGGCAATCTGTAATCTTCTTCCACTTGAGCGATCCGGTCCAACAGTCGAGCGGTTGCCGTGGTGATTAAGGCCCCGCCAACACCTTCAGTTTTAACCGAATCAACAGTGCCAGCCCTAAGTAAGTGATAGTCCCCACACGGCGTTGCATCGATCCTGGCATAGTGGTCAGTTCCCAGTACGTTCACTGCCACGTGCTCATCCCACATCACGTTAAGCCAGTCGCCAAAGTGCTTTCGATTGCGTACTGGAATCTGGAAGAACACACATTCGTCGATCGGCGTTTGGCGCTTTGGCCGCAAACTCGTATAACCCTTGTATTCAAGCCGTTCGAGCGTGAAGCCGATGTATGCTTCTGTGATGTTTAACTGGATTGTTGCCTCATAACCAACAAGTGCAAAAGAAACAATAAGTCTATTTTCATCACGGCGCACGCTGTCGGCCGGAAATGCAGTTGCCTTAGCGGGGTACGAAAGCTGCAGCTCATTGTCATACGGTCTGTATTGGGTTAGCGTAAACATCGGCACACCGGCACCCGTCGCTAGACATTCCTGACCGCTTCTCTTGTGAAGTAGGCTAATTGGGGTACCGCCGGCGCCAATCGTGAGACGCATTTCAGCGTTCTCGAGAAGAACCGGTTGCGCGTCGTTGTTGCGAACCGGTTGAGTATTGTCGGTTTTCTGGGCTGGTGGCTGAGCGGCGATTCTCGGCCACGGACTTAAAGCCAATACCCCTGCTTCTCTAAAGAATTGTCGCCGGTCACTCATCACGCTATCTCCGAATTCTGATTTGAAATGTTCAAGGTACTTGTTGCAGAAAAGCCAGTTGGAAACCCCCTCATCGCCCAAGTCGGATGAATCGATGTCACCCATTCGTGAGCGAGATCAATATAATCAGCGTAACGATTTTTCGCGCAAAGCGGATAATCACTGCCGATCACTATGCGAGAGGAAGGAAGTTGTGAGATCAGTTTGAGCGCAAGATCGCGGATATCTTCGTGCGGAAATGGTTCGGTGGAAAAATGACTAATTGCAGAGATGCCAAATATCGTCGATTGCATTGAGGCTAACTGTTTCACCGCGGGCTCCCAGTCATCACACAACTTCCCGTCCGCGGTAGGCCAACCCAAGTGCGGAATGTAAATACTTATATGAGGACAGGCCAGTTGTACACGCATGATTTCCCGGGCCAAAGAAGCTATTCCGTTTTCTGCATGGGCCACTAGCATCAACCTGAGGTCCGCAATCTTCCCGCAGAATGATTGATCGGCCCGAAGGTTCTCACTCGACATCCGAATGCCGGCGATTCGATTAGTTCTGGCCATGCGCAGCAGATCTTCGTTGGAATTCTTGCGATAGCAAAGAGCCACATAGAATTGCTGCAGTTGTTCTCGTCGCAGTACATCCTCGAGCACCGGACGGTTCCGGCCATCCCATGTTTCGACGAGGAATGCGCCGGAAAGGCGTGCCGATGCTAACTTTTGCTCGATATCGGCTAGGGGTGATTGAGTTTCTAAATCGAGATGACAGTACGCATCAATCACCTAGCCTGCTCCAATGAACTGATTTCAAAGAGGAGTTTAGCCTTTTCCGATCGATCAGTTCAAGAGAAAGATTTGGCGCTTACAATCTAATCTTTCGATAATTGGCTTAAGCCTCTTTTGCTCGCTGCCGTACTTGAGGAACGCCGCTCGGGTCTCGCCGCGGGAATTGCGGATTTCCGGCGAAGGGCGAGCGCGATTCCGGCGTGAAGGCGAACCGCATTCGTGCTGAGCGGTCTATGGACCTCTGAACCTAGGGATGTCGGGAGAAATATGGATCGCTGCGATCCATCGGCCCCGCATGTCTTCAATGAACTCGCAGTTGAATCGCACTCACCTCAAAGTGAATCGAAGGACCGTGAACGCTGAACATTCTTTCTCGCCAAGCGTAAGATGGCTTGCGGTGCTCCCACTCGTGTTGACGCAGACCGTCGCTGGCGGCGCAACCTTGAGGTCTGACACCCTGGCCGCATGGGAAGCATACCTGCAAGCAGCGCATTCCCGAATGCAGGAGCGTCTGAAGCCGGGACGCCGCTTTCTTTCCATCGACGAAACGGAAGCAAGGGCCGAAAGGATCCGGGAAGGAGAACCCTTCATCTTTCCATTTGGCAGGACGCCTCAGAAAGTCCCCTCCGGACTGATTCACGATTGGGTTGGAATCGCTTTTATCCCGAACGCGAACATGACTGATGTTCTGTCCACCGTGCGGGACTATGAGCATTATTCAGAGTTCTATCATCCGGCCGTGGTGAATTCGAAGGGATCCCAGAATGACGGACCTGAAGATCGCTTCTCCATGCTGCTGATGAACAGATCTCTGTTTTCAAAGATGGCGCTGGATGGCGATTACGAAACCTCGTATGTCCGTGTCGACGATCACCGCTGGTACAGTATTTCGAATACAACCCGCATACAGGAAATTGAGAATTACCGAGGGGCACAGCAGCACATGTTACCTGAAAATGAAGGGGCCGGTATTATCTGGAAGCTGTCCAGCATTACGCTTTTTGAGGAGCGCGACGGCGGTGTTTACGTCGAGCTGGAAGCTTTCGCCCTGAGCCGCGACATACCGCTGTCTCTTCGCTGGATCGCCACTCCCATCGTTCGCCGCGTATCGAAGAATTCGCTCCTCACCTCTCTTCAACAAACCGCTGACGCGGTGTCCTCCCGGAATCTAGAGACCGTTCGGCTTTCAGCGAGTGCGCGGCGCACCGGAACGGCAAACGCGCTCAATTCCTCGCACTAATGCGACCAATTCGGAACAGATCAACGCGGCTCTATTGCTGAAGTTCACTCGCTCGGCGGAATGGCGTAGTAATATGGACATCCGAGGAGCGTGCGAATGAAGGCCAAGAAAGCCGTGAAGCGCTTGAACAAAGTGGAAGCGCTGTTATCCAACATTATTGACCAGTTTCCAGCGAGTAAGCAGGAATTCGGAGAGTTGCTCGATTCGGCGAAAGCGGCCGTAATTCGGGCAAGGGAGACAGTGAATTCTCAACTGTCGACGAGTGCTGCCAAAAAAACTCCGGCAAAAGCTGAAATCGCGCAGCAACCGCGTGTGGCGGCAAACCGCAAGCAAACGGCTCCCCTCGCCGCGGTAAGGCGCCGGGCCGGCACTAAGCGCAAGGGCATGAGTGCTGTGGCAGGACGGCGGTTGAAAAAGACCGCGTAAGCCGCTCGTCGCCGTGTGCAGACGCCGCACCTCATTGGCGCGGCTGCTCTTTCAGCCCGATGAATAGAGCCGCGCTGAGAGAACTTGCCAACGAGAGCGCGACGGCGATCCATAATACCCAGCGATAACCTGCAACAAAAGATTCAGCCACAGCCTTGCGCGCCTCAGGATTACTTGTTTGGATCGCCGCAAGCTTGGACCGTTGCAAATCGATCTGCTGGCGGAGTTCGGACGAAACAGAGAGGCGTTCCAGGCGACGGTCGAGATCTCGATTAAAGACGTTAATCAGCGCGAAACCGAGAACCGCAATTGCAAGCAAGCCCGCAATTCGGGATACGGCATTGTTGATTCCCGAGGCTGCTCCAGCGCGCATCTGAGAAACAGAATCCATCACCGTCGTGGTGAGCGGTGCAACGCTAATGGCCATTCCCAATCCAAGGACGACTACGGCCGGGAAAAAGGTGGCCCAGTAGGTTCCACCAATTGCAGGCCTGGCAAAAAGGGCGAAGCCAGCCGCGGCAATGATGGGACCCGTTATAAGCGGCGGCTTGGCGCCATAGCGCTCGACCAAACCGCCCGACCAGCGCGAGAGAACGAACATCAAAAAGATGAACGGTAAGAGCGCCGCGCCGGCTTCAGTCGCCGAGTATCCCTGAATTTGAATCAGGTTCAAAGGGAAGAAAAAAAGCACTCCGGCCAGCGCGGTGTAGAGAAACAGAGTAAGTAAATTTGCTCCGGTGAAATTGCGCGACCGGAAGAGATCGAGGGAAAGCATCGGGGCCCGCGAGTGCTTCTCGACGAAAAAGAAAACGACCAAGACCACAACACCGATTGGGCCCGCGATTACGGCGTAAGAAGGTTCGATTAGGGCGAACACGACGCCCCCAAGTCCTACTGTGGCTAGTAGCGCACCCATCCAGTCGAGGCGTTCGTGACCGTGTTCTTGACTGCGGCTTTCCGGAACGCGCGTAGTGAGCACAAGAACAACCGCAGCGATCGGCAGATTGATAAAAAACACCCAGCGCCAGGATCCATGTTGTACCAGCCATCCCCCGAGAACAGGACCCACAGCAGCGGTAATCGCGGTAAAACCGGACCAGGTTCCGATTGCGCGCCCTCGTTCTTCAGTAGGAAACGAGGCGCTGATCAAAGCGAGACTTCCAGGTACAAGAAGCGCGCCGCCGACACCTTGGAGCCCGCGAGCGGCTATCAGTTGGCTGATGCTAGGAGCAAGGCCGCACCAGACGGACGCGCCTGCGAAGAGAGCTACGCCAACCGTGAAGATCTTTCTTCGTCCATAGAGGTCGCCGAGCGAACCACCCACCAGGAGAAGCGCCGCTAAAAATAGTGCATAGCTTTCGACTATCCACTGCACTTCGGATACACTCGCCTGAAGTGCGGACTGGAGTGCCGGGAGAGCGACATTCACGACGGTACCATCGATGAAAGCCATGCTCGAGCCGAGTATCGTGGCAGCGAGCACCCAACGGCCACAGCGGCTAGCAGGAGCCGGCGACGCGGTCAGAATCGTAGCTTCATCACAAGGAGGCTTTGCGATGTTGACCATTGCCTATTTTTTCCCCAGGCAATGCTGATCGCTCGGGAAGCTCAGGAGACATCTTTCGCCTCTTTCGATTTCGCAAGTGGAATTCGCACCACGAATCGAGTTTCACCTGGATGCGACTCAACACTGACGTTGCCGCGATGACCCTGAATAATCCTGTAGACCGTGTCCAGTCCGAGACCGGTTCCTTCGCCGACGGCTTTCGTGGTGAAAAAAGGCTCAAAGATCCGGGTCTGAATCTCCGGTGGGATTCCCGGCCCGTTGTCCACTACTTCGACCACCGCCCAGTCTCCCTCGCGGGATGTCCGTATGCGGAGCTTCCCGGTTCCCTTCATCGCGTCAACCGCATTCGAAATCAGGTTGGTCCAGACCTGATTGAACTCGCTGCCGCGCGCGCAGATGGCCGGCAGGGTCCGGTCGTAATCGCGGACGATTTCGATGCCGTTCTTCAACTGATGACGCAACATGATCAATGTGTTTTCCAGCCCCGCGTGGAGGTCGACCTCCTGTTCGGGCATTTGGTCCATGTACGAATATTCCTTCACGGCGCGGACGAGTTCCGAGATCTTGGCGGTGCTGCTTTCGATCGCTTCAATCAGCCGCGTTATGGTGATCGAGGCGGTGATGCGGACAAAGGCGTCGGCCAGGAATTCCGCCGGAATCTGTTCGGCGATTCGCTCGAGCGTACTTCGATCGCAACCCGCATCGACAAGCGAGGCCGCCAGATCCCAGGAGTTTGGAACGTTGTGATCTTCGAGCCACCCGGCAAACTCTTCCTCGCGCTCGCTGCGCTCCAAAGTGTCGAGAGCGGATTGGGCGCCGGTCTGTTCGATCCACTCGCGGTCCAATTGCGCAATGAACAGACGCGCTGAAAGGGGCAAACCGCGTTTTTCGAGTTGGAGAGCGACAGTACGCACAGAAGTGAACGCTTGGCGCAGACTATCGGCGGCGCGGCGGGCCGCGGAGGCGGGATTATTCAGCTCGTGTGCAAGGCCGGCCGAAATCTTCCCAAGCGCCATCAACTTTTCGCGCTGTTGATCGGCCGCCGTGGTTTCGCGTATACGGTCCGCCAATACACTTACAAGCCGCTGGTGCAGGACCGGCATGCGTTCCAGCATCTCTTCGAATTTGCTTTTGTGGAGTCTTGCTCCGCGGCTCTCAACGATGGCGCGCGCTGTTGACGGATAGTGTGTGAGGCGTGAATAAGGAAGCAGCCCTGTGACCTGACCGGTGTGCATGATATAGATGCGGCCGTCTCCGCGCTCAGCATGTACTTCACCGCGGAAGAGAATAACCAGATGATCGGCTGGATCGCCGGCCCGAACTAGTATTTCGCCAGGCTGCATCTCGAAGACACTCATCTGACTCGCAAGCCACGCGAGCCCTTCGCGGGGAAGGCCGGAAAAAACAGAGATCGCTTGCAACTCATCCACCGCCGGATTTTGGCCTGCGGGCGGAGGTGCTTCCAATTTATTTGTGGTCGTGCCCATCTCAAACCTTACTCAGATATTGGTGAACGAACTGAATCGCGACGGAACCTTCCCCAACGCCCGAAGCGACACGTTTGATAGAGCCATGGCGGACATCGCCTACCGCGAAAATTCCAGGAACGTTGGTTTCAAGAAGCCCTGGATCGCGCTCGAGCGACCACCCTTTGGGGCGCTTATTGTCGCGCATCAGATCGGGGCCCGTCAGAATAAATCCTCGGGAATCGCGCTCGATCACTTCGTCCAGCCAAGCCGTGCGAGGTTCGGCGCCGATGAAGATAAACAACGCGCTCGCCGGAACGGTTTGAGTCTCGCCCGTAACATCACAGGCGATCGAAATAGATTTTAGCCGCTCGTCGCCCTGAACGCCCGTCACGCGGCTCCGGTACTCAACGTGAATGTTCCCGGTCTTTTGAATTTGATCGATCAGATATTGCGACATGGTGGCGGCCAGCGATGGCCCGCGTACAAGCATCACCACGCGCTGGGCGTATTTGGAAAAGAACATCGCGGCCTGCCCAGCCGAGTTGGCGCCTCCTACGACGTATACGTCTTCATCGCGGCAGGAGATGGCTTCCGTTGCCGCCGCGCCATAATAGACGCCCGCCCCCTGCAAGCGCTCGATGCCGGGCACGTCGAGCGTTCGCCATTGCACACCAGTTGCGAGCACCAAAGTGTGGCAGGAAACCTCTGTCCCGTCGCTGAGTTTGAGGTAACGATAGGCGCCGTCGACGCGAATTGCGCTGGCTTCCTGCGGTGAAACAATCTCCACTCCGAAACGCCGGGCCTGAGTTACCGCTCGCATCGCCAGGTCGGCGCCCTTCAATCCGGCAGGAAAGCCGAGATAATTTTCGATGTTAGAACTAAGGCCAGCCTGGCCACCGGGCGCTTCCCGTTCCACGATCAGGGTCTTTAAACCCTCTGACGCTCCATAAACGGCTGCCGCTAAACCAGCCGGCCCGCCTCCCACAATTGCGACGTCATAAAACTCAAGGCCTGCGCGCATGCGAAGGCCGAGCTTGGCTGCTACCTCTTGCCAACCTGGCTGTTCCAGGCGATCCCCATCTGGAAAGAAAACCAATGGAAGTTTCAGTTCATTCGGGCCAAGGCTTTCGACCAAACGGCTCACCTCAGCGTCGCGCTCAGCAGCATCGGCATCCAGCCATTGAAACGGTACCTGGTTGCGCGCCAGAAAATCGCGCGTCTCGTAAGACTTCGGCGACCAGCGCGTGCCCAGCACTCGCACGCCCTCGAACGCCGGCTTGTGTCTTGCAAGCCATTCCGCCAAGAGATCGTCGAGCACTGGATAGAGCTGCTGCTCCGGCGGGTCCCACGGCTTCAACAGATAGTGATGCAGCTGGACGTCGTTGATGGCTTTGATCGCGGCTTCTGTATCCGCGTAGGCGGTTAACAGAACGCGCTTTGCATCCGGGTAGAGCTTCATCGCCTCGATAAGCGTCTGGATGCCATTCATCTGCGGCATTCGATAATCCACAAGCAGCAGCGCGACAGCATCGTTTCTTTGCTGCAAGCGGCGCAGCAAAGTGAGAGCACTCATTCCGGAGTCGGCGCGCAAGATACGGTAGGTCTTGTTATAGCGTTGCCGCAAGTCCCCCTCGATCACGCGCAAAACATCCGGATCGTCGTCGATGGTCAGAATAACCGGTCTCGCCACAAGAGTGCCTTTCTTTCAGCCCGCTCCTTTGAGTTGAGCAAACAACGAATCCGGATCCAGCGCACCGTTATACCGAATGCCGTTGATGAACAGACCCGGGGTTCCATATACTCCGTTCGTAACTCCGCGGCGAAAATCCTCGCGCACGCGGCTCTCATAAGTTCGACTCGTCATTTCTTTACGAAACCGCTGCGGGTCGAGCGATAGCCGCTCGGCGTATCGATACAAGTCTTTCGTATCTAGCGCGTTCTGATTCGCAAACAGGAGGTCGTGCATTTCCCAGAAGCGGCCCTGTGCGCCAGCCGCTTCGGCTGCCTCGGCTGCCTGCTCGGCATGCGGGTGAATCCCCGATCGCGGATAATGCCGGAAAACGAGACGAAGCTCATCTCCTAACCGGGCGTGCAGATCGCGAAGGGTCTCGAACAAACGGCCGCAGTCGGGACATTCATAATCGCCATACTCGACCAATGTGTAATGTGCATCGGGCGCGCCCTGCACGTGATCGTCCGGCTGAACGGGCAAAAGCAATTTCGAGAGATCTAGATCCTCTTGTGTCGGAATTGCCACGGTACGATCCTCCTCGCGAACTGGACTCCCAAATAACTAATGATGCGGCGGGAGGCAGATTTGGTGCTGTGCGTTCAAGCGCGATGCGCGGGAATATTTTCGCCCACCGCTTCTGTGGGGAAACCAAGGTCACGCCAAGCTTCGAAACCGCCCGCTAAGGGGCGAACCCGTTGAATTCCCGCTTTCCTTAATTGAAGCGCCACACGGGCGCTGGTAGCTTCGTTCGGTCAAGTGCAGTAGAGGATAATTTGCTGATTTCCGGGAATTTCGCCGGAGCGTGAGCGCAACTCATCGGGTCGAAGAACCAGCGCCCCCGCGATCTTCCTTCCTTCGCGCTCCACTTCGGCAGGGTGGCGCAAATCGATAACGGTGATCAGCTCGCCGCTCTCGATCAGCTCGCGAGCTTGCTGAGGCGTGATGCGTTCAATGCGCAGCTTCCGTATGAATCGCCTGCGCTGTAAGTACTTCGTTGCAACATACAGAGCGATCAGCGCGAGAATCACCAGACCTGCCCTGCGGCCGAAGAGTCCCAGCAGCAAAATCAGCGAATCTACCTGGCGATGAAAAACACTGCCAACGAAAAGATAGGCGCCCGCCCAGAGACTGCAGCCCGCTGCGTCCGCGAGCAAAAAACGCCAATATCGCATTCGGCTAATACCCGCGAGCGAGATGGAGACCAGACCCATACCGGGAACAAATTTTGCAAACAGCAACGCGCCCGCGCCGCGTCTGGCGAAAGCTGCCTCCGTCTTTCGCACACAAGTATCGGGTTCGAGCGACAGCTTGCATAACAGCCCGAGCACAGCGCGGCCTCGAAAACGCCCCACTTCATACCAGACAATGTCGCCGAGGAGCGCTGGAATTACGGCCGCAAACAACGACGTGAGAAAAACATAGCGATGATTTCCCACCATGGCGCCCATCAAGAGCAAAAGCGGATCGGCGGGGATGGGCACCCCGAGCGCCACGGCAAACACGTACACGAAAAGCAGCAAATAGCCGTGCCGCAGAAGAAGGTAGCGGAAGGAGAACAAGCGCAGTCCGTTCACAGTCTACGCCTTCTTCCATGGTCGACAAAGCCACTTGGGGACACTCCGGGCAAGCTCAGATAACTCCCTGGGTCCGAGTAGCAGGCGTGTCCCCGTCCACTAGAACGGCGGTTGAACGGCAAATCAGCCCTGCTGGATGAACGTGCCGTCTTGCAGCTCGGCCATCGCTTGCCTGAGCTGCTCCTGCGTGTTCATCACGATCGGACCGTACCAAGCCACCGGCTCCTCAATCGGTTTGCCCGATACCAGCAGGAACCGAATTCCCTCAGGCCCGGCCTGCACCGTGATCTCATCGCCGCGATCGAACAGCACCAGCGAGTGATTCTTGACGTCGTACACCGGCGCCGCTTCGGGTTGAGCAACCTGCTCGGTTAGAACCGCGCGCGGATCCGAGGCGTCGCGGAACGTGCCGGAACCCGCGAATACGTACGCAAAAGCGTTACGCGTGGTCTCGATTTTGAGCCGCTTCCGCTGGCCGGGTGGGACGGAAACATCGACGTAAATCGGATCGGCTGCCACGCCTTCCACCGGGCCTTTCTTGCCCCAGAACTCGCCGCAGATGATCCGCGCGCGTGTGCCGTCATCGTCCGTGATCTCGGGAATCGCGCTCGACGGAATGTCCTGATACCGCGGGTTGGTCATCTTCAGCGAAGACGGAAGATTCGCCCACAGCTGAAAGCCGTGCATGCGGCCGTGCGGGTCTCCCTTCGGCATCTCCTGGTGCAGGATGCCGCTGCCCGCGGTCATCCATTGCACGTCGCCGGCGGTCATTTTGCCCTTGTTGCCCAGGCTGTCGCCGTGCTCGACTGAGCCCGCGAGCACGTAGGTGATCGTCTCGATCCCGCGGTGCGGATGCCAGGGAAATCCAGCCCGGTAATCGTCCGGGTTCTCATTGCGAAAGTCGTCCAGCAGCAGGAACGGATCGAAATCTTTCGTTTTGCCGAATCCAAAGGCGCGCTGCAGCTTCACTCCGGCCCCTTCGATAGTGGGCGTAGTCTGAATGATCTGTTTAATTGGACGTAACGACATACTTTTCTCCTGTTCCTGTTCCGCTTACACCGTGGCTGCCGATTCGGACCGGATAGCGGAAATCTCCAGTTCTATCTTGAGGTCGTCGCCTAAGAGCATTCCACCTGTTTCGAGCGCCGCGTTGTACGTCAATCCGAAATCGCTGCGCTTGATTTTCGTTGAAGCCGACGCGCCTATCCTGGTATTGCCAAACGGGTCCTTTCCTTCCGGCGTAGGCCCTTCCGCGTTCAATACTACTTCTTTCGTGACGCCGTGAATAGTCAGGTCGCCGGTGACCTTCCATTCGCCCTCGCCCGCTCGCGTAATTTTCTTGCTTTTAAAGGTAATGGCCGGGTGTTTTTCGACGTGCAGAAAGTCCGGACTTTTCAGATGCGCGTCCCGCTGCTCGTCCAGCGTGTTGATCTTGCTGGCGTCAATCGCGACCTCAATGCGCGATTCGTTTGGATCGTCGGGATCGTATTCGATAGTGCCTTGGACGCCGCTAAAGCCACCGCGAACGTTGGTGATCATCATGTGACGAACCACGAAGTGCGCACTCGAGTGCGCCGGATCGATTTTGTAGGTTGTTTTCAAGGGATCTCCTTTTCCGGCTGGATTTGTGCCAGAATATATCTTGACATCAAGATAGATGTGAGTGGCAATCAAAAGGATTCAAGCGCGGCGCACGTGTGGCTGGTTTTGTGGAAGGCCGCGCGCTCGGTCGAACAAAACGCGCTGGCCAGCGTATCCGGTCTGCATCTCGGCCTGTCCGATTTCGCTGTATTGGAGGCGCTTCTCCACAAAGGCCCTCAGCCGGTGAATGCAATCGGCAAAAAGATCTTGCTGACCAGCGGTTCCATAACCACGGCAATAGACCGGCTGGAATCGCGCAAGCTGGTTCACAGAACGCCTCATCCAGAAGACCAACGCACCCGCCTCGTTCAATTAACGGATCGGGGTAAGCGGCTCATCGAGGAGGCATTTCGCCGGCACGCGAGCGACATGGAGGAAACTATGTCCGTGTTGACGGCTCGTGAGCGTCTTGAACTTATTCGCTTGCTCAAAAAACTCGGCATCTTTGCGGCAGCAAGATCGAACTCGCCGTAAGTAAAGGACCCGTGGATCTACGCGCCCAAACCGCCGGTCACAAGCTTTCGCTCGGGATTGCGCTGATCGTGCTGGCCTTTTTCTGCTCTGCCGTGATGAGCGCCTTTAGCAAGGCCGCATCCGGCGCGCCTCCGCTGCTGATACTGTTCCTGCAATACGCAATCAGCTTTCTGGTGTTCGTGCCTTCGGCCGTCGCCTCGGGACCGGCGAATCTAAAGACTCAACATTTCTGGTTACACTTGTTTCGAAGCCTGGCAGGATCCGTTTGCCAGTTATTGTTTTTCATCGCCGTGGGATCGATTCCGTTGCTCGATTCGGTTTTGCTCTCGAATGCGGCTCCGCTGTTTATCCCGATTGTCGTCTATGTTTGGTTTCGCAAAACGGTACAGCCATTAGTTTGGGTAAGTCTGTTGATCGGCTTAGCCGGGATAGTGATGATCATCAAACCGGGTCCGCAGTTGTTTCACAACCCGGCATCGCTGATCGCGCTGGTCGCGGGATTGTTTTCTGCTCTGGCGCTGGTCTCAACCAACAAACTGGCCGAGACCGAGCCGCCGGTGCGCATCCTCATTTATAATTTTGGATTTTCGACATTGCTCCTGATACCGCTTTGCATTTGGGCATGGAAGCCGCTAACCCCGAGAGAGTGGCTGCTGCTGATTGCCGTGGGCGTGTTCTACGCGCTCACGCAATATCTGATCATTCGCGCGTACCGTTATGCGAGCGCGACAGAGTTGTCCCCGTTCAACTACAGCGTAGTGATTTTTTCGGGACTTCTGGGCTGGTGGTTCTTCGGCAATGTTCCCGATTGGATGTCGGTAATAGGAACGGTGCTGATTTGCGCGGGTGGCATCTTGAGCATAGAGGCCGGGCATTCGGAGGGACGCGGCCATGCCTTCGGGAGCGGACATTGGAAGCTTAACTGGAAACTCGCCGCGCCACGATCTCGCTAACCGGCCGGCGATGCGCTGGATCGCGCGATGGTCCTTCGTACTCCCATAGAATTTCCCAGTCCTTGAAGAACCCGCGCAACTCACCAGGCCGCGCCCGCTTCTCATTCCATTTCTCACCCGCTTCCGGTGTGTGCGCAATCGCCGCCACCACGCCGCCCGGCCGCACCGCCGCCTTTACTTTGGCGAACAGATCGCGCTGCAGATAGTAGGCAATCAGGATAAGGTCGAACGAGTCCGGCTGCATTGTGAAGTTTGGAGCCGTCAGGTCCGCCACTTTCGTTTGCACTTCGAGACCACGCGCGGCGGAGCGCAGTCGCACCAGTTCAATCGCTGTTTCCGACCCGTCCACGGCCGTTACCGCCCACCCTCGTTCTGCCAAGTAGAGAGCATTGCGACCGGCTCCGCAAGCTAGATCCATCGCAGTTCCGGGAGCGAGCTTGTCGGCGATCTCTACGACCAGTATGGTGGGTGCTTCTTCTTTTCCGCGGTCGCCGGAGCGATACTTTTCCTCCCAGCCTGCAATATCCATCGCCCCAGGAGAGTCCCCGTCCTACCCACTTTCAGGATATCGCGCACCGGGGGGCTTGCGGCAAGACCCGGGTCGTGCCGCATAATCGTCAACCGAAGCCGGAAACTACGGAAATGGGAGGCACGAAATGTATATGTTGTTGTTGTCAACACCGATTGGAGCGTGGCAATGACGGAGCATGCGGTGGTGATCGCCGGAGCAGGTCCAACAGGGCTGATGCTATCGGGCGAGTTGGCGCTGGCGGGCGTCGACGTTGCCATCGTCGAGCGGCGCACCAGCCAGAATCTCGCCGGCTCGCGCGCCGGCGGTCTGCACTCACGCACGATCGAGGTCCTCGATCAGCGCGGAATCGCCGATCGGTTCCTCTCGCAGGGACAGGTGGCGCAGGTCGCTGGGTTCGCCTGGATCCGTTTGGACATCAGCGACTTTCCCACCCGGCACAATTACGGCCTCGGGCTGTGGCAGAACCACATTGAGCGCATTCTCGCCGGCTGGGTCGAGGAGCTCGGCGTGCCGATCTACCGCGGCCGCGAGGTGACCGGTTTCACGCAGGACGACACCGGTGTCGATGTCGAGGTGTCCGACGGCAACTCGCTACGAGCGCAATATCTCGTCGGTTGCGACGGAGGACGCAGTCTGATCCGTAAAGCAGCCGGCATCGCGTTTCCCGGTTCGGATCCAACAACCAGCCACTTGATCGCCGAGGTCGAGATCGCCGAGCAGCCCGAATGGGGCATCCGCCACGACGCCCTCGGCATCCACGCCCTAAGCAGGTTGCAGGATGGGGGGCCGGTGCGGGTCCTGGTGACCGAGCAGCACCTTGGATCGACCACCGAACCCACCCTGCGCGATATCAGCGACGCGCTCATCGCCGTGTATGGGACAGACTACGGGGTGCACAGTCCAACCTGGATCTCCCGGTTCACGGATGCGGCGCGTCAGGCCGCCGCCTATCGCGACCGGCGGATCTTGCTAGCGGGCGACGCCGCGCACGTGCACTATCCGGCGGGCGGACAGGGTCTCAACATCGGCGTACAGGATGCCGTGAATCTGGGATGGAAGCTGGCTCAGGTGGTCAAGGGGAGGTCGCCGGAAAGCCTCCTCGATACCTATCATGCCGAGCGCCACCCCGTCGCTGCCCGCGCGCTGCGCAATACGATGGCGCAAGTCGCGCTGCTGCGCCGCCCGGACGACCGCATCAAGGCCTTGCGGGACACCATGTCCGAACTCCTCAGCATGGACGAGCCTCGCAAACGGTTGGCCGCGGAGATGTCTGGTCTGGGCGTTCACTACGATCTCGGTGAGGGGCATCCACTGCTCGGGCGGCGCATGCCCGATCTCGACCTGGTCACTGCCAACGGCCCGCTACGCGTCTTCACGCTGCTGCATGGCGCCCGGCCGGTGCTCCTCAACTTCGGTGAGCCCGGCGGCTTCGACATCACTCCATGGGCCGACCGCGTTCAGTCGATCGACGGCAAATACGCGGGTACGTGGGAGCTTCCGGCAATCGGCGCGGTCACGGCTCCCACCGCCGTTTTGGTTCGGCCCGACGGATATGTGGCCTGGGTGGGAGACCGAACCCAAGTCGGGCTTGCTAACGCGCTAACCACCTGGTTCGGACCAGCATGGCTCGACAAAGCCACTTTGGGGACTCCCCGGCCAAGCCCAGACAACCTGCCCGAGTCCGAGTAGCAGGCGTGTCCCCATCCGCGAGCCCCCGTAGGACGATAGTGATGAGTGGCTCTTTTACTAAATACCCAAAACCTCGCCAAATCCTATGGAGCCGATCCACTCTTCCGCAATCTCTCACTCAATATTTCGGAAGGTGACCGCCTCGGTCTGATCGGCCCGAATGGATCCGGCAAATCGACGCTGCTGGAAATTCTGGCCGGCCGCCGTCTGCCGGATGCCGGCGAGGTCGCGCTTCGCAAGAACACGCGTCTTAGATACGTTTCGCAGGATTCAAGCTTCGCGAAAGGGGAAACGGTCAGGCAAGTCATCCGGCGCGCGCTCGACCAATCCACGCCGCCCGAGAACGAGAAGCAAGCACGCGAAGCCGAAACGCTCGGCCGCGCGGGTTTCCGAGACTTCGATCAGGAAGCCGCGGCGCTCTCCGGCGGCTGGCGCAAACGCCTGGCGCTGGCCGAGGCTTTGGTGGCCGATCCCGATATCCTGCTTTTAGACGAGCCCACCAACCACCTCGATCTCGCCGGCATCGAATGGCTCGAAAAAATTCTTCAAACCGCCCGCTTCGCGTGCATCGTAGTAAGCCACGACCGCTACTTCCTGGAAAATGCCGCCACCGCTATGGCCGAGCTGAACCGCATCTACCCGGGAGGGCTGTTTCGCGTAGACGGAAATTACAGCGCCTTTCTCGAAAAGAAAACGGAGTTTCTCGCCGCCCAAGCCAAGCGCCAGGAAGTTCTCGAAAACCGCGTGCGTATCGAGATGGATTGGCTACGGCGTGGCCCCAAAGCCCGCGCCACTAAAGCCAAGGCCCGCATCGACAATGCGCATGAACTGATCGGTGAGCTTGCCGATCTGAATGCCCGCACCCGCACCTCGACCGCCGATATCGAGTTCTCCGCCTCCGATCGCCAAACCAAGCGCTTAATTGAACTGGTGGGCGCCAGTTACGGCTTCAACGGCCGCCTGTTGTTCGAGAACCTCAGCTTCGTTCTAACCGCGAACGCGCGCGTCGGATTAGTCGGCCCAAATGGCAGCGGGAAAACCACGCTACTACGTTTGCTGCGCGATGAGATTGCGCCGCTCACCGGCGAGATCCGGCGAGCCCCGTCGCTCCGCATCGTCTACTTCGATCAAAATCGCCCGCTCAATCTCGACCTCACTCTGCGCCAGGCGCTGTCTCCCGATGCCGACTCCGTCCTCTATCAGGACCGCCCCATTCATG
>CAWBDW010000011.1:0-138881 GCA_963787545.1 uncultured Acidobacteriaceae bacterium
TACCGGTCATCTCGGGCGAATCCGCGGCGGCAATCTTCCCCGGCCCAAAGAGCGCGGCATGTGCGATTGCCCCTTCTGCACGGCATGCTACGAACGGGAAAAATTAGCCCACGACGCCATCGTCCGCCCTCCTTCAGAACCACTACCGTGAGGGTCTGTGAAAAAATTGGCCTGACACATGGGAGCTCTCGCGGTTCTGACTCTGCTTGCGCTAATTTCGGCGCCGCCTGCATTCGCTCAGGCGAATACGCCGGTGCCGGCCAATCTGGGCATTACGATTCCCATGCGCGACGGCGTTCATTTGGCGGCCGATGTTTTTTTACCGTCCGGCAAAAGCCGATGGCCCGCGGTGCTGGTGCGCACGCCCTACAATCGCAAGTCGCCGGCCATGAGAAGTTATCGCTACTTCGTGCGCCGAGGCTACGCGGTGGTGATTGAAGACGTTCGCGGACGCTACGCCTCGCAGGGGATTTTCGGCTCCACGGCACAGGAAGGCCCGGATGGAAGCGACACCATCGGCTGGATTGCGGAGCAGCCCTGGTCGAACGGGCGCGTCGCAATGGCTGGAAGTTCTTATCTCGGCATCGCGCAGTGGCGCGCGGCGATTGAGGACAATCCGCACCTGATGGCGATTGCGCCCATGTGCTCAGGCGACGACGAGTACCTGGATCGTTTTTATTCGAGCGGCGGCGCGTTTCAGCTTGGGCACCGATTGTCTTGGCTCGCTGAAAATTTTACGCCGCCCTCCCACATCCGGCCGCCATTCGGAAGCTACGCCGGACACTTACCGCTGCGAACGGCCGACGTAGTGGCGACCGGGAGCGTCTTGCCGAGATGGAGAGCGGCACTGGCGCACCCATCCTACGACGAATATTGGACCCGGCTCGGCATTCGAGAGCAGATGCGCCGCGTGGATGTCCCCGTGCTTTCATTTGGCGGATGGTTCGATGTGTACGCAGAGAGCGATCTGGATGCATTTTCGCGACTGGCGAAACGGCATCGCGTGGTGGAAACCTGGATTGGCCCGTGGGCGCACAACCCGGCGTGGAAATTTCGCACGCGAGATTTCGGGCCGCGCGCCGCGCTTCCAATCCGGCGGATGCAAGCGGATTGGTTCGACCGCTGGCTGAGTGGAAGCGCGGCTTCGGCGCAAGCGGAATCGAGGTCGCCGCTACTCCATCTGTTTGTGATGGGTCCGGACGAGTGGCGCGAAGAACACGAGTGGCCCTTGGCGCGCACGCACTATACGCCGCTGTATTTGAACAGCGGCGGAGACGCGAACTCGATTCGCGGAGACGGAAGTTTGCAATGGCAGCCTGTCAAAGAAGCGCCGCCCGACCATTTCAATTACGATCCGAAAAACCCCGTTCCGACCATCGGCGGAGCGATCTGTTGCGATCCTAAAGTGCTGCCGCCCGGTCCGTTGGACCAGACTCCGGTAGAGATTCGACCCGACGTTTTGGTGTACACCTCCGCTCCGCTCAGCGAGCCGTTGGAAGTTACCGGCCCGGTGCGCATGGTGCTCTATGCCGAGACTTCGGCGAACGATACCGATTACACGGCGAAGCTGGTCGATGTGGCGCCCGACGGGCCTCCGCTGCTTGTCACGGGGGGCATTCAGAGGCTGCGATACCGGCTGTCGCTGAACCGGCCGGCGTTTGTCAAGCGCAACACCGCGTACCAGATCAGCATCGATGCGGGCGTTACCAGTTACGTTTTCGAGCAGCGGCATCGCATCCGGGTGGAAGTTTCCAGCAGCAACTTTCCGGCTTTCGATCGCAGCTTGAATTCGTTCGGGCCGAATGCCGATAACACCAGAATGAATAAGGCGCGGCAAACGGTATTTCACGAAAAAGGTTATCCGTCGGCAATCATTCTGCCGGTAATTACAGCAAGGAGCGGCGCGCGGGCGCGAACAGAAATCAATCCAGGGCAACGGCGATAGCTCCGGCGAAAATCAGTATGCCGCCAACTGCTTTGCCCCAAGTCATCCGCTCGCCGAGGAAGAGCGTTCCGAACAGAATGACCAACACAACGCTGAGTTTATCGATGGGCGCAACGCGGGACGCCGGGCCGATCTGCAGCGCGCGGAAGTAACACAGCCAGGAGAGGCCCGTCGCCAGTCCGGAAAGCGCCAGGAATATCCACGTTTTATTGGAGGGCACGTGGAAAGAGCCGGATTGCCGCGCGACGAAAGCGAACAGCCAGGTGAATACAACGACAACCGTGGTGCGGACGGCGGTGGCGAAATTCGGATCGACGCCCGCGACTCCGATCTTCGCCAGAATGGCCGTCGCAGCGGCAAATACGGCGGACAATAATGCCCAGGTGAGCCAGGTCATTTCTCCAGTTTCGCGGATGCGTTAGGTTTAGGTCTGAAAGAACGAATTTATGAATCTGCTGCAAGACGTGCGCTTCGGGCTCCGCCAATTGCGCCGCAATCCGGGTTTTACCGTCGTGGCTGTGCTCACTCTGACGCTCGGCATTGGGGCGAATACGGCCATCTTCAGCATTTTCGATGGGGTCCTGTTGTCGCCTCTGCCCTACCGCGAGCCGGACCGCCTGGTTCTCGTGTTGCTGTACAATCGGGCTCTCAAGTACGCCACAGATCTTTCGTACCCCGATTTTCAAGATTGGCAGCGCGACGCTCGCTCATTCCGGCAAATCGCGGCGTTTACAGCGGAAGGGTTCGATCTGACCAGTCCCGGGACGTCTGAGCATCTGGCAGGCAAAGAAATCTCCTCGGGCTTCTTCAACACTCTGGGCGTAAAACTGGCGCTAGGGCGTGAGTTCTCGCGGGAAGAAGATCGGCACGGCGGAAGGCCCGCAGTTCTCATCAGCAATCGTCTGTGGAGAGCGCGCTTCGCCGGCCACCGGGCGGCGCTTGGCAAACTCGTCACGTTGAATGGAACCGATTACACACTCGCGGGAGTCTTGCCGCCAGGCTTTCGTTTCGGACGCGAGTACGCGGATGTTTATACGCCGCTCGGCCAAGGCGATCCAATCCAGCGCAACAGCCGTACGGTCCACAACATCGCCTGTATCGCGCGCCTGAACTCGGGCGTGGGCATAGATCAGGCGCAGGCGGAGATGAACACGCTCCAGGAGAATCTCGACAAGCTCTATCCTGCCGAAGAGCGAAGCCAAGGAACTGAAATGGTACCGCTGAAGCAGGAATTCGTTGGAGACGTACGCGGGACGCTTCTGTTGCTGCTGGGGGCTGTGGGACTGGTTTTGCTGATCGCCTGCGCGAACGTCGCGAATCTGTTGCTCGTGCGCTCGGCTGCGCGCACGCGTGAGTTTGCGATTCGCCTGGCGCTGGGGGCAAACCGCACGCAGATCGTGCGGCAGTTGGTTACCGAGAGCTTGCTCCTGTCTCTGGCAGGCGGGGCGCTGGGGCTGGCAATTGCAAAGTGGGGGCTTGCGGCGATGCCGGTGAGCTTGCCGCGGAGTGAGAGCATCGGCGTAAATGCTTTTGTCCTTTTATTTACTTTTGCGATTTCGATTGCGGTTGGGATTCTGTTTGGTCTCGCGCCGGCATGGAAGAGTTCAAACCCCGATCTTGAAGCTGCCCTGAAAGAGGGAAGCCGCGGTTCGACAGGCGCCCAGCATCGCGCTCAAAGCGGTCTCGTAATTCTTCAAATGGCTCTGACGTTGGTCTTACTCGTGGGCGCCGGTCTTTTGTTCCGCACGATCCGCCATTTGTGGGAAGTAAATCCCGGCTTCGACGCGCAGCACGTTATCACGTTCAAGGTGGGACTTTCCCCCTCGGCGGTCAAAACGCCAGCGAGCATGCGAATTGCGTACCAGCAGTTGGTCGAGCGCATCCGCCAAATCCCCGGCGTCCAGGCGGCGGACCTCACCACGCTGGTTCCGCTGAGCGGCAACTCCGACTCCGTTCCGTTCTGGGTGGGCTCGCAAGAGCCGGCGTCTATTGCGGAGGCTCCGCGGGCGCTGTCCTATTCAGCGGGTCCGGATTATCTGCGAGTGATGAAAATACCGCTCCTTCGAGGGCGATTTTTCAGCCCGGAAGATACCACGAACTCCGCGCCGGTCATCGTGATCGATAGCGTTTTGGCGCACGCCTATTTTCGAGATAAGAATCCGGTAGGTCAGACCATCACATTCGCACACGTAGGAAGTTACCGGATTATCGGAGTTGTGGGCCACGTAAGGCACTGGGGATTGGCCGGCAACAGCACATGGACTCGAAATCAGGTCTACGCCGCTTTTTACCAACTCTCCGATCGGTGGCTGCCCATAATGCATACCTCGACGACGGTGGTGGTTCGCACTGCGCTCGACTCCGCGAATGTGATGCCTGCGATCAAAGCGGCGGTTTATGGAGCGAGTAACGAGCAGCCGGTATACGATGTGCAAACGATGCGGGAAATTGCTTCGGGATCGATGTCGCCGCAGCGCTTTCCGATGATCCTGCTCGGCGCGTTTGCAGGTCTGGCGCTGGTGCTCGCGTCTGTTGGAATTTACGGTGTGATTTCCTATTCGATGACCCAGCGTGTGCACGAGATTGGGATTCGCATCGCGCTCGGCGCGGAGAAGCAAGATGTTTTCCGGATGGTAATTGGACAGGGTCTCAGGCTGACGCTGGCTGGCCTTGCAATCGGGGCCGGGGCCGCGCTAATCCTTACGCGAGTACTTTCCAGTTTGTCGCACCTGCTTTATGGAGTCGGGGCGAGCGATCCGCTAACGTTCCTCTCCGTATCGCTTCTGTTGAGCACCGTAGCTGTTTTGGCGTGCTATATTCCCGCGCGGCGCGCGATGCGCACCGACCCCATAATCGCGCTGCGATATGAGTAGCCGTGGTACTAGGCGATGCCTTTCTCGACGGCGTATCTGGTCATCATGGCGGTCGAGTGCAGTTTCAGGCGATCCATGATAGCGGCGCGATGAAATTCCGCGGTTCGAACCGAGATATTCAGGCGGCTCGCAATTTCCTTGGCCGAACATCCCTGCGCAATAAGCCGTAAGACTTCCTTTTGCCGGTCGGTCAGCGGACCGTCGGTAGCTTGATCGTTTTCGCCGTCTTGGATAACAGATGCGAAATACCTTCCGCCGTGCAAAACTGTCTGGATCGCAGCTAGCAATTCTTCCGCTGGAGCGCGTTTCGACACATACGCCTGGGCGCCGGCATCGACGGCGCGTTTCACGAAACTCGGCTCGGTGTGCATGCTAAGAAACATCAGCTTCATGCCAGGGCGGTTCTTGAGAATTCTAGAGGCCGCTTCGATACCATCACCGTCGGGCATGCGGATATCGAGAATTGTCAAATCGGGGGAAAAACGGTCGACCTCTTCCTCCAAACCCTTGACGCTGTCGATGCCGCGCACTTCATATTCCGGGCCGGCCATAAGAGAAAGGGCGTCGAGCACCAGGTGATGGTCGTCCGCGAACAGAAGCTTCGGCTTGGGATGGGGAGTCTCCATTTCCGGAGCGGTTTGTGTTGCTGTCATTTCAACCTCGTTCCTTCGTAGACGCTGTTAGGCTATCGAAATATTACGGGCATTTTAACAGTGAGCAGGGCTACATTGGAAGAAATCTTTGAAGAAGCCAACGAGCATCTCCGCTCTTTAAGAGTAGACGAAGCGTTGCGCGTCTATGACTTGGCGGAAAAGACCGGTTACGACGCGGACGCGTGCGCCGCTGGCCGTTGGACCTGCCACATGCTGCAAGGAAATTTTGAGCTCGCCTGGCGCGAAAGCGACGAGATCGCGCGCCGGGGGCAACCGGACCCGCATCGATTCTGGGATGGATGTCCGCTGGACGGCCGAAGCGTCTTGCTGCGCTGTCTGCATGGATTGGGAGATACGCTTCAATTCATCCGGTATGCACCGCTGATCCGGCAGCGCGCGCGCAGCTTCGCGGTCGAGGTGCAGCCCCGCTTGAAACCGCTGCTCATCGAATCGGGTGTTGCGGAACGGGTATTTACCTGGGGCGAACCGGAACCTTTCTGGGACCAGCAGATTGAAGTAATCGAGCTGCCGCGCATCTTCAGGACCACGCTGGAATCAATTCCGAACGGCGTTCCCTATCTGGATGTTCTCGCGCCCACGATTGCGCCGCGTGACGGGTTGCGCCCGCTGCGTGTTGGATTTGTTTGGAGTGCGAGCGACTACAATCCCGAACGTTCTATTCCGATCGAGTGTTTCGCGCGGCTATTCTCCACTCCGGGCGTTGCGTTCTTCAGCTTGCAAGCAGGAGAGGAGGGCGGGGAAGTGGGACCTTGGCTAAATCAAACCGTTAGCGTTTCGGAAGATGCCGCGAGCGTGCTAGGTACGGCAAAGGCTCTCAAGGGCCTGGATCTGCTGATCACTGTCGACACCATGCTGGCTCATTTGGCTGGAGCACTGGCGACGGCCGGTCTGGACGCTTTTGCCGTACCAGTGCGATTGGCGTTGGATGCTGGATCGGGAGGATTCGCCCTGGTATCCGACCATGCGCCTCTTCCGGCAGCGCACACCCGGAGACTGGAAGCCGGTAATCGATTGCGTGCAGACTGAATTGTCAAGCTTCTGAGCCGGGAAGCGTGAAGAAGAAAGTAGATCCGCTTCCCACTTCCGATTCCACCCAAATGCGGCCGCCGGCCCGCGTAACAATCTTTTTGCAGGTTGCGAGCCCGATGCCGCTGCCGGCAATTTCGCTTCCGTGCAGGCGCTGCATGGGCTGGAAAATTCGCTCGAACCATTCGGGGTTGATACCCATGCCGTTGTCCGCCACGGCGACCTTCCACAGGGGCGCTTCCCTGCTGGCCGAGACGTGGATCACCGGCGGCACACCCGGACGCGCGTATTTTATTGCATTCGAGAGCAGGTTTTGAAAAAGCTGGCTGAGCGCCTGCGGCTCTATCCTGAGCTCGGGCAGCGGGTCGAATGTAATGCTGGCGTGCGCGGTTTCGATTTGGCTGCGCAAATTTTCCATAGCGGCTTTGAGCGCGCCTGTGGCATCGACCGCCTCGGAAGATCCGATGGGGCTTCTGCCTACGCGAGCGTGTGCAAGCACCCCCTCCACCAGATCGGCCATGCGATCGAGACTCTGGGTAATCTGGCGCAGGCAATTTTGACCGCTGGCATCGAGTTGATTTCCATGCCGGCGGGATAGCAAATCGACCAGCCAGCGCGTGCTGACAATCGGCGCGCTCAGATCGTGCGAAGCGATCCGGGCAAATTCTTCCAGTTCGACGTTGGAGCGCTCCAGCTCTTGCGCCATGCTCCGCAGGCGCTCGTTCGCGGCTTCTACTTCGCGCTGCATTTGGGAGCGGGCGGTAATGTCGGTCTGGGTTTCGATGATGCTGATGGGATCGTTCTCGCCATCGGTGAGCAGCGCCCACTGAGTGGCGACCGGCACTCGCGTTCCATCGCGCCGGATGTGCTCCACTTCGCCTTTCCAGCTTCGCGAAAGCAATAACTGCTGTTGAATTTGCTCCAGCGGGGCTGGAAACTTTGTGCGCAGAAGTTCGTGGCAATTGTGTCCAACGGCCTCTTGCGCGGACCATCCATAGAGCCTTTCGCAGCCGGCGGTCCAGTGATCGATAGTGCCATCCCAGCGGCGCACCATGACGCTAGCCTGATCGAGAGCTTCAGCCAGTGCCTTGAGACTGTCTTCCGTATTCTTGCGCTGCGTCACGTCACGCATCACTTTGCCGAATCCTGCCAGCTTGCCGCCCACGCGCAGGCTTACCGTGACGCCCTCCACCATTACACGCTGGCCGCCTTTTTTGACGAGCCAGCGGGTGTCGTTGGCGCGTCCTGTCGTGGCGGCCTGGTCGAGCTCGCGTTTACCGGCGCCCCTCAGCTGCTCGGGTATGGGCAGCAGCAGGTCGAAAGTCTGGCCTATGAATTCGTCCGCCGTATAGTCGAAGATCTGCTGTACGCCTGGATGCCAGGTCGCGAAGTTTCCGCTTATATCGACCAGCACGACGGCAAACTCGGCCAGTTCGGAAACGAGAAGATCGAAAAGCTCCGCTCTGTTGAGTGGGGTATTTTCCGGCATCAGCAATTCCTCATCGGAAGGTCTCATTAATCGTCAAGACCCGCGGATGTCCCTCTCCGAGCAAGATCTCACTGACGGAAGCGGGCGAGGCTTCCAGCCGGTGAATGTGATCGATAGGCATCCCGAGCAGGAGCAGCAGCAAAGCCCGGATAACGTCCCCATGCGTGACAACCGCAACGGTAGCATCTTTGCTGGTATGCCGCGCCACGATGGCCTCAATGCTGCTCCAGGCTCGGGTCTGAACCTGCATGATAAACTCGCCGCCGGGCGGGCAGGCGGTCGATCGAAACTTGTTGTATCTTTTCCATTCGGCGGTCTCGAGCAGCTCGGCGAAGCTCTTCCCCATCCAGGCGCCAGAATCGATTTCATTGAATCCTTCATCGACCGATATTTCGAGCGCCTGGGGACGGGCGATAAAGCTCGCGGTTTCGAGGGCCCGGTCGAGCGGACTCGAGACCACCTGGTCGAGGCGGTAGCGCGTTTTCAGAGCCTCGCCCACCGCCTGCGCCTGGCTGCGGCCTTCGGCGTTGAGATGAACGCCAGGCATGCGCCCATACAGCACGCGGCCCAGCAGGTCGGTATTTCCGTGCCGGATCAGTAGAATACGCATAAGAGGCCAGAAAGGAACACATTGGCACAAAGCCTCACCGTCGGTGAGATTGAAAAGAGAGTCACTGAGCTAGGTCCATGGTTTCATAACCTCTCTCTGCATGGCGTGCAAACCGCGCCCGATCATTTTTTAGGCGATTACCCCTCCGCCAAGTGGCAGAATTTTCAAGACGCCATTCCGAAAGATCTGAGCGGAATGAGTGTTCTCGATATAGGCTGTAACGGCGGATTTTATTCCATTGAGATGAAGCGGCGCGGCGCGCGCCGGGTGCTGGGCGTCGATCACGATGAGCAGTATCTGGAACAGGCGCGCTTTGCCGCCCAGGTTCTGGATCTTGACATTTGTTTCAAGCAAATGTCCGTTTATGAGCTTCCGGCACTGGCCGAACGCTTCGACCTGGTGCTGTTCATGGGCGTTTTCTATCACCTGCGCTATCCGCTGCTGGCGCTCGATCTGCTTCGTCAATATGTGGCGAAAGACTGGCTTGTTTTCCAATCGATGCTGCGCGGCAGCCGCACGCGGCCCGAGGTTGAAGCGGATTATCCGTTCTGGGAGCGCGCGATTTTCGACCGGCCGGGTTTTCCGAAGATGCACTTCATTGAGAACAGCTATTCACAGGATCCAACGAATTGGTGGGTTCCGAATCGGTCGTGCGCGGAAGCCGTGCTGCGCAGCGCCGGGTTCAAAATCGAAAGCGTGCCCGAGGCGGAAGTTTTCATCTGCCGCTGCGACGAATCGGCTTATCTGCATCCGCTGCCTGAGAGCTTCACTCGCCACTTCGTTCGGTAAAAATCCCAAGCCGCCAGGTGGCGCTGCCTCTTCGCAAATTTCAAAAATAAATTTTCTCCATTAAAATCCGCAGCTTATCCCCGGTTTCTCCCTCGCCGCCGCACGCCCCCGTGCCATCCTTCGCTCGAAAGCAAATGCCGAACAATCGCCGGACAGACAACCCAAATGGCTGCACGGGCCCAACTTCCCCTGAGGGGCGATCCAATTCTTCCAAAAATTCCCTCAAACACGGCTGCCGCTCCACCATCCTGATCCTTCCCGGCGAAAACCGGCAGGATTTCGAAGATCTATATGACCGCTGGAAAATGACCTACCAGCCGCAAGATGAAGCCGAACTCGAATTAGTCGAAAAAGTCATCCTCGAAAAATGGTTTTTGCTGCGCAACGAACGCCGCTATTCGGAAATGGAACAGGATCTCGCCGATTCCTCTTTCGCAGCCTGGACCGACGCCCAGCACAAGAATTATCAACTCGCCTTACGCTACAAAACCGCGGCCGAGCGCTCCACCGCCCGAGCCGTGCAGCAACTAGAGACCTTTATGAAAGACCGCTCACGAGAACTGGAAAAGCGCTTCACCACAACACGAACTCAGTTGCGACGGAATCACAGAAATTGAAAGAACGAATCGGCCGCATCGAAGCAATCATAAAATCAAGCTGGACGTCGAAAAAGAGAGGATCAACCGCCTAGATGGCGAACGCATCGCCGCCGCGGGCTTTAAAACACGCGCGCAAACACTTTTCCAAGGCCAGCTCAGCCCCAAGAAGCTCCGCAAAATTCCCATCCTCGACCAATGGGTTGAAGTCACCATCGAAGACGGCAAAACCGTCACCACGCTCTATCCTCCCAACGGCCAGCTCATTAAAGAAGGACAAGCCATGCTCCCGCCGCCCGAAATGGTCTATCGCCGCATAAATTTCCCCAACGGCGTCCCGGAAGAATATGCCTGGACCACCCGCAACGACGACGTCCGCAAGTACGGCGGCTTGGGCACCCAGCGCATGACGGTCGATACCTGGCTGGAGGCCATCGAGGAAGAGAAGACCCGCGCCGATGGCCACATCGGCCCACTCCGCGTCGGCAATCTCCCCCGTCCCAAAGAGCGCGGACCCTGCGACTGCGAATTCTGCACCGAAGCCTACGCCCGCATGGAGACCCTCGAAACGGAGCCGGGAGCGTGAGCGACCTAATACGGCGCTTGCTTTCAGAGAGTGTGCCGCGCGAAACCTCATAGCTACTTACCTGTCCAATCAATACGACTCTTATGATCGAAGCTGCGATGCTCTGGAACGAGCCGAATAACCTGTCGCACTGGGATTTCGAAATGGACCGCGATTGGTCCGCGTACGCGCAGATGGTGAAGTTGGCGTCGGCTGCAATACAGGCGGAGAATGCAAAACTGACGAAAGTATTGGGCGGCATTTCGCCCATCGACCCAGCTTTTATCGTGCGGATGCGGGATTTGGGTGCGCTCGATTGTGTCGACGTTGTCGCCCTTCACGGGTTTCCGCTCGACTGGAATCACTGGACGATTCACGAGTGGCCGGACAAGATAGACGAAATTCAAGCCGTCACGACGAAACCGGTCTGGGTATCGGAGGTGGGGGCCTCCTCATTTGGCGCCGAGGAGGTGCAGGAGTTCGGGTTGAAAAAAACGGCCGACCTGTTGCTTCCACGCCTGGACCACACGTATTGGTACAGCCTTTTCGATCTGCCCCGGGCTTGGCCGGCCACCACCCGGCACCGCGAGAGCGAAGGCTCGTCTTATTACCGGCACTTTTACATGGGCCTGTACCGCGAAGACGGCGGCGCAAAGCTGGCAGCTCGGCAGTTTTCCAACTACACGCCGGCTCTCGGTATTTGCCAATGGTTCCATTTTGAAGACCACCGGCTCGAAAGCGCAGTTCAGTATTTTCGGGAATTAGGGGTGCGGAAGCTTCGCACCGGTCTGAGTTGGGCGGATTTCGAGCGTCCCAACGCCGAACAGTGGTTTGATAAACAAATGCAGTTACTCGATCCGTTCGAGGTGACCGTGACATTTTGCTTCACGCCGGAGCGCTGCGGATTGCGTCCGCATCACACCAGCCCGCCGAAAGACCCGCAAAAATACGCGGAATTTTGTGCCAAAATGATTCGGCGGTATGCATCCTAGTACAATTACGCATTCCTTGCGCGCTCAAAAAAGGTAAGTAGAAACGAAGTAACATTACGTGCTTCTTATGTAAGAAGGCAGTATGCATCCTCAGGTCCTCCTCGCGTTCCCTTCTTCGCAGTTCCGCGCGGCCATAGTAGGACAAATTCTTACAACAAAGGACACAACGGACAAGAACAATGAAAGGAACCGTTCTGATTACAGGCGGTGCTGGGTTTATCGGCTCGCACGTCGCCTCGGAATTACTAAGAGCTGGTTATCATGTCAGGGTTCTGGATAGCCTGGTTACTCAGGTGCACGGGGAAAGCCCGGCGCGTCCCGACTATTTACACAAAAATGCCGAGTTTATCCTGGGCGATGTTCGCGATCGCGACATTCTCGACAAAGCACTAATCGGGGTTGACGCCGTTTATCACTTCGTCGCTCTGGTCGGTGTTGGACAGAGCATGTACCAAATTGCCGAATATACGAGTGTGAATAATCTCGGCACCGCGGTTTTGCTGGAGCGATTGGTCAAGCACCCGGTTCGAAAACTAATTGTCGCCTCCAGCATGAGCGTTTACGGCGAGGGGCTTTATGTTACTCCCGACGGCAAGCCTTATAGTTATGCGAATCGAACGGCCAAACAGTTGAAGACGCGCGATTGGGAGATGGCCACTCCGGAGGGCCTACCGCTGCGGCCGGTTGCCACGCCGGAAAGTAAACAACCCTCACTCGCTTCGGTGTATGCGCTTTCCAAGTACGACCAGGAGCAGATGTGCCTGATGGTGGGAAGAGCTTACGGCGTCTCCACCGTGGCGCTGCGTTTCTTCAATGCGTACGGCCCGTTCCAGTCGCTCTCTAATCCGTATACAGGTGTGCTGGCGATCTTCGCGTCGCGTTTGATGAATGGAAAGCGGCCGATTATCTTCGAAGACGGCGAGCAGTTACGCGATTTCGTTTGCGTTTCCGACATCGCGCAGGCTTGCCGGCTGGCTCTTGAGAGCGGCGCGGCGCAAGACATCACGTTTAATGTCGGCAGCGGACAGGCGATCGCCGTAAAGGACGTGGCGCGAAAGCTTGCGAAAGTGTTAGGCAAGAACATAGAGCCGGAAATCAGCGGTAAGTATCGCGTCGGAGATATCCGGCATTGTTTTCCCGACATCGGTTTGGCGCAGCGAGTTCTCGGATATAAGCCGAAAATGACTCTCGAAAACGGGATGCGCGATCTGGCCGAATGGCTGGAGCGGCAAACGGCGCACGACCGCTTCAACGAAATGCGCGACGAACTCGCTTCGCGCGGGCTGGTGGTTTAGGAGACAACGTGCAACGCCGCCCTATTCTCATCACAGGTGGCGCGGGATTTATCGGAACGAACATTGCCCGCGGCTATCTGAAAGAAGCTCAGCCGGTTCACATTTTCGATAATTTGAGCCGTCCCGGCGTGGAGTGGAATGTTCGCGAGCTGCAGCAGCAGTTTCGGGGCTTGGTTCAATTCACCCAGGCCGATACGCGCAATGCGGACGCGGTAACGCAAGCCATCGCCAGCGCGGGCGCAGTCTACCATCTGGCGGCGCAAGTCGCGGTGACGACCAGCTTGAACGATCCGGTCGACGATCTCGAGACGAATCTGCTGGGCACGATTCATATTCTTGAAGCGATACGCCGTTCGAGTGCCCGGCCTTCCCTCCTGTTTACATCCACCAACAAAGTGTATGGCCGGCTGAGTGGTATTCCGCTGGCAAGCCGGGCGCGGCGCTACGAGCCCGAAGACAGCCGGCTGACCCACGCCGGAGCGGGAGAAGATCAGCCGCTCGAATTTCTTTCGCCGTATGGCTGCTCTAAGGGAAGCGCGGATCAATATGTTCTCGATTACGCGCGGTCCTACGGCATTCGCGCCACGGTTTTCCGGATGAGCTGCATCTATGGCCCGCATCAGCTTGGGTCTGAAGATCAGGGATGGGTGGCTCATTTTTTGAGACAGGCTATGAAGGAGGAACCGATCACTATCTACGGCGACGGAAAGCAGGTTCGCGATCTCTTGTTTGTGGAGGATTTGATTCGTGCCATGCGGCTGGCGCAAGACAACATGAGTGTGGCGGGAGGCGAGCCGTTCAATTTGGGTGGAGGAGCGGAGAACAGCACCAGCTTGTTGGAATTAGTCGAAGAGCTGCGGCGGCTGACTGGAAATCGCGTCCAAATCGAATGGGGTCCGGAGCGTTTAGGCGATCAGAAGTGGTACGTAGCTGATACCTCGAAGATGCGCAAGCTGCTCGGATGGAATCCCAAAGTGAGCATTCGTGAAGGGCTGCGTGCGCTGCACAATTGGTATATGGCGCGCCCGGAACTGGTAGCGCGTTCGGAAGTGCAGGTGGCGTGATGCGATTCGCTCTAGTTAATCCGCATTGGAATTTCGAGGGCAGCATTTATTTCGGCTGCCGCGAACCTCATCTGCCCTTGGAATTCGGTTATTCAAAGGCTCTGTTGGAACAGAACGGCCACGAGGCGGTAATCGTGGATGGGCAGCTCGAGGAGCTTACCGAGACGGAAATTGTGGATCGCGTGCGCGAATTCACTCCCGATTTCACGGTTATTACTACCGCGCCGAGTTATCTGTTCTGGCGCTGTGCGCCACCCGAGTTGCGAGTGCCGCAAGAGCTTTCAAAGGCATTGCGCGCCATTCCGGCCAAACTTGTGGTTGTGGGGCCGCATGCCTCGACGACCCCGCGCGCGACGCTGAAGAAGCTGGATGCCGACGTGGTAGTGGTCGGGGAATGCGAGGAGGTGCTGCCGGAGCTGGCACGCGATCTTTCCGCCGCTTCCTCGGTTGCATACCGTCAAAAAGGCAACGTCGTGGTTCGCGGTCCGAACCGGGCGGCCGATATGAAGCGCCTCCCGGCCTTGAAGTGGCCTGACGATATTACAGCGAGGCACCACCATCACCACCACCGTTTTGACGCGCCGCCGGAGGGTCCGGGCGCTGAGATGGAAGCTTCGCGCGGCTGCCCGTATCACTGCACGTTTTGCGCCAAGGACAATTTTCGGAATAACTATCGCAAGCGCCCGCTTTCCACTATTCTCGAAGAACTGGATGCCTTCGTGAAGCAAGGCGTCGAATACATCTACTTTATTGACGAAATCTTTCTGCCCGATGCGCAACTGCTTGCCGCATTGGCGGAGCGGAAAATCAAAATCGGCGTGCAGACTCGGATCGATCTTTGGAATGAGGACGCGATCAGTGCGCTCGCCCGGGCGGGATGTGTCTCGGTGGAGGCCGGCGTGGAGAGTATTACGGAAGCTGGGCGCGCCTACTTAGACAAAAAGTGTAAGATGTCCACTGAGCAACTTACTCAACGGCTCATCTTCGCCAAAGCAGCCATACCTTTCGTGCAAGCGAACTTACTCGCCATGACCGAAGACGATGCCGATGAAATAGAGAGCTGGCGGCTCAACTTAGAAAAGCACGGGGTCTGGGCCAATAAACCGGTGCCGCTGTTTCCGTATCCGGGGTCTCCGGAATACACCAGAATGTGGGGCCCTGCCGACGATTTCGCATGGGAGAGGGCGCACGAGTTTTATCTTAAAGGCTTCGATTCTTTCAGCGACATTCAGGAGCAGCGGCCTCAGCCGCTTGTCGAATTGGAAGTAGCCTGGCATGACCGGTAGCAGCCCGGAGGGCGAACAGCAGCCGCTTAAGATCCTCATGACCTCCGATGCAGTCGGAGGCGTGTGGCAGTATTCAGTGGATCTCGCGCGCGGCCTGGTGCAGCGGGGCGCTGAGGTGCTTATTGCCACCATGGGTCCCCGGCCCTCGAAGGAACGGAAACAACAGCTGCTGAGAATCCCGCGCGTTGCGCTGGCGGAGAGCTATTATGCGCTCGAATGGATGCCCGATGCGTGGCGCGATGTGGAATCCGCTGGAGAGTGGCTGTTAGATCTAGCATCCAGTTTCGGCGCCAGTGTTGTCCATTTGAACGGGTATTGTCACGGGAATCTTCCATGGGGCAAGCCGGCGGTCATCGCGGCCCATTCCTGCGTCTTTTCCTGGTGGTCCGCGGTTCACGGCTGCGCGCCCGGTGAGGAATGGTCCGAATACAAGCGTCGCGTGAAGGAAGGCCTGCTGGGCGCAGACGTTGCGATTTGCCCTTCCCAATACATGGGGACCGTGATGGCGGACGAGTATGGAGTCACCAGCGAGAAAATCCGTGTGATCCACAATTTCAGCCGCGCGGCTCGCTTTGAAGCCAAAGAGAAACAGGAGTTTTTTCTTGCCGCTGGCCGGATGTGGGATCAGGCCAAGAATTTAGCGCTGCTGGAGCGAATCGCTCCGGAGCTGAAATGGCAAATTCGCGTGGCCGGAAGCGGAGGCGACCCGGAGGACTCAAATGCCGCCGCGAAATCGGTGCGCTTTCTGGGCGTGCTTGCGCATCCGGAACTGCTGAGCGAAATGGAGCGCGCCAGCATCTTCGTGCATCCCGCGCTCTATGAGCCGTTTGGCTTGTCGGTATTGGAAGCGGCCCGCCGGCGCTGCTGTTTGGTGCTATCGGACATTCCGAGCCTGCGGGAACTCTGGACGGATGCAGCCATCTTCATCAATCCGCGGAACCCCGAACGCTGGATCTCAGAGTTGAACAGGCTGGCCGCGCAACCGCTGGAACGCGAGGCCATGGCGCAGCTAGCGTTTTCGCGCGCAGGTAAGTTTCGGGCGGACTCAGCCGTGGCGACGTATCGGGAAGTGTACAGCTCATTGCTTAATGCCAGGAAGGAAGTGGCTGCGTGAAGATCCGCGTTGCGCTGTTCTATCATTCGCTGGTCTCCGATTGGAATCACGGCAACGCGCACTTCCTGCGCGGTATCGCTTCCGAGCTACAAGCCAGAGGACATGATGTCCGCATTTTTGAGCCGGAGGGCGGTTGGAGCCGCGAAAATTTATTGCGCGAGCGCGGACCCGCGGCTATCGATGCCTTCCACCGTGCGTTCCCGCGTCTGACCAGCACCCTATACAGCACAGACCGGCTCGATCTCGAAAAATGGCTCGACGGTGTGGATCTCGCGATCGTTCATGAGTGGAACGATTCGAAGCTGATCTCGGCGCTGGGCGAATACCGCCGGCGCCATTCCGCGATACGGCTGCTATTTCACGACACGCACCATCGCGCGCTCACCGCTCGAGAAGAACTGGCGCGTTTCGATTTGCGCGACTACGATGGCGTGCTTGCATACGGAGCCTCACTCAAAGAGACGTACCGCCGCCAGGGATGGGGCAAGCAGGTTCATGTCTGGCACGAGGCTGCGGATGTTCGAACGTTTTACCCGCGCATTTCCGAGCACCGCGCCGGCGATATCGTCTGGATCGGAAACTGGGGTGACGAAGAACGCACCGAAGAATTGCGCGAGTACTTTATAGAACCGGTAAAACACGCTTCCTGGAAAGCTCAGGTGCATGGCGTGCGCTATCCGGAATCGGGGTTACGGGAGTTGCGCGACGCCGGAATCGGCTTCGGCGGCTGGCTGCCGAATTTCGAAGTTCCGGAGGTGTTCGCGCAGTTTCGGGCTACCGTTCATATCCCGCGCCGCCCCTATACGCGGGAGCTTCCGGGCATTCCGACCATTCGCCCGTTTGAAGCGCTCGCCTGCGGCATTCCTCTTGTTTCCGCGCCCTGGCAAGATACCGAAGGCCTGTTTCGCCCCGGACAAGATTTTCTGATGGCGCAAAATGGAAACGAAATGGAGCAGCGCCTGCGCGACGTTCTCCACGATGAATCGCTGGCGCAAAATCTCTCTCGAAGCGGTCTGGAAACCATTCGCAACCGTCACACTTGCGCGCATCGGATCGACGAATTGCTGAATATATATGACCGTATGCAGCCTGCCATGCGCAGTCAATCGGCGGCGCCGGTCGAGGTGCATGCGTGAGGATCGCATTCTGGGGTTCGAGCCTGGTATCCGCGTATTGGAACGGCGCTGCGACGTATTATCGTGGCATTCTGCGTGCTCTCGCCGCGCTTGGTCACGAGATCGCATTCTACGAACCGGACGCCTACGACCGGCAGAAACATCGTGACATCGCAGATCCGGACTGGGCCCGAATTGTGGTCTACGATGCTGGGAACCTGGACGAAGTGGAGCGGCGCCTTCACGCTTCGGAAGAGTGCGAGGTGGTGGTCAAAGCCAGCGGCGTGGGAGTGTTGGACGAATTCCTGGAGCAGCGCGTATCGTCGCTGCCCGGCTCGGTCTGCAAAGTCTTTTGGGACGTAGACGCCCCCGCCACGCTCGACCGTCTGGGTGCGAATCCTTCCGATCCGTTTCACGAAGCGCTGGCGCGTTTCGATCTGGTTCTTACCTACGGCGGCGGCAAACCCGTTACCACTCAGTACCGCAGATTCGGCGCTCGCGAGTGCTTCGCAATTTACAACGCATTAGATCCGGATATTCATTTCCCAACGGCACCCGATCCGCGCTTCACCTGCGATCTTTCGTTTCTGGGAAATCGTTTGCCGGATCGCGAGGCCCGCGTCGAGGAATTTTTTTTAAAAGCCGCCCGGCTTGCCTCCGCGAAAGCTTTTTTGCTGGGAGGCAGTGGATGGGCCGATAAGCCACTGCCGGCCAATGTCAGCTATGTTGGCCACGTCTACACGGCCGATCACAATGCGTTCAACTGCTCCGCGCGAGTGGTGCTGAATATCAGCCGCGAGAGCATGGCGCGCTACGGATTTTCTCCCGCAACCCGGGTTTTTGAAGCCGCCGGCGCAGCCGCTTGCCTGATTACCGACGCGTGGGAAGGCATCGAATTGTTTTTGGAGCCGGGCAGGGAAGTGCTTGTCGCGCGCTCTGGCGAGGAGGTCGCGCATATCCTAAACGAGATCTCCGATGAACGGGCGCGCGCGATGGGAGAAGCGGCCCGGAAGCGAGTGTTAGCAGATCATACGTATCGACAGCGCGGCAGAATGGTCGATTCGATTTTGCGGGATAGCGCGGCTTCGTTATCCTCCGCTGCTGCCGTTGCCGATTTGGAGATGAAGGTTTGACAACGCCTCGATTCCATTGCGTTTTTCTTGGTCTTTCGATCACCTCGACATGGGGTAATGGACACGCGACTACTTATCGCGGCTTGCTGAAAGAGCTGGCGAAGCGCGGGCACAAGTGCACATTTCTGGAACGCGATGTGCCGTGGTACTCCGCCAATCGCGAGTTTGAAGAGCTGCCTTACGCGGATGTGAGGCTATATCGAAGTCTTGACGAATTGAAAGAGCGATTCGGCGGAATGATCCGATCGGCCGATGTCGTGGTGGTGGGATCTTACGTTCCCGACGGAATCGCGGTGGGTAGATGGATCACATCCGTCGCCACGAATATAACAGCTTTCTACGACATAGATACTCCTGTTACTCTAGCGGCGCTAAAAGCTGGTAAGTGCGAGTACATATCTCGCGACCTATACCCGAAATACGATTTGTATTGTTCGTTCACGGGCGGCCCGACACTCGACTATATTGAGCGGGAACTCGGCTCACCCTGCGCTCGCGCCTTGTATTGTTCGGTAGATCCATCCCTTTACTATCCGGAACCGCAGCCGGCGCGATGGGATATCGCTTATCTCGGAACTTATGCGGCAGATCGCCAGCCTGCGCTTGAAAACCTGCTGCTGAGCGTGGCGCGCCAAAACCGGACGAGAAAGTTCGCCGTAGCGGGTCCACAGTATCCGGAGACGATTCAATGGCCGCGCAATGTAAAGCGCATTAGTCACTTACCCGCCAGCGAGCATCGGCGGTTCTACAATTCGCAGAAATTCGCGTTGAATTTGACAAGGCGAGACATGGTCCGCGCCGGCTACTCGCCGAGTGTTCGTCTTTTTGAAGCGGCTGCGTGCGGTATTCCGATCCTGTCGGACGTATGGCCGGGTCTCGAAACGTTTTTTACTCCCTCGTCGGAAATACTTCTAGTACCCTCTACTGCGCGCGTAACGTCTTACTTACAGATGCCGTCGGATCAGCGCCTCGAAGTGGGCGAAAAGGCCCGCCGCCGCACTCTTCGGTTCCATACCGCCGCGGTGCGCGCCGGAGAGTTCGAGGCTCAGGTTCTTGCATCTTTAGAGCAATTCAGTTGCTCAAATAAGCGAAGCAAGATTGCGTATAAGCAATCCTCGACAGCCGCAGTGCTGTAGCAGAGCCGCAACCGCCAGGGAGCGGAAGTCGTATGAAAAAAACTAAGACTTTTATTATTGCGGGAATGGTGTGTGTCACCGCCACCGCACTCTCTCTTTTCGCGAAACAGCAGCCGTCTACCCCAGGAGTTCCGGTGAAGGTGCTTGTGACGCTGGAGCCGAGGCGCGGCAAGACAATCCCGCCGGTTGAGCCGCAAGACATCATGGTACGGGAAGGAAGCGACAAGCGGCCTGTGACGGGCTTGACGCCCGCGGGACAAACGCCCATGCAGCTCATGCTGCTGCTGGACGACTCGGCGCGCGGAAGCTTCAATACGGAAATCCCGACGCTGAAAGCGTTCGTCAATGCGCTACCTTCCAATACGGAAGTCGCCATTGCTTATATGCGCAATGGTATGGCGGCGCTGACCCAAAACTTTACGAGCGATCACGCCGCCGCGGCCAGTGCCATCCGGGTGGCCGTAGGGCCCGGTGGAGCAGACGTGAGTCCCTACGACTCCTTGACCGACGCTGTGAAGAAATGGCCCGCCGACAGCATCGCGCGCAAAGAGGTCATCATGATCAGCAGTGGAATTGAAGGACTGGGCGGCGGCTACATGCCGGACAATCCGTATGTCAATGCGGGCATTTCGTCGGCCCAGAAAGCGGGCTTGGTGGTCTACACGATTTACAGTCCAAGCGTCGGGCATTTCGGCCATAGCTATTGGCGAACCACTTGGGGACAAAACTTCCTTTCGCAACTCTCGGATGAGACCGGCGGCGAGTTCTACACGATTGGTTACGGCTCGCCGGTGTCATTCCAGCCGTTTCTGGATGAGATTATGCGGCAGATGCGAAATCAATATGTGCTCACGTTTGAGGCTCGCCCGGAGCAGAAATCGGGTCTGCAACCGATTCGCGTGACGGTGGTCAACAAGGACGCAAGTATAGCGGCGCCGGATAAAGTTTTTGTCCGCGCCAGTATGTGACGCGTTGGTAATAGAGCTAGAGTAACGTTCTGCATCGCGCTTCATCCCACGGGTATGCCGGTGCAAACAAGCGATCCGCGAAAACAAGGTAAAAAACCTCCGTTCGAAGAGCCGAAACAGACGCCTCCCGGCCATTCGCATGAAATGCGCAACAAGCCGGATTACGGCGAGGACAGTTATAAGGGATTTGGCCGTCTGCGGGACCGGAAGGCTCTGATCACCGGAGCCGATAGCGGCATCGGAAGGGCCGTCGCTTTGGCGTTTGCGCGCGAAGGCGCCGACGTCCTGATTTCATATCTGAATGAAGATGAAGATGCGCAAGAAACGGCCCGGCTGGTGAAGGACGCCGGCCGCAAGGCGGTGATCGTGGGCGGCGATATTCAAGACCGTCGCCACTGCGAACGGCTCGTCGAGCGCGCGTTCGATGAGCTGGGCGGTCTTGACATTTTGATCAACAACGCCGCGTATCAGGCGACCCACGAGTCCATTGAGGAATTCAGTCCGGAAGAGTGGGACAAGACTTTCAAGACCAATATTTACGCGATGTTTTACCTCAGCCGCGCCGCGCTTCCCCGCATGAAAGAAGGAAGTGCGATCGTGAACACCGCGTCCGTGCAGGCCTACCAGCCCAGCCCAACTCTGCTCGCCTATTCGACTACTAAAGGCGCGATTGTCACCTTCACAAAATCGCTTTCGGCTTTGGCGATCAAGCAAGGAATTCGCGTAAACGCCGTTGCTCCGGGACCGGTCTGGACACCGCTGATTCCTTCCACCATGCCGGAGAAGAGCGTAAAAGAGTTTGGGAAGAAGAGCTCCATGGAGCGGCCGGCACAACCCGCCGAACTGGCTCCGATGTACGTCTTCCTGGTTTCCGGCGAATCGCGCTACATCACCGGAGCGGTGTTCGACCTTACCGGTGGCGAGATGCTGCCGTAGCCTTTAGATCGTACCGGCGCCGCGGCTGGCCGGCTTATCGCCTCGGGCGAAATCGGCGTGCGCCTCACCGGTTGAGGCAATATCTTCCGCCCCTGTGTCTCTGAGCACTTGCTTTGCTTTTCCGACCCAATCGCCGTTGTCGCAATGGACCGACAGCAGAATACCGCCTTCCTTGATGCGGCCTTCGTAGCGCTTGGCTTCGTATTCGGGGATTCCCATACCAACTAACGCGCCAATGATTCCGCCCACCACTCCACCCGAACCGACGCCGGTCAACGCAGCGATAATCGGGCCTGCTGCGACAAGCGGGCCGAGGCCCGGTACCGCGAGAAGGCCGATGCCAGCCAACACACCGATGGTGCCGCCGATCACTCCGCCTGCAATTACGCCCGTCGTTGCGCCTTCCGGCGCTTTGGTGTGTTTCTCATGGGCGAAGTCTTTGGTGCCGACATTGTCCTGCAACAAAACAGAAATATCTTCGTTGCGAAATCCGGCATTGATCAGCCGGTCGACGGCGCCTTCCGCCATTTCGCGGCTCGCGTAAATTCCGAAAGCCGCCGTATTTTTGCCTGCCATTCTTTCCTCCAGATGGGGACTGAATCTCTGCTAGTGAGACTCCGGTTCATTCGCCCTGTTTCCACTGCGTTATTTTTAAGAACTAAGCGGATGACCTTAAAACAACCCTTCCTATTGCTCGCCCTCGCCACGTTTGCCTGGGCGGCCAGCTCCGATTCCTCGCTATTCCACGCGCTGAAATGGCGCAATATCGGCCCCGACCGGGGCGGCCGATCCATCGCCTGTACGGGGACGCCTAGCCGTCCCCTCGAGTATTATTTCGGCGCGGTGGGCGGCGGACTCTGGAAAACTACCGATGGCGGCACCACCTGGAAGCCGGTCACCGATGGCCAGCTCGCAAGCTCTTCCGTTGGCGCCGTGGCGGTTTCGGAATCGAATCCGGACATCGTTTATATCGGCATGGGTGAAAGTGAGCTGCGCGGCAACATCATGCAAGGCGATGGGGTTTACAAATCCACCGATGGCGGTAAAACGTGGCATAAAGCAGGCCTTGAGAACACGCAAACGATCGCGCGTATTCGTATCGATCCGCGGAATCCAGATCTGGTCTATGCCGCGGCGCTGGGCCATCCATACGGCCGCAATCCCGAACGCGGCGTGTTCCGGTCGGCCGACGGCGGCAAGACCTGGAAGAAAGTTCTCTATCGCGACGATCATTCCGGCGCGGTGGATCTTTGCATCGATCCGCACAATTCGAAGATCCTCTTCGCCGCGCTGTGGGATGTGTACCGCACGCCCTGGCTGCTAAACGACGGCGGACCCGGAAGCGGGCTTTTCAAATCGACAGACGGCGGCGATACCTGGGCTGAAATCACACGCAATCCGGGATTGCCGAAAGGAATCATCGGGAAAATCGGCGTGACGGTTTCAGGAGCCGATTCCAATCGCGTGTACGCGATCGTCGAAGCGGCCGATGGCGGCCTGTTCAAGTCCGATGACGGCGGCGCAACCTGGACGCTGATGAGCCAGGACCGCCGGGCGTTACAGCGTGCATTTTATTTCTCGCGCATCTACGCCGACCCCAAGGAGAAAGACACGATTTACGACATGGACGTGGCGTTCTTAAAATCTACCGATGCGGGCAAAGATTTCAAGACGCTGCGGCCCTCGCACAGCGATAATCACGATCTGTGGATCGATCCGAACGACAATCGCCGCATGATCAACAGTAACGACGGCGGGGGCAATGTCTCGGTGGATGGCGGGGCAACCTGGACCGCTGAGGATTTTCCCACTGCCCAGCTTTATCACGTCGCGATCACCAAAGACGTTCCGTATCAAGTCTGCGGAGCCCAGCAGGACAGCTCGACGGTGTGCGTGCAGAGCGAAGGCGGCGGTCCGTTCCGCCGCTCCGGTAGCGGGATGTTCGCGCCCTATTATGCGGTGGGTGGAGGGGAAAGCGGCTACATCGCGCCCGATCCCACCGACGCCAACGTCTTCTATGCCGGCAGTCAAGGCGCGCTACTCACCAGGTTCAATCGCGCGACCGGAGCGATGCGCGATGTTCAGGTTTATCCGCTATTCTTTTCGGGGATGCCGGCTTCCGCGCTGAAAGAGAGATGGCAGTGGACGTATCCGATCGTCTTTTCTCCGGTGGATTCGAAGATTCTTTACACCTCGTCCCAGCATCTCTGGAAGACAACCAACCAGGGGCAGAGCTGGCAGCGGATCAGTCCGGATTTGACGCGCGCCGATCCGAAAACGCTGGGCGATTCCGGCGGTCCCATTACGAAAGATCAAAATGGTCCTGAAATCTACGGCACCATTTTCACCATCGCTCCTTCCTTCCAGGATGTGAACACGATTTGGACCGGTTCGGACGACGGGCTGGCTTTCCTCACGCGCGATGGCGGGCAGCATTGGACGAACATTACGCCCAAGGATCTGCCCGAGTTCAGCCGCATCAGCATGATCGACGCCTCACAAGTGGAGGCGGGGACTGCGTATCTTGCCGCCAAGCGCTACCAGCTCGACGATCGCAAACCGTACATTTATCGAACTCACGATTTCGGTAAAACCTGGACTAAGATCGTCAACGGGATTCCCGACTTCGATTTCGTTCACGTCACGCGCGAAGATCCGAAGCGCGCCGGCCTGCTTTACGCGGGAACCGAGCACGGCATCTACGTGTCCTTCGACGATGGAAACAATTGGCAGAGCTTGCGATTGAATCTGCCGGACACGCAAGTCTCGGATCTCATAGTCGAGCGCGACGATCTGGTCGTTGCAACACATGGGCGTTCGTTCTGGGTTCTTGACAATCTCGATATATTACGGCAATGGGAGCCGTCATTGACAGCATCGGCGCTGCATTTGTTCAAACCGGATGAAGCCATCCGCTCGTTTCGTCCGGCCGCGATCGACTATTATTTACAAAAGCCCGCGGATAAAGTGACGGTGGATATTCTCGATTCGACCGGCAAGCTGGTTCACTCCTATATTGGCTCCGCCGAAGAAGAGAAGCGGCACAAGGAGGCTACCGATGAGCCATCGGAGTTCGGGCCGCCGCGCAATCCGCCGCCCGGCCGCACGGCGGGAACGAATCGCTTCACTTGGGACTTGCACTATCCAGGGGCGACGGTTTTCAAAGGTGAGATCATGTGGGGCGCGCGAGCCGAACAAGGCCCGCTGGCGGTACCCGGTGCGTATCAGGTTCGTGTCACGGCGAATGGCGAATCGCAAACTCAGCCGCTGGTGGTGAAACTCGATCCGCGCGATTCCGTAACCGAAGCGCAACTTCAGGATCAGTTCGATCTCGCGTCCAAAGTTCGGGACCAGGTGAGCGAAGCCGATGAAATGGTCATCAAAATCCGCGCGATTAATAAAGAAGCGAAGGAGCGGGCGGATAAAGCGCACGATGAAGCCGTCGCTTCAGCCGGAGCCTCTTTGCGCGACCGGCTCTCGACCATCGAAGAAGAGATTTACCAGGTAAAGAATCGCGCCAACGAAGATCCTCTCAATTTTCCGATCAAGCTGAACAATCAAATCGCCGCTCTGGCGCGCAGCATTGAGACGGGCAACAATCCGCCGACCGAGCAGGATTATGAAGTCTTTCGAATTCTGACGGCGCGGTTCGAAGCCATTCGCGCGAAATATAATGAAGCGCTCAAGAGCGATCTCGCCCACTTCAACCAGGCTTTGTCGTCGCACCATCTGGCTCCTATCGAGTCTGAGACGGCGGATCACCAGTAACCTAACGCGGTCTTATATAGTCAATTCGAAATCGCATGCTTAAAAAAATTCAGCTTCTGATATGTTGCTTTGTCTGCGCGTCGCTCCTTCACGGCCAGGACATGAGCGTTTTGAAAACCTTGAAATGGCGGCTCATCGGGCCGTTCCGCGGAGGACGCGTTGCCGCGGTCGCGGGCGTGGATTCGCAGCCGGATGTTTACTATTTCGGCGGCGTCGGCGGCGGCGTGTGGAAGACCACCAACGGAGGTATGACCTGGGTGCCCGTTTCCGATGGCCAGCCCTTCGGTACATCTTCTGTTGGTGCGATCGCGGTTTCCGAATCCGATCCGAACATCGTGTATGCCGGCATGGGCGAATACGACATTCGCGGCAACGTGTCGCATGGCGACGGTGTGTACAAATCCATGGATGCGGGCAAGACCTGGAAGCATATCGGACTCGAAAATACGCGTCAAATCTCGCGCATCGTTGTGAATCCGAGGAATCCCGACCTGGTCTATGTTGCAGCGCTCGGGCATGTATGGGGACCCAATAACGACCGCGGCATCTATCGCTCCAAAGACGGCGGCAAAACGTGGGAGAAGATCTATTGGCGCGGACCGAAAGCGGGCGCAATCGAGTTGGTGTTCGATCCGACGAACGCGAATATTCTTTACGCCGGATTTTGGGAAGTCTACCGCAAGCCTTGGGATCTCGAGAGCGGCGGCGCGGGCAGCGGTCTCTTCAAATCGACCGATGGCGGCGATACCTGGACCGACCTCACGCACAATTCGGGCCTGCCCAAGGGCCCGATTGGAAACATAGGAATCACGGTGTCGCCCGCGAATCCAGATCGCGTATACGCGCTGATAGAAGCCGAAGATGGCGGCGTGTTCCGTTCCAACGATGCGGGTAAGACCTGGACGAAAGTGAACGGCGAGCGCAAGCTCCTGCAGCGGGCGTGGTATTACGGCCGGATTTTCGCCGATCCGAAAGATCCCGACAAAGTCTACGCCACCAATGTGCAGTTCTTCCGTTCCGACGATGCGGGCAAAACGTGGAACGCGATTCGAACGCCGCATGGAGACAACCACGATTTATGGATTGCGGCGAATGATCCGCAGCGCATGATTGAAGCCAATGATGGCGGCGTAAACGTCAGCACGAACGGCGGTCAAAACTGGACCACCGAAGATAACCAGCCGACAGCGCAGTTCTACCGCGTCGCTTTAGACGACGATTTTCCGTATCACGCTTACGGCGCGCAGCAGGACAACACCACCGTTGAGATTTCGACGCGCAGCGCCCGGGGCGGCATTGGCGACAGCGATTGGCACGAGGTGGGCGGGGGCGAGAGCGGATGGATCGCGCCCTGGCGCAAAGACACCGACATCGTTTTCGCCGGCTCATACGACGGGCTCATCACGCGCTATGACCATCACGATGGCCAGACGCGCAACGTCACGGTTTGGCCCGACAACGAAATGGGCTGGGCTCCCGACAAGCTGAAGTACCGGTTCCAATGGAATTTCCCGCTGCTTTTCTCCAACCACGATCCCGACCTGCTCTACGCCGCCGGGAACGTGCTGTTTGCCTCCCACGATCAAGGCCAGACCTGGAAGGCAATCAGCGGCGATCTGACGCGCAACGATAAATCGAAGCAGATCTCCTCCGGCGGTCCGATCACCAAAGACAACACCAGCATCGAGTATTACGACACAATTTTTACCGTCGCCGAATCGCCGGTAAAGCAAGGTTTGATCTGGACGGGCGCCGACGACGGCATGGTTCAGCTCACGCGCGACGGCGGCCAGCACTGGGAAGACGTCACGCCCAAGAAGATGCCGGAGTGGATGCAGATTAATTCCATCGAAGCTTCGCCCTTCGATCCCGGTACGGCATACTTCGCCGGCACGCTCTATAAATTCGACGACAACCGGCCGTTCCTCTACAAAACGACCGACTATGGCAAGAGCTGGCACGAGATTAATAACGGCATTCCGCAGAACACGTTCACTCGCTGCATTCGCGAAGATCCGAATAAAAAAGATCTCCTCTATGCCGGAACGGAAACGGGAATTTATGTTTCTTTTGACGGCGGCGCCAAATGGCAATCGCTGCAGTTGAACCTTCCCGTGACACCGATCGCCGATCTCGCCATTCAAAAGCGGGAACACGAGCTGGTTGCGGCGACGCAAGGGCGCGCATTCTGGATTCTCGACGATACCGAATTGTTGGCGCAACTGACGGACGGCATCGCAAACGACGACGTGCACCTGTTCGCGCCGAAGCATACCTATCGCGGCGCGTTCGGGCGAGGCTTCATACCTGGGCTCGGAGGGTCGAGCGAGGAAGGCGCGAATCCTCCCAATGGCGCGGTCGTTCACTACTGGCTCAAAGAGAAACCGAAAGGCGAAGTTACACTCGAATTTCTGGATTCCGACGGGAAATTAGTAAAGAAGTTTTCCAGCAATCCTCCGCCGCGTCCTCGCCCAAGTTTGCAGGCAGGCTCGCCGGAGCAGGCCGAAATGGAAGAAGAATCGGGGGGCCCGCGGCGCGGCGGCGGGGTTCAACGCGTCCCGGTGAATCAGGGGTTGAATGAATTTGTGTGGGACCTTCGTTATCCCGACGCCACCAGATTCCCCGGAATGATTCTCTGGGCGGGAGGCGTGCGCGGTCCCGAGGCAGTGCCGGGCACGTATCAGGTCAGGTTGACGGTGAACGGAAAATCGGAGACGCAAAAGTTTGAAGTTCGGCCGGATCCGCGTTTGAAGACGACGCCGCAGGAATATGCCGCGCAGCTCGAACTGGCTCTCCAGATCAGGGACAAATTAAGCCAGACCAATCAGGCGGTAATTCAGATTCGAGAGACGCGGCGGCAAATCGATGAGCTGACGGCGCGCCTGGCGAGCGCTGGAGAATCGGCCAAAGCGAAAGCAGTTCTGGAACGCGCGAAATCTCTATCGGACGAGCTGGCTGCTATTGAGGAGGCGTTGTATCAAACCAAGAACAGGGCCAGCGAAGATCCACTGAATTTCCCGGTGCGGCTCAACAATAAAATTGCCGCGCTGCTTTCGGCAATCGAAGAAGCGGACACGCAGCCAACGGCTTCGCAGCAGGAAGTCTACGAAGAGCTGGCGACCAGCGTGAACGCGCAGCTCAATAAGCTGAAGCAGGCCACGGGTTCGGGCATCCCCGCGCTGAATAGAATGGTGAGAGACGAGGACATTCCCGCCATCGCGGTGAAGCCCGCAGCGCAAACGGAGGGAGGAGCGAGGTAAGCCGGCTCATCCGCTGGTTCCCAGCGCCTGCAGCGCGGGCTGTATCCACGAAAATAGGAAATTCCGGATAGACGGGAATTCGGTGCTCAGCACGGTAATCAGCGGCAGCGCTCCAAAACGCGCCACATGCAAAAAGAAATTCCGGCTTATCTGATTTGGGTTCGTATCGGTCAAGCGGCTCAGAATGGCATCGCGATCCATTTGCGCCAACACCATTGCCGTCCCGATGGAAATCGCAACGAATATTGCGATTGAGGACAGATCGATGAGCCGCGGCGACTCGAATGGATAAATGTTCAAGGCCGCGACAATGAGCACGAAAGCGATCACCACAAACCACATCAGCTTCTTCATCTGGTCGATGGTATAGACGATGTACATCGTGAATCGAAGCGCGATGATCTCTTCGGCGAGGATACGAAGTTTGTTATTAGCATCGAGGGGCGCCTGCTTCTCTCGTTTCGCGGAGGCTTCCTCGGCGCTCAAGCTATCCGAGCTGCCGCTCCTCCAAAACTGCGTTCTTGCATAATCGATCAGCCCATTCGTGGCGTGCAAAATCGACCTCTCCAACTGCGTTTTAATAGAGGCGATCTTCCGCGCCTTAAACAAATCCGCTCCGCGTTCTTGCGAGAGCAGATGCAGCAGCCCTTTCACACGCGTGCGAATTGCGACCTGCCGTTTTTCATACACCTGCTTCAGCTCGCCATGCTGAGCAATTGTGTCATCGTTCGTGATGGCGGTAAGCGTATCGCAGCATCGCGCGGTAGCCATCATGTAGGGCCTTTGGTGCCCGCGATTCAACAGAGGCAGGGTTGCAAGTTCTTTCGGCAATTTGGAAAAAGCTTCCCGGATCGCGTGCCGCTCCAGCGCTTCCAAAAAACGCCGGAAGTACCGCCAACCGAACAAAAGCTGGCACCATACGGAGAACATCAGAAAATAAGAAACCAGGACGAGCAGCGTGATCAAGTCGTCATACCAGCCATTCTCAACGCTTCTAAGGCGGACGAATGTCCAGAAAATCAGCAGCGCCAAGAATGGAAGAGCGCCTAGCGGGAAAGGGCGCGGTATCCAGTCGTTCAGTTTTGCCGCATACAAGCGGGGCTCGTCGAGAGCGGGAACGGCGGGAGGCACAACGCCGGCCCTTCGCCACAACTGAAAAAATCCCCACAGGAACCAAATCGCGATCAGAAGCAAAACCGGCAAGCCCGGCGACACGCCGCTGGCGGGATGCACGGTTCGATAGGCGAAGAAGAACCCGAGCATGCGATCGGGCCGAAGCCATTGCAGGGAAGCGCCCCACAGGCCCAGAAAGGCTGCAAAAATCACCCACTCGCCCGCTACCGTAAATCGGGCTTTAGCGTGCCGCGTGAGCTGAATGGCCGTGATGGTCAACGCGATCAAACAGGCGCTTGGAAGAATGAGAAACCAGAACAACGGCGACCCGGTGTCGGGCGCGTTGGAAATCGCGTACGGCACTCCCGATGCGACAAATACCGCTTCGGCCGCCGCCAGCGCCAAGGTCATCGAGATCAAGAGCCTGTTAAACTCGCCGCGAGCGATTCGCGGATAGGTCCACAAAATCCGGTAGACGAATACTGCCGCCAACCGTGGCGCCTTCGCCGTCCACATGGCCGTTTTCGCAAGCTGCCGGTCATAGACCAGCCACACGTATAGGCATTGAAAGCAGCTTAAGAGCGACACGAGAATGACGACCAGCCTCCAGGCGTGGGAAGGGCTTTCCGGATGCAGAATTTCATTCGACCGGCCCAGTTGGGGGTTCTTCAGCAGCGAACTTTGTATCTGCTGCCCATTGGCCGGAGGCGATTTTTCATCTTCAGGAAGCAGCGCGACGGGCCAGTAACCGGTGCGGCCCAGAACCGATAGCCAGAGAGGTGGCCGCCGGCTCGCCGGCCGGTGCGGATCGCTGTACTCGAGCATCAATTCGCCGGGAGCGCGCAATCCGGCTTCCCACAACAGTTCGCGCGCGGCATTGTAGGTTCCCTCCGCGGCGCGGCTTGCAAACGGAACACGGCGCGGCAACTGCCCGTTCAGCTCTTGCGAGGTCCAATGCTGGTTGCGCAGAAACAACGGATAGGTGCTCACGTTGAGGATGCCTTCCAGCGTATTGGCCGATTCAGCGCGGACAAACAGCAGGTCGGCATCGAACACGATCAGGCGCACATCCGGGCAGGCGCGATGCAGGAAGCGCGCGAGAAAAATCTGATCCAAGACGTCGGTGGCGATGATAGCGGCATATCTGACGTGCTCCTGCTGGAGTGCGTTTGCCAGATCGAGCAGCGCCGCTTCCTGGGATAACGGGCTTTGCTCGGAGAAGACCGGCAGCGACTGCTCCGGCAAATGCGATCGCAAAGTGAACGGCAGAGCTTGCGAAGGCGGCGGGGGTGTCCCAGTTGTTCCCGCAATCGTGTTCGCCGGGGTTTCCGATGAATTGCGTAGCCGCGCAATCTCCCGCGGGAATCGAACCAGCAGCCATTGCTCACGCGAGGACGCGCTTGCGTTCAGACACGGAATCGCCTGCGTTTGCTGCCCGTATACGGTTTGATCCTCAGCCAGGATCGCAATCTCATTCCTGCCCGCTCGCTCCTGATGGAGATAATCGATGAACCGGCAAAACGACAGCGACGAGTTCTCGACAGTTGCGCCGAAGTCCACCTTTGAGCCGAGCCTTCCCACAAAATCGTTTTCCGCATCCAGGCTGGTTGCCATTCCGGTGACGACGCTAATCTTTCCGCTGCCGTGGTCTTGTTCGATCGCGTCGCCGAGGGAAAGAAAGCTGCCGGAGAAGCTTGGGCCGACAATTTGCGGAGCGGCTTTCGTATCGTAGAGCCGTGTATTGGCCATGGCAGCCGCCAGCGCCGCTTTCTCGATTCCACCAGTCGGGCTTTCCCCCACCAGCCACACCACCAGGAAGTCGCGCGGACGGGTCCCGCGAAACAGCAGGAAACCAGGTTGGCCGCTAACGACGGGGGCGGCGCCATCGCTTTGCTTTTCCGTCGGCCAAGGCATCCAATAGCTCCGGAACGAATAGCCGACATCGCCGACCGCCCAGATAAGTGCTTCGACCGACCGGTCGAAATAGAGTCCAAGATTGGTGCCCTTCGGATCGGCGACTGTCGCGGTCAGAAACCGGACGGTCTGTTTCTCTTTCTCTAAGTTGCCCAAGCAAGCGAGGTTAGATTCTCCTAGCTGCCGGCAAAGTTCTTGGGCCGCATTGGTGGACGGCGATGCAGCGTTGCCGGGCGCGAGGGCGGCAGATTGGACGATTTCCTTCGGGGCTGAACGATCGGAACGCGCTCGGGGAGAGAGTGCTCCCGCCAGAATCGCGGCAGCGAGATAAACCGGGAAACGCGAGGGCATTCCCGAGATTGTATAAGATTGCTACTATTTTGCCGGCAGGCGGGCCAGATTCAACCAGAAAGCTTCCACCGTTTTCATCATGCTCAAAAAATCTTCCATCCGGATCGGCTTGGTGAGGTAGCAATTGGCATGCAGCTTATACGCTCTGGCAATATCCTGATCGGCCTCCGACATAGTCAGGACGATCACGGGAATCTGACTTAGTAGCGGATCGCTTTTCACTTCCGCCAGCAGTTCGCGGCCGTCCTTTTTCGGCAGATTCAGATCCATCAATATGAGATCGGGCCGCGGAGCGTTTCGAAAGCCGTCTTCCTGCCGCAAGAAGTGCAAAGCCTGTTCGCCATCTCCGGCGACCGACAGCCGGTGGGGAAAATGGCCCTCGCGAAAAGCTTCCTGCGTAAGTATCACATCGCCCGGGTTATCCTCAACCAGCAGGATCTCAAAGGGCTTGCTCATTTTAGGCATGGGCCACGGGCTCGGGAATGTTCTTTTTGTGAACAGATCTGTTGTCTGACTGATTCTCGTGGCGATCGGTTGCAGCCGGAAGTGAAAAAAAGAACGTTGAGCCGCGACCGGGCTCGGATTCGGCCCACAAACGGCCGCCGTGCTGCTCGACGATGCGCCTGCAAATGGCCAGGCCGATTCCGTTCCCCGGATATGCCCCGACGCCATGGAGGCGTTGAAATACTTCGAAAATACGATCGCAATAGACCGAATCGAAACCGATGCCATTATCCGCGATGGTAAAGATCCACTCGCCCGGTGACCGTCTCGCTGTTACTGAAATCTCCGGAGATATATCCGGTTTTCGAAACTTAATTCCATTGCCGACAAGATTTTGCATGACTTGTGTGAGCTTTACTTCATCGGCTTCGACAACGGGTAAGTTTTCGTATCGAACCAGAGCGTGCGCGTCCTTAACGGTCACGTCCAGATTCTTTAGCGCGATCTGCAAAACCTGTTCCGACGAGATGGGTTTTTTCTCCAATACCTGCGTTCCAGCCCGGGAATACATCAGCAGATCGTGTATAAGTGCTTGCATGCGATGCGCTCCATCCACTGCAAACTCGATGTACCGATCGGCGGTCTCGTCCAGTTTCCCCTGGTAACGGCGCGCCAACAAGCCCATGTAGCTGCCCACCATGCGCAGCGGCTCCTGTAAGTCGTGGCTTGCCACATAGGCGAATTGCATCAGGTCCGCATTCGAGCGCTGCAGCTCAGCCGAGCGCTCCTCTAGCTCACCGGTTCGGGCCTTCAGCTCCGCCGTCCGCTCCGTGACGCGCTCCTCTAGATTGTCATTCAGCGCGCGAATTTCCTGCTCTCGCCGATCCCGGTCCTGCACGTAGGCGACATTGAATCGATGCGCCAGATACACCAGCAGGGAGGCGAGGGCAATGCCGATTCCAAGCACTACATCCAGTTCCAACTGGCTCGCTCTCTGCTTCTTCAGCCGTTGCTGGAAGGTATTGCTTTGCTCGTCATCGAGCGCCTTGATCAAGGAGCGGATGCGGATCATGTAGCGCTCGCCGCGGTTCGTCGCCACTTCGGCTAAGGCGGCTTTCGTGTCTCGCGCGCGCCGCAGCTCGATTGTCTTTTCCAGTTCTTGCAACTTATCGTGGATAGCTTGTTGCAGCTCCACCATTTCCCGCCGCGAGACTCCATTCTGCGCAGCCAATTCATTCAGGTCGGCTAGTTCTTGCGGAAGCTTTGCGATCGCACCGTTGAAAGGCCCAAGATAACGGCTTTCGCCCGTCAGCAGAAAACCGCGCTGTCCCGTCTCCGCATCCTGAATCGCCGATCGCACATCGTCCAGCTCGCGAATGAACCGGTCTGTCGAAAGTGTGGCCGCAACGCTCTCCACGTGTTGGGAACTGGTGCGGTAAGCAATCAGCGACATCAATACGGGCAGCAAGCCCAGCCAGAGAAGAACGTGGGCCAAGCGCTTTCCACTATCGGGCCGGGGCTCGGGAGTTTCTCTCACGGACCGCTAATCCTTCACCAGCGGAAGTTTGGCGCCGGTCCAGGCGTCGAAGCCCCCTAACACATTCATCACGTTTTCAAATCCATTTGCTTGGAGCAAACTGCAGGCGATGATGCTGCGGTATCCTCCCTTGCAATACACCGCGGTCGGGCGGCTGCGATCGAGCGAGGCCAATCGAGCCGGCAGGCCATCGAGCGATTCGTGAAGCGCGCCTGCCAAGATGTCCGTCGCTCCACTCCCCTGGGCGGCGCACGTCAAGAATGGACAAGTCGGGGTTGCACGCGCGTTCCGTTTCCAGTTCGTAAACCGATACCTGTGCGGTCTGCTCGAGCGGCAGGTTCGCGCCGGCCCAGCCGCCGATTCCGCCCTCCACAAAACCAGCTACGCGCTCGATACCGACGCGGGCCAGCCGCAGGCGCGATTCCGCGATGGCTTGTTCTTCGTCAGCCAGGAGAATCAGCTCACTGTCCAGGCCCAGAAGCGAACCGGCCCAGGCGGCAAACTGCCCGCCAAGTCCGATGTTGATGGCCTTGCGAATGTGCCCCGCGCAAAAATCGCCGCTGGCCCGCGTATCCAGAATCGCCGATCCAGCGCGCTGCATTTGCGCGGCTTCGTGCGGTGCGATGGCGCGCAGCCGGGGCAAATCCGTAAGTGCCGCCGCGCCGCGCCGGTTCAAATCGATGTCGCGCTGAAAATATTCCGGACGCGCCGGCAGTTCTTCCGTCATGAGCCGCACGAACTGCTCGCGGCCCATAGGCTGCAGCGCATAATTGAACTGCCGCTCACGGCCAATCGTCGAGCTGTGCTCTGCGCTGATGTTGCGCCCGCACATGGAACCCGCTCCGTGTGCGGGATAAACCGCTGTGGCATCCGGCAGCTTCAGTAGTTTGTTGTGCAGGCTGTCGTGGAGCAGTCCGGCAAGTTCCTGCGGCGTGCAGCTTTCGGTCAAATCGGGACGGCCCACATCGCCGATAAATAACGTGTCGCCGGTGAGAACCGCCAAAGGCTCCGGTCCGCGTTCCAGATCGGTGACGACCACGCACACGCTTTCCATTGTGTGCCCTGGAGTTTGCAGAAAGCGCAAGCGGCAGCGCCCGAACTCGAGCTCACTGCCATCGCGAACGCTAATGTGTTCAAAACTTGCTCCCGAGCCTTCGCCCAGATAAATTCGCGCTCCCGTGCGCTGCGCTAATTCGCCATGGCCAGAAACGAAATCCGCGTGCAAATGCGTTTCAATAATGTGCCCGATGCGGAGCTGATGTCGACGGGCCGTTTGCAGGTAAAGGTCCACATCTCGCTGCGGATCTATAACCGCCGCTATTCCTTCGGAAGCAATCAGATACGATGCTTGCGCGAGACAGGCGAGATAAAACTGCTCAAAAATCACGATTGTCCCTATTTTACTGAGCGTTGCGCTTGCGGCGAGATACGTTGGTGCGGATGGGGAGACTTGAACTCCCACGCCCTTGCGGGCGCTGGAACCTAAATCCAGTGCTAGGCTGATTCAGTGGAGAAGCCTGCTTAACAATCAATAGCTTAGCTCGTTCGGCGATCCGCTGAGTCAGCCACATTTCGCCCGAATTGGCAGAAAAATTGGGAGACGAAATTGTTGTCTCGCGTCGCTCTGCGCGTATTGAAGACGATCCTTCTTTAGAGCCGCTTTTCTGCCTCGGCTTTCAAGTCTCGCAACAAGCGTTCGAATCCTCCTCGATAAGCATCGTGGCGTTTCCAATTGCGGAAATCCCCGATGTGACGTTTTTGCCTGAGGTGAGCAGACCAGGCAACCTCCGTTTGCATAACTGCATCATCGATGCGAATTGGAAAGAGGACCAACCTGTTCTCGCGCCTTTCTCGCTCTAAAGCAGATTCGACTTCATCCTCGACCGAGGGACTAGCAATGGATGCCTCGCTCAACACGAGGAGTAGTTTGTCATGTAGGCGGATGGACTCGTCGATTCGGCTGCGGAATCGATCCCCTATTTTGAGATCGTCGGTTGTCAGCCAGCAGCGAACACCGTTCACTTGCAAATCTGCATAAAGCCGATCAGCGAAGCTCTGGTCCTTCGTGGAGTAACTAATGAAACAGGAATAGAACTCGATTGCGGAACCGACAAGAGATTTGGCGTATTTGATGAATGCATCTGGTACACCAGCGCCTCGCAGGAAGATCTCTGGTACGATGCCCTTCGACAAGAAAATCGTGTCGATACCGATCGTCGAGGGGCCGAGATGAAGAACCGAATCCAGACCTTTCGTGAGGCTTAGGTCCACATTTCCGAAAATCGTGTATACAATCTTGGCCTGGTCGAGTTTCGCCTCGCTGAGGTTCGCGTCGCTGAGTTCGCATTTCTGAGGTTCGCCCCACTGAGGTCCGCGTCGATGAGGTTCGCCAGCGTGAAGTCCGCTTCTCTGAGATTCGCCTCTCTGAGGTTCGCTCGGCTGAGGTTCGCGGCTGAGATTCGGCTGAGGTTCGCCCCACTGAGGTCCGCTCCGTCGTTGTCTACGCTAGTCCTTATCCGCCACGCATTCCAAGCTTCGGTCCCCTCATTGAGAATCGCTAAGTGTTCGGGACTCGCCATGGGAACCTATCCTATCGCCAAGCGCGCGGGAGCGGCACGTCTGCGTTGCAGATTTGTCCGAGAGAATAACGCGCTGGCCGACACATTGGCTGTGATGTCTACTTCATAAGAGGAAGAAATCACAATGGCCGATATCAAGGCGGTTGTGGCCTCGATTTACGAAGCACAACCGCGTCTCTGGATCGAGGGACGTTGGCGATGTCCGCACTGTCGCCGCACGCAAGGCTAGCCATAGAAGTGGCCGTGAATCTCGTAACGCTCGTGATATTCGGCTTGGAGGGTTTCTCGGTTCAATGGCGCGCGGGTCTGAAATCGAGATGCATCAGACCCTCATTGACGGCGAACTGTGGCACCTGGATCGCGTTGAGCTTCGGCTAAAGGCCCGCGCGCTTTGGAAAAATTTGAACGTCGATCAGGCGCGAACCTATTACGGCTTTCGTAAATTTCGAGTGGATTCGGGCGTGGTGTTCGCGCGCTGAGTGTGTGCCTTCTTGACTTTTGCTGACACTCGTCACCCCGAAAAGTTCCAGATTTCTCCGAGAGCCAGTTGTTCGACGAACTGGAGCGCTCTCGAACGATGAGCTGCGGGGCGACGGCTTTAGCTCTGCTCCTGCTGCCTAGGCGTTTTCGAATCCAAAAGCGCACGCAGTTTGGGCGGAAGACGTTCTTTTACGTATTCCGTCGCGGCCAGGCGATCAATGTCTTCGCTCATCGTAGCTCCGCCTTTCGCGAGCATCTCCTTCACATTATTGAAAATGCCTTTTACCTGATCTTCTACGCTGGACGTCATTGCTGCCCGCAGCTGTTGATCGAGTTCCGGGGTGATGTTCGCAATCATACTGAACGCTGTCGGGTGCGCAAACTTTGATAAAAGTTTGTTTTCGCTCGGAAATCATCGCCCCTGCCAATTTCATCAGCCGCATTTTGTATTTTCAAGTAATCCTCGTGGGGTGTTGTTATGTTTAAACTCGCGGCCATCCTGCTTATGGATTCTCTTGCGGCTTTGAGATCAAGCCCAGTGTCGGCGCGCTTTGAAAGTAGCTTCTCGCTGAATCTCACCAGATCCGCCACATCTCTGACCATGTCTTCAAAGAACTGGCGGGCCTTCTTGTCGGATTGTCCGCAATATTCGGCCCAGACAGAAAGTTCGAGAATGTTACGCACGGCCTATGCGAGGGCCGAAAGCGATTTACCTTCGAATGCGTCACCTACCTCTATGACATTGATGACCGTCGTTATCGCGAGTCTTTCGAGAAGACGAGTCTTCCAGTTCTCGAACTCAGATGAGGCACCCCCAGGTTCCGTTTGATTCACGAAAGGCATAGTATATCTGTGCGACAACGAAATGCCGGCATGATTCCTCCTCCGTCAAGATAATAATTCTATGGACATCTCGTCATTGTGATTTGCGGTACCGCCGCTCGATTTCCCTGAATGTGTTTTGCCTTACGCAGCCGGTCGCCGTTCACGCGGCGCATGAGGTACGCCGTCTCCTAGCTTTCCTGGACTGATGCCCTGCTGATGTTGCGCAGCGTGTAGCTTAGGCGTGGCCCAGTTCCCGCGTTGAGAGCACGGGTTCGATAGGTCGGGACGTTTTTCGACGAACACCTTCTAGATTGACCAAACTGTTTTGGTTAATTTCAAGTTGGGAATTTTGGAAGAGCGCTCGGTACGTTGGTGCGGATGGGGAGACTTGAACTCCCACGCCCTTGCGAGCGCTGGAACCTAAACGCAATCCCCAGACCACAGTTCGCACCGATCAGCAATGGGCCCAAGCACTTGCGGCGCTGCACCTCTTGCTCTTTCCTGGACGAGGTCTACCGCAATCCTACGGACTACGTACGGACATGGCAGCTAGCCTGCAATCACCCAGCGCGTCATGTCGCAAACGTCCGGAACGAAGTCTTAGCTGGATTTCTATAACTCAGTTTTCGCATACGTTCTGTGTGCGGCTATTTCCGCAACCTCAGGAGTCCTATCAATGAAGAATAACGTCATTCGCGTATCCGGAAGAGTTGCTTCTTGGGCGCTCCTCTTCGGAGTAACTGCAACCCTTGCGTTTGGCCAGTTCATTCGGCCAGGCGGCACAAGGGATCAGCACCGAGATGATCGCCATCGCCAAGTGGGTTGGCATCATCCTCTGCATCATTTGCGGTATCGGTCTGATGGCCGGTGCCCCCTGGGACCATTGGCCGCAACATCGATTATCTTTTTTTCGTGGCGAATCGCGCATTGTATTGTGAGTGATCCCGTTCGTTAACCAACGATTTTGCTGCCCATGACGATCCGGCTTTTACCCGCACAAACCGAGATCGGTTCTGTTTGCGCGTCACTCTCAATTCGCGGAGTCCAAAGACGTTTTCGGATTCATTAGTGTTTTCCGATTGACGCGCAGTCGAAGCTACTCTGCTTTCGTCCGGCTCCGTTTCAGCATCTTGGACAAATCCAACGCGCGACCGATGTAGCGCGCGAAATCTGCTCCTTTGTTGGTCGGAGCAGTCGATAAGTGCTGTTTATAAGAGCCGTTCAAGCATTCCAGCAAACGCCCTAGTTCTCAATGAACTAAGGTCTGAATGACTCTTGAACGCCGTTGCAAAAACTCAAATCTACTTATGAATCTGTCTTTAAGGATGACCAGCATGGCCTTAGCTTCAAAGAATCAACTGCGAGAAGTTGTTAACAAGACGATTCCGTTCGGAGTACTAGCCTTGGGCGTGATCGGCGCATCCATTTTTCCGGGATCTACATTACTAGCCAGTACCAGAATTTCCCGTGTCCAGTCGACCTCGGCGGCTGGTTACACGAAGACCGGGAATGCCATTTCCGTCACTTTTCCGAAAGCTACGACGTCCGGTCACGAGCTCGTGGTCGCCGTGAGCGACTACTACGCCGCAGACGCACCCTACGTCATCTCAGACACATATGGCAACACCTGGCGCCTAGCCGCGGCATATAAGACAAATCCCTACACGGCCATTTTCTATGCCGAGAACATTACGGGTGGGTCGAGCGATCAAATCACCGCTACAGCTAACAAGACCGGCGCATTTCCCATTATCACGGCCGTAGAGTATGCCGGGTTGGCAGCCTACGATTCGCTGGACGTGACGTCCTCGCTCAATGCAGCCGGCTCCACTTACGCGAGCGCTTCCGTCAAGACAACCCAGGCGGGAGACCTTCTCTTTGCCGTCCATCACACGAATGCTTCCCCAAAGGCCATCTTCACGCCTGCTTCTCCGTGGACCACGATCCAGTTGCAATCCGACGGCTCGAATCACGAGCATCAGACTCAAGACCAAACTGCTTCCGTCACCGGTAGTTTTATTTCGAGCGGGACCTTGCCGGAATCGCTCACCGTCCAGAGCTTAGTAGTTGCGTTTAAGCCTGGAAGCGACTTGCCGGATGCCACCCCTCCCTCCACTGGCGCGGCCACAATTACTCGTATCCAATCCACGTCGGCGGCCGGTTACACCCGGAGTGGGAATGCTATTTCGGTCACCTTTCCGAAACCTACTACGTCCGGCCACGAACTTATCGTCGCGGTTAGCGACTACTATGGAGCGGACGGGCCTTACGTCATCTCAGACACCTACGGCAATACCTGGCACCTGGCCGCGGCATATAAGCCGAACCCGTACACGGCCATCTTCTATGCCGAGAATATTACCGGTGGATCGAACGACCAAATTACAGCGACAGCGAACAAGACCGGCGCGTTTCCCATTATCACTGCCGTAGAGTATGCCGGCTTGGCAACCTCCGATTCGCTCGACGTGACAGCCTCACTCAATGCAGCCGGCTCCACTTACGCGAGCGCTTCCGCCAAGACAACTCGGGCCGGAGACCTTCTCTTTGCCGTCCATCACACAAACGGTTCGCCAAAGGCAACTTTCACGCCTGCCTCCCCTTGGACAACCGTCCAGTTGCAATCCGACGGCTCGAACCACGAGCACGAGATTCAAGACCAAACCGCCTCCACCACGGGCAGTTTTATATCGAGCGGGACCTTGCTGGAATCGCTCACGGTCCAGAGCGTAATAGCTGCGTTCAAACCTGGAAGCGACTCGTCGGATAATATTCCTCCTTCCGCTCCCACAAATCTCTCCACGACTTCTCCGTCTTTTAGTGAAATCAACATCTCCTGGAGCGCCTCGACCGACAATATCGGCGTGGCTGGCTACAAGGTCTTCAGAAATGGGTCGCAAGTAGGTACGGCCACCACGACGTCGTATGCCGATACTGGTTTGAACGCTTCGACGATCTATACGTATACTCTGGCCGCTTATGATGCTGCCGGTAACATTTCAGCCCGATCTGCGCCTGTGAGCGCCAGCACTCAGCCTCCGGCTTCTACGGTACCCGGGAACCCTAGCGTGGCAACGGAAATTCCTAGCACCTGGAACGCAGGCCATCCGCGCCTGCCACATCCTGACAAAGCGTATCTTTTGGCCCTGGCAGCCAATGCGACCGAGATGGCGAAATATAACTCTGCCGCAGCCAGTCTTGATCCAACAAATCCCATTTCCAATATGGGTCAATTCAGACGGGCGCTCATTGCGTACCTCGCGAATCAAGCAGTTGGGAACACGGCGCTTGCAGCGGCTGATCTGACGAAATTTGAAAAGCTAGCCAATCTAGGCGGGACATGGGGACAGCTTCTTTACTCGGTGAACGACGGCGTTGGCAGTGGTGGCTACACTCTCACCAGCGCTTCTGCCAACTTCCTTACTGGTTGTAGTGGCAAAAGTTGTGCGAACAGTAATTACACTTTGTCTATCCAGGGGCGTCGATATAATATCGCCTCGGCAACCGCGACAACTATAGTGTTGGAGGCGGCCGATAACCCGCCCTTAACCGGCACAGGCCTTCAAATCCGGATCTTTAATGGGTATCAGGCGTATGCCGGAATAAGAATAGCCATGGTCTACGACTGGCTCTATGACGTTCTCGATGCCACGGATCGAACGGCCTTTATGAATCAACTCGAGGGTATTGCGGAGACTTGGGAAGAGTATTATGACGGCCTGGGCGCCAGCCCGTATAACGATCAAGTCTATATCGAAAACGGTCCGGACGGCTTCATCGCCGCGTTCGCCATATATCCCGATTTTGACATCCAAAACCCAGCGGGTGGTGCATGCCCCACCAAACCTTGCGGGACCTACCACATCAATTGGATGACAAACAAATTGTTCAACGTGTTTGTTCCCGTTTGGCAGCAGGTCTTTGGTAACAGCGGCGGAGCTTGGTCCGAGGATTGGAGTCAGTACGTGAATAACAATCCTGGATTAAACCAGTGGCTTGTCCCTATTCTCCTATCCTGGCAGTCAGCCAGCGGGCAGCCCTATTTTGCCGACAATCCGTGGCTAAAAAACTATCCAACTTGGACAATGTACGTGACAAGACCCGATTTCACGATGGAACATATCGGGGAGGTTGCCGCGGGCACGCTCGCGCCGGAATACGACATTGATTACGACTTAGGAGTCGGGCTGGGATCTCTGAACGGCCTTGCCGAAATCTATAATGATCCCGTTCTGCGTGGCTGGGCGCGCCTTGTAAATCAGGAATTCCCCTCCGGTCCAAGTGATTTCGAACCTTCGGCATGGCCATTCTATACGCCTGATAATAAATCGAATCCGGTGTCTTCGCGTTCCGCCTTGCGAACCTCTAAAGACTTTGACGGTTGGGGAGTGCTCTTCGCGCGTTCGGGCTGGAGTGAAAACGATACCGATGTCTCCCTGAAATACGGCGATAGTTTTTGGTCGCATACGCACGCCGATGCCGGGTCCTTCACAATTTCTCATCGTGGCAACCTGGCGATTGACAGCGGCAGCTACCGGGCAGGTTCCAACAGCGAACACGAGATTCAATACGGAAGACAATCCATTTCTCAGAACACGTTGTTGATCATCGACCCGAAGGACGTATACCCCACTCAACTGTTTGGCCAGGTTGATTTGAAAAATGGCAGCAGCGTTTCAGAAGCGCTGGCAAACGATGGAGGCCAACGGCGCGCGGGCACCTTCTATAATCAGCTATTCCCGCAGTATGTTTCACCCGACTGCTTTAACAAAGCTACTGCTCCAGGCTGTATCAATGATTGGCAATCGGAATATGACTATTACCACATGGGTACACTGCTTTCCTATTCAGTGACGCCCAATTACACATACGCTGCGATAGACATCACTCCTGCCTACAATAATCCCGAGAGCATTACCACGCCGAACTCAGTAAATCGCACGTACCGGGCGCAGAGCGTGATTCGAAACCTGCTCTTTATTCCGAACGGCACATCGGCATATATCGTCGTTTACGATGAAGTTAAGTCGGCCAATCCAGCATTCCAAAAGAAGTGGTTGCTGCATAGCGTCAACCAGCCCATCATCTCAGGCAATCGCTACGAAATTGATCGCACGGAAAACGTAACAGAAAGTCTCAATTGGACCAACCCATACGCCGGTAATCTCACGTACGCAAATGGGGGCACCGGTGCCGGCGCGAAGTACCAATACAACGGGAAACTCGTCGGCTGGATGATCTTGCCGAATGGCGGTAACGTAAGCGTTGTCGGCGGTCCCGGCAAAGAATTTTGGATTCCCGATCCGCAAAATCCTGACACGGGCACCAATTGGAATGCGTGCATGCGTGGGCAATGCAGCGGGGATTTCTGGGGCTTCTTGGATACGAGCAGCACGCCCGATATCCTTACTCCCGACCCAAACTCTGGGCCGATTGAACCCGGCTCATGGCGTATTGAGGAGAGTCCGAGTACACAAGAAGAACAGGACTACTTCTTGAACGTTATGTTTGCTACCGATTACAGCAATACGAACGTCCCCGTAACCGTAACCGGTACTTCAAACTCTGAATTCTGTCGGCGCAACATGGTCGGACGGCAGTAATACCTATACCGTTTCATTTCCAAAGACCGGCACCGGTGGCACGATCACGATCACTGGGCTTGTGAATGTAAATCAATCCCTAACGAGCAACAGTGCCAACGCTTCTCTTGACATCTCTCCGGGACTGCCGTTTCTCCGGGCCAAATCAAGCTCTCCTGGAGCGCCGCCACTAACAACGTCGCTGATAGCCGGTTATAAACTCTTCCGGAACGGCTCGCAGATAGCCACATCCACCGGCACCTCTTACACCGATACCGGCCTGAACGCGTCGACAACCTATACGTATACCGTCGCCGCATATGATGCCGGAGGCAATATTTCCGCCCAATCGGCAACGACAACAGCTACGACCCTCGGTACGAATGGCCCCGGTACGCCGATGCCCGAACGGTACCTGGACAATGGTTCCCAGCAACGGCTTTCCGGAAGCCGTGGTCGGTTACGACAACATGGTTTATGCGGCGGGCATTAAGAAGTTCGTCATGTGGGACAACTATCACAACCTGACTTCCGAAAGCGACCAAGCCTACTTGACTTACGATATTTCTACGAATCGTTGGGACGTTTTGGGTTTGGGTGGTGATTTCAATGGGGCAGGCCTCCCGGGGAGCGGTCATGGGGTCGGCATGCTCCAATACGATCCGATACTCAACGTATTCATCAATTACTGCTGCTTCTCCGGTTCGCAACAATACGAGGGATCGCAACAAGTGTGGGAGTTCGACCCATCGGGCATGACAGGGAGAAACAAGCAGACGGTTAACCGGCCGGGCAACACGACTGAGGCGTCGGCTGTGTTTGATACTCAGGACAACGTTTATGTGCTTTTCGACCGCGATAGAGGAACCTGGCTTTACAGCCCGACGGATAACACCTTCAGCAAAATAACCCCAAACGGCACGTCGCCAAACAGCAGTACCGGATTCCGCAGGATACTTTAGTGCAATGTCCTATGATAGTGCGAACGATAAGATTTATCTTTTTGGAGGTGAATTGGGAAGTGGATCGTACACTAACGATCTCTATACTTACAGTGTATCCTTCAAATACATGGACCCGCCTGAATCCTGGTGGCACTTTGCCTTCAGGACGCCAATATGCGGGTTTTGCTTACGATTCCACCGATAACATTTTCCTCATGGTCGGGGGCCAGGATGCCAGCGGATATTTGAATGACACCTGGGTCTACGATCCGGCAGCCAATACCTGGACCCAACTCCACCCTGGGCAGTCGCCGGGTGTCACTCCCGGTTCAACCACCTATCAAAGATTGGCCTACGATCCGGACGACAACGTCTTCATGCTGACTTGGCCGGGGAGTGGCGGCTTCGTTGGCGGCCAGCCTTCGGGCTATGGGAACGTACAGACATGGTTCTTCCGCTACGCCGGCACGGGCAACAGCGTGGGCTACGCAGGTAATCCGGTCTTTATTCCCACATCAGGAAGCCTTAACCGTAACGCAGACGCGTGGGCGAATGAACCTGTCTTGGCCAGCGACGGCACGACGCTTTATGCCGGTTGGATCGAAACAGGCGTGCCGCTGGCTTCGGGTAACGATCTGTATCCGCATCCTTTTGTGAGTCAACTGTCCGGTTCAACGTGGACAAATTTAGGTGTTTCGTATTCGGCCTTGGACTCCGAATTCGCCGGTTATGACGAGGCTCATGATCCTTCCGTCGCCCTTGTGAACGGTGTGCCCTGGATCTCCTGGAATAAGGAGAACAACTCCGGCAACTTGCTTCCGAACAATCTCTATGCCAAGTACTGGAACGGCTCCTCATGGATCGGCGGAGCGGTTGGAGCGGTGACCGCCGGAGTGGCCGACACCGCCAGTTACTCCCAGCTAATCGGAATTGGTGGCACGCCATACATCGCCTTTTTGGAAACCGACCGTTCTTGCTTCCCCTGGTGCAACGACATTTTCGTTAAGCAGTGGAACGGCTCCGCCTGGAGTTTGGTAGGCACCGCGCCGCTCAACCGCAATGCTCGGAGCCCTTTCCGTTAGCCCCCACGCGGTTTCCATTTCTATGGCCACCGACGGAGCCCATCCCTACGTCGCTTGGACAGAGTTCGCGGCGGCTGGCACTGTCCAGTCGGAAACGCGCGCCACAGGCCTATGTCGACGAGTGGAACGGCTCGTCGTGGGTCCCGCTCGGCGGGTCGCTCAATATGAATGCCAGTGATGGAGCGTATGACGTCTCGATCGCCTACGTTGACGGCCAGCCCTACGTGGCCTGGACGGAACGAAGTCAGAGCGGGAATAATCAGGTTTACTTGAAGACATGGAATGGGAACACTTGGACGACCTTGGGTTCGGGAACGTTAAATCGAGATATCGATACTGGCTGGGCAGACAAGCCATCTCTCATCGCCGATCCAAATACCGGCAACCTTTACCTGGCCTGGACAGAGCAGCAGAACCTTGGCCAAAAAATGCAGACCTATGTCGATGAATACTGCAACGGCTCCTTGTTCTCGTTGGGCGGAACTCTAAATGCAGATCCCCTGAACGGTAGCGCTGAGCATGTCTCTCTCGCCGTGGTGGGCGGACAGCCAGTCGCCGCTTGGGGCGAGGTGAAATATGGCTCTCTGCGGAATATCTATGTGGAGCAATGGAACGGAAACAGTTGGGTGACAACGGCGCCAGTTCCGTAATCAGTCCGAAAGAAGCCGTGAATCCAGGGTATCTGTAAGGCAGCGTGCTGCCGGCTTGGTATTTCCAGGGCGGATCCGTGGCAACTGTGTGTCAGTTTCCTCTGAATTCACGGCGGCCTCCAACCGCCTGCAGGATGTCGACGCTAGCCGGAGTCCCGGGACAGGGGTAACGCTGATCATCGATAAAATCCGCTAACAGACATTCAAGACATCGACTTTCTTTTTCCTGAATGAAAACATAGCCATGGTCAGCTTCGGCGCTGAGAGCCATAAAGATCACCGATATGCGCTGCTGGCGACAGAACAGGCTCAGAGAGCGAGGCGAGTTGGGGCGAGGTGTTCAGCGATCTGAGCCGGCGTGGGCTGCGCGGGGTGCGCTACGTGGTTTCCGACGATCACCAGGGGATGCGCAGAGCCATTGATCGACACTTCCAAGGAGTGCTGTGGCAGCGCTGCCAGGTGCATTTCGTGCGCAATATTCTGAATCACACGGCGAGGCGTGAAAAGGCGTTTGTACTGGGACTGCTGAAGGCGATCACCGAAGCTCCGACGTTGGTAGCGGCACGCCAGCGCTGGCCGAAGCAGTCGAGGTGCTCGGCCGACGGGGGCCGAAAGCGGCGGCTGTGCTGGAGGCCTGCGGGGAAGAGATCTTAGCCGTGTACCAGTTACCCGAAGCGCATCGGAAACGGATGCGCTCGACTAACATGCTGGAGCGAGTCAATCAGGAGATCAAACGCCGCACGCGAGTGATCCGCATCTTCCCTAACGAACAGGCCTGCGTGCGCCTGGTCAGCACCCTGATGATGGAGCTCAATCAGGAATGGATGGAACGCATTTATCTCAATATGGAGGTGGTCACAGACATGTCCGCGGCCGAGCCGGGCCAAGCGGCGGCCTGATTCACTGCCTCCGTTCCGGGCTTCGCCCTCCACTCCGGCAGCGAATCGAATAAGGAACTAGGATTGATTAACTTGGGAGATTCAATTTACAGAACTTTGCGGGCTTGACAAGCCGCGGCCCTGTACAGAAGCACTTATCTCCGCAGTTTGGCCATGTTAAAGCTTGCAAGCTAACGTCAGCTCACATACGCGAGTACATCGAAGTGCTGCGAAAGAAAGCAGCGGCGAACGCGACGATAAATCGAGAGTTGGGGATTCTAAGGCACGCGTTTAACCTCAGAGCGCTGGCAAGGAGGATAACGTTCGGGAGGACGCCAATAAGGAATTTCCGCCGGTCCTGGGAAAAAGCATGTGAGCTTGCGGGATTACCCGGACTGTTATTTCACCATCTACGCAGAACGGCAGTCCGCAATATGATACATGCCGGGGTGTCAGAGAAAGTCGCCATGGCTGTTTCTGGCCATAAAACAGCAAGTATGCTTTGGCGGTACAACATCATCGACACTCGCGATATCCAGGAGGCGGGGCGGCGCATGCAGCTCTATCTGGAACAACAGAGGATCGGTGATCGTACGGAAGAACCTACGGAGTCATGAAGTGTCAACCCGAGCTAAGTTGTTGGTGCGGATGGGGAGACTTGAACTCCCACGCCCTTGCGGGCGCTGGAACCTAAATCCAGTGCGTCTGCCAATTCCGCCACATCCGCGTGCAGAGGACTGCTGAATCAGTTTTAGCGTAGCATCGCGGTTGTTTGCGGCTTTGCGCCTGGTCTGGTCTCCAGAAAACTGAGAAATTCGCGGGAATTGCGTGTCAATTGCGGGAATGTGGCAATCACGTTTCGATCCGGATCCATGAGCGCATAGAACGGAATGGCAACTGTGCCGAACTTCTGGTCTTCCAGCTTCTGATTCTCGCCGGATGCGGCGTCGGTGCCGTCCGTATAGAGATCCACGACGATCAAATTCTTAAGGGCGGTCTGGATCTCGGGGCGTGGAAACATGTTGGCCTTCATCCAATGACAATTGGTGCAGGCATATCCGGTGAAATCTACCAGCACCAGCTTATTCTGCTGGCGAGCGGCAGCAAGGGCGGCATCGAATTGGTTCTTGAAGTAACTTCCCGGCGCGGCTTCGGCGGTCGCGGCGGGGGCTCCGAAGACACCGCCGGTTGCTTCGGGAATGAACGCGTCGAGATCTCCCAACCGGCCGCCGAACAGACCCGGCGCCAGGCTGATGGAGAAGATCAGAAACAGAGCCGCAATGAGCGCGCGTGAGACGCCGAGACGCTCGTCCTTCTTAATACCCTCCATCGGCAGCAATCCAAGAAGATACAAACCGGGCAGAGCAAAGAGCACGATCCAGGCCGCCAGAAACCGCTCGCGCGTGAGCCAGTGTGTCTGCAAGACCTGATCGACGCTGCTCACGTACTTCAGCATGACCGCAAGCACGATGAACCCGAGCACAACCTTCACGCGCACCATCCATCCGCCGCTGCGAGGCAGCTTTTTCAAGTAGCCGGGGAACAGCGCGAGCAAAAAGAACGGCGCGGCCAGTCCAGTGGCGAAGGCCAGCATGCCCAGCACAGGTTCAGCCCCTTTCGATTGCACCGAAGCAATTAACAGCGGGCCGACAATGGGGCCGATGCAAGCGAAGGAGGTGAGTGAAAACGTGAGACCCATCAGCAGCGATCCCGCATAGCCGCCGCCTTGCGAAGCTCGATCCAGCTTGGTTAGAACACTAGAAGGCAGACGCAGCTCGAAAGCGCCGAGTAAGCTCAATCCGAAAACGAAGAACACGATCGCGATGAAACCGTTCACCCAAGGGCTCGAGCCAAGCTCCACCACTCCGAACGGGCCCGCGATGGCGGTCACCAGAAAGCCCAGGCCGGTGAACAAAACGATAATCCCCATGCAGAAGACCAGCGCTTGTTTCCATCCGCCGCTCCTTTGTTCAGCACCGCCGCCGGTGCTCTGGTTGAGAAAAAAGGAAACAGTGATGGGAATCATCGGAAATACGCACGGCGTGAACAGAGCTGCCAAGCCGAATCCGAAAGCTGCCAGAAGAAAAGGAGCGAGTGGTTGTCCGCTGCCCTCCGGAACGCGAACGGGAGCTTGCGCGGGCGCAGGCGCCGGTGCAGATGCATCTGCAGTGACTGGCACGAGCAAATAGCCGGGAGGTATTGTGAACTTCACCGGCGGCGCGCCGCTCGCGAACTCTATTTCGGTTCCGGCTTTCTTCGTCACCGGCGGCAGACAGCTCACATCGGAACAAACCTGATATCGCGCGCTTGCTTCCACCGTAGACTTGCCCGATGCCGACGCGCTTGCGGTCGCCTCGATCAGAAATGTCGCTTGCCCCGTGTAGGTCTCGGTGTCGATGTTAAAGTTCGGATCCAATTTCCGGACCGGCTGCGGCCGGTATATGTTATAGCTGGCGATGGATGGATTTGCTTCGACGCGAAGCTTCGTAATAATAGGACCGCCGGGAGGCGTCGTCGGAGAATAGAGATGCCAGCCCGGCTGAACTAGTCGCGTGAAGCTCTAAATATGCTTTCGCGCCGGGAGCGATTCGCGAGTTACCAGGAGCGGGCGTGAGAGTCCACTGTACCGGATCTTGTTTCGCGGCAAGCAGCCCGGAAATCGCCAGCGCTAAAAAAAACAAGCGCATAGATTAACTCACCGGCGCCGAGGTCCAGGCATCCAGCTCCGTTGCGATGCGTTCATTGATTTTGCCCTCGGCGAATTCCTTCGCCACACGGATCGCGTTGCGGATGGCCTTGGCGCTGGAACGCCCATGACAAATGACGCAAATGCCGTTCAATCCCAGCAGCGGCGCGCCGCCGTATTCGGAATAGTCGACGCGCTTCTTGAATTCGTTGAACGCCCCTCGCGCGAGATAGGCCCCCACCTTCCGCGTAACGCTCGCTTTCAGAGACTGCTTCAACAGTTGGCGAATAACCTCAACCAGCCCTTCGCTGGTTTTCAATGCCACGTTGCCCACAAATCCATCACAGACGATGACATCGACATGACCCGTGTACACGTCGCGGCCTTCGACATTGCCGATGAAATTCAGGTGGCGGAGACTCTTCAGCAGCGGATAAGCTTCATGCGTTAACGCGTTGCCTTTGTGCTCCTCTTCGCCGATGGAGAGAAGGCCGACGCGCGGATTCGGCGTGCGGAAGATGACGCGCGAGTATGCGTTGCCCATCACGCCGAACTGCGCCAGCATATTGGCGGTGCAATCGACGTTAGCGCCAACGTCCAGCATGACCGCCGGCGTGCCGTTGAGCGTCGGAAAAGCCGATGCCAAAGCGGGCCGATCGACGCCGGAGAGCATACCCTGCGTCATTTTCGCGGTGGCCATAACGGCGCCCGTATTTCCGGCCGACACCACGCCCTGCGCGAAACCGTCCCGCACCAGGCGCGAGGCTACGCGGATAGAACTGTCTTTCTTGGAACGAACGGCTTTGCCGGCGCTATCGGCCATCGTGATCTGCTCACTCGCATGCCTGATTTCAATGGGCAGCGAGTCCCAGCGTGAATGGCGATCCAATTCCTTCCGCACAACTTCTTCGCGACCAACGAGTATCACCTTTACGTCGAAAGCTTTGACCGCCTGAATGGCGCCTTCCACTTCCGGTTTAGGAAAGTGATCACCGCCCATCGCGTCAAGGGCTATCGTGACCATGAAGTGAAGTCTAGTTCAATGCTTCGCCGGCGCTCAGGCTTCCACGACTTCGATAACTTCGCGGCCCTTATATTTGCCGCAATGCGGGCAGGCCCGGTGCGGCAATATTTTCTCGTGACAATTGGGACACTCCGCGAGCTGGGGAACGCTCAGTGCATCGTGCGCCCGGCGAGTCGAGGTACGGCGCTTCGAGTGGCGGCGTTTGGGATTCGGCATAGTGGTAGCTTCTTTAGTCTCTCATTTCCTGCAAACGTTCTAATCCTGACGGCAAGCCGTTCAGTTGTGCGAGCCGATTTCGGCCCGAAAATCTTTGAGCTTGCTCCAGCGATCGTCCACTGCTTCGGCGTGGCAGCCACAATCGCGCTGGTTCCGGTTTTGCCCGCATACCGGACAAATACCTTTACACGCCTCACGGCAGACAAGCTGCATAGGCAGCGCCAGCAGCACCACCTCGCGCAAGATGTCGTTCAGCGCCAGACCGTTGCCTTCGTAGAAGCCAACATCTATTCCGCCCTGGTCGATCTCATCTTCGCCTGCGCCCGATTCCTCAGCCGGCATATAGACCAGGTCAAACTCATCCTCGATGGGAAACACCGCGGCTTCGAGACACCGATCGCACATGGCCTGCATTGCGACCTTCAGTTTTCCCCGGATGCGGATCTCCCCCAGTGAGTGGTTGAGAAGCTGAGCCGATCCCTCGGCGTGCAGCGCCGAGGATTGTGTCAACTTGCTGTCGAAATCGATTTGACCCACCGGAACGTCTAGATTGAAACGAACGGGATGGTGTTCCAGTTGCTGCAGGCTGATAAACATCTTGGAGGTGCCGCTTCACCTGGGAAGCAAAGGATTAAGCCTCTATTGTAACAACTGTGTGGCCCGCCGCTAGGCCACTTCGCGACGCGTTCCCGCGCTTGTATCCAGGCTGCCCGGCGTCGCGGCTTCGCAGTTGTCACAGTTGTCACACGGCCCGGTAAAGTCGTCGCCAAAGTAGCGCAGTAGATGCTCGCGCCGGCAGGCGCTCGTATCGGCGTATTCCTGCATCTGCCGCAATCGCTCCTGCTTCATTTCGGCCTGCGCGGGTTCCAGCTTTCCTTCACTGCTCCGGAATTTGGCGGCGCCCAGGTCTTCCTGCCGGAAGAACAGCGCCGCTTCGGCCTTTTCACCATCTCGCCCGGCGCGTCCGATTTCCTGGTAATAGGCGTCCAGCGATTCGGGGATGTCGTAGTGATAGACGAAGCGGATATCCGGTTTGTCGATGCCCATGCCGAAGGCGTTGGTCGCGACGATTGCTTCCGTGCTGCCGGACATGAACCGGTCCTGAATTTCGCGGCGCTCATCGGCTTTGAGACCGCCGTGATAGAACAGCGCGGGGATGCCTTCCTCTTCCAACCGCTGCATGATGTCTTCGGCGGCTTTCCTGGTCCCGACGTACACGATGCCCGGTTTGTCCGCCCAGCGAACCCGGTGAATCACCGCTTCCAGCTTCTCGTCTTCGGTCTCGAAATGGTCGACCCGGAGATGAATGTTCGGGCGGTCGAATCCATGCACGAAAAGTTTCGGCTTGCGCATCCCGAGCCGCTCGACGATCTCGTCCCGGACCTCGCGCGATGCAGTCGCGGTCATGGCTAGAACGACGGGATGCCCGAGCTGCTCGATGACCGCGCCAAGCTGCAGGTAATCGGGCCGGAAATCGTGTCCCCATTCGCTGATGCAATGCGCTTCATCGACCACGAAGAGCGAGATGTTCGCGCTCTCCAGAGTTTGGATGGTCTCCTGTTTGCGAAGCTGCTCGGGAGCGAGAAAGATGAACTTGCCTCTGCCGTCCTCGATCTTCTCGAGCGCTTCGCGAGCCTGCGCGACCCGTTGCATGGAGTTCACCACAACCGCTTCGGCTTCGGTTTCCTGCGAATTAATCGAATCCACCTGATCCTTTTGCAGCGCGATCAGCGGAGAGATCACCAGTACTGAGCCCTTCCTCATGAGACCGGCAATCTGGTAGATGGCCGATTTGCCCGAACCGGTGGGCATTACTACGAGCGTGTCTTTCTTGGCCAGCAGGGCGCGGATCGCCTCTTCCTGTCCGGCTCGCAACTTCTTGAACCCGAAGTTTTCCTGGGCCGTTTCGAGGATCGGGTTCTTCTTACGCTTAGGCATCTGCGAATGTGACACAACGGTCAGAATCGCTGTTTCAGGAGAGTTGGAGGATTGCGTCTAATACCGGGATCCAATGCAAGACATCAGCCGATTGCCGCATAAGCTGGATCGAAAGCGGCAGGAATGCCAAGTCATTATAGAGACGCCGAAAGGCCGGAGAAACAAGTTCAAATACGAGCCGGAATCCGGTCTGTTTTCCCTCTCGAACCTGCTGCCGCAAGGTTTCAGCTTTCCCTTTGATTTCGGGTTCATTCCGTCCACTGCTGCTGAAGACGGCGATCCGCTCGACGTTATCGTATTGATGGATGAGCCGGCGCATGTCGGTTGTCTTCTAAAGGTTCGTATCGTCGGAGTCATTCGCGTCGAGCAGACCGAAAAAGGCAAGACGTCGCGGAATGACCGGCTCGTCGCGGTGGCGCTTCGCTCGTTCGATTTCAAGGATGTGAAGTCCATTTCCGACTTGCAAAAGCCGCTCGTCGAGCAGATTGTCGAGTTCCTGGCGCTCTACAACAAGAACTCGGGCAAGCACGATGAATGAAAGGCGTGGATGGCCCGGAGCGCGCGATGGAACTGCTCGAGAAGGCTATCAAATGATTACAGCTCGACATTCCGCAGCCGGAGAGCGTTGGCGATCACCGAGACCGAGCTGAAAGTCATGGCGGCGCTGGCGATAATCGGGCTGAGCAGCACTCCAAAGAACGGGTAAAGAATGCCCGCGGCAATCGGCACGCCGAGCGTGTTGTAGACGAACGCGAAGAACAGGTTCTGGCGGATGTTTCGCATGGTGGCGCGGCTCAGACGCAGGGCGCGGGCGATGCCTCGCAGGTCGCCGTGCACCAGCGTGATGCCCGCCGATTCCATAGCTACATCGGTTCCGGTACCCATGGCGATTCCTACCTGCGCAGCGGCCAGCGCGGGAGCATCGTTGACGCCGTCTCCCGCCATCCCAACGATATGGCCGCCGGCCTGGAGTTTCCTAACAATTCCAGCCTTATCGCCGGGCAGAACTTCGGCTTCCACTTCATCGATGCCAAGCGGCTGTGCGACGGAAAGCGCCGTCGATTTGCGATCGCCGCTTACCATTACAATGCGGATGCGCGCGGCATGTAGAAGCTCTACAGCTTCGCGCGTGGACGGCTTGATCGGATCGGCTACTGCGATCGCTCCGGCGAGTTTGCCATCGACCGATACGTAAATCATCGGTTGCGCCTCGCCTTGCAGCGCGTCCATTGCCACGCCAGAATCGTTGAGCAGTGTGGCATTGCCCGCGAGAACAAAATGGCCGGCCACGCTTCCTTGAATGCCTTTGCCTGGAATCGAACGGAAATCACCGGCTTCCGACAGCTCGACATTTCTTTCCTTGGCTGCCGCGACAATCGCTCCGGCCAGCGGATGTTCGCTCAATCGTTCCAGACTCGCGGCGAGTTGAAGCAGCTCGTTTTCAGAGCGGTCGCCGAACAAAACGATGTTGGTGACCTTCGGTTTGCCTTCGGTGAGAGTGCCGGTTTTGTCGACGACCAGAGTGTCCATCTTGTGCAGCACCTCCAGCGCTTCGGCGTTGCGAATCAGGACTCCCGACGCTGCGCCTCGGCCGGTACCCACCATCACGGACATGGGCGTGGCTAAGCCCAGCGCGCATGGGCAGGCGATGATCACGACGGCGATTGCATTCACAAGCGCATGACCCAGCCGCGGCTCCGGGCCGTATATTGCCCAAAGCGCGAAAGAGATGGCGGCGCAGAGTAGCACGGCGGGGACAAAATAGGATGCGACGCGATCCGCCAAACGCTGGATGGGCGCGCGGGTTCGCTGCGCCTCACTCACCAGGCGAACGATCTGGCTGAGCAGAGTCTGGCTTCCGACGCGATCGGCACGCACCAGCAAACTGCCGGTCCCATTCACGGTTCCTCCAGTGACTCGCTCGCCCACTGATTTCTCGACGGGCAGGGACTCGCCGCTGATCATCGACTCATCGACGGAGCTGTTGCCCGCCAGCACAATTCCATCGACCGGTACTTTCTCACCCGGACGCACGCGCACGCGGTCTTCGAGTTGGATTTGATCGAGCGGAATGTCGCGCTCCGCGCCGCTGCTTTCGACGAGCCTTGCGGTCTTGGGCGCCAGATTCAAAAGCGATTTCAGCGCGCTGCTGGTTTGGGCGCGCGCCCGCAATTCCAGAACCTGGCCGAGCAAGACCAGCGTTGTAATGACGGCCGCGGGTTCAAAATAGAGCGGCAGCATTCCGCTTTGTGTCCGGAAAGACGCCGGAATCGCGTTCGGGAATAGCACGGCCGCCAAGCTGAACGCGTATGCCGCTCCCGTTCCAAGCGCGATGAGCGTGAACATGTTCGGGCTGCGGTTCAAAACAGAAGCCCAGGCGCGCTCGAAGAACGGCCAGCCCGTCCAAAGGACTACCGGAGTCGCGAGCGCCAGTTGCACCCATGGAAGATGCGTGTGGCCGGGCAGCATTTCAAAGATCATTAGTACGAGCAGCGGAAGGGTTAGCGCGGCAGCGATCCAGAAGCGCCGCTGCATGTCGTGGAGCTCGGGGTTGACCTCTTCGCCCGTGATCTCTAGCGGCTCAAGGGCCATGCCGCATTTGGGGCAAGCGCCGGGGCCGTGCCGCCGCACTTCCGGATGCATGGGGCAGGTGTATTCGGCCGCGGGCGCGGAGGGCATCGGGGCCGGCTCGGGTGCAAGATACTGGGCCGGATTGGCATCGAACTTTTTCTTGCAGCCGAGGCCGCAGAAATGATAGCTCGTACCGCGATACTCGCTCTTTCCTGCGGCCTTTTGCGGATCTACCTGCATTCCGCAGACAGGGTCGGATTGTGTGAGAGTCACTCTTCCTTAGATTAAGGTCGGGTGAATTAGGATCCGAGGCAGCCTAACGCCAGTGGCCTTCCACCCAGAAGTAGCCGCGTCGCCCGTGACGCCAGTGGCCGTCCACCCAGACTGCGTGTGGTCTCGGCGGCAGCATCCAGCGGCCGGGAGCCCAGGCGTACTGTCCGCCGTCCCAGCGGTAGTAACCCCTGACCCAAACGTACCTGGGGCCGGGCCGCGCGACCACGACCTCTCGCCGGGGCGGTGGTGGGCCGATTCTAACGTAGACCTGCGCATTCGCGGAACCAACAGCGAGCGCGAGACCGAGTACTGCTGTTGCAAGCGTTGTGCTCTTCATGGCTCTATTGCTCCTTTTTCTGGTATTAACCGCTTACTGACGTGCGCGGTTCTGTTTGTGAATGATTAATTCTGGCGCTCCTGACGATGCTGCTGGGCACGGTCGCGCATGTGCTGCAGCATCGCATCGTAAGTCTGCTTTTGAGTGTCGGTCAGCACGGATTTGATTTTGGCTTCGCTATCCTCGCGAACCGCGCGCATCTTGGCGTGCCGGTCCTTTGGTGAAAGTGAGCTGTCGGATCGAATGTTCTCGATCTGCTGCTGGCGATCGGTCAAAATCGGGAGAATCTGGTTCTGTTGATCCTCGCTGAGGTTCAGCCGCTTTGCGAGCATTTGCACCTGACGGCTCGGGTCGGGCTTGTGCGGCCCCGCGGATTGGGTGTTCGGAGGCGGGGGCGCTTGCTCCTGGGTTTGCGGCGCAGCCATAGCTGCACCTAGTCCAAAAAGTGTGGACAGGGTTATCGAAAAAATTTGTTTTTTCATTGTTTACTCCTTTGGAGACGTATCAAATCGTCTCTACCTGCAAAGACGAAACCCTTGCGCGGTGGTTTATCCGGTTGACCGTTAAAGTTCATTCAGCCAAACGCGCGTTCCTGTAAACTGACAAACTGGTAAGCATGGCAGAAACGGCTTTAGCGGATCCGAACGTTGCGTTTCTGCTGCTGGTCCTGGGACTGCTTGGCGTTTATTGGGAAATGCACGCGCCGGGAATGATGGTTCCTGGAATTGTGGGCATCCTGCTCATTTGCGCCGGCGCTTATGGGTTTTATCGCGATTCGCCCACGTGGTATGGGCTGATCATTCTGCTGGTAGCGGCGCTGCTTCTGCTGCTCGAGCTGAAATACTATACCCACATGGTTTCGGGCATTGCGGGCGCTTTTCTGTTCGCTTTCGGCGCAATTGTTTTGTTTCAGGGTCCGCGCAGAGTGACTCCGGCCCTGGCGATTGCGGTAGCGGCGGCGTTTGGGATCATTACGATTTTCCTGGGCATGCTGGGAATGCGCGCGCGCACAGCGAGGCATCGGACCGGATTGGAGAGCCTGGTGGGAGAGGTCGGCGTAGCGCGGACCGAGATCGATCCGGAAGGCACTATTTTTGTCCGCGGCGAATACTGGCGGGCGCGCAGCGATCACGCGATTCCCGCCGGAAAACGTGTTTCCATCCAGCGCGTGGATGAATTGATTTTGTTCGTCAAGGAGGCTTAGACAAGTGATAGGATTCGGCAGCGCTTTTTCCGGCGCTTTGCTTATTGTCATCATCATTCTGTTTTTCTACCTGGTTTCTTCGATAAAGATTCTGGCCGAGTATGAGCGCGGCGTGATCTTCCGGTTGGGCCGCGTGCTGCACGAACCGAAAGGGCCGGGCATCATTCTGGTGTTCGCGCCGCTCGATCGCATGGCGCGCATCTCGCTACGCATCGAAGCGATGGAAGTTCCCCCGCAGGATCTGGTCACCCGCGACAACGTCACGGTCAAAGTGAACGCGGTTATTTATTTCCGCGTTGTCGATCCAACCAAGGCCGTAATTGAAATGGCGAATTATCTTTACGCCACAAGCCAGCTTTCGCAAACGACGCTGCGAAGCGTGTTGGGCGAGGTGGAACTGGACGAGCTGCTCAGCCAGCGCGAGCGCATCAACGTTCGATTGCAGAGCGTCCTCGACGAACACACCGGGCCTTGGGGCGTGAAGGTCACCATGGTCGAAGTCAAACAGGTCGACCTGCCCGATCAGATGATTCGCGCCATTGCGCGGCAGGCTGAGGCGGAGCGCGAGCGGCGCGCCAAAATCATCCATGCCGAGGGCGAGTATCTTGCGGCCGAGAAATTAAGCATGGCGGCGGCGCTGATTCAAAAAGAACCGGTTGCCATTCAATTGCGCTATTTGCAAACGCTGGTTGAGATCGGGGCTGAAAAGAACACAACGGTAGTGTTTCCTCTGCCTATAGATATGCTGACCTCGATCACCAGGCTGATGGAAAACCTGGCTCGCAAAGAAAGTCAGTAGGTTCAGGCGGCTTTTGCGCTTGCGGAGCAGGAGATCGAATCGGCCTGGTCTTCGGATTCGAGAATGGTGAAAGCTCCGCACGTTATAACCAAAATAAATCTGGACTTCACAGTGTCAGCTTTGACCGCGGGCATCAGTTCACCTTTCGCTACGAAGGGACTGCTGCTACGAGCATAGGCGCCTTGACACTCTTATACGAAAAGATTCCATAGCTCTTTGGCCTTGAAGTTGTACGCACCTTTGGCGTACACTATATGGGGAGGCCGCAAATGCGAGTTGCTGAACAGGAAAGGCACGCGGCCACGCAAGGCGAGCGCTTAGCGGCGCGTATCAGCCGTGAAAAGAAATCACTGTGCCAGAGGGCCGCAGATATTCGTGGGAGCTCGCTGACGGAGTTTGTGGTCAATAGCGCCGTAGAGGCCGCTGAGCGCACCATAAAGGAAGCTGAATTTATGGAGCTGACGCGACGCGATAGGATCGCGTTTGTAAGAGCGCTCTTGAAGCCCCCGGCATCTCCCAATGCCAAACTGCGTAAAGCGGCAGAACGGCATGCACAGACGTTTGCGGAGTAACTTATTTCCGCGCCGTCGTTTTTAGAGATAGAGCCGCTTGGAGCCAAGCATAAGAAGCTCCGGGCGGCGTTTTCATGCGGTGTGGAGCCGCTTGACCGCTACCTGAAACAACAAGCGAGTCAAGACGCTAACAGCGGCGCAGCTTTGCCACATGTGCTTGTCTCGAACGATGGCCGCATTGCAGGATATTACACGCTTTCTTCCTATGGCATACCTTATGACGATATCCCGCCCGAACTGGTGAAACGGCTTAAACTGCGTCGCTATCCGGTTATTGGTACGACGCTTATCGGAAGGTTGGCTCGCGACCTATCGTTTCAGGGGCAGGGGGTTGGTGAGCTGCTGCTAATTGACGCTCTGAAAAAGGCTCTCTTTGCGAGCCGGACTATCGCGGCATCGGTGGGCGTAATAGTAGACGCGAAGGATGGCAATGCGCAGCGCTTTTATCGAAAGTATGGCTTCTCCGCCGTCTTTGCCGACACACCACGGCGACTGTTCGTGCGTATGGAGACGATTGAAGAACTGCTTCCAGAGCCAGCAAGTTAAGCGGCCATCGTCAAATACCGGTGGCTCTGCGATAAGTGGCCGGCCGCAAGCTTAGGCCAGCATCGGCTGGGCCTTCATGGTGGATCCTGCGCATCGTGGAGCTCGATGAAACGTGCTTACTCCTCGAAATATTGTGCGAGAACGTCCTGGAACCAACTCGTCAGGTTTTCGGCCCTTCTGAGCGGCCCCTTACGTCGCGATTCTGCTGCACCGTTCAGGCTACCAAGCCGGGCATTGTGGACTGGGGGCACGCCGCAACATCATTTACTTACGAGGCTTCGTTTCGTCCAACCTGAGGTCGCTCACGCTCCCTGCCTCAGTCTCAGCATCTTGCACGAATGCAAGGCGGCCACCGATCCGTTATCTTTCGCTTAAGTAAATGACATTGGATATCTGCGGCTGGGGCAGCCCTGCCAGTAGCGCTCGTCGCCGGGTGAGGGGATTTTTGTTCGGGTGTCGCTTATGCCAGTGACATGAAAAATTCAATAACTGCTGTTGCACTGCTCTCACTTTCCGCCGCACTGGCATTTGCCCAAGATACGCACACGATCTTTCCGCTCATGCCGGCATCGGTATCCACCATTCCCTCTAACGGGGACCTGAATCCTTACGGCGTTGTGTTCGTTCCGAAAACAGTGTCGACGGGCGGGGTTCTACAACCGGGTGACATCCTGGTGTCGAATTTCAACGATTCGAACAATCTTCAGGGACGGGGCACAACCATCCTGCGGGTTAGCGCTTCGGGACAAACATCCACTTTCTACACCAGTTCTTCGCCGCAAACCGGGCTTACCGCGGCCATCGGAGTGCTTTCCGACGGCGTTGTTTTGATTGGCAATCTGCCCACCGCCGATGGCACTGCAGCAACAGTGCAACCCGGCAGACTCGCGGTGTTAAATAATCGCGGCGACTTCCTGGGGACGTTTGGCACTCTGGCCACTATTGACGGTCCTTGGGGAATGGCAGTCTATGACACTGGCAGCAACGGGACCGGAACGGCCCACGTTTTCGTATCCAATGTGCTCAGCGGCGTGATCTCGCGCTTTGACATCACATACACCCCAACGTCGCTGAGCGCCACTGTTACTGTAATCGCGAACGGAATGAATCACCGTACAGACCCCGCGGCGCTCGTTCTTGGACCCTCGGGCCTGGCCTACAGTCCTGCCAATGACACGTTGTATGTTGTCTCGTCGGCGGATAATGCAATTTACGAAATTCCGACGGCGGTTGCGACTCATTCGGCGCTTTCGCCCACGCTGCTCTTCGAGGATGCGATACATCTGCATGGTCCGCTCGATCTCTCGATTCTGCCGAACGGCCACTTTCTGGTCGCCAATAGCGACGGCTCAAACGCCGATCCGAATCAACCAAGCGAACTCGTGGAATATACGCCAACGGGCGAGTTTCTGGCGCAGATGTCCGTCGATCCGAATAATGGCGGGGCTTTTGGTCTCGCGACCTATAACATCGGCTGGGGCACGTTCCGCTTAGCCGCCGTGGACGACAATGCGAATACATTGAACATGTGGACGACGGTCGCCCAGTAAGCAATGTATGGGGTGGTCGGGCCAGCTACTCCTGCCGGAGTGCGACCAGCGGATCGATCTTTGCGGCACGGCGGGCGGGAAGATAGCTGGCGAGCAGCGCGGCTGCGGCCAGGATTGCGGCGCAGCTTGCGAAAGTAGTCCAATCCAGCTTTACGATTCCGTATAGCAGGCTCGACATCAGCTTCATCAATCCGAAAGCGGCCGGCAGACCGAGTGCGAGACCGGCCGCTGTCAGACGTAGAGTGCGGCGCAGCGTCATGGTCAGCACGTCGCGCTTACCGGCTCCGAGCGCCATGCGGACTCCGATATCATGCGTGCGCTGTACCACGAAATACGAGATCACCGCGAAAATACCTGTGGCGGCCAGCAGCAGCGCCACTGCCGCATAGGTGCTCATGGTAGTCGCCGAAATCCGTACTCCGTGCGTTTGCTCCGTGATGTAGCGTTCCATGCTTTTGACGTTGTAGACGGGAAGATCCTTGTCGATTTTGCGGATCACGCTGCGCGCTTCTTTAGCAAGCTGCATTGGATCTTGCCTGGTTCGGATGGTGAATTCCGCGGAATGCGGCGGGTGCTGGGTGTAGGGCAAGTAGGCGAGCAAGGCGGGGCGCCCGCTGAGCCAATCCTGGACTACATCGCCGGTAACTCCCACAATGGTCAGCCAGGGCGCATCGGGACTTCCCAGTTTGATGCGATGGCCGATGGGATCTGCATGCGGCCAGTAGTGGCTGGCCAGCGATTGGCTGATGACGATTACCGGCGTCGATTGCGGACGATCCTGCTGGCTGAGAAAGCGCCCGCTATCGAGAGGAATCCGCATGGAATCGAGATAGCGGTCGCCGACTATCTTCACCTCCGGGCGGGCTTCTCCCGGGCGCGGTTCGGGCCGGCCCTCGATATAAAACCTGTCCGCGGTAGCGCTCTCGGTATCGAGGCTGGCGGCTTGCGCGCCGGGCAGATTCTCAAGTTGCCGCAGGACGCGATCGTAAAAGCCGACCACGCTCGCATCGCCGCTGTATTTTGTGGGCGGAAGCGATACCTGAAGCAGCAGCAGATTACGCGGATCGTAGCCATAGTAGCCCGCCAGCAAACGATCAAAGGTCTTCACCATAAATCCGGCCCCGATCAACAGAACCAAGGCGAGCGCCATTTCCGAAACGATCAAAATCGATTGCAAATGACTGCGGGCGGGGAGGCCGCCGGTCGTTCGCCCACCTTCTCTCAAGGCGACGCCCAGATTTGCGCGCGAAGCACGGCGCAGAAGCTGGAACAAGGCGGGCGCGCAGCAGAGAATGCCGGTTGCGATTGAGACGGCAAAGGTGAACAGCAGAACGGTGAAATCGATGTGCATGGTCCGCAGGCCGACGACGTAGCTGAAAGCCGCAGGCGGAATACTGGCCTTCGTGAAATCGAGGTTCCAACTCGCTAGTAACAGAGCGACCGCGCCGCCAGCCAATGACAGCAAGACACTTTCGGCGATCAATTGACGCGCGATTTGCCACCTTCCGGCGCCCAAAGCTGCGCGCACCGCAATCTCTTTTTCGCGGCCGGCGGCTCTCGCCAGTTGCAGATTCCCGACGTTGGCGCAGGCCAGCAGAAGCACGAAGAACGCCGCGCCCAGAAGCGTGGTCACGAAGCGCTCCGTCACGCTATTTATTAAGCTGCGCAGCGGAACCACGGTCATTCCCCGCGCTTCGTTGGTGCGAGGGTATTGTTGCGCCAGACGCTTGGCGATGCCTTCCGCCTCCAGCCGCGCCTGATCCACCGTCACGTTTCGCTTCAGCAGAGCTACCAGGAACAAGTCATGCGCGGAACGCTGGTGCTGTTCCTCGACGCCCATTGCGAGCGGCGTCCATACCTGGGTGGCAAGCGGAAAATCGAAATCGTCGGGCATGACTCCGACGACGGTGTAGCTTCGGCCGCCGAGCGAAATCGCGCTCCCGATCGCCTGGCGCGACCCGGCCAGCCGCTGCCGCCAAAAACCTTCACTGACCACTACGACGCCGGAGTGCGCGGGCTGTGATTCTTCTTTTGAAAACGTTCTCCCCAACGCTGCGCGAGATCCGAGCACGCCGAAAAATCCTGGCGATACCCGGGCGGCTTGCACACGCTGCGGATCGCGCGTGCCCGTGAGCGTCGTGTCCCAACCTTCATATGCGCCGATTTCTTCAAAAGAACGGCTCTGCTGTTTCCAATCGAGGTAATTCGCGGGTGCGACCGCATCGCGTTCCGTTTGGACTTTCGGAACCGTTTCCCAGATGGTCATGATGCGATCGAGATGCGGAAACGGCAGCGGATGCAGAACCAGCGCGTTCACGGAAATGAAGCACGAGATGTTCACGCCGATGCCGAGAGCGAGCGCGAGTACGGCAACCGCGGCTGTAGCGGGCGCCTTCGAGAGGACTCGGACGCCGTAGCGCAGATCTTGAAGAAAACGGCTCACGCTGGTCTTCATTGCAATTGCGTTGCCGGAGAAAATTCGTCTATATCTCCGGGCAAACCGCTCCCTCTGGTCGCGGCTCAGTATTGGGTCGGTGTGCGGTTTCGGGATGGGACTGTTCGAAAGCTATCATATATATGTTTGTAATGATCGGGCTTTTCAAGCGCAATTCGCCGGTAGCTTTGGGCCATTTGGAGCTTTGCGTCATGGAGATTTTGTGGAGGGCCGGCGAGGGCAGTGTGCGCGATGTGGCGGAAAAATTAGAGCGGCCGCTGGCCTATACCACCGTTATGACTACTCTCGACCGTCTGTTCAAGAAGGGCCTGCTGCGGCGGCGAAAATCGGAGCGCGCGTTCTTTTATGCGCCAGTTTTATCGCGGCAGGAATGGGAACACAAACGCGCGGGCGATTGGTTGGCCGGCTTTCTGGCTGGGCCGCGTTCTTCGGGTGACCTGCTTTTGTCGTGCCTGGTGGATGCGGTGGGAACCCACGATCAGGCGCTGCTCGACGAGCTGGAACGCAAGATCAGGCTGAAACGCAAAGAACTGTCGCGGCGGAGCAAAGCATGACGCTGGCTTACGTCTTCCGCTTGCTGTGCGTTTGCCTCGGGTCGTTTTTTTTGATCCATTTCGTTCTGGGGCTGCTGCTGTCGCTGACTTCTCGCGGCGCAGTTCGCCTGGCGGAGCGAATGCAGCCGCGGGTAGCGGCCCGGTTTCTTCTCATGCTTCGGTTCCTTCCGTTTGGTTTTGCGCTGTTTGTCGTGGTCGGGGTGTGCGTGCCTAGCTATTTGCGCTTCGAACCGGAAAATATTGCTGAGCCGGTTGGATTCGCGTGCCTTGTTATGGCTGCGCTGGCGCTTGCGGTGTGCGGTATTTCTATTGCGCGAGGAGTGCGCGCGATCCAGAGCTCTCTTCGACGGCTTGCCGAATGGCGGGGCATTGCGCATCCGGCACTGCTTGCAGGCGAGCATGCACCCGCGCTGGTGTTTGAAGGAAGCGGCCTGTATCTGGGGCTGGCTGGAATCTTTCGACCGCGGCTGATCGTTTCGGCGCGAGTTTTGGCCGCTCTGTCGATTGAAGAGCTGGCTGTAGCGTTGCGGCACGAGCGGGCGCATCGCATCTCACGGGACAATTTAAAACGCTTGCTGCTGCTGTTTGCGCCGGGCATTTTGCCGCTTTTCGGCGGCTTTGATCGCATCGAACGCGCCTGGACTCGCTTCGCGGAATGGGCTGCCGACGATAGCGCGGTTGCGGGTGATCCTAACCGCTCCGTTTCGCTCGCGGAGGCGTTGCTTCGCCTTGCGCGGCTTGGCAGCGCGCCGGATTTGCCGCCGTTGGTTACGTCGCTGCTTGCGGACCGCTCGGATCTGGCCGCACGTGTTGAACGGCTGTTGAATCGGCCCGTCGAATTGCAGAATCCCGGTCGCGCTATGTCGCTGGCGGGGGCTGGCGCGATCGGGCTGTTCTGTGCTGCCGTCGCACTGTCCGTTACCCCAGCGGCTTTGCTGTCGGCGCATGCAATGCTGGAACGGTTGATTCGGTAACGCATCTTTTTAATACGATCTATGGTAGTAGCGGGCTTCGGGCTGTAGGCTGTGTGTTTTGCACACTATGGTCCGACAGTTTGCGCTGCTGGCGATCGCATTGCCGCTTGCCGCGCAAACTCCCGATACCGCTACCATTCGAGGCAAAGTTAGCGATCCAAGTCACAGCCCTGTAGCGGGTGCGCAGGTCACAGTTGTAAATGCTCTGAGCGGGCTTACACGAACGGTTGAAACCGGTAAATCCGGATATTACTCGGTCGGCGGTCTTCCCATCTCCGGTACGTATACGATCACAGCGGGCAAATCGGGATTCGCGAAAGTGCGGATGAGCGGCATCACACTGGCCGGAGGCGCAACCGCGGATTTAAATTTGCAGTTGAATGTCGCTGGAGCGCGCGCAGAGGTCACGGTAACCGGCGTAGTGGGCCAGGTGCGGACAGACGAGCCGCAGCTTGGCGAGCGGCTCGGGGCGAAGCAAGTGGAAGAGATTCCGCTGCCCAACCGCAAGATCAGCTATCTGCCTTTGCTGAGCGCCGCGAACCGTCCGGCCATTAACCAGGGCGATGTCTTCATGAACCAGGATCTGTTTACTACCAACGGCGCCGGCCGGCGTCAGACCTGGTTCGAAATAGACGGCAGCAGTGGAAACGATAGCTGGGGCCGGCAAACTATCTTCACGAATATTCCGCTCGCCGCGGTGCAAGAGATGGACGTGCTGACGAATGCATTTTCAGCCGAATACGGGGGCAGCACCGGAAGCGTTGTGAACATCATCACGAAAAGCGGCGGCAATGATTTTCATGGAGAGGCGCTGTACCTGGGACGTCCTTCGGCCAGCGAAGCCAAATTGTCCGGCTTCACTGCCGCCAACGCCACGAGCGGCAACGACCTAACCAACGACACGCTGCAGCAGGAAGCGTTGTCTCTTTCGGGTCCGATTGGGCGTGGTGGGCACACGCAATTCTTCGCCTCGGGCGAGGACAGTGTTGAAAATCGCGCATCGCCGGTCGTATCGCCAGTCGCGCCGGGGAATTTTATCGGGCATTATCGCGATTGGCTGGGTTTCTTCCGCCTCGACCATCAATTCAGCGATTCCAACAGCATGTTTCTTCGCAGTGATGTAGATGGATTCTACGATACGAATCCAAACGGCGCTGTGGGCGGCAACAATCTTCCGAGCGTCGACCGTATCTTCCGGCGGCGCACTTACTCGGAGGAGGTGGGCGAGACGGCCATTCTGAAACCGAATCTCATTAACAACCTTCGCTTGCAGTTTCAATTGGCGTCGCCGATCACGGAATTCGATCCCGTCATTTATGGAACGCAGTTTTCGGTGCCGGTCTCTAGCGGCGGAACGTTTACTTCCGGTACTTCGCAATCGGCGCTGTTGATGAACCGGCAGTATGAAGTGAACGATACGTTATCCGCTGTGTGGGGACGTCACCAGGTGCGGTTTGGGGGCGATGTGATTTTCGCTCACAACGGCGGGAATAGCAAGGAATTTGGCGGGCCGATTTATTTGGGCCAGTTCGTCTACAAGACTTGCACGCAGGCGCTTGCCGTGTGCGAAAGCTCCACTTATCTCGATGATATCGGCAACGTTCAGAGTTACACGCAGAGTTATGGCAACGCAACTTACTCGGTGAACGATGCGCTGTGGTCGTTGTTTGTTCAGGACGATTATCGAGTGCGTCCGGATTTGACCGTCAATCTGGGGCTGCGGTATGAGCAGCAGACGTTTACCGATTCCCGCAAGGACTTCGCGCCTCGCGTGGGCTTTGCGTATAACTGGCTGGGTCACGACAGAACCGTGTTTCGCGGGGGTTTCGGGATTTACTACTCGCAGGTGGTGGATAATTCCGAAGCGAATTACGCGCTTACCGGGCCGACGGGCGTGTTTAATTACACCGCAGGGCCGGGCCAGATAGGTTTTCCATCGAGCGTCTCCGCTGCGCCGCTGCCGGCGTTTCCGGCGGGCGCGGTAGCTCCTCTGCGGAGCCTGTATATTCGCCCTGGCGAGAGCGCGTATCTGAATCAGTTCTTCCCGACGTCTTCGCTAATTGGCTATCCGAATCAGTTGCTGAATCCCTATTCGGAGCAATGGACCTTCGGCATTCAACAACGCCTTGCGTCCAATTGGATACTCAGCGTGGATTACGTCGGTTCTCACACGCTGAAGATCAATCGGCCGCTCGATATAGATCCACCCGCTCCGTTTATTCGGACGGCGCAGGGACAGACTCGTTCCGCACAGGCTGCGAACTGCACGCGGCCGTATTGGATCTCATGGTATGCGCAGCAAGGAATGGTATGCAATCCCGCTCGCGCTACCAATCCTCAGCCTCCGTATGCGGTGATTCAAACCGACGTGAACGACGGTTACGCTTATTACGACGCATTGGATGTAAATCTGAGCCACACGTTTAGCAGCCGGTTGTCGGTGCTGGCGAGTTACACCTGGTCGCATGCTATTGATAATGTCGATCCGGATGTTCCAGGCCAGAATCCGAACGATCCAAACTTTACGGGGGCGGTGGAGAACGGGAGCGCGATTTTCGATCAGCGGCAACGTTTCGTTCTTAGCGGCGTTTATGTGCTGCCGTTCAAGATCAATTTCGGCGGGGTTGCGACGTTTGGCTCCGGATTGCCGTACAACATCGTGACGGGAACGACGAATAGCGGCGACAACGGCGCTACGACGGACCGGCCGGTGATCAATGGCGTGGTGGTTGGGCGCGATACCGGCCAGGGGCGGCCTATCTATGATGTCTCACCGTTTCTGGAGCGTCCGTTTATCTTCGGAAGCGAGCGCTTCCGCCTGATCGTTCGCGCCGAGGCGTTTAACGTATTCAATCACGCGAATTTCGTTGGCTATAGCGGCACTTACGGCAACGGGGCAGCACCGGGCTCGGGATTCGGGCAGACGCTCGCAGGGATTACGAACCAGCTTCCGGCTCGGTCGCTGCAATTTTCGGGACGGTTTACGTTTTAGTGCTTTGCTAGCTGGTTCCATTGCCGTTCGAGATCGTTGACGGCAGCTATGGCTTGAGTTGTGGGGGCGTTGTCGGAGCCTTGAATTATTTGGTAGACGCGGATTACTTCGCGATTGAGCGTTTGCAGTTTCGTGGCATCTGCTTCCTTAGGTCGCGGTTCAGATAGGAGTCTTGCCAGGCGCAGGGATAGGGAGAGCTGTTGCTCCAGGGCCGCGGCGGGAGTCTTTACTCGCGGGTCCATGATGACGGTGAGTGGCTGCCGGTAGGTATTGCCGCCGGCTGTCAGCTTGACGGTGTATTGCCCGGGTAGTGACGAGCGCTCCGCGGGGCTCTTCTGGCGTGTTGCGATAGATCGCGCTGATTGGATATTCGTGCTGCAATGATTTCGGCGGCGCGTAACGGAGATCCCACACGAAGCGGTGCATACCCGCTTCGTTCGAAAGAGTTTGCGGCGGACGAATCCAGTAGGTCGGGACGTTCAGATCTTTTTCTGGTTGCGGCGGTTGATCGTTGCTCGAATAACGGCGGACGAGTTCTCCCTTGGCGTTATAAATGTCCAGCGTGACCGGGCCGCTGTTTGCTTTTAAGGTGTAATCGAGAATCGCGCCGTCCGGCGGATTCTGTCCCACGGGCATTTCAGGTGGAAGCGGCGTATCGGTGTTGCGGTTCCAGCGCCAGCGGATCGCTTCTTCGGGTGCAAACAATACCTGGTTCACCTGGCGCAATGGCGTAATATCGTCGAGAATCCAGAAGGATCGTCCATGGGTTCCGGCGATCAGGTCGTTGCCGTGAATCGTCAGATCGCGGATGGAGGTCACCGGTAGATTCATTTGCAGCGGCTGCCAGCGATCGCCGTCGTTGAAAGAAACGAACACGCCGATTTCCGTTCCTGCGAAAAGAAGCCCTTTGCGCTTCGGATCTTCGCGGACGGCGTTCACCACCGCTTGATCCGGCAAGCCGCTGACGACTTCGCTCCAAGTTTTGCCGCCGTCGTGCGTGCGATAGATGTGCGGCTTCAAATCGTCCAACCGGAAGCGATTGATGGCCGCATAGGCTGTTTCCGTATCGAAATGCGACGCCTCGATCAGGGACACTTTGCTCCACGGCGTTAACGCGGGCGGCGTGATGTCGCGCCAATTTTTTCCGCCATCGCGCGTGATTTGGATCAGCCCGTCGTCGGTTCCCACCCAGATCAGGTTTACGTCTTTGGGCGAAGGCGCGATGGTGTAGATGACGCCGCGATGCTGTCCTTTCTCCGGATCTTTCGATTCGAAGGCTTCAATCACGGCCGGCATTTGCCATTGCTTGCGCGTCAGATCGGGACTGATGACCTGCCAGCTATCGCCGCCGTTGGTGGTTTTGAAAAGCACGTTGGAGCCGAGATAGAGAATGTGCGGATCGGCCGGGGAAAACAGCAGCGGCATGGTCCGCACGAACCGGTATTTTCCGCGAAGAATTTGCGGACTTACGTCTTGTACGTCTTTCGTTATCCAGTTGAAGCGAGTGACCTTGCCGCCATAGACGATATCGGGATGGAGCGGATCTGGTGCGACGTAGCCATATTCCTCGGCGCCGACGGGATGAAAATTACGGAAGCTGATGGACCCGTCATCGCTTCGGCTCTCGACCGCAGCCGATCCGCTTTCCTGCTGCCCGCCATAAACCCAATACGGAAAACGATTGTCGGTGATGACGTGATAGAACTGCGCGGTCGGCTGGTTATACCAGGAGCTCCAGGTTTGCCCTCCGTTGACGCTTAAAGTCGCGCCCTGATCTACGCCTAAAAAGATAATGCCGGGATTTTGCGGGTTAATCCAGATGCTGTGATAATCGTCGCCTCCCGGCGCGCCTTTGATTGCGACGAAGTTTTCGCCTGCGTCTGTCGAGCGGTACGTCGACGTGTTCGCAACATAGATTTTGTTCTCATCTTTCGGATCGACACGAACGCAGGCGAAATCGGATCCGCGTCCCCAAATTCTGACTTCATTGTTGACTTTTTGCCAGCTCTCGCCCGCATCATTGGAGCGATACAACCCGCCGTATGCGTGCGATGCGTCGATCAGCGCGTACATGCGCTTCGGATCGCTGGGCGCGATATCGAAGCCGATTCGTCCGAGCCCCTGCGCAAAGGTGGGAATGCCTTGCGTGAGCTGCTTCCAGGTATTTCCGCCGTCGGTCGAGCGGAAGAGACCACTTTCCGGGCCAGTGAACGAATTCCCGATTTCCCACGGCGCTTGTCTGGCTTCCCATAAGGTCGCGTAAACGATCTGCGGATTGCCGGGCGAGAGCGCGACCTGCGCGGCGCCGGTGTTTTCGTCCTTATATAAAACCTGCTCGAACGATTGGCCTCCATCGACGGAGCGGTAAACGCCGCGCTCGGGATTCGGTCCGTACGGATGACCCAGGACCGCGACAAACAAGCGGTTCGGATCGACGGGATCGACCGCAATTGACGCGATCTGCTGCCCATCGCGGAGCCCGAGATGCTGCCAGCTCTTTCCGGCGTCGGTGGATTTGTACATGCCGTCGCCGACCGAAAGATCGGGACGCTGCAAGCCTTCGCCGCTTCCCGCATAGAGAATATTCGGGTCCGACGGCGCTACCGCCAGCGCGCCGATAGAACCGGTATCCTGGCCGTCGAAAATCGGTTTCCAGGTGTTGCCGTAATCGGTGCTCTTCCAAACGCCGCCATCCGTCGGCGCCATGTAGAAGACGTTGGGCTGTTCAGCGATTCCGCTTATCGCTACGGTACGTCCGCCGCGAAAGGGCCCGATGAGCCGCCAGCGCATTTCCGAAAATCCTTGCGCGAAAACAAGACAGGAACTCAGAATGAGAAAACAAAATAGAACGCGGCGCATAGCAAACACGCTATTCTACTCGTGTCTGTAGATTCAGAATCTTTTCTCGGGGAATCGATCAATGAATGGATTTTTGCAAATGGGGTTTATGCCCCGCAGCTCCGACGTGGCTTTGCTCGTCCTGCGCCTCTGGTTCGGTTTAACGCTTTTCGCCAAACACGGACTGGTGAAGATCAACCACTTTTCGCAAATGGCGCCTCATTTCCCCGATCCTTTGCATTTCGGCTCGCATGCAAGCCTGGTGATCGCGCTGATTTCCGATGCGGTCTGTTCGTTATTGATCGTGCTCGGGCTGGCGGCGCGCTGGGCTGCGCTGTATGTGCTGGTGGTATTGGGGACCGCGTTCCTACTGGTTCATCACATGCGGCTTTCGGGCACAGGTAGTGGCGAACTGCCGTTTCTTTTTGCCGGCGCCGCGCTGGTGGTGCTGATCGCCGGGCCGGGCCGCTTCAGTTTGGATCGGAAACTATAGCGCCTTCACGCTGTCCATGAGACCGAAAAATCCTTCGGCTAAGGTCGGGTGAATGTAAATCGCTCCCTTAAGGAGCGTGTAGGGCTTCCCGGCCAGCATCAGCGTGCCGAGGATCTGGACGAGCTCGCCTCCTTCAGCCGATAAAATTGCCGCGCCTAAGATTTGGTCGTTCGCCGCGTCTACGACAATTTTCATCAACCCTGCGTCTCGGCTCGCTCCTGCGCGCGCGCGACGCCGCTCATGGGAACCTTGCCGATTTTCAATTTTCGGCCTTGCGCGCGGGCGGCTTTTTCGGTGAGCCCAACCCGGCCGAGCGCGGGGTCCGTATAGACTGCGTAGGGCACGATGCGCGAACTGGTCCGCTGGTCCTGTCCTTCATACAAATTTCCGAAAACGATCTGGTAATCGTTGTAGGAAATGTGCGTGAACGCAGGACCGCCGGTTACGTCGCCTAGCGCCCAAATGCCTGGCGCCGATGTTTCCAGTTTGTCGTTCACGGCAATGTAGCCTTTGTCGTTGGTTTCAACTCCCGTGGTTGCCAGATCCAGAGCTTTCGTGTTCGGGGTGCGTCCGGTTGCAACCAGCAAATGAGAGCCGCGAATGGAGCGCGGACCGGCCGCGGTATCGATGCTCAGCTCAATGCTTCCGTTCTGTCCTGCCATATTGGTCGCTTGCGCCTGCAAATGAAATTCCATGCCTTCGGCTTCGAGGGCGCGCTGCAGCTCTGTCGTGATGTCGTCGTCTTCGTTTGGCAGAATGCGCGTTGCGCGTTGCACCACTGTGACTTTGCTTCCGAAGCGGCGGAACATCTGCCCGAATTCGAGGCCGACGTAGCCGCCGCCTAAAACCAGCAAGTGTTCCGGCAGTTGTTGCAAATCCAGCATGCCAATGTTTGTCAGATATGGGACCTGGTCTAAACCGGCAATGGGCGGGATGGCCGGGCTCGCTCCGGTATCGATGAAGATGCGTTCGGCTTCCATTGTTTCGGCGCCCACGCGTACCTGCCTCGGTCCGACGAATCGCGCTTCGCCGCGGTGTAGATGTAAATTTTCCTGCTTTTGAAAGGTGTCCTCCCACCCACTTCGGAAGCGCCATACAATTTCGTTTTTCCGTTTGAGAATCGCCGGGAGATCCACGTGCACGCCGCTCGCGTGTACTCCCCAGCGGGTCGCGTTGCGGGCGTAATGCGCGATTTGCGCGCTGGCGATCATGGTCTTAGTGGGCGTGCAACCGGTGTTGACGCAGGTACCGCCCAGTTGATGCGATTCGATGAGCGCCACCGTTTCTCCGCGTTTTGCGATTTGTTGCGCGAGCGGATTGCCGCCTTGTCCCGATCCGATTACGATGGCATCGTACTTCATTGTCTTGTCCCCTCAAATATCTTTTCGAGAATGGGTGGAATCTCGAAAACCGCCCGGTTGTTTATCCCGGAAATTTTCTCTTTCATGTGCTGCAGCCGGTCGGTCGTGAGAAGTTCGCTTACCGCGGCTTCGATTCCTCGAAAATTTTTGAGCACCAGGCCCACGCCTTGTTCGCGCACCCACTCGGCGTTATAGCGCTCCTGCGGAAGCGTCCAGGCGTTGCTTTCAACGATTACGGGCAAGTGCATCTGAAGCGCCTCGGAAATGCTTCCCGGCCCAGGTTTCCCGATGAAAAAATCAGCGAGATGCATGTAATAGGGAATCTCTTTGGTGAACCCTTCCACAAATAATTTGTTGCGCGTTTTCAGCCGCTGCAGCCGGGTTTTCAGCCTGGCGTTGCGCCCGCAGATGAGGATCAACTGCAAATCGATGGTTGAGTTGCCAAGCTTTTGCGCAATGGGGAGCATTGTGTTCGATCCTTCTCCTCCGAACAGCACGACTCCCGTGGGGCGGTTCGGATGGAGGCCCAGACGCTTGCGCTCCTCCGTGCGATCCCAAGCGCGAGACTCATAGAAATTCGGGCGGAGAATCATGCCGCCGGCGCGAAACACGCGCTCGCCGCTGTGGCCCATGCGGCGAGCCTGCTCGCAAGCGCGGTCCGTTCCGCAGATGAAATATTGCGATTGCCGCTCCATCCAGAAATGCGGCGGATAGTCGGCGAGATCGGTCAAAATCGTGACGAACGGCGTGCCGGGCAGAGCGCTCTGCAAGCTCTCATATAGCGCCCGATTGAGATTCGGCACTAGCGAGACCACCATGTCCGGCCGCCGGCTGCGCCAGAATTCGTTTAGAAGTTTTACCGCCGGTGCGTGATACATGCGGAGCACGCCCTGCATCATCGGCAGCAGGTGTCGTGCGCCGAGCGTCCAGCCTTTGCCAGCAGCAGATTGTAGAGGTCCTGCAGCCGGATGCGCGTGAGTTTGCGGAAGATATCGAGCGGATCGAGCACCTCCTGCAAGTTCACCAGGCGCACGTCCCAGCCGTAGCTTTGGGACGCGATCACCGACTGCAAGGCGGTTGCGGCGCTGCGGTGGCCGCCTCCGGCTTCGAAATAGATGAAATCGAGCTTCGGCTTGTTTTGCAAGTCTTTATCCTACTTGCCGTAATCGGGAATTAACTTGCTGTCATCAAGTATTAAGCAAAAAGTCATCGAATTGTTGCACGCTTCCCATACACTGGTTGCAAGAGGGCGTACCTATGCCGGCCCATCAGAGCGTGCTTCAGTTGATCGTCACCGGCGATCGCAAACTGATGCGCAAGGTGAACAAGTGGCCCGCGCCGCAATGGATCCGGCTCGGAGCGATTACGGCGACGCGCGCCGGAGATGGCTGGCTGTGGTACCTGGTCGGATTGGCCGTTCTGCTGTTTGGCGGAGGAAATCGGCTGGCCGCGACTGCCGCTGCCGGCTCCGCTGCCGCGGTGGGCGCCGGACTTTTCGTTGCCCTCAAGAAGATTTCAGGACGGAAGCGGCCCTGTGAAATCGAGCCGCATTGCTGGGCGCATATTTTGCCGCCGGATCGGTTTTCTTTTCCGTCCGGCCACACGATCACGGCTTTCGCGGTTGCCGTGACGTTAGGGGCGTTTTATCCGGAGCTTCTGGCCGTTCTTTTGTTTTGCGCTCTGGCGATTGCTGTTTCCCGCGTATTGCTGGGAATGCATTTCCTTAGCGATGTGCTGGCTGGGGCGGTACTCGGAACGGGGTTGGCTCTGGCCAGCCACGCTGTATTTGGCTAGAGCCGAAGCGCGCTCGCCGGTTCATGGCTTCTGTCCTTCGATAAGCAATTTTGAAAAAACAGCGGAAGTCTTCATCCTGGAATAGCCCTCTCGAAGATAGAAGCGGTGAGCCGCTTCGCGGGTAATTCGCGATCGCACCAGCATTCTAGCGACGCCACGCTGCGCCACCCATTGTTCCGCTTTGAGCAACCAGTTTTGCGCCGATACCAGCGCTTCGGCAAGCGCTCGAAACCACCAGACCGCCGATTTCTCCACAAGATTCCGATTGAAGGTGGTGAACGATGCCAACATCGATCCAGCCGACGACCGCGCCCGGCAAGCAAGCGACGTACACAACATGATCGTTCAGCTTTCTTAGATTTTCGATGCGCTGTTTCATCGCGGCAGCCGGGACCGGATAGCCTAGCTCGTCGCTCAGGCTCGCAGCGGCCTCAGCATCGGCAACCGTAATTTCACGAATCGACGGCGAGGCCATAGCATCGGATAACTCCAGAATTACATGGGCGAAAAAATGAAACCTCCTGTAGCCTTTATATATGAGCTTCTGGAACAATCTGCGCTATGCCGCCCGGCAGCTTCGCAAAAGCCCGGCTTTCAGCATCACGGTGCTGGCGACGCTTGCCCTGTGCATCGGGGCGAACACGGCGATTTATACCATTGTCGACGCGCTGTTCTTCCGGCCGCTTCCGTACCCGGACCCGAGCCGGCTGGTCATGCTCTCTACCATTCAGCGCAAAGGCCAGGCTTCGGCGACCGACACTAGCCAGGACGGCCGGCAATGGGAGTTGATTCGCGATCACGCCTCGTTACTGGACAGTGCCGTTTACGGAACTACAAGTGGCGTGAATCTGGTAGCTGGCGGCCGCGTGGAATACATCGAGCAGCAGCGGGTGAGCGCTAATTTTTTTCACGTGCTCGGGATTGAGCCGCTGATCGGACGCGAATTTACGCGCCAGGAAGATGTGCCGAACGGTCCCGCGCTTGCGATCCTCAGCTATGGCTTATGGCAGCGCGTATTTCATGGCGATCCATCCATTGTTGGTCGCGTCATCGACTTGCGCGGCGCGCCGTATACGGTAACCGGCATCCTCCCAGCGGGATTCCGGACTTTGCCGGCGGGGTTCGGTACCGATACGCCGCCGGATGTCTGGACCCCGCTGCGCCCGTCGCATTCCGGCGAGGGAAGCGGTGATAACTACGGCGTCATTGGCCGCTTGAAACCGGACGTCACGCCCGCGCAAGCCGACGGACAGCTCAACTCGATCCTGCACGATTACTTCGCTGACCGGTACAAGGGTAGCGGGGTGTCGGCGGAAGAAACCGCGCTCCCGCTGCGCACGGGGATCACTTACGATCTGCGCTCGCGCGTGAATCTGATGTGGGGCGCGGTGCTTTTAGTTCTGCTGATCGGCTGCGTGAACATTGCCGGCATCTTGCTGGCTCGATCGGCAGCGCGCTCGCGGGAAATCGCGACCCGCATGGCGTTGGGCGCCGGCCGTGCGCGCATCGTTTCCGAACTGCTGGGGGAAGCGCTGCTGCTCGCGTTCACGGGTGGGCTGATCGGGCTGGGCTTAGGAGAACTCGCGCTTAAGAGCCTGATGCGCCTCAATCCCGGGCAGTTCAGTATCGCCGGCCCGGTTCATCTCAACGTTCGTGTGATGGCGATCATGCTCGGCGTATCGCTAGCGACCAGTATTGTGTTCGGCTTATTTCCCGCGTTCGAAGCGACGGCGGTGGATTTGCGTTCAGCGCTTTCCGAAGGCGGGCGAGGAAGCGCGGGTGGGCGGCGGCAATGGAAGCGCCAGGCGCTGGTGTTTGCGGAGGTTGCGTTGGGCGTCGTGCTGGTGGTGTCTGCTGGACTGCTGATTCGCACGTTCCTGACGCTCGCCAACGCAAATCCAGGATTCGATCCCAATCACGTGATGACCGCAACTGCATCGCTGCAAGATGCGCGTTATTCGACTACGGCAGCCGGTGTACGCCTGTTTCGCGACAGCCTGACGCAAATTCGCCAGATTCCCGGAGTGGAATCGGCTGCCGTTGCGTTGACACCGCCTTATGCGCGCCCCTTGAACGAAGGCGTTTCCCAAATCAGCGGCGAAACGAGGGACGGCATCACGAACTTTACCTATGTCACGCCCGGAATGTTCGAAGTGCTGCGAATGAAGCTCTTGCGCGGCCGCTTATTCACTGCCGCCGATAATGCGTCAAATGCGAGGGTCGCGGTGGTGAATGAAGATTTCGTCCGGCGCTACCTGCGCGACCAATCCGATCCTATCGGCCTGTCCTTCAAAATCGAAGGCAAGATGTGGCGCATCATCGGCGTGGTGAACAGCGTTCAAGAAGTGAATGGCTGGGGGCCCGGGGGTCCAGTTGACCATTTCGCAGACGTCTACGTGCCCGCCGATCAATTTCCCGACGGCATTTTCGCGATGGCGAACATCTGGTTTTCGCCAGTTTGGATGGTGCGCACGCACGGTGAGGTTCGCGGTTTACCAGAAGCGATGCGGCGCGCGCTCGCGGCGGTCGATCCACGGCTGCCGTTTTCGTCTTTTGAAAGCATGTCCGAAGTGCGCGGCGCCTCAGTCCGCCAGCAGCGTTATCAGGCCGCGCTGTTTTCCGTGCTCGCCGGGCTCGCAATTTTGCTGGCGGCGCTGGGAGTCTATGGCTTGATTGCGCAATCGGTAGCGCGGCGCACGCGCGAAATGGGAATCCGGCTGGCGCTGGGCGCGACGGCGAACGGCGTGGTGCGAACGGCGGCGCTTCCCGGCATTGTGTTATCGATTGCGGGGATCGGTTGCGGCATCGTACTGGCCCTTTTCGCAACCCGGCTTTTGAAAAGCCTGATCTGGGGCGTGGCGGCGACCGATCCGGTGACGTTTGCGGCAGTGGCGGCGCTGCTGATCGTGGTGGCTGCGCTTTCGAGCGTGATCCCAGCCCTGCGCTTGGCGCGACTAGATCCGGCACAGACTTTGCGGCAGGAATAGCGCCGGGTTCGCAGCCCGTCACCGATACTGAAGAGTAGCTATGCTTCAGGATCATTCGGTGGAATCGCCCGCCCGTTCCTTGCCCGAAGTCCATGCAAGTGTAGCTACTTCTCACACGCAGTTATGGAGGCGCTTGTTTGCCTTTGCCGGGCCGGCATACCTGGTAAGCGTCGGGTACATGGATCCGGGCAATTGGGCCACGGATCTGGAAGGCGGCGCGCGATTTGGATACCGGCTGCTGTGGGTGCTGGTGGCATCCAATCTGATAGCGCTGCTGCTGCAAACGCTGAGCGCGCGGCTTGGAATTGTGGCGCGCCGCGATTTGGCGCAAGCTTGCCGCGACGAATATCCACGTTCCATCTCCTACACTTTGTGGATCTTCACAGAACTGGCAATCGTGGCCTGCGATCTGGCGGAAGTTTTGGGAGCGGCCATCGGGCTGAATCTGCTTTTCCACATCCCGATGCTGACGGGAGTCCTGCTGACCGCTTGCGATACGCTGCTGATTCTGTGGCTGAGCCGGCTGGGCATTCGAGTTATTGAAGCGTTTGTTCTGGTGCTGATCGCCACCATTGCGGGCTGTTTCGCGTTTGAGATCTTTTTCGCCCGTCCAAATGCCGGTGAAGTTCTGACCGGCCTGCTTCCGCGATTGAATTCGCAGAGCCTGTATATCGCAGTCGCGATTTTTGGAGCGACGGTTATGCCGCATAATCTGTACCTGCATTCGGCGCTGGTGCAGACGCGGCGGATCGGGAAAACGGTAGCGGAGAAGCGGCAGGCCTGCCGCTACAATTTGGTCGATTCCACGGTCGCGCTGAACGGCGCACTGTTCGTGAACGCCGCGATTCTCATAATGGCGGCGGCGGTTTTTTTTACTCGGCACATCATCGTCACGGAGATCCAGCAGGCCCACCAGCTCTTAGCGCCGCTGGTCGGAACGGCGCTAGCGAGCGTGCTGTTCGGCGCGGCGCTGCTGTGCTCCGGGCAATCTTCTACGCTAACGGGCACCATGGCCGGCCAGATCGTGATGGAAGGATTTCTGCACTTTCGCATGCAGCCGTGGATGCGCCGGGCCCTCACGCGCTCGCTCGCCATAATTCCGGCCGCGCTGACCATCTATTTCGCGGGCGCGAACGGCACGTATCGTTTGATCATTCTCAGCCAGGTTATTCTCAACCTGCAACTTCCGTTCGCAGTGATTCCGCTGGTGCATTTCACGAGCGATCGCGACCGCATGGGTGAATTCGCCAATGGCATATGGCTGCAGATCGGCTCCTGGTTCTGCGCGGCATTCATTTTGGGATTGGACGTTTGGCTGCTCTGGAATCAGGCCAGCGATTGGACCTCGCAAAGCGGACGCTATCGGGCGCTGGTGCTCGGCGGCTGCATCATAGGCGCGCTGGCGTCCGGGAGTCTGCTCGCAACCATTATGTTTTGGCCGTGGCTGCGGCGCGCGCCGGCAACGCTCGAGCGCGTGGCGGTGACGGTGCCGGAAAAACCCGCGCCGGTTTTGCGATCGCGAACGTACTCCAAGATTCTGATCGCGCTCGATCACAGCGAAGCGGACCAGGAGGCGCTCGGCAATGCGCTGGCGTTAGCGCGAATGCACGACGCGCGGATCGTGCTGCTGCACGTGGAAGAAGGAGTGACGAGCCAGATGTTCGGCTCGCTCTCTTCGACCGCGGAAATCGCCGAAGGACAGGACTATCTGGCCAAGATCGCCGGCTCGCTGGAACAGCAAGGCGTACAAGTGGATGCGATCGTGCGGCACGGCAGAAGTCCTGCGAAGGAAATTGCCGGTGCTGTAAAGGAGTTGCAGCCCGACCTGGTGATCATGGCCTCGCATGGACACCGCGGTCTGAAAGATTTGATCTTCGGTACTACAATCAACGCGGTGCGCCATCAGGTGAAGGCGCCGCTGCTCATCGTGAGTGGAAAATAACGGTTAAAAAAAGAAAAATGACGGATCTCTCCAAGGGAAGGATTCTTGTGACCGGCGGGGCCGGGTTCATCGGGAGCGCGCTGGTTTGGGAGCTGAATCGCCAGGGATTGAAAAACATTCTGATTGCAGACTTCCTGGGAAGCGACCAGAAATGGAAGAACCTTGTACCGCTGACGTTCGCCGATTACATAGAAGCCGACGATCTGCTGTTGCGGCTGGATATTGCGGGACACCTGTTTGCAGACGTGCGGACAATTTTCCATTTGGGCGCGGCTTCCTCCACAACAGAAACGGATGCCGCGTATCTGATTCACAACAACTTCGAATACACCAAAGCGCTGGCGCATTTTGCGCTGGAAGGCGGGCGGCGTTTTGTGTACGCCTCTTCGGCGGCAACCTACGGCGGCTTGGAAGCGAGCTTGCCGGAATCGGTGGCGCTCGAAACGCTGCGGCCGCTGAACATGTACGGCTATTCGAAGCATCTGTTCGATTGTTATGCGGAGCGTTCCGGGATGCTGAACCAGATCACGGGCTTGAAGTACTTCAACATTTTCGGTCCGAATGAAAATCACAAAGAGGAAATGCGGAGCGTAGTCCACAAAGCGTTCCATCAGATTCTGGGAACCGGGGAGGTATCGCTGTTCAAAAGCTACCGGCCGGAGTTCCAACACGGCGAGCAGCGGCGCGATTTTCTGTATGTGAAGGACGCGGTGGCGGCTACCGTTTTTCTTGCGGAGAAAGTGGATGGCGGAGGATTGTTCAACATCGGCTCAGGCCAGGCGACGAGTTGGAAGGCGTTGGTCACCGCGATCTTCAATTCGCTGGGGCAGCCGTCGAAAATCAACTTCATCGAAATGCCGGAGAAACTGCAAGACACGTATCAATATTTCACCTGCGCGGACGTTGCAAAGCTGCGGGCCGCGGGATTCGAGCAGCACATGACGCCGCTGAGCGATGCGGTGCGCGATTATGTGGTGAATTATTTAATTCCGGAACGCCATCTGGGGGATGAACCCGCGACTCACAGCGAGGCGAGAAGTAGCAGATAGGCTCATGCCGCGGCCAGGCCGCGCAGATTCCAGCCGCAAATCCGGCTCGCCTCCAGCTTGTTGCCTTCCGGACCGGGCCAGTGCGTTTCCAGACTGAGATAGCCGGTATAGCGATCGGCCAGCAGCGCCGCGATCTGCTCTTTCCAGCGCACGCTGCGCGTCCCGAGCGGCCCCCAAACAGGCTTGCCATTCTCGAGGTGGCAATCCTTGGCGTGGACGTGCACGATGCGCTCTTTGGCGAGCCGCTGATAGCCTCCAGGAAATGGATCTTCGCCGGCAACCAGCGCATTGGCCGGGTCCCAGACTAAGCCGAAGTTTGGATGCGGAAGCACGCGAAGAACCCGCACCGCCTCGCTGGCCGTGCCGATATTGCAGGCGTGCTCGTTTTCGAGTCCGGCGATCAGGCCTTCGTTCTCGAAACGCGCGGTCAGCGCGGTCAGCGCCTCCAGGATGGGATCGAAGCAAGCCTCCGGATCGAGCGTACGCCAGTAAGAGAAGACGCGTACAATGCGGGCTCCGAAGAACTTTGCAACTTCGATGGCGCGCTCTGTCAATCGGGGTTGGTCGTCGAAGGTATGGCTGGACGCGAACACGTCGTGTTCGAAGCGGCTGTCGAGAGGAGGACCGTTCGGCAGAACGCATTTGAGCAGCGGCGAAGCGATGGAGATCACCGGCAGGCCGGCTGAGTCGAGAGCTTCTTTGGCTTGTTGAAGCTCGTCCTGCCTCAGATCGAGAATGTTTTTTCCATTGACGACCCGCAGCTCGGCGGCGGACATGCCGATCTCGCGCATCAGCGGAATGGCTTCTTCGAGCGAGGACGAGAACTCGTCGGTTACGGCGGCGATAGGAATTTTGGGCGTTAGCATGGCCGCTTCTATACTAAGGGTATGTTCTTTCGCCGGCCGCGCCCGAAAATTCCATCTTTTGAGGAACGCGTAAATTTGCTGAGGAATGCTGGGTTTGGTACCGAGAAGCTGCCGGACGGGCGCGTCAGGATTGTGAAGAACGGGATTGGGGCAATTATTGGCGATGAAGGGAAAAATCAGCCTGATATTGAGAAGGCTGGTGTGTTGATCGGATCTGAAGTCGCGACGCTGCTCAGCGCGGGCTATCAGATGTTCCTCGAAACGCGCGACGGCAAGCGCATTCCCGCGACGGCCGAACAATTAAAAGCGCTGCACGAATTCGAGGACGATGTCAAAGCGGCGCTGGATCTGGTGAATTTGTACAATACCTCGCTCGGCACGACTACGCCGAAGCACATGTACGATCGTGTGTACAAGCGGGACTCAGGCCGCCAGCCAAAACCTTGGGAGAAGAAGGACCATCGATTCGTCCCTCCGGATACAAAAAATTCACCACACCCGTATACCAAAGAGCCGGTGCATCTGGAAAAGCGAACGCCTCCACCTACCTCGTAAGTCCCAGCAATCGCCGCATCTGCTCGAACGCAACAGCCGCATAGATATCTGCAAATTCCGGGACAAACGGCTCGACCAATAACTTGCGAGCTTCGGCGGAATTGCCGGCGCGATCGAGAGAGGCCGCGAGCATGGCGCGCGCACCGAGATCGGCGCCGCCGGAATGCTGGAGCACTGCTTGCCACACCTGCGCGGATTCCGCGTAGCGGGCGTTCAGAAAAAACCCGTAGCCGAGGACGGTCTGTTTGACTGGATCGCTCAACCCGGCGGCATTCACCAGATCGCGCCATTGCGCTACCGGCATATCGCCGCGAGCCATCAAGCTGGCGATTCCGGCAAAGCCGCCGGGTCGCGGATCGAGCCGCGCAGCAGCGGCGGCATTGCTGGCCGCCTCGGCGCGCTGGCCCGCCATGAGCTGCCAGATCGCGATCTCGCTGAGGGCAACGGATCGCACGCCGGGATTCGACAGATTCGCGCTCTGCAGCGAGGTGATGGCGCTGGTTGCACGGCCGGAAACCGCAAGCCACACCGCGCGGAATAAAGAAGTGACGGGATCGGTAGGCGGCCGGAGCGCAAGATAGCGGTTGAATACGGCATCGGCGCGATTGACGTCGCCCTCCAGCAGGATACAGACCGCCAGGGCAGGCAAAATAGCCCCGTTATTGTCCATCCCCTGAAGAATTTTTTCGGCTTCCGCGAAGCGCTTGGTCTCGAGCAAACCCAGAGCGAGCTGCTGGCGCAGCGCGGCGTTGGCCGGATTCAGATCGATGGCGCGCTTCAGCAGGCGTTCCCCACTGCCGGAATCTCCCAGCAAAAATCGCGTCGCGCCGAGCGCGGACAGAGCTTCGGTCTCATTTGGAGCGATCCGCAGAACGGCTTGCTCGGCTTGTTCCTGCTGCGGCAGTGGAGCGCGGGAAATCCGCGCGGCGAGGGCGTTGAAGCGGGCGCGATCGATGGGCGAAAAGGAATTGCGGTGGCTGGCCGCGCGCTCGAGCACCGGCATAACATTTTGACCCGACTGCGCCAGGGTTTGGGTCAATGCAATATAAGCCAACCCAAAACCCGGATCGGCGGCGAGCGCTTGCTTAAGCATCGTAATTCGCGGCTGCACATTTGGGTTTTCGGCGGCGCGAGTGAAGTCCTGGAGCGCGCTGCCGCTACGGGTCGAGTAATCGGTTGCCGCCGCATCCACCCGCTTGGCGAGAGCATTCGCCAATGGCAGCAATCCGCCGGAAGAGGGCGCCTCGACGCGAAGCACCTCCCGGCTGCGCTGGTCTCGAAGATCGGTAATCGTGGCGTCGATAGTGATTCGGTTATTTCGTGCTTCGACGGTTGCTCGCAGCACCAGGCCCGCGCCCAGCCCGTAGGCGCCGGATTCATCGGCCGCTAAGTTGACGATCAGGTTCTTCGAGGTGACGAGGTCCTGCTGCAGAATCAACGGAACGGCCGCGCTCATCCATTCGAAGGAAGCCGCCGGAATCAGAATGTTAGCTGGAAGAATGGCGAGCCGCTGCAGCGCCGGGGCGGTCTGGCGCGAACAACTGACGAAAGCGATCAGAATCGCAAGCGGAACGGCACGAAATGTAAAGCGCAGGAAATCCCCTTAAAGTGGTCTCGGATTCCGTGCCAGAAGCTGCTTGAATGCCGGGTCGGTCTTAAGCGTTGCAAACTCCGGCATGGCCGGAATCTTGGAACGGTCTTTGACACCTTCTTCCAACGCTTTCCGTAAATAAATTATCGCGCGGTCGTTAGCGCCTGACTTCGCATACATCTTGGCCAGATAAAGGTGGAAGGTAGCCAGTTCGGTGAGCGTTCGCTCCTGCATCAACGTGCCGTAGGTGCCCCGATGCTCGAACACGTCGGGGTCGAGCTTCAGCGCCTCTTCGTAATCCACGGTGGCGCGCTTGTAATCCTTGCGGGCGAAATAAGCCGCGCCCAGGTTCGCGTAAATGGAAGCCGACGGCGAGGACAAATTCTTCAAAGCCCGGCGGTAATACACAATGGAGCGCTTATAGTTTTTTTGCGCGTAGTAGATGGTGCCCAGATTGTTAATTGCTTCGGCGTACCTGGGGTTCAATTTGATGGCGCGTTGATAGTATTTCTTGGCCAGACTCAGATCCAGAAGCTGGTGAAACGCGATCCCGATTTTGTTGGTAAGAACGGGCGAATCGGCTGGCCCCTCGCGGTAGGCGTCGATAGCCTCGCGGTACATTTTGCGCGCCATGTAAATGTCGCCGCGGAGCTCGGGCGTGATGACCGGCCGCGGCGTTACGCCCATTGGAGGCAGCGATGCCGAGGACGCGCGAAGGTGGCCGGAAGCAATGGGATTTTCCTGCGCAACAACTCCGAGCGGAGTAAGGCAGACGGCTAAGCAGCACGCGAGACGAATGCTGGCAGAAGAGATCATATTTGCGATCCCCCTTTGTCTGTACTATATACCTTTTTGAGCGAGCGCAACAGGGGGTAGGGCCCGACGCGCTGGGCCTAATGAAATATGCTCTTGAGCTTGTCGAAAAAGCCGTGCTTCTTGTTATCCGGCTTGTCTTTTGGAAGATTTTGCGCGTTGAGATTCGGGATGGCGCCGGGCGGCACGGTTACGGGGCGATTCACGGGAGTTGGCGAGGCAGTCTGCTGTTCGGGGCTAGACGCGTCCCAGCCGGCAATTTCAGTAGCTCCGCCCTGGTGCAGCGGACAGAATTGAACCGGCTGCGTGCCGAGCAGATAATAGGCGGTGCTTACCTTCGGACAGGCGCTGGTCGCCAGGGCTCCGCTCAGGGGATCGATTTGCGCACTGACCACGCCATCGGGCACCGTGAATGGCGTCGCGTCGCGATACGCCCGATGTTTATGAGCGCGCTTCATGAAATCGGTCCAGATGGGCAGGGCGGCTTTGTTGCCTTCGAGTTTCAAGTCTTGGTAATCGTCGCGGCCCACCCATACGATGCACAGCAGTTTGCTGGTGAATCCAGCGAACCAGGCGTCGTTATAAGTGCCGGTTTTGCCCGCGGCGGGAAGCGTAAAGCCGCGCGCGCGAACGCCCGCACCGGTTCCACTGCGCAGCACCTCTTCCATCAACGTCACAGTTAAGAAATTGATACGCGGATCGAGAATCTTTTTGGTTTGGGGCTGCGATTCCCAGATTGAATTGCCGGATTTATCGACAATGCGCGAAATAAAGCGCGGGTCGACACGCACGCCATTATTGTCAAATAAGGTGTACGCTCCCGCGATTTCCAGCGGAGTGACGTTGTAAGATCCAAGCGCCATGGAGGGCGTAGCGCGGATGTCGGGGAGACCAGCCTGGTGCGCCAAGTCCGCAACGGTTCCATAACCGGCGGCTTGCGCCACTTCCACGGCCGGAACGTTCAGCGACTTGGCGAAAGCGGTTGTCAAAGTCACATCGCCGAGCCAATCTTCGTGATGGTAATCAACCGGTTCATAGGATTTTCCGTTGAATAGAAAAGTTTGCGGCTCGTCGGAAAAGATAGTCGAGGGAGTAATCGGATTAGGATTCCCCGAAAGCCCGGTGTCCAGCGCTGCCGCATAGACAAACGGTTTAATGGTGCTGCCGGACGGACGTTTTGCGAGCACGTGATCCAACTGGCTCATGCCGTAGTTTCTTCCGCCGACTAGAGCTTTAATTTCTCCCGTGTGCGGGTCGAGACAAATAAGCGCGACCTGTGGTGGTTCCTCCAACGGCTTGCCTGCTTTATGGCGTTTGGCAAGCAGGGCATCCACTTCCCGCATCCCGGTGGCGACGGCTTCGGTGGCATCGCGCTGCAGATCCAAATCGATGGTGGTGTAGATTTTCGATCCGGAGTCCTGGAAATCGCGGTCCTGGAACTCCTCGGCCAGCCGGTCATTTACCAGATCGACAAAATAAGGGGCATCGGCAGACTCGATTCCCTGCCGGGCGATCGCGAGCGGAGCCTGAATGGCCGCCTCATACTGAGGCTCGGTAAGGTAGTGATTGTCGAGCATGCGCGCCAGCACCACATTGCGGCGATCTGTCGCGCGGGTCGGCCAGCGAACCGGATTGCGGTAACTGGGGCTTTGGATCAGCCCCGCCAGCGTGGCGGCTTCGGGAAGCGTCAACTGGCGAATGTCTTTTCCGAAGTAAGCCTCGGAGGCTTCGCCAAACCCTCGAATCGCAAACGATCCCCGACGCCCGAGCGGCACCTGGTTCGCGTAATATTCGAAGATCTTCTGTTTGGTGAGTTTGCGTTCCAGGTGGATAGTGATCAGCAGCTCATCGAACTTGCGGCTCCAGGTCTTGCGGCTGGTCAGCCACAGATTCCGGGCGAGCTGCTGCGTAATTGTCGAGGCCCCCTGCGCCCGGTGATGTTCGCGCAAATCCACCCACAGCGCTTCGACAATGCGAATCGGATCGAAGCCGGAGTGCTGGAAGAAACGCTTGTCCTCAATCGAGATCACCGAGTGCACCAGCACGGGCGGGATGTCGCTGTATTTCACTAGCCGGCGCTTTTCGCGATTCTTGTCGTACAAGCTGGTCAGCAGTTGGGGCTCGAGGCTGTATTCGGTGCGCGGCGAGTTATCGCTGAGCCCCGTAATGGAGGAAATCCGGCCATCCTTGAAACGAAGCACACCGGCTTCGGAGCCGCTGTAGGAGTGGTCGCCGGGGAAAATTTCGATGGCGTCGGGACGCAGATGGAACCAACCGCCTGGATTCGTTCGGGCGTCTTCCTCGTAGCCGCTTTCGCGCAGAAGCGCGGCGAATTGCAGAGGCGTGCCGGGGTCGCCGATGCCGACAGTGCGGGGCGCGGCGTAGAGCAGCGAGGAATCGGGGAACGGTCCCTGAGCGAGCTTCTCATCGGTGAGGCGCGCGTACTTGGCGTAGTAAGAGCAGACGACAATCAGGCCGATTACGAAAACTGCGAGCGCGCCGAAGAGAATGAACTTGACCAGCGGGGTCAGCGGCCGGGGTGGTGTTTTGCGGGCAGAGCCCTTTGCGGGAAGTTTGACGCGAACGGGCAAATGTCTGGCCTAGAAGAGCCTTCTACAGCTTGGACGCCCGTTGAATAGCGAGGTTACTTCCGGGCTTGATACGATTCTAGCTCTTTCCAGATGTTTTCCTCGTGCGGCTGCCAATCGGGAGCCTGGCGGCCCGTAATCTGCAGCTCTTCGATGCTGAGCGTGCCGTGGCCGAAGGGGCAAATCAATTCAATTTTGGGACGGCCGAAGGTAACAAGATGGCCCCAGGAACCGCTAGCTACGGGCATGATCAAGCGCCGAAGGCAGGTGCGGCAGCGGCGGCGCTGATCCCACAGGATGAGAGAAATCAGACCAGCGGCGATCAGCCAGACTCCCAGCGTGGCAAAGGTGAAGAGCATGTCGTGCAGAAAGAGAGGCGGCGGCGGCCCGAAGTCCGGTCGCGGCGGCGGCGGAACCGGATAGAAGTACGTTAGCGCGACTTGCAGGCTGCACACCAACCCGGCCGCGATCGCCAATTTGGCGATCAGATAAAGCCAGTACTTCATTTGCCTATTAGACTCCTTTTCCAGGGTGGGAGTTCCGCAACCCGCAGGAATTAGTTTCGGAGCAGGTTTCGCGCCAGGAACAGCACATTGGCAGGGCGTTCGGCCAAGCGTCGCATGAAGTACGGATACCAGGCGTCTCCATAAGGAACGTACAGACGCAAACGGAACCCCTGCGCGACGAGCTGACGCTGCAGGTCGCGGCGGATGCCGTAGAGCATCTGAAATTCAAAACGATCCGGCGCAATCTTTTGTTCCTTGATATGACGTAGCGCCTGGCGCACGATCGTCTCATCATGGCTTGCGATGGCCGGATAGGCGCCGCAATCGAGCAGCATTCGCATCAATTTAATGTAATTGGCGTCCACATCGGCTTTGTGGGGAAACGCAACCGAGGCGGATTCGCGATAAGCGCCTTTGCAGAGCCGGACCGGTATGCCGCTCCCTGAGAGCATCCGGATATCGGCTTCGCTGCGGTATAGATAAGCCTGAATCACGGCTCGCACGTGTCCCGGGAAGCGCTGCTGGAGCTGAGCGACGAGCGCTAGAGTGCGGTCCGTGTATTCGCTCGATTCCATATCGATTTCGACGCGGCTGTGCATGCGCCGGGCGCGCTCCAGGAGCGCGGTCACGTTCTCGAGACAGGCATCTTGCGAGAAGTCGAGCCCGAATTGCGTGAGCTTAAGGGAGACGGTGGCAGCCAGGCCGGCGCGCTCAATTTCAGCGAGAGCGTCCAGGTAGGAATCTCTGGATTGAGCCGCTTCGTCGAGCGAAGTCACGTTCTCACCCAGGAAATCGAGTGTACCGAGCGTCCGCTCCGCCGAAAGTTGTTTCAGCACGCGAATACCTTCCGGAAGTGTGCGGCCGGCGATGAATCGCGAGGTGATCCTGCGCGACAGCGGAGAATTTTCCATCCAGCGCCGGAGCGAGGCGTTGGTTGAGAGATAAAGGAAAGTGCGGCGCAGCATGGACTGCCGGTCGTGCTCTTCCACTATAAACGGCCACTGATCTGGCGCGGCGGGGCGGAGCCACGTGGTGAGTTGCCTGCAGCAGCACAGCGTGCGGGCGATTGCGATGGGAGTTGACTACTTCGAAAAGTGGCGGAGCATTGGTGCTCCGCCACTCTCTTTCTCACGCGCGCCAGCGGGACACGCAGGTGGCGGTGCGGCCGCGAACGCCGGTATGGGCGTGAGGGATTTCAGGTCAACTATGCCAATTAATTACGCCACTTTGGCTTCGAAGGCAGGCACTTCGAGAGCGTTGGCCAGTGCTTTCTTCGTCTTCTCCGCCAAATTGCGCAGGCGGGCGTGCTTGGGACGGCTGAGCCGCCGTTCCACGCTGCGGCGCGCACGCAACAAGCGGATCCGGACTGCGGTTTCCGACCAACCATGCTGCCGCGCAATTTCCTGCACTTTGTATCCTTCGATGTAGTGTCCTTCCAGCACCACCCGGTCGTTCGGTTTGCATTCGTTCAGAATGCGCTTTACATCAATGGCTGCCACGTTCATACGAGGCGGCGCTTGCAGTTCCGGCAAAGTCTGCGTTTGGGGTTCACGTCTTAAAAAAGTCCGATGAATGTTGAGCGCAATACTATTGGTCCACGTAAGTACCAGATTCGGATCGCGCAACTGCTCTCTCCGCTCCCATCCTTTGGCCCAGGCTGCCTGTGCCGTGTCCAGGGCGGCGTCGTAGGATAATCCTCGCGACACCAGGAACCGCACTGTCAAATTAAACCCACGCTGGTATGCCTTGCCGTATTCTTCTGTTGTCATTTAGTTCCACCGCTCCTAAGTCTTTGTTCATTAATCCGCCCCAGTTCGGAGCGGAAGTCGATGACCTGTTGCGATCACCTTCAGGTGATTTACCGCTTTCACCTACAGCCTAGTAGTAGGCAGTTTTGGTGCCATGTGCCACCCTTACACCCGTGCCGGGATGGACCCCGCGCGAAAATGCCCGTTAAATCAGGCATTTCGCATCGGAATATCGGGGAAAATACTAGGTAGAATGAGCGGCGCCCAGAGGTGAAAATAGGTTGCTAACGTGCAAAAATTTCCCCCCATCGGCAAAAATAAGAAACCTTTTCACGCGGGACGATCAGTAGAATTGGGAGGCTGCGGCGAATCCGATCGGGAGTATAAAGGAGGCGAATAGTGTATGCGGCGAACTGCTCAATTGCCGCATAGGGCTTCCCCGAGTCTGAACCCGGCGATCTGCCCCGGCCCGCTAAAGCGGAAAACTACTTCGTGGTAGATTCGGCGGGATTTCTGCGCGACGGGTTCGGGCTTCTGAGGTTCCTCGGCGCCCGCTCTCATGCTATCGCGGAATGAACGAATGCCTTTTCCCAGGCCTTGACCCAGTTCCGGCAGCTTCTTCGGGCCAAAAATAAACAGCGCGACCACCAGAATGATGAGCAGGTGCTGCGGCTGAAACAATCCATCAAACATGCGGGTTCTCCACGCGGAGGACGGCCTCCGGCGCTTTCAGTATATATGACGGGACGGCTGCTGGATAGGTGTTGCGTAAATTAAGCCGGGCGGCCGGCGCTGTTGTTGACATCGCTCCGAGGCTCCGCTATAGTTCTGAAGTACTGAACTATCAATGAGTTGACTCGCTGTTCGGTACCCTAAGAGAAGTTGAGGTTTTGCAGCATTTTATGAGCGGTCCTGTTGCCCTGCTTGCGTGCCGGGCAAAGTTCCGCTCCAGGTTGAATCCACATGGCCGCTTCATCCGACGATTTAATTGAGCTGTCCGACACATCCGATAGCGCCGATTATGAGGCCGTTCTCGCCGATTACAGCAGCCACTTTGTTACCGATAACCGGGAGGTAGTCCACGGCCGCGTACTCAGCGTAAGCGAGAAAGAAGTCATCGTCGATATTGGACGAAAGATCGAGGGGCTGGTTCCCGCATCGCAATTTCCTTTTGTCGACAGCAAGCCGGCGGTAAAACCTGGCGACGTGATTGAGGTCATGTTCGACCGCAGCGGCGATCCGGTGGAAGGATACATTCTTCTTTCGTATGAGCGCGCGCACCAGTTGCAAGTTTGGGACCGGCTCGAAAAAGCGGCTGGCGAGGGAACGCCCGTGACGGGCCGGGTAGTGGACAAGGTCAAAGGCGGATTAGCGGTGGATATCGGCATCGTTGGATTTCTGCCCAGCTCGCAGATCGAGTTGCGCCCCATTCACAATCTCGATTCGTACATGGGCGGCGAAATTGCAGTTCGGATTCTCAAACTGAACCGGCGCCGCGGAAATGCAGTGCTCTCGCACCGGGTTCTTCTGGAGGAAGAACAGATTGCCCGAAAAACGGAAGCTCTGGCCAATATCGTCGAAGGAGGCCAGGTTACCGGCGTCGTGAAGAACCTGACCGATTACGGCGCCTTCGTCGATCTGGGCGGAATCGACGGCCTGCTGCATGTAAGCGATCTGAGCTACGGCAATGTGACGCATCCGTCCTCGGTGGTGCACGTCGGCGATCAAGTCACGGTTAAGGTTCTGAAATTCGATCGCGAGAAGGAGCGGATTTCGCTCGGCCTCAAGCAGATGTATCCGGACCCCTGGAGCGAGATCGAAAAGCACTATCCGCCTCAAAGCCGCGCGGTTGGGCGGGTCGTCAGCGTGACCGATTATGGCGCATTTGTGGAGCTCGAGCCCGGGGTGGAAGGGCTTATCCATATTTCGGAAATGACCTGGAGCCGCCGCATGAAACATCCCACCAAAGTAGTGAAAGTGGGCGATCAAGTGGAGGCGGTAGTTCTGGAAATCAAAGCCAGGGAGCGGCGCATTTCACTCGGTTTGAAGCAACTGGAAGCCGATCCGTGGACCACGGTGGCAGACCGTTACAGCATCGGTTCGGTAGTCGAGGGGCGCGTGCGCAAGCTGGCCGATTTTGGCGCGTTTATCGAGATTGAAGAGGGCGTGGACGGCCTGGTACATGTTTCCGATATGTCGTGGACAGCGCGCGTGAAACACCCCTCCGAACTGGTCAAGAAAGGGCAGATGGTGCAAGCCGTGATCCTCAACATCGACGCCCCGAACCGCCGCTTGTCGCTTGGCATGAAGCAGCTTCAGCCCGACGCCTGGGAAACGTTTTTCCACCAGCATCGTGTCGGCGATGTGGTGCGCGGGCGGGTTTCGCGCGCGGCGGGATTCGGCGTATTTGTAGAACTGCTGCCGGGCGTGGAAGGACTCTGCCATCGCAGCGAGGTTCCGGGCGAGACCGGCAAGCGCGGCGTTAAAGAAGAGGCCGCTCTGCCGATGGGCAAGGAATATGATTTCAAGATCATTAAGATGAACGAAGGGCAGAAGCGCATTGGATTGAGCATGCGTGCGATTAGCGAAGAGGACGAGCGCAGCCGCCTGCAGGATTACAAGCGGCAAGCCGTCGCGGCCACCTCCACGGTCGGCGACGCCATTAAGCAGCATAGAACGGAAGACAAGAGAAGTTGAACAGTAAGGACAAACGAGCATGACGAAGGCTGAGCTGATCGAGGAAGTGTCGAAGGTTGTCGAGATGACTCGGAAAGATTCCGAGACAATTGTAGAAACTATCTTCGACAGCATTGTAAACAGCCTCCACAAGGGAGACAAGATTGAGATCCGTGGGTTTGGAAGTTTCCGCACGCGGCAGCGGCAGCCGCGGGTCGGCCGGAATCCGAAAACCGGATCGCGCGTGGAGGTGCCTTCGAAGCGCATTCCATACTTCAAGCCCAGCAAAGAACTCCGTGATTTGGTCAATCAAGCGGCTCAGGCGGGTCACTCCGGCGGCGATCAGGCGAACCGTTCGAGCGCCGATACGACGGTGCACTCGGGGCCGAGGATTCCTGAGCGGACGCCCTCCGGCTCCTGAAGCTCCCGATCTCCGCCATGATGCACCTGTGGACGCCCTGGCGCTCCACATACATGCACGAGAAGAAGGATACATCCCGTTGCCTGTTCTGCGATGCCGCGGCGCGCGCAGCCGACGAAGAGACTCTGGTGGTCTATCGCGGCGAATTTGCCTTCATCATCCTCAACCGTTATCCGTATACCAGCGGGCACGTGATGATCGCTCCTTATGCGCACGTTTCCCGGCTCGCTCAGGCGGATCAGAAAACGGCGCAAGAGATCATGCACCTGGCGCGCCAGGCCGAGCGGGTGATCGAGGGCGTCTACCATCCGGATGGCCTGAATCTGGGAATGAATCTGGGAGAGGCTGCCGGCGCTGGCGTCGAACAGCACATTCACATGCACGTTCTGCCGCGCTGGTTTGGCGACGCGAATTTCATGACCAGCGTGGGCAGCACACGGGTTATTCCGGAGTCGCTTAAAGACAGCTACGCCAAGCTAAAGCACGAGTTCGCGAATCGCGGCGCTTAGTTACTGGTGACCGATGTTGATTTGCAGCACCGCAATGCCGCCGCAATCCCCAAAAGTCCGAGGCTAAGGAGCAACGCTGCGGAAGGTTCCGGCACCGGATTCTGCAACGTCGGCTCAAATAGGCCGGTGATCTGACCATTGGCTGGGCTGCCCGCCCTCCCGCCATTGATCCCTAGCACGCCTAGACTGTCGTAGGTTGTGGCGTTGGTGGCTACCACCAGGATGTCGGAGCTTCCCCCCGGTCCTATTGCCGTGTCTGGTGAGCTCGTGGAAGAGAACACGAAGCCGACAGTGCCCCCGAGCGGCCCGCGATTGACCGAAATGGGATCGCCGTTGCCACCATTACCACCCATTGAACCCGACCCGGCGATGTAGCCGGCATCCGTCGTGTAGCCGCGGAAATTCGCCAGACTCATATTGAAAATACCGGAGGACAAGCCAGGATCCTCGCTTACCTGAAAAGCAAAGTCCAAACAGCCGGAACAGGTCACGCCGAGAGGGTCCACTACGACGGCTTCAAAATATGTGCCGGTAAGCAACCCGATGCCACTCCCGAAACCGAAAGTTCCAGTGGTTTGGGCGAGTGGCGCCACGTCACCCGGATTTGGGAATACGTCGGGCAAGATATTGGTATCTCCGGGAAGAAGGACATTGGCATGCAGCGGCAAGATCATCAGCATCAGGGTAGTAGCGGCGGGGAACCACATACGTTTCGACATGGGAAATAGTAGGAACAGTTTAACCGCGAGAAATTCCCGTGTCAAAACAATTGCGGCCAAATTGAGAGTGCTAGTACTCAGCTGGTGGACAAGCGCGGTTCTATTCCGATGTTGGCGTGACTCCGAAATATGTTGAACCGCGCCAGACACCCGATCCAATTAGTGGCCGATATCGATTCGGAGCACCGAATCGGAGTGACGGTGCCGCCAATCCCAATATTCCTGACGCTGGCGCTCACTTGCGCGATCCCAATCCACGTAGGGGCGGTGCCGCTGCTCCCAATACATGCGGTAAGCCCTATCCTCATGTTCATTCCACTCGTGATAATCGTGGTGCCTCTTGTCGTAATATCTTCGGTCGTGATGTTCCTGACGGTCATGGTCCCGATCATGGTCTTGTGCGTTCAAATAAAGCGGCATCATGAGTGCCACGCTTAACGAAAGGGCTGTCAGTGTTTTCTTCATAGGTCCAACTCCTCCTGACAAATTAGACCTCGGAATAAGTCGGCGGTTTCGAAGCGGTAGAAGAGGCCCGAAGTCCCGGCGGTAATCTGGTACTTTCCGAAAAACGTGAAAAAAAGTTTAACTCCAAAGTTACAAGTTTTTCTCGTGCTCGCCAGCTTAGTCCTATCGAGCTGTGCGTCTCCCCAGGCGATTGCGACATTCGCCGATAACTCCGGCAAAATCCTAGCGCAAGGTCCTTCGCTGTTTCGCGATATTCAGGCCTCCTGTATTCGCCGTCACCTGGACGCGCAGCCGGTGAGCGCGCTGTACGTTAGTACGGCAACCGCGCCGGAGCCGGCAGCTTGTGTTCCATTTGGTCCGCAGGGCGACGCTTTGGTGAAAGCTTCCGAAGTTCTCGCTGCTTACTTCGAGGCAATGGACCAGCTCGCCTCCTTCAATACCTCGAGCGTGAGCACGTCCACCGCACAGGCGGGTGAGAATGCGGCGTTCGCGGGGCAACTCAATCTGACACAGGCGGACTCGATCGGGAAATTAGCGGGCTTTGTAACTGAAGCGTTCACCGCGCATTATCGAACCAGTCATTTGTTGAAGTATCTTCGCGAGGCCGACCCCAGCATTTCCTCCGCGCTCAAGGGCTTTCAGGACATCGTGGGCAAGGATTATGAAGGTTTGCTCGCCGAAGAGCAGCGGGCTTTGACGTTTCGCTACCGGCAAGTGGGCGACGCGGCAAACAGCGCAACGATTTTGCTGTTGAACCGCGCTTACTCCGGCGATTTGGACCATCTGAACCGGCGCAAAGCGGCTGCGCTGGCGTATGTGACGGCGCTGGATCAAATTCGCCAGGGACATCGCGAACTGGCGCAGAACGCCGGGCATCTCGGCAGCAAACAGCTTAACGTCGCAATGCAACCGTACAATGCGAAGCTGGAGGCGCTGCTTCCAGTTTTACAGAAGGCTTTCTAAATATGGCAAACGGCGCCGATCGGGCACGGCAATTAGCAAGTCTGTTTTCGGAGATGTCGGAAACGGTGGATGCGTACCGCACACAGCACTTCGACCAGCTAACCGCGGAAGAGCGGGAGCGGCTGGAGCAATTCATCCAGCAGCTTGACGATATTCACGACGGCTTCACGGCGGTCGCGATTCAACAGACGCTGGACGCCATTCGCGGCGATCTGGACCGGATTACAGAGGTGACGGCGAAGGCGCAGCAATCGCTCCGGCACTTGAACACCATTGCCGAAATCGCGAAAGTCGTTTCAGCGGCGGCCGAACTGGGCGAGGCGATCCTGACCGGCGATTATGGCGCTATCCCGCAGTCCATCCAAGATGTAGTTCAAGCCGTGTCTCAACCTGCCGATAAGAATCCTTCCGGCACCACAAATCCGCCACCATAGAGGATTACCGCTGATGTTCGATTGGTCTCTAGACCCTCGCTCCATGCTCGCGCTGTTGTGCCTCGTGACGGCCTTCGCGTTCTGGGATAACAACACCTTATTCTTTACGTTTGCCACTATGGCAGTCTGTACAGGACTAGGTAGTCCGCTGTTGTAAGGCCTTCGCCCCTTCATGCTTGCTGAGCGGGGAACGCTCGTAATTCCGAAGCAGATCTTCCGGCCCGTCGTAAATGGCGATGCATCCGGCAGCGCGCAGATCCGCTTCGGGGAAGCCGCCGCACCGCACTCCCACGGTACGTAGCCCGGCTCGTTTGGCAGCTTCCGCGTCGTGCGGGCTGTCTCCTACAACCACTACATCCTCGCGAGCGACCTTGCCGCCCAGCCGGTCCAGAGCGGCTTCGAAGATGTCGGGATGCGGCTTCGACCGCTTGGCGTCGGCCGAGGAGGTCTCCACTTCCACCAGATCCTCAATGTTCGCGATCCGCTCAAAATCTTTCAACTCATCTCCTTTCGCCGAAGAGGCCAAGGCGGCTTGCTGGTCGTTCCGTTTCACCTTCAGAAACAGCTCCCGCACGCCTGGAAAGGGCTTCACCTTTGGCAGATACTTCTCTTTGAAAAGCCGGCTGCGAAATTCCTGCAGGTCCTTGCCTTTCTCCCGCAGCTCTTGCTCACTCAGGAAAACGGGCAGAAGCTGGTCTCCACCCTTGCCGATCTGGCTGCGGATTTTGTCGAACGGAATCTCATGACCGAAGCGCCGGAAGGCTTCCTGCCAGGCTTGCGCATGCAAATCTACCGAATCCAGTAGTGTTCCGTCAATATCGAAAATGATCGCTTGTGCCATGGTTCGCGATTCCTACATCGGTTGTCTGACTTGCGGCATCCAAGTAGTGTTTCCTTCGCGAACTGCATCAAAGAGAGCAGATGTCCTCGACTAACAGTGGGCCCGGCGCGCCTGTTTTGAAGCTGCCCGACGAGATCAAATCGGCCGAACAGGCCGGGTTGCGCTATTTGATACCGAAAGGCCAAGGGATTCGCCGGCGGCGAGCCGGAGCCGGGTTTGTTTACCTGGACCGTAGCGACCAGCCAATCCGCGATCCCGCAACCCTCAGCCGCATCAAGTCGCTAGTAATTCCACCCGCCTGGACGTCGGTCTGGATCAGTCCCGACCCGAACAGCCATATCCAAGCCGTGGGACGGGATGCGCGCGGCCGGAAGCAGTACCGCTATCACCAGAAATACCGGGCGGTGCGCGATTTGGTGAAATTCGATCGCATGCGCGCATTCGGAAAAGCGCTTCCGCGTATTCGGCGCGCGGTGGGGCGCGATCTGGGCCGCCGAGGGCTGCCGAAGCGAAAAGTTCTGGCGGCCGTGGTGAAGCTGCTCGAAACCACTTACATTCGAATCGGAAACGAGGAGTACGCGGAAGAGAACGGGTCCTTCGGGTTGACCACGCTGCGCAACCAGCACGTGCAAGTTCTGGGTGACATGCTGAAGTTTCGCTTCCGGGGCAAGAGCGGCCAACGGCACGAGATCACAGTGGAAGATCCTCGTCTGGCTCGCATTCTGAAAAAGTGCAAGGATATTCCGGGAAGCGCGCTATTTGAGTATCTCGACGAAAAAGGCGAGCCGCAGAGTATCGACTCCGGCGATGTAAACGAGTATCTGCGCGAAATCAGTGGAGCCGAATTTACTGCGAAAGATTTCCGAACCTGGGGTGGAACCTGCCTGGCGGCCAGCTTTCTGCTGGGAAAACCGTCCGGCGATACCGAGGGCGGTCCAGTCAAGTCTATCCTGGTGGATGTGGTCAAAGAGGTAGCTTCGAAGCTCGGCAATAAGCCGGCCACTTGCAAGAAATACTACATACACCCGGCTCTCCTAGAATCCTATTCGGCGGGGAAGCTGCTCGAATTCGCGGAAAGCTTTCGCGACACTCGCAGCAATTATCTTTACGAGCAGATCGTGCTGGCGCTGCTCGGGCCTCTCAAGCGGGCGCGCGCTAAAGCTGCATAAAAATTGTCACAAAATTCGCTACCGTCGAAAGTGCAGTGTCCGATCTGTGAGTCCGCGAATGCGGCGGCATTTTCATTCAAGCGCGGCGGCAATTCCATTTATCGTTGTTCCGTTTGCAATCTGGAGTTTCTGTTTCCGCAACCAGGCGACGAAGCGTTATCAGCCATCTATACAAGCGGCTACTTTCTGGGCGCGAAGGATGAGGAATCGACGCGTCGTCAGGAGCTTCTAAAGCGCCGGACAGCCCGGTTGTACTTAGATGCGCTTGCGCCTTATGTGCGCGCGCAAAATCCCCGCCTGCTGGAACTCGGCTGTGGAAACGGCGACCTCTTACTAGAAGCGCAATCGCGTGGATTCACTGTCGAGGGCTTGGAATATTCCGAACATGCGGTCCGTTCGGCGAATGCACGGCTTGGATGCGATGCCGTTCGCGTGGGCTCGCCGGACTCGCAAGAACTGGCGCGGGAACGCTATGACGTGATCGCGGCCGCCGACGTAATAGAGCATCTTCGCGATCCGCTGAAAGCGCTTCGTAACGTCTATCCCGCTCTCAAAGCGCAAGGATTGCTCATTTTGGTAACACCGTCTCTCGATAGCTGGTCGCGCCGCTTGCTGGGACGTTACTGGATGGAGTATAAGACCGAACACCTGACTTACTTCAGTAAGAGATCGCTTGCGCGAATACTCAATCTAACCGGGTTCGACGTGATTCAGTTCGTTCCGAATTATAAGATCTTAGATCTGGATTATATTTCCGCGCACTTCGACCGCTTCCCGGTTCCGGTCGTAAGCTCTATTGTTCGTTTTCTCCGCCGCATGATGCCGGACCGAATCGCGTATCGGCCGATTAAGGTCGCACCCAGTGGCGTTTTGGTTATCGCAAGGAAGCGGATTAAGACATAGAAGCAAGCGCAATCTTCAACTCGCCTCCACTGTCCCGTCCCCGTTCAGCAGATACCGCCGCCCGCGCCACTGAATCGACTTCCCGAAAAATCCAGCGATCCAGAAAGCAAACGCCAGCGCATCCTGCAGCGGCAGCAAGAACCACGGCACCGGCGCCCGCAGGATGCGTTGCGAAACGGCCCACGCCGTAATCGTCCGCAATAACAGCGTCGCCGCTACAAACCGCCACGCACCCGGGAACGCCATGCAAAGGGATAAACCCACCGGCAGCGTATGCGTGAAGAATTCGCCGACATATCCCAGCGGACGGGAACGCCGGGTGGTGCGCGCCCAGCGGAGCCGGTGCAAAAAGTTTTCGCGCATCGGCTCGCTACCGATATGGTGCTCCACTACATAGCGCGAAAGGCGAACCACAAACCCCAACTCCGAGGCGATTTTGCCCAGCATGAAATCTTCCGAGCTGAGATAATCCTTCACGCGCTCAATGCCGCCCAGGCTCGTCAATACATGCTTGCGCGCCACAATCGTCGGCCCTACCGCGAAGCGCGTGCCCTCCAGCAGCACCGCGGTGAACAGTCCCGCATGAAAATCCGTGTTCATGCCCAACGCTTCCAAACGCGACCAAATCCCTTTACCGGGAACCGAGCGATACGGACAGGTCACCAGCCCCAGCCGTTGATCTTGGAATTCGGCTGCTATTCTGCGGCAGAAATCCCTCTCGACCCGCACGTCGCTGTCGCTCATCACAATCAAATCGTGAATCGATCTGTCGAGCATGCAGTGCAGGCTGAAGACTTTGCCGTGCGGGTAAGGCGGCTCGCCGGTGACGATCAGCTTCGCTTGGACGGCCGGGTATTCCGCCATCAGGCGGCGCACTACGTCCGCAGCCGCGTCCTGCTCCTGCCGCACTGCGAACAGAAGCTCAAAATCACGATAGTCCTGCTGGAAGAAGCTCCGCAGATTTTCTTGAAGGCCGTCATCCAAACCCGCCAGCGGCTTGAGCACACTAATCCCCACCGCTTCGTGAAGCGCCGGTAAACGGCCGCTGCGCGCGTGGCTCACCGCCGCTGCGATGACCAGCACACAATACACCCAGCAGCCCAGCAACAGCAAAGCTGCGAGAAGCAAAGTTTTACTCTTCTATGTTCTTGTTCCCAATGAGCTGCAAAAGGCGGGAGAGAAACTCGTCCACCCCGACAGCCCCGCGATCGCCATGCTTTCGGTTCCGGACAGAAACCTGTCCGGCCTGGGCTTCGCGATCCCCCACCACAAGCATATACGGAATCTTCTGAAGTTGTGCTTCCCGAATTTTGAGATTTACTTTGTCGCTGCGCTCGTCTATCTCCGCACGAACGCCGGCCGCGATCAGCTTGTCGTAAACCTGCCGCGCGTATTCGTTCTGCCGGTCCGCAATCGGCAGCACGATGGCCTGCACCGGAGCCAGCCAGATCGGAAACGCTCCGCCATACAGCTCGATCAGATAAGAGATCATACGCTCCATCGTGCTGATAATCGCGCGATGAATCATGACCGGCCGGTGTTCGTGGCCATCCGCACCGATATAGCCGAGCTCGAACTGGTTCGGCAAGTGGAAATCGATCTGAATCGTCGAGTAGGTTTCCTCGTGCCCCATTACATCGGCAAGCTGAATGTCCAGCTTCGGCCCATAAAAGGCCGCCTCGCCACGCGCTTCCGTGTACGGAAGACCCAGCGAATCCATCGCCTCGCGCAGCACCCGTTCGGCCAGCGCCCACATATCGTCATTCGCGACATACTTCCCGGTGTTTGCTTTGTCCCCGAGCGAAAGCCGGTAGCTGTACTGCTTGATGCCGAGATCGCGATAAGCCGTCTCGACCAACTGCATCACCTTGGTGAACTCTTCCTTGATCTGATCCGGAGTGCAGAAGATATGCGCATCGTTCAGCGTCATGCAACGCACCCGGCTCAACCCGCTGAGCACGCCCGAACGCTCGTAGCGGTACATGGTGCCCAACTCTGCAATGCGCACCGGCAGGTCCCGGTAACTTCGCATCTTCGATTTGTAAATCAAGATATGATGCGGGCAGTTCATCGGCCGCAGCACCATTTGCTCATTCTCCAGATCCATAGGCGGAAACATATCTTCGTGATAATGTTCCCAATGCCCCGACCGCTGGTACAGCTCCACCTTGGCGAGATCCGGCGTGTAGACGTGCTGATACCCGGCGAGCCGCTCCTTCTCCAGAATGTATTCTTCCAGCACCCGCCGCACCGTCGCGCCTTTCGGCAGCCATAGCGGCAGACCCGCCCCAACCAGCTCATTGACCGTAAACAACTCGAGTTCTTTGCCGATGCGCCGGTGATCGCGCTTCTTCGCCTCCTCCAGGCGATTCAAATAATCGTCCAGCTCTTTTTTCGTGAAGAACGCCGTGCCATAGATGCGCTGCAGTTGCGGATTTTTCTCGCTGCCCTTCCAGTAAGCGCCCGCAATCGAGAGCAGCTTGAATGCCTTCAGCTTTTCGGTCGAAGGAACGTGCGGACCGCGGCAGAAATCGATAAAATCAGGGCCCAGCGTGTATTCGGAGAATATCTCGCCAGCGCGCTCTTCAATCAACTCACGCTTCATCCAATCGTCGCGATACTTTTCGAGCCCTTCCTGCTTGGCCGTCATTCTGCGCTCGAACGGCAGATTCTTGGCCTGCAATTCCCGCATGCGGGCCTCGATTTTTTCAAGATCTTCGGGCGTGAATTTCGCCTCACGCTGGAAATCGTAGTAAAATCCCGCCTCAGTGGGCGGTCCGATGCCGAGCTTCGTTTCCGGAAAAAGCTCCAACACCGCCGCCGCCAGCAAATGCGCCGTAGAATGCCGGTAAACCTGCAGCGCTTCCGGATTTTTCGTGGTCAGAATCTCGAGCTTCGCATCCCCTTCGAGCGGCCGGGTCAAATCGAACAGATTTCCGTTTACACGCGCCACAATCGCATCCGCGGCGAGCCGCGGGCTGATGGATCTTCGCTATATCGATAGGGCGCGTCCCTTCCGCGGCCGATTGTTGACTGCCATCCGGCAGCGTGATATTCAAACTGCTCATTTTCCGCTCAGATGCTTGCTAACCTTATCAAGTTAACATCCGATGATCACTGACCCGAATATTGAGAAATACATGCACGATCTGCTTCCAGCGCGCGACGAAGTGCTGGCGGAAATGGAAGCCCATGCGGCTGCGCGCAAGATTCCCATCATCGGGCCGGCGGTAGCGCGCTTCCTGGCGAGTCTGGCGATCATGACCAAACCCAAACGGATTTTTGAGCTCGGGTCGGCGATCGGCTACTCCACCATATGGCTCGCCCGCGCCGCCGGTCCCGGCGCCGAGGTGCACTATTCCGATGGCAGCTCCGAAAATGCTAAACGCGCGCGCGGCTATTTCGAGCGCGCCGGCGTCGCGTCGCAAATCCAAATCCACGTTGGCGACGCGCTGAGCGCCCTGGCAGCCACGCCCGGTGTTTTTGACCTCATCTTTAACGATGTCGACAAAGACGGCTATCCGGCGGTTTTAGACGCAGTGCCGGACAGGATCAAAAGCGGCGGCTTGTTCATCACGGACAATACGCTCTGGCACGGAAGCGTGCTCGACCCTCGCGAAGAAACGGATCGCGCCGTGTGCGAATTTAACCGGCGCTTGTACGAATCGCCGCAGTTTTATGCCACGCAACTCCCGATCCGGGACGGCGTTACGGTTGCCGTCCGGGTTTGACGGTACGGTTACGCTCAAGAGCGTTTCAATTCCGTCTGCGACTTCTGCACAATCTGCTGTAGCGGCTGCAGCACGCTCGAATCGGCGGCCTTTAGCTTGCCTTCCACCGTATCGCGCAATGTTAACAACCCCTGCAGACTGCTCCGCAACGCGGCGTCCTTCGTGTCATTCGCCAGTTGCGTGGCGAGTCCGAACATGCGTTCCGAATCCTCGGCTGCCGATCCGTAGTTCATCCTCGATGCGTCCACGTAGCTGAGTGCAGCCTTCTCGCGAATCTGGCTCAATTCGCCTCCCAGCCGCGCACTATCGAGCTCCGCCGTGAGCTTCGAAGCTTTCTGATATTGGGGAATGAACCCCAACAGGAAACCTATAACGAACAGAATCGCTCCGGTAATCGCAACTTTTTTCCAGTTCACGTCGCTGTCTCCTCTGCGTCTGTTGTATCAGCTTTACTTGATGCCGACCACCATCGAGTCCGGTCCCACTAAGTGTTCGACGCGAGTCTCGCGAAAACCCGCCTCTTGCATCCAGCCGGTACAATCGGCGCCGCTATAATCGAAGCCGCCCGGGGTTTCGACAAGCATATTCAGACTCATAAGAAGCCCAAAAGCGTTCTTCGACCGGTCGTCATCGATGATGCTGTCGTACACAATCAGAGCGCCTCCTTCGGGAATCGCTTCGTATGCCTTCCGGATCAGTGCGCGTTTCTGATCGAGGTCCCAGTCGTGGAGAATGTGTCCCATCAGAACCACGTCCGCTTTCGGAAGCGGCTGCTCAAAGAAACTGCCCGGACAGAACCGAACGCGGCCGTTCAAGCCGTTCTCATCTATATATTCTTCGAAAATTGGGCCAACCTCCGGCAGATCGAAGCCCAGGCCTGCCAGATGTGGATGGGCGAGAGCGATCTGCGCGATCAGATCGCCCTGCGCCGTACCGACGTCCACGGCCGATTTATAATCCTTCCACGGAAACTTGCTCGCAATCGCAAGATTAGCGCCTCGGCTGATACCCGTCATAGCCTTTAAAAATTGTTTGAGTCTCGCGGGATCGGCGTAGAGCGCCGCGAATACATCGGGGCCGGCATCTTTGCTCTCGTTCTGCTGTTTTCCGGTGCGCAGCGCTGCTGTTAAGTTTCCCCATGCCGGATACAGCCGCAGATTCGCCATCTCGAGAATGCCGCCGATATACGACGGTTTCCGCTTGTCGAGGAATGCATCGGTCGAGGCGGTGTTCGAATATTTTCCGTCAGCTCGTTCCAGGAAACCGAGCGCCACTAGCGCATCCAGAAAATCACGTGCCGCTCTCGGATGCAGTCCCAACCGGCCTTGCAGCGTATCCAAATCCTCCGGATGCTTCGCCAGTTCGGTGAACAGCTCCATTTCTACGGCGCTCAGTAGCGCTTTCGAAGCCCAGAATCCCATGCCAACCTGCAGGATCTGATCTACATGCGGTTCGTCCATCATCGCCTCCACTCTCGGGTGATCCAACCGATATAACTTAGCATCCCTACGCCGGCAGGCGGCGCACTCTTCAGCCCATCCGGCAAAGGTACTAGTGTGGATCTTCACCGTGTATTTGGTCTTACTCTCAAACCGCATGCATATCCGGACCGCGACCTCGCTTTTAAAGCAAACGGCAAGCAATTGGAGCGACCACCACGCACCTCGCTTGGGCGCCTCGGTCGCGTTTTACACGCTGCTCTCGTTCGCCCCGCTTCTACTGCTTACAATCGCTGTGATCAGCTTAGTATTCGACCGGCAAAGCGCTCAGAACGGACTCGTCGATCAGGCTAGGCAAATGATCGGAGAACGTGGAGCGGACACGGTAAAGTCGCTGCTCGCTACTGCTCAAAAACCTTCCTCGGGCCTGGTGGCGAGCATTATTGCGTTTGTGACCCTGCTGTTCGGAGCTTCCGGAGTTTTTTCGGAGCTGCGCGACGCCCTAAATACAATCTGGGAAGCTACTCCAAAAAATGAATCCGGGTTAATGGGCATGGTAAAGCAGCGGCTTTTTTCATTTGGTATGGTTCTGTCCGTTGGCTTTTTGCTGCTAATTTCGCTGCTCCTGAGCGCCGGACTGGCCTTTATTGGCAAATATTTCGGGCAACTCGTTCCCCTGCCGCCAATTGTCTTGCAAGTGAGTAACGTAATGGTGTCTTTTGTGGTAGTAACTCTCCTGTTTGCGCTTATGTTCAAGTTTGTGCCCGCACGCGACATCTCCTGGCGAGACGTCTGGGTGGGAGCGCTGGGAACCGCGCTACTGTTTACGATAGGGAAGCTATTGCTCGGCATTTATCTTGGCAAAGCCAGCGTGGGTTCGAGTTATGGCGCTGCCGGTTCCATTGTAGCGATCGTTGTGTGGGTATATTATTCCGCTCAAATATTTTTTTTCGGCGCTGAATTTACGCGTGTGCATGCCGACATGAATAGCGCGGGGTCGGTAGCGGCCGTTAAGCGCGAACGCGCTGCAGAATTGCGACCTGCACAAACGATGAACGCGCAGACCCAGCCTGCAATGGTACGGGCCGTGGCACACGATAAAAACTCCGGGCATGAGAAGCCTCGGCCCTCGTTGGTGCTCGCGGCGGGAGTAGGATTTCTGATCGCACGGGCTTTGGCAGTACGGAGCCGGCAATCGCGTCCTCAATCTGAAACCGCTTCCGAGTGACATGCTGCATTGTCGACAGTTATTGTCCTAGTAACTTCAGGGGTGTCTCGGAGAGCGTTAGGTCCGCAACAATTTTCTTCCGGACTAATCCACAAAGCAGAGAAGCCGCTCTGTCCTCGAAACGACTAAGACGGCAATAATAGGAGATAAGCTCAATGCAGAGCAAAACTGGAAGTTATACGGATGATATTACAAGCGGGCTTAGTGATACGGCTCAGAACGTTAAGGATAAAGTAAGTGATGCAGCCGCGACAGCCAAACAGAAGGTATCCGATGTCGGAAGGCAGACAACCGGCCAGATAGACGCACAGAGGGCGCCCGCTGCCAATGCTCTCGAGAGTGCGGCAGCCACCCTTCATGACAAAGCGGAGGGTCTGCCCGGCGGAGAAACCGTCAAGAGCGTTGCGCATTCCACGGCCGACAAATTGGAATCGACTGCGGGCTATATTCGGGAGCATGACGTCAAGGCGATGCTCTCAGACGTGGAAGAGATCGTGCGGCGCAATCCTGGGCCTTCGCTGCTGATCGCCGCTACCATCGGTTTCCTGATCGGTCGCGCGTTTCGCGAGGACTAGCGCGGTCGGGCGGATTGGGCTAAAAAATGGCTGTGGAGAATAGCCGATCCATTGCGGAAGTCCTGCAGGACATTCTTGCAAACGTGCAATCTATCATCCGGTCCGAAGTCCGGTTGGCTAAAACCGAAGTTACCGAAGAAGTTACAAAGGCCGCGCGAGCGGCGGGCGTGATGGCCGGAGGGGCGGTTGTGTCCCTGTTTGCCGTTTGGTTGTTGCTGCTCGCCATTCTTTTTGCGCTCGCGAAAGTCCTGCCGCTCTGGGCCGCCGCGATCGTACTATTCGTCATTCTGGCTGTTGTAAGCGCAGTCCTGATGATGGCGGGAAGGAAACGGTTCCAAACCGTTCACACAACACCGGAAAAGACCATTGAAACTATGAAGGAGAACGTCGAATGGGTGAAAAATCAAACCAAATAGAACGCCAGATTGCGCTGGAGCGAGGTGAGCTTGGGCAGCATCTGGACGAGCTTCAATCGAAAGTACAAGAGGCCACTGACTGGCGCACGCATTTCCAAAAGAGACCCATGCTAATGCTGGGCGTCGCGCTGGGCGGTGGATTGCTATGTGCCTCGTTCGCGGGACGCAAATCGAAATCCAGGCGCTATTATGCCCCTGAATCGGGGGATGGCGGCGCGCCGCACCGGCGCGGAACTGAACTGCAAAAGAATAAAGCGCTCGAGACTTTCGACACGATCAAGGGAGCCATGATCGGGGTTGCCGCCAACACATTCAAGGACTTCCTGGGCCAGGTGATTCCCGGCTTCGGAGACCAGTTTCAGAAGACTGCGCAAGAAAAGCGCACAGGTGTGGCTGCGAGTACCTCGTAGACGGGCGAGCAGTCTGAGTTAGTTGCATGGGGCCCATCCAATGCACCGGCTCGCAACAGGTCGCGCGCAGCTTTGGCGGCGGCTTAAAATCGGCGCTGTCGTCCTTGTAATCCTGGTAGGTGCGGCGCTGGTGATATTGGCCGCCAAGTGGCCGTTCGCACGCGAAGCCACGATCAATTCGTTAGAGCAGGTCTCCGCGAGTGAAGTTCGAATCGCGCGGTTTCGAAAATCGTTTTTCCCGTATCCCGGTTACGTCGCTCAGAATGTGACTTTCAGCCGCGGCGCGAGTACTCCGCCAATCGCCAGAATCAGCCAGATTACGTGCCGGGCTACTTGGTTTGCGCTCATCACGTTTACCCACCGGATTGACCGCATGGATCTCTCGGGCGTCCAGGTCTACATTCCGGCCCATATCCCGCCGCCCGTCCGCCGTAGGAGTGAAGCGAAGATCAAGACCACCGTAACGAAACTCTACGCCAACGGAACCGTCCTCGAAATCGCTCCCAGACACCCGGGCGCGCAGATGGTACGTTTCGAATTCCGCGAATTAGCTCTCGAAAATCTGGCGAGAAATAAAGCCATTCGCTTTCGCACCCTTATGCGGAATCCGAATCCGCCTGGTGACATGCGCGTATCTGGCACAGTCGGGCCGCTGACCGGCGGAAACATTGCGGGTACACGAATCTCCGGTGCTTTTCACTTCAGACATGCCGACCTCAATACATATAAGGTCATCGGCGGTACTCTGTCGGCAGATGGCCGGTTCAGCGGGACATTGGACCGGACTCAGATTTTAGGCCGAACCGAAATCGCTAATTTCGAAATCACCAGCAGCCATCACTCACTAGGAGTTAGCGCCGAATACCGGGCGCTCGTCAATGGCACAAATGGCGATGTTGCCATTCAATCCGTGGAAGCGCACTTTCTGCGCACCACGCTGGCTGCTCGGGGCAGTATAACTGGACGGCAAGGCAAAACCGTTTCGCTCGATTTTGAAGGCCGGCAGGCGCGCGTTGAGGATCTGCTGCGCCTGTTCGTGACAGCCGACCGCCCGCCGCTTGATGGCGCGATGACGCTGCGCGCGCATGTTGTGCTTCCGCCGGACGGGCAACCGTTTCTCGAAAGGGTTCAGTTGAACGGCGACTTCCGCATTACGGGCGCCGAGTTCACAAAGCCCGCGACGCAAGAAAAAGTAGACGAGCTGAGTGCCCGCGCGCGTGGAAAGAAAAACGAACTCAAAAGCGGGAATGTTTCTGAACCCGTCCGCTCGACTCTCGAGAGCGATGTCCGGCTGCATCGTAAAATTGCGACGCTCACACAGGCGCTGTTCGCCGTGCCGGGCGCGATTGCGAAAGGTACCGGTACTTACAACCTCGGGACCGGGGCCATCGATCTTCACGGCAAATTGGCCATGCAGGCCACACTCTCGCGCGCGGCAAAGGGAGTTAAATCGGTTCTTCTCGTTCCGCTCGATCCATTCTTCAAGAAGAACGGCGCCGGAGCCATTCTCGGCGCGCGAATTAGCGGTACCTACTCGCATCCGGTGTTCAAAGTGTCACTGGCCAGATAAAAGCTCGAGCCTGCCTTCCATTGCTAAACTGAAGATACCTTCCACGTGAGTTCGTCTAGCGTAGCCTCCAGTTTCGACGAATCCGCTCTGGTTGCCCGCGCCAAAGCCGGCGATGTGGCGGCCTTTTCGGACTTGGTGCGCCACTATGACCGCCGGGTGTTCCGCATGGCTAAGCAGATCACCCAAAACGACGACGATGCCGAGGATGTCCTGCAGGAAACCTTCCTGAAGGCTTACACTCACCTCGACAATTTCCAGGGAAACTCGAAATTTTATACTTGGCTGGTCAGAATCGCCGTCAATGAAGCCTTGATGAAGCTTCGCAAGCGCCGCTCGGATCGAACCGTGCCGCTTGACGAGCCCATCGACACCGGCGAAGACGAAATGCCCCGCGAAATAGCGGTCTGGGACGAAAATCCCGAAGAGAGCTATTCCAGGGAAGAATTGGCGAAAATTCTGGACGAGGCGGTTGAAAGTTTGAAGCCCGCCTACCGCACCGTTTTCGTTCTGAGAGACATCGAAGAACTGTCGATAGAGGAGACGGCCGAAGCTTTGGGCTTATCTATATCGGCGGTAAAGAGCCGCCTTCTGCGCGCCAGACTTCAACTCCGCGAGAGACTTACCCGGCTTTTCCGGCGAAAGGGGGACGACGCGTTTGCTTACCTGTAAGCAGTTTTTGCAGGAGTTGAACGATTTCCTTGATGATTCGCTCGACCCGAAAACAAGGGCCGAGTTGCAGCGGCACGTGAATGAGTGTCCTAACTGCTGGGTCGTCTGCGACACCACTCAAAAAACCATCAGAGTTTTCAAAGGAATGGAGCCGCAAGCCGTTCCACAACATATCCAGTCCAGACTCATGGAAGCTCTGGAAAGGAAGTGCAAATCCAAACGCGCCGCCACCGATCAGGCCGCCACCGGTAAGCTGGACGTCTGAAGAACTCCTATTTCGCGTTCCGGTACGCCTCGTCCAGTACTTCCACCACGTGCGCGACCCGCTGTCCTTGACCATAAATCCGCGCGCCTGCCGCAAGCTGCAGCATGCATCCGGGATTTGCTGTAACGATCAGCGCTGCTTCAGTCGCCGCCACGCTCTCCATCTTGTGCTGCAGAATCTGCAGCGCCATCTCATTCTGAACAACGTTGTAAATGCCGGCGCTCCCGCAGCATAAATCCGCCATCGGCATTTCGCGATACACCAGTCCGGGCACTGCCTTCAACAGCGTCCGCGGCGCTTCCCGAATCTTTTGCCCGTGCGCCAGATGGCACGAATCCTGGTACGTTGCGGTGGTTTCTACGCGTCCCATCTCGCGGTTGAAATTGATCGACGCCAAAAATTCCGTGACATCTTTCATACGCGCCCGAAACGCCGCCGCTTTCTCCCGGTAAGCCGGATCGTCTTCCAGCAGTTCATCGTATTCCTTCAGGGTGGATCCGCAGCCCGCCGCATTCGTGAGAATGGCATCGAATTCGCCAGCCGCAACCGCATCGATGTTGTTCCGCGCCAAAGCGCGCGCCTGCGCCTTCAGACCCGAGTGCAAATGCAGTGCTCCGCAGCAGTTTTGTCCTCCCGGAATGACAACTTCACATCCATTTTTTTGCAGTACTCGCACGGTCGCTTCATTCAAGCGCGCAAACACCACATTGGCAATGCACCCCGCGAGAAACGCCACGCGGTAGCGCCGCTCTCCGTCGGGCGCAAACGTCTTGCCGATTTTTGAATAGAAGAACGGAATCTCCGCATTGGGTGTCAACGCCTCCAAATTGGCAGCGTTCCCAAACAATTTCAAAAATCCGGTTGCGCGCACCAGCCGCTGCAATCCGGAAAATTGATACGCATACAGCGCCGCTCCCGCGGTTTGCAAAGCGGCGGGAGAGGGCAGCAGCCTGTCGAAAACAACTTTCTTCGCCGCTCGCCTCCACCAAGAAGGCCGAGTTCGATTCTCCAGTTGCGCGCGCGCGGCTTCAATCATCCGGCCATACGGAACACCCGAAGGGCACGCGCTCTCACACCCGCGGCACGCCAGACACAGCTCCAGATGCTCAACGTAAGACGGTGTCACCGGTGCGCCGTTCGCCACCTGGTTCATTTGGTAGATGCGCCCGCGCGGCGAATCCATCTCTACGCCGAGTTCGCGATACGTCGGGCAAGCATTCAGGCACAACCCGCAGTGTACGCATTTATCCAAATCGGCCTGCGCGGGCCCCGAGCCGATTTCCAAAAGACTACTAGATGCGCCCATACAGCCGTGAACAATTCAAAAGATTCCCCGGATCGAACATCTGCTTGATCTTGCTCATCATGGCAAACGTCTGGGCCCAACCATCTGAATTTCGCTCCAGCCAAAGCTCTTTGCTGTTCCGCACCTCATCGGGCGCAAACTCCACCACAACGATTCCATCCCCGTTCTCTCGCGGCATTCCAGAGAGCGGGCACGCCTTGCCACGATGTTAAATACGCATACGTCACTCCCGAGCCCGCTCGCGAAATGCACGCCCCCGAGACCAGCCTCAACAATGCCCCCACATCGCTCAGCGTCGTCGGAATGCGAAGTACTACACCGCCCGGGTGCCGCCGCAGAAAGTCGGGAGAGAATTCGCGTATCGTCTGCCACAACATGGCTTCCTGGTGTCCCGTCGTCTGCTCGGCCATTTGCCATTCCCGCGCATAGCGCTCCAGCACCGCTCCGCTGCCAGCCGCCCTTACCAGCAGCACACACCCGCGCACTCCAATTCGCGCCGCCGCCGCTGGAGTAATCAGATCCATCGAAATCGGCTGCAGAACGCTTCTCAAAATCTCATTCCGCTTTTCAATCGCGGGCTCCAGCTCCGCAAACGCAAAAAGAAACGTTCGAGTTTCTCGCGGCAGCGAATGCACGCGAAAATTGACGCTCGTCATCACTGCCAACGTCCCGAAGCTTCCAATCAGGAGCTTTCCCATATCCAGCCCCGCGACATTCTTCACCACCATGCCGCCCGTTTTTACCAGCTTCCCTTCCAGAGTCGCAAACGTCATGCCAATCACGAGATCGCGCGCCGTGCCGAAGCCGCGCCGCATCGGGCCATTCGAATTGGACGCCACCACCCCGCCCACGGTCGCCTGCGCCGCGAACGGCGGATCGAGCGCCACCGTCTGCCCATTTCTCCCGAGCAGCGCCTGCAGCTCTGAAAACCGCATGCCCGCTTCTACGCTGATGGTCAAATCGTCGCGCTCATATTGAAGAACCCGCTGCAGACCTGCCGTCGAGATCGTGACATCGGATGCCCTCACCGGCCCCGCCATCAAGCGCTTGCTGTTATTTCCTAGCACCGTAATCGTCTGCGATTTAGAAGCCGCGGAATGCAAAGCCTGCGCCAGTTCGTCGGCAGATCTCGGCGTAAGCGCAGCCGTCCCGCTCGTCAAAGTTCTCGCGGCGGCAATTCGATGTACTCTTTTGCCGACCAGATCGTGCCAGTAGCCATACGTTCCCGTTCTTCCTATCTTCTCGCGTTCGAATGCTAAGCTGTCCTCAGAATTTTTCTCGACCACTCTATGGATTTTGAATTCAGCCCGGAGCAGATCCAGCTTCGCAGATCCATTCGCGACTTCGCGAAAGCCGAAATCGCGCCGCACGTCCTCGATTGGGATGAGAACCAGATCTTCCCGCTCGAAACCATCAAGAAAGCCGGCGAGCTTGGCGTCATGGGCGCTATCTTTCCCGAAGACCTGGGCGGCGCGGGCCTCGGCTACATCGATTACGCCATCATCATTGAAGAACTCGCGCGCGTCGACCCGAGCGTCGCCCTCATCGTCGCCGCTCACAATTCGCTCTGCACCAACCATATTTATTTGGCAGGCGACACCGAACAGCGCCAGAAATACGTCCCCAAACTCGCTAGCGGCGAATGGATCGGCTGCTGGTCGCTTACCGAGCCCGAAGCCGGTTCCGATGCCGCCGGCACGCGCTCCACTGCCACTCTCAAAGATGGCGAATGGATTCTGAACGGCGGAAAAACCTTCACCACCAACGCTCAATACGCCGATGTTTGCGTGGCTATGGCGGTTACGGACCGCTCGGCCTCCCAGCATGGCATCTCCGCTTTCGTTCTGGAAAAGGGAATTCCGGGATTCCGCGTTGGGAAGAAAGAAAATAAACTAGGCATGCGCGCCAGCGCCACCGGGGAAGTGCTGTTCTCGGCGTGCCGCTTGCCGCAGACTCAGCTCCTCGGAAAGCAGGGCGAAGGATTTGTCGATAGCCTGCGCATTCTGGACGGCGGCCGCATCTCCATCGCCGCCTTGGCCGTCGGTCTCGCGCAGGGCGCCTTCGATGCCGCCCTCACATATTCCAAACACCGCAAACAGTTCGGCCGCTTCATCTCGGAATTCCAAGCCATTCAGGACAAACTTGCCGATATGGCCACTTCCATCGAAGCCGCGCGCTGGCTCACCTACTGCGCCGGAGCCCGGAAAGATGCGGGTAAACGCGTCACGAAAGAATCCGCAATGGCCAAATTATTCGCGTCGGAGATGGCCGTCAAAGCCGCCGATCAGGCGCTGCAAATTCACGGCGGCTATGGCTTCATCAAAGACTATCCGGTCGAGAAATTCTACCGCGACGTGAAGCTGTGCACTATCGGCGAAGGCACCAGCGAAATACAGCGTCTCGTCATTGCGCGCCAATTGCTAAAAGAGTAACTTGGCGCCCGCACTCTCATCCACCGATCTCGAACAGCGGATCCTTTCCGGCGATCTGCATGCGCTCGCCCGCGCCGCCAGCTTGATCGAGAGCCAAACCAGCGCCGGACGCGATCTCATCCGCGCGCTATTCCCGCACACCGGCCGCGCTCTCATCGTCGGCATCACAGGCCCGCCCGGAGCCGGTAAAAGCACGCTGGTCGATCAGATGGCCAAACATTTGCGCCGCGCAGGCCAGAGCGTCGGCATCGTTGCCGTCGATCCCAGCAGCCCTTACACACGCGGCGCGATTCTCGGGGACCGCATTCGCATGCAGGACCATCACGACGATCCCGGCGTCTTCGTCCGTTCCATGGCCGCCCGCGGCAAATTGGGAGGCATCGCGCAGGGCACGCTCGAAATAGCTCTGCTCCTGGACGCAGCCGGCCGCGACGTCGTCCTCATCGAAACTGTCGGCGTCGGCCAGGACGAAGTGGAGATCGCGCGCCTCGCCGACATTACCGTGCTGGTTTTGGTGCCTAACCTCGGCGATGACGTGCAGGCTATCAAGGCCGGTATCATGGAGATCGCGGACGTTTTCGCGATCAACAAAGCGGACCTGCCGGGCGCCGAACGCCTAGAACAGGAAATTCGCGCCATGCAAAGTTTCGCCACAGCGCCGGAGCGCGACCAGGCGGCCCCGCTTCGCCGTGTCATTGCTACGGAGGATAAAGGCATAGACGACCTCTTGACTGTCATTCGTTCCGTGTTCGAACAACACGGCAGAAGAAATTCACGCGCCGCGACCTGGTCCTTCCGTTTGCGCGAAATGTTGCGTGATGAACTTCTTTCTGGACTCTCCGAAGCGGAACTCGATCGCCACGCCGAGCGCGTCGCTGCCAAAATGGAAGATCCCTATACCGCTGTCCAGGCGCTGCGCGCAACCCTATGAACATCGAACTCGATCACCTCGGCATCGCAGTCCGCAGTCTGGAGGAAGCCGCTCGTTTTTGGCAGGACGTGCTCGGCATGGAAATCACTCATCGTGAAACCATCGCCACTGAGCGCGTCAACGTCGCGATGCTTCCGCCCATCGAATTGCTCGAAGCCGCCTCTGCCGATTCCACCATCGCGAAATTCATCGAGAAGCGGGGCCCCGGCTTGCACCACATCGCCTTGCGCGTCGACGATCTGCCGGCCGTTCTCCAGCGCCTGAAATCCGCAGGCGCGCGCCTGCTCAACGAACCCCGCCCCGGAGCCGGCGGCCACACCTACGTCTTCGTGCACCCATCCGCCACCGCAGGAGTCCTGCTGGAGCTAATACAAAAATGAAGCGAGCATACCACCGTGAATAAAAAAGCCTCCATCGGCATCATCGGCGGCAGCGGTCTCTACTCCATGCCCGGCTTCGAAGCCCATGACGAACTCCGCCTCGAAACTCCGTTCGGCCAGCCTTCTGATGCATACATCGTCGGCCGCCTGGAAGGCAAAGACGTCGCTTTTCTAGCCCGCCATGGACGCGGCCATCGCCTGCTACCCTCCGAACTGAACTTCCGTGCCAACATCTTCGGCATGAAAATGCTCGGCGTCGAGCGCATTCTGTCGCTCAGCGCTGTGGGTTCGCTGAAGCAGGAACACGCTCCGCTCCATTTCGTTATTCCAGATCAGTTCTTCGACCGGACCAACGGCCGGATTTCCACTTTCTTCGGCGATGGTCTCGTTGTCCACATCGGCTTTGCCGATCCCGTCTGCCCGCAACTCGCCGCGCACGTCCATCAGTCGGCAGGGAAGGTCGGAATCCATAGCAAAGCCGGCGGCGCGTACCTTTGCATGGAAGGCCCGGCCTTCTCCACGCGCGCCGAATCGAACGTCTATCGCAGTTGGGGCATGGACGTTATCGGCATGACCAATCTTCAGGAAGCCAAGCTCGCGCGCGAAGCCGAAATCTGCTACGTCACCATCGCGATGGTCACCGACTACGATTGCTGGCACGAAGAGCACGACGCCGTCAGCGTCGATCAGATTATCCAGAACTTAACGAAAAATGCCGAAAACGCGTGCAAACTCGTGCGCCATGCCGTGGCCGCAATGCCTCGGGCGCGAACCTGCAAATGCGGCTCGGCCTTGAAGCACGCCATCCTCACGGATCGTGCGGCGATTCCCGAGCCTGTAAAAGAAAAATTGAGGCTGCTGATTGGCAAGTACACCGGCGAGTGAACTCGCGCGCGAAGTCATCGATTCCTGCCTGAGCTATGGCACCTGGCCCACCCGCTCGCTCGACGCGCTGATTGAGCGCGCGTTGGACGAACAGGATCAGTTTGTCGCGCGTGCCGCTACGCGGGCGCTCTTCCAGGTTGTAATCGAACCGCTCGGCGATCTGTTCGAACCTTCGCTCTGCGAAATGTACGCGAAATTGTTCGCGCATGTCATTTCGCAGGCGCTCCCCGAATATGACGCCGGCGATCTGCTTCTCCGCTATCGCAGAGTCCGCCAAATGCGGCGTTTTCCGGGCGGGGAAGTCCGGCGTGTGTTCGTTCTCTCGCGCGTTACCCTGGGCGCCGACGTCGCCGTGACCAGCCTTGCGCTGGCGGCCGCAAAGCAGCGCTTTCCCGATGCCGAAATCAGTCTGGTGGGCCCCGCCAAGAATGCCGAACTGTTTGCCGCCGATCCGCGCATCTCTCCCGTCGCCCTCAAGTATGGCCGCGCCAGCCTACTTCGCGAACGCTTGCTCGCCGCCGCCGAGTTGCAGGTCGCCGTCGAAGAGCCGGGCGCCATTGTCATCGATCCCGATTCGCGCCTCACCCAGTTAGGCCTACTGCCGATCTGCGATGACGCCCGTTACTTCTTCTTCGAAAGCCGATCCTTCGGCGGCGAAACGGACGAAACTCTGTCGCAGCTTACCTCTCAATGGCTCGCCGAAGTTTTCTCGATCGACCCGCCGCGTCCTTTCGTAGCTCCCATTCCGCAAGCTCCCATCGCCGATATCACCGTGAGCTGGGGCGTCGGCGATAACGACATCAAGCGCATCGCCGATCCATTCGAATATGAGATGCTCTCCGCGCTTCTCCGGCAAAATCGTCCTGTCCTTCTCGATTGCGGCGCAGGCGGCGCGGAAGCCGACCGGGCGCAAGCCTTGGTCGGGCAGCTTGGCGCGCCGTCCAATCTGCACTTGCACCAGGGCGCCTACGCACCCTTCGCCAGCCATATTTTGCAGAGCAAACTGTACGTCGGCTATGACTCCGCCGGACAGCACGTCGCCGCCGCCGGGGAAGTCCCGCTCATTTCAGTATTCGCCGGTTTCGCGTGCCGCAGAATGTTCGACCGTTGGCGTCCCACCGGCCCCGCTTCTCACGTCATCCCGATCGAAGAAGCCGATCGATCCACTGCGCTCGAGCGCGCAGTCAGTGCGATCCCGGAGGTTTCGTAGCGGGTGGCGGCGGAGGAGGCGGCGCAGGAACTGCCCACCATGGAGTGGAGCTCGAATTGGAAGCCTTCTTCGCGGGTGCAGGAGGAGCCGTCGCGGGCTGCTCCTCGCTCGTCGGCAATGGCGGTGGAACGTTGCCGGGCGGAATCTCCGACTTTCCGTACGTGATCACTGACCCGGCATCGAATTTCTTGTAATCCCGGAATTCAATCTCGTTCTTCGATTTCTCCCGGCCCGCCGTCATGTAGAGTTGCGCGCTTCGGGGAACAATAGACGGATTACCGCTGATCTCTACCTGATCGTAGTCCAGAATCTCCCATGCCGCGCTGACCGGAAAACTCTTCGGAATGTCCACCGCCACCAATTTAATCCGGTCTACTTCGCCCGTATCCGGGTCCGCATACACCAGCCCCTTATAGGCGGTGATGATGCGCTGATCGTCGCCAGGCCCGGAGCTGTAATCGATGGAATAATGCGAATGGCCGCTGTCGATGAGGAAATTGAACACGGCCATTCGTCTGCCGCGCAGCGTGGCCCAGTGATCCCAACCCAAATCCGCTTCACTGCTGGGATCGAAAATCTCCGACAACATGCTGCCGAACTCACCGCTGGAGATAGCTCCCCCATTCGCCGCGGCGCGCTCCAGGCTCGTCTCTTCTGAGTAGTGTCCGTTCACCGAGTAAACCTTATAGTCTTCGTGGCCTTCGTTATAGCTGACCTTCGTCAACACATTCCCAAGGCTGCGGTAATGATCCTCGGCATAGGGGTCCACGTAGCGCCGCATCACTTCCACGCACATGAAATTCGGAAGGTGCTGCGTGTACGACATCGCATACTGCCTGATCATATCGAGCATCTGCTGCTGCTTCACCGAATCCGGTGGAGGAATCGGCGGCGGTGCTGGACCCAACCTCACGGTTGGCGGGGCGGCCGTCAGCGTGTTGTCCGGAGCCGTTGCGGGCGAGTACGTCGCCGCCGCCGTAGGCGGTTTCAGCGCTGCCGTCTTGTCCCGCAATTCCTGCAGAGCTTGGACCGTTTTCGGCTGCGCACCCTGCGCTTCCAGGTCGAGAATCGTCTTGTCCGTCAGCTTCTCTGTAAGCTGAATATTTTGCTTGATGTAATTAGCAATCTGCTTATCGCTGTGCTGCTTCAAAGCCATTTCCGACCGCACAAAATCGGCCAATTGCTGCACGTTCATCTGCATCTGCGCTTGCAAGGCGAATACCACGCAAAACGCCAGCAGAGCAAGACGGAACTTCATATTTACCATGATGACGCATTCCCGGGGCCCCGGGTTGCTCTAACCGAAACTACCCTTTTTTATCGCTCTCGAGCTGCACCGTCACCGTGCCGATCGGAAAACCAAGCTGCAGCCGCATTTGCACGGGTATGCGATCGGAATCGTCGCTGATCCAGATCAGCAGCCGTCCTTTACGCTTGTACAGCACGTTATCAAACAGGAACGCCTCGTACCGGATGGTTTGATACGTCTTGCCTGGCAAAGCCACCGGCTCCTTGGCCTGGCCCTCCACCTTTACAAACGCCATCTTCTTGCCATCTGTCATCGGGAAAGCGGCCCATTTGCCCGACTGCAGATTGCTCTCGCGCAGAGCTTCCAACGCCCCAACAATGTCGTGAGTACAAGGCGCAATTTCGAGCTGCTTCTTCGCCGTCGCATCCTTCACCAGGTCTCGCTGATCGTACTGCACTTTGCGCTGCGCTTTTTCAAACGTCAAGCGAGTGATCGTGTGGCGTTTCCCCTCTTGCGCATCGAGATACGAATCCGCCGCGCAGAATTTGTCGTCCGTGCTCACACGGTAGCTGTCCAAAACTTTGTACCAGCGCGCCACCAGCCCCGCGCTCTCGAGGTTCAGCTTGGTCTGCCAATCGTCGGGGTTCGAGTGCGACATCTCCACCGTCGCCGTGCCCGCCATAATCAGGCGCCATTCGACGCGAAACGACATCTTCTCTGGATAAGGAAAGCCGGAGTTCTTCTGGTCCTGCCCCCAAACAACTCCAAACAAAAGGCAGCAGACCAGGTACCGGAGGAAGCGAGAGCGCAAACTCATCCAAGTTTGCCAGACGCGCTCCCAAAGAGCAAGGTTGCTTATGCCGGGCTTGCCCCCAGCGGCAATTCGAACCAGAACGTGGCGCCCGGTTCCGAATCGTTGTTATACATCCCGATCCGTCCGCCCAGAATCTCAACCAGTTGCTTGCTGATCGTCAGCCCTAATCCCGTCCCGCCGTATCGCCGCCGCGTCGTTCCATCCGCCTGAAAAAACGCTTCGAAAATCCGCTCCCGAACCGATTCCTCCACCCCGATCCCTGAATCGATCACCTTGCACTCCAGGCGATCTTCGCTCGCCAGCCGCTTTAGCTGGACATGTACTCCACCTACCGCGGTGAACTTGATCGCATTCGCGACCAGATTCGTAAGAATCTGCCGGAACCTTACGCAATCTCCGAGCATCCGAACCGGCAGCCGTGGATCGATCTCGTACGTCAGCTGCAAGTCCTTCGCATTCGCGCGCAAACGCAGCATCTTCACCACCGCGCTTACGCTCTCGTCGACATCGAACGGCTCCTCATCCATCGCCAGCCGCCCCGCCTCGATTTGCGACAGATCCAAAAGGTCGTTGATGATGGTCAGCAGATCGTTTGAGCACTGGCTCACCGCGTCGGCATACTCCCGTTGGTCCGCGCTCAGCTCTGTGTTCCGTAGCAGGTCGATCATCCCCATGATCCCGTTCATCGGGGTCCGCAGCTCGTGCGAAGTATTCGCCAGAAACTGCTCTTTAAGCTGCGTCAGCTCCTGCGCCAGCCGCAGCGCCGTGCTCAGTTCTTCGTTCTTCTTGCGCAGCTCGTCGGCCTGCTCCAGCAGCCGCTGTTGCGCCTGTTTGCGTTCCGTGATGTCGCGTCCGATGCCTTGAATCCACACCGCTTGCCCGCGCCGGTAAATGATCCGCGTGCTCACTTCCAGAAAACGCCGCGTTCCGAACTTGGATACAATCGGCAGCTCATAATGCTGCGTAGCGCTTCCACCCAGATGCGCGCGAATACTGTCTTGCGTCTGGTGCCGCGCCTCGGGCGCTACCAGCATCTCGAAATCCTGCCCCACGATCTCCGCCCGCGAGTAGCCGCTCAGGTACTCGGCCGCGCGGTTCACTGCGACCAGCTTGCCCTTTAAATCGTGAAGAAAAATCACATCGTTCGCGTTTTCGAAAAGCTCCCGGAACCGTTCCTCGCTGCTGCGCAGCGCCTCTTCCGCCATGTGCCGCGCCGTCTCGTCCTGAATCATCGCGACACGCGTTTCCACGCCGCTCATCTGGAACGTGAAGGACACAATGCTGACCACCAGTTCCTGGCCGGCCGCGCTGCGGTGCGCAAACGGCCCAGTCGCGTTGATCGGCTTGGCAAGTTCCGCCAGCAATTCGTTCTCGTTGCGCCGCCCCTCGGGAGCGAACAAATCCATCAGGTTCAGCTCGCGCATCGAGTCCCGCCCGTAGCCGTACAGCGCCAATGCGCTGTCGTTTACCTCTAGAATGTCGAGCGTTGCCGGGTCGTATACCACCGCCGGCACCGGGTTGTCGAAAAATACCCGCTCGTATCCCGAAAGCCGGTCCTGTAGCTTCTCAACCGAAACCTCAATCGCCGTCATTTCCGCTCGCGAGACCTGCGCCGACATCAACGCCGCTTTCTCCTTCAACTCTTCAACTAACACCATTAATGTAGCAGTGAATCCACGGGAATTGTTCTCTAAATCCGTTAATTCTTCGGTCCCCCTGGCCCATAAGTAATCGTGGAATCGGCTTCGAATTTCCTGTAATTCTCGAACCGGATCTCGTTCCGTAAATTCCTCGATCCGGTATCTACCAACACTGTCGCCCGCGCCGGCAGCAAATAGCTCGCTTCTCCGATTTGCACTTCGTCGTAGTAGATCGTCGTCGAAATGCTCTTCGTCTTCAGTTCCGCCGGAATCTCGTTTGAGCTGTTGGTAATCCGCCAAACCGCGCCGGTTTTCGGATCGCCATAAATCGACCCGCGATACGGAATAATCGCGTGTGACAGGTCGCTCAGGATCAACCTTAAAGTCGAATGCTCCGCATCCACCTGGTAATCGAACACCGCGACCCGCCGACTCCCGATCGTGTCCCAAGACCTCCACGAAAACTGCGCTCCGCCGTCACGCCCGAGGACCTGGCCTAGCAGGATTCCGAATTCTCCTTCCGTCGTCAGCGGAATCCGCCAGGGCCGCACGCGCCCTCTCGTCGGCTGTCCGTTCACCAGTTCCAGCGTGCGATTCTCGCGCCCGTGATTGAATACCAGCCGCGACGTGAGCGTGTCGCCGCGCCGCCAGCGGTCCGCCTTCCTTCCCGACTGAAATTGCTCGGTCACCTGACTGCATAAAAAATTAGGCAGGTTCGAAATGTATTGTTCCGCGTATTCCCGCATCGTCGCCAGTAGCTTTTCCTGTTCGGCGGCGCTCGGCTGCCCTGTTTCTTGTGCTATCGCGCAGACGCTCAGCGCCATTGCCCAAACCGCAAAGCCCTTCTTGCACTTCAAGAAACCAAACATCTCTCTGTATGATCCACCTTGTATGGGCTCCAACGACAGCACTATTAAGCGCGGCGACAGGACCGATACCGGCGACAACCAGGCCCGCCCGGACGAAATGGGTTCCGGTCCCGCTCAACCCACTGCCGATCCTACTAGCTTCGGAGCCGAAACTTCCATCGGACACGCGGAAACGGACAGCTTCGACCCGAACGCGGAACGCGCCGATTACGAGGGCCTGGAAATAATGCAGGCCACCGATGGCCGCCTGGGTCTCACCAACGTCGGCAATGTTCCCCCGGACGACTGGGCCGCCGACACCGGCGAAACCCACACTCCAGAATCCGAGCCCTAAAGCTGTGGGCATCGATCTTGGTCAATGTCGTTGACTTAAGAGGTTGTTCGTCCAGGTTAGTTCGCTTACGCTTCCGGCTCCCTCTCGAAAAACAGTCCCATATTAGGTCGCTTACGCTTCCGGCTCGGTTTGAGCGGTTTCAAACGGAGATCCGATGCGTCGTGTCCCGAACATTTTTCATCGCCGTCCTTGTGCGATCCGCGATACAGTTTCGAGGGCCTCAACGGAGGTCCGATGCGTCGTGCCCCGAATGTTCATCGATAGAGTCAGAAGAGGGGGTCACGTTTTCCACCAATTTTGGGCCAAGGTGGGAAGGCTTGCGCGAGGTAGTAGCCGAGAGCATCACTGGTATGGGTGCGCAAGCGGTCGGACTTATCGAGCTCGGTGGTGGGTTGGCCTAAGGCGTCGGCGCGCCAGCAAACGCGCTCCAAGTCCAGGATAAGTTGCTTGCATTTGGGGTCAATGAACAAGCGCCGGTCGCCGGCTGCGCTGCCGAGACGGCCGTTGACGATGTTCACGCGATCGCGCACGCCGGGGTTCGATTCGGCAGCCCGGATGTGAACGATGGTCTGTCCGCGAAGTTGTGAGAAGAACTCACGGATGAGGTTCCAATCGGTCAATGAGCCGGAAGTGCGGCGTTGGTGGCCACTGGCGTCGCCATAGATATCCAGCGTGAGCGCGCCGTAGTTGTTCCGGAAGGGCTGAACATGCTGCCAAAAGCGCTCACAGGCCATCCAGGTGTTTGCGTCCGGGAGAATCAGTTCGTCGAGGACTTCCACGTTTTCGCCATCACACTGCGCAATGACGGAGCACAGGGGGTTCACGTTGAAATCGAGAGACCAGATGAGACTCGTGCCGGCGCTGTAGGCGCAAGGGCGCACGTTCAGCGCGCGGTCAAATGCATGATAGGCGCGGCCCAGGGCGGTGTTTTCGAAACTGGCTTCGAACTCCTGGCGATAGAGGCGCTCATCCATTTCGGCGGCGGCGCTTGCGAGTTCTTGTTCGGTGACATTACCGCCGTCAATGGTGGTGAACTGGAAGGCCTGCCAATTGGGATGCGATTGCGCGAACTGGAAACGTTCATATAGATGGTCGTGGCCTTGCGGCGTTCCGATGAAGAGAGCGTGACCTTTGCGGTCAGCCAAGGCGGGGCGCAGGACTTCGGACCAGACTTCCCGTTTCATGCCAGCGAACTCATCGAGAACCACGAAATCGAGCCCGTTGCCACGGAGCGCGTCGTAATTGTCGGCTCCGCGGAGAGAGATGAGACCGCCTTTTTCGATACGGATGGTCAGTTCGGATTCGTTGAATGCGACGCCCGGTTGGCCGTCCAGCATGTTTTTCAGCCGGTCCCAGGCGATGCGCTTGGCCTGGCGATAGCTAGGAGCGACATACCAGGCGATGCAACCAGGAACATCCCAGGCAGCGCAGATGAGTTCGATCAGCGCCAGCTCCGTTTTTCCGAAGCGGCGGCCCGCGACGACGACACGGAAGCGCTTGCGGCAGGCAAAAACCTTCGCCTGGACAGGGCCGAGCTCAAGCTTCAGGCTGGATTCGATGGGCATCGGGATTTTTTGTAACGATGACGAGCTTGGAGCGAATGAGAGTGCCGGATTGAGCAGTGGCGCCGGTGTCGCGCCATCCGCACCGGGCCTTTACCCAAAGGGCGGCTGCCGCGATATTCGAGCCGGACTTCGCAGCCTGGTAAAGATGTTCGAGAACTTGCCGGTTCCCTTCGGCCGCGCCCTCACTCAGTTCGCGCTTGTAGGATCTTCGCAGCTTTTTGAGCGAGAGCTGGAGTTGGGTTGCGATTTCCTGATCGCTCATGCCGATTTCGGCGAGCGAGCGCACGCTCAGACGTTGTTCAGAGGATGGCGTTTGCATGAGCAATGGGGGCCGTCGCTGCTTCAGGCGGCAATTTTGTCAATCCGTTGGCGGCTGCGCGGGTAAGAAACTTCTGTTCCTGGATCTGAAGGTGGATTTGAGCGGTTGCGTAGCGGACGGTGTGGATCTCTTCGCGGCGAAATTCCTGTTTTTCGCGGCGCTGTTCGGCAGCTTGCGCGCGTTTTTCACGTTCAAAGCCAATTTCGTTGGCTAGCCTTTCTTTTCGGAGCTTTAGCAGGGCATTCAAGGCGCGCTGGAAAGCGCGATCGTGGTGGGCCTGATAGATGGTGAAGCGTTCGAGGTCGGCGAGGATGCCCATCTCGGCTTGATCGTTCTTGATTTGCTCGGGGGTGCGGTTGAGGACGACGAAGCAGCCTTCCTGATAGCGACGGGCGCGCTCGGAGAGCCACATGTGCTCGGACATTTTCTTGACGAGCTCGGTTTCGAGGAGGCCCATGGGCTTCTGCTCGAGGATCAACTGGTCCACGAGATTGTCGTAGCGCTGCTGATCTTCGCCTTCGAGGACCTGGAAGCGTCCGAGCAGGCCGTGGACGAGACGGTTTTGCCCAACTCGTGGCCTTGCCGGCGGCGCTGACCGGGCCGCAGCTTTTCTTTGCGTTGCGGCGGTTGGCCGCGATCTGTTTGGGAGTTGCCATCGGGTGAACTCTCTTTTCGGGGGATGCGCGGATTGTGCGCCCGACCGAATTGTGAAGGATGGGTGCGCGGGGTTGGGCTCGCGCGGAGGGGTAACGCGTTGGTTTCTAAGGAGAAGAAAAATTCTGGAAATTTGAAATGGGCAGCCGCGCCCGTGAGGGCGCGCAGTTGCGGGACAGATCAACTGAGCAGATTCGCAAAACGCCGATTCCGCCTCAAACCGCAGAACAATGTGTATCGATACAGGCAGCTCCTAAGGAAGCTTGCAAGGCCGTCTTCCTCCCCTATGACACACGTTTTTGACGTCGGCTTCCCGTTTGGCATGGTACGGCTCGCCATCGGTGCTGGTCATTCGTAACGTAGAGAGATTGCCGGATCTATCCGTGTTGCGCGCCGCGCAGGGACATAGCATGCGATTGCCGCAACTGCGCAGAATATAGTCCCGACTCCGACAAATGTCAGGGGATCGTTAGGCGGCACTTCGAAGAGCAGGCTGCTGATCCAACGAAATCCCATGCTGATTCCGGCGAGCCACACAGTCATTCCTTGCCGCAGATAAGACGAACGACGAATCCGCTCTGCGCTCCCGGCGCCATACGGATGTCGTCCGGCACTTGCTTGCGAAACCAATTGGGCCATCGCCCGCACGTCTGCGACCGCCAAAGCTGGATCCATCTCGCGATAGCTCCACAGCAACTGCGAGCTGAGGCGGGGAAAACAAGTGAAACCCTGGCGTGAGACAGCAAGTTAGGGGGATAGTTGCCGTCCAATGAAAAATCCCAAGAGCTCCCAGGCCGCCGCTCCGTCGCTTGCAGCTCGTGAGAGAACGCCGTATGGTAGAGAAGTACTAGGAGGGCCGCGGGTGACTCCCGAACGCTTTAGCCGGATACAGGAACTGTATCACTCCGCTCGGGAACGCGAGCCCGCCAACCGATCGGCCTGGCTGGCAGAAGTGTGCAGGTTCGATCCGGATATTCGGGGCGAGGTGGAAACGTTACTCGGTGTGGCTCCGCCCAGCGACTGTTTCCTGGACAAGCCGGCCATTCTCGGCGGGGCCATCGCAGAATCCGCGAACAGCTTCAGCCAGCATTGGTTAGCACCCGGCCTGAAGGTAGGACCATACGTAATCGAGGATCGTTTGGGCGCGGGCGGCATGGGTGTCGTCTACAAAGCGGTGGATACAAAGCTCGGACGGCGGGTAGCTCTCAAGTTTCTGCCGCCGCATCTGTCCCACGATCTTGAGCTGAGAAAGCGGCTCGGCGAAGAGGCGCGCGCCGCGTCGGCGCTGGATCATCCCAACATCGTTGTGATCCATAATGTCGACGAAACCGCGAGCGGCGACCTTTTCATCGCCATGGCCTACCACGAAGGCGGCACGCTCCGAGAGCGGATCCGCGCAGGGTTGCCCTTGAAGGAAGCTCTGGAGATTGCGCGGCAGATCGCGTCGGGTCTGGCCGCGGCCCACGCACACGGCATTCTGCATCGCGATATCAAGCCGGGCAACGTAATTGTGGCAAAAGACGGGACAGCGCGGATCATCGACTTCGGTCTGGCGAGATCACCCGATCTGACTCAGACAGCGGAAGGCGCCGTGCGAGGTACTCCACTCTACATGTCTCCCGAGCAGGTCTCGGGAAGAGCTATTGATTCCCGTAGCGATTTGTGGAACCTGGGTGTGGTTCTCTTTGAGATGCTTGCGGGCCGGACGCCCTTTCGCGGCAACACACAACCAGAGGTGTTGTATGCCATCGTGAACGAGCACCCGCTGAGCCTGGGCGAGGCTCGGCCCGACCTCCCTGCCGCGATCGACGCGATCGTCTCGAGGGCGCTCCAGAAGGACTCAGCCAGACGGTATCAATCGGCGACGGAAATGGCCGACGATCTGGCGACAGCTATCAGGAATCTGGATACGCCGCCTTCCACGCGTTTTGGTCTGCCGCTGGTCTACGCCATTCCTGTGGCGGCGCTGATCCTGTTAAGCGCCGGCCTTTGCTTCTGGTTCTATCACCGTTCCGAAAAACGACACTGGGCGGATGAAGAGGCCATTTCGGAAATCACCGCGCTAACCAAAGAAAACAGGCCCCTTGCGGCGTTCCGGATCCTGCGGGAAGCGCAGGAGTACCTGCCGACAGATCCCGGACTGGCGCAGATCGCCGAGAGTCTGGTAAACACTGTTTCCATTCGCTCTTCGCCGCCCGGGGCTGCCGTGGAGATTAAAGATTATCTGTCGCCCGCCGATCCCTGGTTTCCGCTGGGCAGGACCCCGCTTAAGAACATCAGGATGCCGGCCGGTTATTTCCGCTGGCGGCTCTCGAAACCCGGCATCAAAGACTACCTTGGCGCTCCTGTAACTCAGGACATCCACGGATTCTTTCATCAATTCGACTTCACGCTGGATGCCGCCGCCCCCGAGGGAATGGTGGCTGTTCCCGCCACTAAGTATGAAGATTACATCTACCAGTTGGGAGAAGTTGGTCCCTATAATCTTCCGGCCTTCTATATGGACCGGTTTGAGGTCACAAACCGACAATACCAGGAGTTCGTGGACAAAGGCGGCTATCAAAAGCGCGAATACTGGAAAGAAAAGTTTATTTTGGACGGCCGGGAATTGAGCTGGACGGAGGCGATGGGCCTGTTACGTGACCAGACCGGAAGGCCAGGACCGGCGACATGGGAAGCCCGCCATTATCCCGCCGGACAGGCGGATTTTCCAGTGACCGGCGTGAGTTGGTACGAAGCGTCGGCTTACGCGGAATTTGCCGGCAAGACCCTGCCGGTGCTCGCGCAGTGGTATCTGGCGGCGCCCAACTCGGTCGCCAAATATATCGTGGCACAGAGCAATTTCTCGGGCTCCGCCGCGGCGGTGGGCCGGTTCCCCGGGTTGGGACCCTGGGGAACCTTCGACATGGCCGGAAGCGCGATGGAGTGGTGCCGGAACGGCGCCGCCGATGGTAACCGGTACGTTCTGGGGGGCGCCTGGAACAGCACCCCGACTGATTATTTCGATCAGCGGGCGACGCCGCCTTTTCATCGTTCGGCGAACGAGGGTTTTCGTTGCGTCCGGAATATCGCCGCGTTACCGGCGGAAGCTACTGCCGAGCGGCGCCACCCAACCGCTGACTTCTCCAGCGTGAGGCCCGTCTCGGACAATATTTTCCGCGTTTATCGGGAGATGTATGCGTATGACAGGACGCCGCTGAACGCGAAAGAGGAGTCCGTTCAACAGGATTCGACGGATTGGCGCAGGGAGAAGGTCAGGTTCGACGCGGCGTACGGGAACGAACGAGTGACGGCATATTTGTTCCTTCCGGCACGTGTGTCGCCCCCTTACCAGACCGTTGTCTTCTTTCCGAGCGCCCGAGTGGTGGGTATTCCTTCGAGCAACCAACTGGGAGACATGAAGTTCGTGGATTACGTTGTTCGCAGCGGTCGCGCTGTGATGTACCCGGTTTACAAAGGCACATACGATCGGACCGCCCCTTTTCCGTGGGTCGATAGCGCGGCGGGTCGCGAGACAATCATCCAGGATTCAAAAGATCTGGACCGGTCGATTGATTACCTGAACACCCGCAACGATATCGATCGGAATCGGATCGCCTACCTGGGCGTCAGCATGGGAGCGGCCTGGGGCGTGCAGTTTGCCGCCGTCGAACCCAGGTTAAAGGCTTTGATCTGGCTGGACGGAGGATTCGTGACCGACAAAGCGGTACCGGGAGCGAGCCAGGTCGATTTCGCGCCACACGTAAAAGCGCCGACGTTACTGATCTCGGGGAGGTACGACTGGTATTTCTCCGGTAAAGACGCGTTGGTTCGCCTTCTCGGCACGCCTGCTGCCGACAAGAAAGCAGTCGTATTCGAGACCGCGCACGACGCCTCGGAGCAAAGGACCGATATGGTGCGAGAAGTACTAGCCTGGCTTGACAAATACCTCGGCAGAGTCAATTGAGTGTGGAGGTGCTCGAGGACTACGACCGCGACCGCTCGCGGTCACGACACCCGTCACCCGGAGTCCGCACATGAGAACACCAGTGCGGTCGACCTCGCGGCCGAGTGGTTTGGGATTGACTACTACGGCGAGTTTTGGATCAAAGTTCCTGGCGATTATGATCTTCGAATGTCTTCCGATGATGGCGCGATCTTGTACATTGATGAGAACTCGGTCATCCATCTGAACGGGGTTCACACGATATTAAGCGCCCGCCGTGCCAACTGTCGGGCCCTTCCTCTACGAATCGCGGACGACCTACTCCTGGACACTTAGATGCCCGCTGGACTTCGGCCAAACGCCCACTGGATCATCAACGGAAACTCTCGTTGCCACATCTCGGCGTCGTGACCCCCGGCCCTGTGGATCATCACGACATCCGCAGCTGCATCGTGCAACGCGGCCGCCCACCGAACCGCATTGTCAAGGAAGAAACGTTCTCGCTTGCCAGCCACAAGATACGTTCGTGGCAATCGACTCGGCATTGGGTCCGGTGGCCGGTACCCGCCGCCAGGCGACGCTGAGAAGATCGCGCCGTAAAGCTCGGGATGTCGAAGCCCAAGAGCAAGCGCGAGTTCCCCACCTGCCGAAACACCAAACACGGCCGCGCGCTCGCAGGGCAGGGTTACGCCGAACCGCGATCGCACCCAGCCCCCGACGTCCTCGACGAAAAATCTCTCGTGTGCGGCAAACCGTTCCGGATCGAAGTTGGGTGAATACTCGTGGAGCCGCAGCGTCTCGTCCCCCACGCGGTGCACGCCAACGATCATGGTCGAGGGCACGTCCGCTGCTTCAAGAGCCCTTCCCCATTGAGAGATCATCTGACCATCACCGGCAAACACAATCGCCTCGGGCGGAACCGGCGGGAGATAGACCGTGACCGGCCGCCCATCGTCGTAGTCGAATGTTTCAGTGACAAACTCGCCCGTGATCGAGTCGATTTGGGACGGTTCTGGCTTTGTCTCAGAGAATTCGCTCATTTGTTCATCCTGAACGCCCAAGGCCCCTGGGTATCATTGTCGACCGCTCACATTTTTCTCGCCGCGATCCGTTCCCAACCGTTAAACCCCGGCCCGTTATCGACCTGAAACTCGGTAATGCCAACGATAAATCGCGCCTAATCGCATAATGTGGAGCATCAATTCGAAGTTCGCCAATACTTTGATCTGGATTGTTCAGTGCGCACAGCACTCGAAAAATTAGCCGAGATCAGTACGGCACGGGCGTTAAGAGGTATCTTGCATTTAGCGGCGCTTCATTTCCCCAGTAGGCAATCTGTCGAACTCATTTTTTCGAACCAACAGCTTTACTTCCGGCATCAAACTGGTTCACGGTAGTGCCATCCGGAGGGATAATCATGATTTCCAAGCAAGTGGTCCTCATTACCGGCTCCAGCACTGGCTTCGGCAGGCTGTTCGCCGAAACACTGGCTCGTAAAGGGCACACCGTCCTCGCGACGATGCGCGATCCCGGAGGGCGAAACGCCAAGAATGCGGGTCAAATCCGCATGCTTGCGGAAAAGGATTCACTACCCATTCACGTCCTGGAAATGGATGTGACCGACGACGCCTCGGTCGAGCGGGGTGTGGATGCCGCCATCGCCAAAGCCGGGCGCATTGATGTCGCTATTAACAACGCTGGTTACTACCTCTCGGGGTTGGAGGAAGCGGTCACCACCGAACAAGCGCAGCGTCTGATGGACACGAATTTCATTGGCTCCGTTCGCGTAAATCGCGCCGTGCTTCCGCACATGCGGCGCCAACGCAGCGGCGTGCTCATGCACATCAGCAGCGGCGCCGGGCGCGTGGTTCTTCCTTCCGCAGGTTTCTATTGCGCCAGCAAATTTGCACTCGAGGCGCTAGCCGAGGCGTATAGCTACGAACTTGCCGCGCAAGGAATTGAATCGGTGATTGTCGAACCCGGCCAATATGAGACTTCTGTTTTCGGGAATACAGCGATGGCTGCCGACCAGGGTCGCACCGATACGTACGCGGCGGCCAAGGAGATCCCTGCGAAGGTCAATGGCGCACTTTCCTCCACGGCCGGAAATGCTCAGGAAGTCGCCGACGCCGTTCTGCGGATTATCGAGACTCCCGCGGGAGAGAAGCAGCTGAGATATTTCGTCAGCCCTCAGGACTTCGGTGTCAACGAGATCAATGCCCTAGCCAAGCAAGTGCAAACCAGCGTGCTGGAAGCCTTCGGCCTCGCTGCCGAGACTAAATTCCTCAAAGGTAAAGCAGTCGGATCCGTCTAGCTCTCCCTTGCAGGAACATCTTTTCGAAAGATCCGCGAACAAAGGGTTTGCGTTCGCATAGCGCAGCACGATCACGCTGAGCTGTCACGGAAAGAGGTCGGAAGATAGCGCAAAGGCTGGAGGCGCCGGCATATTCATGAACGTATCTGCCAGTTGTACCGGATGAGTGCCGCCAAGTTCATCGGTGCGCATGTTAGGAGAAGTGAGTTCGAATCGTCGGTTGCCGCGCTGGTCGTGAGACGGACTCGGAGTGATCGGCAAAGGCCAGACTCAGTCAGCGTACAAACGGTTCACGCCCGTATTGACGGCTCGTATACAATCGGACGCGCGGAGCATGCGTGAGTACGATCTGATTGCCGACTGGTACTGGACCAATCGTGGCCAGAATGACGTCGGCGTTTCGCAAGCACTCGCGGTCGCCGCGACTCTCCCAGCCCAATCGCTCATTCTGGATGTCGGCTGCGGCAACGGTGTGCCGATCACGAAAGCGCTCGTGGGCGCCGGCCATCGCGTTGTTGGTCTCGACAGCTCCACCAGAATGCTTGCCCGCTTCCGTTTAAACCTGCCGGCCACGCCTGCCGTTCGCGGCGACGCGCGGCACTGTCCGTTTACGAACGACTGCTTCGACGGGGCGATTTCGTGGGGGATGGTTTTTCACCTTGAACGCGGTGATCAGGCTGCCGTCTTCGCGAGCGTGGCCCGCGTACTGAAGCCAGGTGCGCCATTTCTTTTTACGGCGGCGGAGACCGATCACGTCGATGATGGCAGCCGCACAGGCGCAATGAATGGCGTGACCTTTCACTATTACGCCGTTCCCAGCTATCGAAGTCTAGTCGTTGAACACGGCCTTGAGCTCGTCGACGTTCACGACGATCCGGGAGTGAGCACGTATTATCTGGCCCGCAAGTCGCGGTGAAAGCGCGGCAGTTAGATCAACGTCCGAGTGGATCGTCCGCGACTCGTCCATTGGACACCAGGGGTGCTCAAGCCCCGCCACTTTCCGGCTCTGCGATATCGTGAGTATCTGTGGCTGTTAGCGAAGATCTCGTAATCATCGCCAAACAGGAACAGCGGCTAAAGTTTCCGAGGTTCGATGAGGAATCGGCGTGGAAGCTGGGTTGCCGGCTTCGCGACATGGCGATTGCCCGGAGCGCACCAGTGATCATCGACGTACGGCGATTCGGCCAGTTACTCTTTTTCTGCGCAATCGCGGGCAGCACGCCGGATAATGCCGAGTGGGCAAGGCGGAAATCGAATGTGGTCGCTCGATTTCATCGAAGCTCCTATGGATTGGGGCTCGAACTGCAGCAGAAAAATACTACCTTGGCGGACCGATTCGGACTGCCTCTGACGGAATTTGCGGCCCACGGCGGATCATTTCCTGTTGCAATCGCGGGCTCCGGCGTAATTGGATCGGTTGCTGTTTCGGGATTGCCCCAGCGCGCCGATCATGAGCTCGTGGTCGAGGCTTTGTGCCACGAACTGGAATGTGAATACGCCGAACTCAGCCTTCCCGGAGAGTGAAACACTACCATGTAGTGCGAGATCCAGGATCAAGCCTCGAGCTGAACTTGTTCAGTTTGTTTGAGTGCGCAGCAAAGCCGGCGGGATCCTTCAAGCATGGTCGACAATCTGGAAGTTGAATTTCGTTAAGGCGCGATATCCCGCATTATCGGAAGCTATGTCGTGTTATCCGAAATATCAGCGGGCGTGAATCTCCCCAGCGATAGATTTAAATAAGAAGCCGCAGACGGCGAACCGCCAATGCTGTCGACTCCGGTATCGAGCGCAGCCTGGAGTCCTTCCCGACTGACCGCGTGCGCGGCGACCGGCGTATGCAGGCGATCGGCTTCGTCCACAATGGCGCGCGCTTCCTCCGGCGTGTAGTTCACGATTCCGTACTTGGGCGCCATGCGGCAGGTTCAACTCCCATGAATATCGGAGTAGCGGATAATCCCGCTCGCGGCCAACGCGCGCGTCGCCACCTGCAGCCGCAGTCCGGGCGCTCGCCGAGATGATTCCCGGCGTGGCAGACCGGATGGCCGGGTTAAGTCGCTCACGCTCCTTGGCTCGGTTTCAAGGGTCTAGGCGTGTGGGCTTTTCATCGCCTTCGAGGTGCGGTCGGTTCATCAGAAAAACCCTCCAGCGCCAGAACTTTATATCGTGATACGATATAAATGTGAGTGCTTCAGAATCTCAAACCGGTCTTTCCAACAAAGGTTTTCAACAACTTGCGGAATTTCGCTACCGCATACGCCAATTTCTTCATTTCAGCGAAGAAGCTGCGCGCGCTAGCGGAATCGAGCCGCAGCAGCATCAATTGCTGCTCGCCATCAAAGGACTGCCGCCCCGCACCCGGCCTACCGTAACTGCTCTTTCCTCACGGCTTTGCTTGCGTCATCACAGCACCGTCGAGCTGATCGACCGTCTGGTCGAACGTGGCGCCGTCGTCCGCCGCCATTGTGAGGAAGACCGCCGCGAAGTGCTGGTGGAGCTGACCGCGCACGGCGAACAGCTGTTGGAACGGCTCTCGTTGCTGCATTGGCAGGAGCTGCAAACCTCAGGTCCGGCGCTTTCCGAAGCGCTCCATGCGATCGCGCATCACAGCACCGCGCATCACAGCACCGCCAATGGCAGGAGGTCCGCATGAGCAAATTGGACGCTCCCGGCCCCGCCGGGCACCGAAAGAAAAAGCATTCCGAAGAACTCGGCGACTTCACAACTACTGTAGAGGTCTTGCCGATTTCAGTGATGGCAATTATCATCGGCTTCGTCGCATCCGGTGTCGCCTGGGTGCTGCTGAAACTGATCGGCATTTTTACAAACTTGTTCTATTTCCAGCACTGGGATACCGCACTTACATCTCCGGCTGGAAACCATCTCGGCGTCTTCGCCATCGCTGTGCCGGTCATTGGATCGTTAATTGTGGGTCTGATGGCGCGCTACGGTTCCGAGCGCATTCGCGGCCACGGCATTCCCGAAGCCATCGAATCCATTTTGATGAACGGCAGCCGCGTTCACCCGCGTCTGGCCATTCTGAAGCCTCTTTCCTCAGCCATCTCCATCGGTTCCGGAGGCCCGTTTGGCGCCGAGGGACCGATCATCATGACTGGCGGCGCGTTCGGATCGTTAATCGCCCAGTTTTTTCATCTCACCAGCGCGGAACGGAAGACTCTGCTGGTCGCCGGAGCCGCCGCCGGCATGTCCGCCACCTTTGCCGCTCCGCTTTCGGCAACGCTGCTCGCCGTCGAATTACTGCTCTTCGAATGGAAGCCTCGCAGCGCTATTCCAGTAGCATTGGCCAGCGTGACGGCTGGCGCGGCGCGCCGCTACATGCTCGGAATGGGACCGTTGTTTCCGGTGCCCGCGCATCCCGCCTTCATCGGGCCGGAGGGTTTGATGGGCTGCGTCATTACCGGAATTCTCGCAGGCGGACTTTCGGCTCTGCTCACCATCGCCGTGTATGCGGCCGAGGATCTTTTCCAGAAGCTGCCCATCCACTGGATGTGGTGGCCGGCTATCGGCGGCTTGTTTGTTGGCATCGGCGGCCTCATCTTCCCGCAAGCGCTCGGGGTCGGCTACGACACCATCGGCGTGCTGCTAAAGGGCAATGTGGCCCTTCATTTCCTTATCGGTGTCCTGATCGTGAAATCGCTCATCTGGGCAATTGCCCTCGGTTCCGGCACTTCCGGCGGCGTGCTTGCTCCACTACTGATGATGGGCGCCGCGCTGGGCGGCATTGAAGGCATTTTTCTGCCGCACTTCGGCCAGGGCTTCTGGGCCATGGTCAGCATGGGCGCCATTCTCGGCGGCACCATGCGCTCGCCATTTACCGGCATTGTTTTCGCAATGGAACTCACGCACGACTGGAACATGCTGCTGCCCTTGACCGTCGCCTGCTTTTTGGCGCACGCTTTCACGGTGCTTACCTTGAAGCGCTCCATCCTGACCGAAAAGATCTCGCGCCGCGGCTATCACTTGAGCCGCGAGTACGCGCTCGATCCACTCGAGATTCTATTTGTCCGCGAGGTCATGCGCACCAATGTCGTGGCGCTACCCGCCGATGCGGTGCTCGAGGAGGCCCGCGAGCTGATCCACCCCACCCAAAAACAGCAAAAGCAGCATGGCCAACACCTGTTCCCCGTGATCGAGAGCGATAGGCGGTTGATCGGCGTGGTCAGCCGGAACCATTTACTCAAGTTGGCCGACGAATCGCACGGCGCCGCGTTGAAGGTGCCGCTTCGCGACCTCGTCTCCGGTGAGCCCGTCGTCGCATTTGCCGATGAGCCGCTGCGCGTAGTCGTTTACCGTATGGTCGAAACAGGCTTTCTGCGCTTGCCGGTGGTCGATCCTTCGAACGATAGACGGCTGCTCGGCATGGTCTCTCTCGAAGATTTGCTGCGCGCTCGAGGCCGCAACCTCGAAGAGGAGCGCTCCCGCGAACGAGTGCTGCGTCTCCGCATGCCGCTCGGACGGCGATCCACCACCGAGAAGGTTTCAATCGACGAAGCATTGCACGAAACGGATTCGCAGGAAACAGAAAGCTCAAACTTGAAGGTCTAATCTCGTACGGCGGTGGCCGGAGGCGCACCTTCCAGTCGTGACGGCCTTATTCAATGTTGAAGACGCGCGGGGTTATTGGCTCACCCGGCTGCTGCTCGAGCGCAGCATCGGGATCATCTGCCTTATCGCCTTTATCGTCGCGCTGAATCAGTTTAAGCCGCTGTTGGGCGAGCGCGGCTTGCTGCCCGTCCCGTTGTTCGTAAAACAGGTGTCATTCCGGGATGTCCCAAGCCTGTTTTATTGGATTCCGCGCGATTGGGCCTTCACTGCCGGCGCGTGGATAGGCATCGTGCTCTCGTGCCTAGTGATCGCCGGCCTCGCCTCACGCTACACCTGGTCGAACATCGCCGTCTGGTTAGCCATCTATCTCCTGTATCTCTCGTTCGTAAACATCGGCCAAACCTTCTACGCTTTTGGCTGGGAATCGATCCTGCTGGAGGCCTGTTTTTTTGGCATTTTCCTGGGCGGCTCGCGAGTCGTGCCGCAGCAGATTCCTATCTGGCTGTTTCGCTGGCTGCTATTCCGCATCATGTTCGGCGCCGGGCTGATCAAGCTGCGAGGCGACCCCTGCTGGCGCAATCTCACCTGCCTCAACTATTACTACGAAACCCAGCCAATGCCGAATCCGTTGAGCTGGTTTTTCCATTGGGCGCCGCAATGGGTGAACAGGGGCGGAGTGCTCTTCAATCATTTTTCGGAGCTGATTGTTCCGTTTTTCTATTTCCTGCCGCAACCTATCGCCGGAATTGCGGGCGTCCTCACCATCCTGTTCCAGCTTTTCATCATCGTCAGCGGCAATCTTTCGTGGCTGAATTGGCTCACGCTGTTTCTCGCGTTTTCTACTATAGATGCCAAATTCCTATCGCACCTCGCCCGCTTCCGCCCGCCCGCAATGCATGCTCCCGCGCTGCCGGTGCATTGGAGCAACGTCGCGCTCGCCATCCTCGTCGCCGCCATGAGCATTCCCGTCGTCATCAACATGCTCTCGGCGCGGCAGATCATGAATACCAGCTTCAATTCGCTGCATCTCGTCGGCACCTATGGCGCGTTTGGAAGCATCACGCGGCTGCGTTACGAAGTGATCGTCGAAGGCACGGACGATGCGGTCGTCACCTCAGCAACCCAATGGCGCGAGTACGAATTCAAAGGTAAGCCCGGTGATGTGAACTACCGGCCGCCGCAGATTGCGCCGTATCATCTGCGGCTCGATTGGCTGATGTGGTTCGCGGCTATGTCGAGCTATCAGGATTACCCCTGGTTCGTCAATTTCGTCGCGAAGTTGCTCGAAGGCGATGCTCCGGTGCTGAGTTTGCTTCGAAAAAACCCGTTTCCAGGCAAACCGCCACATTTCGTTCGCGCCACGCTATACGAGTATCATTTCACGACACCCGAACAACGGAAGCGGACCGGAGCCTGGTGGACGCGCGCGCCGGTTGGCCCATATTTCCCAACCGTTTCGCTGGATACTCCGGCGTTCCGGCGCGTGTTGCAAAGCCAGGGCTGGCTGGTCGGAAACTAATCGACCCTGGGCGCGGTCCAAACGATAGGTGCCCCAATGAAGCGTCTCGCAATCGGAATTTTAGCCGCGGGCCTGGCGTGTAGCGCCGCGGAGTTTCCCATGCAGCAACAGAGTCCAAAATCGACCAATTCGCCGGAAAATCAGGACGTTCCTCACCAAACCCCAGGTTCCAATAATCCCGACTTGCAGCCGGAGCACAAGCCCGCTCCCAAGCAGCGGCAAAAGAGCACTACGCCAGAGGACGTTCCCCATCAAGGGCCCGGCACGAACAACCCAGATCTCGGCAGCCAGCAAAAGCCGAAGCCGAAAAATCACGGAAAACATCGCAAGGGATCCTCCACCACTTCCACAACGCAGACCTCGTAAGCGTATTCCATGAACGCAGTAAAAACGGTTCTCCTGCTAGGTCTGCTGAGCGGACTGCTTCTCTATCTGGGCGAGCTGTTTGGCGGTCGTAACGGCCTCTACATCGGGCTGATCCTCGCCGTGGCGATGAACTTTTTCAGCTATTTCTTTTCCGATAAGATGGCGCTCGCCACCTATTCCGCCCAGCCGGTCACGCCCGAGCAGAATTCCTCCGTCTATGCCCGCGTGGCCCCGATCGTCGGCGGACTCGCGCAGCGCATGAGCATTCCCATGCCGAAGCTGTGGCTGATTTCCGATTCCTCACCCAATGCGTTTGCCACCGGCCGGAATCCGCAGCACGCTTCTGTAGCGTTTACCGCGGGCATTCTGGAAGCGATGTCCGATCGCGAAATCGAAGGCGTGGTCGCGCATGAGCTGGGGCACGTACTACATCGCGATATTCTGATCAGCTCCGTAGCCGCAACCATTGCGACCGCGATAACTTTCGTATCTCGCATGGGCTTCTTTTTCGGCGGCAGCCGCGACGATGACGAAGAAGGCGGAGGCTGGGGCGGCATTCTGATGATGATTCTCGCGCCCATTGCCGCGCTACTGATCCAGATGGCGATCTCGCGCAGCCGCGAATACGATGCCGACGCCGCTTCCGCGAAATACACCGGCAACCCCCAGGAGCTGATTTCCGCGTTGCAAAAGCTCGAAGCGTATTCGCAGCGCCTCCCGATGAACGCAACACCGTCCACCGCCCATTTGTTCATCATCCAGCCCTTCACCGGAGCGGCCCTCATGCGGCTCTTCTCGACACACCCGCCCACCGAAGCCCGCATAGCACGCCTGCAAGCCCTACTCCGCTAAGTACCGCCGCTTGCGGCTCAGCCCTTCAATTCGGCAGTATGTGAATCACGTCGCCGTTCTTATCCGTGCGCCAGCCGGCCAGATATCCGAGCGCGGCGAGCCCGCCGATCAAACCAACCGCGGCGCCATCGTAACGTCCGCTTCCTTCGTTATGTGTTTCGGTTAAGACCGGGACCGCAACCGCGCTCCCGATTCCCGCCCCGACAGCCATGCCGATAATCCGCCATTTATAACCAGCCTTCCGCGGGACCCGGATTTCACGAATGGAACTGCGAGGAACGGATCTCCGCCCCTGGTCCGTTTCCATAACTAGCGAGTCAGACCCGACTGATATGGCGCTCCCTTTGACCCGCTTGCCGTCCGTCAGACTAATGACGACGCTCTTCCCAGTAATCATGGACTCTAAATCTGACCAATGAACCGACCTGTCACGTGCAAGAGCAAGGAAGGAGCATGCCAGCAGAATTACAAATAAACGTCGCACGCTATCGCCCCACCGGCACAAACCGCACAGCGTAACCGCCTCCAGGCGCAAGCTTCGCCTTCAAGTGCCCGCCCGCTTCCACGGTCTGCTTGAACACTCTCACATTTTTCGGGTGCTCTGCCGCGTCGTCGGCATCGGCATAAATTTCAGCGGTATAACGTCCCGGCGCCAGAAAATTCAACGGAATGTCAATTTCCCGCGCATCCCAATTTGTCATGCTGCCGAGAAACCACTCGTTTCCCTTCCGTCGCGCGACAGTAATGTATTCTCCAGGCTCGCCGTTCAGAACTCTGGTTTCATCCCAGGTCGTCGGGCAATGCTCGATGAATTCAAACGCTGGCTGATCTTCATACGCTTTCGGTGTGTCGGAAACCATTTGGAACGGCGCTTCGTACACCGCGTACATCGCCAATTGCTGCGCGCGCGTACCCATCACCATCGCGTGCGGCGAGCGCGCCACGAACTCGTCTCGCGTGACATTATCGAAGCCGCCGGGCGTGTAATCCATGCGCCCCGCGAGCATTCTGGTGAACGGCAGCATCAGACGATGTTCCGGATTATCGCGCATTCCGGCACGCGACTGCTCCATTCCCAGCACCGCTTCATACCCTAGAACATTCGGATAAGTGCGATCCATGCCCGTAGGCTTCGTCGCGCCATGAAAATCCAGCATCAGGTGATGTTTAGCCGCTTCTTCCGCGGCACGATAGTAAAACTCAATTCCTTTCTGATCGTCGCGCTCTACGAAGTCGATCTTGAGCCCCGCCACGCCCCACTGCTGATACAGCGGAAACGCCTCTTCCATCTGTGCATCCACCGCTTTATAGCTGAGCCAGATCCACACCTTTACGTTCTTCGCGGCCGCGTAGCGTACCACCTCCGGCACGTCCACCTTGCCGTTCATTCGAGTGATATCGTTCGGCGCGGACCAGCCCGCATCGATGAGCATGTACGGAAATCCCGATTTCGCCGCGAAGTCGACGTAGTACTTCATCGTCTCGGTCGTGAACGCCGGTTTCCCGTCGCGTCCGATGCTGCCGCTCCACCAATCCCATGACGTCAGTCCGCCATGGATCCACGACGTGTCCCCAATCGCGCACTCCGGATTCAAGCTGGTAATCGCGTTCGATTCAATCAGCTTGCCCGGTTCGCTGCCAATCAGCAGCACGCGCCACGGCGAATGATGCGGCAGCGATCCCGATACCGCGATCTCCGGATCGTCTCCCGGCGCGAGCCGCGATTCGAAATAGTGCCCGCCCCACGCTGCCGAAGGGTTCACCAGATACATCGCGCTGTAGCCGCGCATATCCGCTTCCGTGATCGCCATCCAACCTACTCCCGGAACGTCCATCAGCAAAGGCAGCCCGATCAGTACCTTCCGCGATAGCCCATTTGCGTTTGCAAACGCGCTTGCGGGCAGTTTCAGGTACTCGCTCTCATACATTGTGCGGTAGTGCGGCAACACCAGTGCGTAGGTGGTCGCATCTTTCGCGATGCGGAATTCGGTGGTCTCGTTTGAGAGCCTGAACTCGCGAATCGCGCGCTGATCGGGCACCACGTAGCGGAAAGCAACCGCATCATCGTACACCCGTGCCTCCACTTGCAGTTCTCGCCGCAAGCCGCGCGTCTCCTCTGTCTGTAGCTGCACCGCGTTGTAATGATTGCGAACGACACTCGCTTTGCCGGTCACCAAACGATAAGTGCTGTCAGCTTGGGAAGCCGTCTGCTTGACAATCTGAACGTCCGCCCCCAGCGGCCGCGCCCCCGCCAACTCGAGCCGCAGCGCAGATTGCGTCACCAGCGGTTTCCCCCGATACGTGACCGAGTAAACCAACTGCCCCGTTTCCTCGGAACCGCCCGGCTGCTGTACAGTCTCGAAGGACAGTACAATCTGCCCATCGGGCGATTTCACCGAGACAGGGGCGGATTGCGCAAACGCAGTACCTCCCGCCGCCGCAATCAATGTCAAACCGAAAAGAAAACCGCGCGTAAGCATCGTCTAAACAAGACTACCGCTCAAGGTTGTTCGATA